>CP017948.1 GCA_002838185.1 Tenericutes bacterium MO-XQ | reverse complement strand
AGTGATATGATATCATAAATCAAATGAAATGAACTAAAAACTTATCCACAATTTTTGTGGAAAACTTCTTACTTATTTATTACATTATTTAATAGATTGTGGATAAATATTTCAACTAAATCCCTTAGTAAAGGTTTTTTGTATTGTTTTCCAGTTATCCACAATGTGTATAAAATGTGTGTAAGTTATCCACAATGGTTTTTAAGACTTATACACATAATCAAGTAAAAAAAAGTGTCTAAATCAAATAAGATTTCAAAAAGTTTTTTTATTGTTGACAAAGACTAATTCTTTTTATATAATAAAAAAGCATGGTTTCGCAAGAAAGGTGGTTTTATTTGTGAAAAGAACATATCAACCAAGTAAGCAAAAGCGTCAAAAAACTCATGGATTTAGAGCGAGAATGGCAACTGCTGGTGGTCGTCGCGTACTTGCACGTCGCAGATTGAAAGGCCGCGCAGAATTAACTGTATAAATTGAATTATTTTAAAAAAACTAGGACTACTCGATTAAAATAATAACTTATGTTATTTTTGAGTAGTCTTTTCTTTTTAAAATACACAAAACATGGAAAAAAAATATCGCATTAAGAAATATAGCGAAATCGATGCGGTCTTTAAAAAAAGAAAATCGAAGAATAGCGATTATTTTGGTGTTTATCAAGACCAAGATCAAGATGCAAAAAACTTTAGATTCGCAATGTCTATTGGTAAGAAATATGGCAATGCCGTTGAAAGAAATTTAGCGAAACGTAGAATACGGATGATTGTCAGTGAATTTAAAGATGATTTTGATAAAAATAAACTCATTTTAATTGTTATTAAACCGCAAGCTAAAAAACTCTCATTTCAAGAAATGAGAGAAGAGTTACTTGTACTCTTAAAAAAATCTAAATTATTGGAGAACGAAGATGCAAAAACAATATAAGAAATTATTTTTTATCGCAATGATGTTCATGCTCATCTTAACGCTGGCATCATGTGGCAGATCTGATGAAGTTGGGCATATCGTTGTAAACAATCCTTATGGAACAAATGGAGAAAAATTAGTTTTCGATTACGAAGATAGAAACTCAATTGTTTTTAAAGGAGAAGGTGGATTATCATACTGGGCTTTAACTGAATCAGGTGTAGCACCTGAAGCACCAGTTGTTTATGAAGGATTACTTCCATCTAATGTATCACCTGATGAAATCGGTGTTGAAGGTGGCGTACAAACGTTTACGTTTGCTGTTGAAGATCAAGAAGCTTCATTTAAGATTTATATCAAACCAGAAACAGTCGTTGAAGACAACGAAATTGTGATGGTAGCTTTTAGATTCCCAACTGTTGATGGTGTGTTATATAACATGGGAGAAACGTTTGATGTTAAAGGCATTGAAGCTTATGCAGTCGAAAAAGATGGAGACATCGTTAAAGTACATGAAGTACTAGATGAAGCAGCTTTTGCCGCATTATTTAATGATAATGATTATGATCCGCTTGGAACTGAAGGATTTAAAAATCAAATCAGTTATTCGGTATCATTTACGTATGAAGGATATACAGAAAACTTTGAAGTTTATGTTGCTGGTGGTGAAAAACCGATCACAACAGAAGACGCAGGATTCTTTGATTATATTTTAGTGATTCCAGTTGCGTTCGTTATGCAATTTTTCGCATCATTTTTAGGTAATTCATTCGCGTTAGGTATTTTATTTACAACTTTAGTTGTAAGAACACTTGCTTGGCCGATTTATGCTAAAAGTAATGACATGACAATGAAGATGAATATTGCGCAACCAGATATGCAACGAGTACAACAAAAATATGCAACAAGAAAAGACCCACAATCACAACAAATGATGCAAATGGAAATGATGCAAGTTTATAAAAAACATGGCATCAACGTATTAGGATGTCTAATGCCATTTTTACAAATGCCAATCTTCATTGCGATGTATGGTGTTGTTAGACGTATTTCTTTAGAAGGTGGTATGTATGCAGACGCTGTATCAAATACTAAATTCTTAGGAATCAATTTGGCAAATACAAATGATGGTATTACTGCGTTATTCTTAGCTGCTATTGTTGGTGCAACAATGTTTACTTTACAAAAGATATCTATGAAAAAACCAAGTTATGCAAAAAACACTCATAAGCATAACGCCAATCCACAAGCGCAACAAACTGAAAAAACAATGAAGTTTGTAAGTTATTTCATGGTTATTATGATGATGTTCATCTCATATCAAAGTAACGCGTTAGCATTATATTGGATTTTTGGTAATATTTATTCATTAGGACAAACACTGTTTAACCGTAAATTGAACGAGAAGAAACACGCAAAACTACAAGAAAAACAATTGTTGGGGTGAGTTTATGTTAAAGAGAATAGAATTTGAAGCAAAAACACTACAAGAAGCTGAAAAAATGGCTATTGAAGGCTTAAAAATACAATTAGATAAAATTAAATTAACCGTTTTAAAAGAGAAAAAAGGATTACTAGGTATAGGATCTTCAGCTACTTATGAAGCAACACCGAACGTTAATTTAGCACTTGAAGGTAAGATGTATCTAGAAAGCATTCTTCAAACCATGGAAATTGGATCAAGAATGGAAGTCAGAACACTTAACGATGGCGAAGAAATTCACTACAGTATTGATAGTGATGAAAATGCATTATTAATTGGTAGAGAAGGTAGAACACTTCTTTCTATACAATATATGCTTAGAAATTACTTAAATACATTTGTTGATGGTCATTTAATTGTAGCATTAGATATTGGGCATTATCACGAAAATAGAAAACGCCAACTAGAGATTTTAGCAACGAAAACAGCTAAAGAAGTTGCACAAACTAAAATTGCTGTTAAACTTGACCCAATGAATTCATTTGATCGTAGAATCATTCACACAAAATTAAGTGAATGGAGAGACGTCATCACTGAATCTGAAGGTGAAGGCGAAGATCGCGCATTAGTGATTAAACCTAAAAAATAATAAAAGGTAAGAGTTTTATGGAAACATAAGGCTCTTTTCTTTTCATCATGTGTTATAATATAAACAACTATACATAGGTGATTATTTATGATAAGTATCTTTCATTCAAGAGTTAATAAAACAAGAAGATATAGAAAAAAACACAAACTTTTTACTGCTCTAAAACTTTTAGTTGTTTTACTATTGGGGGCGGGTATTTTTACAATTGGAAAAGCTGCAACAAAAGACATTTTGGTCAACATAGAAATTAAGGAATTTAAGGATCGTGCCATCTTCGAATATGAAGAAAATTATGAGTATCAAACAAACGTTTTTCAAACGAGAAGATACTATAAAGTTCCACGTGAAACATCATATGAATTAAGTGATGAAAGATCGGTGTTTTATGATGACACAAGGAAGTATTTAGGGCAAACAGGAGACATTTTTATGTCCCAAGAGTCGCCATTTCCGGATGTATTTTTTATTCATCAATTTATATCCTATTATTTTGGTGGCCATGCAGCTATAAAAACTGATGACAACCGCTTTATTGAGGCCGTAGGGTTCCCTGATTCAGACGAAACAATATGGGATATTATATCTCATGACGGGTCTTTGCCGCATGATTATAGTGTCACAATTAACAAGACAAATGACAATTATTTTCTAAATCCTAGATATCGTGCAGAAGGCAGTGAATTTTATGATTATTTTGGTACATATTATAGAGAAAAATTCATTGGTGTTAGAGTAAAAGATGTCACTGAGGAACAGTATAATGGAGCTGTAGCGTATGCTGATCAATTAGTTGATAAAAATCTCTATAATTTTTTGTTTTTCTTAGATATGGAATATAAGTATTATTGTACAGATTTAGTCTCTAGAGCTTATCAAGATGTGATGGTTCCTGAGGATGAACAAACCAATTATTCAAAAGCACTTAACGATGATGGGTTTATTACATCCGTTAATGACATTATTTTAAGTGAAGAAACGTACATAGCGTTTTATATTGAAGTAATTGATGAAATTGTTCATATATATTATTTAGAAGATGTGGAGGGATAATTATGGAATGGATTGATTATGTCATTTTAGGATTAGTTCTTGTCTTAGTGATTTTAATGATTTATATACTAATCAAGATAAATCAACAAAAACCTGGGCAAAACATATCTGTTGAAAAAGACATTCAAGGATATTTTAATGAAAAATTACAAAAAGAATTTGGTGGATTCAAAACTGATGTCGCGACACTTGTAGGTCATTCAAATCAACAAAGTCAAAAAGATTTAAATGAGTTTAAAGACTACATGATGAGTAAAATTGACAAACAGTTTATTCAAATCAATGAGAAAGTTGAACAGCGATTAGGTCAAGGGTTTGAAAAAACTACTGAAACATTTACGAATGTCATTGAAAGACTTGCGAAAATCGATGAAGCACAAAAGAAAATTGAAGTTTTATCAGAAGAAGTTGTTAGCTTAAATGGGTTGTTAACGGATAAGAAAACTAGAGGTATTTTTGGAGAAGTTCAACTTTACCAATTGTTAACCGCTGTTATGGGTGAAAATAAGCGATTATACGAAAAACAGGTGACTTTATCTAATGGCTCTATGGCAGATGCGATGGTTCATGCGCCAGATCCACTAGGGAATATTGTGATCGACTCTAAGTTCCCACTGGATAATTATAAGCGTATGATGGATAAATCACTTGGCAAACAAGATCGTTTAAATGCAGAAAAAGAGTTCAAAAAAGATGTGAAAAACCACATTAACGCAATCAAAGATAAATACATCATTCCTACAGAAACTTCTGATCAAGCAATTATGTTTATTCCAGCTGAAGCGATATTTGCAGAGTTAACGTCTTATCATGAAGATATTATGGAGTACGCTCAAAAGCATCAAGTATGGATTGCATCACCAACAACACTTTTATCAACGCTCACGATGATTCAAACCATTGTCAAAAATATGGAAAGAGACGAACAAACTTCAATCATTCTAGAAGAGTTAAGAAAACTTGGTGAAGAGTTTAAACGTTATGATGAACGATGGGACAAACTCAATAGAGCTATCGTTAGTGTATCTAAACAAGCTGATTTAGTCGATAAAACAAGTAAAAAAATCAGTCAGAAATTCAGCAACATTAAAGATGCTAAATTTGATTTAATTGAAGAAGATCAAGATGAAGTGATTGAAATTGATGAAGTTCAAGAAGATTTAGAGGATGAATCATAAATTTTTATATTATATAATAATATAAACAATAAAATTTTGCATAACATCAAGTCATTGACAAAACATCAAAATGCATATATAATGATATATAAATCAATGAAGAGACAAGTAATCTTAAGTTTTTGTTTACTAGAGAGCTGGTATAGGTGGAAACCAGTAACATGATTAAGATGAATAACACTCAAGAGAGATAGAAGAAATCACTTAAGTGAGAGTAGAACTATACGTATGCCTGCGTTAAAGGTCTAAGAGGGCTAGAATTTTTCTAGAACTAAGGTGGTACCGCGTAACTATACGTCCTTAGAGATAATCTAAGGGCGTTTTTTAATTAAAAAGAGGTGGAAATATGGAAACAACAGTAAAACACATTTTTAGAAACAAAGATATGTATAAAGATCAAACCATCATATTAAACGGTTGGGTAAGAAACAATCGTGCACAAAAAGAGTTTGGTTTTCTAAACTTTCATGATGGGACATTTTTTGAAGGTATTCAAGTTGTATATGAAGATCAAAAACTTGAAAATTTCAAAGAAGTTCAAAAAATAAGAGTAGGAAGTAGCGTTAAAGTTTGTGGCACACTGGTTTTAACACCAGAAATGAAACAACCTTTTGAAGTAAAGGCTACTTCGATAGAGTTATTAGGAGATTCTCCTGAAAACTATCCAATACAGCCAAAAAGACATTCTAGAGAGTTTTTAAGAGAGGTTGCTCATTTAAGAACTAGAACGAACCTTTTTCATGCTGTCTTTAGATTAAGAAGTGTTGCAGCGTTTGCAATTCATGATTTCTTCCAAAAAGAAGGCTTTATTTACACACATACGCCTATCATTACAGGCAACGATGGCGAAGGTGCAGGTCAAATGTTTAACGTGACTACCTTTGATTTAGATCAAATTCCTAAAGATGAAGATGGAAAAGTTGATTATAAAAAAGACTTTTTCGGTAAACGCACAAACTTAACCGTCACAGGTCAACTTGAAGCTGAAGCATATGCACTATCATTTAAAAATGTTTACACCTTTGGACCTACATTTAGAGCAGAAAATTCAAATACACAAAGACATGCATCTGAATTTTGGATGATTGAACCAGAAATGGCATTTGCAGATTTAGAAAAAGATATGGAAGTTGCAGAAAAAATGGTGAAATACATCATTAATTATGTATACGAACATCTACCGGAAGAAATGGAGTTCTTTAATAAATTTGTAGAACCGGGTTTAAAAGAAAAACTTCAAAATGTATTAAACAAACCATTTGCTAAAGTGACACATAAAGAAGCGATTGATATTCTTTTAAACGCAAAAGTCAAATTCGAAAATCTTCCAAAACATGGTCAAGATATTAATACAGAACATGAAAGATACTTAACAGAAAAGCATTTTAAATCTCCAGTGTTTGTTACAGATTGGCCAAAAGATATCAAAGCATTTTATATGCGCTTAAATGATGATCAAGAAACAGTTGCTGCTATGGATTTACTAGTCCCTGGATCAGGAGAACTCATTGGTGGTTCACAAAGAGAAGAACGTTTAGATGTATTGGAAAGACGTATGGAAGAAATGCATGTGCCCAAAGAAGATCTTGAGTGGTATTTGGACTTAAGAAGATATGGTGGATGTGTTCATGCTGGATACGGTATGGGATTTGAAAGACTCATTATGTATCTTTCTGGTGTTGAAAACATTAGAGATGTCATTCCTTTCCCTAGAGCACCAAAAAACTGTGAATTTTAATGAAATGACTTACATATCGACAAATAAGTGCTAGATAGCACTTATTTCAGACTGTAGACAAAAACAGTTTTTTAAGAAGAATATCTCATTTTGAGATGTTCTTTTTTTGTTTGAGTATAAAAAAAAGAGTTTTTCACTCAATTCCAGTCAAATCGCAGATATATTACCACATGATTGTGGCTAACTTTTTCAAATTGTACATACTTAAAATCATGAAGCTTCGATCCTCATTTTTCCTAAGTCCTCTAAGAAACGTAAATCCCAGACAATGATTCATTTTTGAAATTCCAAACACCCTTTCAACTGATGTTTTTCTTTTCGGATATACCTCTTTGCCAATCTCAGATAGTCGAATCAGTTTAGCTTCTTCACTATCTGCTTCATAAAAATGTCTTAGTATCACTTTTGTTTTCTGATTTGTACACTGAGTCTTAAAAGGACAATTTAAACAATCTTTCGTTTTTGTTTTATATGCTTTATAGCCTTGTTTGTTGGTACCTCTATAAGTTAAGACTTTTTCATTTGGACAAACATAATAATCATGAAGTTCAATATATTTGAATCTATGTTTTGTAAAATATAATATATTGGATGATCCACCAGCACCTTTTCTTCCTTTAGGTCTTTTATAGGGAATCACAGGCTTAACACCTCGTTTAAATAATTCATGAAGTAATACTGGATGATCATACCCTGAATCCATAACTGCCATGTCAACTTCTTCATGAGCTTCTATATAATTAATGACTGTTTCCAGTCCAGTTTGACTATCGTGTAAGTTACCTGGAAATACTTGAGATGCTAATACCCATCCGTTTTCATCACTAATCACTTGGTTACTATAGGCTAACTGTCTTTCTTTCTCACCTTTATGAAACATGCCACAGTCCGGATCAGTAAGGCTCTTTGTTACTTTTTTAGCTTCGTTGAAATCTATTTCTTTTTTGCCTTCTTCAACTCTAACTTCATTGATTTCTGTTTGTAGAGATTCTACATACCGGTTCGTTGAATCATTGATGATAATGTCATTGACTTGTCTTTTATTTGCATATGCCTTAATATGTGTTGCATCGACAAATATATTATCCATTTTGACAAGCTTTAATTTCATGGCTTGATATAAAATCGTATTAAAGATCTCTTCAAAAACAGAAGTGCCTTCAAAACGACGTACATAGTTTTTCCCAAAGGTTGAAAAGTGTGGAACGACATCATTAAAATCGTATCCTAAAAACCATCGATATGCAGCATTAACTTCGATTTCTTCAATTGTTCTTCTCATGGATCTAATGTTAAATAAATACTGAATAAAGACAATCTTAAATAAAATGACTGGGTCTATAGATGGTCTTCCCATATCATCTGCGTATAAATTTTCTACAATATCATAAATAAAACTGAAATCAATCGCTTTATCTATTTTTCTAACTAGATGATTGTTTGGAACGAGTTTATCCATGTCCATGATGAAGATGTTTTCGCGATTGTTTATTTGATGTTTTGTTAACATGAAATCACCAACCTTTGTTATTATTTTACCATGTTACCTATATATTTATATATAGGTAAAAGTAACTTTTGTATAAAAAAAAGAAGATCAGAAGCGGACGTGGGTCTATTAAGTAGTTCTATCTACACCGATTTTTAGTAGTCTATGCTACAAGTGACCAAACTGATCTTCATATTCATATTTTATAATAATTTTTAAAAAAATACCATATCCTTCGATACGGTACGTGTTCTACATCCTGAAGGGACTGTAAAGAAATGAAGAATTAATTCTCTTCATGGACTACATAGTCCTTTTTTCTTTATAAATGTGGATAAATCATAAAAAATACCTGTTTTTGAGCATACTAAAAAGAGATTAGCTAAAATCTTTAGTTTTCAACTAGATAATCATTCGATGATTCTATACTTTTTCTTATGATATTTTGCTAAATTATACCCGATTGCGATGAGTGTAAGCTCAAACTTAACATTTTGAATACCACGACGTTTAAATCTTCTAAATTTCATAGCCTCTTTGATGACACCAAATGCCCCTTCAACTTGTATCGAACGTTGTGTTCTAAGTTCAATACCTAATGGTGATGTTAAGTTTTTGATCACTTCTTTTTGATAGGCTATATTTTCATCATTG
The DNA here is from genome assembly GCA_002838185.1 of Tenericutes bacterium MO-XQ. GTDB lineage: Bacteria > Bacillota_I > Bacilli_A > Acholeplasmatales > Acholeplasmataceae > Mariniplasma. The sequence continues at coordinate 2,058,812 of CP017948.1, read as the reverse complement.
ATCTCTTTAGTTTTGCCACTTGGTAACTGGTAGACATCATTGCCTCGTTGATTATGATATAGATAGGTCAATCTCTCACCATTTTTCGCGATATAATCTTTTTTATCCTTGATTAAATCATGAGAGAAGTATGGGTCATTCATTCTTTTCTTATCTGATGTGTCTTTGCTATACATGCTGTATTTTTGATATAACTTCATATTGCATGCTTTGATATATCTATAATTCATCAATCCCCCATATCCTGCATCAGCTACAGGATATAATGGATAACTACCATATGCTTTCTTATAGCCTTCTAAAAAGGGGATTAATGTTTAATAATAATTTCGGTCTTGATAAACATCTAAGTGTAGGATGTATTCATCAGATACTCCAATTTGTACATTATACCCTGGCTTTAACTGACTATTTCTCATATGATCTTCTTTCATATGCATAAATGTTGCGTCATGATCAGTTCTTGCACAGGAATTTCTATTGGGGCCTATCGTTTTGATAAAGTCATTATATTCAATGAGCTTTATATGATAGTCTTTTATATGTTCATAATCCCTTTGTAGAACTGTTTTTCTTTGTCCTTTCCCATATACAAACTCTGTCCCTTGTTTTTCAAGTTCACGTCCTAGAAAGTCTAGAATCCTTTTTAGATAGTCTACTTCATAGATATCATATACTGGAAAAAAGATATCCATCTGTTGATAGGTATCATTGAGTGCTTTGATCTGTTTGGTGATTTTTTTATATAATTTATCGCGGAATTTTTCTAATGACTTTTTCCAGATAAAGGTGTATTTGTTTGCGTTCGCTTCAATCTTTGTGCCATCGATATAGAGTTTTTCTACATCTATATTTTCATCTCTTATCAAAAATTGACTGAGATCATAATAAATAGCTTCTAGATTTTTAATTAAATAGCGATCCATGAAATCTTTAATCGCTTGATGCGTTGGTTGTAGTTCGTCTATTAACCACATGATACGTAAATCATTTCTTGCTGCTTTTTCCATCGCTCTTAAACTTGTGATGTTTTCCATCTGGCAAAACAGGATCAATTTGAGCATACTGACTGGATCATAACCGATTCTTCCTCTTGGATCTCTTTCGGTTTTTAAGTACTTTTTGACCTCCAATTTTGAAAATACTTCGTCAAATGTTCTTACTTCACTATCAAATGGTATTAAAATGCCTGTAGATAGTGGTAATTTTAACTGTTTTGCGTTAAAATATACTTGATTTAATTGAGTACTTGTCATACTTCAATTATACCAAAAAACCGGGTCTTTTAGGAGACTCGGTTTTTGTTTAGGTCTGTTTTATTTATTTACAGGCCCTTTTTTTAAAATCACAAATATTTTAGTTCTATAATTGACTTTCTATACGTAATATAATATAATTTATTTACCCCTAAAAGCGCTTTCATATTTTTCGCAAGAAAAGTTTAGGTAAAATTGTAAAATTACCTATGGTTTGCTCATTGAATTTTGACGGGTATTATTATATAATACAAGTGTTGAGGTGAGCAATTTATGTATGTTTTACAAAATGCTTTTCAAACCATGAATATGGAAACGAATTTTTCGTTTTTTTCATATACAAACAGCTAAGTGCTTTTGGGATAGCCAGGAGTGCTTTTATTTTTAGTCATTAAAAAAATCACAATAAGGAGTAAGAATCAAACATGGAGATTAGATTAGAGAATTTAACAAAGGTATTTACTGATAAAACAGGTAAACAAACCAGAGCGGTAGATGACTTAACTGTTACAATTCCATCAGGCAAATTGGTTGGACTACTTGGACCTTCAGGATGTGGTAAATCTACCACTTTATTTATGATAGCAGGTCTGCATCAACCAACAGATGGGAAAATTTATTTTGGAGAGGATGACGTTACACGTCTAGCTCCTGAAAAAAGAGGGATTGGATTAGTATTCCAAAACTATGCGTTATATCCACATATGACCATTAGACAAAATATTATGTTTCCACTTGAAAATTTAAACATTAAGAAAAAGGAAGCAGACGAATTAGTTTATGAAATGGCTAAACTCGTAGGTATCGAAGATCAACTAGATAAAAAACCATCTCAACTATCTGGTGGACAACAACAAAGAGTTGCGATTGCGCGTGCCCTTGTTAAAAAACCAAGAGTGTTGTTATTAGATGAACCCCTATCAAATCTAGATGCACGCTTAAGATTACAAACTAGAGAAGAAATTAAACGTATCCAAAGAGAAACTGGTATTACGACTATCTTCGTTACACATGACCAAGAAGAAGCGATGAGCATCAGTGATCAAATGGTTGTCTTAAACTTTGGTGTTAAGCAACAAATGGATGCACCACAAGATATGTACAATAAACCAGATAATTTATTTGTTGCTAAATTCTTAGGAAACCCACCAATCAACGTGATTGAAGGCGAAGTTAAAAAAGGTAAAGTACAATTATTAGATGGTACAGTCATTGGTGAAATGAAAGTTGCTGATGGATCATACATCTTTGGTTTAAGACCTGAAGATTTTAAAGTTGATGACAACGGATTTAATGTTGATACGACTGATATTGATCATACAGGTAGAGATACAATGATTCGTTTTATGATTGGAGAAAAACAATTACGCGCTTTAGTAGATTCTGAATCTGTTGAAGGTAAGAAAACCATTAAACTTGCCGTTAAGAAAAACAAGATTCACATTTTTGATCAAGAAACAGGAAACATTCTGTCATGAAAGAGTTTATTAGAGAATTAAGATGGACATTGAGATCGAAATCACATTATATTGGTGTTAGAATCAATGACTTCTTAGAAAGAAATCACCTCAGATTTTTCGCACATTTGCCTGGTTGGTTTAAAGCAATATTCTTTTTACTACCAGCGATCGTAATTTTAGGCGTATTTACGTTTTATCCAATTTTCAATTCGTTTTTAGTCTCATTTTATTCAGGATATAACATTGTTACTGGAGAATTTGATGGGTATACATTAATCGGTAATTATGTGACTGTATTAAGTGAATCAGGATTTAGACAAGCAGTTTTAAATACTGCACTCATTGTATTTGTGAGTGTTCCGATTTCAATTATTGTTGCGTTATTTATTGCGGTAGCGATGAACTCTATCAAACCACTCAAAGGTTTTTTCCAAAATATGTTCTTCTTACCTTACGTAACCAACTCAATTGCGATTGGTTTAGTATTTGCCTTCATGTTTAAAGGGAATACAAATGATCTCTTTAACTTAGGTTTAGCAAATCAAGTTGTAACTTGGTTTGGAGGTACTCCGGTCCCTTGGGTCGGTGTTGGTGCAACTTATTGGTCAGCAATGACAGTTATCTTGATCCATGGTGTTTGGGCAGGCTTAGCGTTTAAGATTATCGTTTTCTTATCAAGTATTCAAGGTATAGATAAGCAATACTATCAAGCAGCTCAAATTGATGGTGCATCAAGAAACAAACAATTTAGAAGAATTACTGTGCCTTTGATTTCACCTATGATTTTCTACATTTTAGTTACATCTATCATCGGTGCATTTAAAACATATTCATCAATTGTAGCGATTATTGGTAGAGAGGGTATTATTACTACCGGAGCTAATGGACAAGTGAATTTAAAGACAATTGTATTCTTCATTTATGAGTATTTACAAGATGCAGGAAGAAATGGCGCGTTAAGTGAAGCTGCTGCAGCTGCAATTTTACTATTCTTGATTATTATGGTGTTTACCGTAATTCAATTACAAGTTGGTAAAAGACGCGTACATTATTGATAAAGGGAGGATATTATGAAAAAAATAACTAATGAAATTAAACGCATACAACTCATAGCTAACCTTATCGATATTGTTTATGTAATCATTGCTTTCATACTGATTGCCTATTTATTTAGTGCATTAGTCGAACCAGTAGCAATCACAGATGTGGTTGATCCAAATACAGAATATACCATTTTAGGATTTACAATCGTTCAAACAACAGTTAACTTGCTAATTGGATTACTGATTGGCTACTTGTTAGTCTTTACACCAATTGCTTTCCAAAATATGAAAAGATATTTTAGTAAAGAAGCAGTAGAAGTTGATGAATGGTCATATAGAACACAACACTTATATAGCGCAATGAGTTTATTGACATTTAATCCATTTTCAGCGGTCTTAAGATTCCATATCGGATTTATGATGAAAGATCTTGTTAAGGGATATAAATTCAAGCAAACCATGATCAATGCATGGGATAAAACAAAAGCTTTCTTATCTGGTGAAACCTTTAAAAAGGCAAAAGAGAGAAAAGAAAGAAGAGCAGCTCAATCAGAAAGTCAACAAGACTTAGAGAAAGTTAGTCAACGAGACTTTATGTTAAAGATTGTAAGACTTACAGTCACATATACATTCTTAACACTAATGGCGCTTTTCATCTTTATTCCATTTTATTGGATGATTCTTACAGCATTAAAAACAAATCTTGAATTAACGGAATCATTAAATCCAAGATTTGTCATTGGACTTGGAGAAATGCAATGGGTTAACTTTAGAATTGCAATTACAAGATTTAACTTTGGTACATACATTTGGAATACGATTGTAGTTGGTGTATTAACCATGTTAGGTACAGTAGTAACAACAATTCTAGCTGCATTCGCATTTGCAAGATTAGAGTTTAAGGGTAGAGAGTTTATATTTTCAGTACTGCTACTCACAATGATGATTCCTGGCGAGTTATATACCATTACAAACTTTGTAACAGTATCAAATCTCGGTTGGTTAAATACATTAGCAGCACTTATATTCCCATTCATGGTTAGTGTGTTTTATATTTTCTTCTTAAGACAGGCATTTAAGCAGATTCCAGATACACTTTACCAAGCAGCTCGAGTGGATGGTTGTGGAGACTTTAAATATTTAACTAGAGTTATGATTCCAATTGCTAAACCAACCATCATCACAATTATTATTTTAAGTGCTATTGGTGCATGGGATGCATACATTTGGCCACAACTAGTCGCTAATAACGAAGAAAATTGGCTAATTTCAGTGGCATTAAGAAGTACAAGCTTTACAACAGATTCTGGAGCAAGTGATGCTAGACCGATTTATAATATTCAGTTAGCAGCAACCGCTTTAGTCACTGTTCCACTTATTATTATATTCTTCTCACTTAAGAAATTCATTATTTCTGGTGTAGGAAGAAGCGGTACAAAAGGTTAAAAATATCTATCATAAGATATAGTATATAAATTTCTAGGAGGATTAGAATGAAAAAAGTATTTCTTTCAATTTTAGTTTTACTTGGTGTCTTGACACTTTCTGCATGTGCAACAAAAAGAAATCAAGCACCAACCATAACAGTTGAAAATCCTACTCAAGTGATTCAACAAGGCGATGACTTTGATCCACTTGAAGGGGTGACAGCTGAAGATGCTGAAGATGGTGATTTGACTGATCAAATCACAGTAAGTGGTTATGAAACTGGCGATAATGATGTTATCGGTACATATGCAATTACTTTATCAGTTGAAGATAGCGGTGGATTAAAAGCTACTGCAACTATTGATTTAACTGTTGAAGGTGAAACAAATGTTGAGCCACCACAATTATTTGGCGTTGTTGCTGAACAATTGTATTACATTGGTTCAGGTGACTATGATCCACTTGCTGGTGTAACTGCTCAAGCTCCAGATGGTACTGATATTACAGATACTATCGAAGTTAGTGGTGCGTATTTATTAGATACTGCTGGTACTTATACAATCAACATTAGAGTGACTTACGAAGGTGTAAGAGCTAGCCGTTCAATTTTATTAACAGTTGTAGACAGTGGTATTCCATCTGCATTAACTGATAATGTAACAATTGAATTCTGGCATGCAATGGGTGAAGATAAAGCAAACTTAATCCGTGGTTATGCTGATGAGTTCATGGATTTATATCCTAATGTTACAATCGTTATTCCAGAAGGCGCTGGTAACTATGACACATTAAAGAGTAATATGATTAATGCAATCACTGCTGGTGACTTCCCTAATATGGTTCAAGGTTATCCAGACCATGTTGCTGAATACTTAAATGGTAATGCAGTACTTAACTTAAATCCATATATTTATTCATCTGCATTCGGGTTAAACGGTGATGATGCACTTGATGATGTTATTGCTTCTTATTTAGAAGAAAATACACAATATGATGCAAATGGTACATTCTATTCACTTCCATTTAATAAATCTACAGAAGTTATGATCTATAACCAAACTGTATTTACTAAACTTGGATTAGATGTTCCTGAAACTTGGCAAGACATCGTTGATATCGCTCCACAATTAGAAGCTGAAGGTAGAGCAATTGCTAGACAAAAAGTTTTAGATGCAAATCCTGGTATGACAGAAGCAGAATTAGCAACTGAAATCGCAGCAGCTCAAGCATTAGTTGTTCCTGCAGCATATGATTCAACTGGTAATGCATTTATTACATTTGCAAGACAATTTGGTGGTGCATATACATCACTTAACTTCTCAACATTCGAAGGTGAATTCTTATGGCATGAAAATGCACAAACATTTGCTGCTATGCAGTTCTTAAAAGATAACAAAGACATTTTCACACTTCCTGAATTCTGGGATCAAGATTATGCTTCAACACCATTTGTCAACCAACAAACATTTGTTACAATTGGTTCATCTGCAGGCGTTACATATAACGTGCCAAGTAGTGGATTTGAAATTGGTGTAGCTCCAGTTCCTTATAATGAAAATATGCCGGATGAAAAAGCAGTGATTCAACAAGGTACAAATATTTCATTAATGAATACAGGTACTGCTCAAGAAAAATTAGCTTCATGGTTATTCTTAAAATACTTAATTTCTACTGAAGTAACTACACATTGGGCAATCAATACAGGTTACTTACCAGTAAGAACAAGCGCGTATGAGTCAACTGAATATCAAGACTTCTTAAACAACCCATCAACAACAAACGCTCAAGCGCGTGCAATTGCATTAGCCGCTAATGCTGCTTATCAACAATCAGGACATATGTTCTTTGATCCAGCGTTTATCGGTTCTTCAAGAGCTAGAAACCAAGTTGGTTTAGCTTTAGAACGTATTATGTTAGGTGATGGAAACATCCAAGCTGCACTTGATGAAGCTTATAATGAAGCTCAAAAAGGTGCATAATTAATTTTGGTTATAAAGGTTGCTCATTTATGGGCAACCTCATAACATAGATATTTTTAGAAGTCGTTTAGACGTCAAAAATAAACAAAAAAACGGAGGAATAATATGAAATCTCAAAGATTTAGTTTTTCTAGAGTTTTGATGATGTTTATGTTTGCTATCTTAACATCTTTGGTTTTAGTTGCTTGTGGTGACTCAGATCAAGATTTAGTAGATGCAGCCATAGATACAGTTGGCATTACTTATGCTAGCGGTGATTCTCAAAATTCAGTTACAGAAAATTTAATTTTACCTGAGTCAATTGGTGAAGTTAGTGTTTCTTGGGCATCAGGAAACCCAGATGTTATTACTAACGCTGGTGTTGTTACAAGACCTGAAGAAGATACACAAGTTACTTTAACAGCGACATTAACTTTAGGTGATGCTGAAGCTACAGTACCATTTACAGTTACAGTTATTGCTGCTGAAGTTGTTATCGATCCACTTGATGCGCTTGCTGCTATTGAAATTACTGGTGATACAGTAGAAAAAGTTGGTTCTGTTTATGAAACAACTTCTGACATTGTACTTCCTGCAACTTCAATGGGATTAGCGATTACTTGGCAAACTTCAAATGCTAATTATGTAGCACTTGATGGTTCAGTTACTAGACCAGCATTTGGTGTAGCTGACCAAGTTGTTACTTTAACAGCAACAATTGATGGTGAAGAAGCTCAATTCTTAGTTAAAGTTTTAGCATTTACTGAAAAACCAGTATCACAAATCTTAGATGAAGCTAAAGTTGCTTTATTATTAGATGGTGTTGATGGTGGTGTTGCAACTGACATCTCATTACCAGCAACAGTAGGTAGTGAAGGCGTTACAGTAACATGGTCATCAAGCAATACTGATGTGATTGCTAATGATGGTACAGTAACAAGACCTGCTATGGGTTCTGACGATGTTACAGTTACATTAACAGCAACTTTATCATTAAATAACGAATCAGTTACAAAAGAATTTGAAATCTTAGTCTTAGCAAATGTTGAACCAACATTATATGCTAGCGTTGCTGATGTACTTGCAAATGCAGAAGCTGGCGAGTTCATCTTAGTAGAAGACGTTACAGTATTTGGTATGACTTCAGATACTTACTTCTTTGGCGATGGCACTGGCGTATTAGCTGTATATGGTAGTTCACAAGAAGTGACTGCTGGTATGGTTTACGACATTTATGGTTTATATGATATTTACTTTGGATCTCCACAATTTAATGCAACTTCAGATGAAACAATGCCAACTGTTGCTACTCCATCTGATGGTGCTGTTACAGTACTTACTCCAGAAGTAGTTACAGATGTTGATGCATTTGTTCCAGATACTGCACCTTCTTACAGTGCAAGTAATTTATTTGAATATAAATATCTAGAAATCACTGCTAAAGTTAGAATTCAAGGCGACGGTAACTACGATACATTCTTTGTAAATCCAGATTATGATGGAGCTGACATCAATTCAGACGCAAACTCTCCTCATACAACAAACGCATTCATGATTTACTACCGTTCAAATAAAGCTGCATTTAATGCTTATGATGGAAAAGTTGTTACATTTAATGCATTCTTATATTCTTACCGTTCAGATAGAACAATCTTTACAGTTGTATTCTTAGGTGAAGAAGCTGACATCGAATATTCTGCAACTGATGCTGAAGCTGTAGCAATGGCTAAAGAAGCATTAGCTCCAATGTTTGAATATGAATATATCGAAGCGGAAACACTTGACCTACCTACAACAACAGAACTTGGTGTTACCATTGAATGGGCTACTACATCTACATTAGTTGATGTATTAACTGGCGCATTAACAATGCCTGCTACTGGTCAAGAAGCTGTTACATTAACTGCTACACTAACTCGTGGTACTGAATCAGATACATTCACAGTAACATTTGATGCTGGTGAACTTCCAAATAGCACTATTTTAGAAGCTATTCAACTTGGAACAGGTCACTTAGTAGAAATCACTGGTGTTGTTACATCAGCTGAATATCAAAACACTTATTTCATCCAAGATGAAACAGGTGGTATTGCAATTTACTCAAGTTGGGGCGATTTAGAAACATTCTTACAAACTAACTATGGTAAAGAAGTTACAATTATTGGTGAAAGAGCTGTTTATAGAGGCTTAATCCAATTATCAAATATTAAATCTTTTGAATTAGTTGGCGATCCTGCTGCACCTATTGCTGCAGTAAACGTTGACGAACACGGATTAGATGCATCTTCACTTGAACCATTCCAAGGTCAATTAGTTGAACTTACTGGTTTAATCGTTGTTGGTGTTGATTCAGATAGCTATGGTAATGTTTATATTGACTTACTTGATGGCGTTTCTGGAGAAGAAATTTCTATGAAGTGGGATTCAAGAGTTACATTATCAACTGCTGCTCAAGCTGTACTTGATGCAATCGCTGTTGCAGATGTATTAGATATCGTTAATCCACTTGCTTGGAATAATGATCCATATCTATACTTTACTGATACAACAATGATTACTGAAGGTACATTAACTGATGCTGCTGCAGTAGCTGCTACAAAAGCTACTTTAGAAGTTGACGTTGATCAACCAGTTGTTGCTGATGAAACATTAACATTATTAGATGCTTATCTAGGCACAACAATCACTTGGGCTTCTGACAATACTGCAGTTATTACTGACGCTGGTGTTGTTACAGTTCCTGCTGATATGAAACAAGTAACAGTTACTTTAACTGCTACAATCACTAAAGGCACTGAAACAGATACAGTAACATTCGAAATTTTAGTTGGTGATATCTTAACAGTTGCTGCTGTTCAAGCTTTAGAAGATGATGTAGAACTTAAGGTTCAAGGTGTTGTCGTTGCAGACGAATACTATAGAACTTATTTCATTCAAGATGCTACAGGTGGTATCGCTGTTTATACAAGTGATTCTGATCTTCAAGCAATCTTTGAAGCTAACGTTGGTAAAGAAGTTATCGTTACAGGCGCACGTGATACATATAATGGGTTAAGACAAGTTGCTCCAACAGCTGTTGAAGCTTTAACTACTGGTACACTTCCAGCTGCTACAAATGTTGATGCTGTTGCATTAAACGCTGTAGATATGCTTATGTATCAAGGTATGTTAGTTGAATTTACTAACCTTTATGTAACTAACGTTTCTTCAGACCAATATGGTAATATTACAGTTTATTTCATTAGACCAGTAAGCGGTGAAACAGTTGCTATGCGTTGGGATTCAAGAGGTGCATTAACAACTGCTGCTGAAACTGCACTTAACGATGTAGTTGCTGGCGATGTATTAAACGTACAAACAGTATTAGCTTGGTATAACGGACCACAAATGTATTACACAAGTTCAACAGTATTAACTGACGGTGTGTTAGATGATGCTGCTAAAGTTGCATTAGATGCAATGGATTTAGAAGTTGTTGAAGAAATTACTGAAGCAACTACATTAACATTACCTGCAACAGGTGCTCAAGGTTCAACAATCGTTTGGACTTCATCTGATGATGCAGTAATCAACTCAGCTGATGGTGTTGTTACACTTCCAGCAAGCGGACAAGTAACAGTTACTTTAACTGCTACAGTCACTTTAAACTTAGAAGAAGTCGAAGTTATGTTTGAAGTATTAGTAGGCGTACCAGAAACACCAGTTTCTGGTGCCCTAGACTTATTCTTCTCAGAATATATCGAAGGGTCTTCAAGCAATAAAGCATTAGAAATCTTTAATGGAACTGGCGCAGATGTTGATTTATCAATTTACTCAATTAATCAATATTCAAATGGCGCTTCAACTCCAAATAATACACTAGCACTAACTGGAACATTAGCTAATGGCGATGTATATGTTATTTATAACTCATCAGCAGTTGCTGCTATTTCAGATGAAGGCGATATTACATCATCAGTTACATTCTTTAATGGTGATGATGCAGTTGAACTTCTTAAAAATGGTGTAGTTATTGATGTATTTGGTGTTGTTGGAGAAGATCCAGGCTCAGCATGGACTGTTGGTACAGGCGATACTGCCGATAATACACTAGTTCGTGCAGAATCAGTTATCGGACCTAACACTACATTTACTCCTGAAGAATGGGTTGTATATGATGTTGATACATTTATGTATTTAGGCTCACATACAATGGTAGTTCCTCCTCAACCAGATTTATTCATTTCTGAATATATTGAAGGATCATCAAGTAATAAAGCATTAGAAATTTATAATCCAACTGGAGCAGATGTAGATTTAACTCCTTATTCATTAGCATTATATTCAAATGGTAGTGCAGAAGCATCACAAACATATGATATGACAGGTACATTAGCAGCTGGCGATGTGTTTGTTATCGCAAATTCAAGTGCTGTTCAAGCTATCTTAGATGTTGCAGATGTTAATTTTGCTTATCCAAGTGTTCCAAACTGGAATGGCGATGATGCAGTTGCATTATTAAAAGATGGTGTTGTTATTGATGTTATTGGTGTTATCGGTGTTGATCCAGGTTCATCATGGACAGTAGGCACTGGTTCTACAGCAAATTATACATTAGTACGTGATGCAGCAATCACTATGCCAAATGCTACATTTACTGAAACTGAATGGGTTGTACATCCAGAAGATACATTTAGCAATTTAGGTTCTCATACAGTATCATAATTTTTATTGACATTTAGATTTTGATATAAAGTGGTTTCGTTTCTTAACGGAACCACTTTTTTTCTTGGTTTTTTATAAAAACCAGATTTTAAAATCCTTCACATAAATATAGGATTAAACCCCTTATTGTGATATAATATTTAATGCACACTAACTTTAGGAGATGTATGATTATGATAAAAAAAATAGTAGTATTAGTTGTAGCAATCTTGTCTTTATTAACGGTTGCTGCATGTCAAGAAGATGAAGGATTAACCCTCCCAGATTTAACAGGAAAATCAAAACAAGAAGTAGTAAATATTATGTCTGGATTAGGATTACAAACATCTATTGAAGATGTCATTAATATTGATATAACAGAAGGAACTTTTGTTTCTTATGGAGAAGGATTTGAAGCTGGTCAAGCAGTTGAACCAGGTACACAAGTTGTTGTTCAGTTTGCGAAATTTGCCAATGTACTTCCAGATTTAACTGGGAAAACACAATCTCAAATATATGCAAGCTTCCAAAAGTTTCCAACACTTATTATAGAAATCCAAACCATTGAAACAAACGATGTTGCAGAAGGTTTATTTGTTCAATATGAAGATGGTTTAGAAGCTGGAGATATCGTAAATAATAATAGCGAAATTGTTGTTTATATAGCAGAAGAACTCATTATTCCAGAAACTGGACTTATCATATCTAAGTATTATGAAGGCTCTGATGATTCTAAGATGATCGAACTTTATAATACGACAGAAGAAGCCATCGACTTAGGAAATTTTTCATTAACTATTTATAAAAGACTGGTTACTGAAACTCAAGAAATAGAAATTCCACTTACAGGAACAATAGCAGCTGGCGAAACATTCATTATTGCAAGTTCAGCAAGTAGTGCTGAAATATTGTTGCTGGCAGATATGGAATCACAAGATTTAGTATTTATTGGTAGAGAAGCTATAGCACTTACCTATTATAATGGTGAAAATACAGATGTCTTTGGAACAATCGGTTCAGGCTTACTTTATGCAAATGACAGAACATTTGTCAGACACATGTTTGTTTCTGAAGCTAAGTCCACGTTTGAACTTTCCCAGTGGGGAGTTTATGCAGTTGATAACTTTGAAATGTTTGGTTCACATCCAGTTTCTTACCCAGATACATTTGTATTAGAAGATATTTATAAAGCATTAGATTATTATACACAACCAGGTGGCGTAGTAGAAGTTGAATACATTTGGAATAATGATGGTGACACAGCATACTTTACACCAGGTTTTGAAGATAATGATCGCGTTAGATTTATTGGTATTGATACACTTGAAACAGGATCAGGTACACTAGCAACTGATGCTAAAAACTATGTAGCAAGTTTATTAGAAAATGCAGAACATGTTTATATTCAACATGATCCAGTATCAGGTATTAGAGATACTTATCAAAGACATTTAGGTTTAGTTTGGGCAGACGACATTTTAGTCAATTATATGGTTGTTAAAATGGGATATTCTCAAAATAACTATTCAGATCCTACACAAGCTTTAGTGTTTAATGGTATTTCACTTGATCAATGGTTTAAAAATGCAGAAGCTTATGCTCAAGAAAACGAATTAGGTATGTGGAAATAATCCTATGAAAATAGTAAATCGTATTATATATGGGTTGATTGTTGCTGTAGGGTTAATGCTAGTTGCAACCATCACCGATGAATACTATAGATCTAGAGAAGTTTTAGCAATCACCGAAGAAACCTTAGCAAATGAAACATATACAGATTTTATATCATCAGCTTACTTTAATGAAACACCAGTTTTCGAAGAAACATTAACTATAGATGACAATGAGTATCTTGTACTGGTTTATAATGCAGCACACATCACTGAAGCAAATGATGAGCTTTTAGCAATTGAGGGATTTCAATTTTTAATGGTTCAAAAAAGTGGGACACATTTACCAGAGTTTTTTGATGTAAAAATCCAATCAGGTGAAGATTTTGAGGTTATATATACAGGATTTAATTTATATAATCAAGGTTTATATGCCATCTTTCATCCAGATACACAAGGATCTTTAATCATGAGAAGACAGTTTACAGAAGATGATGTATTTCAAGATATCGACCAAATCGTATTTGAAAAAGATGGAGAAGTTTTATTAACACTAGATATTGACTTAACTGAAGATATGCTTACAGTAGGTGCACTATTACAATCTTATGTAGACACAAACAACGAAGTGCCTACAGTAGATATTGAAGGTGTTACTTATAAAGAACCTTTAGTTATTGATGTTCAAAACTTAGTCATTAGAAATGTGATTATCTACTTAGTAGTTGTCGTCATTGGGTATGTTTTAATCTTTATGAGAAAGAAGAAGACATTAGGCAAAGACCAAGCAACTGAAGGCTTAAAGCAAGATATTGAAAGATTACAAAATGATAAAAAAAGCGATGAATAATCGCTTTTTTAATCCATATATGATATACTATTATAATCTGTAAAAGAAAGGAATTAACATGAATATTAAACACGAAATAAAGCGCATGATAGAATCTTATCACACGATTATTATTCACAGACACCAAAGGCCAGATATGGATGCTATTGGCTCACAATATGGACTTTCTTTATTACTTAAAGAAAATTATCCTAACAAAGAAATATATGTTGTTGGTGATTTAAATGATATGAGTTATTTAGCAAAAATGGATGATATTAAAGATGATGTTTATCAAGATAGTTTAGCAATTATCACAGATGTCTCAGTCACGAGAATGATTTCAGATGGTAGATATCAATTAGCTAAGGATATTATCATTATTGATCATCATCAAAATGATACGGATGTATCAAATGTATCCATTTTCTATAAAGATCCATCATTTGCATCAGCAGCTGAAATGATTGTTGATTTAGCTAGAACTTTTGAGTATAAAATCACCTCTGAAGCTGCCACTTACCTTTATGGAGGTATGGTCACTGATACAGGTAGATTTTTATATATGGCTAATCCATCGCAAACCTTTGAATTAGCGTCATACATTAATCAATTTCAACCAGATACACAATCATTTTATGATTATATATACACAGAACCTCTAAAGAAAAGAAAGACCAAACAGTTATTTCAAAACTTTGAACTCACTGAAAACAATGTTGCTTATCGTAAAAATGATCGATCAGTTATTGAAGAAAGTGGTTTAGATTTTCAAAGTATCTCAAGAGGTATGGTTAATCAAATGGCTGGAATCATAGAAGTACCTATTTGGGTAAATTTCACTGAAGATGTTGAAAATAACGTTATTGTAGGTGAGTTTAGATCAAGAGGTATTACAATTGTAGATATCGCTAAGAAATACGGTGGTGGCGGGCATAACAATGCTTGTGGTGCGAGTTTAAAAGATTGGGATGAAGTAGAATTAGTATTAAAAGATTTTGATGAAAGGGCGAAGAACTATGCAAAAAATACTAAATAAAATTAAAGAATATGAGACGATAATCATCCACGGACACAAACGTCCAGATGGAGATTGTTATGGAGCACAATTTGGATTAAAAGATATTATTAAATCATCTTTTCCACAAAAGGAGGTCTACGTTGTTGGACAAACATCAGACTTTGTTGATTATGTAGGTAAGGTAGACACAATTACTGATGATAAATATGTGGATGCACTTGTGATTGTTGTGGATACAGCAACAGCAGAACGCATCAGTGATCCGAGATATAATATGGGAAAATATTTAATTAAAATTGACCATCATATTGCAGTGGATAATTATGGTGACTTAAGATGGGTTCAAACAAATTTCCCATCATGTGCTCAAATGATTGCTTATTTTTATTACACATATCAAAATGAGTTAAAATTATCTAAAGAAGGTGCAATCGCACTTTATACAGGTATCGTTACTGATACAGGTAGATTTAGATATAGAGGTGTTTCGAATATTACACATCAACTTGCAGGTATGTTATTATCTAAAGGTGTAGATGTGGAATATATCGACTCAAAATTAAGCAGAGATACATTAGAAATGGCGGCACTTAAAGGTTATGTCTACTCTAATTTTGAAACCGCTAATGGTTTTATCTATTTAAAAATGACAAGAGATATTATTGAAAAATATAATGTTTCAGATGAACAAGCAGCATCTGTTGTTAATTTATTATCAGGTATTGATGGTTTTCCTGTATGGGCATTATTCATTGAATATCCAAATGAAATTAGAATTAGACTAAGATCAAATGGACCAACAATCAATGAATTAGCTAACCAATATGGTGGTGGCGGACACGCGAAGGCAGCAGGATGTAGATTAGAAAATTGGGATCAATTAAACGATTTTATCAAAGACTGTGAAGCAGTTGTTAAAGATTACAACGAAGAGGCTTAACATATGATTCAAGAGTGTCAAACGATTATCGTTGAAAATCCTAAAGCACCACTTTTAGAGATAGAAAAAAGTTTGGTAACTACATATAAAAAAGATATCTTTAGACCTTTTGTAAAAACAATAAATGAATATAACCTTGTAGAACCAGGTGATAGGATTGCTGTTGGTATATCAGGTGGTAAAGATAGCTTAATTCTTGCTAAACTATTTCAAGAACTAAAAAAACATAATAAAATACCATTTGAAGTTGTCTTCTTATCAATGGATCCGGGATTTAGAGATGTCAATCGCGAACTCTTAGAAAATAACTGTAAATATCTAAATATTCCACTTGAGATTAGGCATTCGGAAATATTTAAAGTTGTTGGAAAAATTGCTAAAGAAAATCCATGCTATATGTGTGCAAGAATGAGAAGAGGATTCTTATATAACGCAGCAAAAGAGCTAGGATGTAATAAACTAGCACTTGGACATCATTTCGATGATGTCATTGAAACAACCTTACTTAATATGTTTTACGGTGGACAGTTTAAAACTATGGTTCCTAAAATTAAGGCAGATAATTTTGAGGATATAGAGCTCATCAGACCGATGATGCTGGTCAAAGAAAAAGATATTATCAGATGGATTAAAAAAAGTGGTATACAATCGATGAATTGCGGTTGTACTGTTGTTGCAGAAAAGACAAGTTCTAAACGAAGAGAAATCAAAGAGTTGATCGATAATCTAAGAAAAATCAATCCAGATATTGATCAATCCATTTACACAGCAGCAACTAATGTCAATGTCGATGCCATTTTAGGTTATGTAAAAAATAATGAAAAAATACATTTTAACCAGATTTACGAAGAAAGGGAGAAAAAATCATGATATTAGATTTAAATTTGTCATTAGAAGAAATATTAGTAAAAATCATGTTGCCTTTAGTACTTACATATTTAATATCAGCATTTGTAGGCTTAGAAAGACAAAATGTTGGTAAAGCAGCAGGGTTATCATCACACATTTTAGTTGCTATGGGATCAGCAGGCATTGCAATCATGCAAAGACTTATGTTTGAGTATCAAGTAGGACTAGCTCAAGGTGGATTAAACATCGGCCCAGAACAACAAAGAGTCATTGCACAAGTCGTTACTGGTATTGGTTTTGTCGGTGCAGGTGTAATCATCAAAGACCAAGCGCACGTTGTTAAAGGTATTACAACAGCCACAACCATTTGGGTAACTGCAATGGTTGGTTTAATCTTAGGTAGTGGATATATATTAGTAGGAACCATCTTAGGATTATTTATGGTTATTTTAGTACTTGTTAGAGATATTGTTAGAGGATTTAATCCATTTAAACCTCAGGCAAAACAAGAAAAACCCGAAAGTGAAAGTGAAAATAAATCATGAATTTAGAAAACATAGCTGCAATAGCTACAGCCTTTGGGACTGCAGGCATTTCAGTTATTAGAATTTCAGGTGACACTGCAATTTTAGAATTCAATAAAATATTTAAAGGAAAAGATTTAACAAAAGTTAAATCCCACACCGTCCATTATGGTCATGTCTTAAATGAAGATGAATCCATATTAGACGAAGTAATGGTTACAGTGATGAAAGCTCCCAGATCTTTTACTGCTGAAAATACAGTTGAAGTATCTACACATGGGGGTATTTTAATCACGCAAAAAGTTTTGGATCGAATTTTAGATATGAATATTAGATTAGCTGAACCAGGGGAGTTTAGTGAGCGCGCATATCTTAATGGTAGAATCGATTTAGTTGAAGCTGAATCCATCATGGATTTGATTCATGCTAAAAGTGAAAAAGCATTAAGAATTGCAAACTTAGGTGTTCAAAAAGAAACATCTAGACTCATTAGAAATCTACGTTCAAAACTATTAACAATCATTGCACAAATAGAAGTTAACATTGATTATCCAGAATACGATGATGCAATCATCATGAGCAAAGAAATTATTAAACCAAAGACAGAAGCATTAATTATTGAGATTAATGATTTACTAAGAGAATCAGAGAAAAACCAACTCATTAGAGATGGTGTAAAAACAGCTATAGTCGGTAAACCAAATGTTGGAAAATCTAGTTTACTCAATGCTTTATTAAATGAAGAAAAAGCGATTGTAACTGATATAGAAGGTACAACTAGAGATACGATTGAAGCATACATTAATGTTAGTGGAGTAACTCTGAAACTCATAGATACTGCAGGGATTAGAGAGACCGAAGATGTTGTAGAGAAAATTGGTGTAAAGCGCTCTAAAAAAGCAATTTCTGAAGCTGAACTTGTACTTCTAGTATTAGATCAAAGTAAAGCAATTTCAAAAGAAGATAAAGACTTGCTTGATTTAACCATAGACAAGAAAAGGTTAATTATTGCGAATAAATCGGATTTACCGAAAGCTTTACAATTAGAAGAAGTATTACCAATATCAACCTTAACCAAAGAAGGATTAAAAGATTTGGAAAAAGCTATTTTAAAACTGCTATCATTAGAAGATATCGATTCTAGAGATTTTAATTACTTATCAAACGTTAGACATATACAAAAAGTTAAGGAAGCTAGAGCATCTTTACAAAACGTTTTAACATCAATTGATTTTGATATGCCAGTTGATGTTTATGCAATCGATTTAACTCAAGCATGGAAGTCACTAGGTGAAATATTAGGCGAGTATTATCAAGATGATTTATTAAACGAATTATTCTCGAAATTTTGCTTAGGAAAATAACCTATTAACATATCATATATGTTATAATAAAAAAGATAGAAAGGGTGGATGAATTTATGGCATATGTAGCATTATATAGAGCGTACAGACCGAAATCTTTTGAAGAAGTTGCTGGTCAAAAAGTCATTATCAAAACATTACAAAATGCACTTATGCATGATAAGATTCAACATGCCTATCTTTTTAGCGGTCCAAGAGGGACTGGGAAAACCTCTATTGCAAAAATATTTGCGAAAGCTGTAAACTGTTTATCTCCTGTACATGGAAGCCCATGTAATAAGTGCGATGTCTGTAAAGGCATTGATCGTGGAGATATCCCTGATGTCATAGAAATTGATGCTGCATCAAATAACGGTGTCGATGAAATTAGAGAACTTAGAGATAAAGTTAAATACATGCCATCAGTTGGCAAGTTTAAAGTTTATATTATAGATGAAGTTCATATGTTAACAACAGGTGCGTTTAATGCACTTTTAAAAACATTAGAAGAACCACCAAAACATGTGATATTTATTTTAGCGACTACGGAAGTTCATAAAATCCCACCAACGATTTTATCAAGATGTCAACGTTTTGATTTTAAAAATATTGAAACTAGGGACATGGTTGAAAAACTAAATGAAATTGTTGGCAAAGAACAAATATCAATCACTGAAGATGCAGCGGTTGCGATTGCTGAAAATGCTGAAGGTGGATTAAGAGATGCGATTAGCTTATTAGACCAAGCGATATCTTATGCAGATGAAGAAATCACTGAAGAAGATGTCCATCAAGTCTCTGGATCAGTTTCAAGAACTGCACTTAAAGAAATATTGCTAGCAATTGTCAATAAAGAAGTTTCAAAAGCGATTGTTATTTTAAAAGACTTAATTGCAGAAGGCAAAGAAATTAGCAGAATTGTTACAGATTTAATTTTGGCACTTAGAGATATATTATTAGAAAAAACAATGAAGGTAGACTTGCCTAAATATTCAGATTTACTTAGTGTATTTCCAATTGAGAAAATCTATTATTATTTAGAAGTCTTAAATAAATTATCTCAAGACATTAAATGGACACATCAAAAGCGTGCATATGTTGAATTAGCTTTAATTAAAATGATGGAGCATCAAACAATTAAACAAATTGATTTTGAAGCGACTATTTTAGATTTAAAGGCATCTATTCAAGATTTGAAGGAACAATCAAAGACACAAGTTAGAACTGTTCAAACGACCCATTTAGAGCCTTTGGTGACGATAAAAGATGTTGAGAAAATATTAAATCATGGCGATAAGGATAAAAAACAAACACTTCAAAAAGGATGGCCTTATCTTAAGGATTATCCTAAAGATCATTTAAAAATGGCTGCATATTTACTTTATCAAGGCACACTCGAAGCTGTTTCTGATGAAATGCTCATTGTCTATGATGATCTAAATATGTGTAAACAGATGTATGATCCAGAAGTTTATGAACAAGTTCTAGAAATCATCAATAACAAAAATGATTTAATTAAAGGATTTTATGCAATATTAAAATCTGATTGGCTTGTCATTAAAGAAATTTATACGGATTTGTGGCACAAGGGACAAAAGAAACCAAAATTACCGCCACATGATTTAAAACTATATAAAGATTTAAAAGAAGAAAAAAGATCATCAGAAACACTTAATTTAGCAAAAGAGTATTTTGGTGAAAAAGTAAAAGTGAAGGAGCAATAATATGAATCCAAATATGTTAAACAAACTTAAAAAAATTCAAAAACAAATGATGGAAGCACAAGAAGCTTTAGAAAGAAAAGAATTTTTCGGTAAAGCTAGTGGTGTTACAGTGATTATGCAAGGCACAAGACAAGTGATTGATGTTCAAATCAACCCTGAAGTCTTAGAAGAAGTTGATTTACTTCAAGATGCAATTTTATTAGCTGTAAATGATGCATTAAAACAAATCGATAAAGAACAAGAAGAAACAATGGGCCAATTTACTGGTGGCATGGGTGGTTTTGGATTCTAATGATTCCGAAAATTTTACAGAAAATCATGGATGATTTTCAAAAATTACCAGGGATTGGTGAAAAAACCGCTGAACGATTAGCTTTATTCTTAGTTTCTGATATGGATGATGAACAAATCATATCGTTTAGTGATCATTTAAAGAGACTAAAATCAGAAATAAAGACATGTCCTGTTTGCCATATGCTAACTGATCGTGATTTATGCGATGTCTGCGCTGATGAAACAAGAGATCAAAACCAGATTATGGTGGTTGCGGATGCTAAAGATGTATTTATTTTAGAAAAAATGAACAGCTATCAAGGTGTCTACCATGTCTTAGGTGGTCTCATAGATTTTTCAAGAGGTATTACGGATAAAGATTTAAACATTGATTCTTTATCAGAGCGTATGAAACATGCTCATGAAATGATTATTGCGACCAATGGAACTGTAGAAGGGGAAATGACTGCAAAATTTTTGAAATCTTTGTATGAAAGTGATACATTAAAGATTACAAGACTCGCATCAGGTCTACCTGTTGGAGCTGACTTAAAGTATGCAGATGAGTTAACTTTAAGCAAGGCTGTTGAAAACAGAATGAAATATTAGGAGGTCTGTCCATGTTAAATTTCTCATTATGGGATACAATTAAAGGATTTCTTCTAAATCTATATGACAAATTTAATTCATTTTTACAAGACACACTAGATATAGATGGGAAATTAATTAGCTTGTATCAAGAATTTATTGTACCATTGCCTGAAATTATTAAAATTGTTGGTATTGTATTCTTGGGTATTATTATTGTCTTAGGAGTATTATCATTTGTGAAAAAAATGTTGAAATTATTCGTTGTTTTAGCAGTTATTTTGGCAATTGTACTCATTTTAACTAGATTATCATAGAAATAACTTGCAAAATAAGGATGAATCGTTTACAATATATACGGTTTTAGGAGGCAAAAATGAACGATAAATTAAAATCAATGTCAATGATCGATATTGTTGAGCATTTGTTAAAAGAAAATAGCGAGCCTATTTCAATACATGACATCATCAAACAGATTAAAGAAATTAAGAATGTTTCAGATGATGATGTAGATCGCTTAACACAACTTTATATGGATATTACACAAAGTGCTAAGTTCGTATATGTGGGCGAAGATAAATGGGACTTGAAAGAAAGAAACTTGGAAATGTGGGATAAAGACGGCTATGCCTTTGTCACACCTGAAGAAGAGGAAGAAGACGTTGAAGAAGACTTAGACTTCACCGAATTTGACATCGAAGACATCGAAGAAAAAGAAGAAGAAAAAGATGATGACGATGATGAAGATGAAGAAGAGGAAGAAGACGAAGAAATCAAGGAAGAAAAAGCATATATTGATGTAGAATTACCAATCAAATCAACCGATGAAGATGATGCAGATGATGATCTTGAAATCGAGTTTGATAATGATTATGATGAAGATGATTATAACGAAATCATGGATGACTACGAAGATATGTATGACGAAGATTAATCAATGAGCGTGTGCTTAGCACGCTCTTTTTATCCTATTAAAAGAAAGGAATGATAATATGCCAAGTTTAGTTGAATGGATTGGATATATCGCAAGTTTAATTGTTTTAATATCTTTAGTGATGAGTAGTGTGAAAAGACTTCGATGGATAAATTTAACAGGATCATTAATTTTTGCGATTTATGGGGTATTAATTAGTTCTTATCCTGTTGCAATCATGAATTTAGGTATTGTCTTAGTAAATACATACTATTTATATCAAATTTACAGTAAAAAAGATTTATTTGAATTGATTCCAATTCAAGATCATGCATACTTTGAACACTTCATAGATGTATATAAAAAAGATATGTCTGAATTTATTAATTTATCTCATGACATTAATCAAAAAGGATTAATTAAGTTTTTTGTATATAGAAACGCAGTACCTGCAGGATTATTTATCGGAAAACCTATGACAGATGATAAATTAGATATTTGGGTGGATTATACAACACCAATGTATCGTGATTTTAAAATTGCTGAATATATCTATACAAAGAAAAAACAAGTATTTGTAGACCAAGGATACAAAACCTTATTCACAAAACCAGGTCATGAAAAACATAATAAATATCTTGAAAAGATGGGTTTTGTTTTAACAACCTATAAAGATGAGCCGTATTATTCTAAAGAAATATAAAAATATGATTGTATGATGTTTTTGTTTTTGATATAATAAACAAGGGCACACCAAAGAGTCTCCTAAATGAGGGGACTCTTTTATATTTTTTAGGAGGATAAGAAATGGCTAAATATATATTTGTAACAGGTGGGGTTGTTTCAAGCTTAGGTAAGGGGATAACAGCTTCTGCAATCGGACAATTATTAAAGAGTAGAGGACTTAAAGTTTTCATGCAAAAATTTGATCCATACATCAATGTAGATCCAGGAACGATGAGTCCACTTCAACATGGAGAGGTTTTTGTGACCGATGATGGTGCAGAAACGGATTTAGATTTAGGTCATTATGAAAGATTTATTGATGAGAACTTAAATAAGCATTCAAGTATAACAACTGGTAAGATTTATCAATCTGTACTAAAAAGAGAACGTCGTGGCGATTATTTAGGTGCAACCGTTCAGGTGATTCCCCATATTACTGACCAAATAAAAAAGAAATTAAAAGATGTCGCAAAACATACAAATCCAGATGTTGTGATCACTGAAATTGGTGGCACAGTTGGTGATATCGAGTCTTTACCTTTTTTAGAAGCCATTAGACAAGCTAGACACGATTTTGGTTTTAGCAATACTTTATATATCCACAATACATTAGTACCATATTTAAAAGCAGCAAATGAAATCAAAACAAAACCAACACAACATAGTGTTAAGGAACTGATGAGTTTGGGGATACATCCAGATATTATTGTTTTAAGAAGTGAAAAACCGATTGAGCAAGATGTTAAGGATAAGATTGCGTTATTTTGTGATGTAGATGAACATGCTGTGTTTGAGTCACTTGATGTCGATGTGCTTTATGAAGTGATCACAAAGATGCATGAACAACATATTGATGATTGGATTTTAAAACATTTTGGATACGATCAATTAGAACCTGCTGATGTCAAACCTTGGTATGAGTTAGTAGATCGTATCAAACATCTTGAAGGTAAAATTACCATTGGTTTAGTGGGTAAATATGTTAAACTTCATGATGCTTATTTATCAGTTTCAGAGAGTTTAAAACACGCAGGATATTTCCATAAAAAACATGTTGAAATTAAATGGATTGATGCTGAAGAAGTTGATGAATCAAACATTGAAAAACATGTGAAGGATTGTGATGGTATTTTAGTTCCAGGTGGATTTGGCCATCGCGCAACAAAAGGAAAAATCGCCGCAATCACTTATGCTAGAAAAAATAATATTCCATTTTTTGGTATTTGTTATGGCATGCAACTTGCAGTCATAGAGTATGCTCAAAATGTGTTAAATTTAGTAGGTGCGAACTCAACTGAAATCGATGAAAAAACACCACATCCTGTCATCTCACTGCAAAGAGGAAGAGAAACAGACGAAGACTTAGGTGGAACATTAAGACTTGGTTTATATGACTGTGATTTAAAGAAACATACAAAAACATATGATGCATATGAAGCAAACGTCATTAAGGAAAGACACCGTCATCGTTATGAGTTTAATAACAAATATTTAGATGTATTTGAACAAAGTGATATGATGATTTCAGGGTTTAATAAAGACTATCATTTAGTTGAAATCGTTGAACTAAAAAACCATCCATGGTTTATTGCAGTTCAGTTTCATCCAGAGTTTTTATCAAGACCTTTAAGACCTCATCCACTGTTTAGAGATTTTATTGGTGCATCTATTAAAAATAGTTTAAAAAAATATGGTTTTGACAAACGTTTACACAACGGTTATCGATTGTAATAAGTAGGTAATTGTAATATAATATAAGTGATAAAAATTCAAGGAGGAATATAAAATGTTAGTATCAGCAAGAGAAATGTTAATTAAAGCACACAAAGAAGGTTATGGTGTTGCTCAAATTAATATTAATAATTTAGAATGGACAAAAACAGTTTTACAAACAGTTAACGAGTTAAAATCTCCAGTAATCTTAGGTGTATCAGAAGGTGCAGCTAAATACATGGGTGGTTTTAAAACAGTTATGGCTATGGTTAAAGCATTAGATGAATTCTACAATGTAACTGTACCAGTTGCAGTACATTTAGATCATGGAACATATGAAGGAGCATTCAAAGCTTTAGAAGCTGGCTTTACTTCAATTATGTTTGATGGTTCTCATTATGACTTTGAAGAAAACTTAGCTAAGACTAAAGAAGTTGTAGCTGCATGTCATGCAAAAGGTGTATCAGTTGAAGCAGAAGTTGGTTCAATTGGTGGCGAAGAAGATGGTGTTATTGGTGAAGGTGAAATCGCAGATCCAGAAGAATGCCGCAAGATTGCAGAAACAGGCGTAGATATGTTTGCTGCAGGTATTGGTAATATCCATGGTAAATATCCAGAAAACTGGAAAGGTTTAAATTTTGAAGTCTTAAAACAAGTTCAAGAAGTTACTGGTGGTATTCCTTTAGTACTTCATGGTGGAACTGGTATTCCAGCTGATCAAGTTAAAAAAGCAATTTCTTTAGGTGTTTCAAAAATTAATGTAAACACTGAATTACAGTTAGCTTTCGCAGATGCTACTCGTAAGTATATCGAAGCTGGTAAAGATTTAGAAGGTAAAGGATTCGATCCAAGAAAATTACTTGCTCCAGGTTGCGATGCAATGAAGAAAGTAGTTACAGAAAAAGTTGAAATGTTTGGATCAAAAAACAAAGCATAGTATTGTTGAGGTGAAATCATGCGTGACGAATTAAAGTATCATGAGTATGCAAATTGGAAAATTGAAAACCATGATTTATTAAAATATTTGACTGAAAACAATTCCGATTTAATGATACGTTTTAAACACGTTTTAGATGTCACTGATTATCTTTATGACAAACTGATTGACGAACCTAATTTTTCGGAGGATGAAGATCAAATATTTGAAACAGGATTTTATTACCTGTTTGATCAAATTGAAACGATTACTGAATTATTAAAACCATATCAAAATGATTATAAATCATTAGAACTAAGAGCTAAAGATATTAATTTACTTTTAGCAGCAATTGATTTTCAAAATGAACTTGCTAGCGCTGATGATTATGATGAAAGTGATATGGCTGATTTAATCGATTTTGAAGAAGAACTCACAAAAATACTTCAAAATAAAGAAGAAGTATCTGAAGATATGTTTGAAAAACTTGACCATATGACTTATGAAATATTTAACAAAATGGATGTTGAATATTTTCCAGTTAATGATATTTTCTTAGAAATCGCTGATGAATTAGGAATTTTATAAAAGAGAAGGAACTTTTTAGTTCCTTTTTTGTTATAATATTTATACGATATTTCATTTGGAGGGGACTATGAAAAAGATAATTAGCATATTTGTTATAATTTCAACTGCGGTTTTAATGGTAGGTTGCGGAGAAAATCAAGGGGAATTTCCAGAGATTAATGAAAATGAAGAAGTTTTTATGACCACTGAAGAACTAGAAAATGTTCTTACTTCCATTGAGAACCAAACACAGTCATTAGACACAATGTTATTATCAATGAACTTGGATATTTCGGTTATAGAAGAATATATGGACATATGGACATTTACAAAAATAGCAGAAAACACAGCAGACATAAATATTCAATCAAAGACATACATTTCTTTATCAGACGACATTAAAAAAGTTCAAATAATATCAAAAAATGTGATTGATGGTTTAATAAAAAGTACAGATTTTGAAGATTCGTCTCTAAATGAGGAACAAAGAGTAACTGGAACATTTGATACATATTTTACAGATCAATATTTGTATTATAACGCAGATTTAAAAGGCGGATCTATGTTTATTGATAATGGTAAGTATCAAATGAATGTTGCCATTACACAATCAATATGGGATGACTTTTTTGTTAATACTGATGACACATTTGATGGTTTTACTAACATCGATTTTAATGCACTAGCTCATATAGATAACAAGAAAATGCTCAATGCTTTGTATGCCTCTGAGATGATCAAAGTCTATCAAAATAAAAATAAGACAACGATTGTTTTGGATACAAAGAAGAATGATCTATTAGATCACGCATATCAGCTACTGAATGGTATGTATGATACTTCAGCCTGGACTACTTCAGATTTTAATAATCATAAAATAAACAATTTTGAGATTCCACTTGACATGTTTGAGTTCATAGAATCTAAGATCGCATTTGTCATAGAAGATAATCAAATCACAAAAATAGGTTGTCAGGTTTATGCATATATAATGGATAATGGTGTAAAAATAGAAATATCCGGAACGTTTGTGTTTGATATGCTTGTTGATATGCCTAAGATGCCAAATGATTTAGATGAGTATGAACTGACCGAAATTCCGTTAAATTTATTTTAGAAATCCAAAACATATAGTTCCTTTTTTGTTATAATATATATACGATACTCAATATGGAGGGAAAAAATAAGAAAAATTATTAGTATGTTAGTTTTGTTTGCTGCTGTAGTATTAATGGTAGGTTGTGGTGAAGGTCAAGGTGATTTTCCTGAAATCAACGAAAATAATCAAGTAGAAATGTCAGCTGAAGAAGTGACAACGCTTTTATCAGCAGTTAATATGGAAACAGAAACTGAAGAAGCAATGATGTTATCCATTGACTTAGAAATTTCTGCAGTCAATGAAATGATGGATTTTTGGTCAAACACTAAGTTTGCAGAAACAAGTATAGATGGTACAATTTCATCAAAAACATATATGTTCATGCATGATGATATTACTGAAGTAAAAATGTTATCTGAAAATGAGATTGATTTAAATGTGAGCACTACATATGTTAATGATAGTTCATTAGATGAAGAAGAATCTTTAAAAGGATCTTTAAATGCTTATTTTACAGATCAATACTTGTATTATGAGGCAGATTTAGAAAGTAGCACAGAAGTGTTAGATAACGGTAAGTATAAGATGAATCTAGGTATTACACAAACTATGTGGGATGAATTATTTACTAATCCTGAAGATTTACTTGATGATTATGTGGATGCTGGAATTGATATAGACCAAGCAATATCAGATAGCGAAATGATTGCTGTTATGCTTGATGCAGAGATGTTAAAAGTTTACCAAAGTGGTGGAGAAACTACAGTTTATATTGATATCACAAAACAAGGCATCTTAGATCATGCGTATGATATGTTAGATGCAATGTATGATACTACAAATTGGTCAAATGATGATTATGTTGAAAATAAAATTAATGAGTTTGAAATGCCACTTGAAATGTTTACAGCGTTTGAATTAGAAGTTGCATTCGTCATTGAAGATGACAAGATGACTAAAATGGGATATCAGTTTAATATTTCTGGTGAAGAAGATGGCATGAGTATTGATATAACTGGAACTATGGTATTTGACATGTTTGTTGAAATGCCTAAGATGCCAAATGATTTAGATGATTACGAGCTCACGGAATTCCCATTAGGTATGTTTTAATTATTAGATCAAAGATTAGAAGATTTCTTCTAATCTTTTTTTTCATAATTGGGGAAAACTTTGTTATGATAGTAATAGGTGATGAAATGACGAAAATAGTTTTCTTTGGTGACAGTGTTACTGAAGCACACAGACAATTGAAAAACGATAAAGACCTTGGTCAAGGTTTTGTTTTTTCGCTTCAAAATATATTTAGACATATTAGTTTTTATAACAAAGGTATTGGTGGACAACGTATTAAAGATTTACTCATGAGAGTAAATGAAGACGTTATATCACTAGATCCAGATATGTGTTTCATTTGGATTGGAGTCAATGATGCATGGTTACCTTATTTATTAGGATTTGAATCATCATTTGATACATTTTCAAAAGATTACACTAAACTAATCAAGCAAATTATGGATGCACATAAAAAGACTAAAATCGTTTTGATTAAACCATTTGTACTTCCTATTGGACAAGTTACTTTAGATATTCTTCAAGATGTTGATAAATATAGAACATATGTAGATGACATTGCAAAAGCATATCATTTAGATGTAATTGATATTAAGAATGATATTGAAAAACAGCTTGTTTTAATGTCAGGAGAACATTTATTTTATGATGGTATTCATCCGACTCCAGAAGGATATCAAGTGATTACAGATGTTTTAAAACAATACTTAGAAGGACAAAACTTATGATATATCATACAATCATCATCGGTGGTGGACCTGCTGGATTGATGGCAGCCAACGTATTAGAAAAAAACAACATAAATTATTTACTTCTGGAAAAAAACGAGAAGTGTGGGAAGAAACTTTTATTAACAGGTGGTAGAAGATGTAATGTAACCAATCACCTTTCGATTAGAGATTTCATTGATACACTAACATTTAAACACAAACGTTTTTTATATAGCGCACTTACTCAGTTCAGCGGACAAGATGTGATTCGGTTTTTTGACTTACATGGATTAAGACTTGTTTTAGAAAACAATTTTAAATATTTTCCAGAAACAGAAAAAAGCTTAAGTGTTTTAGAAGCACTCATTAAAGATATAAAACCAAATCATATCAAATACCAACAAGCGGTTAAAGAACTTCATCAAGAAGAAGATATATTTAAAGTGGTTACAAAAACAGATGTTTTTTATGCAAAGCATGTTGTGGTTGCAACCGGATCTAATAGTTTTCCATCAACTGGAAGTAGTGGAGATGGACTTGTTTTTGCTAAACACTTAAACATCAATTATTTTCCATTCACACCAGCTGAGACACATATCTACTCCTCACAAATTAAATCATCATATAAAGCTTTACAAGGTGTATCGCTACCTAAAAGAGTTGTTACGATTAAAAAGCAGAAAACCTCTTATCAAGGAGATTTACTGTTTACTCATTTTGGATTAAGTGGTCCAGTAGTCATGCATTTATCTGAGTTTATATATGCTGATATTCAAGAACATGGATCATCATTACTAACATTCTCTTTTGTAGATAAAACAAAAGAAGAGATATTGGAGCATCTACAATCAGATGGCGCTTCATATGTGCATAAACAACTAGAATCATTTACCACTAAAAAGATCATAGATGTTATTTATGAAACATTGAATATAGAAAAAAAGAAAGTGGCAGAAACTAAAAAACAAGATTTAAACCGTATATTAGATATGCTTACAGCTTTTGAAGTTGTTATAGATAAAGTTGAAGATAAAGAAAAGGCATATGTGAATAAAGGTGGTATAGATACGAAAGTTTTAGATCCTAAATCTATGGAAGTTAAAGCTATAAAGCATTTGTATTTTATTGGTGAAGTTACTGATCTTCATGGACCTATTGGTGGTTATAATATTACCATTGCATTATCAACTGGACATCTTGCGGCATCACATATTATTAACCATACATGAAAAATTTTTTTCAAATGTGATAAAAGCCAATATTCGATAAAAGACGGATTGTTTTTTTACATGTTTACATGTAAGATAACTGTGAAAGCAGGGTGATGATATGGAGTCATTTAAATACAATAAAAATCCAAAACTAAGCACACCTTTAGATCCCAATTTCAAGCCAGCCATACTTGCGATAGAAGCTTTTGAAGAAGCAGTTAAGCAAACAGAAGATTATGAAAAAATCACAATTGGGCTCAAAAGAAGTGATCAAGATATTTCGGTATATGATACTGTAGTATTTGGTGCATCAAATGCGCAAATAAATCAAAATGAGTTTTATGTTGAACGTTTAATTAAATCATTACTATGGACAAAAGGTGGATATCAAATACTATTTAAAGGTCCTAAAGCATTAGGAGATTTTATTAAAACAACTTTTTCAAATGAAGGACTTAGAACATTTGATGTAGTATTCATGGAACGTATCTATGAACATCCATTTGATGTTATTATCTTAGGTAAAGATGATAAACTTGAAGAAATCGAGCAAGCAAAAGCTATAGGTAAACACTTAGACGGTTATCGTATTGGTTTTGATGCAGGCGGTTCTGACAGAAAAGTATCAGCTGTTGTCAACGGTGAAACCATATTTAGTGAAGAAGTGATATGGCATCCTAAAACAAATAGCGATCCCATGTATCATATCAATGGTATTAAAGACTCTATCTTAAGAGCAGCATCCAAGATGGAACGTGTTGATGGTATTGGTGTTTCTAGTGCAGGTGTTTATATCGATAATCAAGCTAAGGTAGCATCACTATTTAGACAAGTACCAGATGACTTATATGAAAAACATATTAAGAACATTTATATTGATATCGCAAAAGACATGGGTGATATTCCTATTGAAGTTGCAAACGATGGAGATGTCACTGCATTAGCAGGCGCAATGAGTTTAGATGATAATGAAGTATTAGGTATAGCGATGGGTACATCACAAGCTGCAGGATATGTAGATCATCAAGGACATATTACTGGATGGTTAAACGAGTTATGTTTCGTTCCTGTCGACTTTAATAATGAGCTCAAATTGATGAATGGTCTGGGGATTATGGATGTGGTGTCAGTTACTTTTCACAAGATGCTGTCATCAAATTAGCACCTCAAGCACATATAGATTTTGAAGAAGATTTATCACCAGCAGAAAAATTAAAAGTCGTTCAGAATTTAGCTGAGGATCATCATGAGGGCGCACTTGAGATTTTTAGAACCATCGGTATTTATTTGGGATACGGTCTAGGATTTTATCAAAAGTTTTATCCAATGAAGCATGTTTTAATCTTAGGAAGAGTAACTTCAGGTATAGGTGGAGACTTAATTATTAAGTGGGCTAAAGAAGTATTAAAACAAGAGTTTAAAGAGTTGTATCAAACAATCAATTTACAACTACCAGATGAAAAATCAAGACGTGTTGGGCAATCAATTGCGGCAGCAAGTCTTCCAAAAATAAAATGAAAGAAGTGGATTAAATGAAATTATTGAAACCAACCGCAGAGTTTTTCGTGTTTGATGGAAAACCAATAGATGAAGCGATTAACCGCACAACTTATATGTCTATTGCTGCACATCAAGATGATATTGAAATCATGGCATATGATGGCATCTTAAAAAGTTTCAACAGTCCTAACGAATGGTTCTTTGGAGTTGTTGTAACCAACGGATCTGGCAGTGCTAGAGATGGAGAGTATAAAAACTATACAGACGAAGATATGATTGCAATTAGAAAACTTGAACAAAAAAAAGCAGCATTTATTGGTGAGTTTGGAGCACTTGCATTACTTGATCATCCAAGTAAAGAAGTTAAAAATCCTAAAAATACTGAGATTGTTGATGAGATGCTTATGCTATTAAATCACGCAAAACCTAAAGTTTTATACACCCATAATCTAGCAGACAAACATGATACTCATATCGGTGTAACAACAAAAGTAATTAGAGCTTTAAGAAAGATGGATAAAAAGAATCGTCCAGAAAAAGTTTATGGATGTGAGGTGTGGAGAAATCTTGATTGGATGGTTGATAAAGAGAAGGTTAGCT
Source organism: Tenericutes bacterium MO-XQ (assembly GCA_002838185.1). Taxonomy (GTDB): domain Bacteria; phylum Bacillota_I; class Bacilli_A; order Acholeplasmatales; family Acholeplasmataceae; genus Mariniplasma. Next base: position 2,026,254 of record CP017948.1, on the reverse strand, counting down.
TTGATGTGAGTGGTCATCCGAATTTAGCTGAAAGTTTAGTTGAAGTATTTGACTCCCAAATTGTCGGTGGTAAGCGTTATGATTTAGCTGCACTCGGCAGAAGACTTGCAAATGCAACATTTAGTGAATCACATTTTGTTGATAAATCAAATGCTGTAAGCTTAGCAATGGATTTGACACCTCTTATTATAAATGATGAATTAGATATTACGACATATGTTTTAGAATATATTGAACGCTTTAAAAAAGATGTTCAAGATAGGATTTCAAAAATGCTTTAACTGGTCATATATCACTTTTTTAGATAATAAATGGTATAATTTAAGCATACTTTAATATGTGAAAAAATATCTAGGGGTGAATCTATGAGTTTTATCAAAAAGCTAATTAATGCAAGAGAAAACTTGAGTATATCTGAAAAAGTTATATTGGACTATATCATGAATCACAAAATTGCAATATCTGATTTTAATGTTGAAAGAATCGCTGATGAAACATACACATCTGCCTCTTCAGTAGTCAGAATGTGCAAAAAATTAGGATTTTCTGGGTTTAAAGACTTTAAGATTGATTATATCTTAGCAAAATCTAAAACAGAGTTAATCAAAAAACAAGTCTTCTCTAGTGAATTTATTGAGGGTGAGGAACCTATAAGTTTATCAATAATTAAGCAGCACATACAAGCATTAAAAGCAACATCAGCTATTTTCGATCAAGAAAAAATAAAGAATATTGCCAAAATAATCATGAATGCAAAAAAAATTTTGGTATTTGGTAAAGGGAACTCATATTTGGTCAGTAAAGACTTAGAATTAAAACTAAAAATGCTTGGTAGGTCTTGTGTAGCAAATGATGAATTTCATAATCAAATGATTGATCAGACGTTCATGAGCGATAAAGATTTGGTTATTTTGATTTCAAATTCTGGCAGAACCAAAGAATTAATAAGCGCAGCATTACTTGCAAAAGAACAAAAAATAACACTTGTTGTTATTACAAGTGAACCCAATTCATTACTTGCAGAGTTATCTGATTATGTAGTAATCACATATAAATCAAAAGATGCATTTAACGATGAGGAATCAAGTTCACGCATATCACAACTATGCATGATCGATGCCATAAATGCTGAGTGCATACTTTATAATCATCAAGATGCTTCAAATAAAGAAAAAAGGATTTATGAAATTTTTAAAAAATATGTAAGATAGATAGGAATAAAAGAATGCAGATTATTAAAACAAAAAGTTATATAGAAATTTGTCAAAAAGCAAGTGAAATTCTTGTCGAGCAATTAAAACAAAAATCAAATTCAGTTTTAGGTTTAGCAACCGGTTCTACCCCGATCGGACTTTATCAAAAATTGATTGAAGCATATGAAAAGATTAAATAAGTTTTAAAAATGTAGTGAGTTATAACCTAGATGAATATATTGGTATTGAGAGAAATCATCCTCAAAGTTATTACCAATATATGTATAAAAACTTGTTTTCTAAAGTAGATATGAAAGATGAACATATTCATATACCGAATAACGATATCTCAAGAATCGATGAGCAAGCTGGAGCGTATAATAAAGATCTTAAAAAGCATACAATCGATATTTAAATATTAGGTATTGGAAGTAATGGACATATTGGTTTTAATGAACCAGGTACACCTTTTGGAAATGAGACATTTATCGTTGAATTAGATGAACAAACTCGAAAAGATAACATGAGATTTTTTAATAACATCGATGAAGTTCCAAAATATGCGATTACAATGGGTATAAAAAATATCATGAGAAGTAAACAAATCATTCTTATGGCAAGTGGTAAAGAAAAAGCTAATGCAATTTACAAAATGGTGCATGGAGAAGTCACTGAAGAACTGCCTGCATCGATATTACAGCTTCATCCAAATGTTATCGTAATTGTAGATCAACAAGCAGGAAGTAAAATATAAAAAGGCCCTTTAAAAAATAATGTGGCGAACACATAATAGGGCTATAAAAAATTATATGGCAAAATAGGCTATAAAAAATCGTATGGCAGTCAAAAGGACTCATCATTTGGTGAGTCCTTTTATCTTGTCATAACTCAAATCATTATCAATTTTTAAATGGTATATCTTTATTAATGCTATACATGATCCTATTTCTTAGCCTTGTAAATTTTTTTATGCCATTAGCTGTTTTAATGATTGTTTTTATTTTATTATTAGTAGATTCTATAGGTCCATTAGAAATGCGTCTATCATCATAAATCATAAATGAGTTTATGATTTCAGTTTCCCATTTCATCAGTGTATGTCCAAAAGTCCTCATTTGTGGATGTGCATGATTTCTAAAAGCTTCTATGAGGGTATAGAGTTCATCACCAGCTTCGTCATAAGTTGCTGTTAAGTTGAACTCCCTATATCTTTCTTTTAACCGATATGCAGATGATAATGTTTTATCAATTGATAGTAAATAGTTTAATATGTCTGACTTATGCCAATATCGATTGATTTTATGAATTTTGATGTATTTGTCTGTGATATCCTCATATCCCTTCAAGAAGAAATAACTAAATTTCTTTAGCATATAATAATACATATCTTCATAAGCAGGACCACTTTTGTGTTGTTTATAAAGGTTCATCGTATCAATTCGTATCCGATCAATGGCTGAATTTAATGTTCTAATCACGTGAAATGAATCTACAGCTATTTTTGCATTTGGAAAAGAAAGTTTAATGGCGTCTCTATAAGATTCCCACATATCTATAATAAAGACTTCAACACCCGCTCTTTCTCCTTGTGAAATGCGAGAGAAATAATCGATTAAGTAACTTTTTCTTCTTGTTGCTAGTACATCTATGATTTTATGATCTATGAAATCATAGAGCACACAAGCATATTTGTATTTGTTCATCTTTGCTGTATAAAATTCATCAATACTAATGACTTTAGGTAGTCGTCTTCTATGGGATTCAACACTCTCATCAAATAGATTTAAAACGGTTTGAATGGACACATTGTAGTGCTCTGCGGTTGCTGTAAACGTATGATCACCTGATTTTAAATAATTTAGGATCTTTACTCTGGTATATAAACTTAGATTCCCATATGGTTTGGTAAATGGATTACATTCACTAAATGTTTTATGGCATATTTTACATCTATATCTTCTTTGATGAAATCTAATAAGACAGGGTTGATGCGTAGAAATTGAGTGTATAATCTTTTTATAAGTATATCCTAAAAAACGTAAGTCTTCAGATTGACATATTGGACATAATTGCTGTTTTGATTTTAACTTGAGCTCAATGATAAGTCTTTCTTGTTCAAGTCTTGTTTCTAAAGATTCAATATCTTTTCCTACAAGATTTAAATATAATAAATCTATGGTATAATCATGCATGAAAACCTCCTTATTATAAGTTATGACAATTACTTATATTATAAAAGAGGTTTTCTTTTTTATACAAAGAAAAAAGGCCTTTAAAAAATCGTATGGTATACCACATAATATTTTATAGCCTATCTCTTGCCATATAATTATTTATATATCTAAAAAAAAGAACACCTAAAAAGTAGGTGTTCTTTTTTTGCTCTGTCTAAGCAATTATACTTCGATAATAGCGTCCGTTGGACAAACCTCTTGGCATGCACCACAATCAATGCAAATATCTTCGTCGATGACGTAGATATCACCTTCAGAGATACAATCAACAGGACATTCAGCTTGGCATGCGCCGCATGCAATACAAACATCTGTTATTCTTCTTGGCATATTATCAATCCTCCATCTCCGTATACATCTATTTTAAAGCATCTGTCAAGAAAAGTAAACTGTATATGAAAATTTTAGTGAATATCAGATAAAAATCTAAAAATGAAGCATTTGTTAAGGAAATCTTAAGAATCTCTTCTTTTTATCTATGATAAAATAATCTTAAGAAGCGTGGTGGTTTTATGAGCGATATTGATTTTAAAAATGTCAACCATGATGATTTTAGATTAAAAACTGTTGATACAGCTGATATTGTCTTTTGGAGATGGGATGCAGATAAGGATCTCTTTTTTATCTCTGATAGAGGAAAAAAATTTTTAGGATATGATGATTTAGGGGGCGCTTTTAGCAATTGGTCACATATATGGCATCAAAATGAACAAAATCGTATGCTCAAATTAATAACATCAACTATAAAATCAGATGAAAATCAGTTTACAACATTACAAAGATTTAAGCATAAAGACCTTTCTTACCATTGGTATTACAGTAAAGGTATCATTAAAAAAGTTGATCATCACATAGAAGTTTCAGGGTTTAGTATAAATGCGGATGAACTCACAAAGACATATACTTATTTAAATATAAATCAAGAAAGTAAAGAAGATTATATTAGTGCAACCAATACAGCAACTTGGTATTGGAATATTCAATCCGGGGAAACTGTCTTTAATGAAAGATGGGCAGAGTTAGTCGGCTATACATTAGAGGAGCTTTCTCCAATTAATATTGATACATGGATCAGTTTAATGCATCCTGATGATGCTAAGTTTGCACTTGAGACAGTTCAAAAAGCGATAGATCAAAAAGAAGAATATTATGAAAATACATTTAGAATGATTCATAAAAATGGATCTTACGTTTGGGTGTTAGATCGTGGTAAAATCATTGATTGGGATAAAAATCATCAACCACTTGTTATGGTTGGTACACATCACGATATTACAGCATCTAAAGAACTTGAACTTAGACTTGCGGAAGATGAAAGAAGATATAAAGATTTGATTGAAAGTAGCTATGACATTATTTATACGTTGGATTTAGATAACAATGTTACATTTATATCTAAAGCTTGGGAAAGACTTTTAGGGCATTCAATCGAGGAAACTTTACATCGATCATTTGTGCCATATATTCATCCAGATGATGTAAAGAAGCTTGGGAATTTTTTAAAGGAAATTAAAGAAAAAGATAAAAGACTAGAAATTACAACTTATCGATTAAGACATGAAGATGGTTCGTGGAGATACTTTAGTACGAATGCTGTGAGTATTAAAGATGAACATGGACAAATCATTGGTTTTTCTGGAACAGCAAGGGACATTACTGATCAAAAACAACTAGAAGAAACTTTATCACTTGAAAGAGACACGTTTAAAAAAACGTTATTTTCTGTAGGTGATGGTATTATTGCGACTGATCATGAAGGTAATATTACGATGATTAATCCTGTAGCCAAAGCTTTCTTTGATGAACGTTCTAAATTTATCATAGGAAAACCACTTGATTATTACTTTAAGGTAGAAGACATTAATCAAAAAGAATGCTTTGAAAATATTGCATTAAAAGTAATTGATAGTAAAAAAACTATTCAAGTAAAACAAGGCGTATTAATTAATCAAAAAAATGAAAGATTTTCTATTGAATATTCTGCATCACCAATTGAAGATATTAATGGTGTTGAAGATGGTGTGGTTATTGTATTTAGAGATATCTCAGAACGTATTGAAAAGACAAAAGAGATTGAATACTTATCCTATCATGATTATTTAACTGGTTTATACAATAGAAGATACTATGAAAGTTATATCAATCGATTAGATCAAAAAGATTTACCTATAAGTTTAATGTTATTGGATATCAACGAACTAAAGAAATTCAATGATACATTTGGACATCATGTGGGGGATCAACTCATACAAAAAGTAAGTTCTGTAATTGAAGAGATTGCAAGTGATGCAACAGTTTGTCGCATTGGTGGGGATGAGTTTGTTATCTTATATGAAAGGGATATAGACTTAAGTGAAGTTAAAAATCAAATTAAAGATAAAATTAACAAAATGAATCTATTTGGATTGCCATTAAGCGTTTCTGTTGGGTTTAACAAACGACTGGATAAATACGATCGTATCGTTGATGTCCAAAAAAGAGCAGATAAATATCTGTATGAATGTAAAGCGAGATTTTATCATAGGGATTGACTATGAAATTTGTCTTTTAAATTGACATAAAAAGCATTTTATTTTATACTTTTCTTAAATGCTTAAAGGGAGTATCTATGAAAACAGTTTACAGATATAGAACACTCATAATTATTGGATTGATTCTAACAGTGTTTATCATATTAGGTTTAATCTATAATCATGGGGAACATCGAATGAATATATTAGATTCAAATCCTCTATCCGAAGGATGGAAAGATCATGCGACTAATACTTTTTTTGATTTGCCTTATGATTTTGATTTAGAGCCAAATGAAACACATGGATTTTCATTGATTCTACCAGAAGATTTTAAACATCCACAATATTTATTGATCAGAGGATCTTTACAAGATGTCGTGGTTGCGATTGGTGGGAACATCATTTATTCACATGATTTAAGAGAAGAAGATTCTAGTATCCCTTATGCTAGCTTATGGCACTATATTCCTGTTCCAGCGGATAGTGATGGATTAGAACTCACAGTTTTTCTTCATACTCCTTATGAGGCAATGAGTGGTAAAGTTAATGAGATATATTATGGTTCATATAATGATCTTAATGCGCATATATTTATTAACTATGGCCAGGGCTTTGTCATAGGACTTATTACATTTGTCATCGGATTAGCGATTGCATTTATTAGTTTATTTGTAGACAAAATTAAGGATAATGATGTTGTATATTTAGGATTGTTTGCGATTATTTTGTCATTGTGGATGCTATCCGAATCTAGAACACTGCAGATTCTATTGGATAGTCAATATATATTAGGAGCACTTTCTTATTATGCGCTTGCTCTGCTTCCTATACCTATGGCTGTTTATTTGAAGAGAATCTTATTAAAAGAATATACTAAAATTTATCATATTATTATTGTGTATTCATTTATTTTATTCATTAGCATTGTATTATTACAACAATTTGGCATATTTGGATTTTTCCAAAGCGTGTTTATCACTCAAATATCGCTTGTTATAGAAGTTATAGTAACTTTTATTCTACTTTTGATTCATCTTAAGAAACATCCAAAACATCAATCAACAAAAACGTTTATTACATATTTTGGTATCTTCGCATTTATTGGATTTATGGAATTTGCGTCATTTGTATTAGAAGATTTTGATTTAATATCTGTTTTTGTTCAAGGTGTTGTTGTTATATTCATGATTGTTTTATTCTCAAGATATATTATGATATTAAATAAGAATTATCATATAAGGGTTGAAAGAGAAACTCTAGAAAAAATGGCATATATTGATCGATTGACTGGAAGCAAAAACAGACATGCTTTTGAAGAAGATCTTGATTTAATATTCAGTCACCAGCAAAGTAAGAGACAATTAAAGTTAGTTTATTTTGATTTCAATGATTTAAAGACAATTAATGATAATTACGGACACGATATTGGTGATCAAATGATTGTTGATGGTTATCAGATGATTGAAAAAACATTTGGAGAACTCGGCAAATGTTATCGTATTGGTGGTGATGAGTTTAGTTGTATTTTCGTTGGAGTTACAAACAAACTGTATCAACAGCAATCAACACAATTCAATGATTTAATTGATCAGTATAATAATGAAAAGCCATATAAATTTAGTGTTTCTTATGGTATCGCAGCATATCAAGCTGATAAAGATATGAAACCGAAAGATTTAGTTAAACGAGCAGATCAAAAGATGTATAAAGATAAAGAAAAATATAGAACAAAAAATTAATTTAAAGACTCTTTGAGAGTCTTTTTATTTGATATAGGAGTTATAAGGTCTTAAACATGTTAAAATAGATGTAAAGATCAGATGAGAAAGGGTATATAGGAAATGACATCAAATCAAATAATCATTGAAGAGAAAAACCATATAGGATGGATTAAACTGAATAGATTAAATGCTTTAAATGCACTTTCTTTAGAAATGATAAATACCATAACACACACTTTAATAAAGTGGAAAAATCAAGATGATATTTATATGGTATATCTTTCATCAAATCATCCAAAGTCATTTTGTGCAGGAGGCGATGTAAAGTCTCTTTATGAGCATAGTATTAATCATGATCATGAATATCCTAAAGTTTACTTATCTAAACAATATGCGATGGATTATATGATTCAAACATATCCAAAACCTATTCTAACTTATATTGACGGCTATGTTTTTGGTGGTGGTGTTGGTCTTTCTATTGGATCGACATACTTTGTTGTATCTGAACGTGTGAAGTTTGCGATGCCAGAAACAAAAATAGGATTTTTTCCAGATGTAGGAGCAAGTTATTTTTTAAATCAACTTCCACATCATGTTGGTAAATACATAGGTATCCTTGGACCAGTATTAACATCTAATGATTTGTTTTATTTAAATATTGCTGATTATGTAGTTATACATAATCAATGGTTAGAGGTAGAAGAAGCACTGTTTTCATTAAAGTTTAATAATAATAATATCAAAGAGGATGTATCCATGTTGTTAGATAAATTTCATCATTTTGGACATACATCAGATATTGAAAAACATATAGTAAGTATAGATAATATTTTTTCTAAATCAACTCTAAATGAAATGATGCAAGCAATTGATTTAGATAATCCTTTTGAAAAAGAACTTAAGAGCAAGTTTTTAGAGATGTCTCCATCCGCAATGAGTTTCACATTAGAAATGCTTGAGAGAACTAGACACTTGTCGTTATTAGAATGTTTTAAGTTTGAACAACTATTTAGTGAACACGTGATTAAAACACACGATTTCAAAGAAGGTGTAAGATCACTTTTAGTTGATAAAGATCAACGATTTGATTATCAACCCCAAAAAATCAATGATGTTAATCCAGTTGATATTTATGCTTTGTTTAATTTTGATATCGAAAAACCTCATCTCATTGATGAGCTTATAAAACCTTATGAAAAATAAAACATATCATCCAATACAAATCGTTGAATTCCTAATAAAAATAGGTGTTAATCTCAGTTTCTTATCCTGGGTTTATGATATTTATTTAAACATATTAAGCTATGATGAAGTGTATAGTGCACCATGGTATGTTGAGTTGACTTTGATGACTCACATTTCTTTGATAATTTATCTTTTATTGTTAGTGATATTTATCAGCATAAAGATTGTTAGAAATAATAAGGGATTGCCACAGTTTAAGCTTCGTTATTTATTTAAAATGAAGAAGCATCCATACCTTTATGCTATGATGATTGTTGTTGGTTTATTGACAATCATAGCTGGTATGATTGTGTTTGCACAACCTATCATTCTATATCACCCAAATCATAGTACTTATGCATATGATAAACTTATGGCATTAGATAAGTATGAGACTTTTGAGATTTTTGATGAGAACAATCAACTTACATATCAAGGGCTTGGAAATATTGATGAAGACCAAGTCTTACCGACCATTATCTATTTTGCTGGCAATGGAGAATCATCTGCACAAACCTTTTATTATATGTATATGGAACATATATTTGATCATTTTGAAGGATATCAGTTTATCATGATTGATTATCCAGGGTATGGCTTAAGTGAAGGCATTCCTAGAGATCATTCTATGCGAGAAATGAGTAAAGCAGTTTATGAGTATGTTTATCAGCTAGATTATGTGGATCAAGATGAAATATACATTTATGGATATTCTATTGGAACGGGTGTAGCTACTTATATTGCGTCTACATATGATGTTAAGGGACTTATATTGATTGCCCCATATTCAAGTATCAAAGATTTATTTAATACATATGTTCCAATATTTAAAGGGGTATTAAGTGATTTGATTGTTGAAGAGTTTGATTCTCAAAGCAATGCTTCGGGTGTTGAGGTTAAACCTTTGATCATCGCATCTAGATCAGATAAAACTATACCATTTGAGATATCTGAAAAATTATCTTTAGCATTTGATGACATCTATGAATTTTATATTGTTGATCAAACAGCACACAACGAGTTTTTGGATAAAGAAGATGTACTTTTAAAGATTGTTGAATATTTAGAACAGGATTAGAAAGAAGGCGTTATGATGGATCAGAAACAAAATATATTAATTAGATTAATTGGGTATTCGGTGGATAAAGTTTCTTTTATTCTCAATAAAGACTTTGATGTAAAGGAACATCCAAAAATTAAAGTTGTCCCTAAGTTTGATAGAGAGATGACAAGAATAGATGATAACACATTTACGATGTCATTATCTGTGTCATTTGATGATGATCACAATGGACTTCCTTTTTATATGGATGTACAGATTTCAGGAAAATTCTTATTTACGAGATGGGAAGATGAAAAACTATATCCGATTGCTAAGACGAACGCAACTTCGGTATTATACCCTTATATAAGAGCGTTAGTAACAACGATTACAGCTAATTCAAATGTACCACCATATATTTTACCGGTGATGAATAGTAATATACTATTTAAAGATAAAATCTAAAAAAACATCTGCTTATTTTAAATAGGCAGATGTTTTTATTTTTGATTTATTTTCCAGAACTCTGATAATGCTTTTTTTAGATTCTTAATTGAAGAAATGCGATTATATGATTTCCATTCAATAGGAAATAGTTTTCTATAGTAAGAGGTATCAAACCTATCATCGATAAGTATTGCGACTCCTTTATCATTTTCTGTTCTGATGACTCTTCCAACTGCCTGAATGACTTTGTTCATTCCTGGATACTGGTAAGCATAATCGAAGCCTTTATTAAATGCTTGATCATAATAATCTTTTAACTGATTATTAAGTTCGTTGATCATAGGCAGACCAACACCAACGACAATAACTCCAGATAACATATCACCAATGTAATCGATGCCTTCAGAAAACATACCACCCATAACGAATAATCCTAACCTTGATGTTTCACTATTTGATCTAAACGTATCAATGGTTTGATGTCTCTCAAAGTGCCCCATATCTTTTTCTTGAAGCATGATTTCAATATCATCTGAGGATAATTTTTCATAAACTTGATTTAAATACTGATAAGAAGGGAAAAATGCGATGTAGTTTCCTTTTTTTGCTTGAACGGTTTCTTTGATGATTTTAATGACTTCATCTAATGAGTTATCTCTATCTTTATATCTTGTGGATACTGAGTTATATAAAACAAGGTTTAAATGTTCAGGAGGAAATGGTGACTTGATTTTAAGCGTCTCACCAACATCTTGACTAATTAACTTCTTATAATATTCAATGGGATGAAGAGTGGCACTAAAGAAAGTTGAACCGTAAGCTTTGTTTTCAAGTGTATCTAAGATATATTTTGAAGCATCTAAACATCTAAGTTCAACAATTAGATCTTCATCTCGATCTTTATATATGTTGGTTAAATAGGTTTCTCCATAATATTCATAAATTTTAACAAATGCTAAAAAAGTGAAATATATGTCTAAGATTTGTGTTTTATTATTATATTTAGAGTTTTCTTTTAAACTGTTTTCAATTTTTGTGAGCAGGTTTCTTATCGTATCATAAACAGTTTCATCGATATCTTTATCAGATAAGAAATAAGCATAAGTTAATCTGTCTTCATAGACCGTTAATGCATCAAGCACTTTTTTAATAGCGTGTTTAATTGAAGGCTTAAGTTTACTTCCCAATCTTCTGAGTTTGATTAAATCAGATTTAAAGATAGTTGCGCTATACATATCTCTTGATCTTTGAATCATGTTATGAGCTTCATCTACGAGAAGTAGTGGTTGATAGTTAAATTCATCAAAGTATCTGACTAAATGTACTCTTGGGTCAAAAACATAATTATAATCACAAATAATAATATCTACGAAATAAGATACATATAAACTATATTCGAATGGACATATCTCATGTTTTTTCGCATAAGATTCTATAGTTTGTCTATCAAGGATATCTTCATTGGAAAAGATATCAATGGTTGCGTCCTTTAAGCGATCGAAAAAACCTTTCGCGAATGGACAAACATTTGGATCACAATTCCTTTTTTCTAAGAAACAAGTGGTATCTTTCGCAGTAATTTCTAATGCTTTAATTGTTAATCCTTTATCTTTGAGTAGATTGATTGCATCAAGCGCGATGGTTTTACCTTGCGTTTTTGCTGTTGTGTAAAATATTTTTTGTCTGTCATTATCTAAAGCTTTAATCGAAGAGAATAATGATGCCATCGTTTTTCCGATACCAGTCGGTGCGATCGCATATAATATATCTTTATCTTTGATGGTTTGATAAACCGCAGCCATCATCTCTCTTTGACCTCTTCTATATGTATCAAATGGAAATGACAAAGTTTCGATACTATCAAACTTTTGTCTTTGATAGTGCTCTATAATACTAATCCACTCTAAATACTCTTCGATGGAATCATTGATAAACGCTTCAAGATCTCTTAAGTAAAACGTAAAGTTAAAATAACGTGTTTTATAATCAGAAATTTGAATATATGTAATTCTACCTTCCATGTCAGTTAACTGTTCATTTTTCATATACATGTAAGCGTAAAATTTAAGTTGTGCTAGATGCTCTAAATTATAGGTGAAGGTTTCATCAAATATATTTTTTCTTGTCGATTTGATCTCATCAAGTACATAAATATTTTCTTGTCTAATTAATCCATCCATTCTACCGTTAAGATATAATAGATAATCATTTTTTTCATACATAAGCGAAATAGAAATTTCGCTTTGATCTTCTGAGGTATAGTGACTTTGCACATATTGATGAGCTTTTGTTCCCTCTAATGCAGAGACGTTTTGAAAGGTTTCACTTGATAGATCACCACTTGCATATAAAAAAGAAACGATATCTCTTACAGCTATACGAAACTCTTTCAAAGTGATCACCTCTTTCTATACCCATTATACTTTAAAAGAGCCAATCTTTTGAATGAAAATCGGGTAAATGTTATAATTAAGGTATAAAAAGGAACGTGAAACTATGAAAGAATTTCTTTCAAGAACAGCAACCACATATGGTGGAAGAAACGGTGAAATCAGAGATACCAATAGCGGTATGACATATAAGCTAGCTAAACCAAACGAAATAGGAGGTAAAGGACTAGAAGGTACGAATCCAGAAGAATTATTTTCTGTAGGATATAGTTCATGTTTTGCAAGCTCACTAGAGTACTTGTTACAAAACGCAAAAGTTCAGTATGAAGATTTATATGTCAAAGCAGAAACTAACTAATGGCAATTCCAAATGAAGGGTTTAGATTTAAATTAGTTGTTGAAGCAAGAATCAAAGGTGTAGATGATAAAACACAAGAGATATTTGTAGAAATGGCTAGAGGATTTTGCCCATATTCAAAAGCAATTCAAGGAAATGTTGAAGTTGAGTTCATTTAATGATAGAAGTCTCGAAAGAGACTTTTTTCTTATAGGAAAAAATTTAGTTTGATGATATAATAAAGCAAAGAAGGTGTTATGATGAGTTATAAATCAAAATTTGCAAATCAAGACATAGATGATTTATTCGAAATGATGTTAAAATTAGAAACTGTTGAAGAATGTTATCGTTTCTTCGAGGATCTTTGTACAATCAAAGAAGTTTTTGATATGGCTCAAAGATTGAAAGTTGCTAAAATGCTTCAGGAAAAGCATTCATATCAAGATATTGTTAAAGAAACAAAAGCCTCAACAGCAACCATTTCAAGAGTAGCGAAATCTCTTACTTACGGTGCAGAAGGATATCATACATTGTTTAATAAAACCGAGAAAAAATAGAATATTACAATACAAAGGAAGTTGCGAAAGCAACTTTTTTTATGCTTAAAAACGTTTTCATGAATTTAGCACTTTACAATAATAAAGCGTTGAAATATAATAGGAAACAGAGGTGAACACATATGAAAAAAATATTATTAATTTTAGTTGCTATTTTAGGGGTGCTTGGTCTTTCAGCTTGTGGATCTGAGATGCCACAAACATGGGAAGATATTGAATCAAGAGGGTACATGATTGTTGGATTAGATGATACGTTTGCGCCAATGGGTTTTAGAGATAACGATGGTAATCTTGTGGGATTTGATGTTGATTTAGCTAAAGAGGTCGGAGAACGTTTAGGTGTTGAAGTTAGATTTCAACCGATTGACTGGGACGCAAAAGTTTTAGAACTAAATGCAGGGACTATCGATATGATTTGGAATGGTTTAACCATTACTGAATCAAGATTGGAAGAAATGGCTTTTTCTAATGCCTATCTTGCAAACACTCAAATGATTATGGTTAAGGCAGGATCTGATATAACAACTATGGATGATTTAATTGGATCTACATTAGGCGTTCAAATATCAAGTGCAGCAGAAGACGCAGTCAATGCAAGTGCTATTGTTGATGATTTAGGTGAACTTGTGAAATTTGATACATATAATGCAGCTTTATTAGAACTTCAAAATGGAACTGTAGATGCTGTAGTTATTGATGAAATTATGGGTAGATATATCATGAGTCAAAATTCAGGAGTATATGCAGCTTTAGAAGATAACTTTGGTGAAGAAGAGTATGGTATAGGATTTAGATTAGAATCAGCAAATTTAAGAGATAAGATCAATGAAGTATTAGCTGAGATGGTTGCAGATGGAAAAGCTGCACAAATCTCTGAAAATTGGTTTGACGAAGATATTTTCTTATCATAATGGAGTACTTGATCGAAACCATTAAATACTTAGGAAGCGGAGCTAGTGTCTCACTTAGAATATTCTTTGTGACACTCGCTTTCTCTTTTCCTATAAGTATTTTAATCGCAATGACTTATCGTTTAAATATTGTTTATCGTCGCTTTATTTCTTTTTACACATGGTTATTTAGAGGAACGCCACTCATGTTACAACTTTTCTTTTTTATGTTTGGGTTACCTGCATTTGGAATAGCTGTAGATAGAATGATGGTCGCGTATATTGCGTTTATACTCAATTATGCAGCATATTTCACAGAAATCTTAAGAGCGGGTATTGAATCTTTACCAAAAGATCAAGAAGAAAGTGCTCAAGTGATGGGTGCTTCAAGATATTTAACTTATAGACATGTCATTATGCCACAAGCGATTAGAAAAGAAATGCCAACCATTACAAATGAAGTAATAACGCTCATTAAAGATACATCATTGGTGACAGTGATTGCTATTTCAGATTTAATGAGAAATGTAAAAGAAATCGTATCTAGAGATTTCACAATATCACCGTTTTTCTTAGCTGCTGTTTTCTATTTACTAATCAGTTATATCATTATCAGAATTTTTAAAAAACTGGAAAATAAATTTGATTTTATGGATAACACTGTATAACACTTTGATCATTGATCAAGGTGTTTTTTTGTATGCTTTCAATATAAGTGTTAAAGTAATATAATAGATATAAGAGGTGATGCTTGTGTTTATTACAGTAACATTGAATCCTGCAATTGATGTGATGATAGATGTCAAAAATCTTGAATCAGAAAAACATGTTAAACTACTTGATAAAAGAAAACTTGCAGGTGGTAAAGGTATAAATATTTCTAAAGTATTAAAAAACCTTGGAGAAAAAACTTTTGTTACAGGCATTGTTGGTGGTGGAAACGGGAAGTTTATTGAAAAGGCTATGTCAAAAGCACATATTGATCACCAATTTGTCCATGTTGATAAAGAAACAAGGGAAAACTTAAAAATATTTGATCAAGCAAAAATGTCTACCTATGAAATCAATGAAGCAGGCCCACATATAGAGTTAACTAAATTAGATGAACTGATTATGTTATTAAAGTCAATCATTAAAAAAAATGATGTTTTAGTCATTTCAGGTAGTGCACCGATTAATTATGACGTCGATGTTTATAAAGTCATGATTGAGACATTAAAACCTTTATGTAGGGAGATAGTATTGGATACTTCAAAAGATTGGTTGAAAGTAGGGCTGACCGCAAGTCCCCATATCATCAAACCTAATCTTGAGGAGCTAGAATATTATACAAATAAAAAACTATCCTCGGATAAAGAGATCATAGAAGAAGCTTTAAGTATTATAGAGTCTGGAGTTTTAGAAGTAATTGTTAGTTTAGGTAAACAAGGATCTTTATATGTTTCAAAAGAACATTGTTATAAGATTACAGTGCCTGATATAAAAGTCAATCAAACTGTAGGAGCTGGTGACGCACTACTTGCTGGATTCTTAAGTTCAAAATATAAGAAGTCTCTAGAAGAAGCTTTAATTGACGCAGCATATACAAGTCTATCGTATATTGCAGATATTGAGCATGAAACTGAAATTAAGGAGAAAATTAACATCGTAAAAATCCAATGAAAATAAAATATTCAGATATGATTCAATTTTTAAAATTTACAGGCTTTTCTATTTCAGCGGGTATCATATAAATCCTGTCTTTCACATTGATATTTGAGTTAGCTCATGCACCATATTGGCCATCATATTTAACAGCACTAACACTATCAGTCATATGGAACTTTACTATTAATCGAAGATTCACATTTAAATCAGCTAACAATGTACCCATCGCAATGACTAAAATATTTATTTTTTATTTAATATTTACACCACTATCCACGTGGTGGGGAACTGCATTAGTTAGAATGAACATTAATGAGTATATCGTTTTAGGTGGAACTATGATCATCAATTTTGTTACTGAGTTTTTGTACTCAAGACAGTTTATCTATAAAAATCAAATGAACACAAGAATACCAAAGGAGAAAAGAGCATGAAATATGTACACACAAAAGAAGCACCAGAAGCAATCGGACCATATAGTCAAGCAATATTAGAACAAAAAACATTATATACCTCTGGACAATTGGGTATTGATCCCAATACTCAAGAGTTTGTATCAAATGATATTGAAGGACAAACCAAACAAGTATTAAAAAATATAGAAGCAATCCTAACGTCAGAAGATTTTAAAATCACAGATGTGTGTAAAGTCACTATATATTTAAAAGATTTATCAGTGTTTACAACTGTCAATGAAATATATCAAAACTTCTTTAAAGAGCATAAACCAGCTAGATCTACCATAGAAGTTTCAAGATTGCCAAAAAATGGTCTTATTGAAATTGATGTGATTGCACAAAAATCTTGACATAGATACTTAAATTTACTACAATTTTTAATGGAGGCGATAAAATGTCAAAGACAAAACAATTTAAGACAGAATCACAAAAATTATTGCATTTAATGACACATTCAATTTACACACAAAAAGAAATCTTTTTAAGAGAATTGATTTCTAACGCAAGTGATGCAATCGATAAGAGACATTATGTATCACTTACTGATGATAAAGTATCATCAGCAGAATATGAAATTTGGTTAGAACCAAATAAAGAAAGTAGAACACTTACCATTAGAGATAATGGAATTGGGTTTACTGAAGCTGAGTTAATTGAAAACTTAGGAACGATTGCTCAAAGTGGATCTAAACAATTCTTAGAAAAATTAGAAAAAGAAGATATTGATATTATTGGGCAATTTGGTGTTGGTTTCTACTCAGCATTTATGGTTTCTAATAAAGTAGAGGTTTATACAAGAAGTCCATATGCTGATACTGGATATAAATGGTCTTCAAAAGGTGAGTCATCTTATACGATTGATGAAATTGAAAAAGAAGACGTAGGCACAAGAATTGTTTTATATCTTCATGAAGATGATAAAGAAAATGAAGAAGATTATTCTACATATTTAGAAACATACACTTTAAGATCATTGGTTAAGAAATATTCTGATTATGTTAGATACCCAATCAACATCATGGTTGATAACGGTGATGACAAAAAACCTAAATTAGAAAAAGAAACATTAAACCAAATGATTCCAATTTGGAAAAGACAAAAGTCAGACATCAAAGATGAAGAAATGAACGACTTTTATAAACATCAATTTGGAGATTATGAAGATCCTTTAAAGGTGATTCATACAAAAGTTGAAGGTATGCTTACTTATACCGCGATGTTGTTTATTCCTAAAAAACCTGCTTATGATTTTTATAGCGAGAAGTATGAGAAGGGATTACAACTATATTCAAAAGGTGTGTTTATTCAAGATAAGAATAAAGACCTTCTTCCAGATCACTTTAAATTTGTTAAAGGTCTAGTGGATTCTGCAGATTTATCACTAAATATTTCTAGAGAGTTACTACAACAAAATAGACAAGTGAAAAAGATAGCTTCTCATCTAGAGAAGAAAATCAAAAATGAATTAGAAAATATGCTTAAAAATGAAAGAGAACTTTATATCGATTTTTATGAAGCATATAAAAATACACTTAAGTATGGTGTCTATGATCAATTTGGTATTCATAAAGATACTTTAAAAGATTTAATTATGTTTAAAACATCTCAATCAGATGATTATGTTACTTTTAAAGAATATATTGAAAGAAAGCCAGAAGATCAAAAAGCAATTTATTATGCAACAGGAAAATCAAAACAAAGTATTTTAAATCTACCACAAATGGACATGATGAAAGAAAAAGGGTATGAAGTTTTACTCTTTACTGATGAGATTGATGAGTTCATGATTCAAATCTTAAATAGTTATGATGAAGTACCATTTAAATCTGTTCAACAAGGTGAAGCAGATTTTGTAGATGATACAAAAAAAGAAGATTTAAAAGTAAAAGAAAAAGAACATAAAGATATATTAAAAGCATTAAAGAAAGCATTAAAAGACAAAGTCAAAGATGTTAAATTAACGGCTAGACTTAAAGATTCACCAGTGTGTTTAGTTTCTGGTGAAGGACTTAGTTTAGAGATGGAAAAGATTTTAAAATCGATGCCAAATCAACAAGATATTAAAGCAGAAAAGATTTTAGAAATTAATCCTGATCATGATTTGTTTAGAGCAGTGGAAAGTGTTTTTCAAAAAGACAGCAATAAAATTGATGAGTATGCATCACTTTTATATCATCAAGCAATGCTTATTGAAGGACTTCCAATTGAAGATCCAACTGAATTTTCAAATAACTTAGTGAAGTTAATGATTGAATCTTCTAAATAAGATAAAAGCCTTAGGGATTTCCTAAGGTTTTTTACTTTTTGTTTATATTTTTTAGTGTATATATACAAATAAAGTTAAGCAAGAATGAACTTTGAAAAAAATATTTATATTTCAAATGATATAATAAACTACTAAGTTAATCTGTAGTTAAGAAACAACGTCTTTTATAAATTAGATAATTAGACTATAATAAAGTTAAGGGAGGCGGTAGAATGCCTGAAGTTATCGATAATGTAAAAGTTGGGGCGTATATAAAAGATTTACTAAAGAAACATAAGATGACACAAGATGATCTTGCAAACAAGTTAAATATATCTAAATCTGCAGTTTCTCAAAATCTAAGAGGTAAATCATCATTTGATATTCAAAATCTAATTAATATTGCAAAGTTGTTTGATACTAGTTTAGATGATTTATTAAACACAAAGTCGAGTGAAGATGAAGAAGTAATCTCTGAATATAAAAAAGTTGTTAATAAGAGCCTTGATGTTTTTAAGTCAACTAAACTAGAAAATTTAATCATTGATCAACCTGATCTCTATGGCAAAGTCCTTGTTGATTATATCATTGAATCAAAAAACATTGAAATGTTTAAATATTTAGATGATAATGATGTCTCATTCGTTGATGAAAAGTATCATCGAGCATGTCAACTTTATTTAGATACTATTATTTTTATGTTAGAGAACGATATAAGTGAACCATTTAAATATATAGAAAAATATAAAATACTTAATAAGACATTTCTTATCAAAGATGACACATATAAACTTAAACTATGGGGGTTATTAAATCAAGATAAGTATGAATCAATAGTAGAAAAAATATTTTTATATAAACCACAGTTGTTTGATAAAAAAAGAATTTTTAGTAGAGACATTGATTTAGGCTATTTAAGTAAAACAGATGCCATTAATGTTATCGCTCAATATAAACTGCTAAAAGTTTTTGAAGTTTTTCTTAAAACTTCATACAAGGATAGTCAGTTTTTATATATCATAAATACCTTTAAGAGCTATGGATTTATTGAGGGATTAACATTATACTTAGATAGGAAATTTAACGAAGAAATATCATGGCTTAAAAAAGTTTCAATAGACGTACAAAAAGGGTTTATTGAAATTATAGATTTAAAGAATATAAATCTAATTGATATCTTTATAGAAAAGAAACTTTATACAGATTTAACTAAGATAGTAGAAGCCATGATCCGAAATGATTTAGTTGAGACAAGTGTGAAACTAATTAGAGAATTTCATGATGAGTTGAACTTCAGAAAAATAGGTGAAAGTGCTATAAAATATAGTATACATGTGATACTAGATGAGTTAATACCACATATGAATCAAAATGATCTGGATTATTTATTAAGTGTAGTTGATACAGAAAACACAACAATGATAATTTACTTAATTGAACAAGGTGCAAGGATTGATGAAAAATACTATAATTTAACAACATTTAAAAAAATAAACAACATCATTGATTTTTTTATAAGAAAGGAAAAGTAAGTATATGGAATTTTTAGTCGAGAATTTTGAAATTATATCAATTGTTTTATTTGCAATAGTTATTATTTTAATGATTTTATTGTTGGGATTTAATAAATATTTCGCACTGTATTTTTCTAATAAAAAATTCCATATTAAAGCAGACTTTAGGGTCGATGCGATTGATAAGAACAAATTATTCATCATTAATATCTTTAATAGAAACATAAATGATGTGAGATTATCAAGTTTTGGATTCTTATATCAAGGTAGAAACATAGATTTCTACAAGTCATACTTGCTTCAAAAAGATTTACCACAAGATCATAAGGTGGTTATATCTTCAAGAGACTTTCTATCTACACAGATTGAAATGGAGACTTTAAAAAATATAGTATCTGATATCAATAAGGGAAACAAAAAAGTTAGTTCATTATATGTTTATGTTACAGATTCATTAGGGATAACTAGTAAAACAAAATCTAGAGATATTAGAAATCAGATTAAAGCTAAAATTAAAGAAGATTTAGAACAACACGCAAAAGAAATCAAACTACAAAGACAAAAAATCAAGCACGAAGAAATGCTATTTAAAAAGAAAGAAAAGATAGAAAAAAAGATAAAAAGAAGAGAATTAAGAGCAAGAGTTGTTTTGAAATTAAAGAAAATTTTATCAAAAATAAAGAGAAAAAATAAAAATACTTAGGATGAATAATCCTAAGTATTTTTTACTTTTTGATCATACCAATGAAATATTTATGTATGGTTAAATTATCTGCAAGTTCTGGATGAAATGCTGTACCTAATAAGTGGTTTTGTCTAGCTGCAACAATCTTATCATTAACCACTGATAAGATTTCTACATCATCACCTGCTGATTCAATGTATGGTGCTCTAATAAATACCATAGGTATTTTTTTATTGTTAAACAAATCATGTGTGATGAAACTAGATAGTTGTCTACCATAAGCATTTCTTGTGACTGCAACATCCATCACTTTTAAGAATGCATGTTCTTGATTAGTTAAGGTTTTAGCAAGTAATATTAGCCCAGCACATGTTCCAAATGTAGGTAGCCCACTTTCGATCTGTTGCTTTAACTCATCAAACATATGAAGTTCAGTTAGAAGTTTATACATTGCTGTTGACTCTCCTCCAGGAAGAATCAGTCCATCCTTATGCTTTTTTAAATCTTCAAGATTTCTAATGTAGAAATTATCTATGCCAAGTGCATCCAGTTTTTCTTTGTGTTCTATGAATGCGCCTTGTAATGCCATAACCCCTATGTTCATTAGATGCCTCTTTGACTCATAATTAATTTAATTTCATCTTCATTGATACCAACCATAGCTTCTCCTAAATCTTCAGAAACTTCAGCTAAGATTTTAGGGTTGTTATAATTAGTAACTGCTTTAACGATTGCTTCTGCACGCTTTTTAGGATTGTTAGACTTGAAAATACCTGAGCCTACAAATACACCTTCAGCACCGAGTTGCATCATTAATGCTGCATCTGCAGGTGTTGCAATACCACCAGCTGCAAAATTAACAACTGGTAATTTTTTGTGTTCATGGACATACTCGATTAAGTCTAAAGAAATACCCATTGTTTTTTGAAGTGTGAAGAGTTCATCTTTTCTAAGTGCCGCAATATCTCTAATTTCCTTTTGGATTAATCTCATATGACGAACAGCTTGAATGATATCGCCAGTGCCTGGTTCACCTTTAGTTCTGATCATGGATGCACCTTCAGAAATTCTTCTAAGTGCTTCAGATAAGTTTTTAGCGCCACAGACAAATGGTGCTTTAAACTCATGTTTGTTGATATGATATAAATCATCAGCAGGTGATAACACTTCTGATTCATCAATGTAATCTATTTCTAATGCTTCTAATATTTGTGCTTCTGCAAAATGACCAATTCTAACCTTTGCCATCACAGGAATACTAACTGCTTTTTGAATTTCCTTAATAAGTTTTGGATCACTCATTCTTGAAATACCACCAGCAGCTCTAATATCAGCTGGTATACGTTCTAACGCCATGACTGCAACTGCACCAGCAGCTTCAGCTATCTTTGCTTGCTCAGGTGTTGAAACGTCCATGATGACGCCGCCTTTTAACATTTGAGCTAGTTCTTTGTTTAATGTAAATCTTTCTTTATTCATAATATAACCTCCTTGTTTTTCCATTTCTATTATAGCAACTAATCTGGTATACTTAAATAACCAGATTATGATAAAATATATATACCAGGTGGTGATTTGATGGGTTATAAAAAAACATATCTATATGAAGAGATATATGATCACTTAAAGCATTTAATAGAAAAAGATATTCTAGATGAAAATGATTTGATGCCTTCTAAAAGAAAACTTGCTGAGCAATTTAAAGTAAGTCCTTTAACTGTCGAAAAAGCATATGTTCAACTTATGGATGAGGGATATGTATATAGTATTGAAAAAAAAGGATATTTTGTTGGTAAAAAAGTAACTTTATTTAAACCTGCTAAAAACAATAAAGTATACAACTTATTAGAAAAAGAAAAGCTAACTTATGATTATGATTTTAGTACAAGCTATGTAGATACTGAACATTTTCCAAATCAAGTATGGGCAAAACTTGCAAGAGAAGTACTATCCGAACAACATCATCAAATGCTTAATGATGTAGATCCAATGGGACTATACGATTTGCGTGTAGAAATCGCAAAGCATATTGATATATATCGCGGGATTGAAATAGATCCTAAGCAAATCCTTATTGGTTCAAGTAGTAATCAGTTATTAAGTATTGTCATAGAATTATTGGGAAGATCTCAAAGATATGCGATTGAAGATCCGGCTTATCCTAAGATTTATCATGTATTAAACACATTAGACATAACTGTTGATATGATTGATGTCGATCACAATGGATTAATTGTAAGTGAGTTGAAGAAAACTAATGTCAATGTCGTTCATGTTGTACCTTCCCATCAATATCCTTTAGGTGTCACTATGAGCATTCAAAGAAAAAAAGAATTACTTAACTGGGCATATGAGAAAAAAGGAAGATATATCATAGAAGACGATTATGATAGTGAGTTTAAATATCAAGGTAAACCAATAGAAGCTCTTAAAGGATTAGATGCATTAGATAAAGTGATTTACATGAACACATTTTCTAAATCTCTAGCACCTTCATTTAGAGTTGCTTACGTTGTTTTACCAAAACCTTTATTAAATAATTTTACCAAAATATCTATGTATCATAGATGTACAGTTCCTAGTTTTGAACAATACATCTTATATAAGTTTATGCATACTGGATCTTTTACTAGACATTTACACCGCATGATGAAAATCTATAAACAAAAGCTTGATATCATCTTAAACATCTTAAAAAGCGAAAATGATTTTAGGATTAGTGGATATGAATCAGGACTTCACTTTATTCTTTCATTTAAATCAAAGATGAGTGAAGATATGATCATTGATAAACTAAAAATAAACAATATCAATGTTTCAGGCGTTAAATCCTATAAAAATGCACCTCATCATAAAACTGAAGAAGTGAATCTTGTTGTCGGTTATGCAGGTATATCAATGAGCGAGTTAGAGACAGGGTTTAAGCGCTTATTAAATGTATGTAAACAATATGTAAAATTGTGATAAAAGACGCTCTTCTTGAGCGTTTTTTTATACAAATCCTAATTAACTGTTAAAATATGAAGTGAATAAAAAAAGGATGTGAAAGACATGTTGCAATTAAAAAATATTAAAAAAGATTATATGCTTGCTGGCAAACCTTTTCCAGCATTAAAAGGTATAGATTTAGAATTCAAAGAAAATGAGTTTGTTTCTATTTTAGGTCCATCAGGATGTGGGAAAACAACAATGCTTAATATTATTGGTGGTCTAGATAGATATACAAGCGGTGATTTGTTAATCGAAGGTAAGTCTACAAAAAACTTTAAAGATCAAGATTGGGATGCTTATCGTAACGCAACGATTGGTTTCGTTTTTCAAACGTATAACTTGATATCTCATTTATCTGTTTTAGATAATGTTGAGATGTCTTTAAGACTTGCAGGTGTATCGCCAAAAGAAAGAAAAGAACGTGCACAACAAGTTTTGATTGAAGTTGGATTAGAAGAACATCTATATAAAAGACCTAATCAATTGTCTGGTGGACA
This sequence comes from Tenericutes bacterium MO-XQ, assembly GCA_002838185.1. Lineage (GTDB taxonomy): Bacteria > Bacillota_I > Bacilli_A > Acholeplasmatales > Acholeplasmataceae > Mariniplasma. The sequence goes on along the minus strand of CP017948.1, from coordinate 2,001,666 downwards.
AATGCAAAGAGTTGCGATTGCAAGAGCTTTGGTCAATAATCCGAAGATTTTATTAGCTGATGAACCTACTGGTGCATTAGATAGTGAAACAAGTGGACAAATCATGAGACTCATTCAAAAGATATCAAAAGATAGACTGGTGATTATGGTTACGCATAACTCTGAAATCGCAAATGAGTATAGCGATCGCATTGTTCATTTACTTGATGGACTTGTTACAGATGATTCAAGACCTGCTGATTTAAATAAAGAAGATAAAAAAGAAAAATTGATGAATCAAAGAACATCAATGTCTTATGCAACTGCGATTAAAACAAGTTTTAAAAACTTACTGACTAAAAAAGGTAGAACAATTATTACTGCGATTGCAGGAAGTATTGGTATTATTGGGATTGCACTTGTTTTAGCAATCTCAAATGGGATGACTGAATACACAAGCAGTATTCAATCTGATACGCTTGCAGGTTTCCCAATTACTGTAGATCAAACCGTTGTACAGTTTGGTCCACCTGAAGAAGTCACAAACCCTAGACCTGATTTAGAGTTTATCGAAGATGATGTATTTTATCCATATGACCAAACATCGAGCTTAACTCAACACGAAAATATCATTACACCTGAATTTATCGAATATCTAGAAGATATGGATAATAGTTATTATAATTCTATTTCATATACTAGAGGTATTATGCTAAACATTGTTAACTTATCTGATAATGGTGGATATATCAAAGTTCAAACAACAAGTTCTGGTAATCCATTTTTTGGAGGAAGTTCATATTTTAATGAAATGCCTAATAACCAGACATTCATAGAATCTCAATATGATGTGCTTTATGGAAATTATCCAACGGACTATCAAGATGTTGTTTTGATTGTCGATGAAAGGAACCGAGTGGATTTATCATTATTAGAAAATCTAGGGATATCGATTGAAGATGATTATGAGTCTTCCGATTTGATTGGTCAAACATTCAAAGTGGTTTTAAACGATGTTTACTACCGAGAAGTATCTGGAGTTTACATACCAAGCACTGATTATGAAGTGATGTATAACGATGCCTCTTCAATCACTTTATCGATTTCAGGTATATTAAGAGTAAAAGCAGATGCATCTTCTGAAATCTTAGATACTGGCGTTGGATATACATCTGATTTAACAAATACGTTATTAGATATAGAAAAAAGTTCTAATATTGTCACTGCACAAATCGCAAGTCCTAACACAAATGTGTTGACAGGATTACCATTTAACTCACAAATCACTTATGATCAAGTCTTGAGATTAATTGGTGGTGATGATACACCTGTCGGTATACAAATTTATCCTGTATCATTTGATGATAAAGATGAGATTAAGGCATATATAGATGTATACAATGTAGGTAAAGATGAAGTCGATCAAATCATTTATACTGATTTAGCTGAATCGATATCATCTACAATTCAAGGGTTGATTAATACAATTACGATTATATTAACAGCGTTTGCGGCAATATCCCTTGTAGTATCTTCTGTGATGATTGGTATTATTACTTACGTATCAGTTGTTGAAAGAACAAAAGAAATTGGTATTATGCGAAGTTTAGGTGCTAGAAAAAAAGATATATCAAGAATCTTTAATGCAGAAACATTGCTTATCGGATTTACGGCTGGTATCTTTGGAATCGTTATTGCATATCTATTAATTATTCCAATTAATGTGATCGTAGAAAACTTTATTGATGAGCCTGGATTTGCATCATTGCTAGTTGTTCATGCATTATTCTTAGTTGTTTTATCAACAATCTTAACGTTAATTGCTGGATTGTTTCCTAGTAGAATTGCGGCTAAGAGAGATCCTGTGGTTGCACTTAGAACAGAATAAATTAAAAAGAGTTGTGATTTCTCACAACTCTTATTTTTTTAATCAAATTGAAATATGATATGTAATATAGAACTGATGGCTCTTAATTTTGATAAATATCATCATCAGAAACATCATCCATATCAATAATGATTCGACCATCACTGGTTTGCCTCATGTTTGTATGCTCTTTATATCTTGTTCTTGAGTTTGGGTAATCTGGGATGAAAAGATAAGTAATAATGATACCGATGATAAGTCCGCCCATATGACCCCAAAAACTTAATACACCACCAAGAGCGAATGTAATTAAAATATTAATTAATGATATAGCTCTAATAGATCTAATAGCCATCGGATGAAACCAATTAGGTTTTAAGAATGTCAATATGAGTAAACCACCCATAATTCCGTATAATGCACCACTCGCTCCGATGGTAACGGTATTTGGATCACTAAATAACCAAACAGCAATCGATGATCCTAAACCACTAATCATATATAAAATCCCATATCGTACACTTCCAAGTAATCGTTCAGTAAATCCTCCTAAATAAAGTAAAAAATAGGAATTCATGAAAAAATGTAGGAATCCTGCATGCAAAAACATTGCTACAAGCAATCTATAGTATTCTTGATTTTCTGTGACAAGTATTGGTTTTAAACCACCATTTGCTGTTAATGAAGCTGTATCAAATCCTCCATTAAAAAGTACTACAAAAAACATAATCGTATTAAGTGCGAGTAAAACAAAGGTCACAGGTTGTTTTTTAAAATATAGTTTTAAGATGTTTGAAATATTCATGTTATCACTTCCTACATAAGAGTTTACATTAAAATTTAGAAAATAGAAAGTGATTTGTAAATTATGGTATTTCATGAAATTACACATTATAGTTGCATTGATAAATATGATTTGGTATAATCAAATCTAGAGCCGACCGAACGGTCGGTCGGAAACAAATAACAAGGAGAAATTTATGAGCAATTACAGTGTAAAAAAACCAATTACAGTATTAATGGGTGTCTTAATCATTATTGTGTTAGGAGCATTTTCTTTAACCAGACTTCCATTAACTTTATTTCCAGATATTGAGTTACCTTTTGTTGTAACCATTACTGCATACCCTGGAGAAAATCCTGAGACTCTAGAAAGAGAAGTCACAGATAAGATTGAATCTACGGTTGCTACCATCGGTAATTTTGAAGAAGTAGAGTCTATGAGTTATGAAAACTTCGCTCTTTCGATTGTCACTTTTGCAGATGGAACCAATATGGATGCAGTTGTTATTGAGATGCGTGAAAACTTGAATAACATTAATTTTGCAGATGGTGTTGATCAAACAAGAATTCTAAGAATATCACCTGACATGCTACCTGTTATGACAGTAACACTTTTTAAAACATATAACGAAGATTTAACTGATGAAGAAATTTTAATCCGTAATACAGAGTGGATCAATAAAGATATATTAACTGAACTTAACAGTATTCCTGGGGTTGCTGATGTATCGATCGCTGGTGATGCGGATGTTGTTTTACAAGTAAGACTTGATCAAACAAAGCTAACTACTTATGGCCTTACTCAAACTGATGTATTAACCATTATAGAAGAACAAAATGTAGGTGGTCTTGTTGGTGTTGCACTTGATCAAGGTGAAATTAGAATGCTTTATCTTGGGGATCAACCACAAACGATAGAAGCTATTGAAAATTTGGCTATTACTTATGATGGAGCTGAAGTCATAAAACTTTCTGAGTTAGCGATTGTTGACGGTATTAAATATATTGATGCATCTGAAGAAAGCTATTCTAAAATCAATGGTCAACAAGGCATACAAATATCATTTCAAAAACAAAATGATATTGGAATCACTGAAGCATCTGATAATATTATTGCTGCACTAAATGAGATTGTGGAAAACAATCCGGATGCAGAATACATGATTTTACTTGATCAAGGAGAGTACATTAATCAATCAATTAGCACCGTTGTTCAAAACATTATCTTTGGTGGTATCTTAGCAATCATCGTACTATTTGTATTCTTAAAAGATATTAAACCAACGCTGATTATTGGCTTAGCTATACCTATTTCAGTAGTTGCAGCATTTATGCTTATGTATTTCTCAAATATTACATTGAATCTAGTTTCTATGGGCGGTATGGCGCTTGCAATTGGTATGCTTGTTGATAATGCCGTTGTTGTTATTGAAAACATATATCGTATGATTCAAGAGGGTAAATCAAAAGTAGAAGCATCTATTGAAGGTGCGAAACAAGTTGCTGGTGCAATTACTGCATCTACCTTAACTACTGTTGCTGTATTCTTACCAATTGTATTTGTTGAAGGACTTATTAGTGATGTGTTTATGTCTATGGCATTAACCATTGCATTTGCTTTAAGTGCGAGCTTAATCATCGCATTATCTTTAGTACCATCTATGAGTGCTAAGTTATTAAATGATAAAAAAGAAATTAAAGAAGGCAAAGTTATTCATAAATTAAAAGCGTGGTATGAATCATCAGTGTTATTTACTATTAAACACAAAGCTTTAACATTTGCTGTTGTTATTCTATTACTTTTAGGTTCATTTTTTGTGGTCTATCAAAAAGGATTTATCTTACTTCCTGAATCAGATGAGGGAAGCATTGATATTAGTATTGAAACACAAAGTCTAACATCTTTCCAAGGTAAAGCGAATCTTGCTGATGCATTGACTGAAGTATTTTTGGATATAGAAGATGTTGAAACAGTAGCAACCACGATTGGTAATAATGGTGGTATGGCGATGATGAGTATGTTTGGATCAGGATCTGATATTAGTTTTACAATCAATTTAAAAACGAATCGTTCTTTATCAACCATAGATAACGAAGCACTAATCATAGATGTATTAGAAAATTATGAATATAACGATATTGAAGGACTTACAGAAAATGATATTTTAGATTTTAATGTGAGTTCTCAAAATTCTGCTGGTGCACTTACAGGTGGATCAGGTATAGCCATTAAAATTAGTGGTTATGATTTATTAACCCTTGAAGAAATATCAACTGATATCTCTAATATTTTACAAAATGTCGATCACGTTGTTGAAATTGATAATGGTGTTAACCAAGGTAGTGATAATGTTAAGTTAACTGTCAATCAAGATCAAGCTATGGTCTATGGTTTAACACTTGATGATGTGAACAAAAATCTTGAATACCTATTTGATAATTTATCAGGACTCACAGCAAATGATGCTGTTACTGTTCAAATCGAAGGGATTACTTATGATTTAAATATCCCTAGTGAGGCATTAGAAGGATTTAGTTTAGATTTATTTGGAGATTATTTAACGTTTTTAGGTGGCGTAAAACTATTTGATGATAGTACTAGAGATATGATTGAAACATATCAAACAGATTCTCAAATGAGTATTTATGTACCAAACTTCTTACTGCCAACATATGTTCCAGGAACACCTATCCAATTCATTGTTAATCCATATTTAAAAGTTGATAACGGTGTTGTTGTACTTAACCCTATGGATGCAGTAAACCCATCGTTAGAAAGTTTAGCGGTTGCTCCTTTATATGATTTAAATAATGTTGAAACGAGCGTAACAAGTATTGATAAAATCACAGGTTTTCAAACGATCTATACAGATGGAACAAATCGTTATTTAACAGTAACTGCACAAGTTGAAGAAGGGTTTAATGTAACTTTGATTAGTTCTGATGTTACAGAACAAGTCAATCAATATATTGAAGGTGACTTTGAAAATTATGGTAGTGGTTATGATATAGAATTTGTGGGTGAAAATGAAGAGATTATGCAAGCAGTAGAAGATTTAGTGATAGCTGCTGTTGTTGCAATTTTACTTGTTTACATGATTATGGCAATTCAGTTCCAATCTCTTGTTTATCCACTCATCATTTTAGCTACAATCCCATTAGCGTTTACAGGAGGTTTTATTGCATTATTTGTAACCAACATGAACCTGTCTATGGTATCCATTATGGGACTCATTATCTTAGTTGGTGTCGTTGTAAATAACGGTATTGTATTGATTGATTATATCAATAAACTTAGGGAACAAGGTTATGGTGTTAAAGATGCTATCGTAGAAGCAGGAAAAACAAGATTAAGACCAATCTTTATGACTGCATTGACTACAATCTTAGCTTTATTTGTTATGGCTTTAGGTATTGGTGAAGGATCTGAATTATTACAACCTATGGCGATCACTGCTATTGGTGGTTTAGTATACGCAACCATCTTAACTTTAGTTGTAGTACCAGCGATTTATGCTGTCTTTAATAGAAAGGTTATTAAAGAGGAGATTAAAGATGCAAACTAAAGATAAAATCATAGAAACTATGATTGATTTTATTAAAGAGGATAAAGATATTTCGCAAGTATCGTTATCTGAGATTGCTAAAAAAGCTGAGATTGGTAAATCTACTGTTTATGAATATTTTTCAAATAAAGATGAGTTAGTTTCTGATACGTATATGTTTATGTTTAATTACTATGAGAACTTATTAACACAACCGCTTAAATCAACGCAGTTTAGAGATGCTTTTATTGAACAGGTTAAGATGATTTTAGATGCAATGAAAGATGCAAAAAACATCATAGAAACAATTATGAATAAACATCATCAAATCAATTATCCGAATCAATCAACTTTTGATGATAAGCTAGATGAAATAAAATCAAAGATGGAAGAAAGATTCCTTAGTATATTTAAAATGGGAGTTGAACAACAAATCATAACACCTCCATTTAAACAAGATAAAACAAGAGGTTATGTCATCCAAGCTTTAATTAATGGACTGTTATTTCAATACATTAATGATCAAACGGATTTGACTGAAGATGAATTATTAATTCTAATTTATGATGAGGTTTTTAAAACATTTACGTTATAAATTTTATTGAGCTAAACAGATTTTTCTGATTAGCTCTTTTTCTTCGAGCAAATATTTTGAACTTAAAACTATATACGTCTATAATGTAAACAATAGGGTAAAAAGGATAGTTATGCGATATCCAATTTGTTTATATTTTTTCTGTTTTTAATGAAAGTATTTTCATTGAAAAAATCTTAACATACTAGTTCATAATATGATACAATGCTAGTATAGAAAATTAAGGGGTGTAGATAAGTATGTATGTAGTAAAACGTAATGGGGCAAAGGAACTCTTTGATTTCAACAAGATTGCTTTAGCAATGTTTAAAGCCTATAAAGGGGTAGGTGCGAACTTTACTTTAGAAGACTGTCAAAAGCAAGCTGAGAAAATCACAAAGAGCTATAAAAAGGATGAAGATGTCAACATTGAACGTATTCAAGATGACGTTGAAGACTTTTTAATGCAATCTAAGCAGTTTGAAGCTGCTAGAGCGTATATCAAATATCGTGAAAAACAAAAACATGATCGAGAAAACCCATGGTCTGATAACGATGAAAGACAGGATTTGATTCTACAAAAATATTTGATCAAAGGTGAAGATAAAAAAGATTTCTTAAAAAGAATTAGTTTAGGAAAATCATCTTTAGAAAAAATTTTAAGAAAAAAAGAAGCGATCTTCGGTGGTCGTAATTTATATGCGATTGGTAGAGAAGGTAATATTACTGGATCTAACTGTTATGTTACAGAAGACCCACAAGATAACTTAGAAAGTATTTATAAGGTTGATTATCAAATCGCTAGAACATATAGCTACGGTGGCGGTCAAGGGATGAATTTATCAAATATTCGTCCTAAAGGAGCTAAGGTGAATAACAGTAGTAATACTACACCTGGTGTTATGGTATTCGCTGAGAAATATTCACATACGACATTAAATACACAACAAGACGCTAGACGTGGTGCGTTAATGTTAGTTTTAAATATTGATCATCCAGACATTATTGATTTTATTACGACTAAATTAGATTTGAGTAAAGTTAATGGTGCAAACATTTCGATTGCTTTAACTGATGATTTTATGCAAGCTGCTAAAGATAATAAAGAATGGGTGATGAAGTTTGAAACACCATATGAAATTATCGAAAAGAAAGTTAATGCAAAAGAATTATTAAAACTTGTCGGATATGCTGCACACACAATGGGAGACCCTGGTGTTGTGTTCATTGACCATATGAATGATTATCATTTCATGAGTGAATATGATGATGTGAGATTTACTGCAACCAATCCTTGTGGTGAACAACCACTCATGGCACATGGGTCATGTAATTTAGGAAGTATTAATTTAAATGCATTTGTTAGAAATCCATTTACTGATGATGCTCATTATGATTTTGATCGTTTTGATTTTGTAACATCAGAAATGATTTATGCACTTGATGAATTACTTACATTATTAGGTGATCGTCATGCATTACCTGAACAAAGAAAACATGTGACTGAATATCGTGAAATTGGTTTAGGTGTTATGGGATTAGCTGACTTAGCTTTATCTATGAAATTACCTTATGGATCTAAACCATTCTTAGAGTTTTTAGATAAACTTATGAGCAGAATGATTAATACAGCAACTAAAGCAAGTGCACTTAATGCAAAAGAGTTAGGTGTATTCCCAAGATTTGATTATGATAAAGTTTCAAGTTCATCATTCTACAAAACAGCTATCGATAAAGATACTGACGAACTTGTTAAGAAATATGGTATGAGAAACTCAAGATTATTAAGTATTGCTCCTACAGGATCAATCTCTAATATCCTTGGTGTAAGTGGCGGTGTAGAGCCATTCTTCCAAATTAACTATACAAGAAGAATTGTAAGTATGTTTGAAGAAGAAAAAACAATTACTGTATGGGAAAAAACACCACTTGCACTTGCGAAAGCAATGCATGTTGAACCAGAAAACTTACCAGCATGGGCTTTGATCACATCTCAAAATATTGCTTTTGAAGATCGTGCAAATGTTCAAGCAACTATTCAAAAATATGTTGATACAGCAATTTCATCAACATTCAATTTAAATAATAGTGCGACAGTTGAAGATGTAATGAATATTTATACAACTGCTTGGTCAAAGGGATTAAAAGGTGCTACAGTATTTAGAGATCGCTGTGCTAAGATAGGTATTTTAGCTGGCGTTAACGAAGATACAAAAGATTTAAATCCAGCAACACCACCTCATCTACATGTTGAAGAAAAATGGTTCGACAAGAAGAAAGGTGAAGCGAAAGAATATGTAACTCATATTTCTGTTTCACAATCAGGGTATACACCTGAAAAGATTGAAAAAGAATTATGTCCACTATGTGGTGGCGTACTTGTTAAAAAACAAGGATGTATTCAATGTAGTGATCCAGACTGTGTATACGAAAAATGTGCAATCTAAATCATTAAAACCGGATTTTATCCGGTTCAGACTGTAGACAAAAACAGTTTTTTAAGAAGAATATCTCATTTTGAGATGTTCTTTTTTTGTTTGAGTATAAAAAAAAGAGTTTTTCACTCAATTCCAGTCAAATCGCAGATATATTACCACATGATTGTGGCTAACTTTTTCAAATTGTACATACTTAAAATCATGAAGCTTCGATCCTCATTTTTCCTAAGTCCTCTAAGAAACGTAAATCCCAGACAATGATTCATTTTTGAAATTCCAAACACCCTTTCAACTGATGTTTTTCTTTTCGGATATACCTCTTTGCCAATCTCAGATAGTCGAATCAGTTTAGCTTCTTCACTATCTGCTTCATAAAAATGTCTTAGTATCACTTTTGTTTTCTGATTTGTACACTGAGTCTTAAAAGGACAATTTAAACAATCTTTCGTTTTTGTTTTATATGCTTTATAGCCTTGTTTGTTGGTACCTCTATAAGTTAAGACTTTTTCATTTGGACAAACATAATAATCATGAAGTTCAATATATTTGAATCTATGTTTTGTAAAATATAATATATTGGATGATCCACCAGCACCTTTTCTTCCTTTAGGTCTTTTATAGGGAATCACAGGCTTAACACCTCGTTTAAATAATTCATGAAGTAATACTGGATGATCATACCCTGAATCCATAACTGCCATGTCAACTTCTTCATGAGCTTCTATATAATTAATGACTGTTTCCAGTCCAGTTTGACTATCGTGTAAGTTACCTGGAAATACTTGAGATGCTAATACCCATCCGTTTTCATCACTAATCACTTGGTTACTATAGGCTAACTGTCTTTCTTTCTCACCTTTATGAAACATGCCACAGTCCGGATCAGTAAGGCTCTTTGTTACTTTTTTAGCTTCGTTGAAATCTATTTCTTTTTTGCCTTCTTCAACTCTAACTTCATTGATTTCTGTTTGTAGAGATTCTACATACCGGTTCGTTGAATCATTGATGATAATGTCATTGACTTGTCTTTTATTTGCATATGCCTTAATATGTGTTGCATCGACAAATATATTATCCATTTTGACAAGCTTTAATTTCATGGCTTGATATAAAATCGTATTAAAGATCTCTTCAAAAACAGAAGTGCCTTCAAAACGACGTACATAGTTTTTCCCAAAGGTTGAAAAGTGTGGAACGACATCATTAAAATCGTATCCTAAAAACCATCGATATGCAGCATTAACTTCGATTTCTTCAATTGTTCTTCTCATGGATCTAATGTTAAATAAATACTGAATAAAGACAATCTTAAATAAAATGACTGGGTCTATAGATGGTCTTCCCATATCATCTGCGTATAAATTTTCTACAATATCATAAATAAAACTGAAATCAATCGCTTTATCTATTTTTCTAACTAGATGATTGTTTGGAACGAGTTTATCCATGTCCATGATGAAGATGTTTTCGCGATTGTTTATTTGATGTTTTGTTAACATGAAATCACCAACCTTTGTTATTATTTTACCATGTTACCTATATATTTATATATAGGTAAAAGTAACTTTTGTATAAAAAAAAGAAGATCAGAAGCGGACGTGGGTCTATTAAGTAGTTCTATCTACACCGATTTTTAGTAGTCTATGCTACAAGTGACCAAACTGATCTTCATATTCATATTTTATAATAATTTTTAAAAAAATACCATATCCTCAGATACGGTACTTTGTCTACAGCCTGAACCGGATTTTATCCGGTTTTTTTTTGCCACTTTTTTTAGAAAGAGTCTAATATTTGATATAATAAGATTAACTTAGAGGTGATAACATGTTAGATATTTTGGAAAAACAAAAAAAGTATTTTTTAACAGATCAAACAAAAGATTATGCATTTAGAAAAAAGCAGCTTCTGATATTAAAAGATGCTATTAGTGCATATGAAGATAAAATGATTGATGCGTTATATAAGGATTTACACAAATCTGAAATTGAAGCTTATACAACTGAAATTGGATTTGTTTATAAGTCCATTAATATGGCTATAAAGAAACTAAAAAAATGGATGAAGGTTTCTAAAGTAAAGACACCGCTTTTTATGTTTGGGTCTAAATCTTATAAGGTTTATGAACCACTGGGTAATGTTTTAATTATTGGACCATATAATTATCCTTTTCAATTGGTTATTGAACCACTAATTGGTGCAATCTCTGCAGGTAATACCGCAGTCATTAAACCAAGTGAATATACAGTAAATACTGAAAAAGTTATTTTAGATATGTTTAATGAATATTTTGATGAATCATATATTAAGGTAGTTACGGGTGACAAAAATGTTACCAGTGAACTTTTAGATTTAAAATTTGATCATATCTTTTTTACTGGAAGTACAGAAGTCGGTAAAATTGTATATCAAAAAGCAAGTAAACATTTAATACCTGTAACATTAGAACTAGGTGGTAAAAGTCCAACAATCGTTTTAAAAGATGCGGATTTAAAATTAACAGCAAGACGTATCATTTTCGGAAAGTTATTAAATGCAGGACAAACATGTATTGCTCCTGACTATATATACATAGATGAAAGTGTACACGATGAGTTTATAGAATATTTGAAAAAAGAAATAGAGACTCAATATCCAACAGCTAATCATTTAGGGCATATAGTAAATGAACGTCATCATCAAAGATTAAAAGGATTGGTTAATCAAAGTAAAGTTGTTTTTGAATATGAGAAAAAAGATGAAGGATACTATTTATCACCAATCATCATGACTGATGTCACATGGGACGATCAAGTGATGAAAGAAGAAATCTTTGGACCTATTTTACCGATTATCAAATTTAAGGATGCACATAAAGTCATTGAACTTCTTAAAACGAAAGAAAAACCACTCGCCTTATATTTATTTACTGAAGACAAAAAAATGATGAAAGAAGTGTTTACTAAACTTTCATTTGGTAATGGCGCAATCAATGAAGCGTTAATGCAAGTTGCAAACCCACATTTACCTTTTGGTGGTGTTGGGCATAGTGGTATGGCAAGATATCATGGAGTGTACAGTTTTATAGCATTTTCCCATTTAAAGACATTTACGAAAAAGACGACATTTTTTGACGTCAAACTCGCTTATCCACCATATGATAAAGGTAAAGAAAAAATTATCAGAAAGATTTTAAAACCATGAAAAAATTAAATGAAGATCAAAAAATGATCAAACAATTGAAAAACATGAATAAAGTCAGTGTTTTTATGCCTATCTTTTATACATTTTTTTATGGACTTGCTTTGGTTGGGGCAATCATTTTACCTGAAGAAATCATTAAACAAAAATGGATTATTATCGTTATTTTGGTATTGTTTCTGACATTAACTTGGACAATTTTCACTGTTGAAAAAAAGCATGAAAAAGAAGCAAAAGAAGAGATAGATGAACTGATCTATAAAATTGAAAATGATATTGAAGATGAAGATCATTTGAGTGATGAGCATTTTGAAAATATTAAGAAAAGAGTTTTATCTATATCGAGAGATTTTATCATTACAGTTGTTGCATCTGCTGCATTAAGTTTGATTATAGTTTTTAAGGATTTTTTAAACATGAATCAAACATTATGGGTGATTACACTAGGGGTTCTTGGTATTTTAGCTACAAGTTTTTTTGTAGTTAGTCTCATCAAGTATATGAAATTAAAATCTTATATTTAAATCAATAGAAAATATGATTAAAAGACCTTATTATTAAAAAATGAGGTCTTTTTTGTTTATCTTTGTTCGATTTTTATTTAAATTTATTTAGAATTCAACTAAAAATGCATGTGAACCTATACTTGAAAGTTTATTGTGATAAAATAAAGATAAATTTGGTGAACTTATAAGTTCACTTATAAAACATATAGAAAGTAGCGGTGACTTTATGACATTAACCTATGACTCAGTGATTAAAAAGGCACTCGATAAAAGAAACCTGACAATCATGACGATTGCTTTATCGGTTTTGGTGCTTGCGTCTACGATCATCTTCGGTTATCAAGTCTTGGTAGTTGCTGCAGTTTCACTTGTGACTGCACTTCTCGTAGAATTGATGTTTTCTATAGGTAGAAAAATCGAATTTGACGGCGCATGGATGATTTATCCATTATTATTAACACTGCTTATTCCATCAACATTAGAACTAAGACATGTTTGGATGGTTGCAGTAGGATCTGCGTTTGGAACGTTTTTTGGTAAAGGTATATTTGGAGGAAGCGGTAAGTATGTATTCAACCCAGCACTGGTTGGACTTTTATTTATAACGATTTCTTTCCCACAGTATTTTCCAACAATGCTCGTTAGAGCTAATCAAGTAGGAACAGATTATACACTCATGCAAATGCTATTAGGAGATACTCCTGGTGCACTTGGTGAAACATTTAGATTGGGGATTATCATTGTAGGTCTTGTGCTTATTGTCCTTAAGGTTGTAGATTGGAAAATTCCACTAGCAATCTTATTAAGTGTTTTTGTTTTCACACAAGTTGGTGTATGGTTTGGTATAGATGGATTTCCAAATAATGCATTTAATAGTCTATTTGTAGGAAATTTAGTTTTAGTTTCATTCTTTGTTGCAACAGATGAAACCACTGCACCACTATTCCCATGGGGACGCGTTATATTTGGTGTAGGTATTGCATTTCTTACAGTATTAATTAGATATTTAGCAACATTCCCAGAAGGAACAATGTTTGCAATTATATTAATGAGTGCGATTGCACCATTAATTGACAGTATGTTTTTTGCTAGAGTAGAAAAGAAAGAAGGTGCAGCTGATGAATCAAAATCTTAAAATGATGATATTTGTCGTAATTTTAGGTTTAGTGACAAGTGCACTATTATTAGGTGCTAATGCATTAACAGAGGATCGTATTGAACTTAACAAAGAAGCAAAATTAAAATCAGCTATACTTGATGGATTTGATATTGAGTATAACTTCACTAATATTCATGATGTATTTGATGATACGATTACGATATTAGAAGAAGATGGCTATACATTCTATGTTAATGATTTAACTGGATCAGTGGCTTATCGTTTTGAAGGTAGCGGATTATGGGGTCCAATCATTGGTATATTAACTTTAGAAGATGATTTTGAAACCATTGTTCGTATTACGATTTTAGAACAAGAAGAAACTCCTGGTTTAGGTGGTGTAGTTGCTGAAAGACCATATCTAGATAATTATGTTGGTGTCAAAATGACGCCATCAATTGATGTGACTAAAGAAGGCGCTACAGAACCTAATCAAGTTGATGCCATTACTGGTGCAACAGGAACATCTAATGCTTTTGAAATCATCCTTAATGACAATTATGATGCATATAGTGCTGCATGGCAAGCACTAAATGAGTAGGGGGATGATGATATGAAATTAATTAGACTTAAGTATAAAAAATGGTTTAACATTTTTAAAGATGGTGTCGCTACTAGTAATCCAATTGCAATTGCAGTTTTAGGGATTTGTTCTGCATTAGCCGTATCAAATCGTGTTGAAAATGCTATTGCGATGGGCTTAGGTGTAACATTTGTTGTTATGGCAAGTTCTGCAACTGTTTCTTTAATTAGAAACTTTATTCCTGGAAAAGTGAGAATGGTAACTTATATGGTTATTATTTCTACATTTGTTATTATTGTACAGTTATTCTTACAATCATATTTTCCACAAATTGCAGATTCACTTGATGCTTATGTTGGACTTATTATTACAAACTGTATTGTTATGGGACGTGCCGAAGCGTTTGCTGCTAAAAACCCAGTTAGATATTCTTTAATTGATGGTGCTGCAAGTGGTTTAGGTTATGCACTTGTTTTAGTTGCTGTTGCGTCAGTTCGTGAAATATTAGCGTTTGGTACTTTCTTAGGTACTCGTGTTGTTGGACCAGATTGGATTAACTGGGTTGCAATGACAATGGCTCCAGGTGGGTTCTTTGTATTAGGACTTATGATTTGGGGTATTAGAGTGATGACTAAGAATTACGAAACGAATATATAGGAGGGCATGAAAAATGAACGTTCTTGAACTATTTATATCATCGATATTAAACAATAATATCGCGTTAGTATTCATTTTAGGTATGTGTCCTTTAATTGCGATTTCTACAAGCGTTAAGAATGCTAAAGGTATGGGGATTGCAGTTGTATTTGTTGTAACCATTACAGCTGTTATTAATTATCCAATTTATCAATTGTTATTAGCTACAAATACTGAGTTTATCAGTTTAATCGTATTTATTATTACGATTGCTGCTGTAGTACAATTACTTGAAATATTCTTAGAAAAATTTTCACCAAGATTATATAATGCATTTGGTATTTTCTTACCACTGATTACTGTTAACTGCGTTGTATTAGCCGTTTCATTATTCTTTGTCAATAGAGATTATACATTTGTTGAAACAGTATCATTTTCATTTGGTTCTGGTGTTGGTTGGATGATCGCAATCATTTTAGTTGCTGGTTTAAGAGAAAAACTTGCAAAAATTTCTAATCCACCAAAAGGATTAAGAGGAAAAGCAATCGTATTTATTATTTTAGGTATCTTAGCATTAGCATTTATGGGCTTTACAGGATTAGTATAAGAAGGAGGAGATGTTATGAATTGGGTATTACCGGTTGTTTTAGTTAGTGTGCTTATTGTCATCTCTTTAGTTCTTATTTTAGTTGAAAAATTATTAGGCGGTGGTGGCGAAAAAGTCATCACAATCAATGATGAAACTAAAATACCTGTTAAAGGTGATGATACAGTATTAAATACACTATCTAGTGAAAAAATATTTATTCCATCTGCATGTGGTGGTAAAGCGACTTGTGGATTGTGTAAATTTAAACTTGTTGGTGGCGATGGCCATTTAAAACCAACAGAAGAACCATTTATTAGTGAAGAAGAAAGAGAAGAAGGTGTAAGACTTTCTTGTCAAGTTAAAGTGAAAAGCGATATGAAGATATTACTTCCTAAAGGATTGTTAAATGCTAAGGAGTATAAAACAGTAGTATCTTATGTCAAAGATTTAACTTATGATATTAAACTTGTTAGATTTAAACTAATTGAACCTAAAGAAATTGATTTTAAACCAGGACAATATGTGCAAATACAAGTGCCTGGTATTGAAGTGATTAGAGCTTATTCTATCGCATCAGATCCAAAACAAAAAAATGAGATTGAACTCATTATTCGTTTGGTTCCAAATGGACAAGCAACAACATTTGTTCATAAAGCAATGGAAGTTGGAGATAAGATCATTATTACAGGTCCTTATGGAGATTTCTTCTTAAGAGAAGACTCTAATAAAGATATGATCTGTATTGCCGGTGGATCTGGTAAAGCACCAATCAGATCAATTTTGTATGCACTACAAGCTAAAGGAATGCACCGTAAGGTTAAATATTTCTTTGGAGCAAGATCGAAAAAGGATTTATATTATACAGAAGAGTTTAGAGCACTCGAAAAAGAGTTTCCAAATTTTGAGTATATTCCTGCACTATCTGAACCACTTCCGGAAGATGAGTGGGATGGAGATGTTGGATTAATTACTGATGTTGTTGATCGTCATACAAAGGATTTAAGTGATGTTGAAGGTTACTTATGTGGATCACCAGGTATGATTAAAGCTTGTATCAATGTTTTAAAGAAACATGATATGAAAGACGACAATATTTTATTTGATAACTTTAGTTAAAGGGTGTATAATTTACACTCTTTTTACATAAAGTTGGGCATATTTTTTGAATTTCAAATCAATTATATTTATAATTAATACAAACTATATAATGAGGAGAACAAAAATGAAAAAGATTTTTTTAATTCTATTAATGATATTTGCAGTAGGTACGCTTGCTGCATGTAATAGTGAAGATGATGTTTTAAGGGTAGGTATGGACTTATCATATCCACCATTTGAAACTGTTGATGATGAGGGTAATCCTACAGGGATTAGTGTAACCCTTGCAGAAGAGTTTGGTAAATTTTTAGGAAGAGAAGTTGAAATTGTAGATTTACCATTTGGAACATTAATTACAGAACTTAATGCAAATACAATTGATGTTATTATTGGTTCTATGAGTATTACTGAAGAAAGAGCTTTATCTGTAGATTTTAGTGATCCATATTTCAATTTCCCACTTGTTTCATTAGTCAACAAAGAATTTTATGATGATAACGAAGTTGAAACTAAAGAAGATATTCTAACGATTGAAGGCGTTAGATTTGTTGGACCTAAAACATTTGCACCACTAGATATTGCTAGAGACCTTGCGAATAATCCAGTGATTAGAGAAGTTGATGATGTTAATGCAGCAGTGCTAGAAGTCGTTAGTGGTACATCTGATGTATTCTTAATGAGTATTAGTAATGCAGCTGGACATCACTTGGCAAATCCTGATACAACTGAAATTTTATTAGATCCTGTTGCTTTATCACCAATTGGTATGGCATTTAGAAAAGGAAATGAAGATTTAGTTGAAAAAGCAAATGAGTTTATTGCAGGATTAGAATCTGAAGGTGTTTATGATATTTTAAGAAACTTATATAATGATGATATTGCAGCAAACATTCCTGGAGAAACTTTAAACGTTTATTTACAAGAGATTATAGATGAAGAGTAATAAACCTTTAAATGTCGGACTAGCGCTTTTGTTTTACACAGCGCTAGTCGCTTTTATTGTGTTTGCCTATCCAGGGAGAAGTAATTTTAGAATTGAAGCTATTTTTGGGTATTCTAATATACTTGTTAAAGGGTATATCAATACGATCATCATTAGTATTATTGTTTTAATATTAAGTATTGTGTTTGGGTTTATTTTGTATTTATTATCCGAATCTAAGATATTGGTTTTTAAGTATATTTCGAATGTATTTAGTGAAGTTATATTTGGAACACCAACATTGGTATTTTTAATTGTAACGTATTATTTTATCGCGGTACCTTTAGATCTTAGGAATCGTTTTTTAGCAGGGATTGTAGGATTCACGTTGTTTATGGGACCTTACATGAGAAATGCTTTTATGGGTGCAATGAAATCCATTGATGATACACAATATCAGGCAATGAAAGTTTTAGGATTTACAAGTTATCAAAAGTATAGATATATTATCCTACCTCAACTTGTGAAAGTGATTGTTCCACCAATGATAGGAAACTTAGCTATCATCATTAAAGGTTCAAGTTTGCTTAACTTTATTGGTGTTGAGGAGTTGTATAATCAAATTACAACCATTCAATCACGAACCTATGCGGTTGTTGAAGGTTATTTAATCATGTTCTTACTATACTTAAGTATTACATTACCACTGATATTTTTAGCGAAATACTTTGAAAAGAAGGTGGCATCATGGATTTAAGGTTAAAAGATATTGTTCAGACATATGAAGATAAACTGATTTTAAATCATGTGAATTTAGAAATAAAGGATAAATCAGGGATTGCTTTAATTGGTCCAAGTGGTGCTGGTAAATCAACGTTATTAAGACTACTATCAGGCATTGAAGATCCTACTATGGGTGAAATTTGCTTGAATAACCATGAAGTGACTCACGAAGATAAAAGTGAGTATTTCAAGAAAATAGGATTTGTTTTCCAAGCACATAATTTATTTCCACATTTAACAGTTTTAAGAAATATTACACTTGTCTTAGAAAAAGTACATCATATAGAGATAGAAAAAGCGGAAAAGATTGCGTTAGATTTATTAGAACAATTTGAGCTTATTGAACATAAAGATAAAATACCTGCAAAAATATCTGGTGGACAAGCTCAAAGAGCAAGTATCATCAGATCATTAGCGATATCTCCCGAAGTTGTGTTTCTAGATGAACCTACGAGTGCATTAGATCCTATTTTAACTCATGAAGTGTTAAAGACGATTTTAAAATTAAGAGAAAAAAAGATGAATTTTATGATCGTTACCCATGAAATCGCATTTGCAAAGAAAGCTGCAGATTATGTGGTATTTATGGAAAATGGTGAAGTGATAGAACACGGAGATTTATCGATATTAGATCATCCAAAAACTGATCGACTCAAAAATTTTATTGATAAAGTAAGTTATGACATATAAGGGATTAGAAATAATCTCTTTTTTGTTATAATAAGGATATGAAAGTTGGTGTTTTATGAGAATATTTGTAGGTATAGATATACCAAGCGATATTAAAAAGGCAATTGACATTGAATCTGATAAATTTTTGAAATATTGTGAATCATATAAAAAAGTGGATGAGGATAATTATCATGTGACACTTAAATTTATGGGCGAACTTAGTGTGAGTGATTTAGAAGACTTAGAAGATATACTAAGAGAAAACATTAAGGGTTTTAAAGCTTTTGATGTGCATTTAAAGGATTTAGGTTTTTTTGAAAAGAAAGATGGCAATATCCTTTGGATGGGTATGGGACTTGGTGTCGGTAAACTTAAAGAGATCCATAAAGCAGTTGATGATAAGATTAATGAAAGATTTAAACTTGATAAAGGATTGTTTAGTCCACATGTAACACTTGCAAGAAAAGTTATTGTTGAAGATATGAATACATTTAAGAAAAATAAGACAAAAGAGTTAATCTTTACAGCAAAAGAAGTAATTATCTTTTATAGTCATCGTGTTAATGATGTCTTAACATATACACCAATGACCAAAATCAAATTAAGTGAAGGATGAGATGATGAAAGAAGTTATATTACAAAAAGATGAGTTTCTCATAAGAACAACTGATATGGGTGATGCGGATATTGTATTATCATATATTAAAAAAATCGCTTCATATGAAAAACTAAGCGACTTAGTGGTTGCTGATGTGGAAGATATTAAAAGATCAATTTTTGAGAAAAAACAAGCTGAAGTCGTGATTGCAGAAGTCAATGGAAATCCTATAGGATTTATGCTTTATTTTTTCTCATATTCTACGTTTTGGGGTAGAGCAAATTTATATTTAGAAGATTTATTTATCGATGAAGCATATAGACATCAAGGATATGGAAAACTGATGTTTAAAGCTTTGGCAAAGATTGCTGTAAAAAACGAATGTAAGAGAATCGATTGGATGTGTCTTGATTGGAATATTAAATCGATTGAGTTTTATAAAAGCTTAGGAGCAAAACCATTGAACGAGTGGATTACTTTTAGATTAGAAGATCAAGAAATCAATAAGCTCATCAAATAAGAAAAAGACAATCTTGCTCAGATTGTCTTTTTTAATATACTTGAATTAATTTAGTAAATCTATCATTATGCAAATACTGTAGGTCTCTTATAAACGATAATAGTAATGATGTCAACGATCCATAATACAGCCCATCCAGCTAATAACCAAATAATACCAACAACGATTTGCACAAGATCATTTTTATCTAGGCCTTTAACTATACGATAAATACCCCAACATAAACTATCAAGACCAGGCAATGCTAAAATCAGTTTTATGATCCATGGAAGATCATCAACAGCTTTAATAAATCCTTTCATTTGAAACCTCCTATTTTTCTTTATGTATACCACCAACACTATCAAAAATAAAGCAATATATTGGGGATAATGAAAGGGTAAAAAATAAAATTAAGATAAAAACATGGTAATTTCTATGCTTTTTTTATAAAATAGAAATATAAAATCAAAAGAGGTGATTAGATGTGTGTATTTTGTGATTATTTAGATAAGGGAGATAAAGTTATTTTGCAAAACGATTTAGCTTTTGTTATCTATGATGGATTTCCTGTAAATAAAGGCCATATGTTGATTATGCCAAAAAGACACGAAGAATCATTTTTTAATTTAACCCCTGAAGAGAAAAAAGCTATCGATCAACTCGTTATTAAAGCTAAGGAATATATTGATTTTAACTATAAGCCTGATGCATACAATCTTGGCGTCAATGAAGGTGTTTTTGCAGGTCAATCTATCTTACATTGTCATGTTCATATCATCCCTAGATACATTGGTGATGTATCAAATCCAAGAGGTGGAGTTAGAGGCGTTATTCCTGCGAAACAAAACTATTAGTATTTAATTTATCATGAATATTTAAAGCGTATCTTTTTTAGATGCGCTTTTTTTGATAGCGTTTTCATAAAGGGGTTTATTTTCTGCTTTTTAACATGTATAATAGAAGTGAAAATGCGTAAACGAGGTGTATCATGAATAAAAAATATACAGCAGAACCTTACCGAATAAAAATGGTAGAGCCTATTTTTGAAACGACTAAAGCAGAAAGAATTGAACTTTTAAAAAATGCAGGATATAATCCTTTTTCTTTGAGAAGTGAGGATGTATACATTGATTTATTAACGGATTCTGGAACTGGAGCGATGAGTCAAGAGCAATGGGCAGCAATGATGACAGCAGATGAAGCTTATGCTGGTAGTAAAAGCTTTTATAAGTTAGAGAGCGTTGTAAAACATATTACTGGATATAAATATTTTATTCCAGCACATCAAGGCAGAGGAGCTGAACAAATTGTCCTACCTCAATTAGTAAAACATAAAGATATGTATTTCATCTCAAACATCCATTTTGACACAACAAGAGCTCATGTTGAACTTGCTGGCGCAAGAGCAATCGATTGTGTGATTGATGAATGCTTTGATATTGAACTTGATCATCCATTCAAAGGTAATTTTGATGTTAAAAGATTAGAACAAATCATTAAAGAAAAAGGCAAAGAAAATATTGCTGGTATTATTATGACCATTACCAATAATAGTGCAGGTGGACAACCTGTTAGTTATGAGAATATGGTTCAAGTTAAAAAAATCAGCGAGAAATATGGTATTGTCTTATTAATTGATGGTGCAAGATATGCAGAAAATGCTTTTTTCATCAAAGAAAGAGAAAAAGGATTTGAAGATTTATCTATTTTAGAGATTGCACGTAAAACATTTGATTTAGCAGATGTTTTTATGATGAGCGCTAAAAAAGATGGTTTGGTTAACATGGGCGGGATTATTGCGATTAAATCAGATAAACATTTATTTAAAAAATGTCAAACATATATCGTACCTTATGAAGGTTTTCCTACATATGGCGGATTAAGTGGTCGAGATATGGAAGCATTGGCTCAAGGACTTATGGAAGCACTAGATATGAGATATCTAAGACATCGTATCGATCAAATCAGGTATTTAGGCGATATGCTTAAAGAAGCTGGTGTGCCGATTCAATATCCTGTTGGTGGACATGCGGTTTTTGTGGATTGTGGAAAGATAGCACCGCACATTCCTTATGATCAATTTCCAGCTTTAAGTGTGACCAATGCTTTATACATAGAAGCGGGTGTAAGAGGTGTAGAAATTGGATCATTGTTGTTAGGTAGAGATCCAGATACGCACATCAATTTAAAGAGCCCAATAGAATTTTTAAGATTAACTATTCCTAGAAGACTATACACATACAAACATTTAGATGTTGTTGGTCAAGCGATGATTGAAGTTTATAAACACAAAGATGAACTTGTTGGGTATGAATTTGAGTATGAATCCCCAATGCTTAGACATTTTACATCGACATTTAAACCAGTGAAAGAGGAGTTATAACATGCATATTGTATTTATTGGAATTATTGGATTTATGTATATATTTGAATTGATTGTCAATCTTTTAAATGTGAGTTATGCCAAAATGGATGTACCTAAAAATGTGGCACATATTTATGATGAAAAAGAGTATTTAAGATGGATGAGTTATCATCAAGAACATCTTAGATTAGGTATTGTTAGAAAAACAATATCAACAGTTTTAATTATATCTTTATTAGTCTTCGGTATTTTTGGAAATTTAGAAGCATGGGCTAAAGGTATCTCTGATTTTGCGATTACACAAACATTATTATTTTTAGTTGTTTTTCTAGCATTAGAAACAGTAATCTCTATTCCATTAGATTTCTATAGTACGTTTTATATCGAAGAAAAATATGGATTCAATAAGACAACGTTTAAAACGTTTTGGACAGATAAGATTAAGAGTTTCTTATTATCCGCTGTTTTATTTGGAGCGCTCATAGCTGGTTTACAAGGATTGTACATCGCATTTATTGATCAGTTATGGTTGTTTATATTATTCTCATGGTTATTTTTATCGATTATTTTAGTGTTGATGTTTATTTTAAATACTAAAGTTTTCGTTAAAGCATTCAATAAACTTACACCGCTTGAAGATGGAGAGCTTAAAGATAAAATTGATCAATTAGCGAGTCACCTTGGATTTGAAGTTCAAAAAATATCTGTTATGGATGCTTCTAAGAGATCAAGTAAACTCAATGCATTTTTTAGTGGGTTAGGTAAAACAAGAGATGTCGTTTTATATGATACATTGCTTGAAAAGTTAAGTGATGAACAAGTTTTAGCTGTTCTAGCACATGAGTTAGGTCATGCGACAAATAAAGATACAACAAAAATGCTCATTCACAATATTATAACGTTTGGTCTTTTTGCAGTATTAATTGGATTTATATTGCAATATCCAGAACTGTATACTCAATTTGGGTTAAGTGGTATTTTCTTTGGATTTGCACTTGTTTTATTTACTATACTGATAGAGCCTATCTCAATTCTCATAGGTTTAGTTACGAATAAATGGTCAAGAAAAATAGAGTATAGAGCTGACAGGTTCGCAAAGCAACATGCTAACAAAGATGATATGATTGGTGCACTTGAGATTTTAGCTAAAGAGAATTTCGCAAATCTTAACCCACATCCATTTTATGTGGCTATATACTATAATCATCCAACCATTTCACAAAGAATAGATGCTTTAAAAAGCGAGGAGGACTTATGAAAAAACATTTAATTTTAGCAATCAATCCAGGGTCAACATCGACAAAATTAGCAATCTATGAAAATGAAACTTTAGTATCAGAGTTTAAGATTAGTCATGATACTGATAAGATCATGAGTTTTAAATCAATCATTGATCAATATGATTTTAGAGAACAAGTTATCTTAGAGTTCTTAAAAAAGGAAAATGTAGACTTATCCAAATTTTCTGCGATTGTTGGTAGAGGTGGCATGCTTAAACCGATTGAAAGTGGCACATACAAAGTGACTGATGATATGGTTAAAGACATGCATGAAGCTAAAAGAGGAGAACATGCATCAAATTTAGGATGCTTGCTTGCTAAAGATTTAGCAGATGAACACGGGATTCCTTCTTTTGTGGTAGATCCTGTTGCAGTTGATGAAATGGATGATCATTATCGTTATACAGGATTTCCAGAGCTCAAGAGAAGTTCATTATTTCATGCACTAAATCATAAAGCTGTTGCAAGAAAACGCTCAAAAGACTTAGGGAAAAAATATGAAGAGATGAATTTTATCATTGCTCATTTAGGTGGCGGTATTAGTGTTGCTGCACATCAAAAGGGTAAAGTGATTGATGTAAATAATGCACTTGATGGGGATGGACCAATGTCTCCTGAACGTAGTGGCTCACTTCCAGCTGGACCTTTATATAAAATGGTTTTTAGTGGACAGTATACGTTAGAAGAAATCAAAAGAAAAAATTATGGTAAAGGCGGCATGGTTGCATATCTTGGAACCAATGATGGCAGAGAAATCATGGAAATGATTGAAAAAGGTGATGAAAAAGCTAAGTTCATCTTTGAAGTCATGAGCTATCAAATCGCTAAAGAAATAGGTAGTGAAGCAACTGTCTTAGAAGGTAAGGTTGATGAAATTATATTAACTGGCGGACTTGCTTATAATAAAATGCTTGTTGATATAGTTGAGAAAAGAGTAGAGTTTATAGCCCCTGTTATTGTATATGCTGGTGAAAATGAAATGGAATCTTTGGCACTGGGTGCACTTAGAGTTTTATTAGGCGAAGAAGAACCAAAGATTTATAAGTCTTAAGTAAAGGAGTGAATTTTATGTTACACACAATTAAAGATTTAATTCAGTTAGCAAAAGAAAAGGAAATGAGCACATTAGTTGTTGCTTGTGCAGATGATAAGCATGTGCTAGAAGCTGTTGAAAAAGCAAGGGCAGAAGGCATAATTAGACCAGTACTAGTTGGTAATAAAGAAATTATTTTAATGCTTTTAGAGGACTTGAATATTGATCCTTCATATTATGAAATCATTGATATTATGGATCATGAACAAGCATGTGACTATGCAGTTAAATTAGTAAGTGAAAATGATGGACATATTTTAATGAAAGGTTATGTGGATACAAAGATTATTTTAAAATCTGTTTTAAAACCAGAATTTGGATTTAAAACAGATCATAGATTATCGCATGTATCTATATTTGAAATTAAGAATTATCATAAGTTACTCATGATGTCTGATGGTGCAATGAATATGTACCCTAATGTTGATGAAAAACAAGAAATCATTGAAAATGCTGTTCATGTGTTTCATAAGCTAGGCAACAAAAATCCTAAAGTAGGGGTGATTGCAGCAATTGAAAAAATCAATGAAAAAATGCAACCAACTGTGGATGCAAGAGAACTTATTAAAAGAAATCAAGAACAAATCATTACAGGATGTATGATTGATGGTCCTTTTGCGATTGATAATGCAATTAATAAAGAAGCAGCCATCCACAAAGGCATTGAAAGTGATGTTGCTGGTGATGTAGATTTAATTTTAATGCCACAAATAGAATCAGGAAATGTATTTTATAAAAGCATGATGTTTCTTGCAGATGCGAAGAGTGCATCAATGATTGTTGGCGGTAAACGACCTATAGTTTTAACATCAAGAGCTGATTCAACCGACTCTAAGTTTTATTCTATAGCGCTAGCAGCTGCTTACGAATAAACTTAAGATTTTATTACAGATATTGATTTATTTGTTATAGTTGTTTATAATAGTTGTAAAAGTTAACGTACTCCGGGGGAGGCAATAACACTTTTTCTATCTGAAGAAAGGTTGGTTTTTGTCGTGAAAAGAAAACATGTTTTTATCATCGTAGAGGTGATGATCTTGTTGTCATTACTTGTACTATGTATCATTTAAAATAAAAGGTCCTTTAAAATAGGTGGTGGCAAGTAAGAAACACCCCTGTCAAGAGGATGGTGGCAAAACACCGCTTTAAAAAAGATGGTGGCAACCAAAATAAGAGCACTTGAAGATATCACTTCAGGTGCTTTTTTTACTAGCTAAATTCATGATTATTTTAATTTAATAGGAACATCTTTATTAATTGAATATAACATGCGGTTTCTAAGTCTATAAAAGTTTTTAATACCATTCGCAGACTTGATGACAGTTTTAATCCGATTATTTACACCTTCAATAGGCCCATTAGATAACCTTCTATGATTGACTTTGATAAATGAGTTTTTTATCTCTTTTTTCCACCTTTGAAGTGTTTTACCAAAATCTCTAAAAAGATGATGATCATGATTTTTAAATAAGCGAATAAGTTCATTGAGTTCATCATCACATGTATCATAGTCAGCAGTTAAATTAAATTCTCTATATCTTTCTTTTAATCGATATGCAGATTTTAGTGTATCATCCATGGACAACAGATAATCAAGAATGGTTGATTTATGCCAATAGGTATTTAGTTTTTGAACAGGGATTCTGCCATCATGGATATCTTCATAATTTTTTAGAAAGAAATAATGGAATTTCTTAAGCATGTAATAATACATATCATCATGTTCAGGTGCACTTTTGTTTAATCTATATCTGTTCATAACTTCAATTCTAATATGTCTAATCGCATCATTTAAATTTCTAATGATATGAAAAGAATCAACAGCGATAAGCGCATGAGGAAATGTAAGTTCTATAACTTCTTTATAAGAAGGCCACATATCGATAACAAAAGCTTTAACGCGCTTTTTTTCAGGTATAGGAAAACGTGAGAATACTTTAATCAAATAGTTTTTATGTCTTGTGGGATAAATATCAATTAATTTTTGATATTTAAAGTCAAAAAGTACACATGCGTACTTATATTTAGAAACTTTAGATGTATAAAACTCATCCATACATATAACTTCTGGTAAAGATCTTCTTTTGGCATCAACAATATGATCAAAGATATCTACTACAGTCTGCTTAGAAACAAAGTAAGTGTGAGCAGCGGAAGTAAATGTGTGCGTATAGTCTTTCAAATATTCCAATATAGAAAATTTCGTATAAGTTGAAATGGATTCATACTTGAGCGAAAAGGGATTATGTTCGTAAAAGACTTTACCACACATTAAGCATTTATATCTTCTGGCATGATATATCAAGGTGTATTTCTTATCTAGAAGTACACTGTGTGTGATTTGACGCTTTCGATAGCTGTGAAAACGTTCAGTTATATGAGAACAACTTGGACATGTCTGAGGTGCTTTGAATAGGCGGAGATGAAGAGCAATCATTTGATGAGAAGAAACAGTCTCTATACTTTCAATTAAGTGTTCAATGTGTTCAAGATTCAATAATTTTATGGTATCATCATTCATGAAGACCTCTCTTTCTACGAATTAGCTAGTTACTAAAATTGTAGCATAGAATGAGGTCTTCTTTTTATATTCAAAAAATCGCTTTAAAAAACATGGTGGTACGCCACCATCATTTGGACAGCTATTATTTAGCCACCATCTATTTTACATAACTAAATAAAAAACCCAAAATTGAAATGATAAGATGTTAGTAGACACACAAAAAAGTCTACTAGCATCTTTTTTATGTTTAAATATAAAGGGAGGTATTGAAGATGGGAAGACCAAAAGGAACACCTAACAGAAAGCCTATGAGATACTTTACTAAAGATGAGAAATATGAATATGTGAAAATGATTATTGAAGGTGAGATCAGTTTAACACAACTATCGAAGAACAACGATTTATCTTTAGGTATGTTATCCACTTGGGTAAAGAGATATCAGGAAGGAGGTATTGAAGCGCTCGAAAATAAAAGAAAGCCTGGCAATCCACTGTCGAAGTATCTAAGGAGAAAGTCACTCACACCTACGGAACAACTTGAATATGAGAATATGAAATTAAAGATAGAAAATGAACGCTTAAAAAAAGGATACTCCACAGAGGAGGTGATGGTCATAAGACGAAAAAGATCATCCAAAAAGAATACGAAATCATAAAATTATTAAGTAATAATTATAATGTTAAAGGATTATGTCGTTATATGGAAGTATCGAGATCTGGTTATTACAAATGGATAAAAAGAAAAGGCCAGTTAAACCAATATGAAATCAATAGAAAAGACTTAACTGCACTACTTATTGAAATGCATGAAAAACATTCTACATGGGGATATAGACATCTAGCTGATCAAATTAGAAAAGAAACTGGATGGATATTTTCAGACCTCTTAGCACACAGGTGCTGTAAAGCTGCAGGGATTAGATCAACAGCAAGAAAACATTACAACCCACCAGGTGAAGAGCATGAAATTTATCCCAATCTTATTGGGAAGAACTTCACAGCATCGAGACCCTTCGAAAAAGTCTGTACAGATACCACAAGTTTTTATCATAAAAGTATCAAATATGATTGGAACATCTATCTTGATCTATACAACAATGAAATCATAAGTTATGATTTAAGGATAAGCAAATCAGGACATGGTGCGAAAAATCATTATAGTGCGTTAAAACGCTTCTTAAAAACTAAAGAAAAAAGAGGATATAAAAGCCAGGTAACGATTCTCCACTCGGACCAAGGCGCAATATATACCTCCAGAGCATTTAATGCTCACTTTGATTCTACCATAAAACGTTCAATGTCGCGTATAGCAACACCAACAGATAATCCAGTTTTAGAATCAATTAATGGTTGGATTAAAGATGAACTGATGATTGATTTTAATATGAAATACAGCGAAGATATACAACAAACGATCAAAGATTATGTTAAATACTATAACGAAACAAGAACAGCTTATGCCCTAAAATACAAAAGCCCAGTTCAATATCGAACTGAGCAATTATTTAACTAATGTTTTTTTAGTGTCTACAAACTCTTTACTATTTCAAAAATGGGTTTTTTGTTTTTTACATCATAATTTCGATACCAGAATTCTTACCTTCATCTTCAAAGATGAGGGTATTTTTATCATATAGTTTAAGTTTAATGATCCCAGATAGACCTTCTTTTATGGTTTGATTCATGAGTCCTAATACAGGTGATTTTAACTCAACATCGTTTTCTTTTTTTGCATAAACATGTAGTTTATATCGTCCTTTTTTCAAGATGAAGTTTATATGATCTTTATGAGTTTCTTTTTGGAGGATTCTTGTGTTATTGTAGGTTGCGAAACGATATTCTTTAAGATTATAAATGAGATTTACAATCAATCCTTTAAAGGATAAACCCATAAAAGGAATGGTTGCATATGAGAACATAAATGAAGTTTCAGGGTTTTTAAAATGATTACTTTGTAACCAGATATACGCTTTAGGAAACGATTTCCCCCAATCTTTTTCGATGTATGCTTTTCCTCCATTAAAATCATATATTTCACCATTGATATTAAGTTTACCCTTAAGTGATGACAGCATACTAATGACACCATGATTACATTCCATGAAAGGGATATATGCGAAAGGACCCATAATATTTGGTTGAAATATAGTTTTATTTAGACCTATATGATTATCTAAATATATTGTTCCATTGACTGACATTGCTTCATGCTCTAAATTTACGTTGACTTCATTTAGAGTAAAAAGATTTAATGCGATTTGAGTTTGAAACTGGTCATAGCTATATGTAAATTCATCTGATTTAAACTTGAAGTAGTGAGTTTTTAAATGTTCATCTTTAGAAATGAATACCTGGATAAAAGTATGAGGATCTTTTTTGTTGATGCTGATGCCTGGAATAAATGCAATAGAAACTTTTTGATTAGGTGTTACTAGTTTATAGTACCAACCTTCAAAATAATGATTTTTCTTTTTGTTACCTTGAAAGTATTCAGGATGATTTATTTTTTTAAAATACATAAAACGTCCTCCTTCTAAAAATGAAATTTATTGTTATTCATATTGATGATAGTATTCTTGTCTATAATTTATATTCTACTTGAGTCATCTTTACTTTATATCTCAATTATAGCATGTCTAGAAATTGAGGAGTCACTAATTTGCCATTAAACTAAAAAATAAATAAAGTTTCATGTTAAAATATGATTAAGATAATTACTGAAAAATTAGGAGTGACTTCATGAATAAAGAAAGATTACTTAAAATCAAAGAAGGAAAAAAAGATGCAAGTAAAACATATGTGATTTATTGGATGCAGCAATCTCAAAGAGTTCATTATAATCATGCACTTGATCATGCAATACGTATGGCCAATCATTTTGATTTGCCACTTGTTTGTTTTTTTGGAATTGATGATAAGTATCCAGAAGCAAACGAAAGAAGTTATCAATTTATGCTTGAGGGATTAAAAGAAGTCAGTGAGTTGTTAAAAAAACTAGGTATAAATTTCATACTAACATTTGGAAAACCCCATCAATCACTCATTCCTTTTTTAAATGATGCTCAAGCACTTGTTATGGATAGAGGATACTTAAGACATCAAAGACTTTGGAGAAAAGAATTATATCATGAAGTGAAGTCTAATGATTCTTTGATTATTGATATGGTTGATGCAGACTTAATCGTTCCAGTTCATGTAGCATCTCAAAAGGTTGAATATGGTGCTTATACGATCAGACCTAAAATTAAGAAACTATACGAATCTTTTAGAGATTTTCGAAAGTTAGCTGTTTTAAATAACAAAAGTGATTTGAAGCTTGATAGTGATGATGACTTAGATGATATTGATCAACTTATTAAAAAAATGAATATAGACCACACAGTAAAAAAAAGCATTTACTATAAAGGTGGATATAAAGAAGCATCTAGAAGATTCAGTGAATTTATATTAGAAAAATCTGATTTATATCCAGAAAGCAATGATCCATCTTTAGATGCAACATCACACATGAGTATATATTTGCATTTTGGACAAATTTCAAGTTTAGAATTATTAGAAAGACTTTACCTAGCCTTAGAACAGGGTCAGATTAAAGGAGAATCTTTTGACCAATATGTTGAACAACTATTAATCAGAAGAGAACTAGCATTTAATTATGTTTTTTATCAAGAGGAATATGACCAATTTGAGCACATGACTGAAGATTGGGCTTATCAAACGATGGAAGCACATGTCAATGATAAAAAAACTTATATCTATGATTTAAGTAATTATGAAGAATATAATACACATGACCCTTATTTTAATACCGCAATGAAAGAGATGGTTGTCACTGGATATATGCATAATTATATGCGTATGTATTGGGCAAAGAAAATCATAGAATGGTCTCCTTCATTCAAAAAAGCTTATGAGACGATTTTATATTTAAATAATAAGTATTTTATCGATGGTAGAGATCCTAACAGTTATACAGGTGTAGCGTGGTGTTTTGGTAAACATGATCGCGCATGGACAGAAAGAGAAATATTTGGTAAATTGAGATACATGAACGATAAAGGACTAGAACGCAAGTTTAATATTGAAAAATATGTTGAAAAAATCGCATCAATTTAATAACACTTTATTCTTTTTATAATTTGTATTTTGATTTCTATGGTTTTTTGGTAAAATAGTAAAGAACATTATATGATATATCATATACATCAAGAAATCAGGCATAAGACAATCATTTTATGACAATTTTAGTGATTTTAGTAGATTGTATTAAATAATTCACTAAATAGACATAAAAATGAAAGTTATATTTTATCATTTTATGTTATTATAATGATAAGGTATTTGGGGGTGGTGGCACTGTTCATTGAGATACAGAAGAACCTCATATCGAGCGTTGTATTGGTGATTTTATTTTTTTCACTCATCAGACAACTTAACTGGAAAAACTACATAAATAAAGTGTTCTTCTACTTACTTGGCTTGAATTTCACTTTAATTGTACTAGACTCTATCATTATCTTATTGAATGGAAATGACGGTATAGTCGCAAGCATTATATTACATACTAGTATTGGTGTGTATTTTGTTTTGCCACCAACGTTTGGTCTTTTGTGGTTGTATTATGTGGATATGACAATTTTTAATAATCGAAAACGATTAATTAAATTATCTATTATACCTGGCATTATATTTATGATCAATTTCGGGTTTGTCATCGCAAGTTACTTTTCTGATTTAGTATTTAACATCAGTGAAACAAATGTTTTTACAAGAGGTAGCAATCATTATATTGTTGTGCTTGCATCATTTTTAACATTAATGTTAGCTAATTACGATGTCTTAAAAAATAAAGAACATGTTCGTAAAAAAGAGTTTGGGCCATTATTGCTTTTTTCTATTCCACCAGTGATTGCAGCTTTAATCTTAATGGCATTTAATGATGTAAATATGGTTTGGAGCAGTTTAGTCATTTCAGAACTCTTGATTTATATCTATATACAGTCAAGAATCACTTCTACAGATTTCTTAACCGGTTTATATAATCGTAGAGAATATGAAACAATTATTAGAGATCTATCTTATATGAAACAAAAAAGCTTAACCGTTTCTGGTATTATGGTTGATATCAATGATTTTAAAAACATTAATGATGTTTATGGTCATCGTATCGGTGATGAAATATTGGTTCATGTATCCAAATTATTAAAATCAACGATTCGTTCACAAGATTATGTCTTTAGAATTGGTGGTGATGAGTTTGTCATTGTCATCATCAGTGATAAAAAAGATGTTGTCAATGAAATTATGAACAGGATTGAACTTGTTGTACACGATTTTAACAAACAATCACCTTATGATTTTTCAATTAGTTTAAGTCTAGGCAAAGGTATCTATGATGAACATACATATGTTGATCTACCGAGTTTCTTTGAACACTTAGATTTAATGATGTATGATGATAAGAAGTATTTCAAAAAGAATCAAGAATAAAGGCTAATAGCCTTTTTCTTTTTACTCTTGCTTGACTGGATGAAGTCAAGTTGTTAAACTATGTGTGAAGATATAGATAGAGGTGATTATATGAACGAAGTTATACAAAATATCCATAATCGAAAAAGTGTTAGAAAATTTTTAGATAAACAAATTCCAAAAGAAGATATCATTACACTGATTGAAGCTGGTATAGAAGCGCCAAGTGGGCATAATAGCCAATCAGTAAGATATACCGTTATTAGAGACCAATCATTAATCAACCATATGAGTGAAATTGCAAAAACACATATGAAGACATCTAAAATTGACTGGATTAGTAAGTATGGACATAACGAAAGATATCATGTGCTTCATCATGCTCCGACGGTTATTATAGTTTCAGTAAGTGAAAAAGCGTATTCACCAGTCGAAGATAGTAGCGCAGCAATAGAAAATATATTATTAGCAGCAACCTCAATGAATATAGGGTCTTTATGGGTGGAACTCATTAAATATTATTTTAAAGATCCTAACGCATCTAAAGTATTGAGTATAAAAGAAGGATATACTCCCTTATATGCAATCTGTTTAGGATATGAGAATAAAGAGCGAGTATTCCATAAACCAAGTAGAAATAAAGATGTATACGACTTTATAGAAGAATAAAGCAAAGAGCCTGTAAAGAAATAAAACAGACCTAAACAAAAACCGAGTCTCCTAAAAGACCCGGTTTTTTGGTATAATTGAAGTATGTCAAGTACTCAATTAAATCAAGTATATTTTAACGCAAAACAGTTAAAATTACCACTATCTACAGGCATTTTAATACCATTTGATAGTGAAGTAAGAACATTTGACGAAGTATTTTCAAAATTGGAGGTCAAAAAGTACTTAAAAACCGAAAGAGATCCAAGAGGAAGAATCGGTTATGATCCAGTCAATATGCTCAAATTAATACTGTTTTGCCAGATGGAAAACATCACAAGTTTAAGAGCGATGGAAAAAGCAGCAAGAAATGATTTACGTATCATGTGGTTAATAGACGAACTACAACCAACGCATCAAGCGATTAAAGATTTCATGGATCGCTATTTAATTAAAAATCTAGAAGCTATTTATTATGATCTCAATCAATTTTTGATTGAAGATGAACATATAGATGTAGAGAAACTTTATATCGATGGCACAAAGATTGAAGCGAAC
The DNA here is from genome assembly GCA_002838185.1 of Tenericutes bacterium MO-XQ. Lineage (GTDB taxonomy): Bacteria > Bacillota_I > Bacilli_A > Acholeplasmatales > Acholeplasmataceae > Mariniplasma. The sequence continues at coordinate 1,967,396 of CP017948.1, read as the reverse complement.
GCAAACAAATACACCTTTATCTGGAAAAAGTCATTAGAAAAATTCCGCGATAAATTATATAAAAAAATCACCAAACAGATCAAAGTACTCAATGATACCTATCAACAGATGGATATCTTTTTTCCAGTATATGATATCTATGAAGTAGAATATCTAAAAAGGATTCTAGACTTTCTAGGACGTGAACTTAAAAAACAAGGGACAGAGTTTGTATATGGGAAAGGACAAAGAAAAACAGTTCTACAAAGGGATTATGAACATATAAAGGACTATCATTTAAAGCTACTTGAATATAATGATTTTATCAAAACGATAGGTCCCAATAGAAACTCCTGTGCAAGAACTGATCATGACGCGACATTTATGCACATGAAAGAAGACCATATGAGAAATAGTCAGTTAAAGCCAGGTTATAATGTACAAATTGGAGTATCTGATGAATACATTCTACACTTAGATATTTATCAAGATCGAAATGATTATCAAACATTAATCCCCTTTTTAGAAGGCTATAAGAAAGCATATGGCAGTTATCCATTATATCCTGTAGCAGATGCAGGATATGGCGGATTGATGAATTATAGATATATTACAGCATGCAATATGCAGTTATATCAAAAATACAGTATGTATAGCAAAGACACATCAGATAAGAAAAGAATGAATGACCCATACTTCTCTCATGATTTAATCAAGGATAAAAAAGATTATATCGCGAAAAATGGTGAGAGATTGACCTATCTATATCATAATCAACGAGGCAATGATGTCTACCAGTTACCAAGTGGCAAAACTAAAGAGATCAATGATGAAAATATAGCCTATCAAAAAGAAGTGATCAAAAACTTAACATCACCATTAGGTATTGAACTTAGAACACAACGTTCGATACAAGTTGAAGGGGCATTTGGTGTCATCAAAGAGGCTATGAAATTTAGAAGATTTAAACGTCGTGGTATTCAAAATGTTAAGTTTGAGCTTACACTCATCGCAATCGGGTATAATTTAGCAAAATATCATAAGAAAAAGTATAGAATCATCGAATGATTATCTAGTTGAAAACTAAAGATTTTAGCTAATCTCTTTTTAGTATACTCAAAAACAGGTATTTTTTATGATTTATCCACATTTATAAAGAAAAAAGGACTATGTAGTCCATGAAGAGAATTAATTCTTCATTTCTTTACAGTCCCTTTTATTTAATTTTGCTTATTTATAACGATAATTAGAATGTTTATAGATTTATTTGACTTAAGACTTGTTTTCAATATAATGAAATTGAATCACAACGATGAGGAGAAGTATCAAATGGCAAAAAAAATAAAGTATAAAAAAAATGATAAAGCTGTTTTGGCTGATTTATCTATTGGTCAAAAAGCAAAAGTCGTTAAACTTAATACCATAGATAAAGCATTAAGAAGAAGATTATTAGACATGGGCATCACTGAAGGTGTACAAATTAAAGTTAAAAGAGTTGCGCCTCTTGGAGATCCATATGATATTGAACTTAGAGGTTTTGAACTTTGCCTTAGAAAAAAAGATTTAATGCTTATTGATGTAGAGGTTATGTGATGAGAGTAGCACTTATAGGAAACCAAAACTCAGGTAAAACAACTTTATTCAATTTACTTACTGGAAATAATCAAAAAATCGGAAATTGGCCAGGCGTAACGATTGAGAAAAAGGAAGGCCGAATTCGTTCGACTGATTTTGATATTATCGATCTACCAGGTGTTTATTCACTAACACCCTATACGATAGAAGAATCAATCACACGGAACTATTTATTTGAAGAGGATGTAGATTTAATATTAAATATATTAGATTCAACCAATCTTGAAAGATCTTTATATTTAACAACTCAATTATTAGAATTAGATATTCCTGTATTAGTAGCTTTAAATATGAGTGATATTGCACTTCAAAGAGGCATTAAAATCGATTATAAGTTTTTAGAAGAAAAACTAGATACGACAATGGTCCCTATATCAGCTTTAAAAAAGACTGGTGTATTCGATCTCATTCAAATCATTAAACAAAGATCATTTAGAAAAAATAATTATGACCATATTTATGATCATGGATTAGAAGAGTGTTTAAATACTTTAGAAAAAGAGTTAACACATAAACATAAAAGATATATTGCGATTAAACTTTTAGAAGGCGATGAAGCTTTTGATGAGTTTCATCAAAATGGATCAAAAAAACTCGTGAGTTCGATGTGCAATAATTATCATAGAGATATGGAACAAGTGATTGTTGATGAGAGATATCGATATATCGAGTTTATTAGAGATGAAGCGATTCAATCAAATAAAGATCATATGACAACAACTGATAAGCTTGATCGCATCTTTTTAAATAAATATCTAGCAATTCCGATATTTGTTATCATTATGTTTTCTGTTTATTATTTAGCAGCTGGACCTTTTGGATCGATGACTGTAGATTTTGTTGATAAATATGTCACTATGTTTAGTGAGTGGGTACAAGTATCACTAGCATCATTAGGCGCATCAAGTTGGTCACAGAGTTTAGTTGTTGATGGGATTTTAGCAGGTGTTGGAGCAATCTTAACCTTTTTACCTCAATTATCCATTTTATTTTTATTGATTTCATTTTTGGAATCATCAGGGTATATGAGTCGTATTGCGTTTTTCTTAGATAAAGTATTTCAAAAAGTTGGGTTATCTGGAAAATCACTGATTCCATTTATCATTGGTAGTGGATGTAGTGTTCCAGCAATTATGTCTGCAAGAACCATTCATGATGAGACAGAAAAAAAGATGACCATTATGCTTACACCTTTTGTTCCATGTAGTGCAAAATTACCAATCATCACTTTATTTGCTGGATATTTCTTTGGAGATTATTCTGGCATCGTCAGTGCAAGCTTATATTTCTTTGCGGTGATTGTGATTATTACATCAGCTTTCATTATGAAACAATTACTTTTTAAAGGGAAAACTTCTAGTTTTATTCTTGAACTTCCGAACTATAAAATGCCACATTTTGGATATATGTTCAAAGATGTTGGTGAAAAAGTTTTAGCATTTATTAAGCAAGCAGGATCAATTATATTATTAGCATCTATTATCGTATGGTTCTTACTCAGTTTCTCATTTAGATTTGAGTATGGTATAAATCCTGATCAGTCAATGCTCGCACAACTGGGAAATATATTTTCATGGATATTGTATCCATTCTTAGGCGAATTAAGTTGGGAAGCAACAGTTTCTGCTATGCAGGGATTGGTTGCTAAAGAACAAGTGGTTGCGTCTATGGCAATTATTGCTGGGTATTCTGAAGAAGTGACTGATGGTATCTTTATATTTAACAGTCAAGCATTTAGTTTCTTTACTCCAGCTTCAGCATATGCATTTATGGTATTTAATTTATTTAGCGCACCGTGCTTTGGAGCAATCGGTGCGATGAAAAGAGAACTTGGAACAACGAAACGTATGTGGAAAGCAGTATTTTTCCAAACAGGACTTGCTTGGGTGATTGCAACCATTGTGTATCAATTCTTACATATATTTGAGGTGGTATTATGACGTTTACTTTAACTGATTTCATCATTTTACTTGTTGTAGGATTTTTGGCTGGAAGAGTTATATATCATATGTTTAAGCATAGAAATGAATCTTACTGTGATCGTTGTGCATATGCAAAGAAATGTTCAATTAAATAGAAAAAAGAATGTTCAAACGAACATTCTTTTTTTTAATTATTTAGTTTCCTTATGTGAAACAACAACTTGTGGGAATGGAATTTCCACATCGTGTTCATCAAGCATATCTTTGATAAATTTTCTTAAAGCTCTTTCGATACCATAATGTTTCTCATTAAGTGTTTTAACCATAACTCTAATATCAACACTAGATGCGCCAAGAGAAACAACACCTAGATTAATTGGATCTTCTATGATATCTGCTTGAGTAGGTCTAAACTTAGGTAGATATTCTTGTAATAAATCAAATGTTTTTTGAATGTCTTCTTCATAAGCAATACCAAAGTCAACAACTGCAACTGAGAAGTTTCTAGAAAAGTTAGTAAGGTTTGTCATGTCACCATTTGCCATGATTTTGACATCACCCTTCCAATTTCTAATTCTAGTTGTTTTAAGACCGATGTCTGTAACAACACCTTTAAAACCTTGAACTTCAATGACATCATCAATGTCGTAATGTTGTTCAAAGATGATGAAGAAACCAGAAATTAAGTCATTGATGAATTTTTGAGCACCAAGACCAATGACTAAACCAGCGATTCCAAGACCTGCAAGTGCTGGGCCAACATTGACACCCCAAATAGATAAAATAATGATGATGGAAATAATGCCTAGTGAATATCTAGTTACACTTGATAATAATTTCCCAACAGTTTTTTTACGTTTTTGATTTGGACCTTCTTTTTGCCCGATTCTTTTAAATCCTTTTTTACTAAATTTAAGAATAAAAAATGTAACAAACAAAATAATCAAACTAGAAACAATTCTTCCAATACTTTCAGTTAATAGATTTGTTATGTTGGATAATGTTGAATTTGCATAATCTACGATGTCAAATCCCCATAGGTGAAATAATAGAAGTATGGATCCTAGAATAACAAGGAAGGTTACTAAATAAATGATGAATAAAATCCAGCCTTTAATGCGTTCATCTTTTTTCAATAAAAAATGTTCTAAAACCAGTATTAGAGCCACAAATAAGACGATTCCAGAAGTATATAATATATTGGTTTGAGTAGTTGTTAAAAATATGTTTAAGTTCATTTTGTTTACTCCTTTCATTTATAAATATTATAACATATTATATGATAGTGTTAAAGATAGATGATTTTTCACATTATTAGCGTTTGATATTGAAAAACACGTAAAAAGTGTTAAAATAAATATGTTTTGAAAGGTGGTTCATAGATGAAAAAAGATCACAACATAACACCGTTTTTCACGAAACTTAAGGCATATGCTTTAAGTGATACCATTAGTCATGATGTTCCAGGACATAAACTTGGACAAGTTGATAATGATATGATGGATTTTGTTGGTAAAAATGTATTTAAACTAGATGCGAATGCACCTAGAGGTTTAGATAATTTAAATCGCCCAAGTGGCGTTATTTTAGAAGCTTCTGAACTGATGGCTGATGCTTTTGGTGCGGAAAAATCTTATTTCTTAACCGGTGGAACAACCATGGGTATTTTGGCGATGATTATGTCAACGTGCCGTGCTAAAGAAAAAATCATTCTTCCAAGAAATGTGCATAAATCTGCGATTAATGCACTCATCTTAAGTGGTGCCGTACCTATTTTTGTTAAACCATATATCGATCAAGAATTAGGCATCGCAAATCATATGGATTATGAAGAAGTTAAAAAAGCGATCGAAGAAAATCCAGATGCGATGGGTGTTCTAGTCATTAACCCAACTTATTTTGGTGTGACAAGTGATCTTGAAAAAATTGTGAATCTTGCACATGAATATGATATGAAAGTTTTAGTTGATGAAGCACATGGTTCACACTTCCCATTTTCAGAACAACTACCGATAGGTTCTATGGAAGCAGGAGCTGACTTAGCTTCATGTTCACTTCATAAAACAGTGGGATCTCTAACACAAAGTTCGATTTTAATTGCACAAGGTCCAAGAGTGGATCATGTTAGATTAAGATCAACTATTAATATGATTCAATCAACATCTCCATCAGGTTTATTATTAGCAAGTTTAGATGTTGCAAGAAAAAACATGGTTTTTGAAGGTCCTGTCAAAATACCTAAGCTCATTGACATGGCTAGTAAAACAAGAGAGAAAATCAATCAAATCCCTGGGCTTAAAGCATTGGGAAAAGCATATTTCAAATCAAGAAATGCTTTTGATTATGATGAAACAAAGATTATTGTTAAAGTTTCTGATTTAGGACTTACAGGATTTGATGTCTATAAAGAATTATTTGATACATATCATATACAACTTGAGTTAGCTGAAACACATTTGATTTTAGCGGTACTCTCTATTGGTACAACTCAAAAAGATTTAGATAAGTTAGTAGAAGCACTAAAGGCTTTAAGTGAAACATATCTTCCAATGGAACTTGAACCAATTATGCCTAAGATTAAATATAGTTATCCAGAAGCATATACAAGACCAAGAGAAGCGTATCACGCGCCTAAGAAGTATTTACCAATTTATCAAACAGTCGATGAGATTGCGGCTGAATCAATTATGATTTACCCACCAGGTATTCCAATCGTAATTCCTGGTGAAGTAATTAGTCAAGACATTTTAGATGACTTAGACTTCTATCAAAGAAGTGGATCAGTCATCTTAAGTGATACAGAAAGCGGATATATAAAAGTCATTGATAAAGAATATTGGATGAAATGGAGCGAAGATGACGATGAATAAATATGAAAAAGTGGATTTATCATTCCAAAGTTGTAAATCTACATATGAAGAGGCTGATGTTGTAATATTTAGTGTGCCTATGGACGCAACTACATCATTTAGACCTGGAACGCGTTTTGCAGGTAATGCAATTCGAGTAGATTCTTTTGGGGTTGAATGGTATTCACCTTATAGAGAAAGAGATTTAAATGAGTTTAAAACTGCAGATATTGGTGATCTTGATTTACCAATTGGTGCTGTAGAAGATGCGCTTGATGTTGTTTATCAAACAACTAAAGACATATTAGATGATAACAAAATACCAATGATGGTTGGTGGTGAACATTTAGTAAGTTATCCAGTCATTAAAGCAACTTTTGAGAAATACCCAAATCTTCATATCATTCACTTAGATGCACACACTGATTTAAGAGAAAGCTTTTTTGGAAGAGAGTTATCACACGCAACATTTATGAGACATGTTCATAAGTTTGTTGGAGATGGTAAGATTTTCCAATTTGGCATTAGAAGTGGTGAAAAACCAGAATTTGATTGGGCTAAAAAAGAAAATGGGCATATCCATCAAAGAAAATTTGATTTTGAAGGATTAGATGAAATCTGTGAACAATTAAAAGATGTTCCAGTCTATATCACCATTGATTTAGATGTCTTAGATCCAGCAGTCTTCCCAGGTACAGGAACTCCTGAACCAGGTGGTATGCAATACAAAGACTTGCTTTGGGCATTTGACCAATTCGAAAAATTAAACCATTTGGTTGCAGCTGATTTTGTAGAACTTTCACCAATGCTTGATCCAAGTGGTGCATCAACTGCAGTAGCAGCTAAAACACTTAGAGAAATGGTTCTCATTTTACAAAAAGGATTAGAAAAAAGAAAATAAACAATTTGGAAGATACAAAGTATCTTCCATTTTTTTATTTTGAAATATAAAACGTATAAATAAGAAGAATGGCTTTGTAAAGATGAAAAATATATATTCTATAATTAAGCCTTCCTCCTTAAGCAAAACTTTTGTATTAAAAACTCTGCTCAAGTATAATACAAGTGTAAATGAAGGAGGGCGAAGATATGCTTTTTAAAGACTATGATCCGCTTAAGAAAAAACAATTATCAATCTTAGATGAAAAAGGTAAAATTGTTAACAAAGACTTAGAGCCTAAGCTAGATAAAAAAACACTATTAAAGATGTATAAAACAATGGCTCTTGGAAGAGTTGCAGACGTTAAAGCGATGCAATATCAAAGACAAGGAAGAATGCTTACATATGCGCCAAATAGAGGACAAGAAGGTGCTCAAATAGGTGCTGCTGCAGCAATGGACGAACAAGACTGGTATGTTCCAGGATTTAGAGATTTAAACGTATTATTATACAAAGGAGTTACACTTGAACAAGTGTATCTTTATTGGTATGGTAATGAATGGGGCAGTCATTACAATGAAGGCGTTAAAGTGACACCAATCAATATTATCATTGGTTCACAAGTTAACCATGCTTCAGGGATTGCTTATGCTTCAAAAATTTTAAAGAAGAATGAAGTTGCAGTTACAGCAATCGGTGATGGTGGTACATCACACGGTGAATTTTATGAAGGTATGAACTTTGCTGCTGCATATGACTTACCACTAGTTACAATGATTCAAAATAACCAATACGCGATTTCTACCCCTAGAAAAAAAGCGACTAAAGCTGAAACTTTAGCTCAAAAAGCTGTTGCATTTGGTATTCCAGGTATGCAAGTTGATGGTAATGACGTATTAGCAATGTATGTTGCAATGCATGAAGCAATCGAACACGCAAGAAGCGGTAAAGGTCCAGTTTTAATTGAAGCTGTGACATATCGTATGGGACCTCATACAACTTCTGATGACCCTACATTATATCGTGATGATAAAGAAGTTGAGTTATGGGCAAAACGTGATCCAATTGAAAGATTCAAGAAATATTTAATTGAAAAAGGATATTGGAGCGAAGAAGAAGATCAAAAATTAGAAGAAGAAAATAGTAAATTTGTTGGTGACACATTCAAGAAAGTTGAACAATCAGGTTCAGCAGAACTTCTTGATATCTTCCAATATACATATGAAGAAATGACACCACAATTAAAAGAACAATATGAAACTCATAAGAAGTTTTTAGAAGAAGGAGGCAAATAAGATGGCAGTCGTAAATTTATTAACAGCAATCAATCAAGCTTTAGATCAAAAAATGGCTGATGATGATAAAGTTGTCGTTTTCGGTGAAGATGCTGGCTATGAAGGTGGTGTGTTTAGAGTAACCGCAGGTCTCCAAAAGAAATATGGAGAAGATCGTGTATTTGATACACCAATTGCAGAAGCTGCAATTACAGGTAATGCCATTGGCATGGCGATTAATGGTCTTCGTCCAGTCGCAGAAATCCAATTTGATGGATTTGTTTTCCCAGGATATACAGAAATTGTTACTCATATGGCTAGATATAGAAATAGAAGTCGTGGTAAATATGGATTACCTATTGTTGTAAGATTCCCAGTTGGTGGCGGTATTAGAGCATTAGAACACCATAGTGAATCTTTAGAAACATTATTAGGTCATATTCCAGGATTAAAGGTTGTTCTGCCTTCAACACCATATGATGCGAAAGGTTTAATGATTTCTGCAATCGAAGATCCAGATCCAGTGATTTATATGGAACCAAAAAGAATCTATCGTTCAGGTAAGCAAGATGTACCTGAAGAAATGTATAGAATACCTATTGGAAAAGCTAAAGTTGTTCAAGAAGGTACTGATATTACTGTTGTTGCATGGGGTGCAATGATGAGAGAAGCTGAAAAAGCACTTAAGCTTTTAGAAGGCGAGAATATTAGTGTTGAACTCATTGACTTAAGAACAATCAATCCTATTGATGAAGAAACTATTATTGAATCTGTTAAAAAGACAGGTCGTTTCTTGGTGGTTCAAGAAGCGGTTAAAACTTATGGACCTGGTGCTGAATTAATGTCATTAGTTAATGAAAAAGCATTCTTATATTTAGAAGCTGCACCAACAAGAGTTACTGGTTTTGATATTACAGTTCCGCTTGCAAAAGGCGAAATGTTCCATTTCGTACAACCAGAAAGAATCGCTGCTGAGATCAAAAAAGTAGCTAAATTTTAAGGAGGTCTACTCATGTATGATTTTAAATTCGCGGATATCGGTGAAGGTATCCATGAAGGTGTTATATTAAAATGGAATTTTAAAGAAGGAGATAAGGTTAAAGAAGGCGAAACTTTAGTTATTGTTGAAACAGATAAAGTTAATGCTGAATTACCAGCTCCTGTTGATGGCGTCATCACAAAAATAGGTGTCAAAGAAGGAGATACAATTAATGTTGGTGAAACGTTAGTTGTGATCGACGATGGTACCGGTGGTGAAGTTAAAGAAGAAAAGAAAGAAGAAGCTAAAGAAGAAGCAAAGGAAGAACCTACAAAAGCTTCTGTAGCTGAAGAGGAAGAAGATGAACCACAAGGTGTTATTGGTGAAATCGAAGTATCTTCTGCAATCATGGCTTCAAGTAATGAACATAGTGGTGCTAAAAAAACAAGTACTGAAAATAAACGTGTATTAGCAACGCCTGTAGCAAGACAACTTGCTAAAGATTTAGGTGTTGATATTAAGTTAATTGAAGGTACTGGTGAAAACGGAAGAGTATTAAAAGAAGATATTAAGAAAGCTGCAGAATCTAAAGGCGAAACTAGATCATCTGGTATCTCTATACCAAATGTTAAAGTATCAACTGAAGGTGATGTTGAACTTGTTAAGATTTCTAAATTAAGAAAAGCAATTGTTAAATCAATGACAATATCTAAACAAATCATTCCACATACAGTATTAATGGATGAAGTTGTTGTAGATAAACTTGTTGATCTTCGTGCTAAAGTCAAAGAACAAGCAGCAGCTCAAGATATCAAGTTAACTTATATGGCTTTCATTATGAAAGCAACCATACTTGCACTTAAGAAGTTCCCTAACTTCAATGCAAGTTTTGATCAAGAAAACGAACAAATGGTTCTTAAAAAATTCTATAATATCGGTATGGCTGTAGATACAAAAGATGGCCTTATTGTGCCAAATATCAAAAATGCTGATAAGAAGAGTATTTTAGAACTTGCAAAAGAAATTAGAGATGTTGCAGATGCAACAGTTGAAAGAAAAGTTCAACTTGATCAACTCAGAAATTCAACATTTAGTATCACAAACTTTGGTGCTGCAAATGTAGCATATGGTACACCAATTATCAATCATCCTGAAGTCGGTATTTTAGGTATTGGTAAAATTGAAAAGAAAGCTGTTGTCGTTAATGATGAAATAAAAATCAGCTATGTTCTACCTTTATCATTAGCAGTTGATCATAGAGTGATTGATGGCGCTGATGCTGGCAGATTCTTAAATGAAATTAAGTCTTTATTATCTGACCCAATGATGTTATTATTAAGTTGAGGTGTAGATTATGAAAACTTATGATATTGTTGTATTAGGCGGTGGACCAGGCGGTTATGTGGCTGCTATCAAGGCTGCACAAAATAACTTAAAGGTTGCACTTGTAGAAAAAGAAGTTGTTGGCGGCATTTGTTTAAATCATGGTTGTATTCCAACAAAAACATTATTAAAAAATGCTAAGGTTTATAAAACTTTAAATCATGCGAAAGATTATGGTGTTACCATTGATGGCAATATCGGTTTTGATTGGACGCAAATGTTAAAGAGAAAAAATCTTGTCGTTAAAAAATTAACCACAGGTGTTGCAGGTTTACTTAAGAAAAATGGTGTTGAAGTCTTTAATGGATTAGGTAAAGTTGTTGCGAAAAATAAAGTTGAAGTCAACGGTGAAACTTTAGAATGCAAAAACCTGATTTTAGCAACCGGTGCATCTCCAATTGTTCCACCAATTGATGGATTAAAAGATGCATATGAAAAAGGATTTGCTCGAACTTCAAGAGAAATGTTACAAATTGAAGAAGCACCTAAGAACTTAGTCATTATTGGTGGCGGCGTTATTGGTGTTGAGTTTGCGACTATCTTTAGTTCATTAGGATCAAAAGTGACGATTATTGAAAAACTTGATGGTATCGTTCCAATGATGGATGATGACATTAGAACCCAATATACAAAGATTTTAAAACGCGAAGGTATTGAGATTTTTGTAAATGCAGAAGTTAAAGCTGTTAAGGGTAAGGATGTTGTTTATCTATTAGATGGCAAAGAAGAAAAAGTTAAAGCAGATAGTATATTAGTCAGTGTTGGTATGAAAGCTAACTCACAAGGGTTAGAAGCGTTAAATCTTAAGATGGAACGTGGAGCGATTGTTACTGATGAAAGACTTAAGACTAGTGTGCCTAATGTTTATGCCATTGGTGATGTGAACGGTAAATACATGTTAGCGCATGTTGCATCTCATGAAGGGATCGTTGCAGTTGAGAATATTTTAGGTCATGATAAGAAAATGAATTATAACCGCATGCCAAATGCTGTTTATGGTTCACCTGAAATTGCATCTGTTGGATATACTGAAAAAGAATTAAAAGAAAAAGGGATTACCTATAAAGCATCTACTTTCCCACTGCTTGCAAGTGGTAAAGCATTAGCAGATAATGAAAAAGATGGATTTGTTAAGTTGTTAGTAAGCGATAAGTATAAAGAAATACTTGGCGCTCATATTCTAGCTTATAATGCATCAGATTTAATCGCTGAATTAGGTGTAACGATGGAACTTGAAGGTACAGCTTATGAAGTTGCAAATACCGTTCATCCACATCCAACACTTTCAGAAGTCATTATGGAAGCTGCACATGGTGCTGTAGATAAACCAATACATATTTAAAATAAATAAAACTTAACCAATTAATGGTTAAGTTTTTTTGTATATTTTTGTTTCATAAAAGCATTATTATCAGATAACGACATGGTTTTGTATGAAATAAGTGATATAATTATAGTGATAACAAGCAAAAAGGAAGGTTTACATATGAAAGCGACAGAAAAGAGAATTCTTCTTGCTGCAACAAAATTATTTTCTGAATATGGATATTCAGGTGTATCAACAAGAAAGATTGCAGAACAAGCTGGGGTCAACGAACTCACTTTATTTAGAACATTTAAAAGTAAGAGTAACTTATTACAAGCAGTGATTAGACACTTTGCATATGAAGGTAATATTGTTGATAAAATTGCCCACGACTTAACAGGAGATTTAAAAAAAGATATTAAGATTTTTACTGATACATATTACATGTTTTTACAAAACAATATAAAGATGTATTTAATCCAAATTAGAGAGATAGATGAAGAAGGATTAAAATTTACAAATACGATTGACTATACTGAATTTATGAAAGACTACTTTGTTAAAAAAGTAGAAGAAGGTAAGTTCACCGGAGATCCGTATTTAGTTGCAACTTCAATCGTTTCTATGATTATGGGTATATTTACATTAAAAGTTCACGCGAACTCGATTTATGATAACGCTAACTATAAGACACTCATAGAAACTTTTGAAGAAGATCTGATTAGATTATACGTTAAAGAATAGAACTGCTAGCCAAGCAGTTCTTTTTTTTGACTTTTTTTCTGAAAACGCTTGTAATCAAAAATAAAAAGCTCTATAATGTAAGTAAGTACTTACATATAATTTAAGAAAGGAATACGTTGAAAAATGAACAAACTGATCTCTAAAAAAGATTTTGTTGCTAAAATTTTTGATGGCGCAAGTATCATGGTTGGTGGGTTTATGAACATTGGTACAGCAGAAGAAATCATTGATGAACTGCTTTTAACTGATGTGAAAGATTTAACGATTATCTGTAATGATGCAGGCTTACCAGGTGTTGGTGTTGGTAAACTCATTGAAGCAGGTAAAGTTAAAAAACTCATTGCATCACATATTGGTTTAAATCCTGTTGCGGGACAAAAAATGACTGATGGCTCGATGATTGTTGATCTTGTACCTCAAGGAACTTTAGCTGAGCGTATACGTGCAGGTGGAACAGGTTTAGGTGGATTTCTAACCCCTACTGGCATCGGAACGATTGTTGAAGAAGGCAAAGATGTGATTGAAGTGGATGGTAAGAAATACTTATTAGAAAAACCACTTAAAGCTGACTTTGCATTTTTATTAGGACATGTTGTAGACAAGAAAGGCAATGTTGTTTATAGCAAAACCATAAGAAATTTTAATCCACTTATGGCTACAGCTTGTGAACATGTTGTCGTACAAGCAAGAAAAATTGTGGAAATAGGAGATATTAATCCTGATCATATCATTACACCACATATTTTTGTTGATTATATCGTTGAAGGAGGTAAACAATGAATCCAAAAGAACTGATTGCTAGACGTGTAGCAAAAGAATTAAAAGATGGAGATGTTGTTAACTTAGGTATTGGTCTTCCTACAATGGTAGCAAACTATGTTGATCATAGTTTAGATATTACCTTTCAATCTGAAAATGGGATGTTAGGATTAGGTCCAGTACCTGATGCTGATCATGAAGATTGGGATTTAACAAATGCAGGTGGAAAACCTGTAACGATGACAACTGGTGGTGTTTTCTTTGATAGTGCAACATCATTTGGTATTATTCGTGGTGGACATGTAGATATTACAGTTTTAGGTTCACTTCAAGTGGACGAAGAAGGTAATATCGCAAATTGGATCATTCCAGGAAAAATGGTTCCTGGCATGGGTGGTGCAATGGATTTATTAGTTGGAGCTAAGAAAGTGATTGTTGCGATGCAACACACATCAAAAGATACTCCAAAAATATTAAAACGTTGTACATTACCATTTACAGCTGTAAAAGAAGTCGACATGATTGTTACTGAATTAGGTGTTATGGAAGTAACAGATCAAGGCATTGTTTTAAAAGAATTAGCACCTGGTGTTACTGTTGAAGAAGTTCAAAAGAACACAGAAGCAACACTAATTATTAGTGAAAATATAAAAGAAATGGAAATATAAGGAGAAAGAACATGAAAAAGATTTTTGATAAAATGACTCAAGGTTCTGTAAAACTTGTTGAAAGATTTTTACCGGATCCATACATCTTTGCGATCATCTTAACGTTTGTAGTATTTTTAGTAGCAATGATTACAACTCAATCAGGTCCACTAACAATTATTGAAGCTTGGTATGGTGGATTCTGGAGCTTGTTGCAATTTTCTATGCAAATGGCAATGATTTTAGTGACAGGTACAATTTTAGCAACTGCACCTTTATTTAAAAAAGGTTTAGGTAAGCTAGCATCTATTCCAAAGAATAAGATTCAAGCAATCATTTGGGTATCTGTTATTGGTTTAGTAGCATCATTTATTAACTGGGGCTTTGGTCTAGTTATCGGTGCGATTTTTGCTAAAGAAGTAGCAAAACGTGTTAAAGGTGTTGACTATCCTTTATTAATTGCTGCTGCTTATTCAGGCTTCTTAATTTGGCATGCTGGTATGTCAGGATCTATTCCTTTGACACTTGCATCAAGTGCAACAGATTTAGTTGGACAAACGAATGGTGCAATAACTGCAGCTATTCCAACTAGCCAAACTATTTTCTCAAGTTTTAACTTAATTATCGTTGCTGTAATTCTGGTTACATTACCTATTCTTTTAGCTTTAATGCATCCAAAAGGTGACAAAGTTAAGACTGTTGATCCAGCATTATTAGAAGACGAACCAGTAGCGCCTATGAAACCAAGAGCTGAAATGACTCCTGCTGAAAAATTAGAAAATAGTAGAATTATTAACTATGTATTATCAGCTATGGGCTTTACGTTCATTATTTTATATTTCGTTGAAAATGGATTTAACTTAGGATTAAATATCGTAATTTTCATTTTCTTATTCGCAGCAATCTTATTACATGGTACGCCAATTAATACAGTTAAAGCTGTTAATAGTGCAGCTAAGAGTGTTGGTGGTATCTTATTACAATTCCCATTCTACGCTGGTATTATGGGTATGATGACTTACAAAGGTTTAGAAAATAATGTATCACTTGCTGGTGCTATTTCTGATTTCTTCGTTAATGTTTCAAATGGTACAACTTTCCCATTATTTAGCTTCTTATCTGCTGGTATCGTTAATATCTTCGTACCATCAGGTGGTGGACAATGGGCTGTACAAGCTCCAATTATGATGCCTGCAGCAGTTACACTAGGTGTTGATACTGCTAAAACAGCAATGGCAATCGCTTGGGGTGATGCTTGGACAAATATGATTCAACCATTCTGGGCTTTACCAGTATTAGGTATTGCTAAGCTTGGTGCTAAGAATATTATGGGTTACTGTTTAATGGTTTTACTATACTCTGGTGTTATCATCGGTTTAGGTTTAATTCTTCTTTAATAGAAGGTTAAGTATATGTCTAAAGTATATGTAGTTGCTGCTAAGAGAACTGCAGTTGGAAGTTTTTTAGGATCTTTATCTAATACGTCTCCATCTGAGTTTGGTGCAGCAGTCGTTAAACAATTATTAGTTGATACAAAAGTAGATTCAAAAGATATCGATGAAGTAATTTCTGGAAATATTTTACCTGCTGGTCAAGGACAAGGCATTGGACGACAAGTTGCGATTAAAGCAGGTTTACCTGTTGAAATTCCTGGATATGCAATCAATATGGTTTGTGGATCAGGTATGAAAGCAATCATGGACGGCTTTTTAAAGATTAAAGCTGGATGGGAACATTTAGTGATTGCTGGTGGTACTGAATCCATGAGTCAAGCACCGCATTTAATCCCTGCTAAAGGTAGAAGTGGATATAAGATGGGTAATTTAGAAGTGATTGATCATATGATCTATGATGCATTAATTGATGCATATGATGGTATTCATATGGGCATTACTGCTGAAAATATTGCAGAAAAATATCAAATTTCTAGAGAAGAACAAGATACTTTTGCTTATCAGTCACAAGTTAAAGCGATTAAGTCTGTTGATGAAGGTCGTTTTGATGATGAAGTTGTAGGTCTTGATGTTAAAGTTGGTAGAGATGTTGTTCATTTTAATAAAGATGAATATCCAAACAGAAAGACAACTTTAGAAAAATTAGGAACATTAAGAGCCGCATTTAAAAAAGATGGTAGTGTCACTGCAGGTAATGCATCAGGTATTAATGATGGTGCTGCATATGTTATGCTTGCTAGTGAAGAAGCTGTTAAGAAATATGATTTAACACCGCTTGTAGAAATTATCGAAGTTGATCAAGCAGGCGTTGATCCTAAGTTTATGGGATTAGGACCTGTTGGAGCAGTTAAAAATGTATTAAATCGATCAAATTTAAAACTAGATGAGATTGGATTATTAGAATTAAATGAAGCCTTTGCTGCTCAAAGCATCGGTGTCATGAAGTGTTTATCTTCTGATTTAGGTGTGAATTATGATCAGTTATTAGGAAAAACAAATGTCAATGGTGGAGCGATTGCGATCGGTCATCCAGTTGGCGCTAGTGGTGCACGTATTGTTGTCACACTGATTCATGAGATGAAAAAACGTAATGAGAAGTTAGGTTTAGCATCTTTATGTATTGGTGGCGGTATGGGTACAGCTATCATATTTAAAAATATCTAATATCCCCTATAAAGAGATATGAAGCGGAGATTGATTTGTCCTTTGACGAGTCAATCTCTTTTCTTATGCTTAATTTGAATTGTGTTTTTGGTATAATGTAGTTGAATAAGGAAAAGAGTTGATTAAATGTTAGATATAGCTTTGTATATTTTATTAGGAATTTTAGGGTTACTTGTTTTGATATGGATCATTGGTTTTGTGAGCAGAGTCCTTTTTAACAATCAGTTTAAAAAAGAGACAAAAGTATTATTGGATTTGGTGTCACATGAAGAAAACTTAGATTTAGATAAAATAGAGAAATTACCAAAACCAGTCAAAAAGTGGTTAAGACTCCATAATATCAAACATCAACAACCGATTGATAAAGCTTATATGACACAAGATATAAAGATGAGACTTGGACAAGATAAGCCTTGGATGAAAGCTACCGCTAAACAATATGTAACAACAAAAGAACCGGGGTTTATTTGGAAGGTTTTAGTTAAAATGATGCCTGGTGTTCATATTTCAGGTAGAGATAAATATATCTACGGGCAAGGTGAAATGCTCATTAAAGTCATGAGTTTCTTAAAAGTTGTAGATAGTAAAGGTTTAGAAATAGATCAAGGTACACTTATCAGATATTTAGCTGAAATATGTTGGGTACCAACAGCGGCATTAAATGATTATATAACATGGGAAGACATAGATGATCATCATGCCAAAGCAATAATGAGTTATAAAGATATTACAGCTGAGGGCATTTTTGAGTTTAATGATGAAGGTCATATGATTTCTTTTGAAGCATTAAGATATGGTGAGTTTGATGGTATCTATCAATTAAAACCATGGCATATAGACATGAATGGTATTAAAGATTTCTCGGGATTTAAATTACCCACTGAAGGTAAAGTCATTTGGAAGTTGGAAGATGGGGACTATCATTGGTATCAGTTTATCGTAACTAACGTTGTTTTTAATGAAAGAGTCTAAGGGCTCTTTTTTACTTCTTGTTTTTGTGATAAAATACGATAAAGGGGCGAATCCATGAGATATTTATTAATGTACAATCCCGTTAGTGGAAGATCTACATTTAAACATAAAGTTAAACACATCAAATCTTTTTTTGAAAAAAGAGGTTTTTGTCTTGATGTCTATGAATCAAAAAAATCAGGAGACTTAAAAGAGAAAGCCTATAAAGCAGCAAAAGATTATGATGTTTTTTTTGTTGCAGGCGGAGATGGTACTGTTAATGAAGTTGTTAACGGCATGATGAAATCTGATGTTAGACCGGCATTAGGTATTTTACCAAGTGGCACTGCAAATGATATTGCATCTATATTAGGTGTACCTAGAATATTGACGTGTGCACTTAGAATGTATTTAAAAAATGATCCAGTTAAAATAGATATTAATATGATGAACGATAGATATTTTGTATATACAGCAGCTAGTGGTGTTTTATCTAAAGTTAGTTATGATGTTTCAAGAAGACGTGTTAAAAAATATGGATATTTAGCTTATGTGTTTGCGGCTATGAAAGATTTTGTACAAGATTATAATTATCCAGTTAAAATAGAGTATAATGACAAAGTTTTAGAAACCGATTGTATGATGGTTTTAGGTTTAAACTCTAATCGTGTTGGTGGTATGAGATTAGTAAATTTTTCTAAGAGTAAATTAAATGATGGCTTATTTGAGTTAAGAATATTTACGAGTAGAAGAAAATTTAGAAGATTTAGATTATTATCCTCATTCATTAGAGGTGGAAAGAAATTAAGAGAAGATTTCCATTTAGTGAGTGATCACTTTAAAATAACAACAGAAGATAATGTTGTATGGAATGCAGATGGCGAATCTGCAGAAAAAGGAAGCATTGAAATCAAGACAATCAAAGAAGCTTTGAATGTTTATATCAATCCAAGAAGAAGAAAAAAACAATTATAAAAATATATAGGGGGGATTTCAAATGAGCACATGTAAAGGTTGTGGAGCAGAATTAAGAAGTGGGCAATTAGTTTGTCTAGAGTGTGGAACAAGAGTTACAGATGCAAGAAAAAAAATAAGTATTGAACTGGAAGGAACCAATAGTTTGGCATTCTTCTTTTTAGGCTTGTTGTTTCCACAAGCAGGATTAGCGATTGGAGTTGTTTGGAATAAGGATAAACCACATGCGGCTGGTGGAGCGTTAGCTGGTTTTTTTGTAGGGGGACTTATTCAAGGGTTCTTTATTTTAAGAGCGTTGTTTTGGACATAAGCATAAAGAATATGAGTGAATTAAATTTAATCAACCTGAAAAAAAATGTTAAGTCGTAGATCAGAGTAAAAATTTTAATAACAGTATTTAGATTTTGAAGTAATTTAATGTTCATATGTATAGTAAAGAAGCCAGCTGTAAAAAGATGAGATTTGTCTTAATTAAACCTTCAAAATGTAATTAAAAGTATTGTTTATAAACTATAAATCTGGAAGTCAATTAAGTAGATTAAAAATATAGTGTAGCAATTTAATATCACTATTTTGATAACAGTAGGTTATCATGAATATACATTTATTTAGTTCTCTAGTAAACACTTTTGAAAGATATAATAATTCTTTAATTAATGCTATATTAAGACTTATAAATAATATTGGGGGTATCAAAATGGATGACAAAAATAAAGTCAGACTACTTATCAAAGAGTATATAATGGTAGATTTAACATTTTTATTAGGTCTAATTTTAATCATACTAAATGAAACATTTATAAAACAGCCAATCAGTTTCTTTAATGAAAAAAATAATATTTTCTATCTTTTCTCAACTGGTGCTCAAACTTTAGCGGGATTATTTGGTTTAACTATGGCTGGATATGTATTCTTAGTTGAACGTTTGGACAAATCAGTGGACGAAGATGATACATTAATTGATATAGTTAAAGAATTAAAAAGCAATTACTTTAATATGGTATGTAGAATGGGAGTAGTTCTTTTTATTGCTGTTTCAGTTTCATTGTTAAATATAATTACTGTGAGTGAAAATCTTAATAGTTTTAATAATCTTTTTGGATCTTTAGGCTTTCTTTTGCTGTTATTGGTGTTGTTATATATTATTATATTCATATTCAATGTCGCAGATCCTGAGAAAAATGAGAAGTCCATTAAAACGTTATATGAAGAAATTGAAAAAAATAATAACAAGCAAACGGGGGATGTTGCTGAATTTTTAAGCTTATGGAATAAGTTAGAAAATTTAATTAATTTGAGTTCCCAAAATAGTAAATTCAACCTATATAATAGTAATAAATTGAACAATAGCATTTGGAATAAACTTAAATTTTTACGAAATAGCAAAGAATTAGATACTGATCTTATAGATAGAATTGATGAAATGAGAAGACTAAGAAATTTGATTGTTCACGGTAAAGAACCTAGGGTTTCTCAGAACACTATAGAAGAATTGCAAGATCTTATTCTTAAAATTGAGGATATTTCGATTTTTGGGAATCATTATGATGAGGAGTAAAATATGAGCAAGAATTATGATTATTGTTCGATATGCGGTGATTATGGGAAATTGAGCCATGATCATATACCACCACAAAGTTGTGGTAACAATCAAGATGTATATTTTTATTCTTTCCAGCAGTTTGTTTCCGATCCTAAATTACAGTTTAAAAAAACACATTCGCAAAATGGTGTAAAAAATAAGAATATATGTGGTAAATGCAATAATGTTTTAGGTAGCAAATACGATGTTGAATTAGCTAAACTTAGAAATATTGCTATATCATCAATTGATGGCGATACATCTTTAGATAAAACTATTGATACTAAAAAAATAGTTAAAGCCATATTTGGACATTTTTTATCAGCAACACCATACTATCAAAAATCAGTATTTGACAATGAAATGACAAACTATTATTTAGATAAAAAGAATAGTATTCTTAAAAATTACTCTTTATTTATGTTTTTATATCCACACAAAGATACAATTTTTGTTTTTAAAAATTATTCAGTGGGTCAGATATTTCAAAATGCAGTTTCACTCCCTGTGGGTATGTTATCCAGTTTATATTTTTATCCATTCGCATTTATATTTATGAAAAAGCAAAAATTTGATAGAGGGATAGATTTACTAGAGTTTATTCGATCAAATAATAAATTGTTTGAAATAAAGAATAGTGATTGGATTTTTAATAACAAATTATTAAGCCCAATCTGGCCTTGTAATCCTGAGGATGATGGAACTGGTAGCGCATTTGTAATGTATAATGAAAACCTAGCAAAAAACTCAATTTTAAAGCATTGAGTTAGTGTAATCTTGATTTCCAATAATTAATTGAGTAAATTTCACGCAATATTTTTGATTCTATTATTATTAAGCATATAAGGAGGACTTACATATGCCATCAGGTTCACATGGTGGAAGTAGAGGTGGTCACAGCTTTGGAGGTTCTAGAGCTGGAAGATCAAGTGGTTTTAAATTCACCTCTAACAACCGCAATAACACTTACTACCAAAGAAATAGATATTCTATTTATGGAAGATCATATTATGGAAGACCAACGAGATACTACAGCAATTCTAGAATAGGTTCATTGATATCTTTTTTAGTTTTCGCTCTTATTGTATGTGGAGCGCTCTTTTTCATACAGCAATCACAAGTGAATCAAATCAAAAACGATCAATTATATTATTTCAATATGATTGAAACTGCTGAACCAAATCAATATATCACTGCTGAAGTTACTAACCAATTTCTAGGTGAAGGTGGAAAATATTATATCACTTATAAACTTAACGTTACTGGTTATGATCTATGGTATGAAGATGGGTATACATATTCAATCTATACAGCAGAGGAGGCTTCTAGAATTTTTAGAAGTGGACAAATTCTTATTGTTGTTGATAGATTACCATTAACATCAAGAACAGATTCAATTAATGCGGATTATATGGATTTTGAATTATCAGATGATGGCAGTTATATAGAAGCTAGCAGATTAAGAAACATTTCATTTACAGTAGGAGGCATTCTCATCTTTGCTTTAGTGGGATCACTTGTATACTATTTTAAAAATATGGAATTACATCAAACATATGAAAGTGAGTATCAAAGCAAGTCTACTCAACAAATAAACAATCAAGAACTAAAACCAGATTATTGTTTATATTGTGGATCATTTATGAGTAAAAATGATAAGAAATGTCCGCAGTGTGGATCTGCAAGATCATACTCAAAATGATAAAATTATTATAGAATCTATATACTATAAAACCTTGTGGAGGAACACATATGACTGAAGAAGCTTTATTAGAAAAAAGATTTTACGATCAAAAACATTATGATCTGCAACAAGAACTGTATCAAACAATTCCTGGATGGGGAAGAATCACTATAGCTGTTTTTTTGGATATTGTTTTATGTGTTATGATTCCTATGTTTGTTTTCTTTACATTTCTTATTAGTGATGGATTTGATTTCAAAGAGCAAATATTTTTTGGGATATTGATCATTGCCTCATTTGGACTTAATTTTTATTTTTCAACGATGAATCAAGGATCAACCATTGGGATGTTTCTTTTCGGTATCATGCTGGTTAAAGAAACTGATTATTCACATGCAACTAAAGATGATGTTTTAAGTTTAATGGTAAGTCGTTTTGTTACAGATATTGTGTATTCAGATATCTATGAGTCATATTCTCATATCACAAGTAGTAAGAAGCAGACTATAGCAATGAAGCGTATGAAAATTATTTATGCGAAAAAAAGGGCATATAAATCATTTATGGTTAAAAATAAAAATGATATAAAAGAACTCGCTGAATATGCTTACAACATATATATGCAATAAAGGAGGTTCTCATCATGGCAGATGTTATTAGCGAAAAAAAATGGATATTATTAGGCTTTGGAGTTATCGGTATTGTTTTCTTGTTCTTACCGGTTGCTAAGGGTGAATTATATGACTATAATGTTCTTTCTTTAGTAGGTTCATGGGGAACATTTTTGTTATTATCATTAATATATTTCATTATACTAGTACCTTTTAATGCAATTTTCAGTAAGTTTTATTCAACAAGCTATTATGATGGTATAACTAAATTTATGAATGTAGTTGTTCCTATTCTAGGTATAATTGCTTTATTTTCTTTTAGAAATATCATGAATTTATCACCTAATGAAACATTTACTTGGGTATATTATGCTTTATTTGCACTAATTATTATTGAACATGGATATAATATCTATATAACGTTTCATAGTGTATATTAAGTAGAGTAGAGGTGTGTATATGAAAAAGTATCAATCATGGGATGAATATTTTGATGATCAACCACCAAGAGGAAAAGAGATGCTCCAAGAGTTGAGACAAATCTTTAGAGAAACCATTCCATCTGCAACAGAATCTTGGGGATATGGTGTGCCTGCATATGAACTTGTTCCAAATGCAAAAAATGATAAGAAGATTATGATTGCAGGATTTAAGAATCATATAGGATTTTATCCTACACCACAAACCATTGAAGCTTTTATAGATGAACTTAAAGATTATAAATTATCAAAAGGCACCATTCAATTTCAGCATAGTCAAGAACTACCAAAAGAACTGATAAAGAAAATGATATTACATAGATATCATGATCAAGCAAAATAAAAGGACATTTGACATGTCCTTTTTGTTATATCTATTAATCTGCAACACTAGTATCATCGATAATCAAAGTTTTCTTTTCACAATCAATGGTTGCTTTTGCTCCATAAGGGATAGTAATCATTGGTGCTGTGTGTCCAAAATTTAAGTTGTATAAAATGGGTAAATCTTTTAATTTATATTCATCTCGTACTATTTTTAAAATGCTTTGTTTATATTCGTCATAATATTTCATTTCAAAAGGTTTACCAATAACAATACCTTTAATACGATCTAAAATACCAATCGCTCCATAATTTCTAAGCCAATATTCGATATAATCGGGTGTTGGCTTTTCTTCTGAAGTTTCTAAAAATAATATGGTATCATTCCATTCATTAAGAGATGGCCAAAGGGTTGTACCTTTGATCATTTCTAAAACTTCAATACATCCACCAATGAGTCTACCTCTAACAATATCTTTACCCTGCAGAAGCTCATAACCTTCATTTGGTGCTTGATGTCTTTTGATATCTTTGTTAGATGCATCCCATCTTAAGTGTTGATCTATCCAATAAGAAGAAGGTTTTATTTCTCCGATGATGGAAGTATCAAATAAAGATTTTTCTAAATGCTTTAGTGTATAATCATGCATGGTTACATTTTCTGCAAACTCAGCTAACAACGATGGCCCATAAAAACTACTTATTCCAGCTTTCAAACACATGAAATGAGTAACTGTCGTATCTGAGTAGCCAATAAAGATTTTAGGATTATTTTTAATCACATCAAAATCTATGTATGGAAGCATTCTAATACTATCATCACCACCGATGGTAGAAAAGATTGCTTTAACATTTGGATCTTTAAATGCAGCCATTAAATCCATAGCTCTTTCTTTAGGGTGATTATAGACGAATTCAGGGCTTTTGAGTGTATGAGGCATTTCTACTAGATTGATATCAAAGAGTTCTTTTAATCTCTTTTTAGCGAGGTCATAGCGCCAAGTAATGTTTGGATCACCAGCACCACCCCATGATAAACTTACAGCAGCTACGGTATCACCAGGATTTAGTTTTTTAGGTTTGATTAATTTATTCATAGTTGATTTGATTTGCATATAGATATACGCTATACCTTTCCAATATATAATGAGTTGTTTTCCTTATTTTACTATGTTCATTAAGGGATTACAATGTATTTCATATCAATAATTGCTCAAAGCAATAAAAAATTGTATAATGATTGTAAATATAAAACTTGCGATATGTATTTGGGGGTTAGCAATGTATATTAAAATCATTGGATATTTATTAAGTATAGCTTTTGTAGCATTAGCTTGGTATATTTATATCATATATCCAAGTTTGCCTGCACTAATCTTTGCAATTTTGGTAACAGTGGTCGCGATTGTTAGTTACATCAGATATTATTTTATGAATAAAAAAATGGATGCACCCTTTGTTAAAGAAAAGCCTATTGATATGATAAGAATTACTTTAGCTGCTATTGCCTTTCTTTCATTTTTGGGTTTTTTTGGCTTAAACGTTACATATGGTGGTTCAGCAGCAAGCGATGCTTATGCAAGAGAATCTTATGAAAACTATGAAATAGGTTCATTTTACTTATCTGATCATGGCAATTTTGTAAAAGTGTCTGAGGATATTTGGCAATTGATGAGTATTGCAGAAAAAGTTGTATTTCCACTATTTATAGTTGCGTTTCTTTGGAATTTTATTGCTATAGTTAAAGAAAAAGGATTGAAATCAAGTTTTAGTCGTAAATGATATGAAGGAGTTTCCTATAAAAAAAGAAAAACACACGTTTATTGTGTTCTTACCTGTGTTTATATTTATAAGTGTCATGATGCCAATTTCATTGACTATGTACATTTTGATGATGACAGTTGGAAGAAATGAAACTGTTACAACCGGAGTCATTATCATTGGAGCTATCATGCTCTTTATTTTGCCATTAGGATTGTGGATATGGGCATTTCTATATCTATTACCAAGTGTTAGGATAAGCGAAGTTGGTATAGAAAGAAGACTATTATGGATGAAAAAGAAATTGAGTTGGGAAGAAATCAAAGATATTGCGATGATTAACACACCAACACAAGGATGGCTTTTCTTTTCTGAATCCAAGATAGTCATTAAAGGTAGTGGTTTTTGGGAGATATCCAAATACCGATTAAAAAGAGATAATATATTTCTCGCAAGTAACGATAAAATTTTAGATGTTGTTAATAAATATGCACCTAAGAAGTTACTCCCGATTAGGTTTACGAATGATGTATATTATAAAGGAAATTCTCATCAATAAATCACTCTATTTTAAATGTAATCTCCTTAATAGGGTATGCCTATGCTATAATAAATATAATACTTAACTACCAGGGGGGGCAGTGATATGGACCACTATATGAAAATAGACAAGAAAGAAACCAAAGAGTCAAGATTATTCAGTACCTTTATTAGGTTAACTCTTCTAATAGGAGGTTATTATCTTGTTTTTTTTGTAGGGTCATTAATATTTATCAATCAGGAGTATAGAATCCCTCAAGATATTGGATATATAAATTTGAATATGTATGAAAAATATGCAAGTGAAAATGATATAAGTTTTGATATGGAAATAAATGTAAGTAGAACATTTTTTTCATATGATGTTGATGAAAATGAATATGATCTTATTTTTGCTGATGAAAACATTTTTAATGTTGGTACAATGAATATATCTTTTATATCTAACGATGATAACTTTTACAGTCTTGAATTTATCGAGGGTGAACCATTTAGCAACTCTGATGAAGTCGTCATATCTGAAAAAATATCATTAGAGTTGTTTCAATCTCTTGATAGCATAAACAAAAACATAGAAATTAATGAAATTTCATATAAAATTGTGGGCATCATCAAAGATTATGATGATATAGATGATTGTATAATTATGCAAAACGATAATATTAATTATTTTGTTGCGTTACCACATGCAGTTATTCAAGCAAAAATTCTTGTTGATGATGACTTGCATCTTAAACTATATGAAAAAGGTGGATATGATCTCATAAACAACACAATCACACGAAACAGTCAAGGAAGAACAAAGGAATACTTTTCGATTTTCTCTATCTTCAGTTTAGCTATTGGCCTTTTTACAAATGCAAAGATGAAGAAAAATGATGACATTGAAAAACAGACAAAAGAAGAAAGCATAAGAAGATATCAAGAACTAGGTTTTAGTCTATCACTCGTTAAATCATTAGTTCTTACAACAATGTTTATGCTATATATGATCATCGTGTATATTGTAATACTTAGTTATGAGTTCACATTTCTTGTGTCAGGTTTAATGGTTATCGATTTTTTTATGGGGTTTCCATATATATTTTTAATTTACCTTATTCCTATTATTTGGAATGTGTTCACGGAATTAAAAATAAAAAGGATAACTCAAATATGATAAAATTTGAAAGAGTATTTGTTAATGATATTGTATCTAAAGGTAAAGATGATATTATATAATTTTGGGAATCACTAGGTTATAAATTTAGAATTAAGACAAGTAATGAAATTTATGGGTATAGAGGAAAATTGATTAATCATTTTATTAGTATCAATATGAAAGAGCTTTTAACAAAAATCACGATATCATTTATGGATGACTTGGCAAATTATGTAAAAAGTAGATATCGATGTTCATACAGTCGGTCAATTGATTCTAAAAGAAGAGGCTATGCTATGGCTTAGCGAGTTTGAAATAGCATATTGAAAATGATTCAAAAAATAATACATAAAGAGTTATTCTCAATCGAGAATAATTCTTTTTTTGGTTCTATAATAATTAACAGAGTTAACTCAAGTTTAATGATTAACGCATATAAGATGTTTCATTTAGTTAGATTTGATATAATTTAGGTAATCATTTAGGAGGTGTTTTATTGATATGAAAGATCGTGCAAAAGGCGCATTTATAGGTGCTTTGATTGGAGAAGCTTTAGGTGTTGGACCTCATTGGTTTTATGATTTAGAAGAACAATACAAGCATTATGGGAAATGGATTGATGATTATACAGACCCACTGCCTAATAGATATCATGGCAATATGAAAAAAGGTGATATCTCTCAACAAGGCTGGATTATAAAGAAAATGGCAGAATTATATGTAAGAGAATCTGGATATAGTAAAGAAGGATTTACTAAAATGATGGATCAAGAGATTTTATCTAAACTAGATGGAACTCCTATGGGTGGATATGGTGGATATACGTCTCAAGTGATGAGACATATCTATCAAAAAAGAGTTGTTGAAAATGAGAGTTGGGATGAAGTTGCTAGTATTAGTGATACAACAGAATCACTTGAGAGAAATATACCAACAGCGATATATTATGCAAATGATTTAAGAAAATTGAGTGAAGCTGTTGTTGAAAATACATTTTTAACGCAAAGTGATAATGTGACAGGATCAGTATCTCTTGCGTATAATGTTTTACTCGCAATGCTCATCAAAGGAGAACAATTTGATGAGAAAATCAGTTCAAAACTCATGAAAAAAGTTTATCAACAAGAACTACCTTTTCATGCAGTAACTTCTTCAAATTTAGGTGTTCCTGAAAAAGGTAAAAAAGCAAAATCTAATGAAGGATTATTTGCATCTCCAGATGCATTACTTTCACCAAGTTATATGGTAAGAGCTGCTCATGATCAAGATATTAGTATAGAACCTGCATGGAAAGTCTCATTAGTTTATGGTATGCCATGTGCTTTTTATCACATGATGCCTGCAGTATATTATTTATCATCAAGATTCAGTGATGATTTTGAATCAGGAGTTTTACATGCTATCAACGGTGGTGGACAAAACCAAGTTCGTGCAATGCTTACAGGTGCTCTGATTGGTGCACAAGTTGGATTATCAGGCATACCAAAACGATTCATTGATGGATTAAATGAAAAAGATGAGCTGTTAAGCTTAGCGGATCAATTGACGAAACATTTATAAATACTAAAAAAGAAAACATCACTTTTAAGTACATAATGAGTGGTGTTTTTTTTGCTTGTATAATATGAAAATATAAGATATTATGAATATAGATGTATTCGAGGTGGCATATGAAAATTAAAGATATGATGTGGGTATTTATATTGGTTGTTATATCATTATTTGTTTTTTTACCGATGACAAACTCTATTTTTGTAAATCTCACAACGAGTTATCCATATTTTATGGGTTTTTTAAAAACTATGATTTTAGCGAGTATGGGTGAAATATTAGTTAAAAGAATTAGAACAGGTTATTATTTTAAAGACCCTGGGGTTTACTTAAAAGCGTTGGTATGGGGCTTTTTGGGTATGGCGTTTGCTTTTGTGTTTCCACTTTTTGATGGTGGTATCAAAGCGGTATTTAATGAGCAAGTGATTTTTGAAAATGTGTTTTTGAACAATCTTATTTATGCATTCATGATTAGTTTTTCGATGAATGTGATATTTGCACCTACATTTATGATGTTTCATAGGTTTTCAGATACTTATATTGATTTAGCAGAAGGATCTATGAAAAAGTTGGCACATATTGAGTTTCATGGAGTTGTTAAAAAGATTGATTATCAGTTTTTCTTTTCTTTTGTAATTATAAAAACAATACCTTTCTTCTGGATTCCTGCACATACGATCACATTTATGTTACCATCTCAATATAGAGTCCTTATGGCTAGTTATCTTTCCATCATTTTGGGAATTCTCTTATCTATTAAGAATAAAGAAAAATAACTATAGTTGTTGAAATATCACTCAACGAGTGGTAATATAATGGTGAGGTGACATATATGAGTATGAAATTAAAAGAATCAAGAGCTGAATATCATCTTACTCAAAAAGAACTTAGTGATATTACAGGTATACCTAAAAGAACCATAGAAAATTGGGAGACAGGATCAAGAAAACCTAGCCCATGGGTATTGGATCTCATTCAATCACATTTGAAGCAATATCCTAAAAATCGATACGGAATTATCACTGAAAAAAAAGGAATTTATGAAATCACTCAAATTAGAGAAGTTATTTTACCTTTGACGCTTAAATATCCTTTAGATGTAATTATTTTATTTGGATCTTATGCCAAGAATTGCGCTGATGAATTAAGTGATATTGATTTAATGATTGACGGGAACTTAAGTGGTTTGGATTACTTTGGACTTTTAGAAGACATTAATCAATTATTTGTTAAAGATGTAGATGTACTATTTTATAAGGATATCGATAAAAATTCAAGCTTAATGGATGATATTAACAAAGGTATTGTGCTTTATGAAAAGTAGAAACAGTAAAACTTTAATCAAAATTTTAACCCACGCTGATTAAATAAATGTATATATGTCAAAAATTAAATCAGCAACTGATTTTGATATCCAAGAAATGACAAAAGATGCTGTTGTATTTAACCTGCTTCAAATAGGTGAGTTATCTCATAGAAAGCTAACTGATGATTTTAAAAACGAATATAAAGATATACCTTGGCATCATATTTATGGTCTTCGGAATAAGATTGTTCATGATTACGATCATATTCATTCAAATATCTTATTTGAAACTATTACTGATGATTTACAAGTATTTGTTAACAATATTAAAAAGATATTAGGTAAAAATCTGTAAAATAAGTTTTTACATATAAAAAGTGCTAGATTCTAGCACTTTTTGACTTATATAACTTTTAATTGATTAACTTCAATGCTATCAAGTGCTCCATCAATGATTTTTCTAAATGCCTCAATGTGCGATTGTTTATCATGTGCTCTCCAGTGGTCTACAGTTTGCCACACCTCATAAAACATAAAGATACTTGGATCATTTATATCTTGATGAAGCTCATAAAGTAGACACCCTTCTTCATTTCTTGTGGGTTCGAGAATATCTATAAGCGCTTGCTTAATGAAATTGATTTTCTCTTCCTTTACTTTGAACTTTACAATCATAGGTAATTTTTGATTCATATTTTCTCCTTTTCTTACATAGGTTTTAATCCTGATTCTAGTCTTTGGATGATTGTTTCTAATCGTCTTATTCTAGATTCAGGTTTTTTTAGTGTGTAATAACTTAGTGCATATGTTTTTTGTATTGATGCTGAGAAATTTAAGTAAGTCTCATAGGCTTTTGGATATGATCTTAATAAGAATTTAAAGTCTTCTATATTAAAATCAACTGGAGGTTTATCACTTTTTTCCCATCTGCCATCAGTTTTTGCTTTTTGGATTTGCAGTAAACCTGAAGGCATCATCTTTTTGTCTTTGATTAATTGATTCGCATATTTTTTATTAAGTGTTGACCAAATTGATTTAGAAGTTCTTTTTTTAAAGTACTTCATATAGTATGTTTCATCAATGCTTTTGATTTGACCATCAATCCAACCAAAACATAAGGCTGTTTGTAATGCTTGATAAGCAGAGAGTGTAGAAGATGTTTTCGATTTATCAAATTTTATCCATAGTCCTTCATTACTATCATAATTCTGATTTAACCAATTCCAAAAATCTGTTTCATGTTTAAAAAACTCTATACGCATATCATCTACCTCTTAACTATTTCTCTGATAGATGAGATTAAGTAGATCATAAGCAGATTTTAAAGATACCAGTTGTATTTCAGTATATGTCTTTCCTGTAGATTCAAGGGATAGGATTAAGTTTTCATAACTAATAGTCTTTAAATCTAATACGATGTTTCTATCAACTAATTCTAAGTATTCATCTTGGAGAAACTGTAGATGATCTCTATCCTCATTTGTTAACTCTTGATCAAGTATATAAGATATATAGTCTATCTTTCTGATGCTAGGATTATTGTTTTGAGATTTATAAGTTTCTAAAGCTGATTTGACATCATTAAATGTTACAACATCATTTAGTGTAACTTCAATACTATGGGTCTCAAGAGCAGTCTTGAAATCACTGGAATTATAATTCATAATAACACCAACTGATTGACCAGTAGCATCAGCTAAAAGAAGTAGTTTATCAAAGAAAGCATGATAAACGTCTATTTCATTTGATGTATATGAGATACCTTCCATTTCTTGATGCAAAATGATAAAGTCTTCTTTGACATCTCCGATGTTATAAAAAATATCCGATGAATGAATTGAGTTATAGGTCATGGTCTCATAATCATAATACAAGTTACCATATACATGAGGAAGATCATTATAGGGTTCTTCTTCCATAGCTGAGCATCCAACCATAACAAAAACTGTGATGATTAAGATAATTATTAAATATAGTTTTTTCATTTTGCACCTCCTTTTCCAATCATAGTTTATCAACAAGTTATGTCAAAACTATGACAAGTTATATTTTTATTTGAATGTGAATTTTTGCGGTCACATATCCATTGTCATTAAATAGTTTGTATGTATATCCATAAAGATCACATATTTGTTTTACGATAAACAAACCTAATCCTGAACCTGATGTTTTTTCATGTTGTTTTTTAATACGGTAAAACGAATTAAATAACTTATCAATTTCCGCTTCTGGAATATATCCTTTATTTTTAACGATAAGGACATAATGATTGTGATCGACATACCCTTCAACTTTTACGAACTTATCTTCACTATATAATACAGCATTCTTGATAAGGTTTGTAATCAAAATTGAAAGTAATTCTTCACTCATCATTAAATCGCTTGATAAGAGGTTTTCCTGTATTTCTATTTGGTGTTGACTTGCAAATACTTTAAGTGGTTTAAGTTGTTTTAAAATAGTGTTTGTGTGCGTGATATCTTGGGTCTTCATTTTATCTTCTAAGCGAAGCGAATAGGTTAAATCTTTTGTGATAGATTCAATCGCTTCGATTTGAGTGAGTAGTTCACCTAAATATTTTTCCTTATCTTTATATCTACCTACGCCATCAATCATACCTTCAATCATGCCTTTCATGACCGCTAAAGGTGTTTTAATCTCATGATTGATCATCATGATAAGTTCTTTCTTTTTTTGTTCTTGTTCTTTCTCAAAATCAATATCAGATGAAAGTTTTTGATTAGCTTCATTTAAATCAGTGTAAGTCTTTTTTAGATTAAAAGTCATTTCATTTAGAGATGAAACCAAATCTTTAAACTCATCTTTACGATTTAAGTTTAACTTATTTTTAAAATTTAAGTTAGAGATATCTTTAGCGTATCTATTAATTTTATGTATAGGTCTAGATATATTGTAAGATATAAAGATGGATAATAAAGTGATTGCTACAAGTATATAAATAGACTGAGTGATGTTTATATTATTTAGAACTCTATCGATATTTTGCAAGTTTTGAATTCTAGTTGATACGATTAAGTAATCACCAGCTTCATATTGATAAATATAATTGATTTGATGTACATCTTCAACAAGAGTTGCATGATACATCAACTGTCCTTCTTTAATCGTTTCTTCGTTATCAAAGATGTTGATGACAAAATCAAGGATATCAGATTCACTCAAATAGTCTGGACCAATCGTATCTGTGATTTCATTGTTTTCAATTCTAATGAATTCTGTTTCACTGGATAATGATTTTAAATCAGTTTCATTTAAATCAAGATTATTATTAATATCATTTACAGAGTTTAAAATTGATGTCTTAACAGATTCGATGTTTTCTTCTATATACATTGGAGAGAACCGCTGATAAGAAATATATATATTGATAAAAAAGACAATAGAAAAAGAGATGAGAAGTAATAAAAATGTTTTTATAAATATAGGTATTCTCATAAGTTCTCCTTCCTATTATAAAGTAGTTATTTTTCGAATTTATATCCTGTTTTATATACAGTTTTGATATAAGATGATGCACCTAATAGTTTTTTTCTTAAACGTTTAATATGGGTATCGATGGTTCGTTCATAGCCGAAGTAATCATAACCCCAAACGAGATTTAATAAATCTTCCCTCGTATAAACTCTACCAATATGGGATATAAAAAGCGTAAATAATTCCCATTCTTTTTTATTTAGTTCAACTGGTGTTTTTTCAATTGTGATTTTGTATTGATCTAGATTATATGAAATGATACCATAAGTGATCATTTCATCTGGAGTTTTATGTTCATATCTAGATAATACTGCATCTATTTTTTTGATGACAATTTTTGGACTATAAGGTTTTGTCACATAATCGTCGATGCCTAAGTTATAACCTCTGAGTTGATTTTCTTCATCATTTAATGCGGATAACATGATCACAGGAACATCTTTAGTCTCTCTGATTTTTTTGCATATTTCAAAACCACTCATATGCGGTAACATCACATCGAGTAAAATTAAATGATAATCATTAGATTGAATCTGATTGAGTGCAGTAATGCCATCAAAGATCTGATCTATCGAAGCATCTGGATAAGCATCTAAGATGTAATCGTGGAGTAAATCATTTAAATGTCTTTCATCTTCAACAATAAGTATATGCATAAAACCGCCCCTTTAGTTTACTTATTTTTATGATATCACAAAAAAATACTTTATTTTAGGTTATCTTGTCATTTGTCACAACATTGTCATAAGTTATTCAAATTTTTGACACAAGTTATCGTTATACTACAAGTGAAAAATAAATGAAGTGAGGGAAAATTTATGAGAAAAATGTTAGTGTTCATTATGGTTGTTGGATTATTTACTTTAAGTGCATGTTCGTCAATGGATGAAGGGTATATGGATTATGAACCATATCCTAGTGATGTTTACGTAGAAGGTGAAACATATGCAGAGATTGTTGAAAACGAGTTTATAAGAACTGAAGATATGCCTGTTTCTACATTTTCAACAGATGTAGATACAGCATCATATGCAAATGTTAGACGTATGCTAGAAGATGGATACTTACCTGAACCAAATGCTGTGCGTATTGAAGAAATGATCAATTATTTTGATTATGACGTTGATGCGCCAGATGAAGGTGAAGTCATCAATGTATTTACTGAATTTAGTCAAGCACCATGGAATGATAATCATCAATTACTTATGGTTGGTTTAAAAGCGGAAGAAGTTGTTTTTGAAGAAACAGATGGCATGAACCTAGTCTTTTTGATTGATGTTTCTGGATCCATGTCATCAAGCGACAAACTTCCTTTATTAAAAAGAGCTTTTGGCTTATTAATTGATAATTTAAGACCAAAAGATAGAATTTCAATTGTTGTTTATGCTGGAGCTGCTGGGGTTGTTTTAGAAGGTGGAGACAGTACCAACAAAAATGAAATCTATGATGCTTTAGATGATCTTCAAGCAGGCGGATCAACTGCAGGTGGGGAAGGTATCGAACTTGCATATAAAGTAGCGGAAAGAAACTTTATTGAAGGTGGAAATAATAGAATCATCATCGCAACAGATGGAGATTTTAATGTAGGTATATCCGATGTTAGTCAATTAGAAGATTTCATATCTGAGAAAAGAGAAACAGGAGTATTCTTAAGTGTTCTAGGTTTTGGAACAGGTAACTTAAGAGATGATGTTTTAGAATCATTAGCGGATCACGGTAATGGTGTATATTTCTATATTGATAGTTATAAAGAAGCAGAAAAAGTATTTATTAATGAATTAGGTGCATCTATGGTTACAGTCGCTAAAGATGTTAAACTTCAAATAGAATTTAATCCTGTATACGTTAAAGGATATCGTTTAATTGGATATGAAAACAGAGTATTAGATTATGAAGATTTTGAAGATGATGAAAAAGATGCTGGAGACATGGGTGCTGGTCATGTAGTGATTGCATTTTATGAAATCATACCAGCTGATTCTGAAGAAGACATCGATGAACAAACATTTGATGAAATTTCTGAGTTAAGATATACAGGTGAAAATTATCTAGATGAACTTATGTATTTAGCAATCAGATATAAAGATCCAAATAGTGATACATCTGAACTTATTGAATATCAAGCATATGAAGCTGATTATTCATTAGAAACGAGTGAAACATTTGATTTTTCAAGTGCAGTTGTTGAATTTGGATTATTACTTAGAGATTCCGCTTACAAATATAATGCAAGTTTTGATGAAGTGATCTCAAGAGCTAATGCCAATATTGGTAAAGATGAGTTTGGATATAGAGATGAGTTTATTGAGCTTGTTGAAATTGCAGAAAGACTTAAAGCAAGACAATAATATGATTCTATGAATGAAAAGGTATAAAAACACTATACCTTTTTTGTTTAAGTGATTGTAAAAAGACTTGGAAAAAACGTAATTAATTCTAAGATATGATATAATATTCCACGATAACAAATTAAAAAATAATATATCAAGAGGTGCGTATTATGGAAATAGAAAAACTTATATTATTTATAATAGTTGGTGGTTTAATTGGATGGTTGACAAATAAGATTGCGATCAAAATGCTTTTTCGACCAATCAACCCTCATAAGTTTTTGGGTATGAATATTCAAGGTGTTTTTCCTAAAAGAAAAGATCAAATCGCTATGTCATTAGCTGATATCATTGAAAAAGAATTATTATCAAAAGAAGCGATGATGGATCAACTCTTAAATGAAGAGCACATGGATGTGATTAAAGAGAAGCTAAAGAAAGTTATTGTTGAAAAACTTACAGAAGCTATTCCTCCTGCAATCGCTATGTTTATAGGTGGAGATGTTAAGCCGTTTATCGAAAAATATATGAACAAGCACAGTGATGAAATGTTTGATCAAATGTTAGAGGAATTTAAACATGCAAGTTTTGATCATTTAAATATTTATCAGATGGTTAAAGATAGAATTGATGAGTTAGACTTCATTGAGTTCGAAAAAATTATCTTTGGATTGATGAATAAAGAGTTGCGTTTTGTTGAAATCGTTGGCTTATTCTTAGGTGCATTTATTGGGGTTATTCAATATGTGATCACCTTATTTATCTAAGATATTTGATTGTGTGAAATGGTATAGATAAAGCATCTATATCATTTTCTTTGTATGTTTATATGATGTATAATACATGTGGGTGAAGAACATGAAATTAGTAATTGCGGATTTAGATGGAACATTGGTTCATAAACAATTTGTATCAAAAGATACTTTAAAGACAATTAAAAAATTAAAAGAGAAAGGTGTTTTGTTTACGATTGCAACCGGTAGACATATGGTAGCAACCAAAGAACTAGCAGAAAAACTAGAAGTTTATTTGCCTGTGATTTGTGGCAACGGCGCGATTATCTATGATTTTAAAAATGATGAAATCATACATCAAGAAATATTATCAGATAACATACTTCATCGAATTATTGATAGATGTTTTGAAGATAATTTAGACTTCTTAATGTATACGACAAAGTATGTGGTTGCAACCGAGCAAGCTGCAAACAAAATCCATCAAAAGATTGGTATGTTTGATACGCATATTGTAGAAAAAGAACAACTCAAAGATTATATTAAAACAGGTGTGTTTAAAATACTAGTTATTGATGAACGTATTCAAATGTTGAAAACACTTAAGCATGATTTATCTGATTCTAAAGAAATCTCTATGGTTCAAAGTCAACCTTTCTTTTTAGACATAGGACATCATTTATCTGATAAAGGAAGAACAGTTTTAAAACTTGCTCATTTATTAGGTGTTGATATTAAGGATGTTCTTGCTATTGGTGATCAGGAAAATGATATCACAATGATAGAGACTGCAGGATTGGGTATTGCTATGGGCAATAGTCATATAGAATTAAAAAAAGTCGCAGATGAGATTACAGATACTTATCAAAATGAAGGATTCACAAAGGCAATAAAGAAACATATATTAAAATTATAGTAAAAATCACTTTATAGGTTCAGTTAAAAAATGGAGGTATATGATGAAAAAGCAACAGGTTAAATATTTTGAAGAAATCAAATCAAGCGAGTTTGATTTTTCTAATATTGACATCCAATTACTTATTAATACTTTATTAGATAATATTGGACATGAAGACTCTTATATTAGAGATCATCTTGTTTATGAAATACTCGCACATGTGTTTCATGATCAAATATTAAATGAAACGATGTTGGAAGAACATTTAAAACGATTCATAGGTGATGAATTTTTGTTTTTTGATTTAAACAATCAATATCCAAATAGTGTACTTAAAAGAAGTTTTACAATTTTACAGTTGGTTATTTTAGTTTATGTTCATCAAAGAGATAGCGTGATTAACCAACAGTTGATTAGTGAAACTTTCGATAAGTTTTTGATATATTATTCAAAAGAGAAAGTTCTTACAGGTTATGATAAAACATATGGATGGGTTCATGCGATTGCACATAGTGCAGATCTAATGAATACATTTATGGATGTTTCTTGGTTTACTGAAGGTCAGATTGAAAAAATGTTTGATGCAATTGGTAAAAAAATAAAAATTGAACATCATTTTTATATGTTTAATGAAGATGAACGCTTAGCAACAGCACTTAAAACTGGTCTTGATCGTAAGCTGGTAACTCATGATTTTGTTTTCAATTGGATAGATGATATGGTCCAATTTGATGAGAATATACCGTTACCAAATGATGTAATCATTAAGAATAATGTTAAACAATTGTTAAGATCTTTATATTTTAAATGTATTAAAGATGAATCACTTAAAGATGTAGTTCATAAACTCGAATCTGTTTTAGTAAAATAAAAACACGGACATTATTTTTCCGTGTTTTTCATATATTCTATTTTGCCATCTTTAACTTGATAGATATGATCTGCAATATCAATTGCATCTGCTAAATCGTGGGTTGCAAATATGCATGTCATATTTTTTTTCTTTAAGATTCGTTTTAAGTCTTGTCTAATTTGTGCTCTTAAATCAGCATCTAAGTTACTAAATGGCTCATCTAGAAGAAGTACTTTGGGGTTTGCTGCTAAGCTTCTAGCCAGGGCAACTCTTTGTTGTTGTCCCCCAGATAACTCATGGGGATAATACCCTTTTTTCTCTTTGAGTTCAATGAGATTTAGTAAATCATCAACAATCTCATTTTTTTCAATTGCTGTTTTCTTTGATAGACTATATGCAATATTTTTCTCTATATTTAGATGAGGGAATAGTGCATAATCTTGGAAAACCATACCGATTTTTCTTAAACTTGGATCAACAAAATGGTGGATGTCGTTTAAGACAACATCGTCTAAAATGATACTGCCTTCTTCAGGTCTTTCAAGTCCTGCCAAAACTCTAAGTAACGTACTTTTTCCAGAACCACTTTGACCAAGAATTGCAACGATATCTCCGTCAAGAACGTTTATAGAACATCCTTTTAGGATAGGGTGTTCTTTTTCATATTTAAAATGTATGTTTTCTAGTTTAATGGACATTGCTAAACACCCCTTTCTTATAGTGTGTAATAATAAATATTAATGTTGATGCAATCAGTATCAGTATCAGTGATGGCATTGATGTTTCTTGAATCATTTCATTACTTGCATAGACATAAGCACTTGTTGCTAGAGTATCATAGTTTGTAGGTCTTAGGATAAGCGTTAATGGTAATTCTTTAATCACATCGACAAACACTAGGATAAATGCTGTGATTAATCCTGGGTAGATCATTGGAAAATCAACTTTAATCAGTGCTTTTAACTTGGATGATCCAAGCATATATGCTGATTCAGTGAAATGTGTACCTACTTTTTCGTATTGACTTTCTACTGCATTAAATCCAATACTTAAAAATCTAATCACATATGCAAATATTAAGGTAAACACACTCATGGTAATTAATAAGGTTGGACTATTAGGATTAAAAAATTTATATATTGGAGATAATAACCGATCGAGATCGACAAAGAATATATGGATGGATACTGCAATCACAGCACCAGGGATTGCATATCCTAAATTAGATATTTTAACCCAATATTTGTGAAGTTTTCTTCTTTTTTTAAGACGATTGAAGTTAACCATAATCACTGCAATCATGACAATAACTGATGTCGCAATCACTGCTGATAATACTGTTTGTAATGTGATGATTAGAAGATTAGTATTTAAGGTTGTCTTTATCGTTAAAAATAAATAATATAGCATTTGTAAAACTGGAATAACGAAACCAATCAAGAGTATCATAATTAAAAAGAAGTAAATAAATATTTTTAAGGATGGTTTTGGCTTTTGTCTTGAGATGAGTTTTGATTTACTTGGCATATGGTATTTCTTTTTACCTCTTAATGCTCTTTCGATAAGAATAATCATAAAGACCGTAAGCATTAAATATGCTGATAGTCTGATTGCTGAAGTAACATCTCCTAATTGAAACCAAGCATTAAAGATCGCAAAACTAAAAACTCTAATATTGAAATAATGAACAAGTCCATAATCATTTAATGTTTCTAAAATGACAAGAAGACTTCCAGCAACAAGTGCTGGTCTAAGAAGCGGTAGTGTAATTGTCATAAAGCGCTTCAATGAGCTTGCACCTAAAAGTTTAGCAGAATCAGTATATGTGGAACTTTGTCTTGATAGACTAGATAAAGATAAAAGATACACATATGGGTATAAAGTAAATGCGAAGATGACAGATGCTCCAAATGTATGCATGATATTGATGGTTTTATGAATACCTATAAAATTTAAGATTTGTGTGAGTGTTCCAGTATAACTTGTCATATCTGCATAGATATAACCAGCAATATATGCAGGTACTGCTAGAGGTAAGACTAATAACCAACTAAAAAGTTTTCTACCTTTAAACTCAAATCTAGATACAAAGTATGCAGAAAATAACCCTAGTGTGATTGCGATTGTAGATACGAGTAGTACTAATATGATTGTATTTGTTATATAAGTTTTTAATAAATATGTTTTGATGTGCATCCATTCTGGAGTAGCTGGACTAAAAAGTTCAACTAAAATATTAAAAAGCGGCAATAATATGAGTATGCCACTTATAATACTTAATATGGTAAATATATCGGGTTTATATTTGATATATTTCTTCACGGATGTCACCTTTGATTTCTTATACCCAACCTGCTTGGTTCATGAGCATTGCAGCTAATGTTGCATGTTCACTTAAAGTATTTAGAGTAATATTTTGTTTGTTAAATGTTCCCCATGATGCGAGTAGTTCATGTGGATCAACTAATGGATTAACAGGAAATTCATAATTTGCATTTGCATAAGATGATTGAGCATCAACAGATGTTAAGTATTCGATTAATTTGATAGCGTCTACTTGTTTTTCTGAATATTTGACAACTCCAATACCACTCACATTGACATGTGTACCTGTGGTATCTTGATTTGGGAAGAACACTCTAATCGTCTCAGCAACCTCAACTTCAAGTGGATCACTTGAATAGAGCATTTTACCAATATAATATGTATTCATAATCGCAAGATCTGCCTCACCAGCAACAACTGCTTTTGCTTGATCACGATCATTTCCTTGAGGGCTTCTTGCGAAGTTAGCAACCAAACCTTCTGCCCACGCTAACGCATCATCTTCACCCCAAATTTCAATGAATGAAGACATAAGTGATTGATTGTATATGTTACTTGATGAACGTGTCACGATTCGACCTTCCCATTTTGGATCTGTTAGGTCTTCGTATGTAGAAAGTTCACTTTCAGATACGCGGTCTGGATGATATACAATCACTCGAGCTCTCATCGTTAGAGCATACCAGTAATTTTCAGGATCTTGATAGGTTTCAGGAACATTACTATCTAAAATTGTTGATTCTACAGGTTGTAATAAATTAAGATCTTTAGCACGTCCTAAACGACCAGCATCTGCGATGATGAGAAGATCAGCTTCTGTATCTTCACCTTCATTTTCTAAACGTGTAATAAGCTTATCTGCTTCATCACGAACAAGGTTGATTTTAATACCAGTTTCTTCAGTAAACTGATCATATAGAAGTTGATCTGTGTCGTAATGACGCTCAGTATATATAGTTAATGATTTTTCACCAGCTTGATTTAATTGGCAAGCAGAAAGTGTAAAAATCATAATAAGCATTAAAAATAAAATAGATATTTTTCGCATATTCTTTTTCTCCTTTTTTTATTGTTGTTATGCGATTATCATTTTATATAAATGTATAGATGAAGTCAAAAAAATCGATAAAGATTATAATTAAAAAATATGTTTATTATAAATAGCACATAGTTTATAAAGCAAAAAAAACAGATAGATGAGATAACCTAACTGTTTTCAATCATATTATTTATTTTCTTTAATAACTTTGACTAAATCTGATAGACTAGTTTGATTTTTAGATTCAAAGTATCTTAAGATTTCCACAGGCATCGCAAATACAATGGTATTTGATTTATCAGACGATAAATCATTAAGAGTAGCAAGCGTTCTTAAATGCATTGCGCCTGGAGTTTCTGCCATGGTTTTCGCAGCTTCTGATAGTTTGATAGCAGCTTCAACTTCACCACCTGATTTAACAATGATTGCGCGTTTTTCTCTTTCTGCTTCAGCAACTTTCGCAATCACTCTTTCCATGTCTTCTGGAAGTTTGATATCTTTAATTTCAACGCGTTCTACTTTGATACCCCATGGATCTGATTCTAAATCAATGATTTCCTTAATGTCTTTTGAGATCTTCTTTAAATTGGATAGAAGTTCATCAAGTTCAACACCACCGATTGAATTTCTAAGCGTTGTTTGTGCAAGTTGTGTAACTGCAAAATAAGCATCTTTAACTTCTAATACGGCTTTTTCAGCATCAAAGACTCTAAAATAAACAACTGCGTTAATGGTGATGGTTACGTTATCTTTGGTAATCGTTTTTTGTTGAGGTACATCTTGAGTGATGGTTCTTAAATCAATTTTCCTAATTTCATGCATAACAGGAATAACTAATCGTAATCCTGGTTTTAGTTTTTTGATATATTTACCAAATCTAAATTTAACTCCACTTTCGTATTCTCTAATAATTCTAAACATAGTAAACCCCCTTGTAGGTATTTTATCTACATTATAGCATGTTTTTAAAAGACACACTTTTAAAAATGAAACACTTAAGCTATAATAAAGTCAATAAACAAATATGAATGGGGAGAAAATGATTAAATGAAAAGAATATTAGGCATTATTTTGATGTTTTTTTTGGGTATTTATTTAGTTGGATGTAGCGCTGCAAATAGATATGATTTCGTATATGAAATTAGTAAAGACAATTATGAAAAATTGATAGATATAGATTTTGAAACTATCGATAATGTAAAATTTATTAAATACGAACTGAAAGAAAAAGGATATATTGAATCACTTATTGTGACAGTTGAAAGCCGATATAATTTTTATATTCATCAGGAAGAAAATATAACCATGACAGAAGAAAATGTTTTATATCCATTAAGTATTACTCAACCTAGTTTCCAATCTGTCGAGTCTGTTGTTGGGTGTTTAGGTACTTTATATACAGATCAATTTGAAAATGTTTTTGGACTTTCACTTAATAAAGCAAAAAGCGATGTAAAAGAATTAAATGAGAGTTTAGAAATATATAATGACCACCATTTTTATACAGTTGAATCTGAACTGAATGCTTTGAATGTTAGAATTACATCACAATTGGGATTTAGAAGTGATCCGTTTTATTTTTACATATTAACCCCTTTTGAAAGAACCGCATATTCACATGAAGCATCAACTGGCATTGTAACAAAAAAATATCAAGATGCAAAAACTGATACGATCTCATACTTAACAGAAACTGAAATGATAGAGGAATTAGGATTAGAAGAAACTAACTCATTTTTACTTCCAGAAACATTGAGTGTCTATAAAGAAAAAGAGAATGTATTTTATATTTTCGGTGTTATTGAAGATTTGAAAGGAAGTTTTTTCCCAGAAGAAACTTTTGATGATATCAGTTATAATGCAAAATTTAAGATGAAAATTAAGATTGTTTCAGATGACGAGCTTCTCCTTGATTTTGATATTTTTGATGATGATATTGAATTCAATTTTTCTTTCGAATACGATTTTACAAAGTTTGGAGATATAGATTATTTATTTGATCTTGGGTAAAATTTAAATGATATATTATCAAGATATAATGATTTAATAAGATTATGATTAGCTTTAGATAGATAAATTAAATAGACTATATGAAAAAAACATAGCGATTGTTATGTTTTTTTCATTAATATACTAAATAATTGAGCCTTAT
Source organism: Tenericutes bacterium MO-XQ (assembly GCA_002838185.1). Taxonomy (GTDB): domain Bacteria; phylum Bacillota_I; class Bacilli_A; order Acholeplasmatales; family Acholeplasmataceae; genus Mariniplasma. Next base: position 1,923,690 of record CP017948.1, on the reverse strand, counting down.
TTATACCAAATAAGAAAAAAAAGTAATATATTTGCGTAAAAAAATATGATTTTCCTCTTTTAAATTATAAAAAAGGTGATATAATACAATTAAAGACATGATCATATACCGTTTAGAGAAATAGAGAAAAAACGTTGAACTGACAATAATCGTACCAGTGTTTTTCCTTTTCACAATAGAAGTCAGAGAGATTTTGGCTTTATTTTTTTAACACAATGAAGAAAGCGGTTACATAAAATGAATACATTATTTGAAACACTTAAAAGAAAGAATGAATCACTTGAGTTATATGCTATTTCTCATGAATCATTTAAAGCTTATGGTAACATTCTTGACTCGAAACATTTCTTAGAATATTTTAAGTATCTTGATCAGTATACAAGCATACCAGAAAAAGATAACATCTATATAGCACATGACAACGATATATTAAAAAACTTGAAAGATGATGACAGTTTAAATCGTATATTTGGCTTTTTTCAATTTCAGACAGGATACGTCAACGGTCACAATACGAAACTAAATGCATTAGAATATCACAAATCTTCTGAAGTCATTGTTGCTTTAACACCCGTTGTATTGTTGTTAGGACTTCATGAGGATATTAAGAATCAATCATATGATACAAAAAGCATAAAAGCTTTTTATATACCAGAATATACAGTTATTGAATTACACCCAAGAGTGCTTCATTTTTCTCCATGTAAGACAATGAACTCAGGATTTAAATGTGGCATTGTCTTACCTATGGGCACAAACACTGAGTTTATCAAACTTGACGATGTTGAAACTGAAGAAGACTTATACCTTTTTAAAACGAATAAGTGGTTGTTAGTTCACAAAGAACATCAAAAAATGATTGATCTTGGTGCATATGTAGGCATTATTGGAAAAAACATAGAGATAAAATATTAATTAAATAGAGGTTATCATGATAGAAATTAAGCAACAGGAAAATCAATTAAGTGTTTATTTTAATCAACAACTTGTTATCAAACATACTGATCAACAACCTGCATTTTTTGTTGGTCAAGGCAATGAAACCATCGATCATTATCGCGGTAATTTTGAAATTCATGACGATATAGAAAGTAAAATACCGCTGATTGATGCTAAGTGTACAAATGATCAAATTATATTTAGCTACTTTTTAAATGAACTGCGCGTTCATTTTAAAGAAGAAGATCACAGACTAATCATTACGATTGAATCAAGTCAACCATATAACCGCTTTTGGATAAGATTTTTTGCGGAAAAAGATGAAAAGGTTTATGGTTGCGGGGAACAAGCATCATATTTTAATTTAAGACATCGAGTTTTTCCACTGTGGACATCTGAGCCAGGTGTAGGTAGAGATAAAAAATCTTTAACAACATTTTACGCTGATCTATATGATAAAGCAGGTGGAGATTACTATACAACTTATTATCCTGAACCAACATTTGTATCATCAAGAAAATATTGGTTACATGCAGATACGTATGCATATTCAGTTTTCAATTTTAAAAATGATGATTATCATGAGCTATTCTTTTGGGAAGTTCCAAGTCAAATCATCATTGCTTATCAAGAGAACTTCCTAGATCTTATTGAAAATCTTACTGATTATACAAAAAGACCACCTAAATTACCAGAGTTTCTACATAATGGCATGATTTTAGGTGTTCAAGGTGGCATGAAACAAGTATTAAACTATCTTGATCAAGCTTTAAATCACGGTGTTTTAGTCTCTGGACTATGGTGCCAAGATTGGGCAGGTGTCAATTACACATCGTTTGGTAAAAGACTCTATTGGAACTGGACAGTTAGTCATGAGTTATATCCTAACTTAAAACAAGAGATTAAAAAGCTAAGTGATAAAAATATAGCTTTCTTAACTTATATTTGTCCATTTTTATTAGAAAATGAATCACTTTTTAATTCAGCAAAAGAACAAGGATATTTAGTGCTTAATAAAAATCATCAAGTGTATAAGGAAGATTTTGGTGAGTTTTATTGTGGGATTGTTGACTTAACTAATCCTAAAGCATTTCATTGGTATAAAGAAGTCATTAAAACTAATATTATCGATTTAGGTATTAAAGGATGGATGGCTGATTTTGGAGAATATTTACCAGTTGATTGTGTGCTTCATAACGGAAAAGATGCAAAACTTATGCATAACGAGTGGCCAGTCTTATGGGCGAAATGTAACTATGAAGCTGTCAAAGAAACTGACAATTTAGGCAAAATCTTTTACTTTATGCGTGCTGGTGGTCATGGTTCACAAAGATATGCAACATCGCTATGGGCTGGAGATCAAAGTGTTAATTGGGAATTACACGATGGCATAGCTTCAGTGATTCCATCTGCACTATCTACAGGTATCATTGGGAATCCATATACGCATAGTGATATCGGTGGATATACGAGTTTACACGGAAACATTAGAACTAAGGAACTTTTTGATCGTTGGCTAGAGATGAATGTGTTTACCTCTTATATGAGAACACATGAAGGCAATAGACCACTTCAAAACTTTCAGTTCTACAATGATAAGGATACTTTAAGTCTTATGGCAAGAATGACACATGTAAGATTTGATTTAAAACCTTATATCATGCATTTAGTTGATGAAGCTTATGCATTTGGATATCCACTTCAAAGAGCACTATTTATGCATTATCCGAATGATGCAAAAACGTATGACTTGCAGTATGAGTATTTGTTTGGGAAAGATATGTTAATCAAACCAGTGGTTTATCCAGGACAAACACATCAAGAAGTTTATCTACCAGATGACATATGGGTTCATTTGTGGACTGGAAAACATTTTGAGGGCAATCAAACGGTAAAAGTTTCTTGTCCAGTAGGATATCCACCAGTTTTTTATAGAGCTTTAAGCGAACACAAAAAACTTTTTGAAAATATAACACACAAAAATCTTATGCAGGAGGAAAATGTATGAGGCGTAAAACTCAAAGCTATCAGTCATTTATTTTCAGACAAAAAATAGTCCCTTACTTGTTTTTACTACCTAATTTATTAATTTTTTCAATTTTCATTATTTTACCAGCACTGATAGGGATTTATTATTCATTTACAGACATGTCATTATTTACTTTTGGAAGTCCAGATTGGGTAGGATTTGCAAATTATAAAGAGATGTTTGCCGATGCTGACTTTCTTGCTGCGATGTGGAATACGATTAAGTTAGTGATTGTAACTGTTCCACTGATGTTTGTTGCATCCCTTTTAATTGCAACATTAATTGTACAACCTATTAAAGCTAAAGGATTCTTTAGAGCAATATATTACTGGCCAGTCATGATTTCTGCAATTGTTGTAGGGATTATATGGCAATGGATTTTAGCAGGTGATTTTGGACTCTTTAATACAACCTTAAAAGCACTTGGATTAAATCCAATGGAAACATTTATCAATCCTGATTTTGCATGGTGGTCTGTTGTATTTGCGATTTTATGGTCACGTGCAGGATATTATATGATTATATTTGTTGCAGCTTTACTCAGTATCCCTGAATCATTGTATGAAGCAGCAGAAGTTGATGGTGCGACTAAAGTTCAAAAGTTCTTATTTGTTACCTATCCATCATTAAGAGCTGCAAGACTTATGGTATTCATATTAGTGACGATGGAAATATTTAAAACCTATCCACTTGTTGTAACACTTACAGGTGGCGGACCATTCGATGCAACAACATTTACTGTTCAATATATTTATGAAACAGCATTCCAGGAATATCATGTAGGACTTGCTAGTGCAATGTCAGTTGTGATGCTTTTAATTGTTACCATTTTCACCGCATTTAATTTCTTTATGTCGAGAAGAGGTGAGAATAAATGAAAAAAGCAACGATACCTCAATATACAATTGCAAGTATTTTAGTTTTAGTGTTTTTAATTCCGGTTTTATACATTATATTCTCATCATTTAAACCAATCAATGAGTTGTTTTCAACAAATCCAACCTTTTTCCCGAATCAATGGACGACCAATAATTATATTGAAGCATTGAGAGGTGGAAACTTTGGAAGATATATCTTTAACTCATTTATTGTAGCAGTATCTTCAACAGTATTAGCTGTTGTGATTAACTCAATGTCAGGATATGCGCTTGCTAAGTTTAGATTTAAAGGGGATTCTGTGATCATGCTTATCATTTTATCAACGATCATGCTCCCACTAGAAATCATTATGGTTCCGATATTCTCAGTATTAAAATTCTTTGGATTATATAACTCATTATGGGCGTTAATTATTCCGCCAGCTGCAACACCTACGGGTATTTTCTTAATGAGACAATATTTACTTACAATACCAGATGAAATCATTCAATCAGCGCGTATTGATGGTGCATCAGAGTGGAAGATATTTTATAGCATTATTTTGCCAAATGCTAAACCAGCAATCGCGACTTTAGCAATATTCTCATTTATGTGGCGTTGGAATGATTATGTGTGGCCATTAATCGCAATCAACTCACCTAAGAAATATACATTACAATTAGCAATTGCCAATTTCACTGGAGAGTTTGGAACAGATTATAATTCGATTTTAGCTGTATCTGCAATCTCAATGATTCCGATGTTAATCATCTTTATCATATTCCAAAAACAATTTGTTCAAGGTACAGTTCAATCAGGTATGAAAGGGTAATCACTGTGTTTTTCACAGGTAATTATAAAAAAAATTTAGGAGGAAAGTATGAAGAAAGTATTAGGTTTTATATTTGTCATCATGTCAGTTGTAGTACTTGTTGGTTGTAACCAAGAAGAAAAAACACTACAAATGTTATGGTGGAGTGATGGTACTGAAGGTGAAGTTATGCAAGACTTACTGGATGACTATGAAGAGGAAACAGGTATTGTTATTGAATTAGTAAGTATTCCTTACAATGACTATGAAACAAGACTTGCGACTATGATCAGTGGTGGAGAAGCACCTGCATTAGCACGTGTTACTGAAGGTCACTTAAACAACTTTAAAGAACAAATTATCCCTTTAGATGATGTTTATGATACTTCAAAATTCACAAATTTATTCTATAACACTGATGGTGAAGTTATTTCATTACCAATGGATATTACTGCAAATGGTTTATTTGTAAATCTTGATTTACTAGAAGCTAATGGCGTTAACTATCCAGAACTTGGTGAAACAGTTTGGACTTGGGCAGAATTCGAAACTGAAATGAATAAACTTAAAGGTAAAGATGGCGTTACAGCTCCTGGTCTATTTGACCATCAAGCTCACCGTTTTATGCCAGTACTTTATCAACATGGTGTTGAACTATGGGAAACTCCATATACTGAAAGTAACTTAACTTCAACTGCTGCAGTAAATGCATTACAAATGTTAATGGATTTCTATGATGAAGGTTTCTTAGGCGACCAAACTTATGTTACTAAGAATTCAGCTTCATTATTCCGTACTGGTACTTATGGATTCCATGTTTCAGGTAACTGGAATGTAAGTGGTTATCAAGATCTAGAATTTGATTGGGCAGTAGTTCCTATGCCTCAAGGCACAAATCGTGCAACAATTTTAGGTGGTAAATCACTTGCTGCATTTAGAGACAGTGGTACTGAAAAGAGAGCTCAAGACTTCATCGAATGGATGGCAGAAGGCGAACAACATGATGCATATACTGGTGGCGTTCCTTATTTAACTCCAAGACTTGGTGCTGAAGTTAATTATGGTGATTTTGCTGATCAATATGCTGTATTCTTAGATGAAATCGCTGCAACTGATGAAAAATATGTACAAGACTGGTTAACTCAAGTTATGATTCCAGGTATGTATCCAATCATCAATCAATTAGTTGAAGATGCTGCTAACCCAAATAACACGAAGACAGCTCTTGAATTATTACAAGATTTAGAAACAGAATTAAAAAACGCTGCACCTTAATCGTTAAGATGTAGTCAAGGTCATAGGGTGTTACAAAACGTAACACCCAATGACTTAATTTTGGATTATTTGCTTAGCTATCGAGGGTTTTTAGTTAATCAAATAACCCGAAAAGAAAAGGAGAATATATGAGAAAAATAAATGTCTGTTATTTACCAATAGGTGTTGGGACATTCCACTTGGAGTCTGCACAAAAACTGTTTGAAGCATCAAAAACACTCTTAAATGAAATTGATGAATCGATCCTTTGTCCGGATGAAATGTTGTTATCAATAGATTTATTAAAATCATTTTTAGAATCAAATCAACCTGATTTAGTTATTGTTCAAAATATCACATTCGCAAATAGTGCTTATATGACTGAAATATTAAAATATACAAAAGCAGATGTCTTATTATGGACGTTAAGAGAACCAGTGATTGATGGTGGAAGATTAAGATTGAATTCCTTAACTGGAGCATTTTCTGCAGGATATGCTTTTAAACACATAAGAAATCAACATATTCAGTATGTATTTGGTATGCCTACTGAAATTGATGTTAAAAAAACAATTCTTGAAGTTGTTGAAGTTGCTAAATTAAAATATGAATTAAAACAAACGAATTTGCTTGTTATCGGAGATACACCACAAGGGTTCGGATTTGGTAGAGCAAATGATGTAGAACTGATGAAAACATTTGGGGTTAATCTGATGACTATTGAATCTAGAGAACTTACGCAAAAGGCGAAAGCTCTTGCGTTAGAAGAGGCTAAAGAAGCTTCAGACGAAGCACATCAAAAAATGGTCAACTTAGAGAAAACTTTAAAGAAAAACAAAGATGATTTTGTTAGATTATATCAAGTCTATAAAGACTTTATCGTAAACAATAATATCAAAGCGGTCGCTTCAAGATGTTGGCCGGATTTCTTTACGGATTACGGAACACCTGTTTGTGGCGTTTTAGGACTACTTAACGACCAAAAGATTGCAGCAGCATGTGAAGCCGATGCTTATGGTGCGCTATCGATGTTTATAGGTGGAGAACTATCAAAAGAACCGACATTCCTAGGGGATCCAGTATCACTTGATGAAAAGGATAACACAATCACATTTTGGCATTGTGGAACAGCAGCTTGTTCACTTGCTAGAGCTGATCTAGGTGCAACAACTGGCGTCCATCCAAATAGAAAGATTGGACCAACCATGGAGTTTGGGCTTAAACCAAGTAAAGAAGCTTCGCTATTTAGAATTGGTAAGAAAACAGATGGATCATTTAGATTCTTTATTGCAGAAGCTGAGATTCTAGATAAACCACAACAGTTCTTAGGAACTTCTGTTGTAGTTAAAGTCAAACAACCTGTAAAACCAATGATTACAAACATGGTTAAAGAAGGATGGGAACCACACTTTGTTGTTTTATACAAAGATGTTGTAAATAAATTAAAAATACTTGCAGAAATGCTAAACATAGAAATTGTTCAATATTAGGAGGAGAACATGGAAAAACGCATATTTTTAGAACAAAAAGCAAAAGAGATCAGAAAATTAACAATTGGGTGTATCGCAACACTTGGTGTGGGTCATATAGGAGGAAGTTTATCGATTGCAGATATTCTTGCAGTTCTATATTTTGATCAAATGCATATTGATCCAAAACAGCCTAAACTACCAAACAGAGATCGTTTTGTATTATCAAAAGGACATGGTGGACCTGCTGTTTATGCAACACTAGCATTAAAAGAATATTTTCCACTAGAATTACTAGATACACTTAATATTTCAAATACAGATTTACCTTCTCATACAGATATGAATAAGACTGTTGGTGTTGATATGACAACAGGATCTTTAGGACAAGGTTTTTCAGCTGCGGTTGGTATGGCTACTGCTGCACAACTTGATCAAGAACCATTTCATGTTTATGCAATCATAGGCGATGGTGAATCTCAAGAAGGACAAATATGGGAAGCTGCTATGTTTGCCGGAAGCAGAAAATTGGATCATTTGATCGCATTTACTGATTATAATAAATTCCAAATTGATGGATCTGTTGAACAAGTCAACGATGTTTCTCCACTTGATAAAAAATGGGAAGCATTTAATTGGCACGTACAAGTCATTGATGGACATGATGTCATTGCAATCGAGCAAGCTATCTTAAATGCTAAAGCAGCTAAAGGTAAACCATCGATGATTATATGTAACACCATTAAGGGTAAAGGTGCAAGCTTCTGTGAAAATCAAGCTGGATCTCATAATATGCCAGTGACAAAAGAGTTAGCAAAACAAGCAATTGAGGGGTTAGAGAAATGATAGAACTAAGAAATAGACAATTAAGAGAAATCTATGTAGATTTACTCATCAAATATGCAAAAGAGTATCCAGAATTAGTCATTGTTGAAGCAGACTTAATGAAAGCATTAAAATCAACTGCATTTTATGACGTATATCCAGAAAGAACTATCAATGTTGGTGTTCAAGAAGCTAACATGATTGGGGTTGCTGCAGGTTTAGCTAATATGGGTAAATTACCATTTACACATACGTTTACACCATTTGCGACACGTCGTGTTTTTGACCAAGTTACACTTTCAGTTTGTTATGCAAAAATGAATGTGAAAATGGTTGGATCTGATCCAGGCATTATGGCACAGTTAAACGGTGGAACACATATGTCATTAGAAGATGTAGGACTGATGAGAAACCTACCTGGCATGGTCATATTTGAACCAGTTGATGGTGTTCAACTTGCGGCAATGATGCCGCAAATCATTAAACACCAAGGTCCAGTATATATCAGATTATTACGTCAAGAATTTGATGCAATCTTTGAAGATGATCAAACGTTTGAGTTAGGTAAAGCAACAAGAATTATTGAAGGTAGTGATGTATCTATATTTGCATCAGGCATCATGGTTAAAGAAGCATTGGATGCACAAAAGATTTTAAACGAAAAAGGGATTTCTGCAAGTGTTGTGAATATCCATACGATTAAACCAATAGATAAAGATATGATTATTGAAGAAGCTATAAAGACAAAAGCAGTTGTTACAGCTGAAAATCATAACATTATTAATGGTTTAGGAAGTGCTGTAGCGGAAGTTTTAGTTGAAAACTGTCCAACACCAATGAGAAGAGTTGGCGTTCAAGACCATTTTGGTGAAGTTGGGAAAAAAGATTTCTTGATGGAAAAATTTGGTTTAAAGGCACATCATATTGTTGATGCTGTTTTAGATGTCATCAAACAAAAATAAAGGAGAAAACACATGGAAAAATTATTTATAGGTTCAGATAAATCAGGATTTCAATTAAAAGAAGCAGTTAAAAGTTACTTATTAGAAAATAATTATGAAGTAGAAGATATTGGCACACTTGATGAAGAAAAAGCATTACCATTTTTTGAAGTCGCAGAAAAGGGTGCTAAACTTATTCAAAATAAAACGTATGAACGTGGTATTTTAATTTGTGGAACTGGTATGGGGATGTCCATCGTTGCAAATAAACATGAAGGTGTTTATGGAGCAGCTTGTGAATCTGTTTATGCAGCAGAAAAATGTAGAGCGATCAATGACGCAAACGTTTTATGCATGGGTGGATGGATTATTGCCCCTATTATGGGTGTTGAAATGGCAAGAGTATTTTTAAACACTGGTTTTACACAAAACCTAGAAGACTGGCGCGCAAAAAACTTAGAAAAAGCACGCGTTATTGTTAAAGATATCGAAAAAAGAAGTTTCCACAAATAATAAATTATACACGAGAGGGTCGATATAAATGATTGAAATTATTTCACTACTTGCTATTGTTGTAGCAATCATTATTGGGTTTTGGAAAGATGTAAATGTTGGTTTAATCGCCTTAGTTTTTGCCTTATTCATCGGTTATTATGGCGGTGGTATACCGATATCTGAAATCATTTCATATTGGCCAATGACTTTATTTTTTACAACATTTGGGATTACATTACTTTTTAGTATTGCAAAGCTTAATGGGACATTAGAAAAACTATCTAATACCATTATTTATCAAAGTAGAGGTAAAAAAGTATTAATACCGATTATATTTTACTTTTTAGCTCTAATTCTTGCCTCATTAGGACCTGGAAATATTTCGACAAGTGCATTATTATTACCTATTGGACTTATTATTGCGTTTAGAGCAAACATATCGGTTTTAATGGTAAGTATTTTAATCATTTTAGGTTCAATTGCAGGAGGTTTATCTCCACTTGCTCCTAATGGTATTGTTGCATTAGAACTAGCTAGATTACATGGTGTAGGTGAACTCGGATTTCACATCTATTTCAATAATGTACTCGCGATGACACTCTTTTCTGGTTTAGTCTTTATCGCATTAGGTGGACTGAAACTTAGAGGAGATCGTATTGAAATTAAAGCTCCAGGTAAATTTGATAAGCAACAAATATTTACATTACTGATGGTACTTGTTTTAGTTTTATGGGTTATGATTGGTAAAGTCAATGTTGGGTTTGCTGCATTTGTACTATCTGCAATCCTATTTATTTTTAAATCAGCTGATCAAGGTAAAGCAATATCTAATGTACCTTGGTCTACCATATTACTTATCTGTGGAACTGCTGTTTTAATTCGAGTAGCTGATGAAGTTGGTGGTGTATCACTATTAACAACTTTCTTAGCAACACTCATGAATGAACATACTGCCATTCCAATTATGTCGATATTATCAGGCGTTATGTCGATATTTTCATCCGCTGTAGGTGTTGTTATGCCAACACTCATACCAACAACAGTTGAGTTATCACAAGAATTAGGAAATGTTGTAACACCAACAGTATTAACGATTACAATCGCCGTTGCATCGCATATTGTTACAGTGAGTCCGTTTTCAACCATGGGAGCACTTGCACTTGCTAGTTCTCCAGAAGAAGTTAACAAAAAATCATTATTTAAAAATTTATTTATAGCATCATTTTTGGCACTCATATTTATAGCGATCTTGTTATGGTTTATGAATGCTATTAACATCATATTATAAGGAGGAAGATTCATGGAAACATCAAAAGATATCATTGCAAATTATATTAAAAAAGCAAAAGAAGCTCAAGAGAAGATCAGTAACTATACTCAAGAAGAAATTGATCGTGTTTGTGTAGCTATTGGTTGGGAAGTTTATAATGATGAAAATATATTAAAACTTGCTGAAGCTGCTGTCGAAGAAACTAAGATGGGTAACGTCAAAGACAAGGTTTTAAAACATAAAAATAAAGTATTAGGTGTTCTTGCCGATGTTAAGGGTAAGAAATCTGTAGGACTTATCGAAGAAGATCAAGAAAAGAAGATAAGAAAATATGCTAAACCTGTAGGTGTAGTTGGAGCGTTAACACCTGTTACAAATCCAACTGCAACACCTTCAAGTAATGCAGTCACTATATTAAAAGGTAGAAATGCCGTTATTTTCGCACCACATCCAAAAGCCAAAATAGCATCTAAAATGGCTGTTGATTTCATGAGAGATGGTTTAAGAAAAGTTGGAGCTCCTCTAGATTTAATCCAAATTATTGAAGAACCATCAATTGAGTTAACCAATGAACTTATGAAACAAGTTGATGTTGTTTTAGCTACTGGTGGTTCAGCTATGGTAAAAGCTGCGTATTCATCAGGAAGACCAGCTTACGGTGTAGGACCTGGAAATACTGTGCAAATCGTAGCAGAAGATGCTGATGTTAAAGATGCAGCAGCTAAAATCTTTTTAAGCAAAAAGTTTGATCATGCGACATCTTGTTCAAGTGAAAATTCTATCATTATCCATGAATCTATCTATGAAGATTTAATTTCAGAGTTGAAAACATTAGGTAGTTACATGGTAACCCCTAAAGAAAGAGAACTTTTAGAACAATACATGTGGCCAGTCAATGCCAAAGGCTATCGTTCAATCAACGGTAAAATTGTTGCGCAATCTGCTAAAAAAATTGCAACTGATGCAGGTATATCTGTGGATGATCATATTCAAGTATTGCTTGTTGAAGGTGCTAAAGATATTGAAAATGACTTCTTTTCTCAAGAAAAACTATCACCAGTACTTACTGTCTTTACATATGATACATTTGAAAAAGGATTTGAAATATTAGTAAGACTTACAGATAATTATGGTACTGGACATTCATGTGGAATTCATACGAAAAATCAGGCATATATCAATCATTTAGGTCAGTATATGAGAACTAGTAGAATTATGGTGAATCAAGCACAAGCTCCTGCAAATGGTGGTGCATTCTTTAATGGTATGCCATCAACTGTATCTTTAGGATGCGGTACATGGGGTGGAAATATTACTACTGAAAATATTAATTATAAACATTTCTTAAATGTTACTTGGTTATCAGAATATTTTGATCCAATAAGACCATCAGATGATGAAATTTTTGGTGATTATTTTGAAAGTATTAAGTAGGTATTGATATGAAATTATATGAGTATCAAGCAAAAGAAGTTTTTAAAGAAGCAGGGATCGTTATCCCAAATAGTAAAATCATTCATTCTATAGAAGAATTAAAAGAAGCAACTAATCATATTGGATTTCCGTGTGTCATTAAATCACAAGTATTAAGTGGTGGTCGTGGAAAAGCTGGATTAATCTCTTTTGTTAAATCTGAAGAAAAAGCTATAGAAGAAACAACAAGATTGTTTAATCATCCACAAAAAATTAAAAAATTACTTATTGAAGAAGCGGTAGATATCCAAAAAGAAATCTATGTATCAATTACTGTTGATCCTGAAAAAGCAACAGCACTTTTAATCGCGAGCAGTGAAGGTGGTATTGATATTGAGACACTTGCTGTAGAACAACCTGATAAAATCATTAAAGAACCGATTGATATGAGATATGGACTCATGCCATTTCAAGCATTGTCAGTAGCTTATGGTTTAGATTTAGATCATACACTCGCAAAATCAATGTCAAAACTTTTATTAAAACTTTATGAAGTCTTTAAAACATATGATGCTGAGTTGGTTGAAATCAACCCACTTTTCATTAACAAAAATCAAGAGCTTATCGCTGGTGATGGCAAACTCATGATTGATGATAATTCTTTACATAGACAAAAAAGATTTGAAAAAGTATATGATGATTATAAAAGTGAAGCTGAATATGACGCCATGGTAGAAGGCATACCTTTTATCGAATTTGATGGTGATATTGGACTTATGTGTGCTGGTGCAGGACTTACAACAACCGTATACGATCTCATCCATTATGAAGGTGGAAGTGTCGCAAATTATTTAGAATTTGGCGGACCCAATTATAAAAAAGCTGTAAAAGCTATGGAAATATGTTTAAAAGTGGATTCAAAAGTGATATTAGTCGTTACTTTTGGAACGATTGCAAGAGCAGATGTTATGGCTCAAGGGGTTGTTGATGCAATCCTTAAATTAAAACCAAATAGACCCATTGTAACATGCATTAGAGGCACTAACGAAGTAGAAGCTAATAAAATATTAACTGCTGCAGGATTAGAACCAATGTATGATACAGAAGAAGCTGTTAGAAAAGCAGTAAGACTATCTAAGGGGGAACAATCATGAGTATTTTTATAGATGATCAAACGAAAGTTCTCGTTCAAGGTATTACAGGTAGTGAAGGGAGTTTTTGGACAAAACATATGATGGATCTAGGCACAAAAGTCATTTGTGGTGTTACACCTGGAAAAGAAGGACAAGAAGTTCACGGGCTTCCTGTTTATCATACAATTAAAAAGGCTTTACAACATCATGAAGTAGATGCATCCATGGTGTTTGTTCCACCACTATTAACTAAAGATGCAGTGATGGAAGCATTAAATGCTGGTATCAAGAAAATTGTAACCATTGCAGATGGTATTCCACTTCATGATATGGTTTTAATAAGACAAGCCGCAAAAGAACATCAAGCACTTGTCATTGGTGGAAACACATCAGGTGTGATATCACCTGAAGTTGCGATGATGGGAAGTTTTCCACATTGGATCAAAAGAGTTTATAAAAAAGGAAATATTGGTGTCATGACAAGAAGCGGTTCATTAACAAATGAAGTGACTTCGATGATTGTAGAATCTGGTTATGGGGTATCAACCTTAATTGGTGTTGGTGGTGATCCAGTACCTGGAACTAGATTTGCAGAAATGCTACCTTATTATGAACAAGACCAAGAAACTGCTGCAGTTGTCATTATTGGCGAACTTGGCGGAACTATGGAAGAAGAAGTAGCTGAGGCGATTGAAAAAGGGATATTCACAAAACCATTAGTAGCATTTTTAGGTGGAAGAACAGCCCCTAAAGGTCAAAAAATGGGACATGCAGGCGCAATCATCACTGGTGGTAAAGGATCAGTAGAAGATAAAATACAAGCTCTGAGTGCTGTTGGTGCTCTTGTTGCAGAACGTCCACGCATGGTTGGAAGACTACTTGAGAAATTAAAAGTTCCAAAAAGCTAATAGATTTCGTGTTATAATCAAAGTGTTTAAATCATAAAACATATAAGAATCGGGGAATCAATATGGATTATATTTTTGTTGATAAAACATTGACAGTGTCAATTTATAAACAAATTGCACAATCAATCACACAAGCAATCAAATCAGGTATATTAAAATATGATGATCGCTTGCCAACGGAAAAAGAAATATGTCATATGTTTTCTATCAGTCCAACGGTTGTTAAAATGGCATATGAAACTTTGATACAAGAGAACATGATCAAAAGAATCAAGGGTAAAGGTACCTTTGTTACCAATAGATTTCATTTATATACGCCTTTAAATGAGTTTTATCAATTTGAAAGTCATCTCAATGATAATGATCTTAAGTATACATATCAAATGATTATGATTGATTTAGTTGATCATGATATATTGGCATATCGGATGTTAGAGCTTAAAAGAAACGAAAACTGTTATTATATTATAAGAATCATTAAGTCACAACAAAATCCGGTTTTGTTTCAAAAGATATATTTACCAGAAAAATATTTTCCTGGATTAAACGAAAAATTTGAATCTTCAACACGTTTATTTGAGTTCATCGAACAGACATATCATTATAAAATTAAACATATGCAAAATACATTTAATGCGATGAATGCAAGTTCAGATGAAGCTTTATTACTTAAAATAAATCCAGATGACGCAATCTATTTGGTAAGATCAAATATTATAGATGAAAAAGATCGAATCATTGGATATGTATCTAATTTTTTCCCAGGAGAATTTACTGAATTCGAGGTGATGGTTTATGCAATCGAACAAAGTTGATTTAATTTCAATTGATCGTAGATCATCAGTTTCAATTCATGAACAAATCAAAGAGAGCATTAAAGCGAACATACTCGATCAAACGTTTTATTATCAATCTGTTCTTCCGTCTCCTAATGAGCTTGCAAAGCATCTAAAGGTTGATTTAGCACAAGTCATTCAAGCTTTTAATAAATTAGTTGAAGAAAGATTTATAAAAAAAAATAAAGATCAAAAATATGAAGTAGCCTACTATGAACTAACAAATTACTTCTTTTATAGAAATGTTGCAATCTATGATGCTGTTAAAGCTTTAGGTATGGAACCGTCTATCGAATGTTTAGAAAAAAAGGTTGTTGATTTAAATAAAGAACAACTTGAAATGACGGGATTTAAAGCTGGTGAAAAATGCTTATACATTAATAGAATATATAAAGGCGATGATAAACCTATTATTATTCTAGAAAACTATCTACCTTTATCTATATTTATTGATATGGATAAAAAGTTTGTAGGTAATGAGCCACTTAATGCATATATGGAACAGACTTATCATATTAAAGCAAAATTATCGCATCGTATTACAAAAGCAGTTAATTTAACTGCTGATCTAACTGCTCTTTTAGGAGAAAGAAAAAATGCAGCGTGCATTCAATCTACGAATAGAATATATGATCGTCAAGATCGATTAATCGATTTTGGACGTAGTCATGCGACAAGTAGTTATTACTTTCAAGCGTTAATCCAAAGAGATGAACTCATTGATTATTACAAAAAATAAATATTAGACAAAAAGACATTTCACTCATCATTAAAAAATGGTGAGTGTTTTTGTTAGAAAGATTTGATATAATGAACACGAATAAGAAAGATGGTGCAAGTGATGAGTATACTTAAACATATATCAAAATTAAAAGAAGAGTCTCATGATGATTTATGTGCATACATAAAACATCATATCAAAGAGATCTTTAATACACACCAGTTAAATAAACACTACCTTTTATTACATGATGTAAAGACTGATGATGCATATATATCTTTAATTATTGCTTGGTTAGCTTTGCTTTCAGGAGACAATACCAAATCATATCAGTTATATCAATCGATTAATCAACAAGAACTAGATGATGATATGTTATTGTTTTATAAGAGTCTAGAATCTTTAGCAAGTTTTATTTTAACTGAAGAAGAACGATTAACTTTAAGTAAAGAAACCGTTAGAAACATAAAAAATGAGCAGAGCTTTTTTGCAGCTAATGCTTATTTAACGCATGGACAAATCTTAGCTGGATATAAGAAACTAAATGAAGCAGCAGATATGTTTGAAAAAGCGTATGATATCTTTTTAAAAGAACATATGCTATTTCCAGCTGTTGTATCTATGACAAATGCTTTATTAAATTGGTTTCGATTAGGTGATTTTAAAAAAGTAATTCAAAAAGCAGAAAAAACGATGATGATCTTATCAAGTACAAAAGATCAATCTAGTTTATATGCAAACATTATCGGACTACCCATGGGTATGAGTTATGTTGAAGAGGATAAAATTGAACTTGCGATTGATTATTTATTAAAGTCATATGCATCGATTTTAGAATTAGAGCTTATCCACATGCATGGTTATGTTGAGATTTATTTGATGAGAGCATATCATTTAATGGATCAAAAAGATCAATTAAGCGATATGGTTAATCAAGCAGAAAAAACATTTCATCATATGCACTATCCAATGATGGAAGTGATCGTTTTATATGGCAAACTTTTGTTAAATCAGTTAAGTCCCAAAGACATTCAAAAACTAGAAGCATACGATGATAGTCATCAAATCTTTCATCCTGTATTCAATGAAATCATGGCTGTATTATATAATAGGGGAGATTCTAAGAAATTAGATATCAATAAATTTGAAAAATTCATTGATGATTTAAGATATGAAGGAGATGTTGTTCACTTACAAAAATATCTTGTTTTACTTGCGGAAAGATATTATGTCAATGAACAACCTAAGTTTAGTTTGAAGATATTAGAAGAGGTTGTTAAACTCTATAAAACATACAATCTTAAATCTGCACTATTTATGTATCCACTAAATTGTTTTCATTTGATTACAAAAATTGATCCTGAAATCAGACTCAAAACAAACCAACAGGAATTATTAACACAAAGAGAAGTTGAGATATTAAACCTTATTGGTCAAGGAAAAACGAATGATGATATCTCAAATATATTATTTATTACAGTTGGCACAGTTAAGTGGCATATGAACCATATATTGAGTAAACTGGATTGTAAAAATAGGATCCAAGCATACGATAAAGCTAAACGCTTAAACTTGATAAAATAGGACCTAACTAAGAACCTAACTTTGGTTAGGTCCTTTTTTTTATGCATCTTGATATACTCGTAGTGGATAAAACGAAGGAGGAAATTTTATGGAACAATTTATGGAACATTTTGAACAATGGGGAGCGGTAGTATTTTTCATTTTAGTATATGGTATAGCATTATTATTTATACCTTTTTATAAGAAGATGCAAAGAAAACCAGCTTCAACGTTTTTAGCATTTGTTGTGGCATTTGCGATTGAGATGCATGGGATACCTTTTAGTATGAACATCATCGCTAGTATCATTGGTAGATCGCTACCAGAAGGGGTTTTATGGGGACACACTTTAATTAGTGAGATTGGATATTTAGGACTTTACCTAAATATTATATTTGCGTGTTTGGGATTGTTGATGATCATTTTCGGATGGTATCAAATCTATCACGGATATTGGAAAAAAGTTAAAGGGACAGGACATATCGTGGAAGATGGAATGTATAAATATATCAGACACCCACAATACACAGGGCTTATGCTCATTGCTTTAGGTATGATGCTTGGATGGTTAACATTAACCAATTTAATGATTTTCCCATTGATGATTTATATGTATGTAAGGCTTGCTAAAAAAGAAGAGCGAGACATGATTGATGAATTTGGAGAAGCATATGTGATGTATAAAAAACGCACAAAAATGTTTATTCCTAAAGTTATATAAAGGAGATTAGAATTTATGTTAAAGTATTTAAAAGTTGTAAGCGTATTTGTTTGCTTGATTGTATTTATTAATGTTGTTGGATATATCACATTTTTTGAGGATATGTATAAAGTAGCTTGGATCTTGGCTGGAACACTGACAGTGATTACAGTGATATCATTTATCGTCTTATTTATTTTATTAGTAGCTTTTGTTGTAAAAGCACTAAGTAGAAAAAGTGTTTACTATACAACAAAACACCTATTTGGAAGTGTACTTTGGTTTACTGTAAGTATATGGATGTTAGGTTTACAAGTTGTTGGATCAGAGATGTATGTTTATAGCCCTGGTGATGACGGAGATATTGTGATGGTTGATATCAATCGATCAGAACAATATTATAGTGTGAGAACTATGGATGAAAGTCAACCTGTCATATTATTCTTAGCTGGTGGTCCAGGTGGATCACAGATACCAGCAACAAGAGCATTCTTAAGTGAGCTTGAAGATACGTATACGATTGTTAACTGGGAACAACCAGGTGTTGGTAAATCTTATGATGCAGTGTATAGAGATGGTCAAATGGAAGTTGAAGATTATGTTGAAGATGCACATGTTTTAACACAACATTTAAAAGAAAAGTATGATCAAGAAAAGATCTATATCATTGGTGAATCATGGGGTAGTTATTTAGGAGTTTTGCTTGCAAGTCTTTATCCTGAAGATTATTATGCGTTTATCGGAACAGGACAAATGGTTGACTTTACTGAAACTGAACAGTATTGTTATGATTATGCGATGGATCTTGCAGTTGAAAGAGGAGATGTAGATTTCCAAAATAAATTAAAAAGTATGGGTTATCCACCAATTTATGGAGATAATGTGTCTTTAGCATTAGGTTCTTATTTACAACCACTTTATATGGAGATGCAAAGACATCCTGATATCAATCATCAAGATTGGAGTACCTTTGATATATTGCTATCACCTGAATATAGTATTATGAATTCTGTGAATTACCTTAGAGGTCTTTACTATACATTTTCAGATGTGTTTCAAACATTATATGGTAGAGATTTAAGAGAAACACATACTGAATTTGACATTCCGATTTATATCTTACAAGGCAAGTATGATATCAATGCACCACTTTATTTAGCGAGTGAATATTATGATATGATTGATGCACCTAAGAAAGAAATGATTATCTTTGAACATTCTGGTCATAATCCGTGGATTGATGAATATGAAGCATTTCAAGTGGAAGTTAGAAGATTATTTGTCGAACATGAAGGGGCATAAATATGAAAAAATATTTAATAGTTATGTGTGTTGTTCTAGGGTTATTACTTAATGGATGTGTTTCCCTTAATGATAAGGGATATATGTATGACAATGATGAGCTCATCGTAGATGAAGGAGATTCATTTACATATCGTTCAAAAGTTGGTACATACGAGGATTTAGATTTTGAAGATTTTAGTGGCACTGAAACTGTTTTAAGTATTGAAGATATTGATGTCTTATATGTCAATATAGATTTTACGATTGATAAAGGTAAGTTTAAAATAGTATTTATTGATCAAGATAATGAAATTATTATTTTAGATAAAGGCGAACATGAAGTTGTTTTAGATGGTGAGTTTGCAAGAATTAAACTTGTAGGTGCTCATGCATATGGACATTTTAATATCTCATTTGATGAACTGATAAACACTGATTAATCGTCAGTGTTTTTCTTGATAGGCAACTAAATTTATATATTAAACTGTACATGATATAATAAACGCAATCATAAAGTGCTTATGAAGAAAGTGGGTTTTTAATGAAAACTATTATTATTGGTGGGGTTGCTGCTGGGATGACTGCAGCAGCAAAATTAAAAAGACTAGATCCTAATCACACCATTCATGTCTATGAAAAAGGGTATGATTTAAGTTATAGCGGCTGTGGTATGCCGTATTACTTAGGTGATATAGTAACTGATGAAGATAAGCTTGTTGCTAGGTATCAAGAAGACTTTAAAAAACAAGATATTGATGTGTTTTTATCCCATGAAGTAATTTCAGTTGATCCAAAGCAAAAAAGAGTAGAAGTATTGAATTTAGAAACAAGACAAAAGTTTTATGATACATATGATTATTTAGTTATTGGTACAGGAACAACTGCAAATAGAACACATGTAGATGGAAGCGAAGAAGCAAATTTATACGTCTTAAATCAACTTCCAGATATGAGAGCAATTAAGCCTGAGGTAGTATCAGGAAGGGTGGTTGCGATTATTGGTGGAGGATATATAGGTGTAGAAGTAGCTGAGAATTTAGCACACCAAGGGCTTGAGGTTCACATCATTCAAAGGGGGAAGCAACTTTTAAATGTTTATGATTTTGAAGTTGCAGACAAAGCCAAAAATGAGCTTGAGCGAATAGGTGTAAAGATACATTTAGATGAACACTTAAGAGCTTATCAAAAAGAAGAAGATAAAACAATTGTCATTACAGATCAAGCAGTTTATCAAGTTGATTTTGTTATTGAATCTATTGGTGTGAGACCCAATACAGGCTTTCTAAAAAACACTGGCATAGATATGCTAAGAAACGGGGCGATCTTGATAAATGACCATTGTGAAACATCATTACCAAATGTTTATGCTGCGGGAGATTGCGCCTCTTATTACCATCAAATCATAAAAGATAATGTGTTTGTACCACTTGGTACTCATGCAAATAAAACAGGGAGAATAGTTGCTGAAAATATTGCAGGATTAGATAGTTCTTTTCCTGGTATCGTAGGATCTAATATTATAAAAGTTGGAGATTTAGCATTTGCAAAAACTGGGCTAGGCATTGATGAATCAAAAAGATTAAATTTAGATTTTGATTTTGTTGATATCACTGCAAAACATCAAACATCATATTATCCAGGAGCAACCGATCTTTATGTTAGGCTGGTTTATGAGAAAAAAACTGGAATTATTAAAGGTGCACAACTTGTAGGTGAAAAAGGTGTTGCTGATCGTATAAATATTATGGCTTTAGCAGTAACAAAAAACCTAACTGCAGCCGAGTTTTCTGAGTTAGACTTTGCATATGCTCCACCGTTTTCACCCGTTTGGGATCCTTTATTGGTTGCAGCCAACCAAATTAAAGTTTAGCAAAACATTATATTTGAACATCAAAATGAATAAGCGTATAATCTAGCTATAAGAGAGATGAGGTATATGTATGGGAGAAGGTCTTTTAAATCAAGTGTTAGTCATGGGTGGCACGCTACTCATTGCATTTGGAGCTAGTTATTTAATCACGTTTTTGTTGATAAAAATCAGTAAGAAATTGGTGTTTGCTTTACCCATATTGTTTTTGATTGCATCCGCATATTTTTGGGGCGCTGGTTTGCTTTCAACGGATTGGGGAGCGTTAGGATATTTAATTATTGCAGTATTATCTGTGATAGCACTGTTAGGATCGCTCGGTTCCTCGCTATTGATTTACTTTAAAAAGATAAAAGGCACAAATAAGGACTCAAATTAGTCCTTATTTTTTTAATTTAATAATCGTTACTCAATATATATCAATATGGAAAGGGTTCTCGATATTTTTGAAGTATATCATGATATATAATAAATATAAGGATGGTGATTCACATGAATAAAGTTTATGAACGCATTATAGATTTAAGTAACTTTGTTAAAAAATATGATAAAGTCAGATGTCTTTTAGGATTAGGCAGTGTTTCAGAAAAAGAAAGATTAGATCAGTATTCTGATATTGATTTTTTCTTAATCGTTGAAAATGGCTATAAAGAAAGATTTATTGATCAACTAGACTGGTTAGAAGTAAAACCTTTAGTATATACATTTAGAAATACTAAAGATGGTTATAAAGCATTATATCATGATGGAGTGTTTGCTGAATTTGCGGTTTTTGATGAAGAAGAAATGAAAACTGCTAGATTTACTGGAGGAACAGTATACTATCATACAGATGATTTTGATCTTGATCTTGTGAAACCTAAGTTTGAACCCAAACATAAGGAGATCAATGTTGATTTTAATGTGAATGAAGCGATGACTAATCTTTATATTGGTTTACTTAGAGATTTGAGAGGTGAAAAATCATCAGCAATGACTTTTATTCAAAGTTATGCATATGGATTAGTGATTGAATTATTTCCTAAAGTCTTTAAGGAAGAAAAAGTAAGTGTTGATCCGTATGTTTTTGAACGAAGAATCGAAAATAGATTTCCAAATCAAATAGAATTACTTAGTTCAATGAGACAAGGGGTAGAACACAATAAGGATTCTGCGAAAAATATTCTTGATTTTTTAAATGCACATTTTAATTTAAATCAAGAATTTCATAAACATATAGAAATATTGTTGACTAAGTAAAAGTATATTGATTTATTATAAGATAAGTCATATACTTAACTTAGAGGTGATAGGGTGACAAATATTTTAATTAATGCTGAAATATTTAGATATGGGCTTTTCATATTCATATCATTTTTAATAAGTTTGCCAATGAGTTGGATACTTTCTAAAATAAGTAAAAAGCTTATTTTCCTTATTCCAACATTATTTGCAATATTGGGAGTCTTATTCATGATCATGGGATTGTTAGCTGATAGTTTTGGACCTATTGTATTTCTTGTAATGGGGATGTTTTCATTTTTAATATTCGTGGGTAGTATGGCATCATCTGTGCTCATAAAAGTAACCAGAAAGGATGCTAAAAATGATACATCTAAAAAGCATTAAGTTCATTTGTGATCAACAAGAACAAGGCTATCCATATCATATTCCTATATTTAATAAAGAGATTGAGTTTAAACAATCAGTTTCTGTTTTAATTGGGGATAACGGAAGTGGGAAATCTACGTTATTAGAACTGATTAAAGATAAAGTTGGTTTGTATCAAATCGGAAAACCACTTAAATCGGTAGTTAGTTTAAAAAGTGAGATCAAGTACTATTTAAATAAGCCGAAAGGTTTTTATTTTTCATCTGAAGATTTTACAACCTATATTTATGAATTAGAAAAAGAGATTGAAGTATCTCATAAGTATTTAAAAGAAATCGAAGAAACTTATAAGGGCAAATCAAATTTTGCTAAATCTCAAGCTTCATCTCCACATAAACGAACATTAGCTGAGTTAAAAGGTTTATATGATAAAGACTTAAGGTTTGCATCACATGGTGAAGCGTATTTATCTTTTTTTAAATCAAGAATGAGACCAAATCAACTGATTCTTCTAGATGAACCAGAAACACCTTTATCATTTCAAAATCAATTGGCACTTATTTATTTGATCAATGAAGCTGTGAAAATGAATAGCCAAGTGGTGATTTCGACCCACTCACCAGTAATTATATCTATGCCTGATGCACAAATATTTGAATTAGATCATGAAGGTATTAACGAAATCGATTACGATGATATCAAGCAAGTCAGTGAATTAAAACATTTTCTAAATCATCCGAACGCATACTTCAAACATTTATTGTAAGACACAATAGATGTTTTTTTGATATAAAAAATGTAATATATAGTTTACATTTAGTCGTATATAATATATAATTTATTTAAAGAGGTGTTGCAAGTGAATTATAAAATGAAGTCAAAAAGAGTACTTCTAGGATTGTCTCAAGAAGAACTTGCTAAGCAAATTGGAGTTTCAAGACAGACGATTATACTGATTGAAAAAGAGAAGTATAACCCTTCATTAAAACTTTGCGTTGCCATTTGTAAAGCACTGAATACAACATTAGATGAATTGTTTTGGGAGGAAGAAGAAAGTGAAGGATGAACGCATTATAAAGGAAATGAATCAGGTTAAAGCTTATGTTTTACTTTATGTTTTTATTGCTGCAATTGTTTTAGGTATATTTAAACTATTAGTTTTTGGATTTAATGTAAGTATTTTTTATGTTGAAGGATATATAATTGTTTCATCTATTATCGTGTTCTCTTTGGCTTCGGTATATCATGTAGGAGACTACGACGAAAGAATTGAACAAAAGATAGGAAAAATATATCATATTGGATTTATTATTATGTTTATTGATGGACTTTGGATGCACTTTTATCAAGTCTTGTCCAATGCCCTTACTCAATCAACAGTTGTTCAAATAACAAACACTCTAATCTTGGTAGGATTTGTTGTCGCATTGATTTTGTTGAAAAGAAGAGGACTTTATGCAAATTACAAGTATATAGAATCTTCTAAATCTATATATTATAGTCGTGTTTTTTTGAATATTCTAATCATTTTATTAACATTTGGATTCATTTATATAACTGTCTTATTTGCCTTAAATGGTTCATTAGATTTAAGCAGTAGTTTATATTTTATTGCAATTATTACGATTTCATTTTTGATGGTATCTATCGAATATTCGGTATTTTCCATCTATGAAAGGAATCATTATGATGAAATGATTGCGTTTGAAGAAAATAGACCCAACACACTTTCTAAAAATGCTTTTTTATTTCAAATCATCATGTTTGTTTTCGCGTATTTTTCTGGATATGTAAACTATAGATTAACAATGA
The DNA here is from genome assembly GCA_002838185.1 of Tenericutes bacterium MO-XQ. Classification (GTDB taxonomy): domain Bacteria; phylum Bacillota_I; class Bacilli_A; order Acholeplasmatales; family Acholeplasmataceae; genus Mariniplasma. The sequence goes on along the minus strand of CP017948.1, from coordinate 1,898,972 downwards.
TTACTACAGGAAGTTTGATTGAACATCAAGATGAGTTACAGACATGGTCGATGTTGCAAGCATATACTAAATTAGTCGCTTTAGACTTTGCGATCATCGGATTCATAACAAGTTTGATTATATATCACTATTTAAAGAAACTTATTGGTAAACATAAAGTCCTTACCGTATATTTAGTTTTAAGTATCGTAACTTTTGTATTTCAGGTACTCAATTATATGCATTCATTATTGCTTCCTTACATACAAATTATTATTGGGTCTCATGAAGCATTTATAAAATGGGTCTCAATATATAGCCAAATTAACATTGTGATCTCAGTAGTTTTTGCATTATTATATGTTGCTTTAAGTATATATTTATACACTAAAAATGTTCCATATCGATTTATGTTCTTGATATATAGTATGCTTCTGGTTATATGTAATCCTGCTATAACAGGAATCTTTTTCAAAGAAAATTTAGAAGTTCTATTTACCGTTAGATTTGTTGCTAATGTCTTTATAGGGGCATATGTATTGCTTCTCATCGGAGTTTTAGCTTTCAATAGATATCAAGGATATTGTGATAATGATAATCTAGTAGAAGCTGAACTAGAAAAGGTTTATGAATAGATTATGTCATTATCTAGTACTCAAATGAAATGCATGACAATTGATTTAGATGTATAATATAAAAAAGCGAGGTGTTTGATCGTGAAATATATTAAGATGCAATTAGAAAAGATGTATGTCAGATTTGTTATATATATAATATTATTTGTTGGGCTATCATTTGTCGGATATTATGTAGATATCAATATCCAAAACTCTAACTTTTCTAGTACTTTAAGTTTTTCAAAAGAATTTACAGAAACACTAGCAGTCATGGCAGTTGGCGCAATCATAACCATCATTACCATTACATTTTCATCTATTTTGGTTGTAATGACTTTATATAGTGGTCAATTTTCACCAAGAACTTTAAGTGATTTCTTACAAAGAAAAGTGCCCGTGAACGTACTTGCATTCTTTATAGGTATTAGTGCATATACATTACTTAGTTTAATGTTTATTAATAGAGATGTTGTTGATGTCTATCCACTAACAACACTCATGATGATGATTTTCTTTGCATTAGGTCTATCTATATTTGCGTATTATATTCAGTATGTATCTAAAGCTGTTAGAGTCAATGTTTACATGGATGAACTTGTTAAAGATTCTGTCAAGAAGATTGAGGCATATAAAAAAAATATCGATGAGAATGAACGAATCACACTACTCAAAGATATTGATTTTGAAATCAAGGATACTACTGAATTTCATTCACCAGTATCAGGATATTTTGTAGATTTAAACTATGATAAATTACTAGCATATCTTAAAGAAGAAAATGCATATGTATCTGTTTCTATACCTTTTAACGAACATATCTTTGAAGATGATATTATATTTGAATATAAAGGAAAGAAGAAGAGTTTTGATTTTGATTCAGAAAAACTTAAAGAGTTCTTTGTGATCGGTAATGAACCTCAAAATCATGAAGAGTATTTAAATAAAACGCAAAAACTTATTGAAATTGCGGTTAGAGCATTATCACCGGGTGTTAATGATCCAGTGACTGCGATGAATTGTATTGATCAATTAGGGTTCATTTTAATGAAACTATCAGATGGTTTTGATAGTTTGGTTTATAAGGATGATGAAGATGAACCAAGATTAAAACTCAGAACGATTAGTTTTGAAGATTTACTCTATGATCACTTTTCTCAGATTTATTTATACGGCTATAAAGATTTAAAAGTATTAGCATCTATGATTAAAGCTTTAGCAAGAATATCAAGTGATAGCGATCATATGATGAAAGATGCAATATGGAATTTCTTTTTATACATCATGAAGGATACTGATTTTGATAAACTGCATCCATATGATAAAAAGCTTTTAAATACCGAGATTAAAGATTTAGCACATAAAGCGAATAAATTAGATGCTTATAAAAAGTGGATGAAAAAAGATAATGAATAAAACGGCCCTTTAAAAAATAATGTGGCGAACACAAAATAGGGCTATAAAAAATTATATGGCAAAAAGGCCTATAAAAAATCGTATGGCAGTCAAAAGGACTCATCATTTGGTGAGTCCTTTTATCTTGTCATAACTCAAATCATTATCAATTTTTAAATGGTATATCTTTATTAATGCTATACATGATCCTATTTCTTAGCCTTGTAAATTTTTTTATGCCATTAGCTGTTTTAATGATTGTTTTTATTTTATTATTAGTAGATTCTATAGGTCCATTAGAAATGCGTCTATCATCATAAATCATAAATGAGTTTATGATTTCAGTTTCCCATTTCATCAGTGTATGTCCAAAAGTCCTCATTTGTGGATGTGCATGATTTCTAAAAGCTTCTATGAGGGTATAGAGTTCATCACCAGCTTCGTCATAAGTTGCTGTTAAGTTGAACTCCCTATATCTTTCTTTTAACCGATATGCAGATGATAATGTTTTATCAATTGATAGTAAATAGTTTAATATGTCTGACTTATGCCAATATCGATTGATTTTATGAATTTTGATGTATTTGTCTGTGATATCCTCATATCCCTTCAAGAAGAAATAACTAAATTTCTTTAGCATATAATAATACATATCTTCATAAGCAGGACCACTTTTGTGTTGTTTATAAAGGTTCATCGTATCAATTCGTATCCGATCAATGGCTGAATTTAATGTTCTAATCACGTGAAATGAATCTACAGCTATTTTTGCATTTGGAAAAGAAAGTTTAATGGCGTCTCTATAAGATTCCCACATATCTATAATAAAGACTTCAACACCCGCTCTTTCTCCTTGTGAAATGCGAGAGAAATAATCGATTAAGTAACTTTTTCTTCTTGTTGCTAGTACATCTATGATTTTATGATCTATGAAATCATAGAGCACACAAGCATATTTGTATTTGTTCATCTTTGCTGTATAAAATTCATCAATACTAATGACTTTAGGTAGTCGTCTTCTATGGGATTCAACACTCTCATCAAATAGATTTAAAACGGTTTGAATGGACACATTGTAGTGCTCTGCGGTTGCTGTAAACGTATGATCACCTGATTTTAAATAATTTAGGATCTTTACTCTGGTATATAAACTTAGATTCCCATATGGTTTGGTAAATGGATTACATTCACTAAATGTTTTATGGCATATTTTACATCTATATCTTCTTTGATGAAATCTAATAAGACAGGGTTGATGCGTAGAAATTGAGTGTATAATCTTTTTATAAGTATATCCTAAAAAACGTAAGTCTTCAGATTGACATATTGGACATAATTGCTGTTTTGATTTTAACTTGAGCTCAATGATAAGTCTTTCTTGTTCAAGTCTTGTTTCTAATGATTCAATATCTTTTCCTACAAGATTTAAATATAATAAATCTATGGTATAATCATGCATGAAAACCTCCTTCTTATAAGTTATGACAATTACTTATATTATAAAAGAGGTTTTCTTTTTTATACAAAGAAAAAAGGCCTTTAAAAAATCGTATGGTATACCACATAATATTTTATAGCCTATCTCTTGCCATATAATTATTTAAATATCTAATAAAACAAGAGCTTGAACAAAACGTTCAAGCTCTATTATTTTATTTAATAGGAAATTCTATTTTGACCTTTTATCATATTTATAAAAATGGTAAAATAGAAGTGTAGAAAACATTAGAAGAAAGGGGGGACTTACATGCGCTATAAAGCCATAAAAACGAAGTTATATTTAAGTCAAAATGAAAAAAAGTTTTTACTATTTTTGATGCATGAAGCAAAGCATTTATACAATCAAGCCTTATATCATGTTAGACAACATTATTTTGAATATGGAGAATATTTAACCTATGTTGATAATTATAAATTATTAAAAGATAGCATCCATTATAGAACCTTATCAACATCGTTGGGACAGTCAGTTATAAAAAAAGTTGATGAAGCCATGAAAGCTTTCTTCGGTTCCATCAAATCAAAGAAAAATAAGAAAGTAAAACTACCTAAATACTTAAAAAAAGATGGCTTTTTCTCACTTGTTGACCGAATGGTCTATAAACCAAATGATCTTGAGTATATACTACCTAGAGGACATTTTATTAAAAAGATATCTAAAGACTTTGAAGATATATCCAAACAGCTATCCAAACATGCATTATCAGTATTAGAAATTGAAACATTATCATTAAAGATAGATACACCTAAATGTATATCAAACAAAAGGATTAAAGAAATCACCATCAAAGAAAAATATGATGGCAAATACATTGAAGTGATTCATGTCTATGAAGATGATGATGTAACCAATGAGCATAACATAAAAAAAGAAGTGATGGGTATAGACTTTGGGTATAATAACTTAGCGATGTGTGCAGTAACGAGTGGGCATCATCTTTTAGTCGACGGGTTAAGATTAAAAAGTATGAATCAAAGATATTGGAAACGTATATCAAAGCTAGCTTCTTTAAGAGAAAACCAAAATGTACTCACAAAAAGAATGATTGGTTTAATGGAAAAGCGGAACCATCAAATGACTTATGGGATATATAAAGCAGCTAAGTTAATCATTGAACATGCTAAAAAAGAACATGTAAAAGAAATCATCATTGGATATAATGAAGGATTTAAGGATACGAAAACAAGTAAGAAAAATAATCAGTGGTTTAAATCAATCCCAATAGCAAGATTAAGAGATAGGATTATATCTTTAGCAGAAGCTAATGATATCTCATATCAAGTGATGAATGAGTCATACACGTCAGTCGCATCTTTTATTGATCAAGATGCATTTAATCAAAAAGAGTTTTCAGGAAAAAGAGTCAAAAGAGGACTTTACCAAAGTAAAAAAGGCACTTTAATCAATGCTGATTTAAATGCCTCATTAAACATTATTAGAAAATGTAAGCCTGATGCCTTAGGGACAGGGTTTAAAGGTTGGAACACGCCTAAGCGAACTTACCTATTTGGGTAAGAATCGTTTTAAAAGAGTAATTTTTAAATTACTTTTGTTCTTAAAAACCGTTATTCATAATCCCTATGATCATACCAATTAAAGTTGGAATGAGAACATAACCTGCGTCGATCCATGTAATTTTTAAACCTCTTCGATAGATGAAAAAACCAATAAATCCTGCAGATATTAATATCACTAATAAAACAAAAGTGATAGCATTTCCAATATAAAATATGTTAGGAACAGAAGTAATCAAAATTGCTGGAATATAGAATCTATAGCCAAGCTTACTGCTGCTTATTTGTCCGATGTATTCTGTTTTTGTTTCATTTATATGATGATAAGTGTATAAGAAAGTAAAGCAGCTAGAAGTTAAATATATGACTGTATTTGTGACTACATATGGCCAAGATGCAGCAATGATATTTTGATCATAAGGTCTTATTTCGTTTGAAAGTATTACCATCCAATTTGATATTTGTGCTACCGAATAAAATGGGTTTAGAAAAAACGGATGTCTTAAAATTGGTTCTGTATCTAAAATCGTTGTAGTAAAAAAGATTGGAACAAATAAGAATAAAACATTAAATAAAATAATAAAGGCTATGCCATCAAAGATTGTGTTGGCTTTCAAGAATATAAATACAGTGATGCTATAAAGAATGATAAGAAAGAACATCACAATTAAATATATAAGTACTAACCAACCTTCTGCATATTCACCATTAGTTTTAGCAACCACCGTTATGAATGAGAAGACATAAAGAATAGTCCAAACGAATATAACTTGTAATAATCCATAAATAAAATGTGCTAAAAATAGTTTTTGTCTAGATATAGGGAGTGCATAATATAAATCAACTTCTTTAGCACTTCTAAGTGATGAAAATCTGAAGATCACAATCACTATCATCACAATCACCATAAATATGATAGATATTAAAAGTTCACTTGGATCTTTAAAACCACCACTAGAATATCTAGTGAAGTTTGAAGATGTTAATATAAGCACCATGATTAATGTTGGTATCATGGTCATCACTAAAGTTTGGAGCCACTTTTTATGGATGAGGTAGTTTAGATATGTTTTCATGACTTGCCTCCTTTTTGTGTAATCATAAAGTATTCTTCAAAGGAGATAGGTAGCTCGTCTACGACATGGTACTTATCACTTACTATATACTCATCTAAAGTATGATTGCTATCAATAACAAGGGTAAGAATTCTACCATTTTGATGATGATAAACGGCTTTTGATAGCGATTTATCAGAAGTTATGGATGTCATATCATTTAATATGATTTGGTATTTTTTGAGTTTGTTTAGTTCATATGATAGATCACCAAATCTTGAGAAATGGCCTTCATCAATCATACCGAATGAATCACAAATATCTTCAAGTTCTCTAAGAGAGTGACTTGTGACCATAATGATTTTATCTTTATGCTCATCTGAGATCATAAGTTTTTTGAATTTAAGTCTTGCTGCTGGATCTAGTCCATCAAAGACTTCATCAAGGAGTAAATATTTAGCACCTGATGCAAACGCTAAAGCAATATACCCTTGTCTTTTCATCCCTTTAGAGATCTGTGATAAATTTTGATGTGTATTTAATCCAAACATAGCTAATATATTTATGAATGTATCATCTTGAAATGGATAAAATACTTTATATAAATCAGCTAAATCCTTAAATGTCATTTGATGATTAAAAGGTGGTTGATCAGAAAGATAAAATAAATTCTTTCTGATGTCATCATGGAATAAAACGGATTTTCCATCGACTAATATATCTCCTTGATCAGGTTTTAATATACCCATAATCAGTCTTAAAAAAGTTGATTTACCAGCACCATTGATACCAATCAGTCCAAAAATCGTTCCTTTTTCTAGAGTTAAATTTAAATTATTTAAAACAAGATGATCATCAAAACTTTTATAGATGCTTTTCACTTCAATCATAATGGATTTCCCCCTAGGTAGTTTTTAATGAGTTTGATAATCTCATCAATTTCTCTTTTTTGTTTAAGTTCATCTAAAATGTGCTTAAGTGCATCGATCAAATGTTGATCACTTGTCTCATATGCTTTGACATACGCACCTTTTTTTGGCAATATTTCTATAAGTCCATCACTCTCTAATGCTTGATATGCTTTTTGAACAGTATTAGGGTTTACACCTAAGTCAAGTGCAGCATTTCTAACACTTGGTAAGGGTTCACCTTCTAGATACGCACCTTTTTCTATTAAAGATTTAAAATGATTTTTAATCCTCATGAAAACGTCTAATTTAGAATCTGGCATAGAGTCACTTCCATTCTGTATTATCTGTATTATTCTTTATTGTATCAATTATAAATTGAGATGTCAATCTTTCATAGATATTAAGTTTTTATTAACTATATGCAAAATGATATCTTTACAATATATGAAGTGATAAAATGATGGTAAAAGGTGAGTTTATGAAAATATTTGCACATCGCCAATTTTATATATCCATGTTTTTTCTTATTTTATCAGCGCTTTTCTTTTTTGCGATCTATATTTTTGGTTCACATACCATTAGAACAAGACAAGAAGCATTATTATCTTTAGAGATGCATGCCGTATCTGCAGATGTCCATCATTTTTATGATGATTTTTTTATTACGTTAGACCATGTATCTAGTTATATTAAAATTTATGGAACAGATGATCTTCTCGATTATATGATTGAAATTGATGAAGAAAACCCTTGGCTTGAATCGATGTATTTAGGTACTCCAGATAATCAAATGATCAATTCAAGTGGATTTGTTCCAGGAGTTGGGTTTAACATAACTTCAAGACCATGGTATCAATTAGCTATAAGCGAAGATGAAACAATCATCACCCCTGTTTTTTTGAATGCTACTGAAGATAAACTGATTACAACGATTGCGACCCCTGTTTATGATCAAAATGATGATTTCATTGGTGTTTTAGGTGTTGATATTGATATAGAATCTATCAAACTATATTTTGAAAATAAGACTGTAGGTGAAACAGGATTTGCATTAATCATTGATGGAGATAATCATATTGTTGCTCATCCTAATCTAGACATATTTTCAGATGCATTCATGGATGTTCAAGATTTAGGGATTTCTTTTGAAGAACTTAGCGAATCGTCAGTTCATGAAAAAATGCAACTTTCAAATATTTCAGGATCTGTTTTATGGTCAAGAGTTTTAGAGAACAATTATAAACTTTTGATATTCATGCCAGAAGAAGAATATGAGCAAACACTAAACCAGTTTATGAATTATTTCATATTAGTATATAGTATGGTTGTACTTATGACACTAACCTATTTGTGGATGAATTTTAGCAAAATTTTTAAACCGATCAACTTACTGATTGATGATTTATCTATGATCAATGTAAAAGATAATATCGGATATCGATTAAAAATGGGTAATAATGACGCCTTAGATGAAATAAGAGAGACTGTAAATGAAGCGCTTGAAAGCTCAGAGGAATATTTTGATGAAGCTAAAGTTAAGGCAAATGAATTATTCCTAGAAAACCAAAGATTCAGATATCTCATCAATTCAACACAGGATTTTATTATTCATTTAAACACGAGTGGCTTTGTAGTTTATGCTTCTGGTTCTGGTCTAGATAAGATTGATTTAAAACCGGAAGAGTTGATCAATAAACATATTCAATCTTTTAATCATGAACTATTTAAATATCAAAAAATTAATACTGATGAAGTTACTGAAGAGCATTTTATGTTTGATTGGAAATATAATAAATATTTCTTCGAAACATCAATTTCACCAATTTATGATCAAAACCATAGTGTTATAGGATCTGTTTTGATATCAAGAGATATCACTGAGTATATGAAACGTCAAGCTGAAATTGATTATATTAATCAACATGATTATTTGACGGATCTTTATAATAGACGAATGTTTATCGAGAAATTTAATGAATTAAATGAAAGAAAAGCTTTCCCTATTACTGTTATGATGATGGATTTAAATGGTTTAAAGATGCTTAATGATGCGTTTGGTCACCAAGTTGGTGACGAAGCACTTGTTCAAGTTTCAAATGCATTTAGAAAAGTATTTAAAGACCACTTCGCAGCGAGAATAGGTGGAGATGAGTTTGCTGTCATTCTTACAGGGCTTGAAAAAAATGAGATAGAAAATATAAAGCATGAATTAAGAAAAGTCGTAAGTGCTATTATGATTAGTGATATATCATTATCTATTTCTGCGGGATATCATATTGTTCACGAAGCAAACAATAACATTAATGATGTATTAAAAGAAGCAGAAAACAATATGTATAGACATAAAGTCATTGAAAGTATGAGTGTCAGAAACCAAGCGATTAGGGCAATACATAAGACGCTTACTGATAAATACAAAGAAGAACGTATTCATTCTGAAAAGGTCAGTATGATCTGTTATATTATGGGACTTGCTTTAGGGGTTAGAGACGAACAACTAGAAGAACTAAAAATGGCAGGATTGTATCATGATATAGGAAAGATTGCGATACCAGATGCAATATTAGATAAGCCAGGACCATTGACTAAAGATGAATTTGAACTTATGAAAACTCATACAGAAATTGGTTATCAAATCCTAAGGGCAGCAGATGATTATTCTAGACTTGCAGAATATGCGTTATCGCATCACGAAAGATGGGATGGAAAAGGATATCCTCGAGGTATAGAAAAAGAAGAAATTCCGTTATACGCAAGAATTATATCTCTTGCTGATTCATATGATGCAATGACAACGAATCGTGTTTACCGTTCGAAAATGACAAAAGATGAAGCGATTGAAGAACTCATTAAAGGTGCTGGAAAACAATATGATCCAAGGCTTACAAAAATATTTATTAAAGAAGTATTAAAAAGACCTAAAGAAGCTGAAAAGGTAGAGTTGAACTAAAAAACTCTGCCTTTTATTTTAGTTCCCATGTTATAATAATTATGATAAGCATAGGAGGTATAACTATATGTTTGATATTTATCATTACCCAAAAGATAAAGGATATACAAAAGATTTTTTTAGAGTTGTTGATTTTTTAAATAAATTTAACGACAAATATGAATATGTATTTATGCATTGGTCTAGATTCGAGTGGATGTTTGGAAGAGATTCTTTTAAAGCTGAAGATCTAGAACATATCACATTGTTCCAAAAAAATGGAGACATCAAAGGGATTTTATTGTTCGAAGATGATCCAAAAGATGTGTATTTTGCAGTTTACGAAGATGATGATGACTTAAGAAAAGAAATTGTTAAATATTTTGTAGAGCATTACCCAGAAAACGATATAATTATTCCAGAAGATAAAACGATGCAAAAACTATTAGTTGATCGTGGTTTTGATAAAACGGATTGGATAGATCCTGTGACAAAATTTTCTAGAATCGATTTTGAAATTCCTGATACAAACGGATATGAAATTATACCATTATCTGAAGATTATAGATTAGATCAGATAAACTATGTACTTCATAGAGGATTTAATCATGGCGATGATGTAGATTATAGCGAAAAGACATTAGAAGAAAGAAGACATATGACTTCCTCACCACACTATAATAAAACATATACTTATGTTGCAAGATATCATGGTAGATTCGTATCTTTTGTGAATTTATTTTACAAAAAAGGATCAAAGAGTGCTCTAGTTGAACCGGTTGCTACTGTTCCAGAACATAGAAGAAAGTATCTAGCAAGAGCTTGTATTTATAAAGCAATTGAAGCTGTAAGAGGCGATAGAGCGAAAGAAGTTTTTGTTGGATCAAATCGAGATGTATATATAAATATGGGGTTTCAACCATTTGATCAAGCGACAAGATACACAAGAAAAAAGAAATAAAATACATAACGTTTATAGTCCTCTTTAAACGTTATTTTTTTGATATCAAATAGTTGACAAGATATAAAAACAGCGTTATAATATAAGTGTAAATGGCACTTAAAGCATTAGAGTGCCAAAATTAAAAGGAGGTATAGTTATGTTTGGAGTAACACCATTCAACCGTAATGTGGTTAGCCGAAAGGGTAAAGACCCATTTAGTGAAATGATTGATGATTTCTTTGGAGATGACTTCTTCCCAATCAGAAATCTTCGCTATGACACCTTTAAAGTAGATATTAGAGAAGAAGACAATGCTTTCATGATTGAAGCAGATATGCCAGGTGTCAAAAAAGAAGATATTCACTTAGATTACCACGATGGATTATTAGACATTTCCATTGAACATGAAGAATCTAAAGAAGAAGAAAAGAAAAACTATGTTCATAAAGAAAGAAGACAATGTTCAATGCATCGTACACTTAATTTAGGTGACTTAGATTCTGATAAGATTGAAGCGACCCTTAAAGATGGTATATTAAACATTAAAGCTCCAAAAACTGAAGTCATTGAAAACAAAAAACGTATAGAAATTAAATAAAGGCTAACAAAAGACAAAAAGGATATGCGATTATCACATATCCTTTTTTTTGTTAAGTTTTTAATCAACTGTTATTGATTCTGCCCAAGTAAAGAATTGATCTTTACTATCATCTAAGTTAGATTCTAAACAACCAAAATTCATTGTGTAGTAATGAGATTCACCTTGCATGGTAACTAACATATATGCAAATTCCATGTCTTCAACGGTTGCAGTATAGTATGCATAATAATACAAAACGTTGTTGTCATCATCTGTCATTGTTTCAACAGTTGATGATTCATGATTATTATTTGATAAAACAGCATCAATGTAGTCTTCTAAGTTACCAATACCATAACCTATAAGTTCGCTTGAACTTTCTCTAAGCCCTGTAAAGATGTAGTCGAACGACTCTAGGTATAAAGGTGCTTGAACAACTTCTTTTTCTACAAAAGATTCATCGAGTGTTACAGTAATACCCGCACCACTAAACTCTTTTTCTTTTGCAGAACATGCAGTTAATGCCACTGCAAACAAAAAAACAACTAATAAAATTGATAATTTCTTCATTTTTCTTCTCCTAATGTTTTATGCGATTAAAACTATTGTAACATAACATAAAAGGCTTAACAGTGTATTTTGAATAAAAAAGTTAATATTTTAAAAATGAAATCATTTGGATAAAAACATATGATTTTCATTTATATATTCTAGATGATATACTGAAGTTAAAGTAAAGGAAGGTGTTCATGCGATGAAAGGTATTATATTTGATTTAGACGGTGTAATCATTCACACAGATCATTATCATTATTTGGCATGGGAAAAAATGGCAAGTCAATTTCATCTATCTTTTGATGAAATGCTTAATCATAAGTTAAGAGGTATTTCTAGAATGGAGAGTTTAAATACAATTCTAGAATATAATAAAGCATCATATCCTTATGAACAAAAGGAAATGATGGCAGACATAAAAAATACATATTATCAGTCGTTCTTAGATGATTTAACAGAAGACGATTTGGATCAAGAGATTAAAGATACGTTGGACAAACTTAAAGCATTAGGTTTTAAACTAGCAATTGGATCATCTTCTAGAAATGCAAAATTAATTTTAAAAAATATAGGTCTTATTAACTTTTTTGATGCGATTAGTGATGGCACTAATATAGAAAAATCAAAACCAGACCCTGAAGTGTTTTTAAAAGCCGCTGATATGCTTGATTTAAATCCAAAAGACTGTTATGTGATTGAAGATGCAGAAGCTGGCATAGAAGCAGCTAAAAATGCTGATATGATTGCGATAGGTTTTGGAAACGCAAAAGAAAGTGAACTAACCGATATAAAACTTGAAACATTTAGTGATTTATTAGACATTGTAAAAAAAGAGGATTAAGCATTTGCTTAATCCTTATTTCTTTAAGATTGTTTTAACCAAAGATATTCATAGGGGTATAAATTTAATTGGTCTTTTTGAAGATCAATTTTTTTCTTTTGAAAAAGATCCGTATAAATGCCTTGTAAACCCTGCGCTCTTAAATGGTTTAAATTTAGAATTTGATGATTTTCCGAAAAATTATAAATCAATAATAAAGAGTTTTCAAGATTAGTTTTATAACCAACATAAATATGATTGTGTTTTGAATCTATAACTCTTTGTTCAACTTTGTTATTGAATAATTTTTCCTTTTTTCTTATAGAAATTAATGTTTTGATATGATTATAAACTTTTCCAGAAGGTGTATGAGAATTATTAAATTCCTTTTCTTTATCCCATGGGAAATTTGGTCTATGGAGCCATCTACCGTCTAACTTAGATGTATCCATGTGATGACTATAATCATTTAGCATCGCAACCTCATCACCACTATAGATGAGTGGGAATCCAGGCATTGAAAACATATAGGTGTTTAGCAAATCAATGCGCTTGATTGATTCTTCAATTCCAAATGTATCACTTTGCTGGATAGCTTTTTCAAGACCTGCAAGTGATGCAAATGTACCGTTTGTTCTTGCATCTTGCGTTCTTGCATTAAACTGATAATTTTCACCTTTTGCAAAACTATCTATGTAGGTTCCATTATAGAAATTGATTAAAAATTGTTTGTGTTTAAATGGATCAAACCCCATAGATTTAAGTGCATCTTCATTTAGTCCCCATCCAATATCATCATGACATCTAACGTAATTGATCCATGTTCCATGATGTGGTAAAACAAATCTCTGATTGTCAATGGATAATAGTCTTTGATCTCTTGTTGCAAGTGCATTCCAAAGATTAACCATCATGTTTGCATTATACATCAGCTGACATTCTGGTTTCTCATTAGTTCCGAAATATCTAACGATTTCGTGTGGCTCAACGATTGCTTCACCTAGGATAACAACACTTGGGCATACGTAATCTTTTGCAAGATAAAAGAGATGCATGAACTCGTGAACTTTAGGTAGATTTCTACAAGTCGTTCCTAACTCTTTCCAAATGAATGGGATTGCATCAAGTCTAATGACATCAACGCCTAAGTTTGCTAAAAAGAAGAAGATGTCTAATATTTCTTCTAAAACGATTGGATTTCTAAAATTTAAATCCCACTGAAATTCGCTAAAAGATTTAAAGACGTATTTTTTAAATGATTCATAATAAGTGAAGTTACCGGGATAGATATCTGGTAAGACTTCAGGTACAGTTTCATTAAACTGATTAGGGATCTCATCAGAATCATACATCATATACATGTTTTGATAAAATGGATCACCTTCTGCGGCTTTTTTTGCCCATTCGTGTTCTTTTGCTGTGTGGTTGATCACAAAATCAATTGCAATATTAATGTTAGCGTCATGCATTTTTTCAACAAGTAGTTTAAAATCATCTAAAGAACCTAAGTTTGGATTGATATCTCTATAATCTTCAACTGCATATCCACCATCATTATTGCCTTCTCTAGGTTTAAGTAATGGCATGAGATGAATAAATGTGATACCTAAAGATTTAAAATATGGTATTTTTTTGATAAGACCTTTGATATTGTTTGAAAACAAATCAACATATAAAGTCATCCCTACCATCTTTTCAGATTGATACCAATCTTTTTTTCTTCTGTCCCTAATCTTTAATGCTTTTTTTCTATTCAGTTTAGCTTGTTCAATTTTACTCATAAAACGATTATAATCATCTTCGTTAAACCCAATGGGTTTATAGATATTCATATAAGTTTTATGAAGTGATTTTAATATTTTTTCTTTGGTCATCGTGTATACTCCTTAGCTATTTAATAGATCCAGCAACCATACCTTCAATAATATATTTTTGTGCAAATAAGAATAATACAAGGACTGGTGCCATTGCCATTAAGACTGCTGTTAATAAGTATTGCCACTGTACAATAAATGCGCCTACATAATTTGCAATTGCAAGTGGAACAGTTTGAATATCAGTTCCCTTACCTAAAACAAGTAGTGGTAATAAGAAGTCATTCCAAATCCAAATACCATTTAAAAGAAGTACAGTAATTGTAATTGGTTTTAAGATTGGAAGGACGATATAGATAAATGTTTGAAATTTATTACATCCATCGATTTGTGCAGCTTCTTCAAGCTCATAAGGTATGGACTTGATAAATCCGTGATATAAGAATATTGATAATGGAGCACCAAATCCTATATAAGCTACGACCATGCCGAAATACGATCTTAAAAATGGAATACCTGTCCAATCTCTTAAAGCTCTAAACCAAGAGACTAATGGAAGCATGACCACTTGAAATGGAATGATCATTGCAGCTACAAATAGATAAAATACGATATTTGAAGCTTTTGTCTTTCTTCTTACTAATGCCCAACCAGCCATAGATGATACAACAACTATGGATATAAGTGAAAGTGAAGTAACAATTAGTGAACTGATAAATGCTGATTGGAAATTTATGTTTGGATTGCTCCAAACCTCTTTAATATTTTCCAGTAATATAGATATTTGAGCAACATCTAGATTAAGCGGATCACTTGTCACTAAGAATGATGAACCTTTTGCAGCATTAATGATAACTAAGACAATAGGCATGAAAAAGATAATGAATAGTAAAATACCTAATGATTCAAGTGCGATATTGCCCCATTTAATCATTGATGAACGTTTTATGCGTCTTTTTGGAGTGTTTAGTTCGTTTGTCATTAGATTTCCACCTCTTTACTCTTAGAATATCTTACTTGTGCAATAGATACGATGGTGAGTAAGATGAAAAATATAATGGCCATCGATTGTGCAAGTGCAGGACGCAAGGCTTCTGCATATGTATCATAGATTTGCATTGGGATGAGTTTTGTTCCCCAAATCGATTGATTCATAAATGTTGTTACTGGTCCACCTTGTGTCAGTGAGTAGTTTACATCGAATTGCTTAAATGAATTGATGAGTGTTAAGAATAATGTGACTGTAAATGCAGGTGCAACCATTGGAAGTGTAATGTTTCTTAGGCGTTGGAAGCTTGATGCACCATCGATTTGTGCTGCTTCAATTAGGTCTTTTGGGATGTTTTGGATTGCAGTGACATAAATCATCATAATATACCCTGCATATTGCCAAGCCCAAGCGATTGAGATTGCTAAGACTGCAGTGTTTCTATCAGATAGCATTAAAAGATCGCCTAATCCAGAACTACCTATAGCTTGTCCAATACTAGGTAGGGCATTATTAAAAATAAATTGCCAAATATAACCTAAGATTAAACCACCAATTAGATTAGGTAAGAAGAATCCGAGACGATAAACATTTTGGAATTTAAGTTTTCTAGTAACTAATAATGCTAATGAAAATGAAACTGTATTAATCAATATAATATTGATAAATGAAAATATAATTGTGATAATGATTGAATATATAAATGATGGGTTTAATGAAAAAACTTCAATGTAGTTTGTAAATCCAATCCAAGTGATTTCTCTTCCGGTTGCATCCCAATCTGTAAACGAATAATAAAATCCGATAACAAAAGGAACAACAATCACTAAAACAAAAGCAATGAGTGCTGGAAGTACAAAAACCCAAATACTATTTTTCCGCCAATAATTTTTTAATTTTAATTTAAAGTCTAATTTTGAATCCATGGGCTTTCAGCTCCTTATCATAAATGAAAAGTAGGGGAGATACCCTACTTTTCTATTTATATGTGTTTCTTTTTGTATCAAAATATTATGCTAAACCTTCAAAAGCTGTTGTCATTTCATCAATGAAATCTTGTTTAGCTGTTGCTTCAGCATCAAGTACAGCAGCAATAAATGTTGCATAGATTGGTCCTAAAGTGTTTGATCTAAAGTCTGATGTGAAATAATATTGGTTCCAAGCATAAATCTTACCAGCTGACATCCATTCAGCTACTGAAACTGAAAGTGGAGCACTTGGTTGTAGTGTTACAGATTTAAATGCAGGGATAGCACCGATTTCGTTAACCATGTAGTTATGACCTTCTTCAGTAGTAGCCATATATTCTAAGAAATCTAGAGCACCTTGTAAGTTATTTGAATCTTTATTAACGACATACCATGATGGAGCTGAAACAAATATACCATCAGTTACAGCATCTAATGTACCATGAGGTGCATAAGCACGATCAAATGTTACATTTGCAGCTGCTAGATTTGGTTCAATCCAGTTACCTTGGTGAATAAATACTGCTTTTTCTTCAGCAAATGCATTAACTTGTGCATCATAATCGCCTGTAGATAATACTGTTGGATCTGCATATTCAAATAATAGTTCAACCCAATTAGCATATTGTTCTAGACGTGAAGCATTAACATCACCATCAAGTAAAGCATTAACAACTGATAAATCATCATAAGCTAGACCTGCAGATAGAAGTGAATTAAAGTTATGGTCAGCTGTTACCCAACTCATACCTGATGCGCCACCAGCCATAGATACAACTGAATCAATGCCTAAAGTTGCTTTCATACCATCTAATTTTTCAAAAGCATCTACATATGCATCATAATTGTTTAAAGTTGCTGGATCAATATCAGCTTCTTCAAGTAGATCAGCATTGTATGCAAGACCCCAACCTTCAACTGCAATTGGGAAACCATAAACAGATCCGTCATAAGTAAATGCTACATCAGTATCATCAACCCATACTTCATCTGATAAATCATACAAGATATGATCGTATTGTTCATATGCTGCAAGACCATCAATAACAAAGATGTCTGGAGTTTCACCAGCAGCGATATCTGATTGTAATTGGTTAGATAATTGACAAGCATCTCCACCACAAGATACGACGTTTACTGTTACACCGTATTCTTCTTCGTAAAGATCAGCAAAAGCCTTTAATTGACTATCAATTTCTGGCTTGTTTTGGAGCAGATAGATTTCATCTGATCCACCACCACAAGCAGCAAGTGTAATTGCTGTTGCAAGAAGTACAAATAAAACTAAAAATTTCTTCATTTTCTCCCTTTCCTTTCGTGGCTTACTTAAAATGTGTAAACCTTTACATGTTTAATATTTTCATCTTACTACACTTGAAAATAAATGTCAATAACTTTTATGTAAAGGTTTACATATTTTGTTTTTAGCGGATTTTCACTGTTTTCAAGCAGAAAACGAAAAAAACGACATAAAGCCGTTTTCTCAGTTTTTGTGAATGATTATAGGGTATCGCCTTTTTTTAAAGAAATTGGAATCATTTTATGATCGACATGCTTACCTTTGATTTTTTTGATGAGTGTATCTACGAGTTCCTTAGCAATTTTTGCTCTATCTTGAAAAATTGAAGTGATCACTAAACCGGTATTTAAGATATCATCCATACCATCAAATCCTATGACTTTTAAGTCTTTGGGGATATTGATATGATGCTGGTTTGCTTCTTTGATAATTTTAGTAGCTAAAAAATCAGATATCGCAAAGATGCCGTCGTGCACTCTCTCTGATATGACTGTTTTAATTGTATCTTCTATAGGTGTATTTTTAGGAAACTCTAGGACATCACATATAAGATTTTTTTCTTGACAATAAGATAGAAATCCTGATTTTCTTTTTGAAACTTCAGTTGCAAAATGCCCCTGAGATACATATGAATCATCACCTAAATATAATAAATGTTTAGCACCGGCATGTGATAATGATTTGGCTGCAAGTCTTCCACCTTCATAATTATCACAAGATACATATGGTGTATGTTTGAAATGTCGATCAAATGAAACAATAGGTAGTTCACCTTCGATTAAATCCTCAATCTCATTATCTGAGATGATGATTAAACCATCCACTTTATTTTGTTTTAACATTTCTAAGTATTCGACTTCTAATCCTAGAGGAGAAGAAGAGTTTGTGATTAACATTTTAAATCCATGTTGATCAAGTTCTTGTTCAACATGGTGAGCGATATCAGCAAAAAAAGGATTGTATAGTCCAGGTACAATCATCGCAATTAACTTGGTTCTTTTCTTTAACATGCTTCTTGCAAGCTCATTTGGGACATAACCAAGTGCTTTTATAGATTCTAATACTTTTTCTCTTGTTGCCTGATTCACGTAGCCGCTGTTATTAACGACTCTGGATACAGTAGCTATACTTACTCCTGCTTTTTTTGCAACATCGATGATACTAGCCATCATATCACTCCTAAAGTTATTATATCAATGTTAAGGGTTAATTCATATGTTTTTCTAAATTATGTTTTTTTATGAAACGAAGGACGTCTTCATAAGATGGTAAAGCCGAGATTGCACCATGTTTGGTTGTGGTGATTGCTGCAGCAGCATTTGAAAATTTAAGAATTTCAAGAACTTGTTCATCTGAGAGATCATCGATTAAATCTTGATTTGCGATTTGCGATAAGAATGCACCAATCCATGAATCGCCAGCACCTGTAGTATCAACAACCTTAACTTTAAATCCTTTTTGATGTAAAGTTCTGTTTTTATCAATAAAAGTAACACCATCTTTTCCTCTGGTAATGATTAAGTATTTAATACCAAGGTTAAATAGATAGTTAATTGCATCATATTCGTTATCTTTTTTTGTAATAAATGTTAGTTCATCATCAGATACTTTTAAGATATCTGTGTAAGCCATAAAATCGATGATGACTTTTTGATATGCTTTATGATTTTTAAATAGTGATAATCTTAAGTTAGGATCAAAACTGACTAAGTTGTTGTTAACTTTGTTTGTCACAAGTAAATCTCTGATTGCATCTCTTAATGGATAATCATCTAAAGATAGAGAACAGAAATGAAAAATACTGTTATCTACATCAATATGATTGACTTGAGAAGAGTTTAGGATTTGATCTGCACTTGGATTTCTGTAAAAGATAAAATCTCTTTCACCTTCATGTGATAGTGTCACAAACGCTAGTGCAGTATTAGCGTGTTCAGTTTGATATAAGTGATTTACATCTACTTGATGATCAGTTAAGGTTTGTTTTAAGAAATCCCCAAAACCATCTTTACCAACTTGTCCGATGAATTTTGCCGGTGCACCTAATTTTGCTGCTTGTACACATACATTGGCAGGTGCGCCACCTGGTTTTTTAATAAACGCATCAATATCTTTAATTTTTTTACCTTTTTCTTTTGGGATGAAATCGATTAAGAGTTCCCCGCAGCTTATAATCCTTTTCATATATTCACCTCATCTATTTTCAATTTTAATATAACAAAAAAAATGATGAAAAGATATGAAAAAAGCAGATAAAATATTTATATACTATAGTATATATTTTTTGGGCGTTTATACATATTTTTTATGAGGTATTTATAATAAATTCAAAAAATGATATAATCGTGATATCTTTTGTAAGGAGCCAATTCATGAAATTAATTATTATTTTTGGACCAGGATCAGTTGGCAAAATGACTGTTGGTCAAGAACTCACTAAAATAACCCAATTAAAATTATTCCATAACCATATGACCATTGAGCTTGTATTAGAACTTTTTGGAACATTTAGAACTAATGCAAACGGAAGATTAAGAGATATCATTTTTGAAGAGTTTTTAAAAACTGAACAAGAAGGACTTATTTTCACGTTTATGTGGGCACTCGATTATAAAGAAGAATGGGATTTAATTAACAAATATAAAGATATGTTTGAAAATCAAGGAGCTGAAGTTTATTTTGTTGAATTAGAAGCTTCTCAAGATGAACGCTTAAAAAGAAATGTAACTCCAAACCGTTTAGCACATAAAAAATCCAAACAAAACATAGAATTATCTAAACAAAGAATCATAAATGAAGATACAAATTATAGACTAAATACATTTGAAGGTGAAATGCCTTATAAAAACTATATAAAAATTAATAATGAACACTTAAAACCAGACGAAGTCGCAAGAAAGATTAAAGAAACTTTCATGATATAGATAAAAGAATTAAAACTCCGGTTGAATAAAATAAAAAAACCTAAAGATAAATCACGTTTATGATAAATTTCTTTAGGTTTTTTTCTTTGATTTTCTTAAGAATTCATTAACTTTTATCACAATGTTTTTCAATAATGAAAGAAATGAGTATAATGAAGGTACTTTCAGTATGATAGGGATTCAATAAAAGGAGCTGAGGATGATGAAAGATTATATTTGGTTTATTTATGTCTTACTAGTTATATTAGTCTTTTTACCATTTTTAAGAATAGACCTTTACTTCAAGTACAAAAAATATAAAAAATTCTTTTATATTAATATAGTTTTAATATTATGGACGCTCATGATGGGGCTTAGATTTGTCTTAACAAATGAAGCTTTCGTTTACTATGCATCTTTAAGCATCTATCCAATTGTCTTTGGTTTGGTAGTTTTACTATTACTTGCAGTTCACGATTATTTAGAAATAAAAAATAAACGTATATTAAGTATGACTTTGCTTGTTTTGTGGATCATCAATGCTGTATCTGTAT
The DNA here is from genome assembly GCA_002838185.1 of Tenericutes bacterium MO-XQ. Taxonomy (GTDB): domain Bacteria; phylum Bacillota_I; class Bacilli_A; order Acholeplasmatales; family Acholeplasmataceae; genus Mariniplasma. The sequence goes on along the minus strand of CP017948.1, from coordinate 1,877,649 downwards.
TTACAAATACCATACATCAAGCATTCATCAAAGTGAGTTATCATGAAGGGATAACATTTGAGATTTTTAATGAAGCACCTGTGGGTATTGGATTTTATATACATACATTGCTATCTTACACACTTTTAGCTTATATTTTTATAAAACTATTTACATACTTCTTCAAGGAGTTCAAGAAAAATAACGACTGGGTCCCATTGTTTTTAATCACATTATGCTTTGGATTTGGAATCATGATTAATCTTATTCATTTATTTGTATTTGAATTCACTATTGATCCAACCCTATCGATCTTTATCATTTTTATGATTGCGCTTTATATTATTTTTATTATTAGAGATTTAAATTTGATATCTCAGCTTAATAATAATCAGTTTATATTGGATCATTATCGTGAAATGTATTTGATTATCGACATTAATGGTATGGTTGTTGATGCATCTGATGAGTTAAAAGAAAAATTTGGATTGGATGACTTAAATAAAAAAACATATCAAGAAATAACAAATATCATGAATGAAAAAGCAATTATTTATAGGGATCCAAAATCATTAGAACAACCTTTTGATAAACATAAGATATATCTTCACATGAAAGAAGAAAGAATTAATTTACCACTGTTTAAATATTCAGGCAGATTATTCTTATTTTACGATGAAACAGAACATCAACATTTAATGAATGAACTTAATTATGTCTTATACCATGATTTAATGACAGATTTATATAATAGAAACTATTTTGAGGATTATAAGAAAGTATTAGATAGTCTTAAGGATCCATATGGAGTTGTTATATTTGATTTGGATGGACTGAAAAGAACAAATGACTCACATGGGCATGAGGCAGGAGATAATTTACTCATTTGTTTTGCGAACAGTTTAAAGGATGTAGCAAACAAACATCCAAAAACAACGGCTATAAGACTTGGTGGAGATGAGTTCTTACTCATTATTGAAAATTTTAAAACATTTGATGAAAAAAATATCATCGAGGATGTCAATACCCTTATTAAAAGAAAAAACAATAATAAGCTTATTGGGTATTCATATGGATCTCATTTAAAATCAGACGATCAAAAGGTTTCTAAAATTTTAAAGTTTGCAGATGAAGCGCTTTATGAGATGAAAAAACATAGACATAATATTTCATAAAAATCACCAGAAAATCAATAAAAAGAAAACTATCAAGACATAACAACATTTAAAGGAATGTTGAGATGTCTTTTTTGTTCATCATATATTCACAATTATTATATAAAATAGATGATGAGGTGTAATAGATGAATATAAAAAAAACCACCAAAAATATTATTAAATGTTCATTATTAATTCTTTTGACGATATTTATATATGGTATTTATCAGCATGTAAAAGTAAATACGATGATCACTGACTTCAAAAGTCGAAGTGAAGTCGAAGAAATTAAAACAGTTGTTTTTCCTAATGGTACTTATGAAGAGAGAATGTATCATCCCATAGATAGAGTTAATGATAATGAGTTATCAGATAAAAGGGATGTTTTTTTTGATGATGTGGATCATCTTTATTTAGGTAAAAAAGGAGATGTTTTTGTCACTCAAGAATCTCCGTTTCCCAATATTTTTGGGTTTCACCAATTGATGAGTTTTTTTGTTGGAGGACATGCAGCACTAAACAATGGAAATAACCAGTTTATTGAAGCTACTGGTTTTCCACAAGCTGATGAGCGTATTATTGATATCATTAAAGATGAGTCAGAGGGTACTCATGATTTTTCTGTTGGGGTCAATCAATCAGCTACTAACTATTGGATGTTGCCTGATTATAGAGGTGAAAATGATCCATCATATCCATATTATGGTTCTTATTATAGAGAAAAATTTATCGTTTTGAGAGTGAAAAATCTAGAAGAAGAAACTCTAAATAAAACAATGGAATATGCAAACAAGCACCTTATGAACCGTTCATTATATAATTTTTTATTTTTTTTGGATACTCATAACAAATTCTACTGTACTGATTTTATCAGTCGCTCTTATAGATATGGAATGCAAAATGAGAATAGTGATATAAGCTATCCACTTACACTTAATGATAATGGTTTTGTTACAACTGTAAATGATCTTATATTATCTGATGATACTTATATCACAGCATATGTAGAAAATAGAGATAACATTAGACACATTTATTATTTATCAGATGTAACTTGACATAAAGTATCTTGTTTGATATAGTGTAATTGTAAGCCCCCTATAGGGGGGGTATAAAAAAGGAGGATCTTATGTATGGCTACACTTATTTATAGAATTGGAGATATTCATTGTGTGGGTTGCATCAATAGAATTACAAGTGCCCTCAAAGAAGAAGATGCTATTCACGTTGATATTGATTTGACAACACATATTGCAAAAGTGATGACAGAAGAGACGAATCCAGACGAAAATATATTTTTAAATGCAATTATCGAATCAGGATATCAAGCTGAGTATTTAACAACCATTGATGATAATTAAGTTTTTCATCTATTTAAAAAGCGAATTGATGTATTTGTCAATTCGCTTTTTTGATACACGATCAAATTTTCAATAATCTAGCATTAATCGCTACGATAACAGTACTTAGTGACATTAAGACTGCACCAACTGCTGGACTCAAGATAATACCAATAGAGCTTAAGACACCTGCAGCAAGCGGTATGGCGATGATGTTATAACCAGTTGCCCAAATTAAATTTTGAATCATCTTCTTATATGTTGATTTAGACAGTTTAATAATATTAACTACATCCATAGGATTACTTTTTACTAAGATGACATCTGCAGTTTCTATGGCGACATCTGTACCTGCACCAATTGCAATTCCAAGATGGGCTTTAGCTAAAGCTGGAGCATCATTGATACCATCTCCTGTCATCGCAACTAATCGTCCTTCTTTAGTTAATGATTCGATCTTTTCTGATTTTTGTTCAGGTAAGACTTCTGCGAAAACATGAGATATACCAATTTGTTTTGCTACTTCATCAGCTACTTTTTGATTATCTCCTGTGAGCATATATGATTCAACACCCATATCTTTTAGTACTTGAACAGCTTCTTTAGAAGTTTCTCTGATGACATCACTTAATGCGATATAACCTAATAATTCATTATCTTTTAAAACAAATACTACTGTTTGTCCTTTACTAGCTAAAGTTTCATAAGCTTTTTCATCAAAAACTATTTTGTTTTCTTTTAAGTAACCCGGACTTACAACTGAAATCAGTGATTGATCGACCTTTCCTGTAAGACCTTTACCAGGGATTGCTTTGATATCTTTGCCTTTTTGAAGTTTTAATTTTTTGTTCTTTGCTGCTTGGACAATTGCATTTGCGATTGGATGTTCTGATTCATTTTCGATAGCAAAAGCTAACGATAATAGATCATCTTCACTCATGGAATCACTTGTGATTTTTGAGATACCAAATTCACCTTTTGTAAGAGTTCCAGTTTTATCAAATACGATGGTATTAATTTTATGTGCATTTTCAAAATTTGCCCGATTTCTAATCAGCAATCCATGCTTAGCTCCGATACTAGAAGATACTGCAGTTACCAGTGGTGTTGCAAGACCAAGTGCATGTGGACAAGCAATGATCACTACTGTAACAGCTCTCTCCATAGCAAATCCGACATCTTTACCTAGTGATAGCCAAACGATGAATGTTGATATACCACCAATAAGTGCAATATAAAATAAATATTTAGCGGCTACATCAGCAATCCTTTGAGTTTTTGAACGAGTTGATTGAGCATCTCTAACAAGTTTAATGACTTGAGATAGGAATGTTTCATCACCTATTCTAGTAACTTCATATTTTAACGATCCTTCTGCATTGATAGAACCACCAATTAACTCATCTCCAATGGATTTATTAATAGGTACTGATTCACCAGTTAACATAGACTCATTGACTGAAGATTTACCTTCAGTAATTTTACCATCAATTGGTATTTTCTCACCAGGTCTAACCAATAATATCATTCCTACTTTTACTTTCGATGTAGGAATATCTTCGATGTTTCCTTTTTCATCGATCACGTGTGCTTCTTCGGGCATAAGTTTTAAGAGTTCTTCAAGTGCTTTTGAGGCACCTAATACAGATTTCATCTCAATCCAGTGACCAAGAAGCATAATTGAAATTAATGATGATAATTCCCAGAAAAAATCTTGTCCAGCATTAAAGATAACAGCATAGGAACTATAAAAGTATGCTACACTAATTGCAAGTCCGATCAAAGACATCATAGAAGGTGCTTTTTCCTTCATTTCATCAATCGTACCTTTAAAAAATGGGTATCCACCATAAATGAATAGAATAGTGCTTAAAAATAACAAAATGTATAGATCTCCTGTAAATCTTAAATCAATACCTAAAAACGATTGAATCATTGGCGATAGTGCAAGAATTGGAAATAGTAGAATGAGTGAAAAGAAGAATCTTCTCCTAAAATCCTTTACCATCATTTGATGATGATCATGGTGGTCGTGATGATCATGATGATCTTCGTGATTTTGCATATCATGATTTGAATGATTCATATCCTCATGATGATTGTGATGATGATCGGGTGTATCAATGGTTTGCTGATGGTTATGTTTGTTTTTATTCATAGTTATCCTCCTTAGATTATTAATTATTATTTATTTGTGATTATCTTAAATATTTAACTAATGTTTCTGTAATCTCATCAATTTTCTCTTTCCCTTTTTTATCGATGATAGCTTCACTAACGCATGTAGTAATGTGATCATTTAATATTAAAGCGTTGGCATTTTGTAATAATGCAATCACTGAAAGTATTTGTTTTGAAATATCGACACAGTACCTATCTTCAGCATACATTTTTAAAATACCTTCAATTTGTCCTTTAGAAGTTTTCAACAATTGATTTACTTTTTTTTCATTGATATGTCTTGGGTGTTGTTCAGTGGTTTTGTTCATTTTATATCCTCCTTATATCCCACCATGGGAGGGGTCTATACTTTCATTATACCACGATAAAATAATAATGCAAGTTCTTCATTTCTTATGACTGTGATAATATGAAGTTGTTTATCAAAAAAATAAGAGATTGTAATTTTTTCATTTTTTCATGATATACTGATAAAAAATACACATATACGGGGATTCATATGAAAAAAATTACAATTTTTCTTATTGTTTTGTTTATGTTTTCTTTATCTGGTTGTAAGAACAACGATCATTTAACTAACGATTATTTTGAGAATGAAAAAAGTGATGATATTGAAGTATTAATGGATATTATCAATGAATATGACGCTTTTATACATGATAACTATAATCAATATTTAGGCACAACTTATCCTCGTCAATTTGGAAGTGTTCAAGGACTTAATGACTATGTGCTTTATGATCAAAATGAAAAGATCTATAAAGATGACATGATCAATTATGATCTTACAGATAATAGAAGTTATCTGATTGAATATTCAGATATCCAATATTATCTTTATGAATCTAGAATCACTGCTTATTGTGATGATATTAAAGAAGGCATTAAATGCTATGATGATAAAGAATTGTATTATCTATTGTATTATGTAGATGGAAATGAAGCATATGTTGAATACTCAAGTGTTGTCAATGGATATACAGTTCATTTAGAAAAAATGTATTATTATACAAATGAGCTTGAAGAAAAAGTATTTGAATATACACATCAAGCAAAAAATGTAGATGAAATTGATTATAAATATATCACAAAAACAACACTGATTGAAGATGTTGGAGAAGTCTCATATACTTGTAGTTCTTGTAACGTAAGTGAAAGAACAGGATGGTTAGATTATTCGAGTGTCAGTTTTACGAATATGAGTAGAAAATATATATATCAAGGTAGTAATGATGCTTACTTAATTAAGTTCTTAAATGGAGTAACCAATGAGTTTTATTGGGGTATTGTAAATGATGATGTATCTAACTTGATCGTATATGAAGTATATAGAGGACATATAAAGCTAGTTGAAATGAATCCAATTAATGGAACGTTTATCATTAATTTAAATGCTTTAGATGGATGGAGTTATATTGAAGAATCAGAAACACCTCGCCTTTATCATATTTATGATGAAAATGAGATATTAATCGATAATCTTTTGGTAGGGCTTGCTGTTACAGAAGGTGATTTTGTATTTTATGAGTATGAAGGTGCTTCTCCAGTACCTGACGATATCTTAAATATGTCAACATATGGATTAGAAGCCCCTTATTCAATGGAATATTACTTAAATCAAAAAGAGTACTTCGACCATGTTTATCCATTACTTTTAGATGGCGCACATATGGATAGAACTTTTGAGATGAGTTATGATTATTTTATGAAAATGTTAGATATAGAATAGAAAAAGAGCTGTGAGATTTTAAAATGTACCCTATAGAACGGACTCTTTGAAAAAAAGACCCTAACTATAGGGTTTTTACTTTATAATAGAAACAATGAGGAGTTGATGATGAAATGGGAATACATTATTTTACAGATGAACAAGTCAAAGAGTTAGAAAAAAATTCCAACGTTAAACGTGTAAGTCATAAAAGCATAACCTATGAAGAACACTTTAAAGAGCACTTTATCGAGGAATATGATAAAGGCAAGTTACCCGGACAAATATTTAAGGAGTCAGGTTTTGACATTAGCTATATGGGGGATCGACGCATCAGAAGTATATCAAATCAATGGCGAAATCAAAGTAAAAGACTTGAGGGGTTAAGGGATACAAGAAAAGGTGGGTCAGGGCGACCAAGAACCAAACATCTAAGTCAAGATGAAATCATCATAAGACAAAAGGCAGAAATAGAATATTTGAAACAAGAGCGTGATTTCTTATTGGAACTCAAAAGGCTAGAAAGGCAAGCGATCAGAAAGCAGAGATTAAGCCAAAAGACAAGTTCAAACTCATCCAAAAAATGATGAGCAATCAAAAGAACAAACTCAAACTCAGTCATTTATTAAGGATATCAGGTGTATCAAAGAGTGGATACTATGGATATATCAAAGAAACAACATCTAAACTAGTTAGAGAGTTCAACGATGAAGAAGACTTTGAACTCATCATGAGAGCATACCGATTTAAAGGCTTTAATAAGGGAGCAAGGCAGCTCAAAATGACGTTAGAAAATAATTTTGATAAAATTATGAATCTAAAGAAGATCAGACGTTTAATGAAGAAATTTGGACTTTATTGCCCAATACGGAAAGCAAATCCATATAGACGTATGGCTAAAGCTTTAAAAACATCTCACGTCGCACCGAACACGCTTAAGCGCAAGTTTAAAGAAGGTAATCCCAATCAAATATTACTTACTGATATTACGTATTTAACTTATGACTTAAATCAACGTGCTTACTTATCGGGTGTAAAAGATGGTGTAACTAATGAGATACACGGCTATAAAGTATCTCAAAATTTGGATATCACTTTCGTTGAAGAAAGTGTGAATCAACTTGAAAAAATTATTTTAGATCCAAAGGCAATGATGAATTCTGATCAAGGAACACATTACACCTCACACGCATTTCAACGATGTTTAAAAGATTTACATATTGAACAATCTATGTCGAGACGAGGGAACTGTTGGGATAACGCACCCATTGAATCCTTCTTTGGTCATATGAAAGATGAGATTAATTTAATTGATTGTAAGACGTTTGAAGATGTGGTAAAAGCAATTGATGAATACATGGATTACTACAATAATTTCAGGTATCAGTGGGGTCTCAATCGCATGAGTCCAAAGACTTATGGAGATATGCTTAGAAACAAAAATAATAAAAAAGATGGTCGCTCAAAAACTGAACAACCATCTTACAGTACTGAATTAAAATATTAAAGCTCTTTTTTTACTTAGTCCTTGACAAAGGGTACATATTATTTTTCTCACAGCTCTCTTTTATCGTTAATTATAAAAATAATTCTAAGATTTGTACTGCGTTGGTTGCTGCACCTTTTCTGATGTTATCCGCAACCACAAATAAATTTAAAGCGTAATCAGCTGATTTATCGCGTCTAATTCTGCCCACAAAAACTTCGTCTTTACCTTCTGCTAAAATAGGCATCGGATATTTCAGTTCACTTGGATTATCATAGACAATGACGTTTGGTGCTTGTTTTAAGATGGATTTTACAGTGTTTATTTCAAAATCTTGATTAAACTCAATGTTGATACTTTCACTATGTCCATGAACAACAGGGACTCTCACTGCTGTTGCAGTTATTTTTAAATCTGGAATGCCTAATATTTTTCTCATTTCATTGATCATCTTATCTTCTTCCTTGGTATTGCCATCTTCTAAGAAGATGTCAATGTGCGGAATCACATTATGATGAATCTGATATGGGAATTTTTTAGTTTCTCCTGTTTTAAGTTCATGTTCTAAGTCGTGAATACCATCAATACCAGCTCCACTTACAGCTTGATAAGTTGACATGATAACTCTTTTTAAGGCATAGTTGTCATGTAATGGTTTTAAGACTAGAGCTGCTTGAATGGTTGAACAGTTTGGATTTGCGATGATGAAGTTATGCTTAAAGGCATCATCTTTATTAACCTCAGGTACAACTAATGGTACATTCTTATCCATTCTAAAGGCACTTGAGTTATCAATCACAATGGTTTTTTGTTTAGCAAACATAGGTGCGTAAGTGAGGGCAGTAGAACCACCAGCACTAAAGAGTGCAAAATCGATGTCATACTTTTTAATGTTTTCTTCAGAAAGTTCAATAACTGTATATGTTTGATCTTGATAGATGATTTCTTTACCAGCACTTTTTTTAGATGCGAATAAATATAGATTATCAAATGGAATCTTTCTTTCTGCAATCACTTCTAAGAACTTACGACCAACAACACCGGTTGCGCCAACAATAGCGAGATTTATTTTTCTCATGTTATTCATCATCCCTTTCAAATTCATTATAAACGGCATTGATTGCGTATTCGTAATCGATGTCATCGACACCGATAACGATATTGGTTCCATTTGAACCATAATCAATCATTCTAAGTGTAATGTTTGTATTGACAAGGGCACTAAATAGTTTAAGCATATTATATTTATTCGCCATTAAGTTTCTACCTACAATTGAAATTAATGAGATGTTCTCATGAACTTCAACAGTATCAGGCTTTAATAGTTTTTTAATTTGAGCGATTAATGCATCAAGTTTTCCATCTTTTAAGTATCTAGATTCAATCATGAGTGAAAACGTATCGGTACCACTTGGGAAGTGTTCGACTTGAATATCAAACTTTTCACAAATAAGAAGTACTTTTCTGTCAAACCCACTGGTTTCATCCATCAAATGCTTTTCAATAACAACTAATGTAAAGTCATTTAGACCTGCAATACCAGTAACAACATGTCTGCCTTTACTTGCGGGTACATAATCATAGATGAAAGTCCCTTTAGCTTCTCTGTTAAAGGTGTTTCTTGCGTTGATTGGTATACCTGCTTTAGCCACTGGATAAAAGGTGTCACTATGGATGACAGAAGCACCCATAAAAGATAAAGCTCTTAATTCTTTATAAGACATGATATCGATTAAATGTGGATCTTCAACAATTCTTGGATCGCACATTAAAAAGCCATCTTGATCTGTCCAGTTTTCATACATCTTTGCATGAACTGCTGCAGATATTAATGCACCTGTGACATCAGCACCACCTCTAGATAAAAGTTTTAAGTCACCTTTAAGGGTTGCGCCATAAAAACCTGGGATGACGATATTTTCTTTATCTCTTAAATATTTTCTTGCGATTTTTTGAGTTTGTGTATAATCTACTCTTGAACCTCTAAATCTAACCAGTTCTTTAGCATCTACAAAAGCGTAACCTAAAATATCTGCTAAGATGATTGCAGTGATATATTCTCCACGAGAAACAATAAACTCAACAGTTTCTTCTTCAATCATCTCAGCTAAAATATGATCTAATAGATCTTCTAGGGAAAATGATAGTTTAAAGTTTTCTGTTAATGATAAATATCTTTGTTTAATGAGTTCATATGTATCTGCTTTTTGTCCGATGATGATCTCATCTGCAAGCTGATATAAAAGGTCTGTGACCTTAATATCTTCTTTAAATCTTTTGCCTGGTGCAGAGACGACAATGTATTTTCTTTCTTCATCAGACTGGATAATGGATATGACCTCTTTTAAAGCCTCAGGTGTTGCTAGAGAGGTGCCACCAAATTTTGCTACTTTATATTTTTTCATGATTCACCTCAAGACAATTTGTTTTTGAAATCTAAATACCCAAATGATTTGATTAATTCATCTGTTCCATCAGTTTTTCTTACATAAATCCAAGGGAGTGGAATCCCGTTAAATGTATTGTTTTTAACCATGGTATATAGTGCCATATCTTCAAAGATGATGTGGTCACCTATAGCAAGTGGTTTTTCAAAGTAATATTCGCCGATATTATCGCCCGTTAGACAGGTGTATCCTGAAAGACGGTATTGGTATTGGCTTTTGCTTAATGCGCCTGTTACAGGCGGCATAAATGGCATTTCAATGACATCTGGCATGTGACATGTCGCAGATGTATCTAGGATTGCGATATGCATATCATTTTTAACGATATCTAAGACTTGTGCGACAAGATATCCTGCATTTAGAACAACGCCTTCACCTGGTTCTAGATATACTTCTAGATCATATGTTTCTTTAAAGTGTTTGACGAGTTTTACAAGTAGATCGATATCATAGTCATCTCTTGTTAAATGATGACCGCCACCAAAGTTAATCCATTTTAGGTCATGCAAATATTTTCCAAATTTTTCTTCAACAACTTTTAATGTAATTTCAAGTGCATCTGCGTTTTGTTGACAAAGTGTATGGAAATGTAAGCCTGATATATCTTTAATGATTGCGGGATCAAAATCGGTAAGTCTTGTCCCCATACGAGATGTCGGAGAAGATGGATCATACATTTGATGTTCTGGATCTTGTGTTGATATTTCTGGATTAATTCTTAGACCTATGCTCTTCCCGTTTGCTTTAGCTAGATCTTTATAACGGTTTAATTGTGTGATTGAATTAAAGACGATGTGATCTGCATAATTTAAGATCTCTTTAAAATCATCATCTTTATATGCAGGTGCATAAACATGCACCTCACCTTTAAAGTGTTCCATACCTAATCTAGCTTCATATAGACCGCTAGCTGTTGTACCATCTAAGTATTTAGACATTAAAGGGTAGAAGTAAAAGTTTGAAAATGCTTTTTGTGCAAGTAAGACTTTAGCACCAGAACGTTCTTTAATGGTTTTGATAATTTCTAAATTCTTGATGAGCTTAGCCTCATCAAGTAAATAATAAGGTGTTTTAAGTGCTTTGTTAATTTTCATCATCTGGGACCATGACTGGATCAAAGTTTTCCTTCCATGGTAAACCCCATTTGTTTAACATATCCATAAATGGATCTGGGTCAAATTGTTCCATGTTGAAAACGCCAGCACCTTTCCATATGCCTTTAGCAATTAAAGCAGTACCAATCATTGCAGGTACACCTGTTGTATAAGCAACTGCTTGTGAGCCTGTTTCTTTATAAGCTTCTTGATGGTCGCATGTATTATAAACATAATAGTTTTTCTTTACACCATCTTTTTTTCCTGATACGATACACCCAATGTTGGTTTTACCAACAGTTCTTGGTCCAAGTGATGCAGGATCTGGCAAGACTGCACGTAAGAATTGTAGAGGTACGATTTCTTGTCCTTGGAATGTGATTGGTTTAACACTGGTCATCCCTACATTTTGTAATGCAAATAAGTGTCTTAAATAGCTTTCACCAAAACTCATGTAAAAACGAATACGTTTGACTTCTGGAATAAATCTTGCAAGAGATTCGATTTCTTCATGATACATCAGATACATATCTCTATGTCCTATTTCAGCTAAAGGATATGTATGTTTTTTAGATAATGCAGGAACAGTTACATATTTTCCGTTTTCATAGTAACGTCCTGGAAGTGTGATTTCACGAATATTTATTTCAGGATTGAAGTTGGTCGCAAAAGGATATCCATGATCGCCACCATTCGCATCTAAGATGTCAATGGTATCGATGGTGTCAAAATAATGCTTTTTCGCATACATTGAAAAGACAGAAGTTACACCTGGATCAAAACCTGATCCTAGAAGTGCCATAACACCTGCTTCTTTAAATTTTTGATCGTAGACCCATTGTGTACCATATTCAAAACCTGCATGATCTCTTACTTCAGCACATGCTGTATCTACATAATGTGTTTTAGTTTGGATACATGCCTCCATGATAGGAATGTTTTGATAAGGAAGTGCAACATTAAGCACAACATCTGGATTGTGTTTTTCAATCATTTTTACGATATTTTCAACAACATCTGCATCAAGTTGTTCTGCAGTGACTTTGATTTTATCACTGTTTAATTTTTCCGCAAATGCTTGACATTTACTTAATGTACGACTTGCAATAATCATTTCACTAAATGTTTCATGATTTTGAGCAACCTTTTGAATCGCTACAGTTGCAACCGCACCACAACCAATAACTAATACTTTTGACATATATATTTCCTCCTAAATTTTGTCTTAAAAAAAATCCAATGATAACCAGATACCCTGGCTGTCATTGGAAATTATCCTTTAGACCCTAATAGTTCAGACGACCCCATATTTCTATGAGTGTGTCACTAAAATAATACTATAAATTTAAGATAAGTCAAGAGTTTTCATTTAAAAAAATATTTGGTGTTGAAAAAATAAGGGTTTTTTTAGCATAAAAATAGGCTTTTATATACATATATATGTATATAAGTTTCAAAATAATTTTATATAAAAAAAATTTGAAAAAATAAGATATTTTTCTGAAAAATAATGTTAAATATAACACATAAATAGTAGTGATTCTTGACTTTATGTGTTGTTTTTTAATTTGTAGGCATTTATATATTTTTTCATCATTTATATAATAAGAAGATATTGAAAAATATAAAAAATGCTATAATATAAGAAAATGATCAATACAGAACATTTAGGTATTTAATAAATTGATATATCAATCAAGGGAGTTATATGAAAAAGATAAGTTACATGACGTTAGTTATTTTCTTAGTGTTATTTATGCATGGATGTCAAAGCGTTTCAGGAGAAGAACAGTTATCTATTTGTTTAGATGGTGGTTGTAGCGAAAAAGAACAAGAAAAAGCGATAACCGCTTATTTTGATGATTTAGTAGATGATCAATTTAGAGATTATCAAATTGAAGGCTATGAGTTTGATGTTCATATGAAAGATGAATATGGAACAGGTGAACTTATTTATCTGCATATGAGTTATCAATTAGGAATGTATGACTATGATCAAACATTTGCAGATTTAGATATACTTTATGAAAAGTATTTAGATGCAAAAGAAGATCTCTTTAAGTTTGATCAACATGCGCATTTAGAGTTAAGAACTGGGTTTTATTTTACTTATCAAAACGTGGATTTCGATGTTGTGTTTGCAAACATAGGATCAGATGATAGTGAATCATTAATCATTTTTATCAAACAATATAATGAAACTGTTGATGATTTTGTAAGTCACATTAGTGAATACTTACCACTTATCTTTTCGTATCACCAGTATATGGAAGTTCATGTTAGTTTAGTTACGGATCATGCGGCTATTTTATTAAGAACGACTCCCGAAAAAGAAGAACTTACATTATCTATGAGTGAAATTTATGATTATAACGATATAAGTGCGTTTAAAACAATGATAAAAACCTATGTTTATGAAGCATTAAGTGAAGATCATGTCATCGTTGATGAAACATAAAACCATGTAACACCTGCATATGAACTTGATATGCAGGTGTTTTTATTTACATGATAGAGTTAAATCATATCGATAGATAACTTTATGGTGTCATGTTAAAATGATGATAAATCATATTGTTGTTCATTAGGAGGTTTATGATGAGCATATATTTTTACGGATGTATGACCTTAGATGGTTATCTTGCAGATAAGAATCATAATCTAGATTGGTTGCACGAATCTGGAAGTACAGAAGAGACGAGTTACGAAGATTTTTATAAGCAAATGGATATTGTCATCATGGGTAAGAAAACATTTAATGAAGTCTTAAAAATGGGCGACCCAAAAGTGTTTTATCCGACCACTAAAAATTATGTATTTACACATGATAAAAACATATCATATGATGACTTTAATTTTATCCAAAGAGATGTTGTTGAGTTTGTCAAAAACATCGATAAAAACAAGCATGTTTGGATTGTTGGTGGAAACAGTTTATTAGCTCCTTTATTAGACCATGATATGGTTGATGTGATGATTGTACAGATTGCGCCTGTGTTACTAGGTGATGGTATACCATTGTTTACTCAAAAAGAGGCAGTAAAGCGGTTTGAGTTAAAAGAAATCAATAAATATGGACAGTTTGCAGAGATGGTTTATATTAAAAAATAAGGACTAAAAGACAGCTTTTAAGAGTTCTATAAATCACATGAAAAATTTGTTATCAATCGTATGAAAAGTGATTGCTTTTTAAGGGTATTGGGAGTATGATTAAGCTGAAGTTTAAGAACTTCTCATTTATAAGAATAAAGTGGTGCTAGACATCCGATTAAATCATATGATTTATTAGGTATTATTTCGCCTGCCACACCATTTGGTTATGTCTAAATGATAGATCAGAAAGGTAGGTGAAAAATATATGGCTAACCAAAAACCAGCTCCAAAAGTTCAAGCTAAACCAAGTTTTACAAAACCAGCTTCAAAACCAGTACAACCAGTTAAACCTGCAGGCAAAAAATAATATCAAAGATTAGAACAACTTTTATTAGAACATTTACACAAGTTACTATGTAATCATAGTGACTTGTTTTTGTTAACTTTTTTTTGGTATAAGTATGAGTAAGAGTGGAGGGGTTAATTATGAAACATGTTGGATCTTGTCTATGCGGGGCTGTACATTTTGAAATTGAAGGGACATTTGAAGATTTTTATCTATGTCATTGTGAGAAATGTCGAAAAGATACTGGCTCTGCACATGCAGCAAATCTATTTTCGTCAAAAGCAACACTCAAATGGTTATCAGGAGAAGATCAAGTAAAGACCTTTAATCATCAGGGTGAAAGACATATCAAAAGTTTTTGTGTGACTTGTGGATCTGCTTTACCAAATATGCAAATGGATGGGAAACTACTTGTGGTTCCAGCAGGAAGCCTAGATTCAGATATTGATATCAAGCCAAAAGGGATATTTTTTTTGAAAGTAAGGCCAATTGGGATCAAGACCTTGAGAAAGCAAAAAAATTTAAAGATTACCCCAAAAATGATTAACATGAAATATCTTTTAAACGTTGTTGGAATTCACGATGATATGATATAATCATAGAAAACAATGAGAAAAATGGGGGAAGAAATATGAAGAAGTTTTATATAGTGAATATTATCATTTTTGTGGTATTACTTTTAACATTTATTGCAGGTTTTAATAGTCAAAATGAAATAAGATATTATTTTGCAGGTAATTCTTTTTTAAATGCAGTATCTGGTCAGTATATCAATTATAATGGGATGATTTTACAAGTATTTGCAGGTCTTGGAATGATCGTTCAATTGATTATGGTCAATTTGAAAATGATACAAGATTTTAAAAAATAATAATATATTAGATAATATGAAGTGAGAGGATATCCATGCATATTCAATGTACAAAAAAACTTTTAGATTTTTTAAAACCAACAGTTACTAATAAAAATACTGATTCTGATCTATACGCATGGCATGCTAATTACTTAGTAAACGATAGAAAAAAATTACTAGTGATCATGAATGACTTAACCAGATTTTCATTAGTATTTTATGGTGTTAAGAAAAGTGATTTTAAAAACATTAATGTATGGTTTGTTACAGCTCTTTATAATGCTATGGTTATAGCAGGATTTAGCGGAGATGACATTATTAAATATTTTGATGGAGCGCCAGATACCATCACATATAATAAAACGAAAAATAGAACACTAGTAGCAAGATTAAATAAAGCAGTTGAAATAGCTGATATCATGTGTCAAAATGAAGGCGTATATATTGATGTTTTAGAACAAAATCATATCGCAAAGTTTTGTAATGAGATTTTAGTTTGTGAAGACAATTATAAGACATGTTATAGACCAAAGGATAAGTTAATAGAGTTTATAGATATGCTATAATAAATGGCATCTTAATCTAATCACAATTAAGTAATTTAAACGGAGGAAGTATGATTTTTTTAGAGTTAGCAAAATCAAGAAGAAGCATTCGTAGTTTCAAAAGTGATGATATTCCAGAACAGTTAATAACGTTGTTACTAACTGCGATACAACAATCACCAAGTGCTGGGAATTGTCAATCATGGCATGTACATGTTATTCAGGACAAAGGGGTTATTCAAAGGATTAGAAAAGAAGCTTGTAAACAGGCTTTTATAGCTACAGCACCACTGTTAATTGTTGTGTCTGCTGATATTAAATTATCAGAAGTACGTTATAAAAAAAGAGGAAGAGAGCTTTATTGTATTCAAGATACAGCTGCAGCAATACAAAATATGTTACTTTGTGCTGAAGATCTAGGTCTTGGAGCATGCTGGTGTGGACATTTTGGAGAAAAAGAGATTTCAGAAATTTTAAATTTAGAAAAAGACATGAGACCAGTTGCGGTGATTCCTGTTGGTTATCCAAAGAATGAAGGATCAAGAACTGGACGTAGAACAATTGAAGAGTTTACGACATTTATTTAAATGATTTTAGGATATAGAAAAAAGAACAATGCCAATCAAATCTAGGCATTGTTCTTTTTATGTATTTCTTTTAATGAGTTTGATTTCTTTATGTTTAAGATAATATGGGAGTTCAAAACACAAGATATAAAATATGAAAATCACTAAATAACCAAATAATAGGAGTGAGATCATATACATGATATTGATTTCGAAGTTTCCGAATGAAGATACGTTACCTAATGAATAAAAGAACTCTAAAGGTGTTCCTTTTTCTGGATGTTCTGTGTAAAAGTAGTTAGAAGGAGCATTTAAATAAATTCTAAAGATATTATTTACAAATACACTTAAGATATAAAGGAATGTTACTAGTTTAGCAACAGATAGATATCTTTTTAAATCTACTTTTATAAATCCAGATAAATATGCATAAAGTGTGATAATCACAATAAGCATATGACCCCATATATATGCTTGACCTCTAAAGTTGATGATGGTTGAATAGTTTTCTAATCCATCAGCAAACACCAATGAAAGATAAGCGAGTGGAAGGTTAAATAAGAATGCAAGTCCAAAGAGATTCTTGTTGTTTTTAATGAATGCGAATAGTAAAACAAAATTTGCAAAATGACAAATTTGAAGCGGAACAATTTCCGCATCAAACGCAAAATCTCTTAAGATAAAGATCTCTATATTCCTTAAGAGTAGAAATAGGACTGCGATTACTGATAATATAATGCCTATGTTTTGTTTATATGATTCTGATTTGTTTTTAGTAGTTACATATAAGATATATGCGAAGATGAATGGTGATATCATCATAAAGTAATGTAGAAAAGACCATAAATGAAATGTCATAAGTTTATTTCTCCTATGAAATTATTATAGCAAAACCACTATTTATGTGCAATAAAAAAGAGATGATGATTCATCTCTTTAAGTGTATTTTATAATGACGTATTCATAAGCGCCTGTTTTATTAAAATCTAGAATAAAACCATTAAGTGTTGGATGATTGATTGCATGTGTTGTGATTGAGGAAGCAGAACTACTTAGTGAGAAGATCTCTTGCATTTGATAATCATAAAAGACATAATTATTTGTATATGTGAATGGAATATAAACACCTGGGATATCAAATGTATTATAGATGTCAAGTTTTTCTTCAGATCCATCAATACCGATGATGACTTGTTCATTTGAGGCATTGTATGCCATGGTATAGCCATTAAAGAAAAGTGGATTGATGTTAACATAGTTAAATGGAATAAGAATCTCACCTTGATAATTAACTACACCAAGTCTATTGTTATGGCTTGTGATGATTAGTTTTTCTTGTTTATCTATCATTGCTGTAGAAGAAACTTTAAATAACGGATTTAGTCCATTATCATAAATGGTGTTTGTTGATTGATTATAAATCGTTTGATCATCTAGTCTGATTAGTTGTTCATTTAAGACAACATCATAATCTTCTAGGATCTTACCATTGCTATTTAAGATGTAGTGCTCTAAAGCATCTACTTTTAAGATTTGTGATTCTATAGGATAGACATTAACTTTAGCATATTTATTGATGCGGTTTTCATCTTTAAATGCTGACATAGAAAAGATTGCATAATCAAAATCAATGGATTCTATAGAGCCTGTTAACATATCGATAATATATGTATTTAATACATATTTTTGATTGGTATTGATGAATGTGTAATTTTCTTCAGTCTCTGGTACTTTTGTTTGGGTTTGATATAGAAGTTTACCATCAAACATTAAATTTGCAGTAACAGTACTACCAGTAGGTATATTAAACTGACTAACAAGTTCATAGTTTTCATCATAGATACGATAGATATTATTGATCGATGTCATATAGTATCCTTCTAAACCATAGGATTCTAATGACATTGCATTTAACGTCTCTTGTCCAAGTTTATCTCCGATATTATATGTGTCATCTGATGTCTCTTCAGCAAGTGTTCTTGTGTTGGTGTTAAAATCGACGATGTATGTTTTTTCTGTTGGTGTAAACTTACCATCTTGAATCTCTGTTTTTGTGAGTGTTGTGATGCGTTCATAATTGATTGCTTCAGTGATTTGATTGTATTCATTTCTGATGTAACTGTAAAACCCTGTAACATTTAAAGTATGATAATCATCTTTTGGAACGATTTCAGTGCCTTTGATGTCAAAAACAGATTCAGTATCATCAGCATAAGATACATAGATATATGCACCGTTGGCAGAATTAGGAGTGATGGTGATGTCTTGATCACCAAAATCAACTAAGAATTTTTGCTCGATGATGGAATAGACTGCTTTTTCAGCAGTCATGTTGGTGAGAATAACTAATCCTTGAGATTGATATTCAATAGTAAAATTACTAAATGTTGAATTTTCAGCATCAGTAAATGAGACGTGATTGATGGTGATTGTGTTGTAGTCGTCTTCGATGTAGCTGTGCATGATGTTTTGATTAATTATCTCTTCATTTAGTTTAAATGATTGGCTGCAAGAGGATAGGAAAAACATCACTGATAATACAAGTGATAATGACAGAATTTTTTTAATCATAGTAGACTCCTTTGGATGTGTTATTTAGAAACATTGTAACATGTAAAACATGTTTGCACAACCAGCCTTATTAATACAAGAGATATGATTTGTTGTATTTTTAGCATATTTACATATTCGATTAATTAAATAAATAAATTTATATGCTAAAATATAATATATATAAAACAATTCATAAGATTTTTATCTTGGGAGGGATTTAAATGAAAAAGTTAATTATGTTTATTTTTTTCTTACTAAGCCTTGCAACAATGATTTTACTCACAATTACGATTAGTGAGTTATTTACATTTCTTGGGTTAGGTGCATTTCAGTTAGAAGTTATTTTAGAACAAATACAAGAATCACCTATTGAAGATGTTTTACCAGCGCTAGGATTAGTCATGTGGGGTTTGTTTCAACTATATGGTATACCTTTGATTGTGTTTTTGGTTAGTCTGAATGGACTTAAAACTAATTACAAATGATAGTTTATTGAATATTTATGTTTTACATAGAATATCTGACATGTATGATCATAAGACAAATTATCAGTAAATCTATTAAGCAACATTGCAATTCACTTTCTAACCTAGATAAAATACATAAAAAAGTGATATAATTATAGCAGCTATATAAACTATTGGGGGATATTCATATTGAGTAGCATATAATGATCTTAGTAAATAAACTCTCATGTTTCTTTTATGTCAATTTTCTAAAAACTTTGAGAATATAAAAAGTGATTTTGACTGGAATGGTAAATTTGATATAATACCTTCAATAGAAATAACGCTTTATTTAATAGTGTTTCTGATAAATATATAATTATAATCGGATAAAATCCAGTTTTTTTGTTTTATTTTTTACGATAGATTAATTTAAATAATACAATGTAAAGTACTTGAGGAGGGATTTTCGTGGCATTTAAATTTATTGATTTATTTTCAGGAATAGGTGGGTTTCATGTTGCCCTAAAAAAACTTGGTGGTGAGTGTGTTTTTGCTTCTGAAATTAATCAGGATGCAGTAGATGTATATAAGAAGAACTTCCAAATGGAAGTTTATGGAGACATTACAAAAATCGATTTAGAAAAAATACCTCATGCAGATCTTCTTACAGCAGGATTTCCATGCCAATCTTTTTCAAAAGCAGGATTTCAAAATGGATTTAGTGATAAAACAAAAGGAACATTGTTCTTCAACATTAAAGAAATTCTTAGTTATTTTGTTAATATTAAACAACCTATAAAGTATATATTGCTTGAAAACGTAAAGAATTTGACAACACATGATAAAAAAGATACATGGAACACTATTATTAATACTTTACAAAAATTAGGATATATAGTTCACGATTATCCAACGATAATGAGCCCGACAGACTTAGATAAACCGATACCTCATTCGCGTGATCGCGTCTATATATATGGAGTTCATAAGAGTTATAATATAGATTTACCAAATATTGAGTTCACTAAAAAGAACAAAAATAATTCAAATTTATTTGCTAGCAATATTCTTGACTTTGATGTTGATCGTCGTTACATTTTAGATAGCAACAAAGTTAGAATAATTGAAATGTGGCAAGAGTTATTGGATAATATAGATTTTAAACCATCATTTCCTATATGGGGGAACTACTTTCTTTACCCATCTGATGATCCTGAACAAGCACCGGAATGGAAACTTAGAATTATTTACAGAAATCAGGAGTTTTATCGTGAGTATAAGACATATATTGATAAATGGGCAGAAAAATATAACTTTTGGAATCTGAAGCCAACATTTCAAAAATTAGAATGGCAATGTCAAGAAGATTGTACGAGATTAAATGAAACAATTTTACAATTTCGACCATCAGGGCTTCGAGCAAAAAGACCATCTTTTATACCCGCACTAGTAGCGATCTCCCAAGTTCCTATTATATACTATCAAGATAATTATCGAAAATTAACACCAAGAGAGTGTGCTAGACTTCAAAGTTTTCCAGACTCATTTAAGATTTCTGAAAATGATTATCAAGCATATAAACAATTCGGGAATACAGTAAATGTTGGTGTTGTTGAATATATTGCAAGGAAATTACTGGAGGTATAAAAATGGTGCAAGAAATAGATAAAATATTAAATATGTACAATGTGAACTATAAAAAAATGAATGACTATTATCTGATTGATGAGAAGAGTCATTATATTACTTTTGCAAGTGAAGTTAACAATGAACCTGATAATTTACGTATACAAACTGGAAATAAAACTATGCAGTCATTAATTAGAAATTATTTGGGAAATGGTCATGAAAAGCCCATACTTTGGGTTATATATCCTAAAGAGGATTCTTGTTTAGTTGCTGAATTTTCAGAATCATTAGAGGATGATAATTTACTTCATGGTAATAAGAGTTTGAAGTTTAAAAAAACCGATTTTGGAGAACCTGGATCTGTTAATTTTAGTAGTATGCAATATAAGGCAAAACTTTTTCACCTATACAAAGAAGTAAATAAAATTGATACAGATACTACGATTAATATCCAACCAGAATCAGATATTTATAGTTATTTTAAAAACTTTAATTATAAAGTATGGAATGCATTAAGTGAATTTGTTGACAACTCTACAGCAAGTTATTTTGAAAAAAATCATCAGGATATTTTAAATTCATTAGAATCTTTTGATACATTAAGAATAGATATTGATTATGATAGATCGAGTCGTTCGCTAACTATTAAAGATAATGCTTTTGGTATGGAGTTGAGTGATTTTAAGCGTGCTTTCAGACTTAAAGATGCTCCTATCGATAAGAGTGGTAGAAATGAGTTTGGTATGGGATTAAAAACTGCTGCTTTTTGGTTTGGTAAATCATTGACAGTTGAATCTACTGAGTATGGTAGTTCAAACAAATATCGATTGACTTTAGACACAGATGTTTTAGATGCTGATAAACCAAAAGAGATGATAATCGAAAAGAATAAAGTGCCACAATCAATACATGGGACAACAGTAGTGATTTCTAATATTTATACGGATAGAGAAATAACAGGAAGCAGAACTATAGGGAGAATAGTAAAAGAGTTAAGTATTATATATAGACGTGATATTTTAGGAGTTAATTCTAAGGATAAAAATCGACCAGTCAAGATTTTTTTTAATGGTAAACAGTTAGAAGCGGAAGCTCAAAAATATTCAACTATATACAAAAAAATGCACACATATCTTGAAGATTTCAAGAAAAAGAATCCAGAGTACAAATTTCTGATTGATTTAAATAGTAGACCTACTTTATATAAAAAAGAGAAGTTTTATATAGAACATAATGGTATATTTCACCATATCAGAATAATCATCGGTTTTTTGAATAATACAGGAGCTTCAAATGCGGGGTTAGTTTTATACAGAAGAGGAAGAGTGATTGAAGGAAGAGTTGGAGAATTCTTAAAACCAGATATAATCTTCGGTGCACCTAACTCATTTGAATCCCAAAGGCTGTTTGGTGAAATTGATCTAGATGATATTGATGTAACACAGTCTAAAGATAGTTTTTCATGGTCAGAAGACCTTCAAGAAAAATTATATAGAGCTATTAATGAAAGAATTCTAGATATAAAGTACATTATTCAGAAATTTAAT
This sequence comes from Tenericutes bacterium MO-XQ, assembly GCA_002838185.1. Lineage (GTDB taxonomy): Bacteria > Bacillota_I > Bacilli_A > Acholeplasmatales > Acholeplasmataceae > Mariniplasma. The sequence goes on along the minus strand of CP017948.1, from coordinate 1,854,676 downwards.
AAAAGTGATAGATTACCTGAAGGATTTGAAGTGGAAAATTCTAATCCAACAGCTGTTATTAAAGAAATTAATGAAGAACAAATTGTACATACATCTCTGGAACTTGAAAGTATAGAAGAATATCATAAGAGCAATCAAATACAAGAAATCATTGAAAAAGAACTAATTTCGAATAATAAGCATATAAATAATGAAGAAGCAGAAAGAATTTTAAAATTAAAAATTCTAGAAAAAGCATCAGATGAAGTTTTCAAGTTTGATGGTATTAAGTACAGGATTTTATTTACAAATGCTGGCAACTTCATTATGTTATCAAATCCGATAGATGAAGAGAAAAATATATGTGATAAAGTTGTTAGAATCAATATTGCTCATGATTTGTTTACAAAGTTCTCAAATAATCAAGATTTTAAGTATGTTATTACAAGAATTGCATTGGCAATTGTTACCTCTGAAGTCAATCTATCAGAGGAGAATGAGTTCATTTATAGATTTAGAAGCCTAATAAACAACTTTATTTCTAACAGGGGGTAAACATATGAATGAGATGATACCATTAAGAGATTTGTATTATGTTTCTCAAGTAACTAAAGGTAAAATACTTAATAACTTTATTAGAGATAACCTTGAAGGTAAGATTACTGAATATCAAAAAATTGTAGATTCTGCAATGAACACTGTATCCAGATTTACATTATATAATGATAAGCAAGCAAAATATGTAAAAACCGGTTTAGCTTTCGGAAAAGTCCAATCTGGTAAAACCACTTATTTTCTATGTACCGCAGCTTGTGCAATTGATAATGGATTTAACCTTGTTATTTTTTTATCAGGAGTAACAACCAATTTACTTGTACAGAATAAAAAGAGGTTACAAAAAGCTTTTAGACTATCAAGAAGAGATGTATGGTTCTACGACACCTCAAACATAAAAAATTCTGTAATAGGAACAATTGAAGATATGAAAGATGTCTTTATGACTTTGGAAAATGAAAATGCAAATGGTGGTGTAATGATTTCAGTTCTGAAGGAGGATGACCATTTACAAAAGGTAGTTAAAATAGTTGAAGAGTTTTCTGATAAAAGAATATTAGTCATCGATGATGAAGGTGACCAGTTTACACCAAACACACAAGTCAATAAGGACAAAGAAAGTTCTATTTTTAAACTAGTTAAAGATATAACCAATACAAGTGAAAAAATTTCTTTATTGAGTGTTACAGCTACACCACAGGCTAATGTTTTCATTGATAAGTTTAATCATCTTGCACCTGAATTTGTTGAGTTAGTTGAGCCAGGCATGGGATATTGTGGTTTAGAAACATTCCATTCTAATAATGAATATATATCTTTCGTAACAGGAAATAAAAAGCATTATGAAGAAGAATTAAGAAAAGCTCTTATTTACTACATGTTCACTGTATATGAAACGGAGTTTCATAATAAGGAAAAATATAGAAACAATAAAAACTGGATGCTTATTCATAATTCTCATTTGAAATCTGTGCATGTGAAAGATTATAAAGAATTAAGTAAAATACTAGATACAGACTTAAAAGAGGTAAACAATTTCTATGAATTTAAAATATTGGATATAATTGCAGAAAAAATAATTGACTATATTAAAGAATATTTTTTAGAATTCGGAATAGAAGATAAATTTGGTTTTAAATGCAGCGAATTTTTAAAGAGTTTTAATAAGGTCTTATCATGTTTTTACAATGCAGAATTAGAGATAAATAATATTTCAATTATCAATTCAGATGAACAATTAGAGTATGATGATTTTCAAAAAAGTAAATGTGGGATACTTATTGGAGGTAATATGCTAGGAAGAGGTATTACCATTCAAGATTTAACAGTATCGTTCATCACCCGCGATAGAAGAGATGGTAGAGGTAATATAGATACAATATTACAAAGAGCTAGATGGTTTGGTTATAGGGAAAAGATTATAAATCTAATTAAAATTTTCACTACAGAAGGAATACAAAAGGAATTTAACAGTATATATCATCATGATACATCTCTATATGACGAGATAAAGTATTGTATCGATAACAATGTTGATTTGAGAGAGAGTAAGTTACAAGTGAAAATTAGTGATAAATTAGACTTAACAAGGAAAAATGTAATACTCAAAGGATCACTAACAAGAAGTACTTCTTCTAATTTTATACAGCAAAGAAAGTTTGTGTATTTAAGCGATTATACAATACATAGTACTATTAATTTTAAGATAAACGATTTTTTAAAAAAACATAAATATGAAAACACTGTAAAAGATATTCCAATATATGATGTTGATTCAAAAGAATTTTATCGAATAGTGAAAGATTATATAAACCATCCAGAAATAAACATTATAAATGAACGATTATATGAAAGTCTAATAAATCTTCTTAATTCTGCGACAAGAATTAAATTAATCGTTATGAAAGATTTGTATGATAATAGTAAAGGTTATACTTTATCAAGAGATAACATTAGGAGTAACCAAATAATCTATACTGGTAATGTTCTCAGTGGAGCTTCACCGTCTGGAGATTATTCAGGTGATTTATATCATTTTAGTGATTTTGATCATGTGCAAATACACTTTACAAAAGTAAAAGATATTAAAGGTATGGAGTTGTATGAAGGACAGAAGATACTTTTTTTGGCAATAAACAACACAAAAGTAAATCCACAAAGTTTTATTCAAAGGATATAATATATGAACAATAAGAAATTGATAAATAAGTTTTTTGAGACAATCACAGAAGATGATAATAAAATTATACTATTATATGAAACAGAAAATTATTCTATCGGGAAACAAAAAGACAATATATGTTTTATAGTGAAATCTGAGAATGGACAAAATAAAAGATTTAAAAATGGTGACATGAGTATATCAATAAATTCCAGATACATTGTTTCTGGCATTGAAGGAATATATTCAGTAATTTTTTATCATAACAAAGATCTAAGAAAAATAGAGATCTTTTTGGATACGCTTTCCAGTTTCGCAGAAAAAAACATTATCAAATCAGATGATTTACTTACCCTATATAATGAAATATCTGAAGTTTTTAAAACAATTACTTTTGATTACAATAAATTTATTGGTAATATTGGAGAACTCATATTTATCAAACATATATATGATCAGTATAAGATTAACATGGTGAATTACTACAAAGGATCAGATATACATCTTGTAGATTTTGAGTATAATGATTTTAATATAGAGATCAAAACAACGATATCTGATGAAAGGAAACATCACATTAATAATGATCAATTACTTGGAAATGGATATCTTTGTTCAATATTAGTAAAAGAATATAATAAGGGATTAACTATTGATGAAATATATAGTAGTATCAATGATTTATTCATGAAATATCATGTGAAAAAAGCTTATTTTGAAAATTACTTGTTAGGTGTTCCATTCAATTATTCAGATGTCAAATATAATATTTCAGTAGAAAACATTAAGTTTTATTCATTTTCACAGATTCCTAAGTTTGAAAATTATCATGAGTCTATTAGTAATATAAGGTTTGTATGTAACTTATCAAATATGGATTTTATAACATTGGATAAATTATTTACTAAACACTAACTTTGCAAAATTAATTAAATAGAAATTTATTTTAGGGAGGATTTTTTATGGCAAGAATTAAAGAATTAAATGTGAAAGACAAGTTCTATATAGCGCGTGATGGTGTAACACAATGCATTGCTGATTTAAATGTCTACAAACATGCAGGCGAAAGATTAGTTCGTTTACAAACATTTGGTAGCAATTCACGACAAGATAAAGGCAAGCAAAGTCAAGTCTTGCACATAGACAAAAAAATTGCTCAAGAATTAGTTAAAGCATTAAAAGATGCATTTGAAATATAGTTTATAATTTATTCAAATATTATTTTTTATACTTAAAACAAGTTAATACAATGCTATTAATAGGTTACAATTGAGAAATCAAACAATAAGGAGTTAAAATGAATATAAAGGATAATATAGTCAAGTTCAGGGATATGAGAAATTGGAAACAATTCCATACCCCAGAAAACTTAGCCAAATCAATATCAATTGAAGCTGCCGAACTGCTAGAAAATTTCCAATGGAATTCAAAGGACTACGATATTGAAAATATTAAGGATGAGTTAGCAGATATTATGACTTATGTCATATTGTTTGCTGACTGTTTTGACTTTGATTTAGAACAAATAGTCCTAGACAAACTAAAGAAAAACGAAGAAAAATATCCAGTTTCTAAATCTTATGGTAAATCCACAAAATATAATAAATTATGATAGTAGGTGTAGTCATTGATTATATATACTGCAAGTAAAAAGACATTTATTCAAGATGTTTTAAGAAATCAAATAGAAAATAAAATCTATGATGCCTATAAAGAAAAAATAGGTGGCAGTGGATTAAGTCAAATCAATTCTTGGAAAATGTCAATGATGTATATGAGCAATATTCTTATTCAATCAGAAATTCCTGATGATGTAAGTGTTGCGATTGAATATCAAGTTCCAAACACGTCAAAACGTGTTGATTTTATTGTTGCTGGGATCAATGAAGATAATGAAGAAAGTGTAGTCATTGTTGAATTAAAACAATGGTCTGAAGCAGAAAAGACAAACAAAGATGGTGTTGTCAAATCATTTGTTGGACATGCTTTAAGAGAACTTACACACCCATCGTATCAAGCATGGACATATGCTTTACTTATCAAAGAATATAACGAAACGGTAAGAAAAGATAATATTCAATTATATCCATGTGCTTATTTGCATAATTATCCAAGAAAAACTCATGATGATCCAATCATTAATGATTTTTATCAGGAATATATGAGTCAAGCACCAGCGTTCTTAAGAGATGATACTGAAGAATTATCTAACTTCATAAAGAAATATATACGTAAAGCTGATCAAAAGGATATTTTATATCGCATTGATCACGGAAGAATTAAACCATCTAAATCATTAGGTGAACAAATTGGTTCAATGTTAAATGGGAATAAAGAGTTTTATATGATTGAAGAGCAAAAAGTAGTATATGAAGCCTTAAGAGATTTAGCACAAACACTTGATGATGGTAAGAAGAAAACAGTTATTGTTAAAGGTGGTCCGGGGACTGGAAAAAGCGTTATTGCAATTAATTTATTGGTTGAGCTTATCAATAAATATCAATATAATACTCAATATGTAACTAGAAATTCTGCACCAAGAGCAGTATTTTCTGCATTATTAAAAGGATATAGAAAAAAATCATTTATTGATAATCTATTCAAGGGATCAGGATCATATGTTGATACTGAAAAAGATTATTTTGATTGTTTAATTGTCGATGAAGCGCATAGATTAAATGAAAAATCGGGTATGTTTTCAAACTTAGGAGAAAACCAAATTAAAGAAATCATACATGCATCGAAGTTATCGATATTTTTCATAGATGAAGCACAACGTGTTACATTTAAAGATAAGGGATCAGTTGCTGAGATAAAACATTGGGCAAGAAAACAACATTCAGATGTTTATGAAATGGAACTAACATCACAATTTAGATGCAATGGTAGCGATGGGTATTTAGCTTGGATTGATAATTTATTAGAGATTAGAGAAACAGCTAATGATATACTTGATCCAAACGAATATGATTTCAGAGTTTTTGATGACCCAAATGAATTAAGAGATTTTATATTTGAGAAAAATAAAATCAATAATAAAGCAAGACTATTGGCTGGTTATTGTTGGGAATGGGAAAAATCTAAAAGAAATGATACAAACCATCACGATATTCAAATCAAAGAACATGATTTCTCGATGAGTTGGAATTTAGGTAGTGATGGTATGGAATGGCTCATTAAAGAAGATAGTGTGAATGAAGTTGGATGCATACACACTTCTCAAGGACTAGAACTTGATTATATTGGAGTCATCATTGGTGATGATTTAAGATATGAAAATGGTAGAATAGTCACTGATGTTTCTAAAAGAGCAAAAACTGATCAGTCTGTTAAAGGATGGAAATCAGGATTAAAGAAGAATAAAGAAGAGACTTTAAGACTCGCAGATGAAGTGATTAAGAATACATATAGGACATTGCTTACACGTGGTATGAAAGGGTGTTATGTGTATTGTGTTAATAAAAATTTGGAATCACATTTAAGTAAAAAAACGATATCTAATTGTACGTGATATAATATATTCAGACAATACAAATGAGATATTAATTATTTTTGGGAGGATAAAATGCAACTGTTTTTTAAAATTATTGATAATGTAATTATTGAAGTCTATTCAGAGAATTTAACAAATAATCTGATAGAAATTGAAGCAAGTAATATGGATAGTGTTTTTGAAAAGATAAAAGAATATCAGTTTGATAAAGATATAGAAGATCAAATTGAGGATATTTTTACTATACAAGAAGATGATAATTCAATTGCATCCTTTAACATTAAACACTGGGTATCAAATAGATCCTATGGTGAACTGATTGATATGTACGAAAATGATGAAATTATTAAACCGAAAATGCAACGTAATTTTGTTTGGGATTCTATAAAATGTAGTAGACTAATTGAGTCAATAATTATTGGATTACCTATCCCACCACTGTTTTTACTTGAAATTGATAAAAATAAATATGAGTTAATTGATGGTTTTCAAAGACTATCAACAGTATTTAATTATATTAAGGGTTATCCATGGCATGGATATTTTGAAGGAAAAAGAAATATCACTTCAAGATTATCAAAAAAAATATCTAAGGATCTTCAAGGCAAAACGTTCAATCAGTTGACCGATGAACATAAAAGAATTTTAAAAAGAAGTACAATTCCTCTAATTGAATTCAAGCAATTAGAACCAGATAATCTTAACTCTAAGTATATGATTTTCGAAAGAATAAATACTGGTTCTGAAAAATTAAATCAGATGCAAATAAGAAAATCTTTGACCTATGGGACATTCATAGAAGAATTATACAAAAATGGTGTAAAAAACGACTTATTTATAGAGTTGTTCAGCAGCAGTTCAATAAAAAAAGATTCACATATAGAGGCATATTTAAGGGTAAAAGTTATGACAGAAGTTGCATATGGTGATTTTACTCCTGATGCAAGCAGTATAACAGGGATTTTAAATGAATATTGCAATTCCAGAAAGGATAGTACTTTTTCTAAAGAATATATTGAATCTTTTGACAAAGCGATATCTCTTTGTTATTCAGTTTTTGAAAACAGTAAAGATATGTTTAGAAGAGTTGAAAAAAATCTGGATGAACAATATGAAATTACTGGGAATTTAAATGTAAGTATCTTAGAGTCATTTATAGGTACTGTTATGAGAAATTATTCAAATATAAATATCCAACCGCAAAAAATATATCAAAATTACTTGAACATTATGTATGATACATTAAGAAAATCATTAGATAATATCGAGGATAATCCTTTTACAATAAGTACTGGTGTTTTAAATACGATTTATAAAAGATATCAAATATGCAAAAAAATACTTGAGGTTTAGGTTATGCTAGTTTTTGATTTTGATACAGAAATGAGGATGAATGAGCTCAAAGATAATTATCAAATGGTTATTGAACTTCGAATTAGTTTAAGCGAAAAGAGGAATAAATTCAGAAAGTTCGCAAATATTATTAAACTTGACCCTAACTCTTTATTAACTAGTTGTGATATTTTTGAAAGATCGCTGTTATTAAATTGTTATACATATTCAGAACAACTAGTGAAAAATTTTATTTATGAAGTCATTGAGAAAGATAGGCACAAAAATATTTACTTAAATTTGTTCATTAATAATAAGATAAATGAAAACACATTTTCACCTAGGATAAAGTTGAATGAAATAGAGCAAATAATTTCCAAATCACTTATAGAAGGATTTAAATTTCCTATAAGTAAAAATAACATTAAAATAAAAAAATATAATGAGATGATTAAGGCAAGACATAAATATGCACATAGTGGTTTATATGATTTTGATTATCAATATTTTGATAATGTGATTGAAGTTATAGAGTACTTAGTTTTTATTTTCGAAAAAATTATAAATCATAATCATGAAAAATGGTTAAGATATCAATACTTGATTTTTGAGATAAAAAATATATCAAAAACAATTAGTGAACAAAACATCACATATAATCGTAAATATATTGGTTTAAAGTTAAGAGAATTAAAAAAAATGGCCATAAAGTATAAAAATATGTACTATAATTTTGATTCAAAGTTGAATCTGCTAGTTCCCTTAGCTAACTTGATAAATGAGTTTTCTATCCAAGACCTTCGAAATATAAAAAAAGCAATAGAAAAAGCAAACGTTATATTTTTAGAGTTATCCTGAAATTTTTATATACTAAAGAGGTATTTAATTTTATAGAGAATATCAATAAGTGCAATAATGTTATTCAAGTATATATTTAAGTAGTCTTGTTAGATTTTTCTGCAATAATATTATATAAAAGCAAGATAAAAATTTATCTTTATTTCAAAATTATTTCATTCTATGAAAATAATATTATAAACATTATATAGATAGAACAAATAAATTGTTAGCGTTTTCTATTAATCAAAAATGTGATAAAATAAACGTAATAAGTGCATCTTTACTGGGGAGATTTTCAAAACATTTACACGTGCATTTATCGCGTTTTTTTGTTTATATTAATAAAAGGGGAGACAAACTAATGGGATTAATGGATTTATACTCAAAAAGAGAAAGGGTAGCTACTATAGCGTTTTTAAAGATGGTTGCAAATTCTGATCATATTTTAAAAAATGAAGAATTAGATGTGATCAATCTTCTAGCAAAAAATATATATGTCGAAGAACACGACATAAAAGATCTAGGAGAAAGCAAACTAAAATTCACTTTAAAAAATATGACTAAAGCAAAGGTTAACGAGTTATTACGTATGGCCTATACGATCTTAGACATTGATGACAATATACACATTGAAGAAATGAAGTTATTAGAATATCTTGCTAATATACATCATATAAGACTAGATAATGATCAAGAATTAAATGAATTATTATTTGCATCAGAAGCATTAACACCTTTAGATAGGGTTATTATGTTATCTCTTGTTTATCAAATGATGTTCGTTGATTCAAAAGTTCACAATAATGAACTAAAACTTTTAGAATCGATATGTAATGATATGAACGTATCAAAAGATGATTTAAAAGGACTAGTAGTTCCTATTGATAGTTTAGTTAAAGCTATAAAGACTATGAGTTTGCCATCTATCACCAGGATATTAAAAGAACTAATCAAAGTAGCATTATCCGATGGAGAGTTTTCAAAAGAAGAGTTTGAGATTGTATTTCCGATTTTTTCTGAACTAAATTTAGATATTGATAAGCTCATCCATAGTGTTGAAAAGGAACTTGAGGTATAAGTATGTCTATAAGTGATAAAATAAAAATAATGAAAAAGCATCTAAACACAATAAAAGAGGATTCATCTGCAAATGATGAAAACTTTGATTTTTGGATGAAGAAAATATCTGAAGGCATCATTGAAGAAGACGAGAATAAAATCCATCAAGGATATAAGAATCTTGTTTTTACAGCTTTAAAGTATAAAAAATATGACCAAGCTAATAAATTTCTAGAATCATACAAAAAACAAGCTAAATCCGCAGATGATGATTGGAAATATAGATATTCAGTTCAACTATATTCGAATAGCCCGCGTTTCTTTCTAGATTATCCAACTGAATTACTAAAATATCTAGATCCATTGGCAAATAGTGACAATATAATTGAAAAAGAGAAGACAGCCAAGATATTAATGACATATATATCTATCTATGAAAACATATATATTGTTAAAAAGAACTCAAGTCAAAGCATTCAAATGTTTTTTAACTTCGTCGACCAAATACTGCCTATTTCTGAGAAAATTAGCAAACATCTAGAATATAGGATTCAAATGTTTAAACGTTTAATCGATGGAGAATTTACATTTGAAATTTATACGGAACTTATTGATAAACACTTAAATGAACTCAATCCTACAGATGAAGATGCTTTAGAAAACATTATTAAAAAATCAAAAATACTTGTTGTTGGACAACCAGTTGTTAATCTAGATGACTTATACAAAGTTGTAGATGAATTAGGCTATATCGTTGATAATGTAGAATTTCATACAGATTATGATAAGTTAAAAAATTTGGATATTACCAGATTTAAAAATACTGAAAAGTATCAAGGGATTATTGTAGGACCCATTGCACATCAAATAAAAGGCATGAACTATGATGATGTTATAGCTAAGACATTATCTGATCAAAGTCAAAATTATCCATTTTGGAAAAAATGTATCACTGAATCAGGTGAGTTTAAAATTACAAGGTCATCTTTCTATAGAGCATTAAAGGATATTAGACTTAATCAAGAAGGAAGTATTATATAAAAGATAGAAAGGTAAAAGACCATGCAATATATTTTCTTAGACTTTTCCCTAAGAAGGGATAGTGATGATATTAAACGACATAAAAAAAATATGTTTAATAATTCACTTGAAGACCAATACAATCATATAAACAATAAAATAACACTTGGAGAACAATATACCTCTTATGTCAATTTTGTAGATAGCATTTTTCCGACTTCATTACCTAAAACTTATTATATTTCTTGGCCAAATTTTAGTAGATCCAATATTGAACCAGGTAATGATTTCACTTTAGATAATGTAATTATTAGAACTCAACTACCGGAGCGTAATAAATTTTCTAATGAAAGTAAAAGCATCGTACTTATTTGTGATTTAATAAGACGTAAATCTTTTTTTACATTTGTTGTTAAAGGTATTGAGTTGTTGGATAATCCACCAACAAATTACAATGAATTAGTTTTTGCTGATATAGCAGCATGTGTTTCAGTTGATAAGAAACAATGGAAAGTGAAAAATTATACAGAATTAACTAATTTTATAAATATGAATTTTGTTAATGAATTATTTAAACACAGTATTTTAAGTACTCCTAATAAGATCACGGATTTTTATAGTAGTTGGAATGAATATTTAACTTTTAGAGAATATTATCTTAGTACACAAACTAGTAGATATTATAAGTGTAGCTTTGTTGAATATGTTGAAGCATATGTAATTAATAGAAGAGCATACTATAGAAATCAAAACTTATATGATGATCATTTATTGGATGATGAAAAAGAGTTTTCTAAAGGCGAACTTATTGTGTTAAATGATAATGTAAGCAGTGCTGCTGACCCCTTCCACCTTATAAAAGTAAGTATTGAAATTAATAGAGAAGAATATAAGGGTTACAATGTAATTAAAGGCAATAAAGAAGTGAATAGCTTTGAAACAAATCTTAGATCATTTGCGAGAGAAAATTTGGCTCTATCGACCAGCGCATATGACGAAGCAAATTATAATAAGATTTTGAATAACAGTCATCTGTTAGAAGATCGTTTTAAGATAATAAGAAAAGAAATAGAACCAAATTGTGAAGACATCATTGATAAGTTTAAACTGAGTGAACAAAAACAAAAAGCTGAAATAGAAGAGAAATACAAGAAAAAAATCAATAAAGAGATTGATGAACAAATTAAAGTAAAATCTTTAGAGATTGATAAAGTTAATAAAGATGCTTTAAAAATGCTAAAAGATCAAACTTATAGTAGTTTAAAGAATAAAGAAGTAAGTATTCACAATGACGAATTCATGAAGAATATATATAGTCATAAATATGAAGAGATTAAAAAAATTATTTCTGCAGATAAAAATGAAAAGTTAAGAGTTCTAAAATTAAGATTAAATAAAGAAATAAATCAGAGTCAAATAGATGTTATAAGTCAAGAAATTTACAAAGTAGAAGATAAATATCAAAATCAATTAGCTGAAATTGAATCTAGAATTAATTTTGATGAAATTTTCGCAGCAAAACTAGATAATGTAATAGCTCAAAGAGAAAACGAGTTAAGTGATTTGAAAAGTATTGAATTAGAGAGATACAAAAATAACTTGTATAGAGATATCTCGCTAAAGTATGATAAACATAAAAAAGAAGAATTTAAAATAGTTGAGGAAACAAATAACATAGAAAAAGAAAAAGAGATAGAACAAAGAATTAAGGAAGAGGCTTTTGTTAGATATTCTATCTTTTTTAAGACTGACATAGAACAAGCACAAAACGTTAAAAATTCTATAAATAATAAGAGTTTCATTATATATAATAATAGAGCTGAAAAGGCAAAAATAGATAGACAAAGAAATGCTCTTGAATCTTTCTTCAATGGACAGTTAAAGAATCCGTTCATTATTCCATATTTATTTGATTCAGAAAATTTACCTGAAATAAGTCAATCAACTAAGGATTTAAAGTGGTTTTTAGAAAAATTAAATGACACACAAAAAACAGCTGTAATCAAAGCAATATCAAGTAAGAACTTATTTTTACTTCAAGGACCTCCTGGCACTGGAAAGACTCAAGTAATTGCTGAGATTGTTGGTCATTTGATTAGAGAAAACAAGAAAGTTTTGATATCAAGTGAAACACATAAAGCTATTGATAATGTATTTGAGCGTTTGCCGAAAGTCGCAGAGATAAGACCTTTAAGACTTATACCTTCTCATTCCTCAAAAGAAACGGAGTATAGTCCAGAAAATTTAGTTGATAACTTATACATCAATATCCACGCGAATATGCAAAACAGATTAAGAGATTTTAGAAATTTTGAATCATATAAAGATAAGTTTAGTGAAACACTTAAGCAAATAAAGCTAAAATATCAAAAAATACAAAACAGTAGAGAAGAAAGTCTAAGAATTGAAGATAAGATTAAAAGTAGTGAAGCTATATTTGATCAATTAAGTGCAGAAAAAAATATGTATATTGATAATATTGAAGATGCTAGATATCAACTAGCTTTTCAAACACTAACGTATAAAAAAATAGAATATGATAATCTGATGGCCGATGAAGATTCAGATGGTGTAGTTATTGAGTCATATAAAAAAGACCTTGTCAATATATTCACCAAGCTTAATTTAGATTATGATTCTGATGTTGAAAACATTTGTAATTTTAATAGGATAAAACCAATAGATTTTAGAAGACAAATTAATGATATGTTTTTCAATAAAGAAGCAGTTGAAATTGAAGTTGAAATTTCTAATTTAAGAAAAGATATAATGGATAGCTTTGAAAAAGGTTTAGATTTAAATGTAGAAAAGCAAAAAAGGTTGCTTGAATTGAGAAAGCAAATGGATAGTTTTTCAAAAGATGATCATTCAAACCATGTATATTATAAAATCTTTGCAAATTACTTGGAAGATCTTGATATCGAAGAGATAATGTCTATATTTACTCAGGCTAGTACTGAAATATACAAGGCTAAGCAATCATATCTTGATAATATTTCTAAACACATTCAACTAAAAGAAAAATCAATTAGGGATTTTGATACCCAAGTATATCAAATTCAAAAGAAACTAAAAAATATATCTAATGATATCAATAGTCTTAAAGAGAATAAAAAATATTATGAGTACAACTTAGAAAAGAATAACTTAGAATATGAGCTAGAAAAAGTCTTTAAAGATTTAAATATAAATAAACCATACGAAAATATTCTTGAAGCAATTGATATTATCGAATCAGAATGGAAAGACTTATCTGAAAATTATGAGGTAAGAAAAAAACAAAATAAAGATAAAATTCCTGTTTATGAAAAGATATCTAGATATATTAATCAATCCGATATCATACTTGAAGATAGAAAAGCTTATACAAAGAGCATTTTTGATGTTGTAAATTTATTTGGTTCAACCACTACAAGTAGAGATTTATTTAATGAAAAAGCTTTAACAGAGTTATCAGAATATAATTTAGGTGATCTAGACTTAAAACAACAAGGAATTGATGTTGTTATTGTAGATGAAGTTAGTAAATCTAGTTTCTTAGAAGTGCTAATTCCAATGCTTTACGGAAAATCTATTATCTTGGTTGGCGATCATAGACAACTACCACCAATGTATGAGTACAGAAATTTCAGAAAGGAAGACTATGAAGGACTAGATGAAAACTATATAAACTACTATAGAAATATAAAATTCACTAAACTATATGAGACTAGTTTCTTTAAATCTCTTTTTGAACGACTATCTGATGACTATAAAGTAATGCTTAACAAGCAATATAGAAGTCATGAGCATATCATGAACGTGTTTAATCATTTTTATAACAATAACCTGAAGCTAGGTTTGATAAATCAAAACGAATTTAAAAAACACTACTTAAATATTAATGGTAACTATAGAATGATTGTTGAACAGGATAAACACATTTATTTTATTGACTCTAAAGAATATGAATCTAGAAGTGATGATTCAACATCAATTCAAAATAGGGGTGAAGCTGAGATAGTTATTGAGTTATTGCATAAAATTAATGATGCTTATTTAGAAAACAAATATTTTAATCCAAATGTTGTTAAACAGGATAACATTGATGAAAGAATGAGTATAGGTATTATTTGTACATATGGAGATCAAGCTAGATTGATTAAGCAAAAAGCAAAAGGTATTAAATTCCAGTCATTCAACGAGAAGAGTGATTCAAAACTTATAATAAGTACTGTAGATGATTTCCAAGGTGATGAAAGAGACATTATTATAGTATCTATGGTTAGAAATCCGCAAAATCCAGAAAAGAGTAATCCAGGGTTTATTAATGCTTATCAAAGAGTTAATGTTGCATTTTCGAGAGCTAGAAGATTGCTTATAATCGTTGGGAATAAAGATTATTTAGTGAATAAGGGCGTAATTAACTTACCTGATGTAATGGGTAAATCTGAGCATGATCAAATCAATTTTAGAATATACGAAAAAGTTATCGATACAGTTCAGCAATATGGTAAAGTTTTAACTGATGAGGATATCATTATGAGAAAGGATGATATGTAATGGCAAAGTTTGAATTTGAAACATCTATGCAATTTCCAGTAACTTTTTTCAAAACTGAGATTGAACATAATGATGTCAAGAAACCATCAGGTATTAGTTACATACTTCTAGTGCTTATTAATGATTATCGAATGAAAAAGCAAAAACTGTCTACTTTATTACTTGAGTTTGGAATTCCTAGGGATTTGCACTTCATTTTTGCTGATGAGATTGAAAAGCTTATCCATGACTTAGGTATTTTAGAAATTCCTTTTGAGTATAATAGAAATTTCTTTGATGATTACGAGGTGGGTCATTTTAATTTTACAAGTAAGGGTAGAAAAATATTCAAAGATGAACTTATTCCATCTAATAAGTCAATTATTGATGTTCAAGATTTATATTATGATCCTGCTAGAGATAAAATTTATATTAACAATCAAATTAATTGGAAATTTACAAAAGTAAAAAGTTCTGTTATACCCGATGAACTTGCAAAACGATATGAATTTAAAAATCTCGAGAGATTAGAGGATTTTTTAAATAAAAACAAAGGCAATGGTATTGTAGTCAAAAAAGAAGAGTATATTACAAAGATAAATATTCTACTGCAAAACGATTATAGTTTTCTAATTACTACATTTTCTGCAAATATCGTCATTGATAGCAACAAAGATACTGTTAGATTTATATTTGAAGATCCCAAGTTACAAGATTTTTTTAATAAAATATACAATGCTAAATTAAAATCTGAAATGCTTACAATCAAAAGAAAATTTAGATTTTCAGCAGAAGTGCCAAATTTGGAAACAATAAAGAATTTAAAAGTTGTGAACATCAAATTACCAGAAGAACTAGCAAATATTCTTAACACAAAAGCAGATTTTGTTGTTTGTAAAACAGGATATGAACCAAAACAGAAAAATAATGTGATGATTGACAATGTGATTGTTGATCAAGTTAATTCAGATTTGAAATTCATTTATTTATATAAAAATAAAACTGTTGGATATATTCCTGCAAATTTAGACTTATTAAATGAAGATACAGACGAGATAATAAGAATACCTTTTATACTTGAGATAGCTATAGATAGTGAGGATAAGTCAAATATTGTTACAAGTGTTATCGATTCCTGTGAAGATTATTCATTGGAAAATATAAAAACAATATATGATGCTGGTGTGCTAAATGATAATTATGTTTTGATTGAAGAAGCGTACGAAAAATATTTTTCACCAGATATAGAGGAAAATATCAGTTTAATGAGAAATATAAAGAATCTTATTGATGTTAAGAAAATTGAGAGTTGGTATAATAGGAAATTAAAATCTTTATATGATAACTATTTTAACAACTTAGCATTTGATAATCTTGAGCTTCTATTTAGTCGAGGTGAGTGGATGATACAAGAACTTGCCATATCGGAAGGCAGCATTATTCAAAAGATTATTGAAAGTAATCCTGATGTAGAGCAATTGAAACTATTTGAGTACTTCGAAGATAAAAAATACAGTTATAAAAGTATCTTTTCTAACATGAGCATTTATGATAAATTCATTAACTATATAGTTTCCGGCTATAATATACCACATGAGGGTAAATTTGTACAAAAGATCAAAAACCTGCAAAAATCGTTAAAAGAAATTAATGCAATCACTGGGACATCTTTTGATAAAGCTTTTCTTATTGATGAAGATATAGATAAGCAAGCATTTAAAAAACTTTATTTAGGTTTTAAGATGCAATTCAAAGAAATAGAAAAATATAAATCTTTTGCAGAAGAGAAACATGCGGCATTATATACTTATCTTGAGAATCTTGATTATCTTTTAGATATTCTAGATAAAGAAGAATTTGCCCAAAATAATGTAACAAACATGACCGAGAAATCTATTTTAAGTCAGATAGATAAAAAAAATTATCTATCAGTTGTTATATCACTATCAATTAAACTTGAAGCCAATTTAAAAAATAAGATTGGTCTTCGTGGGAAACTAATCGATATGATTAATAATGTTGATCATGAAATACTAAACCCAGAAGAAAAAAATAGTCTTCACAAACTTAGAAAATTAAGAAATGATTTGATTCACGCAAATCGTGATAATATCACTTATAAACCAGATGATTTAAAAGAATATACTAGAATTATTTTTAAGAAGGAGATGAATGATTTATGAGTCATGTAGCCAAAATAGATTATGAAGCATTATCTGCTACTGCTAGAATTACTTGTGAAGAGGCTTTAAAGCAATTGTGCATTATAGATAAGATTCTTGAGAAGATAGTATCATCATCTAGTTCATTACTTACTAGTCGCATAAAGAGCTATAAAGAATATTTATTAAAAACGAAGAATTCATTATCTGAAAAGATTAATGATTTAATTAGATTATCTATGCAAAATAGAGATGGAAATATTGTTCAAAAAGCGATGGATTTACAACAAGAAGTTAATACTTTGCAATATGATCGTTTAATGTTGGTTGAAAGAATGATTGACGAAGAATTAGTAAAGAACATTGAACAAATTAAAAATGAACAGGAAAATGAAAGACTTGGTAGAGTTGATATTGATCAACAAATGATTGATGAACTTTTAACAATCAAAGATGAATTTTTGCGTGAAGAAGTCTATAGAGCTCTTTTAGAGAAAAAGAACAAAGGCATACCACTTGAACTTTTAATCAAACAAGTAGAAAGTGAAGTTAATGATAAAAACATTGACACTGTTATGGGTAAGAAAGAGGAAATACTAAATCAAATCTCAGAAGATATGCGTTCAAATGATATTACTGAAGATGTTATCAACAACACTATTGATAAAAATATTAAGTCAGTTGAAGATATTAAGAAGATGAATGAAATCTCTAAACGAGTAATAGTTGATGAAAGAGTACGTCAAGAATCGATAAAAGCTATAGTTAAAACTATACGAAAAAGAGGCTTTATTATTAACAAAGATCAAATAAAAATAGATAAAGAGAAAAATGAAGTAAGAATATGGTCTAAAAAAGCTAGCGGTGAACGTGCTGAGTTTAGAGTATATTTAGACGGAAAATTCATCTACAAATTTGATGGATATGAAGGTCAAGCATGTCAAGAAGATTTAGCTCCTTTTTTCTCAGATTTAGAAAATATATACGACATAAAAGTCAAAGAAAAGATAGAAATTTGGAGTAATCCTGATAAAAATTCAACAATGAAATATCAGACAATGGATAAGAATAAAGGAACAAATTAAGGAGAAAAATATGTCAATTAAAACTAGTTTTAATAGAATACGAAGAGAAACTGGTATAAAAAGATCAGTAATCATTGATGGTAATGTTGGTGATGTGTATCTAAATGAAAATAACAAAATAGTGACATTAAAAGAGTATTTGATGAACATGCTTAATGAGATGTCTTATGAAGATGTTATTTATTGGGATAGAGTAGATGGTGTTGATGGCGATTTAAGTAGACTTGACATTATAGATCAAGAAGAAGTTCCAGGTGACACATATGATCTTGATGATGACATCATCGAGGAGAAAACTGGGTCAGGCTTGTTTAAAGAACCAGCAGAGATATTTAACATTGTTTATAAAAATATGATTAATCCAAGAAGAAAAGTAGCATTTATTTTAAATTGGTCAGATTTCTTATTTGGGAATAGTAATCAACTTATGGACAATGAGCGTGAGTATTTGACTCTATTAGGTAAAGCTATTAAAGATAGAAAAGTAGATTATTTAAGTGAAGACACTAATGGTAGTGTTGTTATACTTATAGCGAATAAAGCATCTCTATTTCCAATTTCATATTATCAAAATAATCCTGAAGTAAGTATAATTAATTTGCATAAGCCAGATCGATTAGAGCGCGAACAATTATTAGAAAAGATTGAACTTTCTTTTGATGTTAAATTAAAAGTAGGTGAAACTCTAACTACATCTGATAAAAAAAATGAGTACATCGATATGCTTGATGACTTCACAAATAGAGAAATGATTCAATTATCTAAGCTTTCTAGAAAAGAAGGTAAAATGACATTTAACAAACTTTTTTATTTGTTTAAGTATGGTGAGAAAGATAATCCATGGGAGAAACTGGATTATGAAGATGTTAAGAACATTAAGAAGAAACTATCTGAAAGAGTAGTTGGTCAAGATGAAGCAATTGAAAAAATAGAAAAAATAATTGTGAAAGCATATATGGGTTTAACAGGATTGCATAAGTCAAGCAGTCGTTCTATGCCGAAAGGTATATTGTTTTTTGTTGGCCCAACAGGTGTCGGTAAAACAGAACTATCAAAAGCTTTAGCACAGTTTTTGTTTGGTGATGATCAAGCATGTCTTAGATTTGATATGAGTGAATATGGAACTGATAATAGTGATCAAAAACTAATTGGTGCTCCTCCAGGATATGTTGGATATGAAGAAGGTGGAAGATTGACAAATGCTATCAAAGAAAAGCCATTTAGCGTTATTTTGTTTGATGAGATTGAAAAAGCAGCTAAACCAAATCCAAGAATACTTGATATATTCTTACAAATATTAGAAGATGGTAGATTAACCGATAGCAAAGGTGAAACTGTCTATTTTAGTGAAAGTATTATTATTTTCACATCTAATCTTGGAGCTAGTGAAGTTAAGCCATCAAGTAATCACGACGAAGTCGCAAAAGAATTTATAGATATTGTTAAAAACTACTTTGATAATGAAATTAAGCGCCCTGAGTTATTAGGCAGAATTGGATATAATAATATTGTTCCTTTTAATTTCATACAAGACAAAGAGTTTATGATGAAAATAGCTCAATCCAAATTATTACCGATTAAGCAAGGAATATATGAAAAATACCACTTAGAGTTAGAATTTGAAAATGAACTTAAATTTGTTAATTACATACTTGGAGATGCAGATATCACTAAAGGTGGTAGAGATATCTTGAACGCAATCAATGATAAATTATTAGATTCGTTATCCATGTTTTTATTTGAGAACAAGAGTGATTTAATTGCTTTAAGAGGACAATCGATTCTAGCTAAAATAGAAAATAAGGAGCTTAAATTTGAATTTAAAGTTGAATGAAATAAAGTTTAATATTGCACAAATAAATTTATGTACTGAACTAGAGGGACCATTTAAAAGAATGGCGATCTGGTTTCAAGGCTGTAATTTAAACTGCAAAGGGTGTTGCAATCCAGAACTTCAAGACTTTGAAAAAAAACATATATTATCAATAGATCAAATTATTAAAATAGCTAAAGATTCTATGGATAAATATGGAATAGAAGGAGTTACTTTTTTAGGAGGAGAACCAACATTACAAAAAAATATTAACATATTAGCTACTGAATTAAGAAAACTTGATTTAGGTATTATTTTGTTTACTGGATTTAGAGTTAGTCAGATAAACAAAGATATTGTTGCCAGTGTTGACTTGATTGTTGATGGAAGATTTGAAATTGATAAGATAGATACGAAAAGAAATTTGATTGGATCAACAAATCAAAAGCTAAATGTTATAACTAAAAGATATCAAAAATCTTTAAAATGGTTCAATGAAAGAAGAGATAAAGTTGTCGATGTCAACATCAAAGATGGATTCTATATAACTGGAGATCCGGTGCTTTATAATAATCAAAACGAATAATAAAAAGGGTGATTAGATGTCTATAGTGTTTATAGATTTAGAAGTGAATCAAAAAGATAATGTTGTTGATTATGGAGCATATGTCGATGGCAATAAATATTTTAGAGGTAATGCAAAAAAATTCACAAAGTTTATAAAAGGTTATGAATACATTTGTGGTCATAATATTTTTATGCATGATTTGAAATATATTAAAAAAGAAGTAAATCAAGCAGGAATCAAATACACTATTGATACATTGCCTTTATCAGCATTATTATTTCCTAAAAAACCATACCATAATTTAGTAAAAGATTATAAATTAGAAAAAGATATGAAAAATGATCCTTTCATAGATGCTTCTATGGCACATTCGTTATTTCATGATGAAAGAGAAACATTTTTAGCTCTACCTGAGGAAATAAAAAAAATATATTATGGATTACTAGGAACTCATCCTGATTTTTCTAGTTTTTTTAATTTTATAAATTATAAGCCATATATTCAAGATTTATCTCATTTAATCAAAGTCGGATTTAAAGATTTAATTTGTGAAAATGCCAACATAAATCAAATGACTATAAACTACCCTATCGAACTAGCATATTGTTTAGCGATTATAAGAGAGGAAGATTTAACTAGTATTGCACCAAAGTGGATAATCAACCAATATGAAAATTATCATAAAGTTATGGATATGCTAAGAGGTATATCTTGCCATGAATGTAATTATTGCAAGAATCATCTTGATTCATTAATTGCTTTAAAAAAATATTTTGGATATGAAGAATTCAACGTTTTTGATAATGTGAATTTACAAGAACTGGTTGTAAATGCTCAATTAGAAGGAGAATCTATAGTTGCCATATTTCCAACCGCTGGAGGGAAATCGGCAACTTTCCAAGTTCCAGCATTGATGAATGGAGAAGCTGTAAAAGGATTAACCATAGTTATTTCTCCATTACAATCATTAATGAATGATCAAATTCAAAACTTAAAAAACAAATCAATTAATAATGTGGGAACCATTAATGGGTCTTTAAATACCTTAGAACGAAAAGAATGTATTGAAAGAGTGAGAAAAGGAGACATTCATATATTATATCTCGCTCCAGAATCTCTACGATCACCATCCATATTTCAATTGTTATCAAAGAGAAATATTGTAAGATTTGTCATTGATGAAGCTCATTGTCTTTCAACATGGGGTCATGATTTTAGAGTGGATTATCAATATATTGGTGAATTTATTAGAAAAGTCAACGAAATATCACCGAAGAATAAAATGATTCCAGTTTCTTGTTTTACAGCAACTGCTAAAACTGAAGTTATCAAAGATATTCAAGATTACTTTAAAAAAGAACTTGATTTGGATATGAAAGTGTATAAAACTAACACTAGAAGAAACAACCTAAGCTTTTATGTCAAAAATTGTGAAGGACATCAAGCCAAAATGGCATATATAAAAACATTACTTGATGAAAGTGAAGACAAACCAGTAATCATCTATGCTTCAAGAAGAAAAGCAGCAGAAAAAGTAGCAAAAGAATTACAAGAAAGTGGTTTTAATGCAACGCTCTATCATGGTGGGATGAAGATTGATGTAAAGAATGAAAACCAATTATCATTCATTCATGGAGAAAAAACAATCATTGTAGCAACCTCAGCTTTTGGCATGGGTGTTGATAAGAAAGATGTATCATACGTTATACATTATCAGATATCTACAACAATAGAAGATTATATTCAGGAAGCTGGACGTGGTGGTAGAGATCAATCTATAGATGCGAAATGCTATATTCTATACGATGAACACGATGTAGATCTTCACTTCAATTTATTGACACAATCAAAATTAACACAAAATGATGTCACTTCAATTTGGAAAACAATAAAAAGAGAAACAAAATATAGATCTAGATTTGAGATATCTACAAGTGAGTTAGCAAGAAAATCGGGATGGCAAAATGATGAACGATCCTCAACACTTGTGTATCAAAGTATTTTAGCCTTAGAAACTATCGGATATATTAAACGACATCAAAATAGTCCTAAAATATATGCATCAAGTTTACAACCAAAGACAATGATTGAAGCAAGCAAAAAGATAAGCCAGATTAAGGGGCTTAGCAAGATTGAACAGGACAAGTTAAGTGTAATAGCTTCAACGTTATTTACTGATAAAACCACTAGTCCTCAAAGGGGTTCGAAACCTATTTCAATGATTGATGATCTATACGATCAATTAGATCTTGAGAAAAAAGAACTTATAAGATATGTTGATTTGCTTAAAGAATACAATATTTTAGATTTAGATAATGATATGCTTGTTCATATACCTGATAAATATAATAGAAAAAAATCAATGAGTACATTAGAAAATTATATAAAAATGATGAACACATTATTAGAAAAGTTTTCTAATGATCCCACAGAGTATAACCTTAAAGATCTAAATACTTTTTTAAATGGTAAAGAAATTGATTCTTCTGTAAAACAGATTAGAATTTTACTAAACTACCTTGATGATTTGAAAATAATCATTCAAAAGAAAAGTTCGCTGAATGAGTATTATCACTCAATTCAGCTCATAAAGGATAAACAAGAAATATATAAGTTGATTGATCAATTAGGTAGCACATCCGAGTTTATTATAGAACACACATATAAGTTGATTGATAAAAAAGAAGAAGAAAAATCGGTAAGTTTTTCGGTTGTTGAAATCAAAACATTATTTAATCAAAGAAGTTCACTCTTTAATACAAATGTATCCATAGAAGAAATAGAGAAATCAATGTTATTTTTACAGCGTATAAATGCGTTATTAATAGATGGTGGATTTTTGGTACTATACAATCCTATGTGTATAGAAAGAATTGAGCAAAATGTTCAAAAACAATATAGTAAACAACATTATAAAATGTTTGAAGAATTTTATAAACAGAAAGTAAATAAAATCCATATACTTATTCATTTTGTTAAGGGATTAATTGAAGGTGAAGAAATTGGTTTGAAATTGGTCGATGATTATTTTGAAATGGATTTTAAATCATTTGAACAGAAATATATTACTGAAAGTTATAAGAAGTACATGGATAAAGCGATGACAAGTACTAAGTATGATGCTCTAACTAGTAGCTTATCTAAAGAACAAAAAGAGATCATAGAAGATAAAAGTGATAATAATATCGTAGTATTAGCTGGACCAGGTAGTGGAAAGACAACATTGCTAGTAAAAAAACTAGCGTCATTGGTGTTATTAGAAGATGTAAAACTATCAGAGTTGTTAATGTTAACTTTTTCAAGATCTGCAACCGTTGTTTTTAAGCAAAAACTTTATGATATTATTGGATCACAAGCTAATTATGTAGCTATTAAAACTTTTCATTCATTTTGCTTTGATATTATTGGTGAAGTTGGTGATCTAGAAAAAACTGATGAAGTTTTTGACAAAGCTATTGAAACTATTAATGCGAATAAAGCTGATGAAATATTATTAAATATAACGACTCTCGTCATTGATGAAGCGCAAGATATGAGTCAAAAAGAATATGAACTTATTCAAACTTTAATCAGTCTAAATGATAAGCTTAGAGTAATTGCCGTTGGTGATGATGATCAAAATATTTATCAATTTAGAGGATCAGATTCAAAGTATTTATATGAGTTGAGTAAAGAAAAATGCAATACTTATGAACTATTAACAAATTATAGGAGCCTTAACAATTTAGTTGATTTCACACAAAGCTTTGCATACAAGATTAAGCAAAGGTTTAAAAGAGGTAAAAACATTTCATACTCGAGAAAAGATGGCTATATTGTCTTATATAAATATCAAACAGAAAATCTTTATGAACCTGTCATTAAGAGAATTCAAGAAATGACTAGCAAAGATTCAACTGCAATACTCACTTATAAAAACGAGGATGCAGAAATATTGATGGGATTATTAACAAAAAATAACATCAAAGCAAAATTGATTCAAAGTAATACATATTTTAGATTGGACATGCTTAATGAAATGGATTGGTTTATAAAACAATTTGATAAAAATGAACCATACATAACACTTGAAAAATGGAACGAAGTGAAAACTGGGTTCATCAAAATATTTAGAAGTACCCAATTGTTCTCGTTGCTTATGGAGCTATTGGAACAGTTTGAAGTTTTGTATCCAGAAAAAAAATATTATAATGATGTTATTGAGCATATTAAAGAATCAAAGCTCGAAGATTTGCATAAGGATGAAGATCAGGTTATAACAGTTTCTACGATACATAAGTCTAAAGGAAGAGAATTTCATAATGTTTTTATGATGTTAAATAAAGAGATTTATAATGATGAAGATTATAGAGCTATATATGTCGGATTGACTAGAGCAAAAGAAAATATCGCAATTTTCACAAATCAAGATATTTTTGATGATATAAGTTATAAAAATATCACCACTAGTACGTTTGATGATATATATGATAAACCAGAAGAGTTGGAAGTACAATTGGATATGCATGATATTAATCTCAGTGGTGCAAAATACTGTAATGCAAAAGCATATAAAGTGAATAGTGGTTATAGATTAGGTGTAGTTGAAGATGGTTGTACATATCAAGAAAAACAAGTTCTTTATTTCTCAAAAAAAATGAAGGATTATATATCTACTAAAGAGACGCAAGGATATAAACCTGTTGATTCAGAAGTGATTTATAAAGTTAAATGGTATAGTAAAGATGATAATAGACATTATTGGATTTTGCTTCCTAAAATTAAATTTATAAAAACTGATATAGATAATATATCAGAAGTTCAAATTAATACTTGAAAGGAGTAATATTTGATTTATATATAAATTGAGTATATAAAGTGATTATGACCAATAAAGTATCTAGAAAAATTAAGCAATTCAAAGGCATCAAAGAAAATCCTTCCATCTTAGGATTCGGCTGTATGAGACTTCCAAGACTAGACCCAGAAAAACCAGACATAGATATCAAACAAGCAGAAGAGATGATTGATTATGCTTACACCCATGGTGTAAACTACTTTGATACAGCATATCCTTATCATGAAGGCTTAAGTGAACTATTCATTGGAGAAGTTTTAAAGAAATATCCAAGAGATTCTTTCTATCTTGCGACTAAGATGCCTGGATGGGAGTTAAAAACTGTTGAATATGCAAAAAGAATCTTTAATGAACAACTCAAAAAATGTCAAGTTGATTATTTTGATTTTTATCTATGCCATGCTTTAAGTAAAAACAACTTTGAAATCTATAAAAAACCAGAAATCATGGATTTTCTTCATCAAATGAAAAAAGAAGGAAAAATAAGACATCTTGGTTTTTCATTTCATGATACACCTGAAGTCTTAGATGAAATCATTCATACATATCCATGGGACTTTGTTCAAATTCAACTAAACTATCTAGACTGGGATTTTCAAAACGCTCAAAAGCAATACAAAATCATAGAATCTTATGGTGTGCCTATAATTGTCATGGAACCAGTAAGAGGAGGAACATTAGCAAATTTAAGTGAAGATGCGGCAAGCATTCTTAAAGAAGTTAAACCAGATCAATCGGTTGCTTCATGGGCGATACGATATGCAGCATCTAAAGATCAAGTGATGACAGTATTAAGTGGTATGAGTAACCTAGAACAAACCGTTGATAATGTGAAGACATTAACTGACTTTGCACCACTATCGAAAGATGAACAAAAAACCATTGATCAAGCATTAAAAGTATTCTTAGAAAACAATACCATTCCATGTACAAATTGCAAGTATTGTATGCCATGTGATCATGGTGTAGATATTCCAAGTGTATTTAAAGCATACAATAAATATGCGATATCTAAATTTGGAAGAGCATTTATCAAAGAATACGAAGAACTCGGTAAAGAGAAACTAGCTATAAATTGTGTTGCATGCGGTGAATGTTTAACCAAATGCCCACAAAACATAGACATTCCAAAACGGATGAAAGAAATTGATCAAATCTATCAAGAATTAAAACAAAAATATTCAAACTAAGTATTAAGATAGTTATTGGGGGGGAGGAGAAACATGTTTTTATTAGAGCTCATAAGTAATCCTTGGTTAGCATTAGCTGTATTAGTAGGTGTTTTGTTAATTATTAGAGAAATTGTGACTTGGTACTGGAAAATCAACCAAATAGTACGTATGCAAGAAGAACAACAAGACATGCTTGAAAAAATTCATAAAGAGTTATCAGAGATTAACAGAAAGACTAAATAGGAAAGAGGCTAAAGTTAGCCTCTTTCTTTGTTTAACCCAAAGGTACTTGTCTATAAAGAATCATCTGATGATTCTGATTTATAAAGACATCATCTTAATGTAATAAACTCATAAATCCATTGTATTTGTTATCCAAATCATGTATGATTATAGTGTTATAAAAAAGGTTGGTGTCACATGATTAGAATAACAGATATAAAACTTGATGTTAGAAAAGCAAGTTCTCTACTTTCTGAAAAAGAAAATCTATTAAAATACCTATATAATCAATATCATATTATAGATAAAGAAATACAATCATTTACGATATTTAAAAAAGCGATCGATGCTCGAAAAAAAGAACAACTCTATTTTGTCTATAGTGTAGATTTAGAAATTACAAATGAAAAAAAATATGTAGATAAAAAAGTGAAGGGGCTAACGATCGCCCCTGTTTTAACATATCAAGAAATCACATCTGGAGATCAAATGCTAACACATCCACCGATTATAGTTGGCTTTGGTCCTTCAGGGATGTTTGCTGCTTTATTATTAGCAAGAAGAGGGTATCGTCCTATAGTTTTAGAAAGAGGCTATGATGTTGATCAAAGATCAACAAATGTAGAGCGTTTCTATAAAACTGGTGTATATCATGAAGGATCTACGATATTATTTGGAGAAGGTGGTGCAGGCACTTTTTCAGATGGTAAACTCACAACATTAATTAGTGACATCAGATGTAGATATATCTTAAACGCACTTATTGAACATGGCGCACAACCTGAAATCTTATATATCAATAAACCACATGTTGGAACGGATGTATTAAAAATTGTTGTGAAAAACATAAGAGAAGAAATCATTCGTTTGGGTGGCGAGATTAGATTTAATGCTAAGGTTACAAAACTAATTGTAAAAGATAACAAGCTTCAAGGTGTTATGATTAACGATGAAGAAGAACTACTCTCATCTGTTTGTCTATTAGGTATTGGACATAGTGCAAGAGATACCTTTGAATTACTCTATAATGAACGAGTAAATATCATTCAAAAAGCATTTTCTGTAGGTGTTCGTATTGAACACCCACAGTTATTGATTAATCAAGCACAATACGGGAAATTTGCTAATGAACCTTATCTTGGTGCTGCAGATTATAAAATGAGTTATCACGGATCAGATAAAAGATCAGCTTATACTTTTTGTATGTGCCCAGGCGGATGGGTCATGTGTGCATCATCTGAAGAAGGTGGTGTCGTGACGAATGGTATGAGTGAAAGTAAAAGAGATTATGAAAATTCCAATGCTGCACTTTTGGTCAATGTAAATCCATCTGATTTTGGATCTGATCATCCACTTGCAGGTGTATCTTATCAGAGAAAAATTGAACAAAAGGCATTTGTTTTAGGTGGATCAAATTATAACGCACCTATTCAACTTGTAGGTGATTTCTTAAAAGATCAACCATCAACAAAACTTGGAAGTGTCAATCCTTCTTATAGACCAGGATATAAATTCGCTGAGTTAAAAGCATTGTTTCCAGCATATGTCACTCAGACATTAAGAGAAGCACTTCGTGATTTCAACAGGAAAATTCAAGGATTTTCAATTGATGATGCGATATTAACAGGACCTGAAACAAGATCATCATCACCCATTCGAATGACAAGAGATGAGTATCATGAGTCAAATATTAAAGGGCTTTATCCAATGGGAGAAGGTGCAGGTTATGCAGGTGGGATTATGAGTTCTGCAGTTGATGGTATGAAAACAGCAGAAAAGATTATAGTGATGTACCAACCAGTTGATCAAAATGGCAAGACATATTGAAAAAATGTTAAGTATCATAAACTTTATCTATCATTTACATAACTACAAAAAAAGAGAATGCAAACCCACATCACAAATGGGGAGGGGATCGGGTTTGCATTCCTTTTTTATTGTAACATATTTATTTTTATTATAAAATAGTTTTTTGAAGTATTTTTGAAAAAAATAAACAAAGACTTATATTAGGAGTAAATGGGTTTATAAAGGATATATGAGCGGCCTGTTTTTAACTTATTGTCAAATGTTTTAACTCTTTTGTGAAAAACTATTTTTTCCTTTAAATTTTTCAATATTGTTTCAGTATATGGTAAAATATATCAAACACATTGATTATAATTAGTTAGTAGTTTTTACAATGAAATAGGAGGATCCTAAAATGAAAAAGGTTCTTGTTACCATACTGCTTTTGATTTCTTTTTTACAGATTGGATTTACAATATATGCTATTGATGATATTGATTATGAAGAACTATTTGATAATCATCAATCAATTATGCTTATCATCAATCCAATTAATGGAGATATTTATTACGCAAATCAAGCAGCAGTAGATTTTTACGGATATCCTCTTGAAACATTATTAGAAATGAATATTGATCAAATCAATACGCTCACTCCTGAAGAGATTGCTGAAGAAAGACTAAAGGCGCTTGCTGAAGAAAGAAACTTTTTTATCTTCGAACATAGACTTGCAGATGGTGATATTAAAACGGTGTATGTTTACTCTTATCCTGTAGAAATTCAAGGCGAGACTTATTTATATTCGATTGTCATCGATCAAACGGCTTTTGTTATCACTCAAAATAGAAATAAAGCATTAATTATAACAATCATTACTTTAATGGGTGTTGCTGTTGCAGTTACATCATTTTTAGCATTTAGAAACAAAAAATCTAAAAATGAAATCAGTGAGATTAATAAAACCTTATATGAAAGTGAACAAAGATTTAAGATTCTTCACGATGCTTCATTTGGTGGTTTATTAATTCATGATCAAGGTATCATTTTAGATTGTAATGAAGAATTATCGAAAATTACTGGTTATTCTATAGATGAATTAAAAGGAACATATACACTTCCCTTAATTGACCCAAAATATCACGATATTGTCATCGAACATATTAAGACTGGTAGTGAAAAGCCATATGAAGTTATTGGATTAAGGAAAAATGGAGAAGTATACCCATTAAAGCTTGAAGTTAGAAATATACCATATCAAGGAAAACAAGTCAGAGTTGTTGAATTTAGAGATATGACCGAAGTCATCAAACAACGAGATGCACAAAAAGCATTAGAAAATCAGTGGAGTAAATTAATCCAAGAAATGCCTTTGGGCTTTAATTTAAGAGAAATAATTTTTGATGAACATGGAAAAGGGATTGACTATAAATTTATAAGTATTAATGATAGATATGAAGCCATGACTGGTCTTAAGAGAAAAGATGTCATTGGCAAATATGTATCTGAAATACTTCCAGATATAGAATCATCATGGTTTGATGCTTATTCAGATGTTGTGAAGAAACAAAAAACTGCTGTTATTGAAGATTACTCAAGAGCACTGGATAAATATTACAGAGTAGTGTCATACCCATATAAAGACAATCAGTTCGTCGTTGTCGCAGAGGATATTACTGACCGAAAAAACAGTGAAAAAGAACTCATCAAAAAGGAACAGGAAAAAAGCAGGATTATTGCCAATCTTCCTGGTGTTTCTTATCAATGTAGGTTTGATGAGGATTGGACAATGCTTTACATGTCAGATAGATGTAAAGAGCTAACTGGCTATGATCCATCAGAAATTATTGAAAACAAATCAGTAGCCTTTAATGATCTCATTATCCCTAAATATAGAGAACATATATTTAAGGCATATGAAGAAGCTAAACGTTTAAACCAGCCTTGTAATCTTGAATATGAAATCATGAAAAAAGATGGTTCTCGCATTTGGATTTGGGAAAAGGGACATGTCTTTAAACAAGATAACCAATGGTACATTGAAGGATTTTTAATGGATATCACAGAGCGTAAAATTAGCGAACAAAAAATTAATTATGCTAGCAAACATGATGTATTAACGGGGCTTCCAAATCGAACATATTTTGATACTGTTATAAGAAGACTTGACCAAGATAAATACTATCCTTTAAGCATATCTATTATTGATATTGATGGTTTAAAATTAATTAATGACACATATGGACATGATGTTGGAGATGAAGCCATTTTAACGTTTGCTAATCTTTTATCAACTTCATGTAAAGGTCATTCATTTATTGCTAGAATTGGTAGTGATGAGTTTGGAGTTATATTTGCAAAGTCAGATACTGAAAAATTTAACGATTTAAAAAATAAATTATTTGTAGAGTTAGCAAATATCAAAATAAGGGATATACCTTTATCAGCCTCATGCGGAACTGCTGTAAAAACTTCAGAATCGCAACATATAGAAGATGTACTCATTCAAGCGGAAAATGATATGTATGCTCAAAAGACATTACATAATCAAAGCTCTAGAAATCAAGTCATTATGGCATTATTTGATTCACTAAAGGATAAATACGAAGCTGAAAGGAATCATTCAGACCGTGTGAGTCATTACTGTCTACTCATGGGAGAGAAACTGAATCTAACACAACAAGAAAAACTAGAGTTAGAGTTTGCTGGACGTATGCATGATATTGGTAAAATTACAATACCAGATAATATCTTAAAAAAACCTGGCAAATTAACCGATGAAGAATGGGTCATTATGAAGAACCATACGATTAATGGTTATCAAATTCTAAGATCAGCTGATAAATATTCAAATTTAGCTGACTACGCGTTAACGCATCATGAAAGATGGGATGGCAAAGGATATCCAAAAGGTTTATCAGGTGAAAATATTCCATTATTTTCTAGAATTATTGGGATTGCAGATGCATTTGAAGCGATGACCTCAGACAGACCATATAGAAAAGCGATGGCAATCGAAGATGCCATCAAAGAACTTCATCGTTGTTCTGAAACTCAATTTGATCCAGATCTTATTGATGTGTTTATTAATCAAGTATTGTCTGCAGAGTATTAAAACGATTGACGAAGTGATTAGAACTCGTTCTTTTTAGACTTTTTATTTTGTGTATAAAGGTATATAATACCTATATAAATCATGTAAAAAGAATAGGTATCATTATGGATAACTTTTATCATCAACTCAATCAAACACACAAAAATTTAAACCAAGATGATTATAAAAAACAGACTGCTAATCTGATGAATGATGCATTAAAGCATATCGATAAATTAGATCATATATTAATCTTAGGTGCAGGAAATCTTACAGATATATCAATAGATTTTTTATGCGCAAAATTTAATCACATCTATCTAACTGACATCGATTTAGATAGTATGAAACAAGCATTAGAAGAAATAGAAGATCATCCTAACATCAAGTTAATCCAGATGGATTATCTTGGACTAGATGAGATCCATTTCTTTAATGCTTTTTTTGATAACTTAAGAATCAAATCAAGAAGACAAATAGAAGTTTGGATGGATCAAAAAATAAATCAAATCTTAAAACACCATTTTTCTAAAGCCTTCAATATGAAGTTTGATGCAATCTATATCGCACCCATTTATACACAACTTTTATATAGAGAAGTCGAACATAAACTAGATGCGCTCGTATTAAAGGGATTATCTCTTGAGATGAAAGATTTCATCTTATCTTATCTATTACAAAAGATGATTGAAATCTTTCATGCATTCAATCAAGAAATCATAAATTTATTAAAACCAGAAGGTGTTATTTTTGTTGCTTCTGACATTTTTTATTTAACGGATAATGATTTTTCATTACATGTAAAAAAACATATCACCAATCAGAAATTAATGGATGAAATTTATCAATCCTATCAAAATCAATATGGGATGGGTCTTGGGGATTATGGATTAAATGACCTTATTAATTACTTTAATAAAATTGATCAATCGTGGTTACTCTGGGGAGTTCAATCGCACCAAGCATATGCTGTTCAGTTTTGTATATTAAAAACACTTAATTAAATACGTAAAATATGTAAAAAACTAAATAATTTAGATTTAATTAAAATCTAACCTTTTCATGCACTAGACTTAGTGGTATAATGAAACTAATTTAAACTTAAGAACGTAACTAGAACTTATTAATCCTTGAAAAGTGATGGCATACTAACTTTTAATAAGTGGTTTCATATAACCTATATTATTTATGTGTGGCTTTCTGAAAAGTAGTGGGAGAAACTACTTTTTTGTGTGAGTTTCGCATTTTAAATAAAATGATAAGTATTATTCAGGAGGAAGAAAATGAAATATGTAACGGCATTTTTGGCACTTCTACTGGTGTATCTTTTTTTGGCTGGATTTACAGTAGAAGAAGTCATCCTAGGTTCTCTTGTTAGTGCAGTTATTACTGTTTTACTCGCAAGAAAACTTGATTTCAAGATCAAATGGGACTTTCCAATAAGACTGATTAAGTTTGTAGTGATCTACATACCTGTCTTTATTTGGAAATTGATCTTAGCGAACCTAGATGTGGCAAGAAGAGTGTTGAGCATTAAAATACCTGTAAACCCAGGTATTTTAAAAGTTAAAACGAATATCAAAAGTGATATTGGTAAATTGACTTTAGCAAACTCAATTACACTCACACCGGGTACACTTTCTATTGATGTAGATGATGACAATATCTATGTTCATACGATTGATGTATCTAAGTTTGAAAACCCAAATGATTTATCAGAACCTTTTGAAAAGATTTTAGGAGGTATATTTGAATGATTTGGTTAGATTATGTAGTATTTAGTTTACTTGGATTAGGTTTAGTTTTGGTTGTCTTAAGATTAGTCATTGGACCAAAACTAGCTGATAGAGTAGTTGCACTTGATACATTTAACATGACTGTTATTGGTATCATTGTTTTTATCGCTTTATTACAAAATAGCATGCTTTATCTAGATATCGCTATCGTTTATGGGATTTTAGCGTTTTTAGAAACAGTTGTATTTGCTAGATATTTGGAGGGAAAAAACAATGACCATCGTTAGTTATGTATTTTTAATCATTGGTGCTTTATTTTTCCTTTTGGGTGGACTTGGTGTCCTTAGAATGCCTGATACATTTAATCGTATCCAAACAGGAACTAAAGCTACTACACTAGGATCTTTTTCAATGATCTTAGGGGTTATTTTTGCAAGTATTGAATCACATCCAAATTGGATATTTAAACTAGTGATTCTAATTATATTAATTGCTTTATCCAATCCAGTGGGATCATCAACGATTGCAAAAGCGATTTATAAATCAAAAGATATACCTAGCAATCTCTTAAAAGATGATTTTAAGGATCGAGGTGAATCCAAATGACATTCTTTGAAATTATGTCTTTGTTTATTTCGGTTTTACTTGTTGTCATTGCGTTTTTAGCGATTAACGCTAAAAAACTGATTCACTCAGTTTTGTATTTATCAGCCCTTAGTATGTTAGCTGTGGTTGCGTTCATTTTGATGAAGGCACCAGATGTTGCGATTACTGAAGCTGTGATTGGTAGTGGGTTAGTTACCGCTTTATTCATTTTTGTCTTACTTTCTATTAAAAGGAGGGATGCGAAATGAAAAAGGTATTTGGTTTTGTTATTACGATTGCCTTTGCGGTTGTGATCATCTTAGCATTACAAAATACAAGTAGTTTTCCTATCTTTGGTGAAGTGAATTTAGTTGATAGAATCTCTGGGTCATATTTCCAAAACGCACAAGCAGAACTTGTGGGTTCAGCAAATATCGTAACTTCAGTCGTTTTAGGATTTAGAGCATTTGATACACTTGGTGAAGTTACAGTTTTATTTGTCAGTTCATTAGGTGTTGCGTTGATTTTAGATGTTAAAGGTAAAAAACGTATGGAGTTAGCATTTAAACCTAATTTCATGCTTAAGACAGGATCTTATATATTAGC
The DNA here is from genome assembly GCA_002838185.1 of Tenericutes bacterium MO-XQ. GTDB lineage: Bacteria > Bacillota_I > Bacilli_A > Acholeplasmatales > Acholeplasmataceae > Mariniplasma. Next base: position 1,820,051 of record CP017948.1, on the reverse strand, counting down.
ATCACTGATTTTAGTTGTTAGTTTTTATATGATCTTACATGGTCATTTAAGTCCTGGTGGAGGTTTCCCTGGTGGCGCAATGATCGCAAGTTCAGTCTTATTATTGTATTTAGCTGATGATGAGTTTAGAAGTAAAGTTCAAGGCTTTAAGATTTTAGAAAGTATTGCTGGAAGCTTTATCGTGATTATTGGTTTAATCGGACTTGTTATTGGAACTGCATATTTTGAAAACTTCTTAGATGCAGGTGTTATTGGTAATTTATTAAGCGCAGGTATCATTCCTATTTTATATGTGTTAATTGGTCTTAAAGTAGGTAGTGAGATCGCATCTGTTGTGGATCAGTTTTTAACAGAGGAGGAAAAGTCATGATACAATACGCATCTATCTTTCTGTTTGCACTTGGTTTTTATGGACTGTTTGTCAATAAAAATGTGATCAAACTGATTGTTTCTTTAAATGTTATGGAAATTGGATTGTTTTTATTCATTGTAAGTATTGGATTTGTGAGTGAAGGGATTGCGCCAATTGTTTCAAGCGTTGATGAGTTAGGACTCATTTATGTCGATCCAATTCCTCAAGCTTTAGTTTTAACAGCTATCGTTATTGGTGTTGGAACAACCGCTTTAGGATTAGCGATTTCTAAAAATATATATGATACTTATTTAACATTAGAACTGGATGAATTGGAGGCAAACCTATGAACATTATTTTATTAATTGTCATACCATTATTGGTTGCATTCCTATCGATTTTAGTGAAGAAGTATCAAATGATTTTATTAGTATTAGTTGCTATCTTTAATTTAGTTGTATTGTTCTTAGCAGAACAAGGGATGGTCTTTATTGGGGGATATGAAGATGCACTTACCAATAATTTATTAGGCATAACATTATTTCTTGATGTTTATGCAACGATTGCCTTATGGTTAATCAATGGATTGATTTTAATCATTGCATTATTAAACATAAAGACATATCCAAAATATGGAACGATTTTGATGTTAGCTATGGCTGGTTTAAATGGATTAGTTTTAGCAAACGATTTATTCAACCTATTTGTTTTCTTAGAAATATCAGGTATTGCAGCTTATTTGATTACGACATCAAATAAAAAACCTGTAGCAACATTTAAGTATTTACTATATGGTTCTATTGGAAGTAGTTTATTCTTATTTGGTATTGTGATTTTATATGCAATGTTTGGGACATTAAATTTGGTTGTGATGATTAGAGAAATTCAAGCATTAAATGATTATTCTCAAGTAATCTTACCATTTTTGATGATGTTTATCGGTCTTGGTGTTGAAGCTAAGTTATTACCGTTTAACAATTGGGTTAAAGGTGTTTTAGGATCATCAAACACTTTATCTGGACCAATGATTGTGAGTGTTTATATGGCAGCTATGACATTTGTGTTTGGCAGACTTATAACAAACCTTTTCCAATTTGAAGGTACATTATTACTTGTTGTAACGATTATTTTGGCGGTTGGTATTGTTGTTGGTGATCTAATGGCATTTAGTTCGACAAAGGTTAGAGAGATTTTATTATTTAGTTCGATTGCACAAAGTTCAATCATTATTTTACTTTTTGTGAATAACTTAGTCATTTGGGCTGTTTATTTGATTATCGCTAATGCTTTAAGTAAAACAGTGATGTTTTTAGTGATAAATCATGCTGTAAAAGAAACACAGGATGATGAAGTTCATGCATTAAAAGGTATCTTTAAAGATAACCTGATAGTAGGAACAACTTATACGGTTGCTACACTTTCAGTGATGGGCTTACCTTTATTTGTTGGGTTTATCATTAAGTTAAATTATTTAACTTTACTTGCAGATCAAAATCAAATGGTATTGATTGCAGTTATACTCATTGCTTCTTTAATCGAAGGCATTTATTTTGTTAGATTACTTGTTAAGTTATGGTATAAGGATGAATCAACAGTAGAAGTTAAATATCACTTAGGATTTAAGATTGTGTTTGTTTTAATTGCGATTAGTTTAATAGTATTTGGTACATATTCAAAACCGCTAGATGAACTTGACAATCAAATTGATGGGATAGAGGAGGTCGTACAAAATGGCTAATATTGAATTGTTGATTTTAACATTAGTTTTGGGATCTCTGATTACTTATGGACTCACAAGAGTTAAACAGGTATTAGGATCTGTATTTACGATTTTTATTGTCATGTTTGTGTTTGTATCACTGGCTGCTTATGGATTTAATATGAATCTTGATACAACTGTTAATTATTTGCCTGGAATTAGTTTTGCACAAACCTATTTAGGATTTTATTTTGCAATTATTATTGTCTTTGTTTATTTGATGGTAAGTTTCTTTCATCCTCACTTTTTAGATAAATATCAATATAAGAGTACTTATAATTTATTGTTCTTGTTATCTCTTGCGGGAGTTGTTGGTGCATTTTATACCGATCATTTCTTAAATTTATTCTTATTCTTTGAGTTAATCATTTGGACAACGATGTTTTTAATTTCTCAAGGTAAGAGTAAAAAAGCAGCTGTAACATATTTTGGATTTAGTTTGGCTGGAAGTGTTGCACTCCTTTTTGGGATTATGATCACTTATCAAAGTACAGGTAGTTTATATATAGGTGAAGGTCTTGGAAGATTATCTGGAAATTCTGCGATTTTAGTTTTTGTATTATTTTTAATTGCAGCGTTTGCTAAGTTAGGTGCATTTCCTCTACACATATGGTTACCCATTGCACATGGTAATGCTCCACATCCTTTTTCACCAGTTTTATCAGGTGCTTTGGTTAAGTTAGGTGCATTTATTGGCATATTAGCTTTAGTTAGAATCGTACCAGCAACTGGAACTTTTGAAGCGATGGGTCTTCCAATAGGGCATTATCTAATTGCCTTACTTGGTGGATTATCGATTGTTTTTGGAACATTAATGGCAATAAAAGCAGATGATGCAAAAGAACTTTTAGCTTATTCATCGATGAGTCATGGTGGTTATATTTTAGTTGCATTTTCGATTTTTAATAGTATCGCTTTTGCTGGGGGATTATATCACATTTTAGCCCATGCACTTGCAAGTGCTGGAGCATTCATGGCGATTGCTGCAGTCGCAAGAGTCACCAATACCACTAAGATTAGTGAAATGGGTGGTATGATTCATAAAATGCCAATTACATATTTAGCATATTTGATTGCGATTATCTCGATGGCAGGGATTCCTCCAATGGGTGGATTTATCTCTAAATGGTTAATATTCCAAGCAGTCATTGATCAAGGCATGGTATTTGTGGGTATTGCAGTATTTTTTGGTAGTGTTGGGTCTTTCTTATATGTTTTTAGACCGCTTGCTGCATTATTCTTAGGTCAAGAATTTAGAGAATATAAAGATGCGAAAGAAGCACCACTTTTACTACTCATCCCAACAGTCATTATTATGGGGTTAAATATTTATACAGGTGTGTTTCCAAAAGTATTCTTCGATATCATTAACAATATCATCTTAGAATTAGGATTTGGTGGTATTACTTATACAACATTTACGATTAGTGGTACAAATGGTGTATTAAACCCAGGATTAATTTCATTAGTATTTATTGTGGGCATTGTGATTGCATTTATCATCTTTATCCTTTTAAAGAAATCAAGAAAAGTTGGACTGATGGATACATATACAGCAGGAAACTTTGTTCACGATGAACATTTATTCCATTATTCAACAGACTTTTATGCACCACTAGAAAGATTATATGAAAAACAAAGTCATTACATGACTAAGTTTTATAAAGCATTAGCTGAAAAAGTTAAGGAAATTGGGAAATTTTTAAAATATGTATTTATGACAAATAGTTTATCCATAACGATCTTACTCATTATTTCTATTGTCGTCTTTGTATTGTGGGGTGAAGTCTTATGATTTTAAATATACTGATTGGGATTTTAGTTGCGTTATTTGGGTTTGTCCTTCAGACATCGATTGGTGGAATTAACCGTAAGATTGTTGGTCGTATGCAAAAACGTCAAGGTCCAAAATGGTATCAAGAGTTTTTAGATATCTTTAAGCTATTAAGTAAAAGAAGTATAAGTCATGGATGGATCTTTGATTTTGGTGTCATCATGGCTTTAGGTGGTATTATTGCAACTGCAATGTTTATGCCAATTACAACAAATATTGTTGCATTTGAGGGATATGATAATTTCTTTATCTTTGTTTACTTACTTGCAGTAGGGATGTTAGGGATGGCGATGAGTGCTAGTGGTTCTGGAAACCCTTGGGCATCGATTGGTGTGATGAGAGCACTGACAACAATGCTTGCCTATGAAGTGCCATTCTTGATTGTTGTTTTAACGATTATTAATTTATCAGGGCATAGCTCTTTAACTGAAATTATGCTTTATCAACAACAGGCAGGAAATAACATTTTCTTAATTGCCCTACCGATTGGTGGTATTGTAGGCTTTATTGCACTGATGGGTATGCTTGGTAAAAAACCATTTGAAACCTATATTGCACCTGCTGAAATTGCATCAGGTCCAATGGTTGAATATGGTGGTAAACAATTAGGGATGTTATTTATTCTTCATGAGATTTCAGTATTTATAGAAGTGAGTTTATTTGTTCATCTATTCTTAGGTGGTGCAAGCAATATTTTTGAATTCTTGATTAAATATTTTGTTGTTTATACGGTTGCAAATTTAATTTCAAATGTAAACGGAAGATTTAAAATTGATCAAGTTGTAATATTTTTCTATAAATGGCCGTTATTTATGGCTGTAACACAAGCAATTATTGCAATATACTTTGGATGGGTGATATAAAATGATTAGTACAAAATATACGTTAAAACAAAATTTAACAAAAGAAGAAATTGATCGCAAATGGTGGGAAGTTGGGGACTATTTTAGAAGAAATTCTTTATGGTTACTGATGTATTGTACAGGATGCTGTGCAATTGAGTTACCACCATCAATGACAAGTGCATATGATATGGAAAGACTTGGGATGGGGCCAATGGCAACGCCTAGACAAGCAGATATTTTATTAGTATCTGGTTATTTATCATTAAAGACACTAAGAAGATTGGTTTACACATATGAACAAATGAGTGAGCCAAAATATGTGGTTGCGTTAGGCTCATGTCCAATCAATGGTGGTATTTATCATGATTCACATGCGGTGATCAATCAACTGGATCAATATATCCCAGTAGATACATATGTCGCAGGATGTATGCCAAATCCTGAATCTGTGTTAAACGGATTTGTGGATTTAATGGAAGGTATTAAAAATAAAACTGCGAATGGTTGGAAGAAATATCATGAGCATTATGAATGGTATAAAAAGAATCAAGAAGATGTTTTAGGAAAGGTGGCGATTGAAGATGAGTTCCATCAATAATTTAAGTATTGTGGATCAAGTTGTATTAAGCCTTACAAAACCTTTATTAAAAGATGTGATTGATACCTATCAAGTTGCTTATGAACTAGAGCAAAAAGATGTTTTAAATGTTTTATCAGGATTAAAACTAAAAGGCTGGAAACAACTTTCTTATTTAAGTGCCATCGATTGGCCAGATGAAGAAAAATTTGAAGTGGTTTATATTTTAATGAATTGGGATCAACCCCTTTATGTTCAAATTAGAACGAAAATAGATCGAAATGAACCAGTGATGCCTTCAGTATTGTCTGTATTTCCTGGAGCTAAGTATTATGAAAGAGAAGCACATGAGTTTTTTGGTATTCATTTTCCAGGAAATCCAGAATATGAAAAACCTTTAATTCTAGAAAGATGGGATGATATCCCACCTTTAAGAAAAGATTTTGACCCAAGTGCTTATAGTGCTAAGAAGTTTCCTTCTAGAGCATATCCTGAAAAGTTTTCTGTTAAAGATGAAGATAATAAGACTTTAGAAAAGAAAGCAGAAAAGAAAAAAAGAGCACAGTCTTTAAGAACAGGAGGTAAGTCTTTATGAAAGAGATGAAACTGTTTTTAGGACCTCAACATCCAGGGATGCACGGAAATGCTTCAGTGCATATGTTTGTCGATGGCGATATCATTAAAAGATCTTATTTACTTCCAGGAATGTTACATCGTGGATTTGAAAAACAAATGGAAAGAAAACTATGGGTTAATAATATCGCATTAATCCCTAGAGTATGTGTACCAGAACCAGACATTAACGAAATGTCTTTTGCCTGTGCTGCTGAAAAATTATTAAAATTAGAAATACCTGAAAGAGCACATTGGATTCGCATGATTATTTTAGAACTTGCTAGAATTTCTGCACATCTCATGGCTTATGGTGGTTTAGGGGGACCAACAGGTAACTATACACTGATGTATCATGCACATGTCGATCGAAATCTTATATTAGATATTTTTGAAAAGATTACAGGTGCCAGAGTTTATCATCAATATATCGTTATTGGTGGTGTGCGTATGGACTTACCTAAAGGTATTGATAAAGATATTAGAGAGTTTTTAGATAGCTTAGAAAGTCGTATTGGCGAATATCGTGATTTAGGTATTGATAGTGCATCGATTATTAAAAGAATAAAAGATACGATCATGCTTCCTGAAGCAGTTGTTTGGGAATTAGGCGTTACTGGTATTGGGATGCGCTCAGCAACTGATAAACCTTATGACTTAAGAAAAGTCATGCCTTATGCAAGATACGATCAAGTTGAATTTGATGTACCTACATCAAGTTATAGTGATGCAAGAGCAAGACTCGATATTAAAATCAAAGAAGTTGTTCAATCGATTAGAATTATTAGACAATGTTTAGATAAAATGCCAGAGGGTGAAGTTAGAGTAAAACCAGGTAGAGGTCAATCGATGAGATGGACCGTTCCTAAAGGATATGTATATGCACCTGTTGAGTCATCAAGAGGTGAATTTGGATATTATATGGTATCTAATGGTGGTACACATCCATGGCGTGTTGGTGTAAGAGGTGCAAGTTATCCACAAGGTCTCTTAGGGGTAGAAAAATATTTACCAGGCACGAGAATTGATGATGCAGCACTTTGGATAGATACGATGGGGATTTGTTCCCCTGAGATAGACAGATAGGAGGATACGATGGAAAATAAAGATCATAAATACCCAAAATCTAGCATTTTTAAACCGCTTAGAGTGTTGAAATATCTGTTTAAAAAACCTGTATCTCATCCGATGAATCAGATATTTACAAAAAAGAATGCTGATTATTTAAATCATAATAATTTGATATTAAAAAATCATTTAAAAGATTCAAGTCCTAGAACTGCACCTGATAACTTAAGAGGATTTCATGTGAATGATTGGGAAAAATGTATTGGTTGTGCTACATGTGAAGACATTTGTCCAACACAAGCGATTGAAATGGTTCCAAGACATGACTTGCCTTTAGAAGCTGGTAAGCTTCAACAAAGACCAGTTATTGATTATGGTAGATGTTGTTTTTGTGCACTATGCGTAGATACATGTACCACTGGATCCTTACAAATGACAAAAGAATATGTTTTTGGAGATTCAAATCCAGAATCATTTAGATTAATGCCAACTGAAACATGGCAAGATGAAGAAGTAGAGCTAGGGTATCAAAAAACGGATGCGACTGATTTATTAGATCTTACTCGTGTAGAGATGGAACATATTGAATCAGAAGAAAGAGTTAAGTCATATATTGAAGTTGTTCGTGGATATTCTAAAGAATTCGCAAAACAAGAAGCAGCAAGATGTGTTGAATGTGGTGTGTGTACATCATCATGTCCAGTACAAATGCATATTCCAGATTACATTAAAGCGATTTGGGAAGATGATATTGAAGGTGGATTAAAAATCGTTTATGAAACCAATCCACTACCTGGTGTCTGCGGTAGAGTTTGTACACATAACTGTGAAACAGCATGTGCGATTGCTGTTCGTGGTGAAGCGATTGCGATTCGTTGGTTAAAACGTTATATCATTGATAGTGCACCAGATGACATGTATGAAAAGATTTTTAATGAACCAGTCTCAGAAGTCATTGATGCGAAAGTTGCGATTGCTGGATCTGGTCCATCATCTTTAAGTACTGCTTATTATTTAAGAAGTTTAGGCTATCATGTAGATGTCTTTGAGAAAAACGATAGACCTGGTGGTGTCATGAGTTATGGTGCACCAGAATATAGATTACCTGATGAAGCTGTTGAAAAAGATATCAAATTCATAAAAAAGATTGGTGTGAATATTCATACCAATACAGAAATAGGAAAAGATATCACGTTAGAAAAACTTCATAATGATTATGATGCAGTATTCTTAGGTACAGGTTTCTTTAGCGCAAGAAAACTAAACATTCCTGGAGCAGATCATAAAGATGTGATGGGTGCGATGGATTTCCTACCTTTGACTAGAGATTTTGCTAGAGGAAAGATTAAGCTAGAAGATATGAATGTAAAACCATCAGTAGTAGTTGTTGGTGGGGGAGATGTTGCTTTTGATGTTGCAAGAAATGCAACAAGAATTCAACTTCAAAAATATGGTAAGGCTGATGTGAAATTAACAGCTTTAGAATCTCTTGATATCTTACCAGGTAGTGATGATGAATACATTGAAGGTAATGAAGAAGGTATTACATGTTATCTAGGTCACGGTCCACAAGAGATAGTGATTGAAAATGGCAAGATTAAAGGATTAAAAGTTCACAAGTGTTTAAGAGTCTTTGATGAAGATGGAAAATTTAGTCCAGAGTTTGATCAAGACCAAGAGTTAATTCTTGAAGGTGAACAAGTCTTTTTCTCAGTAGGTCAAGCACCTGATTATACCTATATTCCAGAAAGCTTAAAAGATCAAGTCACGATTGAACGTGGCAAGATTAAAGCAAACCCATCTGGTCAAATTGAAGGATTAGATTGGCTATTTGTCGGTGGGGATATTTTTAGAGGTCCTGATATTATTACTGCTGTTTCTGATGGACATAGAGCAGCTGTTGCGATTGATGATTATTTATATCATAAAGCAAAGAAAAAAGATCTAACGGATTATGTAAGTGAAATCAGAGAAGCAGTTAAGTTTAACACTCCTGATTTACCTCTTAGACCTGAAAGAAAACGTACTTTAAAATAATTATTAAAGAAGATGATTGACTAAAATCATCTTCTTTTTTTAATTATAAAAAAATAAGTTATAATTTAACTTATAAAGGTGGTGTTAGGATGGATCTAATATCTTGGATGAGAAATCATGATATATCATTAAATTATCTTGTCAAAAGAGATTTTTTAGGTGTAGATGACCTGCATTTAAAAAACCAAATATTAAGTGAAGGTTATGGACTAAGACTCATGAATCTTCAAGATCAAAAGACACACCTTTGGGGTGAAGGTGTTTATTCACCTAAATATACATCAACACATTATACATTATTAGAATTATGTCAATTAGGGGCTCATTTAGATGAAAAAAGGATTCATAAATCTATCAGTATTTTGTTTGATGTCATGTGGAAAGAAAAAGGTTTGATGAGAAGAAGTAGACATCAAGATATGTGTGTGGTTGCGATGATGGTTAGAATTGCTGCGACAGCGCACTTTAAGGATAATAGAATCTTTGATATGATTGATTATATTTTAGAGTATCCGATGTCTGATGGTGGATGGAACTGTTCATGGGAAAGAAAACCTAAGCCTAAACAATCCTCACTTCATACGACTTTAAGTGTTTTAGAAGCCTTTCATGCATATATTGAAAATGGATATACATATAAAATTGATGAGATTCATCTAATGATTCCAAAAGGTGTTTCTTATATCTTATCTAAAAGATTATTTAGAGCAGTTAGAACAAACGAAATCATTCATAAAGACATGTTGTCATTTCCTTTTCCATACGGATGGAAATATGACGTTTTAAGAGCTTTAACGGCATTTGCTAACCTAGATATACCTTATGATGAAAAGATGGAAGAAGGCTTAAATATGCTGATGAACAGGCTTGATGAGTTTGGAAGAGTTAAAGCTGATCCAAAAGCTTTAGGTCTTCATCATTTTAGATACACAAAGACCAATCAACCTTGTCCGTTTAATACATATAGAATATTAAACGTATTAAAAAAATATAAACTACAAATCTACAATAAATATAGCTTAGGAGATAATTAACATGACATTTGCATACGAGATTAAAAAAGCTAATCAGACACACATCAAAGATTTAATAAATATCTATCACAGTTGGGGTAATAACCCATTTATAAAAATCGATGAAGAGCCTTATCAGTATTTTGAAAGATGTATGATAGAAGGGGATTTACCACCAATTGAAGATGCATCGAAAGAAAAGTATCAACTATATGTTGTCACTTATCATCATCAAATCATTGGTTATTTTGATCTATATCAAGGATATCCAAATAAAAATATTTTCTGGATTAGTATTTTTGTGATTCATCAAAACTTAGCTAGACAAGGACATGGGAAGATAGTATTAGATCTTATTCATGAAAATTTTATTGATCAAGCGAAATACGATTTAGGATTAGGTGTAAAACTAAAAAACATTCATGCACTTAAATTTTGGACTAAAAATGGATTTACAAAAGTTTTAGGAGTTTATGGAGATAACGATGACGCTGTGATTGCTTTAACTCATAAAGTAGAATAATATCTTTTATTCATGATAAAATAAACATAAGAAAAATCAAATAAACCTATAAGGGGGATTTATATGCTTGTTACTGAAATATTAATGATAGTTATCATACTTTTTGCATTGTATCTTTTTATGTATAATAAAAAAGCTGCATATATTTACATTAAAGCTTTTGTGGTAATTTTATTACCAGCAATAGCTTTACTAGAGGTTTTCTATATAGCAAAATGGCAATATTATATTGCCTATTTAGTCGTTGTGCTTGTTTTTATAGCCATTCAATTTGAGTATGATGGCAAACTACGTATTAAAAGAGTGCTCATTGGGGTTTATACATTCATAATTTTAATGTTTGTAGCATCACTTTATATGTTTCCAATTGTTAATATACCAGAACCCTCTGGAACATATCAGATAGGAACTTATGTTGAAACTGTTGATGATATGAGTAGAGATGAAGATTATGGAGATGGTACTGGTTATAGAGCATTTACATATCAAATGTGGTATCCAGTAGATGATATCGGTGATACGGAAATCATGCCATGGTTAAGTGGTGGAAAAAATATCGCTAGAGGACTTTCAAAAAGTGTGGGTCTTCCAAGTTTTATTTTAGATCAAACACAATATATAGATTCAAACTCATATCAAATCAAAGCGATTAGTGATGATCAAGATGCATATCCTGTTGTGATTATATCTCATGGATGGGGAGGCTTTATGAATCTTCATAATGATCTTGCTGAAGAACTTGCAAGTAGAGGATATATTGTGATTTCTATAGATCATACTTATGGATCAGTTGCAACCAGTATTGATGGTAACTTTATTTATCAAGATAAAGATGCATTACCTTCAAGAAATGAAACGGATGATTTCTTAGTTTATGCAAATCAACTCGTCTATACCTATGCGGGTGATGTATCATTTATGCTTGATTATATAGAAACATTAAATAATGATACTGAATCGTTTTTATATAATAAGTTAGATTTAGAGCATATAGGACTTTTAGGTCATTCTACAGGTGGTGGTGCTGATGTTGCGGTTGCACTTGAGGATGATAGAATTGATGCAGTGATTGGTCTTGATGCATGGGTAGAACCTATTTTATCAACTGAAATTGAAAATGGATTATCGATGCCTTCACTATTTCTAAGATCAGAGTCTTGGGAAGAAGGACCTAATAATGTTGATTTATATGATCTGATTGAAAACAGTAATGATGCTAAATTATATCAAATCGATGGAACCACTCATGGTGATTTTTCGATGGCATATATCTTATCTCCACTTATGTCAACGATTGGATATACAGGGAAATTGGATACTGAATATCTAATAGATATGCAAAAAGAGATGATGAATAACTTTTTTGATTTCCATTTAAAAAATGATGCAACTGCAATAACAGATTATAGTATCTGGGAAGAAGTCAAAGAAATCTTATAAAAATAATGACTGGAGATAGTTATGTATACAAAGTATGAATTTGAAACAATCAAAAAAGAATTTAATGAAAAACAAAAATCAAGAAGAACAAAACTAAAAAATATTTGGGGAATTTTATTATTCATTTTTATCGCGATTTTTATCGCGATCATGTTGATATTCCAAATTTATGCAAAAGATGATGACATCGCATATGTATTTTATGCATTTAGTGGTATTGCCATTCTCATCACAGCTGTTGGACTCATCTCAAGCATAAGATACACCAGTTCGAAACCTTATTTTGAATATGTATTTCCTAATATTGTTCAAAAGATTAATGATGAAGAGGGTTTGTTTTTAACCTATCAAGCATATCCAAAACAAGATAAAACAGTGAATGAAAAAGGCGGGTTATTTACAAGATATGCATCTATATCAACAAGAAGATGTTTAAAAGGATATTCAGCTTTACAGCACACCTTTACTATATGTGATCAAACCATGACAACATCTAGTGGAAATACGCAAGTGACCCATTTTGATGGTAGTTATGTTTTCTTAGAAAAAGAAGGAGATACAGACATACAGATTCGCACAAATGGATCACCTAAGTTAAAAGGTGTCAAATATGAGAAAGTCACAAATGACTCAGCATTAAAGATATATAAACCAGTTGGAGTTGAGTTCAAAGATTTAGACAGAAAATATCTTTCATTCATGGAGACATTAAAAAAAGATGATAGATATCGACATATTTATTTAAGTATAAGCAAAGAAGGTTATCACTTAGCTTTGTGGTATAAAAAACATCCTTTAAGAAAAAAGAAGCCTTTAAGTTTAGAAGTCTTAAATCAGTATCAGACGGATTTGATGAAAGAGATCATGTTTGTAAATATGATTGATGAAATAGAGTGATGAAATTTATTTTAAAAAAAATAATCTAGATATACGCCTCTTAAAATATTTTTTGACATTACTTTGACACAAAAGTCTCTTATAATTAAGATGGTTGGAGGTGTAAAATGAAAAAAAGAATATTAATCATTGTAATAATTACAGCTGCACTTTCTATTGCAGGACTTATGATAATTCCCAAAATGATTGAAAAGGATACGGTTAATGATATCAATCGTTATAGTGAATTTGGCATTGAACTATTATATCAGTTAAGCGATGAAGATTGGGACAATTATAACGTCTCACCAGGATTTGGTATGGATATTATCTATGATAAGGCGTTGCCTCGACCTTTTGAAGGAGATAGTTTTTTTGATATTCATGAGTATAGCGAAACCAACCCTGTTGTGTTTTACGATATTACTTCATATCCAAACATCATTGGTGATTATGGATATGTGACAAGGATTGAAACTACAGATCCCGATCATCATTTATTTGGATTAAAAGTCAATGATCAAGTAAGTGAGGATGAGATATCTGAAGCTTTAAATGAATATCACTATGGTTTAGATGAAGTCTATGATCATGGGGATCTTGTGATTTATGAATATAAAAGATCCAAAGTAACAATTGATATCTATACTGAAAATGATGTGATCACAAGATTTCGTATACGAATAAAAGTGAGAAGCATACCAGGTATAGTATTTTAATAACTGATAAAACCATGTGTTTAGAACATATGGCTTTTTGTTTATGATTTGACAATTTATGATTTTTTACATATGATGAAGACAATGAAAAGGGATAGACTTATGGAAAGCTTATTTGAGACTTTAAAACTTAAGGATAAGACATTTAAACATAAAACTTTAAGATATCAATGGATCATGATTGTTTTCATGATTTTTCTTGGTATCGTTTTGATTGTTATTGATCAAGATCAATTATTAACCCCAGGTGTTTTAATCATAATTTTTTCATTTATCTTATTGATTATAACGCTTTTTATGACAGCTTTAAATGTATCAAAAAGTATGAATCTCAAGATAAAAAACAGTATTGATATTGTTTATCAAAACTATGCAGATCAGCATAATTTAAATCAAAAAACAACTTATCAATATCAAACAGAAGATTTTAACTTAAATCCTTGGCATTTAGTACCTAGTTATTCAAATATAGATGTGGACTATGAGCTCAAAGACGATCAAATTCAAATGTTTCATGCGGAATCATATAATGTATTTGGAGAAAAAAGAACAAGAACATATTATTTTAAAGGACTTTATATCATCACTCCTTATCCATATCAAGATTTTGTATATAAAGATAAAAAAGGCATCAGCGATAGTATCATACATGCATTAAAAGATATCCATAAAAAAGATGAACATGATACTAAAACTTATCCATATCAAAAAAAGCTTCTTGAAGGGAACTTATCGAGTCAAAGTGAGTTAAATCCCCCATCGTTTTTTGATGATTTATATCAATTTATACATACATATCCATTTGTATCTTCAGTTGATATTGCAGTGATAGATAACAATCTTGAAATCGCGATTGCTACAAAAAACATTAGATTGCCTTATGTGAAAAAATATACGGATAATGAATTAGCTGATATTAAAAAAATTGTGGATGAAGATATAAAGATGCTTGAAGAGATTAAAGAGATGATTATATAAATAAAAGCTGAAATTCTTATAAAACAACCCCATTGATGGGTTGTTTTTTTGATATTTTTGAAAGAAAAAGAGGATTGCAACCCTCAGTTGCGTAAAAGTATATCAAAAAATGCTTGTTCTAAAACATACTTTCCGTATAATAGAACTTGTGAGGACGTGATGAACATGAAAGATTTAGGACAAAAAATAGCAACACTAAGAAAAGAAAAAAGCTTATCTCAATAAGATTTAGCAGAAAAACTTGGAGTATCAAGACAAGCAATCAGCAAATGGGAAAGAAATGAATCATTGCCAGATGTATATAATTTAGTTCATATTGCAGAGGCTTTAGATGTGAGTTTGGATTTATTGATTAAAGAACAAGAAAAAACAGATACTAATAAATTTCAAAAGATACCATTATTATTGATGGGTATTCCAGCTTTCTTATTTTTGATGGCGTGGATTTATGGTTTACTGATTATGCTTGGTACTTCAATAGGGTTTATAAAAAGCTTCTTTGATTTAAGCAATGTACCTGGTGATGTTTATACAAGAATGATTATTTCAATATTCGCTACCCTACTCATTTATCTATATTTACTTAGTTATAAGCATATGTTTACAGGTAAACATATTTATAAGAGTTATGCTATGTATTTAATTATTAACTCAATGCTTCTTGTAGGTCATCTTATCGTTTTATTGGTTTTATATCTTCATACATTTTCTAGTATATTCTTATACATTCTTGTCTTATTAATTCTTACTTCTGGTATCGTTGGTGTCCTACTTTTTGATGTAAAAAAAGAAAAAGAAGAAAGATACCCTCGATTTAATACCACATATAAAAAGGTTGAAAAACCTTTAGCTATTGTCTTTATTGTCTTTATATCTGTAACAGCATTATCCATTTTTCAACATAAGGTGCTGATTAAGGAAGTTGGTTATGTTGATGAAATGACGTTGGTCTCAAATGACTGGACAGAAAACATGTTTTACTTTAGAACATTTGAAACGGATAATCAAGATCAACTTCAATATGATACATCAATTGTAATCACAAAACAATTTCATGTAGCACTTGAAGAAAAACCTGCGATTAAAGTATATATAGAAGATGTATTGTTTACTGAAGGAGAGATGACTTCACAAGGGAACATGAATTATCGTTATGATATTAACCAACTAGAAGAAAAACAGCCAATGTTAATTTTAGATGCGAATTCATCAAACGAACATGTTGATGTTAGAGTTGAGATCATTTGGAACTATAATGGTCAAGATATGATTTCAATTGAGAATATAGAATATACTCATTATGAAATATCTTATGAATATATGAATCAGTGGATTTGGAATATAGATAAGTATAAAGATGAAAATATCGTGATTAAATAAAAAAAGCAGCAATCACAATTGGGATTGCTGCTTTCTATTTATATATTATGTGAGTTTAAGGGTAGTTAAACAAGTATTACTGCTTGCTGATGTTGATATATTTGCTATAGCTTGATAACCATCTTTGGTGATTTCAATTGTTAGTTGTCTATCTTTTGGTAACCAAACACCAATGAATCCATTGTTATAACTCGTCATTGTTTTATCAACGATAACTTCTTGAGTAATGGTGTCAGTGATTTTTACATCGAATGACTCGTTTTTAAGTTCACCTCTACAAGTAATTAAACTGTGAATACCACATGGGTGTGTTTGATCAAAATAAGGTGCCATAGATAAATAAAATAATTCCTCATCTAAATCAATAGTGATTTGTTCCTTATTATCTTTAATCATTAAAGAGTTACCATTAATATTAGCGCTTAGACCATAAGGTTCATTTAGCTTGTTCTCTAAATATTCAACAAGTTGTTTTGTGGATTTACCATTAAGATCGTATTTATCTAATAAAGGATCGTTATTTTGTTGTAATCCTTTTGATATAAATACACTAATTAAAATGATGACTAATGATATACCGATGATACCGATAACTTTTTTCATCATATTTGCTTAGCCTCATAACCCATATCATTGATTGTTTCAATGATTTCTTCCATGGACGTATCATCATCATAAAGAATCATGGCATTGTGATCTACAAAGTCATAATCAAACTTAAATACACCTAATGATTTTAAACCTTGATCAATGCGATTTAAACAACCTGCGCATGTAATACCTGTAATACTTATATGTTTTTCCATATCCATATGTATTTCCTCCTCTTAACCCCCTCCATAGGGGGTGCATATATAGTATACAATATCTTTTAAAGTTTTGCACGAAATACTATAATTTACGACATTCATATTTCATTCACAATCATATGCTAAACTCTAAGCAGAGGTGAGGTAAATGAACAAAAAAGTATTAAACATGTTAATCGCATTTATTGCTGTTGCAATTATTATAGCTATTCTATGGTTAGTTTTCCCTATTATAGCACCAAATGATTATGTACCTTACACAGGACATATGTTTGGCGGGTGGATGATGCCATTTGGCATGATAGGTATGGGTATATTTTGGATTATTGTGATTGTTTTTGTGATCAATGCTTTAGATAATCGCAAAGAACAAGATCATGATGATTATATATCTAAGCTTAAAGCAAGACTTGCAAAAGGTGAAATAACCATCGAAGAATATGAAACATTAAAAAACAAATTAAAGGAGGGTATGTGATATGAAAAGTAGAATTATATTGATTATTGTAGGATTGATTGTCCTTTTAGGTATAGGAATTTATGGTCCTAGATTATATGCAAATAGTACTGAAGACTATAATGAATATCCCTATATGTATGATACCGAAGAAACAAATACTTATGAGTTTATCTATATGCACTTAAGTGATGAAGATCAAGAGGATTTAGATTTAGCATTTATGAATGCATATAAAGAAAAAGCGTTAACCGAAGAGATGACTATTGAAATAGTCGATCAAATTAAGAGTGATTTAACAAGTGATTATGATATATATAATGAATATCCGAGATATCAAATGATGGGTAGAAGATATGGCGGTGGTTGTCATGGTTACTACAATGACGATGCTTATGAATCATATGAGTGGGTTTATATTCATGAGTCTATTGAAACACGAGAGATGATGGATCAATTGCTAATTGATAAATTAGTAGAAACAAATCTCGAGGGTTTAACAGATGAAGAAATATTGGAGGTTTACCAAAACATTAAAGAAGATATTTTATTTGAAATTTAAGAAAATTAGACGAGGATATCCTTCGTCTTTTTTCTAACTTCATTGTATAATAACAGTAAAGGTGACCGAAATGAAATTGTTAATTGTAGAAGACTATAAGAAAATAAGTGATTTGCTAGCATTATTTGCTAGAGAACAGCAACATGTTGTTAAACAAGCTAAAAGTGCAGAAGAAGCACTCTCATTCTTAGAGAGTGAATCTTTTGATGCGATGATCTTAGATTTAATGTTACCAAATATGCAAGGTGAAGAATTACTTAAAAAAATAAGAGCAATCAGTGATATATACATTATGGTTATATCTGCAAAAATAGATATTGAAGGTAAAATTGACGTTTTATCTTTAGGAGCTGATGATTATGTGACTAAACCTTTTTCAGCTGATGAAGTCATGGTAAGATTAAAAAATGTTGAATCACGCATCAAACAAACAAAACCAAATGTTCTATCATTTAACCAACATGATTTATTGATTTATCCACTTAAAAGAGAAGTATTAAAAAATGATAATATCATTAAATTTACTGAATACGAGTTTGACATTTTATTATTTTTAGCACAACATCCACAATTAGTATTTTCAAGAGAACAGATTATTGAGACCTGTTTTAAAGATAGCGACGCTTATGACCGTGTGATTGATGCATTTATCAAAAATATTAGAAAAAAGATTGATAAGGATCAAGATCAATCATATATTAAAACACATTATGGTATAGGATATGAGTTTGTAGGTGAAGTCGATGACCATTAGAGATCTGTTAAGTAAGAAAATATTTTATTATGTTATATTAGTGTTTGTCTCTGTTTTAGTACTGTTTAATCTAGTGATCTTTGTCATCTCATCTGTTCAATATCAGCAAGAAACAACTAGGAAACAAGAAAGTTTAGTTTCAATGATTGCACATTTAAGCGCACAAGAAGATGAAACTGTATTAACTGCTTATCTAGAACATTATGTTCACAATCATCAAGTTGAAATTGTATTCATTGATAATCAAGAGGAAATTATCTTTTCCAACACAAATGTTGACGGTAATGAGCAATATCAATCTGTTTATTATGATGAATTATATGTAGGTGAAGTTTACACAAATTATCAAACATCTTATTTAAGTCAAGAATATTCATTTGGATTTATACTCATTAATATTTTTTCAATATTGCTTTTTGGTGTTGGAGCGATGGTGTTTTCCAAATATTTAAAACAACAAAATCAAGCGATACTTGCTGATTTAACTCATATGATTCATGAGGATCAAGTTTTTTATTTTGAAGAATTGGGTAAAGTCAATAAATTACTCATTGACGCTATTCATAAAGAAAGGAAACATCAACAAGTCTATCAAGATTATATTAAAACATTAGCACATGACTTAAAAACACCTCTTACTGCTTTATCCATTTATTTAGAAGCCATAACGCAAAAGAAGCTAACACTTAATCAGTCGGTAGAAAAAGACATAAATGATGAGATTAAGTCTATTGAAAACCTAATCCCTAAAATGATTGAAATGGATATTGATCAACTCGCATATAAACATGATGTTAGCCCGATGATTTTAAGACTCCTTAAGAAATATCAAGATGTTTTTACTTCTAAATCTATACAGATAGATATTGAATTAGAGCCTTTAGTTATCGAAATAGCTGATGACGATATCAAAAGAATCATTGAAAATCTAGTTTTTAATGCCTTTTATTATTCGGAAGAAGGAAAAACCATTTTTGTTAAAACGGACGAATCAAGAAAAGAACTTATTGTTAAAGATAGCGGGATAGGTATGGATGAACTAACATTAAAGCATATTTTTAATGATGTTTATCGAGGAGAAAAAGCCAGTAAATATCACGCAAAAGGCAGTGGAATTGGTCTTAAAATTGTTAATGATATCATAAGTAATGCTCATGGACATATTAAGATTGATAGTCAGTTAAATGAAGGTACAACTATAAAAATAAAATTTGTAAAATAATGAAAGAATAACTTATTCACGTGTATCCCAAAAAGTAGACATAATTATTTTTATGTCTACTTTTTTTCATTTGCTTTATACTATGAAATTGATTACAACCAGTGAAAAATATAAAAAAATAAGTCATCTGAAGGTATAAATATGCTATGATAAAAAAGTGAGGACAATAACATGAAAACAAAAACATATATTATTTATGCAATTCTAGCAGCACTTTTATATGCAATTAGCACACCTATATCAAAGATTTTACTTGATGATTTATCACCGATATTTATTGCAGCACTCTTATATTTAGGTGCTGGTTTCGGTATGGCTATCGTTGGATATATCAGAAAAAGTGTCAGTAAAAACAAAACATATAAAAAATTCACCAAAGATGAGATACCTGCAATCATTGGCATGATTGTTTTGGATATAGTAGCTCCAATAATGTTAATGATTGGACTCAATATAAGTCTACCTGAAAATGTGGCATTACTTAACAATTTTGAGATTGTCGCAACCGCTATTTTTGCAGCTTTTATATTTAAAGAAGTGATTCCAAAAAGATTAAAAATAGCTATTTTATTTGTAACTATTGCGAGTGTCATTTTATCAGTAGAGGACATAAGCGCATTTAAGTTTTCTTTAGGATCCTTATTTGTCATTTTAGCAGCAACCTCTTGGGGTCTAGAAAATAATCTAACAAGAAAACTATCGGTAAATGATCCATTGATGGTTGTTGTGATTAAAGGTATATTTTCCGGATTAGGGTCTTTAATCATCGCGATTAGCATCAATGCTGTGACGATGGATTATATTTTGATTTTATTAACGATGTTATTAGGTTTTGTTGCTTATGGGTTAAGTATATTCTTTTATGTTACAGCCCAAAGAGGATTAGGAGCTGCAAAAACATCTACATTTTATGCGTTTGCACCATTTGTTGGGGCTTTTATTGCCTTACTCATTTTCCAAGAGATCCCATCAATTAATTTCTTTATCGGACTTATATTTATGGGTATAGGATCATATTATGCTGCAACCGAGAAAAAAGGAGCTTTGGTCTCTAAGCCGAAATGATAGGAGAAGATATAATGATCAAATACATTAAAGATCAAGATAAGAAGTTTGAACAAGATTTAATTAAACACTTAAGAGGACATAACGAAAAATTCACTGGAAAAGTTGAATTTAAAAACTTGTTTGTATATATTGTTGATAAAAGTACACTTATTGGTGCCATATCTTTATCTTGCGGTTGGAACTGGGCATCTATGAGTAAAGTTTATTATAAAGATATTGAAATACTCCAAGTGCTGATAAGTAAAGTGTGGCATCACATTAAATCTGATTATTTAGGGATTAAATTCTTTAGTCCAATTAAGGAAAGATATGATGATTTTATATCTGTTGGTTTTACACATCAAATAAAACTGGAAAAACTTGGAGAATATGAAGAGTTTTATTATGCTAAACTAACATCCCTTAAAGAAAATATAGATTCCAATTTAGAAGTCTTGGTTAGCGATAAACCTCATGACATCTATCAAAAACAACTTGATGAAAAGGAAGAAGCTTTTGAGAAGAAATATGGACTTCAAGATAAAACTAATGAGTTTATGTTTATAGCACTAGATGGTGAAATCTGTGTTGGTGGTGTTTCTGGAGATATTTATGAGAATACCATATATGTTTCAAGATTAGCTGTTGATCCTTTGTATAAAAACCAGAAAATTGGAAGTAAACTCATGTCTTTGGTTGAAGAAGAAGCTAAAATTAGAGGTTTAAAATTTATCGAACTTGGAACAACAGAGTTTCAAGCAAGACCTTTTTATGAAAAGTTAGGATATAAAGTTGTTCATGAGATGGATGACTATCCGAAAGGGTATAAATGTTATACACTGTTTAAAGAATTAAGATAGAGTGATATAATAAAGACAAACGCATAGGAGGTTTTCTATGATTAAACTTGATGCACTAACGAAATATTATAAGAAACACGCAAGAGGTATCTTGGATGTTTCTTTAGAGATTAAAGAAGGAGAAATCTTTGGATTTATTGGACCTAATGGTGCTGGTAAATCGACAACGGTTAGAACTTTATTAAATCTCATTTTCCCAACCAGTGGAACAGCTTCTGTTCATGGGCTTGATATCGTCTCTGATACCATTGAGATTAGGAAAATGGTTGGATACATACCGAGCGAAGTCAATTTTTATGGGGATATGTATGTCAAAGATTTTATCGAATACTCATGTGGATTCCACGGAGATATTGACCAACCGTTTATGGATACATTAGTTGATAAGTTAGAACTTGATTTAACAAGAAAGATAGAGGATTTATCTTTTGGAAATAAAAAGAAGGTTGCAATTGTTGCGGCGCTTGCGACTCATCCAAAGATTTTGATTTTAGATGAACCGACATCTGGACTTGATCCTCTAATGCAAAATATGTTTTTTCAGTTTTTAGAAGCAGAAAGGAAAAATGGTACAACCATTTTCTTTTCATCTCATAATTTAAGTGAAGTTCAACGGATATGTGACCGTGTGGGGATTATTAAAGAAGGTAAGCTCATTAAAGTTGAAACGATTGATGATATTTTAAAGACTAGGGCTAAGAAGGTAAGAATTAAAACACAAAATGAAATTGATATAACTGATAAGATGTTAAGCGTTGAAAAACTTAATGGTTTTGTTTCATTTGTTTATACAGGTGATATGAAATCATTAATCAAATTATTATCAACAATAAAAGTTGAAGATGTAACGATTACTGAACCTGCTTTAGAAGAGATCTTCATGCATTATTATGAAAGAGAGGATCTATCATGAAAAGACTAATCATAACTGAATTTAAAAGAAATTTTAAAAGCTTGGTTTTGTGGGCATCCATTGTTGCTGGTATGGCTGCACTTATGTTGCTTTTATATCCAGCATTTAAAGATGCATTTTCTCAGTTAGAAGAAATGCTGAGTATCTATCCAGAAGAATTTCTAGAAGCCTTTGGTATGGGAGAAGGTGGACTTGACATGAGTGATTTTTATGGATGGTTCGGCGTTGAAGGGTATTTGTTTGTTAATCTTATTGGTGGGAGTTACGCAGCGATTTTAGGTGGATCAATTTTATCTAAAGAAGAAGATGATAAAACTGTTGAATTCTTATTATCAAAACCAATTAGTAGAGACCACATTTTATTTGGTAAGGGATTAGTAGTTGCGCTTAATTTGTTTTTATTAAATACATTTGTAGGTATTGTGTTACTGATTGCTTTTAGTATTTATGGTGATTTAAATGTTCCAGTTTGGCTATTATTCTCATATGCACCATTTATATTACAAATGATTTTTGCAAGTCTATCATTTTTAATTAGTGTGTTTGTAACTAAGTCCAGAAAAGTCTTAAGTATTGCCTTAGGTATTGTTATTGGGATGTATGTAATTGATCTTATTAGTAAACTTACTGAAGAGTTTGAATATTTAAAATATATTACACCTTATGAATATATCAATGCAGTGACGATTGTTAATGATGAAATGATTAAACCTTTATATTTGTTAATATCTGTCTTGATTATTGGTATATCGTTTGGGGCAGCGTGGTTCTTTTATAGAAAGAAAGATATAACTGCATAAGTGGTATATTAGAAGAGCATATATAGTTCATTATTTTATGCAATAAAAAAGGATGTTAGCGTGCTAACATCCTTTTTTTTGAATGATTACATTCTTAATTTACTCGATCAAATCAGTGAAATGAGTGTGTGCGTAAATCCATTGTATTTGTTTCTTCTGTGCGTAAAATGACCCAATGCCTAAAGTGATGAAAGCAAACAAAATCCAACCTAAAACGCCAAACCATGGTCCATCATGTCTAAGTGATAATCGTTTTCCACTGATCACAGTGTGATTGTTGTACCAACGATTTAAGATTACATACATCCATGCAAAAGGAAATATTAGTGCATAAATTGACAAAACTGATAATAATGAATATCCTAGGATTCCCCAAGCACTACCATCAAAATCAGAATTACTTTCAGTATCACCTATGATATGAGTGTGTTGTATTTCCCATTGAGCCATTTTTTTGGCTGCATATGGCCCACCAAGACCTAAAGTAGCGATTACAAATAATGTCCATCCTAAATAGCCCCACCAAGGTCCTTCAAATTTGAATTCTAATTGCTCACCATCAATGGTTACATGTGAGTAATACCACTTCACATATTTAGGTAAGACAAAGACAACTGGGATTATAAAAGCATAGGTCGCAAGTACAATTAATAAATTCCAACCAAATAAACCACAAGCACTACCTGTAAATTTCGATTCTTTCATTTTTACCCCCGTAAAATTGTTTAAGGTTATTTTAGCATACAATTTATATAATGTATATATTGTTTTAAATGTTTATAATAAAATAAGACTTAAAGCCATAATCATCATGCCTACAACTAAACCGATGATGGATAAATGATGCTTTCCATACTTTTCCGCCGAGGGTAGTAGTTCATCTAAAGAGATGTAGACCATAATCCCTGCAACACCCGCAAATAAAAGTCCAAAAGTCATATCATTAAATACAGATTTTAATAAAACGTAACCAATGACTGCACCTAGTGGCTCAGCAAGTCCTGAGAAAAATGTCCAAAACATCGCCTTTTTCTTTGATTCCGTAGCATGATAGATTGGAATGGCAACTGCAATACCTTCTGGAATGTTATGAATAGCAATCGCGATTGCTATACTAATCCCTAATTCAGCGTCTGAGATGGTTGCAACAAATGTCGCTAACCCTTCAGGGAAATTGTGAATAGCAATCGCAAGCGCAGTAAATAATCCCATTCTTAATAGTGATTTTCTTTTTGATTCATCATCGCCTTGACCTTGAAGCTCATGAGGATTGCTTTCTTTTGGTATCAAAAAGTCAATCAGTGCAATCAATCCAATACCTAAGAAGAATGCAATCGTTGTATATAGATACGCTCTATCATCTGAAAAGACTTGAGATAGTGCATCTAAAGCTTTTGGGAAAATATCTACAAATGATACGTATATCATCACACCAGCACTTAAACCTAAAGCAAATGATAAGAATTTAGTATTTTTATTTTTACCAAAAGCAAAGAAACTACCTATACCAGTGGATAAACCAGCAAATAAGGTAACTAAAAATGCTAATAATAGATTGTCCATAATAACCTCCTATAAATTAAGGCATACCTTAATGTATATATAAGTATAACAATAATGATATTGGATGTCAATATAAATGCTATGGCTATAAATGGGCTATTTATTTTAGAGTTTTTATGATAAAATAAAACAAAATCGTAACGGTCAAAGAGGTTCATATGGTAGAAATATTTGGGTGGCAACATTTACTATATGTTGTAGTAGCATTAACATTAGGTTTTTTAGGTTATATGATGATTTATAAAAGACTAAAAACAGAAGAAGAACTTTACAAACTGATTCGTATACTATCTGCTGTTTTACTCTTTTTGATTGTTTTTAATCGAATAACAGTAGTATTATTACTAGAAAATGGACATTGGATAAGGTTCTTACCTTATAGCTACTGTGGCATTTCATCACTTGCTATATCTATTGGGGGACTCATTTTTAAGAAAGATCACCCTTGGTTTCATGCAACTATATTTGTTGGTTTCGTTGGAGCAACCTTAACTTTAATTTATCCTGATTTTTTGGTTCAAGATGACTCGTTTTTCTTTTTACCAACCATTACTGGGTTGTTACACCACACCATGATGTTGTTTTTAATTATTGTGATGATTGGAACACAATATGTAAAGCCAGATATGAAAAAGTATTATTTATTACCTATTGGTATTATGGGATATCTAACCGTTGGCATTTTCCTCATCGCAAAACTCGGATATCCAGATGCAATGTATATATATGAACCAGCATTACCTGGATCTATCTTTGATTTTATTGGTTTTGGTTATTTATTATTCCCAACACATTTTATATATTTATGGTTGTGGGGGAAATATAAAGATAGATTAGGTTTGATGAATATTGACAATTCAACAAAAATATATTATAATAATCTCGTATAATCAAAAATAATTATTTTGAATTATATATTCGGAGGGGGACTCATGAATAAAAAAATGAATCGTTTTAAGAAATCTATTTGGATATTAGTAGCAGTGGTATCATTGTTGCTTTTATCAGCATGTGGTGATAGGGATGAATATACCATTCAGTTTGAAACCAATGGGGGCAATCCTATTGAAGATATAATATTTAATATCAATGATCCAATAACTAATCTACCTGAACCAACTAAAGAAGGATATGCTTTTTCTGGCTGGTTTTTAGATGAAGAGTTCACTGAAACTTTTGATTCAGCAAACATCAATGATAAAAAAGTTATTTTATATGCGAAGTGGGTTGATGAAAATACTACAATATCCATCACTTATGATACGTTAGAGGATTCATCAAGTCAGATTGTAGATATAAAAATCAATAGTAAACCTGAACCATATGCACCCATGCGAGATGGGTATGTTTTTAAAGGTTGGTATTTAGATGAGTTATATGAAAATATTTATGATTATGAACAGAATTTGTATGAACACA
This sequence comes from Tenericutes bacterium MO-XQ, assembly GCA_002838185.1. Classification (GTDB taxonomy): domain Bacteria; phylum Bacillota_I; class Bacilli_A; order Acholeplasmatales; family Acholeplasmataceae; genus Mariniplasma. The sequence continues at coordinate 1,793,632 of CP017948.1, read as the reverse complement.
CTACTTTATATGCGAAATGGGAAGAAAAAACAGATATTGTTTTAACCATCATCTTTAATCAAGATTTAAGATATGAGTTTAACATTACAGATGGACAAATGCCTGAGTTAGATGGCGTTGTACCATCATATTTAGCTGAAAATATTATGATGTATTATTATAACTCTACCATGAACTCGAGATATGATGAGTCATCAGAGATCACATCATCTCTTACAATTTATGCAAAAGTTAGTTATCGTAGTTATGTTTTTTATGAAGAAATTGCATTTGATCAAATGGATGATATCATCAATGAGGAATATGCATTAAAAGATGGAACAATATATTTTAAAGATAGAAAAGTCCAACACAAGACATCAAATGAAACTGCGCAAATTTGGCGACCAGTTACCCTTATTATGGGAAGCGGTATACAAGGGCACATAGAAAGTGTTAAGACATTTGCAGATGACCAAATCTTTCTATTTAATTTAAAAGATGGGACTCAAAAAATTGCTTTTTATTGGTTTCTCATAGATGAATCAGTCATAGAAGACATGGAATCATACGTTGATTTAAACAATGATGAAAAAGTCATACAAATCGTTCCATTTGGAGATGCATATGTATATTTAACTGATCAACAAAGAGTAATTATTGATGGTGAAATTATCTATCAAACACATAGTAAAAATTATAATAAGGTTGATGTATCAGATGAGTTTCAGTTAGATGAAGATGAATCATTTGATATAACAAATCAAGTCAACATGACCATGAGTTTAACGACAACAAAGGGTAGAGTTTTCTCATTAACAGCTTTATTATGGACATATGATATATTTGATATGACAATTGATGATTTAAATCAAGACTTTATGGAAATTACATATTTATATCGTGAAAATGACCCAATCATTTATGTATATATGAGTAAAGATTTTGTTAATATATTAACAGAGCAGGGACATTATATTTTGAAAGATTTTAATAATTTTGAGTTGATAGGATCCTTTGGTGAATTTTTAGATGATGAAAAGATCATCCTCGTTTTTGATGATACGCTTTTAACAAACCTTGGTAGATTATTTAAGATAAATACAAATCAATATGCATATAGGATAGATCAACTTTTGGCTCATGATTTAACCATTGAGTCATTTAAAATCTCAGATGATAGAAAAATCATGTATATGCACACATCTGAAAATGATATTTTTTCACAATCAGAAGGGTTTATACGTGATCTAACATATCATTTTGATCGACTTGGCATCGAGTTTGATGATATCACCTTACATCAAGGTTTTTATCTTGAATATGGAAATTCATATTACAAGTTTGATAAATATGAGGATATCCAAAAAACAACATTTGGATTTTCAACTTATAGAATAGATGGTCCATATGAAGTAGGTGAAGAAGTCAAGATTGAAACCTATCAAGATGATAACTATGAACTTTCTGGCTATTTGTACAATCCATCTGATGAAAAACCAGGATATATAACCATGACTGAATATGATATAACCATGAAACTATATGGGGAATATAATGATGAAAATTCAGCTACTATTAAAATTAATGGAGAAGTAAAAGGGCTCTTAAGATATAGAAGTGGTCAAACCATCACAATAGAGGATATAGAACCTTTTTTAAATAACACAGAAATCATTGATTTCATTTATGAAGAAAATTACCGTGTTAAAATTGAACTTCCATTTGAAACTTTAGATCAAACATTTCCAATGAGCATCAACGTCTATACAAAAATTAAAGAAGAAGCTATTCCAATTGACATTCATTTCTCATCAGAAGCCTTATATTATGGGAAAGAAACATATTATGGTTTAGAGGGTGACCTTTTAAAAGATATAGTAGATCGAATCGACCCTTGGCCTTATGTTGTTGATGAAATCTTTTTAGATGCTGATATGACAGCTTTATATGATCCAAATCAAACAGTTGAACCTGGTTTATCACTGTACGCATCTACAAAACTTAAGGAATCTAAATATTTAACCATTTATTTAAATGATACAGAAGTCATTGAACTTCCTTTTAACTTTGATTTTGAAATCACAAAATATAGAATCATAAGTATAATTGATTATTATTATGGTGAATATTATCCTGTGTTTGATATAGAGATGTTTTTTGATGAGTTAAAAACAGAAGTGATAAATGACGGGTATATAGCTGATCAAAGTATGAGCATTTGGATTACATATGATTTATTAACTTATATTCAACTATATGAGGTTGATTTACTAGGAAATATCGTTGATGACTATTACATTTTATGGAACGAGAAAGACATTTTAACAAAACAGAATCTTATGGATATCATTTATCAAAGTCATCCATATGATGTTGGAAATCTTTATCATGATATTAATTTAGAATTACCTGTTGATACTGATGTTCTAGATTTAGACCAACAATGGATTTTTTACTACACTTCTGAGTTTATAGAGGGTGTTCAAGTAAAAGTACATATGTATGATTTATCAAAAACTTATATTGAAACGATTGATGTTTATGATCGCTATTATGGGGTATCATATTACTTGTTACTAAGTGGTTATGATGACGTTAGATTATTTACCAGTGATCAATTTGATGCTAGATATTATGGTGAGACTTATGAAGGGTTAGAGCTATATGGAATTGCAGATGCATCATATGTTAATTTAACACTTATAGATACAGATTTAGGTGAGACCTATGAACTTAAGTATCCTTCTGATGAAATGTTAAACTTTGATGCAATCCATGCATTTTTGATCAACCAAAATCCTATGATAAAAGATTTTAATATGTATAGTGATGAAGAGTTAACTCAGATGGTATTTGAGATGAAAATTAATGAGAATCGAACATTTTACATTAAACATGTATTAGAAGAAGCATTAATTCCAGTAACGTTTAATGTGAGTGGTTTTTATGAGGATTCATTTACCGTTTATGTTTATGATAACCAGTATATAGATGTTCATGGTTTTATTTATAGACAACTAGCAATGAGATACGAAGATTTTTATCAGTACCCAGTCAATGTTTATGAGGATGCAGAAATGACATCAGAAATTAGTGGGTTTGTGCCTAGTGAGATTGATGAAATCTACATTCACATTGCTGAAATTCAATATTATAATATAACATTTATTGATGGAGAAACTTCTGAAATACTTAGTGTAAGCGAAATAAGCAGTACTGCTAGTTTAAAATATGTTTTATCTGAGTATTTTTATAATCAAATGAGTGTTCCTTATCAGTTCAGAGATGTTTTTATCACTGAGTTTTATGAAGATGAAGCATTGACAATGCCAATTTCTGTTGATGATATAGATAGCGACAAAACATATTATGTTGTAAATAGGATTCCAGAAATTATAACATACACATACGATTTTAGTGACTCCGGTTTAGACGACCTTATTTTAGAAGTTTATGAAACAGATAGTCTTTACCAAGATGAATTATTTAATTATATTTATAAACACTATGATCCAATGCAACAATTAGAGTTTTATTTGACGCCTTCTCCTGTAAGAGATGTAATTAATGTAGAAATCATAGTTAAACCCATATATGTTGTAGAGTTCATTTATGAACTTGATGGAAATAAAATAAGTGAACATTTACTATTTAAAGAAGGAGACATTTTAGAAGATTCTTTATTCTTTGGTAAACTATTTGAAGATCCATATAGTTATGATGTTTATTTCTATACGGATGAAGCGATGACTGATGGATCGTTAACGGTTGTTGTTGGAGGAGACATGACACTTTATTTAAAAGTAGTAAGAAGATATTAAATGAATGCATGTATAAAAAGAAGGGGGAACAACCATGAAATATACATATAAAGATATTGTAAAAACAATTAAATTGATGGTAATCATCATTGTACTGATGGTTATTTTGGCTGGATGTCAAGATAAAAATAAGGTTACCATCGATTTTGAAACCAATGGCGGATCATCAATTGAGTCTATAACTTATGATAAATCAGATTTGGAATTTGATTTACCAGAATCAACAAAAGATGGTTATGAGTTCATGGGATGGTATTTAGATGATAGTTTTATTGATGAGGTGTCATCTCAAACATTCTTAGACAATAACAAATTAACACTCTATGCAAAATGGATATCAATTGACCAAACATTTTTAGTCACTTTTTCTACAGGAGTACCAAGTCTTGATAAAGCTATTGATGTTAAGATTAATGAAATACCAAATATATATGTACCCATCAAAGATGGTTATGTTTTTTCAGGATGGTATAAAGATGATGATTATCAACAACTCTATATTTATGAAGAAGTCATCAGAGATCATACGACTTTATATGCAAAATGGGAAGTAGAACAAGAACAAGTCCTAACCATTGTGTTTACAGAGGATGCGATGTTTAAATTTAATGTCACTAACAATCAGATGCCTGATATGAGTGATGTCGTACCTAATGCATACAGATTAAACATAGAAGGTTATTATAAAGATATTTTCTTTGAGTCAACCTTTGATTTTAATCAAGATTTATTGGATGTTGATCAAAAGATTTATGCAAAATTAAATCAAAAATCATATGTAACTTATGAACATATAGCTTTCGAAATTCCAGAGAATAAAATATCTGATGATCTTATTTTAAGAGATGGAAGACTCTATTTATACAAAGAAGACATGTATTCGATTGATGGATCACATACATCAAAACTATTTGAACCCATAAAGCTTAGAAATACCGAACTAGAAGATGCATATATTATAAATGCTATCTCTGTAGACCCTGTAACAACACTCTTAACGACACAAAAAGGCGATCAATATTTGAGTAGAATGATTAGTGATAACGAAATCACAGTAGATCAGATTGAAATCACAATGATGAACGAAAATGAATCGATTATAAGAGTAACTCCTATGAGTCGTGGATATTTATTTACTACAAATCAAGGTCGAATCATTTTATATGGAATGATTGATATCAACGATCAAACAATCAATGCCTCTTCGGGTATAGATGTATCATCCTCATTCGATTTTGAAGAAAATGAGTATTTATTGAATAACGAGTATTACAACTATACTTATTCAATCATAACAAATAAAGGTAATTTTTATGCACTAACAGAGGCACTTCTCTATTTTCCGGAAATTATAACGGTAGATTCACAAAACATGTTTACTAAATGTGATGATATCCTTATCAATGGAAGAAATTTGGCGTTTATATTTGTTAGTAATTACACACTATCATATCTAACAACAGATGGAAAATTTTTTATGATTTACTTGGATGACATCTTTTATGATGTCGACATGAGCAATATGCTAAATGAGGGGGAACAATTTGTTGATCTTAAAGGTGGATATTTTATTACAAATCAAAACCGAATCTTTTCATTTAACGCGTATCAACAGATCATTAATTTGTCTGAAACAGTATTTAGCGATTTAGACATCGAGTATTATAAATTCAATAATGAAACTAGAGATTTATTACTACAAACAACAACTGGAAAAATGTATATATACACCAATCGATTAATGGATATCACAGAACAGTTTAGTAATTATCCATTTGATGTGAGTGATATAGATGATCAACTAAGATTTATTTATCAAGGCGATCAATTTGAGTACGAAATTACATCCGATGGTCTAATCAATACATATAATTATGGGTTTATTGAAATAAATATATTAGGTGCATATGATCAAGGAGACAAGATAGATTTAGAACCCTATATGGATGAAGTCTATCAAGTCAGTGGATATTTAAAAGATGGATCTATCTTTGTAAAAGATCAGCTTTTAGTTAATGAAGATCTTCATTTAAGTTTGATTTATCATGATGTTTACCTTGGAACTGTAAGACTTAGTGTTTTAGGAAATTCATATGTATTTGATGCAATGTTGGGCAGTGAAATCACAGAAAATGATTTAGAAAGTTTTATACCTGAAGCTTATGAAATTGATTATATCCAATACTCTAACTTCAAATCATCTTTGGGAACACCGTTTGTTGTAACAAGAGATATGTCATTAAATGTTGTAACTAAACCTAAAGAAGAAGCTTTAGAAGTGGATATAAAATTTATATCAGGTGATTTTATTTTTGATTTCGATAAACAATATGGTTTAGAAAATGATCCTTTAGGAAGAGTTATTAGCATTAGAAATCCGTATAGATATGAGATTGATTTTATATCATATGATCTTGAAGGATTAGATGTTTATTATCCTACAGATAAGTTAACTCAAGATATCAACTTATATGTACATTTAAAAGAAGAAACGACACAAACATTAACGCTTCACTTTAATCAAGATACAACATTTACAAGCAGTTACTCATATATTCCAACGAGTCGTATCATTGCAAATCTTATATCAAATTATTATGATACACCATTTGATTCTAAACTTATTGAAGGGTTATATATAGATGAAGCGATGACCATACCTTATGTACCTAGCGATCAGGTGAGTGATTTGGAGTTATGGGTTAAGATTAATGTAGAACAACAACTTCGCATATATGAAATGGTTGATGGAGAAATTGTTGATGCTTATGAACCTTTTGTCTTCAATCTTGAAGATATGAGTTTGTTTAAGTCTGATATCTTAACACTTGAGATTGATACGTATTATGAGATTGATGAAGTTTACTATGACCAAGGATTAACACAAGTTGTCTTAGATAATGATATCATTGATCAAAGTGTTTATCAGCTGTTTGTAACAACCAAGCCTGTTGAACCAGTTACCTTTACGATGCACTTATATAATGCTTTTAGTAGTACATATATAGATTCCATCGCAGTGGATTATAGAGGAGAATATATTGAAGATACAGTTTCTGCTTACGGATATGTGCTTTTAGGATTATTTGATTCTGATGCATTTGATAGATCATTTACAGGTGATTTTGAAGATGGTATTGAAGTTTATGCAGAAGTTTTTGATGATGTGTTTACTTTAGAAATCATTAATATCGATTTAGATCAAACGCATGTTATGAAGCATCCGTATAGTTTTGGATTATCAAAAGCGATTATTAACGTATATCTATCTACGGTTGATCCACTTTATGAATCATATGAGATGTTTTTAGATGAAGCATTAACCATGCCTGTAACTGAACAACTCATTGATGATGATCTAACGATTTATATTAAAAAGAATGTGATGAATTATCACCATGTGATATTTGATTTTATGAATGATGATCAGTCATATGAACTTTATATAGAAAATAACGCAATCATTGATCAATCATATGTAGTTGATGATATCTATAAATTTATAAACCCAGTTTATTTCAATTATGATGCTATGCTCTATACTGATGAACTATTAACAGAAGAAGTAGATGAATTAACGATGACATCAGATCAAACTATATATATAAAGACAATTTTGCCAAGAACCTACGATATAACTTACAAAGATATTCACACGAATGAAATCATCACTGTTATAAGTTATACTGAAGATCATACATTTAATGCATTAGCATTTCTCTATAATTTTTATGAGATACCATTTAATTATAGTAATATTTTAGTGATTAACTTATATGCTGATCAAGAGATGAGTCAAAATATAGAGATTGTTGAAGTTAACCAAGATGTAGTGATTTATGTTGATCAAAGATCTCCAGAAATCTATGAAATCACGTATCAATTCAATAATGAAAGTTTAGAAGATTTAGTCATCAATGTATCAGAGAAAGCATCAATTGATCATCCTGAGATAAGACGAGTCTTGTACGATTACTATGGCGATGACGTGAGCATCGAGTATGATTTATATGACATAGGAACGATGATGCCAATCGAAGATTATCGTCCAAAAACAATGACTATAGGTGTTTATACTCATGTTAAAGATGTTCATACAGTTGAATTCATATATAAAGATTCATACGGTATTAATTATTATTTTTATGAGAGATTTATAGATGGCATCGTCATGGATAAGAAGGTATTTTATGGAACACTCATTGATAATCCTTATTACCAAAACATTAAATTTTATCTAACAGATCAATTAATTAATGGCACTTATACTATGAATGCTAATGAATCTAGAACCTACTATATTGATATTGAAGAAATCAATGTTCCGTAGTTTAAAAACCGCAATTTATTGCGGTTTTCTTTTGGTTTATTGATAAAATAGGAAAAATAGAGTATCATAATGATAAACTTTGAATCGAGGTGAACATATGAAGCATCAGCTATTATTTATCGAAGGATTACCTGGTAGTGGAAAAACAACTTTTGCTAAAAAACTAAAGAAATATTATGAGTCAAAGGGTATCAGAGTTGTTCAATTTTCTGAAGGTGATCTTCATCCGATTGATCTCGCGTGGTGTACCATTATGGATAAAGATCAATTTGATAATATTTTAAAAAAATATCCAGTATTAAAAGATGAAATTTTAAGATTAACAAAAAAAGAAGATGATAAGTTCATCACTGCATACACTAGAGTGAGACATGAAGAAGTAAGTCAAGCATTTTATGATGATATGAAGTCTTTTGAAATATATAGAACTAGTGATTTAAATACATTTTTAGAAACACACTTAAAACGATATGAATATTTTAGCAACCACTATGATAGAGACACACTTTATATTTTTGAGTGCATATTCTTGCAAAACCATATCACAGAGTTAATCTTAAACTATAATCAAAGTAAGGAAGAAATTATTGATTATTTTAAAAAATTAATAAAACCGCTTTTAAAGTTAAATCCAACGATTTTCTATATTTATCAAAATAATATTAAACATATATTCAATAAAACAATCGAAGAAAGACGAACTGATCAACCTGACAAATATAGAGATTGGATCGACGAGGTTGTCATTTATTTAGAATCTACACATTTTGCAAAAACACTCAATTTTCTAGGAAAAGAAGGCATGCTTAGATATGGTAAGTATCGCCAAAACTTAGAACAAAAAGTGATGAAAAAACTAGGTCTAGATTATGAAGTGTTTGAATTAGATCGTGATTATGATCAAGTGTTTGAGCAAATGAAACAAATTGATATATAAAGCGAGATTTAATGGATTAACCCATTAATGTTGATTGAACAAAATAACAGTAATCAAGTGTTTATTATAAAGTGAAAGGAGTGTGATTGATTGAAAAAAATAATAGAAAAAGCATATGGTATAACAATCATAGAGATGAAACTATTTAGAGATATGATTGGAAAAGTTTATCATGTAAAATCTAATGATAAATCATATATGTTTAAGATTTATCGTAGTCATGAAAAAGAGTCAGCATTAAGTTCAGTAAGTATCATGAGATACTTATATGAAAATCAAGGTCCCGCTCCTAAGATTTATAACACGTTATCAAACCAACCTTTTATACAATTAGAAGGAAAAACTGGTGTTTTGTTTGATTATGTTGAAGGAGAGGTAGCAGATAAAAACAAACATGAAAAACCTATTTTAGAATCTGTTTTTTTAATGCATAAACTGATGAATTCATATCCTCATTCTCTGATTGAAAGAAATCATCTGTTTTATATAGATAGATATATAGAAATACTAGATACTATAAATTTTGACCAGATAAAAACTAATAAGTTAAAACTTATGGGAGATTATTTTTTTGATCAAGTCAAACACCTGAAAAAAGGATTTTGTCACGGGGATTTACATACAGGTAATATAATCATTGATCATAGGCAAAGCGCTATGATACTTGATTATGATGTTTCAGGAATTTTAAGTCCTATGGTAGATTATATGACTTATTTTGATCAAACAAACTTTAACAAGCTTAATCGTAAAGATGTCATGGATACAATAAATGTTTTAAAAAAACATAAATTCATTCATCAAGATATGATTAGATTTATGATGGCAATGATTCCTGTAAGACATTATGAGATTATCGCAACCATAATAAAAGCTCAAGGCCTAGAGGACATAGCACATAGTTTTTTCGAAGAACAGTATGATTGGATTACAAAATTCTATGAAATATATCAAGAAATATTCGTATAAAGAAAATCCTCAGCTGGTTGCTGAGGATTTTTCTATATGTTTATGATGCGTCTGATCAAGTTGATGAATCAGCGCTTTTTTAAGTGGATCATATAACCATAATATCGATAACATGTTTGAAATCGCCATAATGATTTCAAAAGGTATATCCCAGATTAAATAGGGTAAGAATGGACTATCTAAAAACCACACTGTAAATGGTATAAATATCCAACCATAGATAAACCCGTAGAAAAATCCAAATATCGATAATGAAATCGCAGAATTGAGTTTTTTGAGCACTGTGGTAAGTAGTATAGGAATTAAAATCCAAGCTAAATACATTGCAGGCATGAGTACTGGCGATACAGGACCCATTGGTGAGAATAAATTGACTGCAATCACATGAATGGTTACAATCATCATTGTTTTTTTAAATCCTAAGACTCTCGTATATAAAACAACAAGTAGTATAGAAAACTGAACGTTTGGAATAAATGATAATGCAAGTTGTTGTACAAAAAGAATTGAGGCTGCGACCACAACAATTGTTAAATCTTTAATTGTCTTTTTTTGAGTAAGCTTCATTTCATCTACCTCGCATCATCGATAACGATTCTTATCTTATCTACTTTATCGAGTTCAATCATATCAAATCCTTGATTAGCATCAATAAAGTTTTCTCCATCATAAATCTCAATATTTAAGAAAGTATTGTCCCAGTCTGTCATCACTTCAAAATCTTCAGATTTAATGCCGAAAACCACATGATTTTCTTGTCCCATCACATTGAATTTAAAAGAACAAGTATTATCAGGTTGATAAAATTGATTTGCACACGTTAATGTAAAACGTTCATTTAAAATATCAAAAAATGATTTATTTTCTTCATAAGGAAGGATTTCATGAAATAATACTTCCTGATTTTCATCCATGATGATCAGTTCAATGTCTCCGGCTTCATGAATCAAATCTCTATCGAAAACAAATTCAATAATTAAAAAGCCAAAAAGGAGGACTGTAATCGTTAAAATGATTTTTAATACAATAGGTTTCATGAGAGTCCTCCTTTTTTGTTTAATCTAAGTCAAATAAATGCGTTGCTGGAAATCCCCAAACATCCCTTGAGAGTTTATATGCAACTAGTGCGTTAAATGCTTGTGGTGTTGAAAACATTAAATCAGCATTTTCGTCAGTCAACATCCATTTGAATGCTCCATCTGATTCATAAGCCATAAGTGCTTCAACAAGACCTACAGCGTTTGTTTGATAGGCTTCATCCTCAGGATTGATGCCTTGAGCAACAAGTCCTAAGATGATGGTTGCAGTAGATGCTGCATTTGCATTTCCCCAAGAAACAATGCCGTCTTCAGATAAAGCAGCACTTAAGTAAGCATATGAATCAGTTAAGTATGTATCAAAACCTGTAATTGAATCATATCCATAGAGTGCACTATAAGACATACCCACAAAATCTGGATCTAAAAAGTCATTTTGGATAAGTTCTAAAGCAATTGTTTCATTTGTTTCACCAACAATCATGAGTGCTTGTAAGTAAGAAGTTATTTCATAAGGATTGGTCACTTCAAGTGTCAAAAGATAATCTTTAACAGGCGTTAAATCCCATCCCTCAACTTTCATAAATAATGCGAGTCTTAATATTTGACCTACAGTTAAATCAGAAAGATAAGCATTTGTTATTTCTACTGGATCATAGACATAGGATTCAGTAATATTTGTTGTGATATAGCCCTTTTGATAAAGCTGATATGCAGCAGTTAACACATAATAATCTGGGCCTTGATCAATCAGATAACTATCCATATGATTATCAATAAAATCATAAATAAAATCATCAACTTGTTGGTCTAGTTCTGATAATGTAGAAGTTTCCACAAATTCAATCGTCATATCATCTTGATAAACAACTTGATCAAGTCCTGTCATGATTGGTGTGCCATCAACTATGATTTGGTAGTAGTAGTTATTGCTTGCGCCATACTCTTTTGGATAATGTCCATCAACACCATTAATCATCGTTCCAAAATCAAAAACAGTGTAATCTAAATCAATAACACCATCAATGAGTTCAACAATTGGTGTTTCTAAATCAGCATCAAACTCAATGGTTTCATTCATCAGTTCAGTACCTTCTAAACTAGTAAGTGAAACATAAAATGCGTCAACTTCTGGATCATTAATAGTAACTTTAATTGTTACTGTTTCTGTATTACCCGCTTCATCAGTAGCGGTGTAGATCACATCATACATACCAGCAACTTCTAAATTAACATCAGAAGCATCGACATCTACATTGATATCCCCATCAACATCATCAGTTGCGGTTATACCTTCTAGCCAGTTTGGAGCTTCATCTCCTAAAACTAAGTTAACATCATGTGTGCCACTGATTACAGGTTTTACCGTATCAGTAACCTCTTGTTCTCCATCTTGACACCCAGCAAGTGTAAGAACACTTAAAACAACAAGCAGTAAAACTAAGGTCTTTTTCATCATTCAAATCTCCTCTTTTTAGTATAAAAAAACCATGTCACTGGGACACGGCAAATAACAAAAAAGAAGTTATTTACACTCTTTGATCCCAGAAGACTGTTACTCATTAGAATTTATTGGTAGGTCTACCGGCTAAACTTCATCCTACTATGCACCTTCCCGCTATAAGCAGTGGTTATTTGCATTTCGTCTGTATCACGGTTGCTGGGACAGCTCAAGCAATTAACTTGATTCCCTGTTATGTATTTAAAATACACCAACAATTCTTATTAAGTTAATTTAATTATAAAGTATTTTTCTCTATTATGCAATGTATTTTTTATATCAAATGAAACAATTGTATTATATGAATATTTATGATATGATAAGTATGCTTCTAAATACATAAATAAGAGAAGCTATAGTTATATACCGCAAACTTAACAAAGAAGTTTATAAGCGTTGTTTAGCTTTAATACAACGCTTTTTTTTATGGAATAAATATTATTTATTCATTAAAAAGCGGACACAAGGAGAAAAGATGTCATTTAATAAATTAGGAATTATCCCAGAAATACTAAAAGCAGTTGAACAAGAAGGTTATGATATACCTTCACCGATTCAAGAACAGGCAATTCCTGTGCTTTTAAACCAAAAAGATGTGCTCGCAAGTGCACAAACAGGAACCGGTAAAACAGCGGCTTTTTCAATACCAATCATACAAGGACTATATCAAGACAAATTACCATATGATAAAAAATATATTAGAGCCTTAGTTTTAGCACCAACAAGAGAATTGGCTGAACAAATCAAAGATAGTTTTAGAGGGTACTCTAAAAATATGGGTTTGAAAACAGAAGTGATTTATGGTGGAGTATCACAAAGAGGTCAAGAGATTGCTTTAAGAAAAGGTGTAGATATATTAGTTGCTACACCAGGTAGATTATTAGATTTAATTAATCAAGGATTAGTCAAATTAGATTTTGTTAAATATTTGGTTTTAGATGAAGCAGATCATATGTTGGACATGGGATTTATCAAGGATGTTAGAAAAATAGTATCCTATGTTAAAAACATGCATCAAACGATGATGTTTTCAGCAACTTTACCAAAAGAAATATTAGCTTTTGCTAATGAGCTTTTAATAAATCCTACAAGAATTGAAATCACACCACCGGAAGCGATGCTCGATATCATTGAGCATAACTTATATTATGTTACTAAAAAAGATAAAACAAATTTACTTATAGATTTGCTAGTTAACCCTAAAATGGCCTCTGTTTTAGTTTTCACAAGAACTAAACATGGGGCAAACAAATTAGTTAAAGAATTATTATCATATGGCGTTAAGGCAGACGCTATTCATGGCAATAAATCACAAAACATGAGACAAAAAGCTTTGAACAATTTTAAATCCAAAAAGTTAAGAGTTTTGGTTGCTACAGATATTGCAGCACGTGGAATTGATGTGGATGACTTATCGCATGTTATCAACTATGATCTACCAGAATCACCAGAAACCTATGTACATAGAATCGGTAGAACAGGTAGAGCTAAAAAAACCGGAATTGCCATTTCCTTTTGTTCTCAAGATGAAGCATATTTATTAAGAGCAATAGAAAAAACAAATCAAATTAAAATTCCTGTAATCCAAGATCAGCCTTTTCATACAACCATTAGAGTGAATGAAACAAAAAATGAATTAAAAATCATTAAAGCTCAAAAAGGGAATGAATCAAAACGTGGATCAAAAAACACAAGAAAAAAAGCTTACTCAACAGATAAAAATAAAAAAGAAGCACCTTATCAAAAAACGAAATCAAAAAAGAAATATTATGATAAATATTCAAAATCTAAGTCATCAAGAAATTATTAATCATATTTATTAAAAGTTAGTTTTAACAATTGACAATAACTCATCTTAGATGATATTATTTTCATATGTAAACATTATTTTTTAATGTTGGAAATGAAGAGGTTATAAAAAATGAAGATATCAGTTGGAGGCATGATTGCCTCAGGTAAATCAACATTAGTCAAACGCTTAGGACAGGCATTAGATATACCTGTGATGGAAGAGTTTGAAAAAGATGATGAGGTATTTAATACCTTATTAAAATGGCTTTATGAACAAAAAAATGATGTAGAAATGCTACTTCAAATCTATTTTATTCATAACCATTGGCTTAACCAACAAAAATATAACGGAAATTTTATAGTTGATCGTGATTTAGTTGAACACTGGTTATTTGCACAACATAACTTAAAAAGAATGCCAACCATCATGAATATGTATAATGGTGTGTTTCATGCATACATGAATCAAATAAAAAAGCCTGACATTTATATCATTTTAGATGTAGATTGGGAAAACTTTAGAGATCGTGTTTTATCAAGAGGTAGAGAACAAGAAATCGAAAACTTTGATAAAAATGAATCATACTTCAAAAGTCTATTAAAAGATTATGTGACAAAGATTACTGCACAATGTGCAGTTTATGATATCCCTTATGTAATCTTAAATACATCAGGTAAATCAGAAGACGAAGTCTTTGAAATGAGTTTAGTTGAAATTAAAAAAGTTCAAGACAAGAAAGCCTCTTTAGTTTAAGAGGTTTTTTTCTTTATGATTGTATAAATAGTATGGATGACTTATAATTAGATTAATCAAAGTGGAGGTTTAAAGATGAATGTATATGGACTGCTCTTAAGTATCTCTTTAATAATCATTTCTTTTATCATGCTTAACATCAGACATAAACGCCAAGTGCTTTGGATTTTAAGTATTGTTATGCTTGTTTATAAAGTCATCGAATATGCTTATTATTTATTAAGTGGAGAATTAACAAAATTACCTATTGAGTATTCAGCACTCGCATATTTTATATTTTCATTTGTTATCGTGTTTAAAATAAAGAAATATTATGGTCTTGCTGGATTTGTTGCTTGTTTATCGGGCTTTGGATATTTAATTGCATTTCCATTTATGGGCGATGGATCATTTATCAATCATGGTGTCTATTTAACGATTGCAGCGTTGATCAATCATTTGTTTTTATTTATGGGTAGTTTATTCTTAATGACATTTCATAAGTATCAAAAAAGTGATTTAAAAATCATCATGAACTACACAGTTATCTATACGATTTATGTATTAGCTGTAAGTTATTTGATATCTTTTGATCAAACACATTTTATTGTCATATTATTAGACTTAAATGAAAGAATTCCAGGACGTATTATAAGTTTTGTTCAGCTTTTTAATATCATCATTTTATTTGTTCTTTATTATTGGGTGATAAAAATATATGCTCTACTAAATGAGAAAATATTCAGCATGTTTCATACGAAATAGATATTATTTTTATTGATATCTATACGATATCATCACTGATATATTAAGAAAACTTCTGCAAAAGAAGTTTTTTTATTATGTTGCTCGAAGAGTAACATAAAACCACCTGCTATGCGGGTGAGACCAGAAAAGCGGAAGCGATAAACAAAAAGAATCCTCTTGGTTGGTATAATGGACATAACCAATTGCCTTACACCAATCAAACCAAGGAGGATTCTATCACCGATGTCAAAGAGAAACGATGACACTAGTAGTTTATCACACACAAAATGGAACTGCCAATATCACATTGTATTTTGTCCGAAATATCGACGAAAAGCAATATATGGTAAGCTAAGAAGTGATATAGGCAGATATTTGAGGCGACTTTGTGAATACAAAGGCGTAGAGATAGTCGAAGCACATGCCATGAGTGATCATATACATATGCTCGTCAAGATACCACCAAAACTAGCAGTAAGTTCATTCATGGGATATTTGAAAGGTAAAAGTAGCTTGATCATATTTGACGAGCATGCAAACTTAAAATATAACTATGGATCTAGGCACTTCTGGTCAGAAGGGTACTATGTTTCGACCGTAGGTCTAAACAAAAAAACAGTCGAAAACTACATCCGGAATCAAGAATTAGAAGACCAAGTTAAAGACAAGAGAAGTCTAAAAGAGTATAAGGACCCGTTTACGGGTAAGTAAGGGTGACAAAGGCAATTGGGCAAATAAAAAGACCCTCAAATGGGGGTCGCCAGTAATGAGCCTTGAAGGCGATGAGAAAAACCGCGCCTTGAAGACGCGGATTTTTATTGACATTAAATCCTAACTATTATAAAATGTATAGTAGTAGACTAAGTATAAGAGGTGAGATGATGTATATTTTAGGGATTATATATTTGATTACAATACTACTAATCACTAGATTTATTTTGAGAAGTCCAAAGAAAAGCATCTTCATTAAATTTATATGTGCATTGCTTTTGCTTTATAAAACTGTAGAGTATACCATATATGGACTAAACCTTGAACTGACTAAGATTCCTATTGAGTATTCCACGATATCATATTTTGTTTTTTCGATAACAGTATTATTTAATTTGAAGAAACTCAATAGTATTGCTTCATTTATCGCATTTATATCTGGATTAGGTTATCTTCTAGCATTTTCTTTAGTAGGTCATATATTTATAAGAGAACAAGGAACGATTATTACCATTGTCGCTCTTATCAATCACACCATCTTATTTATTGGCAGTATGATTATGATTTCTCATGGCAAAATTGACCTTAATGAAAGTAAAAGTATTTTTAAATTCACAACGATATATTTAATTTATGTTATCGTTTTAAATATATTTTTTGATTTTAGTCAAGAAAACATTTTTATACAAATGTTACTAGGTATCAATTTTGGATACATTGATGAAAAAATAATAAGTTATGTATATTTACTTTATTTTTTAGGGTTAGTTATTATATATACTGCAGTAATCAAAATATTCTTTATGATCAACAGATATCTATTCATGAAAGGACACAGAAACTATGAACATACAATTTAAAAAAGGAGTAACAGAGCTTTTGGTTTTGTCCATGTTATCAAAAAATGATCAATATGGGTATGATATTTCAGATAGAATCGGTCAAAGTATGATGATATCACCAGGGACCGTTTATCCTATTTTAAGAAAACTAAAAGAAGATAAGATGGTTACCACCTATTTATCAGAAATAAGTGCAGGACCACCACGGAAATACTACAAACTTACTGAACTAGGTTTAAAAAAATATAATGAATTATATAAAGACTGGCAGGAATTTATTAAAGTAACAGAAACATTTTTGGAGGTAAATCATGGATAAACAAACATTCTTAGCTAAACTAGAAAAAGAATTAAAGAAAAGAAAAATTGAAGATGTTAAAGAAATTATTGATGAATATGAAGATTACATCAATCATCAATTAGAAACAGGTAAAAAAGAAAAGCATATTATTACTTTTATTGGAGAAATAGATTCGATTGTTGATGCATATGGTCATGATGATGTTGATCGTAAGCATAGATGGTTTGATATCGTAGCGACTTCATTGTTTGCAATTCCTATCCTCATTATGATGTATGGATTACTTGTCGGATTTATAGGATTGGTGATTTCATCTTGGGCTGTAGCAATATACTATCTTTTTGGTCTAAGTTCACTAGACTTTATGCCTTATATACCTTTAATTCCTAAAATGGGTTTTATCTTAACATTCTTAAGTTTTTCAATGTTTATGGCATTATTCTCCTATAGATACTTTTTATTGATTAAATCTATGACAAATCAATATGTCGTAAAACAAAAAATTGTTGTTGGTAAATATGAACTAAAACATAAGTATATGAGTCTTATGAAAAGCACATCCATTGCGTTTCTAATTATATTAGTTCTCACTTTTATTATTGCAGCCATTAGTGCTAAGTCTCTTCAATACTGGCACGTGTGGGAATGGTTTTCTTAAGACTGCTGAAAATGACTAAAAATAAAGCCTGAGTTTTTATTGAACTCAGGCTTTTTATTATATGTTTTTTATAATATTTAAGATAAGTTTTGAAAATGATTGATTAGCTTTACCTGCTACCTCAATGACTTCATCATGTGTTAGCTTTTGATCAAGGATACCGGATGCCATGTTAGTCAAACAAGAAATACCTAAAACTTGCATGTTCATGTGAGATGCGACTAAACTTTCAGGAACTGTTGACATACCAACTGCATCAGCACCTAGTGTGCGAATCATTTTGATTTCTGCAGGTGTTTCGTAAGAAGGTCCAGTCCACCAAGCATATACGCCTTCATTAAGCTTTATATTAAGCTTTTCAGCTTCTTTTAATGCAATTGTTCTTAATGATTTTGTATATATCTCGGAAGCATCAGGAAATCTTGGTCCCAATTCATCAATATTTTTACCTATGAGTGGATTATTTCCAGTTAAGTTTAGATGATCAGTGATCAGCATTAATTCACCAGGATTAAAATCTTTATTCACTGCTCCACAACTATTGGTGATGATTAATGTTTCAACACCTAAGAGTTTTAATACTCTCACAGGGAAAGTCACTTCACTTAAGGTATGACCTTCGTAATAATGATATCTACCTTTAAGCGCAATCACATACGCATCATTTAAATATCCTGCAACAATTACACCGCTGTGACCAACTGCAGAAGTTGTTTTAAAATAAGGAATTTTTGAAAAAGGTATTTCTATGATTTCACTCATTTGATTGACTAAGTTTCCTATACCTGACCCTAAGATCATACCGATTTTAGGAATTTCTTTTAATTTAGGACTTAGATAGTCTTTTGCCTCTAATATTTTTTGATAGTCCATGTTATAATCCTCTTTTCTTATCTAATCTATATAATGATAAATCTATGATTACGCCATATAAGAAACCAGCTAAAAAGCTAATTAAATCTTGATAATTTGTTGTCACATAAAAAGCATAAGAAATCAAACCACCTAAAACGAGACCTCTAATGATGGCAAATTTATATGTTTTCGTTCTTCCTAATATAGCAATAATTAGACCCATTAAAACACGATTATACCATAAAGAAAATAGGAAGACTGAATCGTTTCCATTTGGATTACGTAAATATGCACCACCAATACATAGAAGTCCTAATAATGCACCGATAATGAGCCCTGAGATTATTCTTTTTTTCACTTAAATCACACCCTTTTTTTATTTCATCTGAATTGATTAGGTATTTATATCATATCATTTGCTATAATAGATGTATACAAAAATGATTGATTTTATATCATATGAACAAGGATGTGGCAACATGAAGATGATCAGTTGGAATGTAAATGGACTTAGGGCAGCTATGCAAAAAGGATTTGAGGATTTCTTTAAACAAGAACAAGCAGATGTTTTTGCAATCCAAGAAACTAAAATGCAAGCTTCGCAAAAATCTTGGTCATTTGAAGGATATCATGAATATTGGAATGATGCAGATAAAAAAGGATATTCAGGAACTTTGGTTTACACTAAGAAAAAACCAATAGATGTGATTTATGGTTTATTTGGCGAGGGATATAATCATGAAGGTCGTGTCATCACATTAGAGTTTGAAGAGTTTTATTTTGTGAACTGTTATGTTCCAAATTCAAAAAGAGAGTTATTAAGACTTGATGAGCGTATGGATTTTGAAGATCAAATGCGAGAGTACTTGATTTTTCTAGATCAGAAAAAACCAGTCATTTATACCGGTGATTTAAATGTGGCACATATGCCCATTGATTTAAAAAATCCTGAATCAAATAAAAGGAACCCAGGCTTTACAGATGAAGAAAGAGGGAAGATGACAAAACTTCTAGAAAGTGGCTTTATAGATACATTTAGAAGGCTTTATCCGAACATTGTAAAATATACTTGGTGGAGTTATATGTTTCAATCCAGACTTAAAAATGTTGGATGGAGAATCGACTATTTTTTAGTCAGTGAAAGACTTCTTGATGATGTAAATGATAGTATCATATATGACCATATACTAGGTAGTGATCATTGCCCAGTAGGACTTATGTTAAAGAAGGCGAGTTTATGAAAGAAACAGAGCTTTATGCACCTGTAAAAAAATTATTTTTATCCCAGGGTTTTGATGTTAAAGGTGAAGTGAAAGACATTGATGTGATAGCTTATCATCAAGATTTGATGATTGGTGTTGAACTCAAAACAAAAGTCTCTTTAAAACTCATTTATCAAGCAATTGATAGACAAAAGGTATTGGATCAAGTTTATATTGCGATTCCAAAAGACGCAATTTATCAATCCAAGAGTTTATATAGAAATTTCACACATCTATTAAAAAGATTAGAAATTGGATTAATTATTGTCAATGGTGATAGTGCAGAAGTCATTATTGAAGCTGTTCCTTTTGATAGAAATCTAAGTCGCAGTAGATATAAAAAAAGAAAGACAATGCTTGATAAAGAATTAAGACTTAGAAAAAATAATAAAAATATTGGTGGAACAAATGGCAAAAAAATCACAAGATATAAAGAACAAGTTATAGATATTGGGAACTACTTGATTTCTAACACAAAGGCATCACCAAAAGAGATTAAAGAGAAAACTGGTATTGAAAAGGCAGCATCTATCTTGCAAAAAAACTATGATGGTTATTTTGAAAGAGTAGAAAGAGGTATTTATCAATTAACTGAAAAAGGAAAAAAGGATATTATAAAATTAAAGAAACAATTAGAGGAGAGCATATAAATGGCAAAAATTAGAGGCGTTAACTTAGGCGGATGGTTTGTTTTAGAATACTGGATGAAACCAAGTCTTTTTGAAAATTTAGAAGGATGTCATGATGAGACTTGTTTCATGAAACAAATACCACATGCTAGAGAAAAACTATTTAAACACTATGAAACTTTTATTACTGAAGAAGATTTTAAATACTTAAATAAAATCGGCATTAAAGATGTAAGACTTCCTGTACCTTGGTGGTATCAAGGCACAGATTTATATGTTGAATCAAGAGCATATATTCATCAAGCATTTAAATGGGCAAAACAATACGATATTAATATATTATTAGATTTGCATACAGCACCTGGATGTCAAAATGGTTTTGATAATGGTGGCATTCAAGGAGTCATGGAATGGCATAAGGATCAAAAAAATATCGATCAAACCATTGAAATACTAAAAACACTAGTGAAAGAATTTCATCAGTATGAATCTTTTTATGGAATAGAAGTATTAAATGAACCGTTTGTAACCATTGATTTAGATATTATTATTAATTTTTACGAGAAAACATATACTGAATTAAGGAAAATAACGCAAAAACCAATCGCTTTTCATGATGCGTTTAGACCAAAGGATGAAATATGGAAACAATTTTTCAAACATAAAGAAAACGTTCTTTTTGACTTGCATTTATATCATGTATTTGATGAAAGATATAACAATGTTCCTCTTAAAAAACATATGGATTTGATTTTAAAGAATCGATTAGCAATGATCAAAAAAATATCTAAGTTTGTAGATGTTATAGTTGGTGAGTGGTCTGTAGGACTTAGAGATTTTGATTCAAAAGATGCATTTGAAAAAGAATTATATTATAAAGCATTCGCAAACGCACAACTTTACCTATATGAACAAGCATATGGTTATTATTTTTGGAGCTATAGAATTGATAGAGAGTCTCATAGAGAGTGGGATTTAAAGCGCTCAATTGATGACGATTTATTACCTAGAAAATTTTAATATACAAAAAGATTGCATTCTAAAATTAATGTGGTAAGATATAGGTGTATTCCTCATATATAGATTTTTGGTTTAAACTGAATTGAAGATATTGTTTAGGGATTTACGAAACTCAATAGATTTAAAATAAGTATTATGTTTTATGATTTAAAGATTTAACAGGTTTAATGTCTAATGATTTAATTTATTTAATATATTCATGTTAGTATATATATGGGGAATACCTTAATTAAAACACCTTTTAGAAGGTGCTTTTTTTCTAGTATAGATATGTAATAATCTTTGTTTTTGATATAATAGAAGAAACGACAAAAGAGGTGTACAAACATGAAAAAATTACCATATGGCAAAGCCATCTGTTATTCAGGATATCGAGAAGGACAAAATCCACATACAAAAACTTATCCTTCATATGAAGAAATCAAAGAAGACTTAATGATTTTAGAAAACAACTATGATTAT
Organism: Tenericutes bacterium MO-XQ; assembly: GCA_002838185.1. Taxonomy (GTDB): domain Bacteria; phylum Bacillota_I; class Bacilli_A; order Acholeplasmatales; family Acholeplasmataceae; genus Mariniplasma. The sequence continues at coordinate 1,771,044 of CP017948.1, read as the reverse complement.
ATTCGTATGTATGATCCAAGTGAACATGCGAAAACAGCACTTAAAGTGATTAGAGATCATAATTTATCTTTAAAAGTTATGCTAGGTATTGACTTATTAGGTGAAATATCAAACCCTGATTGTGAGTGGGGTGGTCTTTTAACTGATGAAGAAATTAAAAACCATATTGCCTATAACGAACACAGTTTACAAGAATTGATTAAACTTGTAAACGAATATAATGATATTATTATAGCTGTTTCAGCAGGTAATGAAGCTGTGCCTGAATGGAATGAAAATTTAGTGAGTCCAGAAAGAGTTCTATATTTTGTAAATGAGCTTAAAAAACATACGACACAAATTGTTACTTATTGTGAGAATTTCTTTTACTGGATTCCTAAGTTGAAAGAAGTAGCTAAAGCTGTTGATGTGATTAGTCTTCATACTTATCCTGCATGGTTAAATAAAGAAATAGAAGTAGCTACTGACGTATCAATAGAAGATTATCGAACAATTTCTGAATTTTATAAAGATAAACAAGTCATTATTACAGAAGCTGGTTGGCCAACTGCTAGTACTAGACAAATTAAAGCCGAACTCGCTAATGTGAAAAATCAAAAGAGATATTTGAAAGAAATGAATGCTTGGAGTGAGAAGGAGAAAATTACAGTCTTTTTCTTTGAAGCATTTGATGAGCCTTGGAAAGGATCTGATGATCCTGATGAACCAGAAAAGCATTGGGGTATATATGACGTTTCAAGAAAGTTGAAATAGGTGTAAGATATGTATGTTGAAATCGGTAATTTCTATTACTATTTGTATTTTGTTTTTGCAGCGCTTATTACCGTAGGGTCTATCTGTTTTTTAAAAACTAAGAGTGATGGTTTTAAGAACAAATTTATCCTAGGTCTTTTAGTGTCTGCATGGCTATTACATTTTGCAAAATTACTGTTTTCACCGTATAATGAATTATTTCCTGAATCAATTAGGAAAGTAACATTTGAAAATATATGTGCCATTTCTACATTGGTATTTCCATTTTTGTTTTTATCTAAAAATAAAGTCTTAAGAGACTATATGTTAGTCATGGGAATTGCATCAGGACTTGCAGCATATCTTTATCCGACAGAAGCAATCTTTGATACTTTCGATAGTATTTATTTTGGAAGAAAAGATGCGTTTAGTTTTGATGTGATTAGATTTTATTATGCACATTTAGTGATTTTCTTAGCACCATTTTTAATGGGATATTTTAAATTGCATGTATTTAGCTTTAAACGCATAGGATATTTTTCTGCAATGGTTTTAATGACCTTAGCTTTAATATTTATCAATGAGTTTATCTTATTGCAATTAGGGTGGATTAATCCATATACTTTCTATGATGTAAATATAAGAAACTCATCGTTTGTTTTTGGGATCCCAGATCATTATCAAAATGTTGCGGTGATATTTGATGTATTTGTTTTTGATTTTTTAAAAGTACATCCTATTACTAAAGAACCATTTTATTGGCCTGTCATATGGATTATTGCTCCAGTTTTTATCTGGGCTCCAGTGTTAGCGCTGATATCAAATATTCCTTTTATGATACAACGATTTGTACTAATTATTAGAATGAAGATCAAGAAAGAATTAAATGCTTGAATGTAATAGAATATTGCAAAAATAAAAATAGGGAATATGATGAAGACATAGGAGGTAATAGTATGAAACTGGGTGTCAAAATATGTAAGTATTTAGTCATTCTACTAGGAGCCTTCATCATTGTAATGTCTGTTGATTCGTTTGATGGAACGGATACATTTTAGGGCATGTTACTTGAGTTTATCATAAACTCTATTCCAGGCATAATCCTAATCGGATTGATTATCTTACTTTGGAAGAAAGAACTCATTCTCAGTTTTTTAATGTTTGCGCCGGCAGTTGGTCTATTTTTTCTATTTAGATTCTATCGCAATAATTTTGAGAATTGGTTAACAATGCTTACTGTGGAAATCCCATTGCTTGTTGCTGGAACTATGTTCATCTTGAAACATCTTAAAGATAAAGATTTAGATCATAATGGGCATTCATAAAATTAAACATAAATGAACATAAATAAAAACCCGCATCATAGGATGTGGGTTTTTTATATTATTATATTAGATAAGTATTTATTTATTATAAGTTGTTGAGGTTGTTGTTCCGCCCTTTCCAGTCCAATTGGTGTGGAAAAACTCTCCTCTTTTTTTATCTGTTCGCTCATAAGTATGAGCTCCAAAATAATCTCTTTGTGCTTGAAGCAAATTTGCTGGTAAGCGATCAGTCGTATAACCATCAAAATATGCAAGTGCTGCAGATAACGTTGGTACAGGAATACCCTGTAAAACGGCTTTAGAGACTACTTTTCTTAAACTTGGTATGACTTTGTTCATTGTATCTTTGAAGTAGTCATCAAGCAGTAGATTCGTTAGATTTGGATTCTTATCGAATGCATTTTTGATCTTATCTAGGAGGACTGAACGAATGATACAACCACCACGCCACATGAGTGCGATACCACCATAATTAAGTGTCCAATCATAAGTCTTAGCAGCCGCTTTCATGAGCTCATAGCCTTGAGTATAACTCATGATTTTCGCACCATAGAGTGCTTTTCTTAAATCTTCGATAAAAATATCTTGATCATTTTCTAAAGGTTTAATTTCTTTTTTATAATGTTTAGATGCGACTACTCTTTCCTCTTTTAATGCAGATAAGAATCTAGAGAATACAGATTCACCAATGAGTGTTAACGGGATGCCTTCATCAAGAGCAGCGTTTACCGTCCATTTACCTGTACCTTTTTGTCCTGCTGCATCTAATATTTTATCAATTAATGCTTCGTTATTTTCATCTTTAAATGCTAGAATCTCAGAAGTGATCTCTATTAAATAACTATCGAGTTCACCTTGATTCCAAGTCTTAAAGACATGAGCCATTTGATCATTTGATAGACCAACTAAAGATTTTAATAAATGATAAGATTCAGAGATTAATTGCATATCACCATATTCAATGCCGTTATGTACCATCTTTACAAAGTGACCTGCTCCATCTTCTCCAACCCAATCACAACATACTTGTCCATCATTCACTTTAGCTGCAATTGCTTGCAAGATTGGTTTAACGATTGGCCAAGCTTCTTTATGTCCACCTGGCATAATTGAAGGACCTGTTAGAGCGCCTTCTTCACCACCTGAAACCCCGGTTCCAATATAATGTAAGTCTTTATCTCTTAAGTATAAACTACGTCTAGTAGTATCATTGTAATTAGAGTTACCACCATCAATAATAACGTCACCTTTGTCTAAAAGAGGGATCAGTTGTTCAATCACTTGATCAACAGGATTTCCTGCTTTAATCATTAACATCACTTTTCTAGGTTTTTTTAGCATAGACACAAGTTCTTTCATATCTGTTGTTCCAGCAAAATTTTTACCTTTTGCACGACCTTTTAAGAATGCATCTATGGTGTCTTGTTTTCTTGATGATACAACAACACTAAAACCTTTTGATTCCATATTTAATGCAAGGTTTTCACCCATAACTGCAATACCAATAAGTCCTATATCATATAATTTACTCATTTATAAATTCCTTCCTTTATTACTAATATTTATTTCATTTGCATATCAAAATATGCTTTCACTCTATTTTAACACAACTTACTTTGAACACTAAAGGGATAATATCTTTCTTATAGAAATTATGGTATAATAAATACAAAAACAGGGGTGAAACGTATGGCTGAAAACAAAGTTCAAGATTTCTTTATTGCAGAAAGCAGTAACGAAAAAAATCGTGGTGAAGTTCGTTTAGATCTTTTTATGAAAAAACATAAAGAGTTAGCTAGTGGTAATCCAAACGATGTATGGAAGTTAGACTACTATAAGAACACAACAAAATTAGCTCTAATGATTCTTTTATACATTTTTGCACAAGATGATGATGACATCTCAGAAAAAGAGTTAAATAAAGTTAAAAAGTATCTAAGAAAACATCGCTATATTTTAGAAGCTAAGGATTTTGATGAGATTATTGATTTAGCTAAATCAAAGATGACCATTGATATATTTGTTAAATATATGAAAGATAGTGGATTTAAAGAAGATATTTTAGATAATGCGATTGCAGAAGCTAAAAATGTTGTAAAAAGAAGTTTAGTATATAAAACATACATCGATGAACTAAAAGATGGCTATTTAGAACAAGTGAAATAATAAGCGTATTTGGAGGGAAACATGTCATTTTCAGGTAGAAATGAGTTAGTGGTTGCGTTATTTCAAGTAGAGGCAGAGACAAATAAAAATCGAACAAACCTAAGAAACGAAGCATTCAAAAAGAAAAATAAGCTCTATAGTGGAAATCCAAACGATATTTGGAAAGTAGATTATATGAGAAATGTTTCTAAACTCACGATTATGATTATGCTATATGCATTTTATGAGTTTGATGGTGAATTTACAAAAGATGAATTAAAAATGATTAAAACATATTATAAAAAGCATAGATACCTAATTGATCAAAAAGATTTAGCTGAAATTATAGATGCTGCAAAATCAAAGATGAGCATTGAAAGATTTAAAAGATATATGGAAGAACAAGACTTTAAAGAAAGTATTTTTCTTGATGCAGTTAAAGAATCGTATGAAATATCTAAAAAGCATAAAGATTATCAACTCATTGTTAATAATCTAGAGAAAAAAATTACAATATGATAGTTACAGAGTTTATGGGGGCAATGCGATGAGCTTATTTGGTAGAAGACAAAGAGGATTATTAAGTCTTATAAGATATAAAAGATTTGTTGAAAAAAGAGAAGAAGATAGACAAGAAGGTAGATCTTTTTTAAGATTAGAAAAAGAAGATAGACCTTATGTAGAAAATCCAAATGATCAGTGGGAACATATATATCAAAGAAATATGGTAAAACTAGCACTGATGGTTTTGGTATATGCATTTTCTGAAGATGATGATCAAATTAGCAGAAAAGAATATGCACTTGTTAAATCATTTTTCAAAATGAATCGGAAATACTTATTTAAAGAAGATTATGATGAAATAAAAAATTTATTTCAAACAAAGTTATCAAAACATGAGTTTCTAGATTATCTAGAACAAAAAGAGTACGAAGCAAGCAGCTTAAATGACGCCATTGAAAAAGCAAGCAGTTTACTTAGAAGTAGTGGTAAGTATTTGCTTGTTGTGGATGAGCTCAAACAAGCATTCAATGAAAAATAAATCTCATATGAGAATTATGAGATTACTATTTACGAAGGGGGATTTTTATGGCATCAAATAGAAGTGGACTTCTCCATGCGATGAAACTTGAAGAAAGACGACGCATGATTAAAGAGGGTCAAAAACAAAGAGGTTTTTTCTTGAGAAAAAGAACTCAGATTGAAGACGATATTAAACATCAATCATGGGAAGGCGTTTATAAAAAAATATGAACAAACTCGCTTTGATGATACTTTTGTTTGTCTTTTTTGAAGATGATGGTCAACTATCACGTGCTGAATATCGAAGAATTAGAAAGTTTTTTAGAAAGCATACGCACTATTTAGATAAAAAAGATTTCAAAGACATTGAAAAGTTTTTTGAGACTAAAGTTAAAAAACAAGATCTCATCAGCTATATGGATCAACATGGATATGAGTCCAGTATCTTTAATGAAGCAGCTGATGAGGTTATACCTATCATTAGAGCGAGTGGTAAATACATGCTAATCATTTATGAACTAAAGAAAACTTTATAGAATAGTTAATAAAAAAATGTCCTTTCGGACATTTTTTATGATATTTTGACATCAAAACTTATATGTAAATATAATGCAAAATAAATATCGAAGAATGATTTACTATCATTAATGTTTAGCCCTAAAGAGTCTAAAACTTCTAATCTATAGCGTACACTGTTATAATGGATGAACAGCTTCTCAGCTGTTTTTTTTATGTTGAACTTTGATTCAATATAGGCAAACAAGGTTTCTATGAGTTGTGACTGATGTTTTTGATCATATGTATAAATTGGTTTCAATCTATCATTAATATATTTGGCCATATCATTATAATTCAGATTCTTTAGCAGATTTAGAAGTTTAACTTGACTTTCAGAAAATATATTTAAACCGAGCTTTTGATTATCAATGTGTATCAAAGCCTCTGATAGTTGTGTATATGTTTGAGGGATTAGTGAAGCTTCAGTAATTAGACTTGAGTAAGTAATTTGAATCATAAACTCAGGATATTTATTTTCTAAAAGTGTGTAAACATTTTTAACCGTATCATCTAATCTTATGGTCTCATATGTATTAATGATGAAGAGTAATTGATCATTTAACCATGTGTATCTAAGTTCATCAGATTGAACATGAAATTTGTTAATAATCACTTGTCTAATGTACTCTATTAAATTTGGATTTGTAATAACCTTTGAAGTTGCTTTATCTTTGATAGAAAATAACATCATCGTGATCGGAAATTGAATTTTCCATTTATATCTCTTTGTAGCCTCAATTAATTGATTGTTTGAATAATTTGAGGCTAGGTTTGATACGAAATTCAATAAAAATTGATTTTGTTTTAAAGTATTTTCTATTTTTTTTTGATATATTACGATAACCATTAACTTAAATATTTCGATGTAACTATGGAGGATATGTCTTCTATCATTTTTTGCACGAAAAAGTATTTTATATATAGGTTGGTCATCATAGATCACATCTTCAGTATAATAAAGCACTTGATCTACTCTATGAAATAGATTAGATGATGTATTGTATTGATTAAAATAACTTAGCAAATCTTTATCAGAGTAATATGTTTTTTTATTATCAAGATTATAGATTAAAATATCTAAATCTTCGATTTTGTCAATGATCTGTAAAAGGGTTTTTGTAGTAGGTGTTTCGTAGACCTCTTTAAGAAATTGTGAGTAGTTTTGAGTAAAAGATGCATCATAATAGTCTTTCCTTTGTAGTTCACTTAAAATGTTATTAAAAAGCAAAGATAAGTTCGCATCATAGTTAAGTGCAATAATTGGAAGATGCAAACTATTTGATAATGTGATTATTGATTCAGGGATTTGATTAATATATCTTTTTAATTTAATGACAATTGCAGCAGTATTCTTTTTAGCAAGTGTATACATGAGTTTCTCAAATTTATCTTGATCCCCTTTTATAGGATAGAAAGTCGTTAATATTAAACTTTTCTCAATAATATAATTTTCAAAATCTGGAGTTTCAAGTATTGAAATCGATTCAAACGGTTTTTCAAGATCATTTTTTGCTGATAATACCTCATAGGATTGAAATATTTCAAGATTCATGATGGTTTTAATTGTTGTATTCATAAACTCACCTCTTTTTTAGCATATCACTAGTTGTAAAATATTACAATAAAAAGGGTTGTTATTTGTAAAATATTGATAAATACAAAATCTGTTCAATTTTATATAATAGATATACGAGGAGGTGCTTACTATTAAAACAAAATATTTCGTAAAAAGTGACTGGAACGGATTTTTTGGATTATTCACAAATAATTTGACAAACGTTTTAGTTATGGCAAGCTTACTAAGTGCTGTCGTTGGACTACCTGGTAATATTGTTTATGGCAGAATATTACCAGCTGTAGGATTTTCAATACTTATTTCATCTTTATATTACACATTTATGGCAATTAAATTATCAAAAAAAGAGCATAGAGATGATGTAACTGCATTACCTGCAGGAACAAGTGTACCACACATGTTTCTCATTGTTTTCTTAATAATTGGTCCAGTATTTTGGTCAACAGGTAATGCATATTTGGCTTGGGCAGCTGGTCTTGTTTGGTCTCTACTTGAAGGTGTAATTGAACTGTTAGGTAGTTTTATTGGTCCTAAAGTGAGAAAAATTGTACCTAGAGCTGCTATGCTAGGTTCACTCGCCGGTGTTTCAATAACTTATATAGCATTAAATCCTGCGTTTAGTGTTTTCGCAATACCCTATATAGGTTTAGTTGCACTTGCAATAGTCTTACTAGGATGGATAGGAAAAGTAAAAATGCCGTTTAATATTCCAGTTGGTCTGGTAGCTATTATAGTAGGTGTAGCAATTGGTTGGATTAGTGGTCTCATGGATGGCGGAATTCTTGTTGATAGTTTAAGTAATATCAATATGGGTATACCTATCCCCAGTGTAAAAAGATATATCGATGGCTTCCAAGAAGCATTACCATTTTTATTTAGTGCAATTCCATTAGGTATTTATAACTTCTTTGAAACCATAGATAATTGTGAATCCGCAGCAGTTGCTGGCGATCATTACTCAACTAAAGAAGCAATGATTGCTGATGGTACTACAACTATCATTGGTTCACTATTTGGGAATCCTTTTCCAACAGCTATTTTCATTGGACATCCAGGGTGGAAAGAAGCTGGTGCGAGAATCGGTTACTCATTTTTAACCGGACTATCTATATTTTTGTTAACAGTTTTAGGATTATTTTCAGTTTTACTTAATATTATTCCAGTTGTAGCTATATTGCCTATCTTATTGTATATAGGTATAGTAATCACTACCCAAGCATTTACAAGTGTCAAACATAAGTATGCTCCAGCTGTTGTTCTAGCGATTATTCCAGCACTTGCAGATTGGACAAAAAATGCAGTTGATATAGCAATCGGAACATTAAATAGTTCTGCAGGTGATATTGGTTATAATGTATTAGAAGTTGCAGGACTAAATTATTATGGCATGATGGGATTAGGTGCTGGAAGTATTATTGTTGGAATTATCTTGGGTTCAATAGCTGTTTATGTCATTGATCATAAATTTATGTATGCAACAATTGTTGCTCTAATTGCAGCATTGTTATCATTCTTTGGCATTGTTCATGGAGTAACAGTAGGCATCAATATGAATCAAGGCATGACAATCGGCTATGTATTTATGGCATTAATATTTTTAGGATATTATATATATTACAAAAAGAAAGGAGTTTCAATTGATGAGAAAGTATCAAGTTGAAGCAAAACCATTTACATTTGATTTTGGCTTAGAAAAAACAGCATTAATCATTATTGATATGCAAAGAGATTTTTGTGAATTTGGAGGATTTGGTGAAGCACTAGGTAATGATATTACACCAACAAAATCAATCATTCCAACAGTTAGAACTATTTTAGATGCAGCTAGAGATAAGGGCATGTTTGTTATTCACACTAGGGAAGGACATAGACCTGACATGAGTGATGTACCTGCTGCAAAGAAAAGAAGATCATCAGCGATTGGTGAAGAAGGACCTATGGGAAGAATCTTAATTCGTGGCGAATATGGGCATGATATTGTTGACGAATTAAAACCTTTAGAAAACGAAGTTGTGATTGATAAACCAGGTAAAGGCGCATTTTATCAAACAGATTTACACGCAATACTTCAAAATAAAAGGATTGAGAGTTTAATTGTTTGTGGTGTAACAACACATGTGTGTGTACACACAACAATAAGAGAAGCAAATGATCGTGGATATGAGTGCTTAATGATAGAAGATGGTACTGCAGCGTTTGATGAAAGAGATCAAGAAGCTGCAATTCGCATGATTAATCAGCAAGGTGGAATCTTTGGTTGGACTACAACTTCAGATAAATTGATAAAAGAACTTAAAAAATAAGAGGTGGCAATATGTTTAAGAAATTAAAAGGCGGGACTCCTTGGTGGGTTAAAGGAGATTTAAACGGATTTTTTGGATTAGGATCAAACGTATTAACAAACTTTTTAGCAGCTATAGGATTATTGGTTGTTATAGGTATGCCAAGCGACATCGTTTTTGGTAGTGTTGTTCCTGGAACTGCAGTTGCAGTTGGTCTTGGTGGTATCATTTTAGCAATTCAAGCTAAACAATATTCAATTAAGAAAAATAAAGCAGATGTTACAGCAATGCCATATGGACTTTCTGTACCTCATTACTTTGTTGTTGCATTTGGAGTTATTGCAGTTGTATATGCTTCAACTGGTGATTGGCAAATTGCATGGGCTGCTGGTATCGTATGGAATTTCATTCAAGGTATCATTATGGCTACAGGCGCATTTGTAGGTATTTATATTAAAAAATATATTCCAAGAGCAGCTATGTTAGGAGCTCTAGCAGGTTTGGCAATTACTTATATTGCAATGAATCCAGCTGGTCAAGTATTTACGACTCCATATATAGGATTAACTTCATTAGCAATTATTTTTGTTGGATGGTTTGCACTTAAGAAGATGCCTTTTAATATTCCAGCAGGTGCTTTTGCTATCATTGTTGGTACAATATTAGCATGGATTACTGGATATATGGATCCTCAAGCAGTTAGTGATTCAGTATCAAACGTAGGATTTAGTTTCCCTGGAGTATTTATTAATTTATTTGGTGAAGGATTCAGACAAATTGCTCCTTTCTTACCAGCTGCTATACCATTAGCTATTTATGATTTCTTAGAAAGTTTAGATAACTTAGAAAGTGCTGATGTTGCAGGTGAACATTATAATGTTCCAAAAGCAATGTTAGTACCAGCTGGATTGACTTTATTAGGTTCGTTTTTAGGATCACCTTTCCCAACAATTATTTATATTGGTCATCCTGGCTGGAAGTCTACTGGTGCTAGAATTGGATATTCTTGGGTAACTGGTGTAACAATTCTGCTTATCGGATTCTTAGGATTTATGAACTTAATTCTTACAATAATTCCATTAATAGCATTACTTCCAATTCTAATGTATATCGGTATGGTTATTACAACACAGGCATTTGCGACTACAGAGAAAAAACATATGCCAGCAGTTGCCTTGTCATTTATTCCATTAATCGCCGGATTTGTAACTTTACAGATTAAAAATGCAATAGCTACAACTGGTATGCCATTGGATTATGAAGCATTAGCAAACACTGGTATTCCATTATTAGGATGGGAAAGATTAGCCGCAGGTGATATTTTAGTAGGTATGATGATTGCTACTATTGCAATTTATATTATTGACAAGAAATATTTATTATCAGCAGTATATGCATTGATTACAGGTGGATTAGCATTCTTTGGATTTATCCATGCACCTGCAATTGGATGGGCAACAGGATGGGAAGTTGCATTAGGATACCTTGCAATAGCTGTTGTTTTAGTTGTTATGAATTATTATAGAAGACAAGATAACGTAGTTAATGAAAGTGAAAATAGCTGAAATTAGATCTATAGATTCAAAAATGTGTGAAGCCATGAAGATGTATGGAGCTCGTGTGTATGCAATACATAATGCAACCATACATCTTTCACTTAAAGATGAGCATATATTGACATTAGGATCAAATATTTCAGAAGGATATCATCATATCGTTATAGATGAGGATATAAATTTTAAAAAATTAGATGTAAATATTGGAAATCTTGTCACTTGGGATGATGGATTTTTTAACATAGGCATCTATCAGTTCACAATACAAGAACAAAATATTAAAATTTATGAACCTGAAAAAACTACATTCAATATGGAAGATAATCACTATCAAAAAACGCTTCAATACGTTGATCAATGGTTTCCGAAAGGTATATCATTAAATGAAAAAGATGATAGTATTACAAACGTTTTTATGATAGATAAATACAAGAAGTTTGAAATGAGTCCATCTTATAAAACTGCACTTGATATATTGGGGTTGGGATATGGATTAACTCCTCTTGGTGACGATATATTAGTAGGTTATATTCTATCAAAGAATGCAAGAAATATACATGTTTCTTGGATAAAACAAATTATTAACAAATCAAAAACAAAAACAAATTGGTTTAGTCGTCAGAACTTAACAGACACATATAACAAAGTTTATCCTAAGTTATATATTGACTTTATTGAAGAGTTTTTTACATCAAACAATACAGTTTCACTAAATAAAGTGATTTCCGTAGGTTCGACTAGTGGATATGGCATTTTATACGGATTTTTAATAGGATTAAAAGAAGGTGATACAAATGAAAAAGTATAAAGTATTAAAAAATAGTTATTATGATTCAGTGACTTTAATGAGTACAACTGTCAAAATCAAGAAAAATTTAAAATTAAATGAACTGTTAATGTTCATGGGTACAGACATGAATAAAGATATGATGAAGTCTGTTGGTTTATATGATGAATCATTTGATCAAGCAACGGCCAATGACTTGCTTTTAGCTGCAGAAATGACAGATGAAAATGAAGTTTGGGATCAAGAAGTTATAGAACAATTGACAAAAAAAGAAGACAAAAAAAGCACTTCTGAGACGAAATTTAAAACTATTTCACAAGCAAAAAAAGCAAAAGACTCTAATCTTGCTGTAATTAGTGTTCCAGGAATTTATGCTGCAAACGAAGCATATCAAGCATTAGAAAATGATATGCATGTCATGTTATTTAGTGATAATGTGAGTGTAGAAGATGAAGTCAAACTTAAAGATATCGCTCTTGAGAAAGATTTACTTGTTATGGGTCCCGATTGCGGAACAGCAATAATTAATGGAAAAGGATTATGTTTTGCAAATCAAGTTTCAAAAGGAAATATTGGATTGGTAGCTGCTAGTGGAACAGGATTACAAGAAGTAACAGTTATTATCGACCGTTTTCATGGTGGAATCACTCAAGCAATTGGAGTTGGTGGAAGAGATTTAAGCGAAGCTGTGGGTGGAAAAATGATGCTTAAGGGTATCGATGTACTCAATGAAGATGAAGATACGAAAACAATTGTATTGATAAGTAAGCCACCGCATCCAAGTGTACTTGATAAAATAGTTGATAAACTCAAAACAGTTAAAAAACCTGTTGTTGTTTGTTTGTTAGATTCAAAAGTTGACAATCAAATCGAACATGTCTATTTTGTATCAACATTAACTGAAGCAGCTCAAAAGGCATTAGATTTATCTGGATTAAGTACACCAGATTTACTAGAAATAGATCAATCAACTAAACTAATGATTGAGAAAGAAAGAAAACTTTTACAAAAACAACAAACTAAAGTAAAAGGCCTCTTTTGTGGAGGTACACTAACAGCTGAAGCTTTAAGTGTTCTTAGAAAGGATTTAAAAGGCATTACAAGTAATGTGGCAAAAAAAGAAAATGAAAAAATGCATAATCCAATGGAATCAAATGGACATAATTTAGTCGATTTAGGCGATGACATTTTTACACAAGGAAAACCTCACCCTATGATTGAACCTATGATTAGATTAGACCGAATGATTGAAGAAGCAAAACTTGAAGAAACTGCAGTTTTATTGTTGGATTTTGAACTCGGTATTGGTTCGCATGATGATCCAGTTGGTGTAACACTTGATGCGATTGAAGAAGTTAAACAAGTTGCTAAGTCTCATGGTCGTCACATTAGTATAGTTGCTTATGTTTGTGGAACAGATAAAGATCACCAGGGTCTTGAATCAGCAGAAAAAAGATTAAGTGAACATGGTGTTATTTTAGGTAAAACAAATGCACAAGCAGCCTTGATTGCCAAAGCTATTGTTGGAGGTGAAGCATAATGAGTACAAAAAAATTATTATCAGAATCATTAAAAATTGTCAATGTTGGTTCGCCTAGTTTTAAACAAGATTATGAAAGACAACATATTGATTATGTACATCTTGAATGGAGACCACCAGCAAATGGTGATTTAAAGTTACTTAATTTAATTAGTCAAACACGTCAATATGCATCACATATTCAAAAAGCTAATTTAGAAGTTATAGATAGAATTAAAAAAGCTGAGGCTAAGTTAGTAGCAGTAAAGAAAGCAATAGAAGTTATTCCCAACATGGAGAAAAAACTTATACTGCATGCAGGTCCTCCGATTTCTTTTGAAAAAATGGCTGGACCAATGCAAGGTGCTATTATTGGTGCACTCATATATGAAGGACTTGCAAAAGATGAATCTGATGCATTAAAATTAGCACAATCAGGTGAGATTAAATTTGATAGTGCTCATCATCATCAAGCAGTAGGACCAATGGCAGGTATTATATCAGCATCTATGCCGGTTCATGTATTATATAACGAAGTTCATGGTAACTATAGTTATTGTACAATTAACGAAGGTTTAGGAAAAGTATTAAGATATGGTGCTAATAGTAAAGAAGTCATTGATCGATTAAAGTTCATAGAACATACTGTAATGCCAGTGCTTAATCAAGCTCTAGAAATATCTAAAGGTGTGGATATTAAAAGTATTATCACACAAGCACTTCATATGGGTGATGAGTGTCATAACAGAAATAAAGCTTCATCAGCTCTATTTTTAAGAGAAATCTCAGAGTATATTGTACAAACTGAGTATAATGAGCTAATGAAGAGAGAAACACTAAACTTTATTAAGCATAATGAACACTATTTCTTAAACTTATCTATGCCATACTGTAAGTTAGCATTAGATAGTGGTAAAGGTGTAAAATATTCAACAGTTGTTACTGCAATGAGTAGAAATGGTGTAAATTTTGGTATTCAATTATCTAGCAGTAATACATGGTATGAAGCTCCAGCTAACTATGTTAAAGGTTTAATGTTCCCTGGGTTTAATGAAGATGATGCAGCTCCAGATATTGGGGATAGTGCAATTACTGAAACATGTGGTATCGGAGGTTTCGCTATGGGTGGTGCTCCAGCCATTGTACAATTTGTAGGTGGTGCTGTTCAACAAGCATTTGATTATTCTACAGAAATGCATGAAATCACAGCTGGTAGACATCAAGTTTTCACTTTACCACCTTTAGATTTTATGCCAACTGCACTAGGTATCGATATGATTAAAGTTATTGAAACTGGTATATTACCAATAATAAATACAGGTATGGCTCATAAGAAAGCCGGAGTTGGTCAAGTGGGAGCTGGGTTGGTTCATCCACCTATGCTGTGTTTTGAAAAAGCATTAGAAGATTATACAAAACAATTATAGGAGGAGTAATATGAAAATATTGGTGGCTCTTGGTGGCAATGCATTGGGTGATACACCAAAAGAACAATTAGAACTTGTAAAACATGCTGCTATAAGTATCGTTGATTTGGTGAAAGAAGGACATCAAGTCGTTGTAGTACATGGTAATGGACCACAAGTAGGAATGATTCAAAGTGCATTTGATACTGCTAATGAATTTAAAAATACAATTCCGTTAATGCCGTTACCTGAATGTGGCTCTATGAGTCAAGGTTATATAGGTTATCATTTACAAAATGCTATTAAGAATGCTTTATTAAAGAGAAATATGGATTTGAATGTGGCTACTATTGTTACACAAACATTAGTAGATGCTGATGATCAAGCCTTTATTCATCCTACAAAACCTATTGGTAGATTTCATACAAGAGAAGAAGCTTTAAAAATAGAAAAAGAACTAGGTATAAAAATGGTTGAAGACTCTGGAAGAGGTTACCGCATGGTAGTTCCAAGTCCGAAACCGATTGATATCATAGAAAAAAACATAGTTTTACAATTGGTTGAAGGTGGGAACATCGTTATCGCATCAGGTGGTGGTGGTATTCCAGTAGTCAAAAAAGATCAACTTGTTGGTGTGAATGCAGTCATTGATAAAGATTTTAGCAGTGCTAAGTTAGCTGAATTAATTGGTGCTGATGTTTTTATCATCTTAACTGCAGTTAAGAGAGTTGCAATCAATTTTATGAAACCAAATCAAAAAGAGTTTTCGAAGATGAGCGTTAAAGAAGCTAAACATTATATTAAAACAGGTGAATTTGGTAAAGGCAGTATGGAACCAAAAGTTGTTGCTGCAGTAAGTTTTGTAGAAAATAATCCAAACGGACAAGCAATAATAGCATCATTGGAAGAAGCATCTTTAGCTATAAAAGGTAATTCAGGAACAATAATTTATAAAGACTAAAAAAGGCGTAATAACGCCTTTTTGTACTATTGAAAGGAAGATAAAAATGAGTTTACATGTATTTAAACATCCATTGATGAAGCATAAAATGAGTATTATTAGAGATAAAAATTGTGGGACGAAAATGTTTAGAGAAGTTGTTGAAGAGTTGAGTGCTTTAATGGTTTATGAGATTAGTCGTGATTTTGAATTGTTTAGCATTGATATTGAGACTCCTATAGCAAAAACAAAAGGATTTCAACTGAAAGATAATATAGTTTTAGTGCCGATTCTTAGAGCTGGACTAGGGATGACTCAAGGTATTCAAAATCTAATTCCTAGTTCAAAAGTTGCACATGTGGGAATGTATAGAGATCCTCAAACTTTGGAGCCTAAAGTATACTATGCAAAATATCCAAACAACATTAGTGAGTGTAAATGTTTTATTTTGGATCCATTACTAGCAACAGGTGGGAGTGTGTTAAAAACAATTGATTATTTAAAAGAACAAAAAGTTTCAGATATCACTGTTTTATCTATAATAGGGGTTGAACAAGGTGTTCAAAGAATACTAGATAAATATCCAAATATTGATATTTATTTAATCAATTTAGATGAAAAACTTAATGATCATGCATATATTGTACCTGGCCTTGGTGATGCAGGAGATCGTTTATTTGGAACAAAATAAATCGTATTCATCATTATTTTTTATGATATGATAGATATATCTAGTTACAAAGAGGTGTTCTTATGATTGAAAGACTAAAAAAATATAGAAGAGATCTACATCAAATACCAGAAATATCATTTGATTTATTTAAAACAAGCGCTTATATCAAAAAAGAACTTGAATCTATGGGTTATGAGATTTATCAAACTGCATTTACTGGATGGATTGCCTATAAAAAAGGCAAAAAAGAAACATCAATCGCATTTAGATCAGATATGGATGCACTTCCTGTGTTAGAAAAATCAGATTACCCTTATCCATCGACACATATTGGTAAGATGCATGCATGTGGACATGATGGACATATGGCAATGCTTTTAGGGTTTGCATATTATCTCAAAGATCAAACATTAATTAATGATTCTATTGTTTTAATATTTCAGCCTGCTGAAGAGTACCCTGGTGGGGCAAAAGTCATTATAGAAGAAGGGTTTTTAGAAAAATTTAAGGTACAAAAAATATTTGGTATACACCTTTATCCCAATTTAAAAGAAGGCGTATACGGATTAGTTAAAGGGCCAATGATGGCAAGAAACTTAGAATTCAATATAAAAATATCTGGAAAATCAGCGCATGGAGCATCTCCACATGATGGTAATGATGCAATTCTTGCATCTAGTCATTTAATATCACAACTTCATACGATTATCTCAAGAAATGTGGATCCGTTTGAACAAGGTGTCATCACAGTCGGTACAGTTCATGGTGGAGAAGCAAGAAACATCATTGCTCAAGACGTAGAAATTACGGGAACGATGAGAGCTTTTAAACATGAAGTTTTCTACTTAATGAAAAAAAGAATTGAAGATGTGATTAGTGGTATAAAATTATCATTTCAAGTAGAAATCTCATCTGACTTAATGGAACTATATCCAGTTGTAAATAACGATGCTGATATGGTTGAGTTTATCGAGAAACATCTAGATGACAATTATGAATATATTAAACCATTGATGGCATCTGAGGATTTTGCCTTCTATCAAGAAAAAGTACCCGGCATGTTTACCATGCTAGGTACTCGTAACGAGGAGAAGGGGTATGTACATCCGCTTCATAGTTGTTATTTTAATTTTAAAGATGAAGTATTAGCAAGAGGTGTAGAGTTATATATCACCATTGCTAAAGCTTATCAGTTAATTGATTAAATATCCTTGACATCAAGGATATTTTTTTAGATCACTCTAACTTTTGTAACAAATGAAATTTGATCTAAATCAGTTATAGCTTCTTTATTAGAATCAACGATAACGACACCATAGTGATCATTATAAGCTTGATAAACATGCTCGATATCTTCAAATAGTGAAATGATTTCTTTAGTATAAGCTTGATGATCTTTTTGTTTAACCTTGCACAATATCACATAACGATATTGTGTTTTTTTATTTTCCACGAAAATGTCAGGATAATTAACACTATGTTTGATAGCTCCAGTTTCGATGAACTTTGAAATTTCCGTTGAAGCCATAATTGCACAATTGGTTTCAGCTTCCTCAGTTGATGCACCTAAATGTGGGAATGCGATGACTTTTTCCATTTGAGCAGTTTTTTGATTTGGAAAATCTGTAACATAAGCTCTTACTTTACCATGTTTAATGGCAGCTTCTAAATCGTCATCATTGACTAATTTGTCTCTAGCAAAGTTTAGAATGATCACACCATCTTTCATTTGATCGAATGCTTTTTTATCGATTAAATGTTTAGTATGATCATTAAGTGGTACATTGATACTTATATAATCAGCTTTTTCATAAATTTCTTCTTTAGTTTTAACTAAAGTAACATTATGATGAAAATCTAAATCTTTTAGGGTTTCTAAGTTTCGCTTCGTTCCTAAAACTTTCATACCCATTTTTGCGCATGTGTTTGCAAGCATGATACCAATAGAACCTAATCCAATGATTCCAATGGTTTTGTTAAGGATTTCTGTTCCTGCATAAGCTTTTTTTGCTTTTTCCATGTTTTTTTGAATGTCTGGATCTTGATTGTTATCCTTAACCCAGCTCATACCTGGATATAAGTTTCTTGCTGCTAAAAACATACCCGCAATCGTTAATTCTTTAACAGCATTAGCGTTTGCGCCAGGTGTATTAAAAACCACAATACCTTGGTTAGCGTATTTATCTAATGGAATATTATTAACTCCAGCACCAGCTCTAGCAACCGCGATCACATGATCTTTTAAATCAAGCTCATGCATATTATAACTTCTTACTAAAACTGCATCACTTTCTTTAATATCATCTGTTAATGTGTAATCGTTAGATAAAACGCTTAAACCTTCTTTTGAAATATTATTTAAACAATGAATTTTATACATTTAAAGACCTACTTTCCGTGTTTTTTCTCAAAATCTTCCATAAAATCAACAAGTGCTTTAACGCCTTCATAAGGCATTGCATTATAAATGGAAGCTCTCATACCACCAACAGAACGGTGTCCTTTTAGGTTTTCTAATCCTTGAGTTTTTGCTTCTTTGATGAATAAATCATTTAAAGCATCATCATCTGTTTTAAAACATACGTTCATGATGGATCTTGACTTCTTTTCAACAGTCCCATAAAACAGTTTACTTTGATCGATGTAATCATATAATAAGTTTGCTTTTTTTAAATTATGTTCATGCATTTTTTCGATGCCACCCATATCAAGTAACCATTTAAAGACTTTACCACACATGTAAATACCATATGTTGGTGGTGTATTATACATCGATCCATTTTCAGCATGAATGTCATATCTTAACATGATTGGTGTATCTGCCTTTATATCATCTCTAATCAAATCTTCTCTAATGATAACAATCACTGTACCTGCAGGACCAATATTTTTTTGAGCTCCTGCAAAAATAACACCATATTTAGATACATCTACAGGTTCTGATAAGATACAAGAAGAAGCATCTGAAATTAATGTTTTACCTTTAGTGTTTGGTAGTTCATAAAACTTAGTCCCATAAATCGTATTGTTATCACACATGTAGACATAATCAGCATCATCTGATATATCTAAATGAGATACATCAGGAATGTATGAGAAGTTTTTATCCTCAGAAGAAGCAATCGCTTTAACTTTTCCATATTTTTGAGTTTCTTTAAAAGCTTTTTTTACCCAAGCTCCAGTGATGATGTAATCAGCAACTCCATGTTTAAGTAAGTTCATTGGAATCATTGAAAATTGGAGAGTTGCGCCTCCTTGTAAGAATAATACTTTGTAGTTATCAGGAATATGCATTAAAGTTCTTAAGTCTTTTTCTGCATCCTCGATGATTTTTTTATACATGGCAGAGCGATGGCTCATTTCCATAACAGACATGCCAGTGTTATTGTAATCTAGCATTTCATTTGCGGCTTCTTTTAAAACTGCTTCTGGTAATACAGCTGGACCAGCTGAAAAATTAAATACTCTTTTCATAAGTTCTCCCTTCTATTTTAAACTCATTTTTTTAATGAATCGACTTTCTAAATAATATCTTTTTGCAGTAGCATTTCCCATAGAAAAAGATTTTCTTGGTAGAATTTTACCCATTTGAATAAATGGAAATAAATCTTTTCGATCTAAAACTGGCATATGAATACCTAAACGGTCTTCATTTTTATTGCAGATTTCAATCATTTCTTCATCACCGTGAATATAATCAATCATCATATCTTGGTGGTAAGATAAATAATCATCTATAAACGTTTGAATTTGTTCATAAGCTAATGCCGTACTCTTTGACATATAAAACGGAATTTTTCCAGTTTTTTTAGTATATACCCACGACTCAACTTCTTGATCTATAGCATCTTGAAGACTTGTTAAGAATTTTTCATCAACATTAAATAAAACACGATTAATGCCTTCAAATTCTAGACCGTCATCATAAATATTTACAACTTCAACTAAAGCATATCTTGAGGGGTGAGTTTCCAAATCTTTTTTTGATAGTGTTGGTTTAAGTGTTTCCCAATGTGTCTTAGCAGTAGCGAGTGAGTGATTTCCATCGCCCACAATAAATAATATTGGATCATCTGGATCTTTGATTAAACTGTAAAAATCATTAATTACGGGTTCGCAATCAGTTATTTGATAACCTCTGATATGTCCCCCTCGCATATTTAGATCAAAATCGTATACAATATTGAACTCATCTTTTCTTTTAAAAAGGTTTTTTAAGATTTGCTTATCTGGATCATTAGCAAGTAACATGACATGTGTTAATTCTAGTGGTGCATCTTTCCTGATTTTTACTCTAGGAGGTATTCTTGAAATAATTGTGTTTTCAGTAGTTCTAATAAAAGGTTTTGTAAAAGGTTGATAATCATATGTTTCTAAGTCAATGCTTAGCATCATACCTAATCTTGTTTTTCCACATAATGTCTTTCTTTCTACTAAAATCATGGATGGTCCAAGATTTTTTAGAATGCCATTATTGATGTATTCATACATTTTTTCATTGATTTTTTCAATGGTTTGATCACTCATAGACTCCAAATATACCTCAGGTAGAATAAGATCATAAGTAGAAGGCTCATCGCCAATTCTTTCTCTTAATTCTTCCCAGTATTCTGGTTGACTCGTAAACTGGTCGCATGCAACAACAGACCATTTCTCATAGTTGATCCAATCATTAGGCAAAAGAATGTCTTGTACGGCAATCGGTTTTGACTTAAACTGCATAAAAAATAACCTCTCTTTTCTCTTCGGCATCGTTGGTTTAAAAACCTAATTAAAGATATATATTTGATTTTGTTGTTCATTTATCGAAGTTTCGATTTTTTCGATAAAAAATGTAGTGTAATTCCAAAATCATTGTAACATGAAAGCGCTTTTATTACAACCGCGTTTATGATAAAAAACAGTAAAAAATGATATAATAATTTTAAATAGAAGAGGTATACATATGGAAGATCTAAGAAAGCATAGACTACAAATCACGAAATTTGGCTTTTATGGCTTATTAAAGAACTTAAGATTTTTTGAACCATACATGATTATCTATTTTTTATCGTATGAGTTAAATCTTTTTTTAGTAGGTATTTTGCTTGCGATTAAAGAGATAATTATATATATTTTTGAGATTCCTTCAGGGGTAATAGCAGATAGATATGGTAAGAAAATAGAGCTAGTCATTTGTTTTATCTTTTATATCATTTCATTTTTATTATTTTTTATATCAACTGAGTTCTACGAATTTGTGATTGCAATGAGTTTATTTGCTTTAGGTGAAGCATTTAGATCAGGTACGCATAAATCTATGATTATGTCTTATATGGATCAAGAAAATATCAAATCATCGAAGACATTGATATATGGGTTGACACGCTCATATTCTTTGATTGGTTCAATGATTGCAAGTTTAGTCTCTATTGGTCTTGTTTTGTATTTACCAGAAATCAGATTTTTATTTCTTGCAGCAATCATTCCATATGTTATAGATTTGATATTAATTTTATCTTATCCTAATCGTCTAAATGAAAAAAGAGACGTCAAATTTTCATTTAAATCTTTCATCGAACATAATATTGATCATATCAAATATACATTTAAGACAAAAAATGTCAGAAATGCAGTATTTAATTCTGCTTCATATCAGGCAACATTTAAGAGCATTAAAGATTATATTCAACCCATTTTAGTTTCAATGTCTTTTGGGGTATTGATATTTAGCCAATTTAATGAAGAAGAACATTCTAAAATTTATATCGGAATTATTTATGCCATCATTTATCTAGTGAGTGCAATATCAAGTAGAAATGCTTATCGTGTTAAAGGTATTGGAAAACCAGGTGTGCTCATTGCGTACATTTGGTTATTTACAGCGATTGCAATAGGCGTTTTAAGTTTCTTTTTGGACTCATTGATTATCGTCGGATTAATGTTCTTGATGTTATATATTATGATGAATATCAGAAAACCACTTATGGTTGAGCGTATTGGGGATGTGACAGATAATGATAAGAGAGCTACGGTACTTAGTGTAGAATCACAAACGTCTTCATTGCTTATTGTTATTTTTGCACCACTGATTGGTTTACTAGCAGATTACTCAATGTCTTTAATGTTTTTGATATTCTCTGGTGTGATGATTATCATCTTTATCGGTAATCTCATTTATGTGAAAAAGACGTAATTTTCAAATGGTATTTTAATTTATTTCATATTTCTGTCTTTGGCATCAAAATTATGTTATTATTTTACATATAGTTATGAAACAGCAAAACTATAAAAGATAGAGGTATAAATATGAAAACAGCAATATTAACAGATTCTGGATGCAATTTACCAAAAGCGTATATTGAAAAGCAAAAGAATCTATTTGTTATTCCACTCATCATCAACATCGGTGATGAAAGCTTTAGAGACCAACTAGAAATAACTTCACAAGAG
Source organism: Tenericutes bacterium MO-XQ (assembly GCA_002838185.1). Taxonomy (GTDB): domain Bacteria; phylum Bacillota_I; class Bacilli_A; order Acholeplasmatales; family Acholeplasmataceae; genus Mariniplasma. The sequence goes on along the minus strand of CP017948.1, from coordinate 1,748,090 downwards.
ATTTACAAAGATTTAGATGAAAAAAATATCAAAACATCACTTCCAAAAACAGGTGATTTGCACGATATTTTTGAAAAAGTAAAAAAAGAAGGTTATGAAGCATTACTTGTTATCAATATTTCATCAGGGTTATCAGGTACATTTAATGCATTTAGAATTGAAATCGAACAAGAAAAAGATTTAGCAATTACACACTATGATACAAAAACATTAGGCGCTCAACAAGGTTACATTGTAAGAGAAGCTGTGGATTTAGTAAATAAAGGTGTCGAAACGAAAAAGATTATTGAAGCATTAGATGAGCTTAGATATAAAGACTCAAAAGCTTATTATACGATTGCGACTCTTAAGTATTTAAGAAGAGGTGGACGTATTGGTAAAGTAGAAGGAACCATTGGTGATCTACTTCACATTAAACCAGTCATCACAGTTAATGATGAAGGTGTATATGTTACAGCTTCAAAAGCATTAGGTATTAAACGTTCATTATTGAACATGAAAAATATTTTAATCGAAGACTTTGGTAGTGATTTAATTGATTTAACAGTGCACTATGCATCAGATAAAGAAAAAGCTCAAGAACTTGGCGAAATATTAAAACGTTCGTTAAGTGTAAGAAATTTAGAGTTATCTGAATTAACACCTGTATTAGGTATTCATACAGGACCAGAAATGTTTGCGTATGTCGCAAGAAGAGTTAAAAAATCATCATAATATTTAAAATAAAAATGTGAACACATCAGTGCTCACATTTTTTTATATGCTTTAATTGTATCTTGAATGAATGTGTCACATGCAAGTAATCCAGAATCATCAAGTTTAAATACTCCAGCATCTTCTAAAACATGTGTAAATATCTTTCCAACTTCTTGATATAGGTCTTCTTTATGAGAGATGATTTTTTGATCTTTTAATTGATTTAACCATAAGATATGCTTTTGTAAAGATGGATGTATTTTATCTTCTTTTAAGTATAAGTAAGCATGCGCTAATTCCTCTTTCAATCTTCCAGGTAGAATCGCAAGTCCTGTTGCTTCAATTAAACCGATATTTTCTTTTTTAATGTGATGGTGTTCTTGATGAGGATGGAAAATACCATCAGGATATGCTTTGGTTGTGCGATTATTTCGAAGAATCAAATCAAGTTCATAAGTATTATTTTTATATCTAGCAATAGGTGTGATCGTTTGATGTGGTTTTGTTGTAAAAGGGATAATTTCAAGATGCTTATGCTCATATGTTTTCCATGAAGATAAAATATGAGCAGCAAGTTCTTCAAGTTGATATCGATCATTAGATGCTAATCTGATTGTTGATAATGGCCAATATAAATGAGATATGGTAACGCGCTCGATATCATGATATGTTTTGATAACTTTTGCATGTTCAATAGGAAAGTGATATCTTCCAGATTGATAATGATCATGATTTAATATAGACCCACCAACAATTGGTAAATCAGCATTAGATCCTACAAAATAACTTGGCATAAAATCTATAAAGTCAAATAAAGCTTTAAAGGTAGTTTTATTGATGTGCATCGGTTTGTGAGTATCACTTAAAATGATTGAGTGCTCATTAAAATATAGATAGGGTGAATATTGGAAATGCCACTTTCTTGATGCAAGTTCTAAAGGAACAATGCGCAAGTTCATACGGGCATTTTGATAGTTTTGTTCATTTTCTTTACACAACACACACTTTGGACCTTTTTTATCATCGATAGTTTCTTCAAGTGCTTTTGCGATATCTTTAGGATCTTTTTCAGGTTTTGATAAATTGATAGTAAGTTCGATATTGCCATAGGGTGAATTGTAATTAAAGTGAATGTTTTGAGCAATTCGTTTTGTTTTAATGTAGTTCACATCTTTAGATAACTGATACAAATAAGAAAAAGCTTTTTCTTTATCAGTATCAGATAACCGTTTAAATGTTTGTTTTACTTTAGAAGGTTCAGGCATCATCAAGTCAAAAAGATAAGCTTCATAAGCATCTCTTTCTAAAACTGTATTCGGATGAAATAATTTGAGTTGATAAGCAGCATCTAAGAGATAAGCTAGTACTTCATCAATTGGTTTTGTGGTTTTTTCGTAATCTCCTAAAGGTAGATGATAAAGTTGATATAAGCTTTGTTTTGCACGATCAAAATCAGTAATGATCTGATGATCAATGCCATATGTTAAAAATGCATCAACATAAGTTTTCATTAAGCCACCTCGATTTTTTTAACACCATCAACAAATTCAACTGGATAGAAAGACGCATGAAGATTAGTTTTTTGATAATAGTACTGATCTACAATTTGATCAAATTGATCAAGAAGATTGTTTTTAACAAGCGCTATAGCACAACCACCAAAACCCGCACCAGTAACACGTGCACCAATGGCACCTGCAAGGAGTGCACCTTCTACGAGCATATCCAAATGAAAGCCAGTGACTTCGTAATCATTTTTTAAAGATGAATGGGATGCGTTTAATAGTTCGCCCATAGGGATTGCTTCTTGATTTTTTAGAACTTCAATGCTTTTTAAAACTCGATTTTGCTCTGTGACGACATGTTTTACTCTTTTTCTTAATACTTCGTTTAAATGATGTTTAATATCGTTATAATCACTTATCGATAACTCACATAACTCAGAAATATTTTTTTCTTTTTTTATGATATTTAAAGCGTCTTGACATTCTTTAACGCGTTCATTATATTTTGATTCAGTAGTTTTTCTTTCATAGTGAGAATTCATAATCACCCATGTATAGCCATCAATAAAAGCGTGGATTGGTGTTGTTTCTAAGGTTGATGTATGCATCAGTAAAGCTTTATGATTGATGCCTTTTGCGATGATGAGTTGATCCATGATGCCACAATGCATATGCATGTAATGATTTTCTACATCTTTTGCATAAAGGGCTATATCTGTTTTTGATAAATCAAGATGATAAACATCTGATAATATATAAACCATGAGTACAAGTAGAGATGCTGAAGATGATAATCCAGATTGTGGTGGCAAAGTTCCATGAATATAAATATCCATACCACGGTTGATTTTATGATGTTTTTTGATGAATAAATCAAATACACCTTTGATATAGTTTGCATAGTTGTCATTCTCTTTATAAGCTAAATCATGAAGTGAAATTTCAATGATGCCTAAATCGTTAAAATTGGTAGAAAAAACTCTAATTAATTGATCATCTCGCATCCGTATAACACCATAAGTTCCAAGTGAAATTGCTGCAGGAAGAACTAATCCACCATTATAATCAATGTGTTCACCAATCAAATTGATACGTCCAGGAGAAAAATAAAAAGCATCAGGTTTTTGATGAAATGTGTTGATAAAATCATTTTGCAAGTTCATGAATGTATCCTCCTCGGGTTATATATATTTTAATTATAGCAGTTCTCATAAGAAAAAGGTATGTTACCATTTAAAAAAAACACCGAATATGATAGTATTAAACTAAACAAAATCCAAAGAAATCAGGGATATCTATGGTCTTAATTAAAACGCAAAAGCTTAAGAAAATTTATCGACACAATAAAATCGAAACAGAAGTATTAAGAGGGCTTGATTTAGACATTAACAATCAAGAATTTATATCTATAGTTGGACCTTCAGGATCAGGGAAAACCACATTACTATACGTATTAAGTGGACTTGAACCCTATGACGATGGCGATATTTTTATGTTTGATCGTCTATTAAAAGATTACACAGAAGCAGAAAAAGCAAAATTAAGATCCTTGGATATCGGATTTGTTTTTCAGTTTTATAACTTAATCCCAAATTTAACAGTTTATGAAAATATGATGTTAGCTTCAGTCATTGGGAAACATAAAACCAAAGAAGAAATCCTAGAATTATTAGATTTAGTGGATATGAAAGCATATATAAACCATTATCCATCTGAACTATCAGGAGGTATGCAACAAAGAGTTGCAATCGCGAGATGTTTAATTAATGACCCAAAAATTATCTTTGCTGATGAACCTACAGGTAATCTAGATATAGAAAATGGTAAAAAGATCATGGAACTATTTAAAAAGTTAAATCAAACGTATCATAAAACCATATTGATGGTTACGCATAATTTAGATCTAACATCTTATGGAACACGAACAATTCATATGATTGATGGACAGGTGGTCAAAGATGAAAAAAAGTCTAAATAGACTGAATTTTTTTCTTCGTTTTATATTAAAAAATATCATAAGTTCACCGCTAAAATCAATCTTGATGTTGATTGGTTTTTTAGGCGTTTTTGTGTCTCTCATCTTAGCTTTTTCGATGAGAGATTTCTTTACATCTTATTATTATGGAAAACTTGAAAAAACCTATGAAGATTATGATTTAATCATGAGCATATCTCCACTTGGACAAACGCGTTTTTTCTCAGTTTCGAGTTTTAATTCCGATGAAAACATTCAAGATGCTATCCATAAAAAAGCGATGTTTTTTGAGTTTGATGTTTTATTACAAAAAAATGAGGACATCAAAACTCATGTACATGTGAAAGCATCAAACCTTGAGATGTTAAAAAACATCAATGAGCATGTGTCTTATCCTTCTGAACTTTTAGATGATGAAATGATTATCACTGAAAGTTTAGCATTATCTATGGATTTAAAGATGAATGATCAAGTATATATTGATATTAGTGGAGAACAAAAAACTTTTGTTGTTGTAGATATCGTTAAAGATGACATGCTTTTTAGTGGAGAACAAATCTTTATTGATAAATCAGAAGGATTACCCTTTTTCCTAAGTGCACTTAGTCCTTCGTTAGAAAGTCTAAATCCAGCGTTATTAACCAATATATATAACAGAGTTTATTTGGATATCAAAGATAGTTATGACATTGATGAGGTGAGTTTACTGATTCAATCTAAAGAGCCTTATCGTTTACTAACGTTTGAGCTAACGATTGATGATGAAGCAATCCATCAATTCATCCAAAGAAATATCACAGCATTTTTTATGATTATATCAATTTCGCTTTTCGCGATTATTTTTGTATTAAAAACGACTTTAGAAGTGTATTTTCATGAAAAAAAGCAATTATATGCGACTATTCATATTTTAGGCGGTAAAAAACGATTTTCTGTTGCTATAGTGACAATCGAGATGCTTATATTTTTTATCTTATCATTTTTAATTGCAGTTTTCTTATCACAGCAAATTATCTATATTGGACTAAACTATCTATCATCTCATTTAGTCTATCAGATTCAGCAAATACATATCATATATGCAGCTAGTTTAGCACTCATTTTATTAGGTGTAGTCGTTTATTTTTATTTTAAAAAGTTTTACCAAACATCAGAGATAAGAAGTCTAAATCAACTAGACTTAGATAATGATGTTTCTATAAGTGTAAAAATAGGGACTTTGGTTTTACTCATAATCATTTATTTAGTTTTATCATTTACCAATATTAGACCATTATTCAAAGGTTATCAAGTCATATTTATACTCGTGGTCATTATTTATCTGCTCATTTATGCTATAGATTTCATTTTCTATGGAATAAAGAAATATTGGTATCAAAAACATCAAGAACAAACAACTTACTATCATCTAAAAGCTATGTTAACAAAACGTACGTTTAAACAGTACTTGCATTTAGTACTTATTGCCTTTTTAACCATATTATTATTAGTTTTTGCAAACACATATATGCTTGATCGAAAAGATGCTTATCAAGAGACATATCAGATAGATTTAATGGTCATCAATATCACCAAAAATTATGATGATAAATATATAGATATAAAAGCGATGGATGAAGTTAAAGACATCACTAAAGCAGGATTATTTCAACAAGTAAGAACCATAAATGAGAATCAGTCGATTCGTGAACTTATCTCTATGGATCCAAATGACATATCAGCTTATTTCAAAACCAATATTGAATCTGAAGCTTTAAGTGCATTAAATAGAGTAACCAAATTATACATTGTTTTACCGGATAGATACATGTTCTTATATGATTATAAAATTGGTGATACCATAGAAATCTATGTCGATGGTAAATATAAGGAACAAACCTTTGAGATTGCAGGATTTTTCGAAAAACAATTAGGTGATTTAGCTTTTACGAATATGCATCATGTTTATGAATCAGATGAAATCTTTAATATTTTCTTAGTGAATGCAAAAGAAAACAAAGTACTGCTAAAAGATGATTTACTTGACCAATATCACCAAGATCTTATTCAAGTGATTGATGTGGATGAAAAACTAGCACCTTTAATTTTTGAAATGATACAAGTTACAAACTATATCACTTTCATATTAGCAATGATCATCTTATGTTTTGTCGTTGCACTCATGAACCACTCTGTGTTGTTATATCATGATATGAAAGAAGTTTATGCACGAATGATCATATTAGGATTAAATCATAAGCAAATGAGAAAATCACTGATTAAGTTATTCATCTATATCTTCTTATCTTTAGCAATAATTAGTATGATTGGTTATAGCTTAATCTCACTAGAAATGGCAGATTTAGCAATCTTATTTGGTGAGTATGAACCGATTCGTTTTTCTATAAAACCACTATGGTTAGGTGGACTTATCATAGCAATCACTTTTACTCTTAATCAATGGTTTTATATAGAAAAGATTAAAGATATTGATGCAACAAAAGTTTTAAAACTTAATCAGATGTAAAGATAGTCTAAACAATTGATATTTTACTGAGTAAGTAATATAATGAGGGTAAACAGGCAAGAAACATTTTTGAAATATTTATTCATCTATATTCAATAAGGAGGATATTATGAAGAAAATTTTATTATTTATTGTACTTTTCACATTCTTATTTGGCTTAGCTGCGTGTAATAGAGAAGTAGATCTAGATTTAGAAGCACCTCAAAACTTAGATATCACAGACGGTATATTAACTTGGGATGCAGTAACAGATGCTGATCACTATGTTGTATTTGTTGATGAAGCAGAATACGAAGTTACAACAACAACATTTGATTTAACGACTCTAGAATTAGCTACTGGTACCTATGCTGTATCAGTTGTTGCAGCTAAAGATGATAAAGTATCTATACCTTCTAGTGTATTAAACTATGAAGTAACTGAAGGCACTGTAGATACTATAGATGCTCCAACAAATGTTCAAATTAACGCTGGTGTTGTTTCATGGACAGCAGTTACGGATGCTACAAGTTATGTGGTTCATGTTGGATCTTTAAGTTACAGTGTAACAACAACTCAACTTGATTTAACAACCAAAAATATTCCTGTTGGTACACATACAGTTTATGTTGTAGCTAAAAAAGATGCATTAACATCAGAAAATTCAGCTTCAGTGTCATATACTGTTGAAGAAAATGTTTCACAAGATACAATTTATTCAACTGTTCTGGGTGGTATTAATCCAATGTATGAACCAGATATGACAGAAGAAGATTTTGAAGATGAATGGGAATATTATGATTATTTATCTGCAAGCGAAATGGCAGCAGCTTATGCTCAAACTTCCATTGCTTTAGGTATGACAGAATCACAAGCCATCCAGTTCTTTGGTGATGCAAAATCCATGGTAATGGGTATGCCAATGATGACAGGTCTTGATGATTTCTTATTAGAATTAGAAATACTTGATGACTATAACATGGATCACCAAGATTTAGCAGCAATGATTTATGAATTTTTAATTGTCATGCTTGATGCTAATATTAGATCTAACACATTAAATCTTACATATGCTAACGAAGAAATAGCAATGTATGAAACTGAAATGAACACGATTAAAGCTTCACAAGCATATATGGATGCATATAATTTGATGAAAAGTTATGCAACTGTTGATGAATATGATGGGTTAGATGCATTTTTCAGTGGTGAAATTCATGAGTTACGTTATATCGTAGAAGAAATTCAATCATCATTGATTTATGGATATAACTTTCATCCAGAATATTATTATTTTGAAGATGATATGACAATAGAATATGTGATGGATCTTCAAATGATCATGACTGCAATGTATAATGATACAGCTGGAGATGGTGAAGCTTTCATCAATAACATGTATACTGAACTCCAACCACTATTTAATTTATATGATAAGGCTCAATGGAAACATTATGCAGAAGAAAGAGTTGAAAGAGATACACAAGATAACTTAATGATGAATGAAATGTTAGTTTTAATGGAAACTGAAGAAGTTCAATTCAAAGGATCATTAGAAGTTGTATTTGAATTCTTAATTACTGTTAAAAATACATTCCCACAAAACTCTATCGACTTAATTGATGGTGCAATCAATGGAGATGCATTAACCTTAACAGAAGGTCTAATCATTAAGGATGAAATGGTACTAATGCTTCAAAATGCACTGCCAGCAGCAGCTGATTTTGAATTACTATATGAAACTGCGTTAATTATCTCAGGTGGCTTAACTGATACTGATGTAACCACAGGCCTACAATATGCACAAATCAACGGTCAAATTAGTCATGCATCAATAAATCTATTCTTAGACTTTATTGGAGATATCGATGAAACATTAATCACTGGTGGTATGGATATTCTTGATCAAGCATATGATGAAATGTATGATTATTATGATTTCGAAAATAATCCTGTTGTCTTAATTGATTTTGCACTATATGTCATTGATTATATTGATCAATTTAATTTAGATTATGCAACTGAAATCGCTGCTTTAGAAGCATTGATTACACCAGCGTATGAAGAATATTACTTTGTTTTAGCAATTGAAAATATCATTTATCAAATTGAAAATGACCCTTACATGCCAGAAGATGAAAAACTAATTATTTTAGGTATGTTAGATGAACTTAAACTTGAATTTGATACATATAAAGCATTAAGTGATTTATTGGGTGATAGTGCACATAGCGCTTTAAGATATGTCATTGATACAGAAGCTAGAATCATTAAGACTGTGATTGCATTAAATGAAAATCAAGGCACTGATATGGTTCAAATGATGATTGATTTAGAACAACTCATTAATGATATCCATATGATTGATACAGAAATCTTTGGAGATGTTACAAGTGCAGAAATTGATGTTTTATTAGATGCTGCAAGACTTCCACTTAAGACAGCTTTAGAAGCTGAAGGAATTGATATCACATTTGAAACAACATTCGATAATATTAAACCATTTGTTAATACATTGATTCTAAATGTCATCAATCTAAAAGCTGATTTATTAAATGAAGCAGATTTAATTGATTTAGATGCATTTATCTTAAATGAAAACTTAAGTTCTCCAGATTTAGGTGTTGGAATTGCGATAGTAGAAGTGTTAAACAACACATTGACAGCTGCAAATCAAACAATGATTTTGGGTTCTGTTGATATCTTCTTTGATTCAATTATTGAATACTCAGAAATCAGGGCACTTACTGGTGCTACTCAAGCAGAAATTGATCAAATGCAAATAGATGTTAAAGCACAACTTAACATGATGTTTGATGAAATAGAAGCAATCTATGCTTTAGATGAAAATAACTTAACATTAGCAGATGAAGAAAGAATTTATGATTTCTTGATGATGTTCGGTAGCAATCAACCAGAAGAAGAACCTATGTTAACTTAAAAGTAAAATAAATAAAAAAGCTATTTGGAATCTACCAAATAGCTTTTTTTATGCTTTTTCAATGGGGATAAAAATTTCAAAATACGGATTATTAAGATCTCTACCACTACTGTAAACTTCATGTTTAATTGGGAGTGGGTCGTAATATTTTGTATCCGGATCTAACTTTAATTTGTACTCGCTATGATCAATAAAATCAAATATATCATGATATGTTTGACCAATCGATTGATTTTGTGGGTGTGATACATGGACATATAAAGATTCTGGAACTCTAAATTCAATCATACCCTCAGGTATTTTTTGTGATTCAGCAACTTCATATACAGAATAATGCACAAAACCACCATTTTTCGTGTGATATGAAAGACCTAATTGATGTTCTGGGTTAACTGCAGTTTCAAGCTCGCTCACACGCTCACTCATTTTTTTGATCATGTCCTTTAATTCAGTAATTTCTTTCCAAGCACCTTCCCATTTCATGCCAATCGTACGATAAGCTTTTAGCTCAATAATATCAAAATTTAACTTTTCCATACGATACCTCCTTAAATACATCTCTATTTTATCATGAATCCATTATTTTTTAAATGAAGGGATTATGAAATACTTTCTGTTTTTAGTAGTGCATTCAACCATTTTATATGCACGGAAATCATAGGACCAATGGCAATCGCTAAAATAAAACTACCAACATTAACCGCACCAAAGCCTATAGTCGCTAAGAAACCGATACTAATTGCGAGAAAAATTGCAAATAGTTCAATCATAATACGCATTGTAAAAAATCTTTTGACTTTTAATACTTTCATTAAGATTACAGTTAATTCATCATACACCATAGCTGGAAATCTTGAGACAATGATTAATGCTAAACCTAAAGATAATAGAACTGCTCCACCGACATATGAAAGATATTGCAGCCAAACTGCATCGATTGTTAAATTACCTAGGATTAAAATATCCCACAAATCTATGACAAATGATAAACTAATAATAGGAATTAATATAACCGCATATTTGATATCTCTTTTATAAAATAATACAAACAATAGTACTGTAACATTAACAATAAAAGCTGCTAAACCCCAAGTACTACCAATCAGTTTACTAAAGTTATAACTAACTGTATCCCATGCACCTACACCAAGCGTAGATCTGAATAATATGTTTATTCCAAAACCAAGAACAAAAACACCAAAAAGATATAAGAAAAAGCGTAATATATATTTATTCATAAACTTCTGATTCATTGCAGCCTCCGTTGGTTTTACCAACCAATACACATTATAACATAAAAAAAACATAGTTTTTTATTAAGAATTGATTAAAACTCAAAGAATTTTAGTATAATCTTAGAAAAATTATGATAAGATATATACAAATCATAAGGTGGAGGTTAATCATGGATCTTTTACTTAGTATACTCGGTATAAGCATCGTCATCTTTTTTGTGCTATCAATGACTAACGGAGTAAAAAAATATGTAAAAATTAAACCAGTCTTATGGCTCGCATCTAAACATAAGATTTTTGGGATGACTGCGGCATCTTTAGCACTCATCCATTTTGTGGTTGCAATCATTAACGATTCATTAAGACTTACGGGTCTTTTAACTTTGATTGCATTACTTTTAACCGGTGCATTTGGTATGATGTTTTATAAACTTAAAAATAAGAAGTTTTATATACTTCATCGTATTATGGGACCTATCACGTTTGTATTCATGATTATCCATATTATTTTAAATACAACTACGTAAAGTAACAAGGATTTTGTCCTTGTTTTTTATTATAAAAAAAAGTTTGGTAGTGATATATTGAGAACAATACTAAAGCATGGTCATATGGCAAAAGTATATATCGAAGACGATTTTGTGTATAAAACATACGACGATTTTTATCCAGAAGAATGGGTAGATAAAGAAGTTTATATACACGATATTTTACTACGCAAGACAAACTTGAATATTACTGAAGTAGAAAAAGTTAATGCACATGAAATTAAAATGCCGTTTTTGAGTCATCAAAATCTTGGGTTTTATTTAATGCGTAACGTAGATGAATCACTGATTGATGATTTTGTAAAACTCCAACATGAAATGCATCAATATCAAGCTCTTGAACTTGAAAATGCACATATTGTATTTAAAAGATGGATTGAGATGAGTCAATTAAGTAGAGATATTAAACACATCGCTCAAGATGTTTTAGATACGATTGAATATGAAAACTATCTATGTCATTTCGATTATCAACCATCTCATGTCGTTATTTTTAGAAATGAGTATTACATTATGGACTGGATACATGCTAAACTTGCAAATCCAATATTAGATATCGCAAACACGTATGTGAACTTAAGATTAGATCAATATAATCTTGCACATAAATACTTACAAAGAGTAACAACTTTACTAGACTATGATAAAGAAAAAGTATTTTTTGCAGTACCACTCATGGCTGCCATTAAAATGATAGAAACTGATGATATATTTGAACATAAAGTTTTGACAACATTAGTTTTTGATCCCAAAAATAAAGATATTACTAAATAATTCAGTTCATTTCTTAGATTATTTTTATGATTTTTCCACTAAACATATGGTGGATTTTTTTTGATTTCATGAAATCACTTATTAAAACATCAAAAAATGTTATAATATATGAAAATGAAGTAAAAAAGCGAGGAAAAATAATGGATGCTATTCTTACTGTAAAAAATTTAATCAAATCATATAAGAATATTGTCGCAGTTGATGATATCTCGTTTGAAGTTAAAAGAGGGAGTTTATTCGCTTTTTTAGGACCAAATGGAGCAGGGAAATCAACAACCATAAATGTGATAACAACACTGCTTAATAAAGATGCTGGTGAAGTCCTTTTAAATGGGAAATCAGAAGATAAGTATTTTAGAGAAAAAATAGGAGTTGTTTTTCAAAACAATGTTTTAGATGATGTTCTAACTGTGAAAGAGAACTTGATCTATAGAGGTGCACTTTATCTTAAGACCAAAGAAAAAGTGCTTCAAAGATATGAAGAACTATCGGAGTTTCTTAATTTAAAAGAATTTGAGAATCAAAGATTTAAAACACTTTCCGGAGGGCAAAAGCGTAGAACAGAAATTGCAAGAGCTTTATTTGCAGATCCAGAGTTATTGTTGCTTGATGAACCTACAACAGGATTAGACCCAGAAACAAGACAAATCGTGTGGAAAGTCATCAAAAGACTTCAAGAAGAAAAAGGAATTACAATCTTTCTTACAACGCATTATATGGAAGAAGCAGCAAATGCTGATCATGTAGTGATTATTAATAAGGGTAAAATCATGGTGCAAGGCACACCAGCTTACTTAAAAGAAAAATTTAGTTTCGATAGAATGAAAATTGTACCTTTTGATAAAGAAGCATTTAAAGATAAATTACAATCATTAAAAAGATCATACGAAAAAATCGCTGATCAATTCATCATAACCGTTGAAGATACCAAAGATACGTTACTCTTGATTGAAGAACTCAAATCAAATATTAAACAATTTGAAATTGTCAAAGGTTCTATGGATGATGTTTTTATTAACGTCGTAGGAAAGGATGAAATTTATGTATGAGTTTGTTGCATTAGTCAAAAGACACATGCTTAAATTCTTAAGAGATAAAACAGCTGTCTTTTTCTCGTTTTTAAGCGTTATTATCCTTTTGGCGTTATATTTCCTATTTATTGGTGAAAGCTATGTGAGTAATTTAAGAGAACTCCAAGAAGAGGGTATTTTTACAAGAGGATTTGTTGATTTTGTAAAAATAAGCAATATGATGGGTGGCATTTTGGTCGTTAATACAATCTCTTTATCTCTGGGGATTATGGGTAATGTTATTACTGACTTAGAACAAAGAGCATTAGATGCTTATTTAGTTACACCAGTTAAAAGATATAAGATCATTTTTAGTTATTATGTTTCTGCAATCATAGTCACTATATTTTTCACACTCATCATGTGGGGATTTACAATTTTATATGCTGGTATAGTAAGTGGCTATTGGTACACATTTGAAGTTATCATTAAAACTTCTTTATTGTTGTTGTTCTTTACATTTATATCATCATCGTTAATGATTTATTTAACAACACTGCTTAAATCAGTCAATGCCTTTGGTACTTTATCTGGGATTTTAGGTACACTGATTGGATTTATATGTGGTATTTATTTTCCACTGGCTAACTTTAGCAGTGGTATTCAATATGTCTCATCGGTTTTCCCATTTACTCACATGACTATTTTACTCAAGAATATTATGTTAGATCAGTCTTTAACAGCACTACAAACAACTGTGCCGGTAGATGCATTTGAAAGGATTAAACTTTATTTTGGAGTTAATGAGTTAGGTGTGTTTGGACAACATGTCGATATGATTTGGTTGATGATTGGTTCAGCTGTTATCGCTTGTATTTTACTTTATCTTGGCTATTTTAATATGAGTAGAAAAATAAAAAATTAGTTTGGAAGTAAACATATTTTTATTGTTTAAGACATATATAAAACTTAAAAAGTTCTTAAATAGATAGAAACCTTATTGAAAATGAAAGCATTTTATGCTAAATTATATGTAAATATGGAGAGAAATAGAGATGGCAAACTTTTTTAAACATGCACAAGAAAAACTTAAAAATAAATATAATTTAGATGTTATTCATGACATTGTTTTAGGGAACAGTGAACGTGTTTTTTTATATGCTGATCGATCTGAAGGAGAGCAAATTACGCTACACGTTATCAGTAACTCATTAGAACTCATTGGATTGCCTCATCAAGAAAGCATCACAATTGATCGTTTGATGAATCTTATTGACTATGAAAATAAATATGCTGAAGTGGCTGGACTATCTAGATATAAAACATACATTGAAAAAGAATTATTTGATTTCAGTAAAATTATGAATATTACATTTCCAATTAAATACAACAATCAAAGGGTGTGGATTCATTTTGATGGTTTTAAAGTTGAGAAAAATGAAAATATTTACGCGATTTTCGCAAGTAACATTACTGAACTTATGGAGCATGAAGAAGAACTTTATGAGAAAACGCATAAAGACTCATTAACACAACTCTTTAACAAATATGCATTCGATTATCATTATGGATTAAGATATCAATTGGAAGATTTGCATATACTATATATCGATATCGATGACTTCAAAGATATTAATGATAAGTTTAGTCATCATGTAGGTAATGAGACATTACAAAAATTAGCTTCATTACTTAAACGGTATGAATCAGGTAATAACCGTTTTTATCGATTGGGTGGAGATGAGTTTGTAGGTATGTTTTTTAATGACACCAAAGAAGTATTAGATGTTGCAAATGATATTTTGCTGCGTACCAAACAAATCGTTTTACCACAATCCAATAAAAATTTTACAGTATCTATAGGAGTTATAAAAGCCACACAAAGAGAAGATCTGGTTAGAAAAGCTGATGATTTATTATATCAAGCAAAAAACAATGGAAAAGATCAAGTAGTGTTCGATATTGAAAGGTAAAAAAGGCGATTCTTATTTAAGAACCGCTTTTTTGTTACTCTGCTTTTTTAGTTTCTTTTAATTTCTGATAAAACATGTCCTTGACTTCTTGTGGACTCATGAATGGTAATAAATGAGATTCATCAAAGTCTTCAAGTTTACCTTCATCGATTTTTTCTCTAATGAGACTAATTGTTTCGCGAGAAATAAAAGGTAATGCATGTTTAATGCTATCTTGATCATTTTGTTCAATCATTTGATGAACTAATTCATTTAATTTTTGTTTTGACAAGAATGGATAAAGTTTGCGAAGGGGTACTTCAGTTACTTCTTTTGCAATAATTTTTTCTGCAAGCTCTTCTAAATCTTCATCATTCATGAATGGTAAATATTTGTAGACGTTCATAGTAATTTTCCTTTCTTATAAATAAAATTTGTTTTATGTGAGATCATTTGTCTCTCTTCAATCGTTAAATATGGATATAAATCATTGATATCTTCTTTATCATAAGATATGATATATCCCAGTAAGTATAAGCGTTCTTCCATGTTAAGGTGTGGCCACATCACTTGATATGAAAGATTTAGCTTACCTTGAATGACAAGGTTAATCAATTGTTTTCTTTCTTCAATATTGAATAAGTGAACATAGGATTTAAAATCATTTTCAAGTTGATCAGACTTGATAAAGTTTGAGAATACAGCTTGTCTAGGGAATTGTTCCATTTGTTTTTCAATATCGTTTCTTGAGATAATTGCATCATCTATTAGAAATTCAATACCGATTTCAAATAGTTCAGTTAAGGAAATCAAAACTTCAATTGAAGGTAAACTTTTCCCTGTTTCCCATTTGCTAACTGCTTGACGTGACACATATAACTTGCTAGCGAGTTCATCTTGTGTCATGTTTTTTTCTTTTCGTAAAGATTCAATCGTTTGACCGATTTTTGTTAAATCAAGCATAAGTACCTCCTTTACACTTTTATTTTAGCACAGTTCCTAAGGATTAAAAGCAACCTTTAGTTGCATGTGTTTTTACAAATCCAATTCATTTTTAAACATCATATCCAAATATTTTTTCACTTTACATTTTCTTTACAAACTAATTACTCATTTATGATATCTATAAAATTCTTTACTCGATATAATATGAGTGAAAAAATTAAAGGAGAACAAAAAATGAAGAAAATAAAAGGTTTAATGTTAGTTTTAGTCTTTGGCTTAACGTTAGGTTTAGTCGCGTGTCAAGAACAAGAAGAAGCATTTAATACAGATAGCAATATCACCGTTTATACTAGAGATACTACATCAGGTACAAGAGCTGGTTTTATGGGTGGTATCGGATTTGATGAAGCAGAGTCAAGTGATGATGTTTTAGTTGAAGGATTTGTAATTAAAGATAATACAGGTATCATGACTTCTATGCAAACTGATGAGTTTGGTATCGGTTATGTATCACTTGCAAGTTTAACAGATGACATCAAAGGTTTATCATTTAATGGCGTTGCACCTACAGTAGATAACGTTATTAATAATACATATGATTTAAAACGTCCATTTAATTGGATGGTAAGAGCTGATGGTGATTTCCCTAGTCAAGATGTTGAAGATTTAGTTCATGCATTTATCGCATTTTTAGGAACAACTGATGGCGCAGATATCATCAACAATGCTGGTGCTGTTGCACTACCTGCAACTGAAACTTGGGATGATATTAAAGCAAACTATCCAATCACTGAACAAGACAATAGTGGTGTTACAGTAAGATTTGGTGGATCAGATTCAATTCAAAAAGTCGCAGAAGGTTTAACTCAAGCGTTTAGTGCCAAAGCTGGAAACTTTGTAGCAGACCATGATCACACAGGTTCTGGTGATGCTTATAAGAGAGTTGTTGGTGATCAAAAAGATGAATCAGTTGGTAAAGATGTTGGATTTGCATCAAGACCATTCAAAGATTCTGAAAAAGAAGTTGGTGGAGTTGCGCTACCTGAAGCACAATATGGTCAACTTGCATGGGATGCAATTGTTGCAATCGTTCATGTGAATAATCCAATCAACAATGTTACTGCAGAGGATTTAAAGAAAATCTATGAAGGTACATATACGAAGTGGTCAGATTTAATTACTGAATAAAGCTAGATGAGATGAAAAGATAAAGACCTTTGTTAGGTCTTTTCTTGCGTGTAAAGGATGAGAATATGCAACAATTAATGAATTTAAGAAAATCTAAAAACGGTAAGAACAAAATCATTGATATAATCATAAGAAACTTTTTATTTTTTCTTGCGATTTTATCATCATCATTTGTGTTTATCGTTGCAGGTGTTATTTTACTTAAAGGTATAACACCGTTTATTAGTGATAATGGAGGGTTAGGATCTGTTAATCTATGGCGATTTTTAACAGGGGATACATGGCTTATTGGTGAGTCATTCCAATCTAACTTATATAGTGTAGGATTTATTATCATAAGTACGCTTTTTATCGCTTTTTTATCATTATTACTTAGCTTTCCAGTAGGTGTTTTAACTGCTTTATTTATCGCAAAGATTGCACCTAAAAGGTTAGCTGAAACTTTAAGAACAGTTATAGAACTTTTAGCTTCTATACCTTCAATTATCTACGGTTTATTTGGAGCTGGTTTTGTATTAAAGTTTGTTTATAATTTGAGTGCACTGCTTGGATATCAATCAAAAGGTGGAAACTCGATGTTAGCTGCTGTGATTGTTTTAGCAATCATGACGATTCCTACCATTACTTCTATAAGTGAAGTAGCTATCAGATCTGTTGATAAAGAAATTATCCATGGATCGCTTGCATTAGGTGCAACACCAATGCAAACCAATTTCAAAGTTGTTTTAGCTGCAGCTAAATCTGGGATATTTACTTCAGCCATTCTTGGTATCGGACGTGTTTTAGGAGAAGCAACTGCAGTTAGCCTAGTTGCTGGCGGTAGAAGATCGGGATTATCGTTTAATATTTTAGATACAACATCAACTTTAACAACAACAATGCTTGAAGGCATGAAAGAAACTGTTGGACTTGATTATGACATTCGCTTTTCAGTGGGGATTGTTTTGATGGTAGTGATTTTACTCACTAATTTAATCTTAAATACGATTAAAAAGAAGGTAGGGCATGTCCATGTTAAGTAGAAGACAAAGAGAAAATCTATATAAGGGTATAACATATGGGGCATCATTTATTTCACTTGCGGTATTATTACTTATTGTTGGATATGTATTTTTAAATGGGTTTAGATTGTTAAACCTAGATTTAATCACTCACAATTATAAAGCAGTCACTTATATTGCTGATATAGATGAGGGATTTGAATTAGGTAATTTTGATACAGATCGAAATTTTGATGAAGATACATTCTATTCTGAAAAATGGGGATTAGCCTTAACCAATGATGAGGATTTACAAGGTAAAAATGTTATTGTTGTTACTTATGTTCATCCTGACTCACCATTACACACATTAAACAATAAAGGTGTAGGTGATCCTAATTTAGATTTAAGAATTGATTATGAAATTATTAGAATTGCTTTTGATGGAGCTGCAAGCGCACTTTCCAGTAGAGGTGCACAAAATATGATTACTCTACTTGATCAGCAAGATGACATCAGAGAATTAGAGTTTGCAACTACAGGTGGGGGTATTAGAGGATCAATCATTACAACCTTTTACTTGATTGTCTTAACTTTAGTATTTGCACTACCAATTGGCATAGGTGCAGCTATTTACTTAAACGAATATGCCAAAAATAATAAGTTTAATCGCATGTTAAGATCATTTATTGAAACCTTGACAGGTGTACCATCCATTATTTATGGCTTAATGGGACTTGCGATTTTTGTTCCAATCACCATCCGTTTAACATCTGCAACTACTGGTAACTTAATTTCTGGTTCAATGACTTTAGCAGTCATATTATTACCAATCATCATAAGAACAACAGAAGAAAGCTTAAAAGTTGTACCAGATGATTATAGGTTTGCAAGTTTAGCTTTAGGGGCAAGCAAAACTCAAACAGTATTTAAAGTGATTTTACCGAACGCATTTACTGGTATATTAACTGCTACCTTACTTGCAATAGGAAGAATCATCGGTGAAAGTGCAGCTTTAGTATTTGCAATCGGAACATCCATCAAAGATGATGTTTATTTAACAGATCGATCAACTTCTTTAGCAGTTCATATCTGGTCTATGATGACTGATGAACCTGCAAACATAGAACTTTCATCAACGATAGCTTTAATCATCTTGATGATTGTATTAATATTAAATATTTCAATCAAATTGATATCAAAAAGATTTATGAGAAAGTATGGTGTAGTTAGATGATAACAGTAGATAATAAAAAAACATTTGAAATAAAAAATCTAGATTTATTTTATGGAGAAAAGCAAGCTTTACTTAATATTGAATTACCAATTTATGAAAAAGAAGTAACAGCTTTAATAGGACCATCAGGATGTGGTAAATCAACATTTTTAAGAACACTTAATCGCATGAATGATTTAGTTGAATCATGTAAGATTACAGGAGATGTATCATATCATGGAGAAAATATCTATGATCAAAATACTGATGTTATTGGTCTAAGAACAAAAGTTGGTATGGTTTTCCAAAAACCGAATCCATTTCCAATGAGCATTTTTGAAAATATTGCTTATGGACCAAAATGTCAAGGCATTAAAAACAAACAAGCATTAAATGAAATCGTTGAAACAAGCTTAAAACAAGCAGCGTTATGGGATGAAGTTAAAGATAGACTTAAAGAAAGCGCACTTTCATTATCTGGTGGTCAACAACAAAGATTATGCATAGCAAGGACGATTGCGATGAAACCAGAAGTGATATTGATGGATGAACCAACGAGTGCACTTGATCCGGTTGCAACCGCAAAAATAGAAGATTTGGTTGTCGAACTAAAAAAAGATTATACGATTGTGATTGTAACGCATAATATGCAACAAGCTGCGCGTATATCGGATAAAACAGCATTCTTTTTAATGGGTGAACTCATTGAATTTGGGGATACAAACCATGTATTTTCAACACCAGAAAATAAAAAAACCGAAGCATATATTACGGGAAGATTTGGATAAAAAGGAGAAAAATCATGACATTAAGACAACATTTAGAAGAAATGATCGAAGAATTAAAAAAACAAGTTGCAGAAATGGCAGACCTAGCATTAAGTAACCTTAGAGAAGGATTAGAAGCTTTTAAGAATAATGATTTGGAACTTGCAAGAATCGTTATTAAAAAAGATGATGAAGTCGATCAGTATGAAGAAGAAATTGCCAAACAAGCACTAAAGATTATTTGGAGAGAACAACCAGTAGCAAGCGATCTTAGATTAGTCACAGGTATCTTAAAGTTAATTACTGATTTAGAGCGTATTGGGGATCATGCAACAGATATTGCTGAAATGACTTTACATCTTGAAGGTAATTTAAACAAACGGGTATTACCACTGACTTCAAAAATGGCTGAAATTGTTGAGGAAATGGTCTTATTAAGCATCAAAGGATTAGTTCATGTCAATGAAGAAATTGCCCGAGAAGTCATCAAAAAAGACGATCAAGTGGATGATTTGTTTCAACAACTCATCTCAAAGATGACAACTGAATTAAAACATGATAAAATTGATGCAAATGAGTTAATCTATGTACTTATGGTTGCCAAATATTTTGAACGTGTTGGTGATCACGCAGTAAACATCGCTCAATGGATTATTTTTATGGTTAAAGGAACACATAAGAATACGTTGTTATTCTAAAGGAGGGGCATATATGCCAATGATTTATTTTGTGGAAGACGATCAAGCCATTCAATATGTAATTGAAAAAACTATCGAAAATGCAGGGTTTAATGGCAAAGGGTTTTCAACTGGAGAAGCATTTATGGAGAACTTTAGAAAACAAAAACCAGATATGGTTTTACTTGACGTGATGCTACCAGATACATCTGGACTAGATTTACTAAAGTTGATTAGAAAAATAGATGATAAGCTACCAGTAATGATGATATCTGCTTTACAAAATGAGATGGATAAAGTGATTGCACTTGATTTAGGCGCAGATGATTATATGACCAAACCTTTTGGTGTATTAGAGTTAACATCACGCATTCAAGCAAGATTAAGAAATCTTCAAGGAGATTATCTATTTACCTTAAACAATATAAAAATAGACGATAAAAAACATATCTTTATGATTGGTGAAAAAGATGTGTATTTGACTAACAAAGAATATGATATCTTAAAATTATTACTAAAAAATCAAAATGAAGTGGTTTCAAAAGAAACTATATTTAAGTTTGTTTGGGAAACAGACTTCATTGGTGAAACAAGAACTTTAGATATGCATATCAAATCACTTAGACAAAAATTAAAAGCGAATGGTGCACAAGCTAAAATCACAACTGTTCGTAGCGTGGGGTATTTTATCGAATGAAAAAAGTTGTCATTAGAAATAACATCTTGCTCTTACTTAGTGCTTTTATGTTGTTTTTTGTGATTGTCTTTTTCGCTTTATATCAATTTGAAAAGAGACATCAAACATCTATGATGTCTTTTTTGTTAGATGAAGTTGTTGCTAATTATGAAAACTTTAATGATACTGATCAAGCATTTGTGAGTTCATTTGATCAAAGCCAAAGAAGAATCACTATACTTGATGAAAATGGATATGTGATTGCAGATACACATGATAATGAAGTTGGACAAGATAAAAGTCAAAGACCAGAAATCTTAGATTTAGATCAAGTTTATTCAAGACAATCTGATACCATAGGTGTTGATTTATTATATATTGCAAGACAGCTTAATGATGGAACGTATATTAGAGTTTCAATACCTTTAGAAACTCAAATTACAACATATAGACAAGTGTTGTGGACACTTGTAATCAGTGGATTATCTATCTTAATCATCTATTATTTTGTTTTAAAAAAAGTAAATCAAAACTTGATTAAACCGTGGGATAAAGTTAAAGAAGGTGTCATCAAACTGAATCAAGGTAAATATCAGATGATGACTTTAAATAGTCCATATGATGAAATTAATGTCATGTTACATGAAATGAATCAAATCAACTATGATACTTCTAAATACTTAAATAGAATTAATAGTTATCAGGAACAATTAAGATATATTTTAAATGAAATCAAACAGTCCATTCTTCTTTTCGATAAACATAAAAAGTTAATGTTTTTTAATCAAGATGCGAAATTACTATTTGACTTAAAAGATGAGTACATCAACCAAGAAGGTTATAAATTTATAAGAGATATAGAGCTTAATAAAGCATTAGATCATGTTTTCGAAAATAACCAACCATTTCAAAAAGATTATCGTAGTTTAGATAGAATCTATGATTGTTATATTTATCCACTTCATAAAAAAGAAGAAGATGAGGGTTTAGCAAGTATTTTAATGGTATTAAAAGATGTAACAGAAGAACGTCAAATTGGTCAAATGAAACGAGATTTCTTTTCTCATGCATCTCATGAATTAAAATCACCATTAACCGCAATCAAAGGGTACGCTGAGCTTATTTTATATGACATGATTAAAGAAAACGAGATTAAAGAAAGCTCGAAAAAAATCATCAATCAAACAGAGTTTATGTCTGCACTTGTTGAGGATATGCTCATGCTATCTCGTCTAGAAAATATTAAAGAAGAAAGTTATCAAGATATTTATTTAGATCAGATATTAGATGGAGTGATAGATACACTAAGTCAACCGTTAAAAGATAAAAAAATGACTCTTGAAATGGTAAAAAAAGAACACATAAGTTATTATGGAGATCCATTGGATTTTTCTAAGTTATTCAAAAATTTAATTGAAAATGCGTATAAATATAGCGATGAAAATAAAACCATATCCATTGAACTAAAAACACAAAAAGATCAAGTTATATTTGTCGTTAAAGACCAAGGTAAAGGTATACCAAAAGAACATCAAAGTCGAGTATTTGAAAGATTTTATCGTGTCGATAAAGGAAGACTTGACGGTGGTACAGGATTAGGTCTAGCGATTGTTAAGCATATTGTAATTAAGTACCACGGCAAAGTGGATTTAAAATCTAGTCTTTCTGAAGGCACAACGATCAAAGTTTCTTTTAAGCGTTAATAGAAACTTTAGGACATATTTTTGTTAAACTATCATTGATCAAATATAAAGGAGCTTTATATGTCAAAACTATACATGTTAACAAAACCTAATTGTCCAAACTGCAATAAATTAAAGTTTTACTTAAAAACAGTGTTAAATGATAAATATAAAAATGATATCACGATTGTTGACAAAGAAGAAGATTTTGATTTTTTTGTGGAACTGGTTAAGAAATATATGGTATTGGCATTGCCAGTACTGATTAAAGATGATGATATATTAATAGATATGAAACCAGAACTTATCAAAGCTTTTCTAAAAAAACATACAGGCAAATAAAAAAAGAGTGGTACTTACCACTCTTTTTCAGGCTGTAGACAAAGTACCGTATCTGAGGATATGGTATTTTTTTAAAAATTATTATAAAATATGAATATGAAGATCAGTTTGGTCACTTGTAGCATAGACTACTAAAAATCGGTGTAGATAGAACTACTTAATAGACCCACGTCCGCTTCTGATCTTCTTTTTTTTATACAAAAGTTACTTTTACCTATATATAAATATATAGGTAACATGGTAAAATAATAACAAAGGTTGGTGATTTCATGTTAACAAAACATCAAATAAACAATCGCGAAAACATCTTCATCATGGACATGGATAAACTCGTTCCAAACAATCATCTAGTTAGAAAAATAGATAAAGCGATTGATTTCAGTTTTATTTATGATATTGTAGAAAATTTATACGCAGATGATATGGGAAGACCATCTATAGACCCAGTCATTTTATTTAAGATTGTCTTTATTCAGTATTTATTTAACATTAGATCCATGAGAAGAACAATTGAAGAAATCGAAGTTAATGCTGCATATCGATGGTTTTTAGGATACGATTTTAATGATGTCGTTCCACACTTTTCAACCTTTGGGAAAAACTATGTACGTCGTTTTGAAGGCACTTCTGTTTTTGAAGAGATCTTTAATACGATTTTATATCAAGCCATGAAATTAAAGCTTGTCAAAATGGATAATATATTTGTCGATGCAACACATATTAAGGCATATGCAAATAAAAGACAAGTCAATGACATTATCATCAATGATTCAACGAACCGGTATGTAGAATCTCTACAAACAGAAATCAATGAAGTTAGAGTTGAAGAAGGCAAAAAAGAAATAGATTTCAACGAAGCTAAAAAAGTAACAAAGAGCCTTACTGATCCGGACTGTGGCATGTTTCATAAAGGTGAGAAAGAAAGACAGTTAGCCTATAGTAACCAAGTGATTAGTGATGAAAACGGATGGGTATTAGCATCTCAAGTATTTCCAGGTAACTTACACGATAGTCAAACTGGACTGGAAACAGTCATTAATTATATAGAAGCTCATGAAGAAGTTGACATGGCAGTTATGGATTCAGGGTATGATCATCCAGTATTACTTCATGAATTATTTAAACGAGGTGTTAAGCCTGTGATTCCCTATAAAAGACCTAAAGGAAGAAAAGGTGCTGGTGGATCATCCAATATATTATATTTTACAAAACATAGATTCAAATATATTGAACTTCATGATTATTATGTTTGTCCAAATGAAAAAGTCTTAACTTATAGAGGTACCAACAAACAAGGCTATAAAGCATATAAAACAAAAACGAAAGATTGTTTAAATTGTCCTTTTAAGACTCAGTGTACAAATCAGAAAACAAAAGTGATACTAAGACATTTTTATGAAGCAGATAGTGAAGAAGCTAAACTGATTCGACTATCTGAGATTGGCAAAGAGGTATATCCGAAAAGAAAAACATCAGTTGAAAGGGTGTTTGGAATTTCAAAAATGAATCATTGTCTGGGATTTACGTTTCTTAGAGGACTTAGGAAAAATGAGGATCGAAGCTTCATGATTTTAAGTATGTACAATTTGAAAAAGTTAGCCACAATCATGTGGTAATATATCTGCGATTTGACTGGAATTGAGTGAAAAACTCTTTTTTTTATACTCAAACAAAAAAAGAACATCTCAAAATGAGATATTCTTCTTAAAAAACTGTTTTTGTCTACAGTCTGAAAAGAGTGGTACTTACCACTCTTTATACTTATTTATCTTGTTTAATAACTGATATCATATAAAACTCACTGTCAAACTCACTATATATAAAGCTGTCTTCATGCTCGATTAAATGAACTTTTTGATAAGATTTAAAAATGTTTTTTAATATATCAATACGTTTTTTATTTTTTTGCACTATCGTAACAAATCTTGCTCCTGGTTTTAACTGATCAAGTATTGTGTTTATGGTTTTTGTCTCATCTTCAAGGTCCTTTTTATAAAAATGAAACATGGAATCCATAAGAATGATGTCAAAAGTTTCTAGGTTGTTGATTTGATGATAATCAGCTACTATTCCTGTAACTTGTAGCTTTTCTTTTTTGACAATGGTGTTTAGTTGATTGATGCCTACTTGTGATATATCAACACCAGTGACATCAAAACCTAATCGACCTAAAGCAAGCGTATCTCTTCCTTGACCACATCCTAAATCGATAACTTTTAAAGATTTATCAAGAGATGTAAAATAGTCGATTAACTCTGGATAAGGATTTCCAAAATAATTTTTTTGTTGATAATACTTATCGTACGAACTCACAAAATCACTCCTATATAAAAAATAAAAGCTTCATCGTCAGCAAAAGACTTAGAAGCTATAACTTACTAATGGCAGGGATAACAGGATTCGAACCCGTACTAACGGTTTTGGAGACCGCTGTGCTACCATTGACACCATATCCCTAACAGCATGTATAAGTATAGCATAAATAAAGATTAAAATGCAATTATTAAAAAAGAAAAAAGACGAAAAATTATTTTTCGTCTTCTACATCATCTTTAAAGATTGCTTGTTTTGACACCGTAACTTCTTTTTCTTGCTTTCTTTGTAGTTTGAGTCTTACATATTTATGGAAGAACAAGAAGTAAGTGATAATCACAACAACTAAAACATAAACTAGCATAATTCTCCACATAACACCGTTATAAGCTGATAAGTCATCTTTTTCAGTAACTAAATTAAAAGCAACAATATCATCTTCTGTAAGTCCATCTGCTCCAAAATCATCACTTAATCGATAAGATTCAGGATCGATTGCGAAGTTGCTATCTTTATGATCATCATGAACTGCATCTCTATATTCTTCGTTTGATGCTACAAAAAATGGAACTTCATCAAAAACATAACTGCCATTATCATTTGTTTCACCGTTAGAATACTCTAATGTTAGTGTTTCAATTAAAGCATATTCA
Organism: Tenericutes bacterium MO-XQ; assembly: GCA_002838185.1. GTDB lineage: Bacteria > Bacillota_I > Bacilli_A > Acholeplasmatales > Acholeplasmataceae > Mariniplasma. The sequence continues at coordinate 1,721,530 of CP017948.1, read as the reverse complement.
GGTTCAGCATTTTCATCATCATTAGGAATAAGTGTATAGTTAGGCGCATCAAATAAGAATAATGCAGGTACATTATAAATACTAAACTGTAAAACTGGATCAAAAATAATACTGCCATTATTTTGATACTCATCGTTAACAAGTAATGTTTGATGAGATAAAGTTACAGACATTCTTATGATTGGGTTTTCAAGAAGCTCATCATCTTCTACAATTTTAATATCATTAATGACAAACATCAAACCATCATATTTTTCATCTCCATATGATATACCAATTGCATATGCAGATAAATTAAACTGATAATCTCCTTCATCACTTATATACTCATAAATTTTTGGAGTTTCTTGATAATAATCTATGGTAAGAGATGTCATTAATCCTGTTAATAATGTTTCATCATCATCCATATTTTCTCTAACTTCAGCATCATAATATTCTTGTAGTTTCGCAGTATATGCTAATCTAAATACAACAACAGAAATAAATACTATTGCCAGTACATAGATGGATCTACCTATCCATTTCATCATGTATATCACACCTTTCGTAAAGTATGATACACGATAATTTACAAATATACAACTAAAATAAAAAAATTACATTATTTCACTTTACAAATATGAAATTTATTGTATAATAGAAATTGCGCTATGACATGGCGGCCGTGGCGAAGTGGTTAACGCATCGGGTTGTGGTCCCGACATTCGAGGGTTCGATTCCCTTCGGCCGCCCCATAATAGCATAGTAGGCCCATAGCCAAGGGGTAAGGCAAGGGACTTTGACTCCCTCATCGTTGGTTCAAATCCAGCTGGGCCTGCCATTTAAAAGATAGAGAAACGATTTTTCGTTTCTTTTTTTCTTTTTAAAGTAAAAAATCTCTGTTTTCTCTAACATGAAATAGGAGGAATGAGAGATGAAAAAAATATTCATATTTATTACATTAGTATGTACAGGTTTTATGATTGTACAAGGAAGAAGCTATGCAAGAGTTGAGACGTTGCCTATTGGAAGGAATTATCTAGATTTAACGACATTCTTTGAGTTTGGTAATGACAATAATTTATACTACAGTAATAGCGAATTTAAGATTAAAAGGGGATCTACTTATACACTTGTGATGAGTAAAAATGCTGTTTTGACATGGTATGATCAAATTGAAAGTCTAGAAGCTGATATCACGAATATACCAAGTTATAATCCCATATCTTATACTTATGTTAAAGATGATCTTAATCAAAGGGTGTATATAGAATTTACTCCTGATGCAGATTACTTATTGTTTGAAAGACTTTATGTGGATGCAGCTAATTTGGTTGCACCATATGAAATCATTTTATATGAGGGAGTTTATGCAGATTTTTTTGGCTATGAACCATACATAAATCCCAATGAAGAACTAAAGTATTATGGTCAAATAAAAGTTGACTATGACCATTTACTTACGACTGAAACGATATCATCTTATGTTTCTGCACAAACACCTGAAGGATTATCAATATCCAAAGATATATCTCATGACACATATACTTCAAGTGAAAAACTTCCTGGACAATATGAGCTCATTTATGAAGCGAGTCATAATAATATCACAAAACAATATATATTATCAGTTCTCGTTGAAGATTTAACTGCTCCTGTTTTATCTGTGTCTGAACCTATTAGAGTGCCTCTGTCAAATAAAGTTGATGTGAACACGTTAAGAACATTGATTACTGTAACCGATAATGTGGACTTATTAAACTATCAGCATCTATCAATCATTCATGATACATATACGGGAGCTACAAGCGTGGGAACATACGAGATTACTGTCAGTGTTTCTGACTTAAGTTCAAACCAAACGTCACAAACATTTTCTGTAGAACTCTATGATAACATCGGACCAAATATCAAAGGACCATCACAATTATACTTGTATGTTGGCGATACACCACTATCAGCTCAAGATATATTATCATATTATCAATTTACTGATGATGTCGCTGTTCAAACAAGTAGTATACATATATCGCATGATGAGTATGCGTTAAATCAAAATCCAGGGATATATTTACTTACCATATCTGCAACAGACACATCAGGCAATACATCCACAAAAGATATCTATGTTCACGTCATAGATAATAGAGGTCCTGAGTTTAATGTTAATGAAACATATATCATCACAACAACCCCAACTGAGATCAAATCAGAAGACGATATCATTACATGGTTATCAACTACTCTAGAGGATGAAGGTATTCATGCAACAAATATATCCATTGACCATAATGAGTATGAACTAAGAGCAAGTAAATCAGGATCCTATTATGTGTATATGAACTATCAAGTAGATGATCAAACCTATCAAACTAGAGTACTTATAGATGTTGTTGAAACATCAAACTTTAATATGTTATACTTATTAGGTGTCTTGCCTATAGCGGGTGTAATTTTAACTTCTATTCATATATATAGAAAGAGAAAGATAAAAATCTAAGATTATTTCAAAAAAGAATTGACACTTTTCTAAAAAAAAGGTATAATTCTTTTTGCGCGGGTGTGGCGAAATTGGCAGACGCACTAGACTTAGGATCTAGCGCCTTACGGCGTGCAGGTTCAACTCCTGTCACCCGCACCACTTATTTAAAAGAAGCGACTTTGTCGTTTTTTTATTTGAAATGCCGAAGTTTATAATCTTTTTAAACTTTGTTAAATATATGTGAAATTTCGAGAAAACCTTAAAAAAAACCCCTAAATGCGTTATAATGAAATGTAGGAAATGCTCATATCAAAAATGGAGGTTAACTATGTTAAAGGTAGGAACAAAAGTTCAGGATTTTTCTTTGCCTGACGCTTATGGAAAAATACACAACCTTAAAGATTATTTAGGTAAGAAAGTAGTCATCTATTTTTATCCAAAAGATAACACTTCTGGATGTACAGCACAAGCGTGTGCATTTAGAGATTCATATGATGCGTTTAAAGAAAAAGACATCGTCGTCATTGGAATTTCCAAAGATAGCGTTAAAAGTCATAAAAAGTTTGTTGAAGATTATGACTTGCCGTTTATCTTACTTAGTGATGAGGATGTAAAAGTATGTTCATATTTCGGAGTATATGTTGAAAAAAGCATGTACGGTAGAAAATATATGGGTGTTAATCGTTCTACATTTATTTTAAATGAAGAAGGTATCATCACTCACGTGTTCGAAAAGGCATCTCCAAATGAGAATGCAGCTGAGATTTTAGAAGTATTAAGTTAAATACTAGAATCAGGAGGAAGTATTCATGGTAGCTAAAAAAGTTATTAAATCAATGGATGGTAACGAAGCAGCAGCATATTGCTCATATGCATTTACAGAAGTTGCTGGTATATATCCAATTACACCATCCTCACCAATGGCACAATACGTTGACCTTTGGGCTTCTGCAGGTAAAAAGAATTTATTCGGTATGCCTGTGAAGATTATCGAAATGCAAAGTGAGGCAGGCGCTGCTGGTACAGTGCACGGGTCATTACAAATGGGTGTTTTGACTACAACATACACTGCATCACAAGGTTTATTATTAAAGATTCCTAACATGTATAAAATTGCTGGTCAAATGTTACCAGGTGTTATTCATGTTGCGGCTAGATCAATTGCTGCTCAAGCATTATCAATCTTTGGTGACCACCAAGACGTTATGGCAGCAAGACAAACAGGGTTTGCGTTTTTAGCATCAACATCTGTTCAGTCTTCAATGGATTTAGCAGGGATTGCACATTTAGCAGCAATCAAATCAAGTATTCCATTCGTTCATTTCTTTGATGGATTTAGAACTTCACACGAAGTGCAATCAATCGAAGTATTAGATTATGAAGTATTTGATCGTTTATTAGATAAAGAAGCTGTTGCGAAGTTCAGACAAAAAGGATTGAATCCTGAAAGACCTGTGACTCGTGGTACAGCTCAAAGTGATGACGTATATTTCCAAACTAAGGTATTGCAATCGTCACACTATGCACAAGTACCTGACATCGTTAATGAGTACATGCAAGAAATCTCTAAGGTGACTGGTAGAGATTATGCACCATTTACTTATTATGGTGATAAAGATGCAACTGATGTTATCATCGCTATGGGTTCTGTGTGTGAATCAGCTAAACAATCAATTGATTATTTAGTAGGTAAAGGCAAGAAAGTTGGTTTACTAACTGTTCATTTATATAGACCATTTAGTACTAAGTATTTCTTAGACAAAATGCCTAAGACTGTTAAGAGAATTACAGTGTTAGACAGAACAATGGAACCAGGAGCAACTGGCAACCCATTATACTTAGATGTTAAATCTGTTTACTATAATTCTGATGATGCACCAATGATTTTAGGTGGCGTTTACGGATTATCATCAAAAGATACAACACCATCAATGGTTGTCTCAGTATTTGAGAACATGGCTGGTGCTCAAAAAGATCAATTCACCATCGGTATTGATGATGATGTTACACATACATCAATTACTTATGATAAGACATTAGACTTAACTGATGCTAACACAACAGAATTATTATTCTTCGGATTAGGTTCTGATGGTACAGTTGGGGCTTCTAAGAATATTACTAAGATTATCGGCGATAATACAGATTTATATTCACAAGCTTATGCGTCATATGACTCTAAAAAAGCTGGTGGTGTAACACGTATGCACTTAAGATTTTCTGACAAGCCAATTCGTTCAACTTACTTAGTTAACTATCCTAACTTCGTATCATGTTCTACAGATACTTATCTAAGAAAATATGATATGTTAAAAGGATTAAAGCAAGGTGGAACATTCTTACTTAATACACAAACACCTGCAGAAGATATTGAAACGTTATTACCTAATAAGGTTAAACGTCAATTAGCAATTAAAAAAGCTAACTTCTATATCATCAATGCTGTTGACTTAGCTTATGAAATTGGATTAGGTCGTCGTATCAATACAATCATGCAATCTGCATTCTTTAAATTAAATGAACACTTAATGGACGCAGAAAAAGCTAATGAATTAATGAAAGCTTATGCGAAGAAGACTTATGGCCGTAAAGGTGATGCAATCGTTAAGCTTAATGAAGAAGCAATCGATGCTGGATATAAACACATCGTTAAAGTTGATGTAAAACCAGAATGGGCTACACTTACTGATGAAGCAGAAGCTGCAAACGACAACCGTCCAGATTTCGTTAAGAAAATTGCTGATATCGTTAACGCGATTGAAGGGGATTCACTTCCAGTATCTGCATTCTTAGGATATGAAGATGCACACATGGAAAATGGTGCTTCAGCTTATGAAAAACGTGGTATCGCTAATTACGTTCCTGAATGGAGAAGTGAAAACTGTATTCAATGTAACCAATGTGTGTTCGCATGTCCACATGGTGTTATTAGATCATTCTTAGCAGATGATCAAGAAGCAGCTAACGCACCGGAAGGCGCTAAATTCATTGACGCTAAAGGTAAAGATATGGCAGGCTACAAATTCTCAATTCAAGTATCAACACTTGACTGTACAGAATGTGGTGTCTGTGTTGAAGTATGTCCTACAAAAGAAAAATCACTTGCAATGGTACCAATTGGTGATGAACTTGCTAAAGGTAGCCAAGAAACTGCAGATTATTTCTTCAATGAAGTTACATATAAAGATTTAGGAGATAACAATCCTAAGAACTTAAGTTTCAGACAACCTCTATTTGAATTCTCTGGAGCATGTGCTGGATGTGGTGAAACACCATACATTAAAGCACTTACTCAACTTTATGGAGATCATTTAGTGATTGCAAATGCAACAGGATGTTCATCAATTTATGGTGGATCATTCCCTGCAACTCCATATACGACAAATGCTGAAGGCTTTGGTCCAGCATGGGCAAACTCATTATTCGAAGATAATGCTGAGTTTGGTTTCGGTATGAGAATCGCTTATGAAACAGTAAGAGATAGAGTTCAAACATTATTAGCTGACCATATGGAAGAAATGCCTGAATCACTTCAAGCATTAGCTAAAGAATGGATTGAAAATAGAAAAGATGCATCAATCACAAGAAGATTAAAACCAGAAATGGTTAAAGAACTTGAAAAGATTGATAAACCATTCGCAAAAGACTTACTTGACATCAAAGACTACTTTGTGAAAGTTTCACAATGGATCGTTGGTGGAGACGGTTGGGCTTACGATATTGGTTACGGTGGTATTGACCATGTTATGGCAAATGCTGAAGACGTTAATATCTTAGTATTAGATACTGAAGTTTATTCAAACACTGGTGGTCAATCATCTAAATCAGCTCCAACAGGATCAATTGCTAAGTTTACAGCTGCTGGTAAGAACACGAAGAAAAAAGACTTAGCTGCAATCGCTATGAGCTATGGACATGTTTATGTTGCTCAAGTATCTTCAGGTGCTTCACAAGCTCAAGTTGTTAAAGCAATGAAAGAAGCTGAAAGCTATGATGGTCCATCAATCGTTATCGCATACTCACCATGTATTGAACATGGAATCAAGGGTGGGTTAACAAATTCTGCTGCTCAAGGTAAATTAGCAGTTGAATGTGGATATTGGCCAACATTTAGATTCGACCCAAGAAGAGAAGTTGAAGGTAAGAATCCATTCCAAGTTGACTCAAGACCTCCTGTATGGGATAAATATCATGACTATCTACTTAATGAAGCAAGATACTCACAACTTGCACAAATCAACCCAGATCATGCTGCTGAATTATTAGATAAGAACATGCAAGATGCGAAGAAACGTTGGAAGATGTATCAAAGATACCTTGCAATGGATTACTCACTTGATCAAGAATAAAAAGTAAAAACAATGTAAAAAACTGTATGATGCTATGCATGATACAGTTTTTTTATTAAAAAAGTTTTGACTTTTAGATAAAAAAGATTAAAATAATATAAAAGAATAACAGAAAGGAAATTTATACATGACACAAACTTTTATTAAAAAGTTTTCTTTTAGTATCTTCATGTTACTTTTAATCTTTACATTAGTTGCATGTGAAACTGGAGAAGACCCTAATGATCCTACGGATCCAACGGACCCTGTAGACCCAATCACATATGTGGTGACATTTGATTCAGATGGAGGTAGTTCAGTTGAAGCAGTTACTGTAGATGAAGAAACTGCTGTATCAGAACCAACTGATCCAACAAAAGAAGGATTTACTTTTGTTTACTGGTACCTTGATGATTCGAATGTTGCCTATGATTTTCAAACTTTAGTAACAGCTGACATAACTTTGACAGCTTTATGGGAAGAAGTAGGACCTACAGATCAAGAATTAATTGAACTTGATATTCAAGAAGTTAAAGATAATCTATATTTAAGTGATTATCAACTAAATCTTTCGACAAGAGGAACTAATGGTAGTCGAATAACCTGGAAAACAAGTGCTGATAATGTATCTTTTTATGGACTTATATTACCTTTATATGAAGGATCTGAATCTGAGACTCAACAGATAGAAGCAACTTTTAAACTTAATGGTACGACAGTTAAGGAAATGATTGATGTAACCATTCCAGTTTATGAACCTGTAGTGATTGAAACAGTGAGAACTGTTGATTTTACCAACTTAACGACAGAATATGATGTTGCTGATGGACAAATTAATCTTTATTTTGAGAATGAAGGACATGTTCCTTATGTTAATGTAGTTGATTTCTTAGGATTGCTTGAAGGATTTGTTGACCCAGATGTCATGTTTACATTTACTCAAGATACAGATTCATTAGAGATATTTTATCAATATTATGATAAAGATTTCGATGAAACATATGATTTAATCGTCACACTTGATGTTTCTAATCAAACCATCACAACAAATGATCCAGGATTTTACTGGGCATATGTTTATACAACTGAAACAAATTATGGTAGACATATCGATTATGATTACAATAATCCAGATGCATCATTTGATGAAGGAGATGATATTGTATATGATTTAAGTTTATATAATTTAGATATGGTGATGTATAATAATGAGATTTTGCTTCCTTATTATGTAGTGAACCAACTTTTTGCTGGTTCTAGTTACTATAATGTGTACTACAACCAAGATGGATTATTTGGTATTTATTCATTACCAGATGCAGAATCTGATGAGTATATGACAATGAAGACAAGTTCTGCAAATGGAGAATCACTTCCAGTTGACTTAGCCATTCATAATTATAATATGTTAGCGTTTGATTTAGATTACTTCTATGGTTTAAAAGATATAAGAAATGTAGAAACATATAAAGATGTATTAATGAATAATTTGGATGGGCTTTTGACAACTGATGCGAGAAACTTTGACAACTCACTATTTAATTTTATTTATAAGGAAATAGATGAGCTTCATACCAGTTATGGATATCCTTCTTATTATAATGATCCAACGTATGAAGGTCCCATATTAAGTGCCATCTCACAATTAGGTACTAGAGGTCAAGCATGGTATGGGTATACAAGTAACGATGGTTTATGGGATGTTCAAGATGTTATCGAAACTGTTTGGGGAGATAGTAGACCAAACTATTGGTTCTTAGATGATGCTAAAACAAGTGTTGTTATTACCTTAGATGGATTTGTCACTGCAGATATTGAAGAAACACTTCTTCATGATCCTAGTGCAGTTGCTGATATTTTTGATGTAGACGATGGTAGTACAATATTACCTCCAGTAACATCTGGTAGTAAATTTTATTATTATAATAGTTCATCACAAGATACAGCCTTATTGGAACTATTGATTAAAGGTTCTGAATTGTCTTATGTAGAAACATATAAGCAAGCTTTAGTTGATTTTGGCTATGAATTAGTTCAAGAACCGACAAGCTATCCAAGTAAAGCAGGCGGATATTACAAAAAGACTGTAGATAATGTAGATTACATGGTTTTATTAGGATATGATGCAGGATATGATTTATTATACATTGGAGTTGCAGATGATCTTCCAGTAAGTTATGCAGCATCTTGGCCAGTACCTATGGATGTACAATATTTGATTGATGCAGATAGTGCAATCTATATGGAATATACGATGGAACAAGTATTAGCTGAAACTAATGTTTTAGAAAGCGTTACTATCGATCTAACATATAATACTGGTGGAAATGTAGGAGCATTATATAGAATCGTTGGATTTGTTACTGATCAACCATTTAGAGTCTCTGGTATTGATAATGATACAGGTGGAACTTCTAGTAACTATGTTGTTATTAATGGTGTACCTACTTATCCCAATTTAAAATGGTCATTATTAACATCAAGAGTTACATTTAGTGCAGCGAACTCATTAGCGACTATATTTAAAGAGAATAATTTGGGTCCTGTTATTGGTGTTCAATCTGGTGGTGGTGCTTCGTCAATCACTCCAATATTATTACCAAATGGTACAGCATTTACAATGAGTTCGAATAATGTGAGTGCATATCGTACAGGCTCAGGAACTGATGAAGATCCATATGTATATCATCATAACGAGTTTGGTATCGAACCTGATTATGATTTATTTACTCCAGATTTATATAATGCTCAAAAAATATTAGATATATTAGCTGAAGTTGCATAAAATTGTAAAAAAAACATGAAATAATTTAGAAAGTGTTTGAATTATATGCACCAGAAAACGTTTTCAAGTAGTTTTTTCGCTTGATATTGTACTTTTAAATATTTTTTGGTATAATTAAACATAATCAATTTTCAAAAGAAAAGGAGAGAGAAAATGAAATTTCCAAAAAAATTGCTTGTTGTATTTATTCTTTTACTTACTGCACTCACTGTAGTTGCATGTGGTGAAGACGAACCTGAAGTTGTTGATGCTAAACCAACATTCTCAGGAACTAGCGCTGTAGCAATCGTATTATTCGATGAATTTGACCCACTTGCTGGAGTTAGCGCTACAGACGAAGAAGACGGAGATTTAACTGCTGATATCGTTGTTAAAACAAATAACGTTAACAATGAAGAAGTAGGTAACTACACTGTGGTTTACGAAGTTGAAGATAGCGCTGGTAACGTCGCTACTGCAACTAGAAGTGTAACAGTTAGTGATCGTGCTTTAGAGGATTACCCACTTGCACAATATTTAGGTGGAGTTGATTTATCTAAATTACCTGCGGAACAAAAAGATATTTTATTCGCAGCAGCTGAACGTTATCTATTAGAAAACGTATACGCTGGGGTACCACTATATACAGGTGCTAACAGAGTTATGTATTCTGAAAGAACACAATTATTCAGCCCAACTTATAATGGTGTTTTAGGATTTGGTACAGGATTCTCACAATTTAGCGAAGATGATTCAAACGTATTAATGTATGGATCAACTTATGGTAATGCTGGAGAATACACTTGGAGAGCTGCTTATAGCACTGACCCAACATCATTAAATCCATGGAACGCTGATGACTCAGCAACTTCAGATTTTGTTGATTTATTCAAAGGTGGATTATACAATTTCTTCTTTGATTCAACAAAAACTGGTTATGAAATTCTTCCAGAATTAGCTGAATCATTACCACAACCTGTTAATGGTGAAGAAATCAATGGTAAGACTTATGCTAGAAAATGGACAATCACATTAAGAGATGATCTTGAATGGAAATTCCATCCAGATACAAACTTAACAGCTTTAAGTGGTGATTATACTACTTTAGACGCTAATGACTATCTATGGACTTGGAAGTATGCACTTGATAATGACTGGTTCAGAGCTAGAACTGGTGGTGGCGACTTTGTATCTCAAGGTATTAAGAATGCTGCTGAATATTTAACTGGTGATGCTACATGGGACGAAGTTGGTATTAAGTTACTTGATGATTATACTATTGAACTAGAATATGAATCAGACAAAGCTGCATTTGACGTATTGTACGGATTTGCTGGTGGCGTTTTAACTCCAATCAACCAACAATTATTCGAAGCACTAGGTGATCCAGATGATGGTGGTACTTATGGTGCAGGTCCAGCAGATGTTGCTTCAAGTGGTGTTTACTACCTTGAAACATGGACTCCAGGACAATTATTAGTGTTCAAGAAAAATACTTTACATCCAGATACTGATATGTATCATTTTACTGGTCAACAATTTACTTTTATCGATGACTCTAACCAAGTATTCCAAGAATTCATCGCTGGTCGTTTAGAAAGTGCATCATTACCTTCATCAGAACTTGACAATTATGCAAATGACCCAAGAGTTAAGGTAGCTCCACAAGCTACAACTTGGAGATTACAAATCAATGCATTTGGTACTACAGATGCTAGAGATGAATATATTGCTAACACTCCTGGTAACGTAATTGATGAAACTTATGTACCAGAACCAATCTTGATGTATACTGAAATGAGACAAGCTTTAATGTATGGTTTCGACCGTTATGAAGCTGCAGTTAACGTTGTAGGTACTTACTTACCAGCGTTTACATTATTCGCTTCTACATACTTCTTAGATGGTGAATCAGGTTTATCAGTACGTGGTGGTGAAGCTGGTGCTAAGATTGTTACTGATTTTGGTGGTAGCTCTTATGGTTACTTCCCAGATGTTGCATTAGAATTATTCAAAGAAGCTGTTGCTATGGGTATTGCTGACGGTTACTATACTGCAGGTTCTGCAAGTAACTATGAAGAAGTAGAATTATTATTAACTTACGCTTCAAGCGGTAATACAAATGCACAAGCTATGATCGCAAACATTAAAGAACAATATGAAGAATTATTAGTTGATGATGAAAACTTCGTTAAGATCGTTATTAATGTTCAAGACGTTGCATTCCCTAACAACTATTATGACTATATGATGACTGGTGCTACTGACTTAGGTATTGGTGGTATTAGTGGTTCATTATTAGATGCTCCAAGTTTCTTAGACGTATTTAGTGATGATAACCGTGGTGGATTTACTCTTAACTGGGGTATTGATACTACAACTCCACTTATTCCAGTTGCTTACGAAAACTTAGATGGTGAATTAGTATATGAAAGATGGGGCTATAACGCATTAATTACAGCATTAGTTGAAGAAACTTTTGTTAAAGATGGTGTTGAATTAGGTCAATCTTCATGGACAAGTGCTAATGAATTAATCGAAGCTATCTTAGCTGTTGAAGAAGTTGTTATTGATACAAACGTTGATGGTGCTGCTGTTGCTGAATTTGATTTAGGTCAATCATTAGCTTCTAAAGCTGCAGAAATGGGTGTAGATTCATTAGTTGCTCGTCTAATCACAACTGATGAAGGCGTTCAAATCTTATTCTTAGTATCTGAAGAAGATGGAAAATATAAACTATACGACCGTTACACAGTTAATGTTCAAAATAGTGAAGCTGCTATATTAGCAGATTATGAAACTACTACAACTACTACAACTGATGATTTATTAATTCATGTAAATCTCGTTGGTATGACATTAGCTGAAGAAGCTGCTGAAGTAGGTGCTGATGCATTATATGCTAAAGATGTTCAAGAAGCAGACGGATCAGGTGTTGTTGTTGTTATCGCTAAACTAGGTGATTTCTATACACTATATGCTGAATATGAGTATTCTGCAAGTGCATTTGATGCAATCCAAGTTGCTTTAGGTTCATATCAGTTGATTGAAGCTGTTGGTCCACTTACTGACGCTGAAATTGCTGTACATGTAATCATGGAAGGTACTGATTTAGATAATATCGCTGCTATCGCAGCAGACATTGAAGTTCCTGTAGCTTATGCTGAATTCTATGCCGTACAAATTAATGATGGTGAAGGTGGAGTTTGGAATGAAGGCTTTGGAGTTTACAACTTCGATGGTCGCTATATTGGTGTTAAATGGTATTACTAAAAAAGTAAGTTAATTTTACAAAATTAAATAAGTATAATAGGGGAGCCATAATCTATACTTTATATATGGCCCCCCTTATTACGCTTTTAATATCTAATTTATGTGCTATCATTATTATATTTATTCTATTTTCAGTAATAAATATGGTGTAATAACACATGAATTATGATATAATTATAAAAAAAAGTAAGGAAGAGATGAAATGACAAAATACATTATTCAAAGAGTCCTTTGGATATTCGTAATCCTCTTCACAACACTAACAATTACCTTTGTGTTGTTGAAGCTAGCCCCTGAATATCCACCGACTAAAAATGAAGAAAAAGACACATGGTTAGAAAAACAAGTCTCTGACGGATACTATACTGTTGAATATTATGATAAGAACGATCAAGATGAAGTAGCTGAGTTCAACAGAATTAGATCTACAAACCCAGAAATCAATGAAACAGTCTTTACAGTTGAACCTGTAAATGATAGTAATGTTTTAAAGATATTCTATCGAGTTCCGATACCTCAACAATATCTGAGCTGGTTGAATAATGTCGTTGGAGAATGGGATTGGGGTACATCAACAAAAGTTAGAGTAAATTATCCCGCATTTAAAATTATTGCTGAAAGAATGCCAATAACGTTCTATTTAAACCTAGCAACGTTAATTTTTTATCTACCATTTGGTTTTACATTTGGTATCATTGCAGCACTAAAAAAGGATACGATTGTAGATAACATTATGCAAATTGTAGTTATGCTATTTTTATCCGTGCCATCTTTAGTATTCAGTTTACTGCTTATTATATTATTAAGTTATCAGACAGGTGGTTTATTGCCATCGAGATTCCCACTTATTGCTTTACAAGGCTTCTGGGAAATTGCTGAAGGTTTCGTGATTCCTGTCATTGCTGGTGGGCTACCTGCGATTGCTGGTCTAACACGTTTACTTCGTGCTGAACTTTCTGAGGTTTTAACATCGGAGTTCGTTTTACTTGCAAAAACAAAAGGTTTAAGTCATACACAAGCTGTCTTAAGACATGCGATTAGAAACTCTTTAGTACCAATGGTACCAATTATCATTAGTTCGTTTGCTGCTTTACTAGGCGGTTCATTCATTCTAGAAAGAGTTTATGGTATTCCAGGAGTTGGTCGTGTAACCCTACAAGCGCTAGCTTCAGGTAACTATGATTATAATGTTATCATGGCATCAAGTGCTTTCTATGGAATCATCGGTTTAACAACTGTATTAATCGTTGACTTAACTTATGGCATCATTGATCCACAAATCAGAATGGGGGCTAAGAAATAATGGCTAAAGAATACACTAAAGATTATTTTCAATTAGTCCAAGAAGACGAAAGATTACTTGATAAAGAACTCAAGACAAAACAATTGAGTTATTTTCAAGATGCAATGCTAAGATTTACAAAGAATAAGTATAACGTGATTGCAACCATTATTCTAGCAATCTTTATCCTTTTGTCTATTTTTGTTCCAATATTGACACCTGATCGTTATTACAATCAAACGAACTCGGAACTTAAAACATTACCACCAAGATTACCTTTAATTGAAAAATTAGGTGTTTTTGATGGTGTGCAACAATATTTAAATCAACCGATTGACTACGATACAATTGATCCTGAGACAGGTTTAGGATATCCAACAGATAGATTTTTTATCGATTACATCATTATTGAAACATTAACTAATGATATTATTGTTGGTAGCGACAAGAGTCCTAAATTTATTGGTGGTACGAATGATTTATATGTTAATGATGAGATGTTGTCATATGCATTTTCTTTAGGAAATGCTACAGATGATGATCCTCTGACAGATATTATTGAATACCTTCCTTTTGTTGTAACAAACGGAATGACTATTGAAATCGATATTAATGATTTTTCAACAACTGGTACGATAGTTGTTTATTATGCTACAGAGCTCAATGGTGGCGAATTTGATTCATATAGTGAATTAACTGAAATTGCTACAATTGACTCAGCTGGTGTGACAACAATTAATCCTATGGATACATTAACTGAAACTTCTAATGGTTATTTTGTTTTTAGACATCTATTAGATAGTGAAAGTGATGGTGGTACTGAGTATGTATCATTTAATTCTATTAAGTTCTTATTTAATGGCGAATTAATTGATGAATCATCAGGTTATCTACTTGCTATGGCTCCAATCTTTACCATTGATTCAAATGTTGAAAATGGTAGATATTTAAGAAAAAATGCAACGATGCAAAGAGCGTCATTCCAATATGACTCATATGCAGCATTACTTAGAGATCGTGCTGCTATTATTGGTGAATCTGAGTATTTAAGAATATTAGAAGATAATCCTGGTATGTTAGAAACTGCTGAATATAGTGATCAACCAAATCAATGGACTTTTGCAGATGGATTCCCTATTAGTTCGGTGACAGGTATTGAAACTGTTGTTGTTCCAGGTACTGGTAAGACAAATACAAACTATTTCGTCATGCTTGACGGACAATACGCATTAGAGTTTGAAACACCGCCATACTTTATTTTTGGTACTGATGTTTTCGGTAAAGACTTATTTACACTTATTTGGTTAGGTCTTAGAACATCACTATTATTAGGATTCTTAGCTGCAGCAATTAACATCGTATTAGGTGTTATTTGGGGTGCTACAAGTGCTTATTATGGTGGTCAAGTCGATATGCTTATGGAAAGATTCTTGGATATTTGGGGAAGTTTCCCGCAAATTACCATGATTGGTATTATTACCGTACTCATCGGACCAGGCTTTATCGCCTTGCTTATCTTTATGATTTATGATGGCTGGATAGGCGCCGCCAAGGTCACCAGATTCCAGTTCTACAGATATAAAGGTAGAGAATATGTCCTTGCAGCGAGAACACTTGGTGCAACTGATGGACGTATCATCTTTAAACATATCTTACCTAATGCTTTAGGTACAATTGTTACACGTGTAATTTTAAGTATTCCATCTGTTATTTTCTTGGAAGTTAACTTGTCATACTTAGGATTCGGTATTGGTAATGGTCAAAAATTAACCATTGGACCAATCGAATTAACTGGTACATCAATTGGGGTTATCCTAAAAGATGGTCAAGAACAAATTCTTTCAGGTAATACGTGGTTAGTTATTTATCCAACATTGATCGTTGCAATCCTAATGATCACATTTAATATGTTTGGTAACGCACTTCGTGACGCACTAAATCCACAATTGAGAGGTAGTGAATAATGAGAAGAGAAAAAATATTAGAGGTTAATAACTTAGCCATATCTTTTAAGACGCCTAACGGATTGGTTAGAGCAGTTAGAGATATCTCATTTGATTTATATAAAGGTGAAACTTTAGCAATCGTTGGTGAATCTGGTTCAGGTAAATCAGTAACCAACCGTGCAATCATGGGTATTTTAGCGAATAATGGAAACATCGATGAAGGTGAAATTTTATATCGTAACCAAGATTTAGCAAAACTTTCAGAAGAAAACTTCCACAAAATCAGAGGGAATAAAGTTGGTATGATTTTCCAAGATCCACTATCAAGCTTAAATCCTACGATGAGAGTTGGTAAGCAAATTACTGAAGCGATGCTCGTTGGTGGCGATAGAATCAAAAACCGTTTTAGAGATTTATATCATAACGAGTTCCATGATTACTTAAATCAAGAGACAAAAATAAGACTTTTAAAGAAAGATAAAGAAGTTAGAATTTTCGAAGTTAATCGTGATGAGGATTTATCTAAAGAAGAAAAGAAAGAAAAGATTCAAACGATTAAAACAAACACACATAACAAGATCGCCAAGCTAAAAGAAGGTCTTCCTGAATTAAAAGCTAAGTATCTTGAAGCTAAAAAAGAAGCTAAACTTCAAATTAAAAAAGAAGTTGAAGAAATTAAAGCTGAAGAAAAAGAATCTTATGCTAAATTTAAACAAGATGTTTTAGATAAAAAAGCTCATTTGAGTGGACTTGACGCTTCAAATCCTTCTTATGATGCTGCTAAAACGGCATATCAAGAAGCAAAAGAAGCTTTAAGAAACCATAGTGAAATGTATAAGAGAAAGTTCAAGGTTACTAAAAAAGAAGCATATGAAAAAGCAATTACGATTATGCGTGAAGTTGGTATTCCTGAACCTGAAAAACGTTTCACACAATATCCTTTCCAATTTTCAGGAGGGATGAGACAACGTATCGTTATCGCAATTGCACTTACTGCTGGTCCAGAACTATTAATTTGTGATGAGCCAACAACTGCGCTTGACGTAACGATTCAACAACAGATTCTAGATCTTATCAAGAAAATCAAAAAAGAACGTGATTTATCAGTTATCTTTATTACGCATGACCTTGGTGTTGTTGCGAATATGGCTGATAGAGTTGCTGTTATGTATGCTGGTAAAATTGTTGAATATGGTACTGCAAGTGACATATTCTATGATCCAAAACATCCATATACATGGGCGTTATTATCAAGTGTACCTGACTTAGATACAAAAGAAAGATTATTATCAATTCCTGGAACACCTCCAGATATGTTGTTCCCTCCAAAGGGAGATGCATTTGCTGATCGTAATAAATTTGCACTCAAAATTGATTTTGAAGAGCAACCACCATTCTTTAAAGTATCTGACACTCATTATGCAGCAACTTGGCTTTTACATGAAGATGCACCTAAGATAGAAATGCCAAAAATCATCAAAGATCGTATTGTCAAATACATGGCAGATGCTAAAGATAGAGAAAAAGCAAATAAGAAAACGGCAGGTGAAGAAAATTGAGTGAAAAAAGAGAAGAAATCCTAAGAGTCGAGGGATTGAAACAATATTTCAAGGTTGGTTCTGGCCGTAATAAAATGCTTAATAAAGCTGTTGACGATGTTTCATTTACTATTTATAAAGGTGAAGTATTCTCATTAGTTGGTGAATCTGGATGTGGGAAAACGACAACAGGTAGAACAATCATTAAACTTTATGGTTCATCAGGTGGAGAAGTTCATTTCCACGGTACAAGAATCATTAGTGATGTTAAAGCTGCTAAAGAGTTACATCAAGCAAACATTAGAAGAGCAAAAGATACAAAAGCTATTGAACTTGAAAAACTTCAAAAAAGTTTAAATAATCAAGTCATTAATAAAGAGTTATATACTGAAAAACTTAATGAAATTAATGCGCAGTTCCAAAAAGAAAAAAATGCATCTTTAGATGTTTATCGTCAAGCTAAAAATGATCGTAAATTCGAAAACATGATCGCAGATGACGCAGCAGAAATTAAGAAGAATGTTAAGACTTATCCTGAGTATCAAGAAATTAATGACAGATATGATCAATATGCAAAAGAGTTAACTGAAGAAGTTAGTCAACTTGAAAGTAAAGTTAAAGCATCAGAAGCAAGTTTAGCAAAACTTTCAAAAGACAATAAAGATGCATATCAAGAAGCAAAAGAAAAACATCAAGAATTAGTTAATGAATTCAAAAATACTCAAAAAGAATTAAAATTAAATGATCTAAGACGTAAACAAGATCTTAAAAAACTTGAATACAGTCTTGTTCATAGAAATAAATTATTAATGAGAAAGATGCAAATGATTTTCCAAGATCCAATTGCATCACTTAATCCAAGAATGACAGTTAAAGAAATTATTGCAGAAGGATTAAGAATTAATGGCGTTAAAAATGAGAAAGAAATTGACGAAAGAGTCAAAGAAGCTTTAAAAACTGTAGGTCTTGTCCCAGAACATGCAAGCCGTTATCCACATGAGTTTAGTGGTGGACAACGTCAACGTATTGGTATTGCCCGTGCTCTTGTTGTTGAACCATCGTTTATTATTGCTGATGAACCTATTTCAGCTTTAGACGTATCGATTCGTGCACAAGTAATAAACCTTCTTAACGAACTTAGAGAAGAAAAAGGTATTACCATCATGTTTATTGCGCATGACTTATCTGTTGTTAAGTACTTTAGTGATCGCTTAGCAGTTATGTATTTTGGTAAAATTGTAGAAATTGGGGACAAAGAAAAGATCTTTAATAACCCACTACACCCATATACATTATCACTCATGGCTTCAATTCCACAACCAGATCCACTTTATGAACAACAAAGAGGTAAAACTGAAAGATATAATCCAGGCAAAGCCCATGATTATTCTAAAGAAGCACCTACATTAAGAGAAATTGAGCCAGATCACTTTGTGTTATGTAACACAGAAGAATTCAATAGATATAAGGCACAAACGAAAGCATAATGAAACCTATTCGATTTATTTTGTTGTTTCTCATTTTATGCTTAGTAGCGTTTTTGTTACACCTTTGGATCTATGGCACAAACTTTACATTGACAAACATCGCGAATGCATCTTTTGTTATAGGTATTATTACCTTCTTACCAACAATCATCGCTATGTCTCAGTCATATAGAGTCTTTGATGGCTTTAATTTTGCATTTAGAACCTTACTATCAACAACATTTAGAAATACGTATCCAAAATTTAACGATTATAAAAAAGAAAGAAGTACAAAAATAAAAACCAGTATATTCTTAGAGGCATTTATTGCCTCTGGGATACTGATTATCATTAGTATTGTACTTACTGTGATTGTACTATCATGAATGATGTCGATAGAATTAACCAGCAGTTCTTAAATTTATTTTTAATCTATATCGCTGTTTTGATAGGATTAATCATTGGTGTAGTCGTCTCATTTGTGTTTATCACAAATATAGATATAGCTTATGGTATATTACTTTTAGTCTTAGTTGCAATGATCATTATAACAGGACTATTTAAGAATAAACTAGATCAAATTACACATATGTCATATTTGATTAAAATAAGAACAAGTCAAGGAGAACCTTTAGCGATTCATCATATGCAAAGTTTTCCTGATGTACAAGCTATATTTAGAAAAAATGATTATGAACGGTATCAAGATAATGAAACTTATACCATTTATTACAAATTAGACAAAGATCCAATCAAACAGATTTTTAGAAATTACATGTTAACTGTAATGGTTCTTATAAAAAATCGTAATGCAGAGTTTTATTTAGATCGAGTTGATAAAGAGATAAACAAATTAAGAGATGAAATATTTAAGGAAAAGAAGAAGATTAACAGGTTAATCATCACTCAAATCAAAGAGATTAAAGAACTCGATGATAAAACGAGAGATGAAATCAAAGAAGTCATTTTCATTAGAACAAAAAGACTGATTATATCAACTTTAAATGTTGGTCTATTTCAAACACAAAAAAAAGCTGTTATGCTCTATTCAGACACATACAGCCCAAGTTTGTATTATAAATATCATCTTGATGAAATTAAAAAAATACTATAAAAAAGTGCTCAATATTGAGCACTTTTTCTTCTTTTATTTGTTATCTAAACGTAATTTAATATAGACTTTAACAGCTAGCACGATGCTAATAATTAAGGCAATTAATGAAGTGACTAATCTGTAACTACTACGATTTAAAGATATGAACACAACATTAATACTAAATAATCCTGCAAATATGATCGTACTTAAGATAAGTAGAACAAATAATAAGTTATAATTACCTCTGAAAAATGATTTTGTAACGGGTTCACCTCTACCTTTAATGAGTTGAGCAGATGGCGAAATACCAGAAGCAACAATCATAAATCCTAAAATTGATATGCCCATTTCAAGCGATGCGAGCTCATCATATCTGAATGTGAAAATATTGATTGAAACAAAGGATACGATTGCTAACACGATAAATAAAATCGAAATGGTTGGATCAAATAAGAATAAATCATATTCATGTTTTTTCTCTTCTTTGACTTCGTATGTTTTTGATTTAAATAAGAAAATCTCAAACACTAATGCTTCAGCAAACAAAATTGCTTCAGAGTTAAATCCACCAAATATCGTTGTTACATAAGATAATGTCTTATAGTTTTGAGCTGAGAAATCGAAGACTAAGTTTGGATTTCCATATAAAATATTATTTCTGATAATTTCTGCGGTATCAAATATTAAGACATACTTGTACATGAATAAACTGAAGAAATATGCAACAATCGTAAAGAATCCAAGAAAGATTAGTATTCTTACTGTTGTTTTGGTTAAATTAAAACTCTTGTTATTTTGCCATAGCATTAAAATCACAAAAATCACAAAGAATATAACAGTTTTTAAATAGATGAAAATGTCTGGTAAACCATAACCTTCTAGAATCGGAGAAATATATATATTTGAGATAATTGTACCGATATCAAAAAGTAATATGGTGCCTACTAAAATAGTTAGTAAGGACAGTTTGTTTAGTTTTTTATCAAGCATAATGAGCACCTTTCTTTTTTGTATTGAAATTATTTTGCTTTATTTATATTTTATGATATCATGAAGATATCAAAATGTCCACGTTTTATATCAATTATATAATTAAAAAGGACTTCATACGAAGTCCATTTTTTAAGGGAGTAACCTTTTTTGATAATATCTGTGGATGGCAGTCCAAATACTATCAAGCGCGAGGTTAGCGCTGTATTTTGGGAGAAAAATACATTAATTGCAGTATGTCGATGTATAAAAGGTCAACAACTACACTTATATAATAACATAAAAAATTGAAAGTCAATGTAAATTTACATAAAATTTTCATTGAAAACGTTTCCCTATTTTCAGTGGATAATATTAGCATATAATTAGATATATTTATATAAATAGTTTATAATAGTAATGGTAAATTAAGGAGGAAATTATGGCAAAATTAGAAATAAAAAACCTTCATGTTGAAATCGAAGGTAAACAAATACTAAAAGGTGTAGATCTCATGGTAAACTCAGGTGAAGTTCATGCGATTATGGGTCCTAATGGAACCGGTAAATCAACACTTGCAAGTGCACTCATGGGACATCCAAAATATGAAATTACAGCTGGTGAAGCATTTTTAGATGGAGAAAATATTTTAGAAATGGAAGTTGACGAAAGAGCTCGTGCAGGCTTATTTTTAGCAATGCAATATCCTGCAGAAGTTCCAGGCGTTACAAATAGTGATTTTATGCGTCAAGCACTAAAAGCAACTTCAGGTCAAGAAGTTGGATTATTTGACTTTGCGATCAAATATGAAAAAATGGTTGAAGAACTTAAAATGAGACCTGATTTAGCACATCGTTATTTAAACGAAGGTTTTAGTGGTGGTGAAAGAAAGAGAAATGAAATTCTTCAACTCAAAGTATTAAAACCTAAGTTTGCAATTCTTGATGAAATTGATTCAGGACTAGATGTGGATGCTTTAAAAATTGTTGGTGAAAATGTAAGTGGTATGGTTAACGACGAGTTTGGCTGTATTCTAATTACTCACTACCAACGTATACTAGATCATATCACACCTACAAACGTACACATTATGATTGATGGTAAAATCGTGATGAGTGGTGGAAAAGAATTAATCGAAAAAATTGATAAAAATGGTTACGAATGGATCAAGGATGAATTAGGTATAGAATTTGAAGTAGAGGAAGCATAATGGAATCAATTGTTATTAAGAATCATGAAATAACATCAAACATTCCAACAGGGTTTGTTTTTGAAAATCAAAAATTAATCATTCCTAAAAATAACCATTACCCAGATCCTATTAAAATAACAATTGAAGATGATAACAATGAAGATTTAACGATTGTTGTATCTGAAAATACAAGTATTAAAATTATATTAGAAATTGCAAGCGAAGATTTAAATGAAAACACATATAAATTAAACTTGATTGCAAAAGATAATAGTCAAGTAAAATATTTACTAGTGAGTGAATTAAAAAGCAATAAAGCTTTACTTGACCACTATTTTACAGCACATAGAGATGCGAAACTTGATTTACTTGGTGGTTTTGTTAGCAACATCATTGAAGCGAAAATGCACGTCGATTTAATTGGAGAAGGTGCGGAAGTCAACATGAGAGCTGTTGCTGTTTCATCAGATGAACATAAACAAAATATAGATGTATTAATCGTTCATAAAGCTCCAAATACTTTTGGAGATATGACAAATATTGGTATCGCCAATAAATCAGGTAGAATCCTATTAAACGGTGTTGAAAAAATTGAGAAAGGTATGAAGAATGCAAATGCTTTCCAAACCTTAAAAGGTATTATCACATCAGATAAAGCTGTTGTAGAAGTGAATCCTATTCTTCTTATTGATGAATACGACGTTAAAGCTGGACATGGCGCAACGATTGGTAGAATTGAAGAAGAACAACTTTATTATTTACAAAGTAGAGGATTAAACAGAGCTGAAGCTGAGAAACTTATTATTAATGGATTCTTAAAACCAGTGATTGATGAAATCGATGATGAACCATTAAGAGAAAGATTTGTAAATCTCGTAAACTCAAGAATATGATAGATGTAAAAAAAATAAGACAAGATTTTCCTATATACAGCAAAGAACCTAAATTAACTTACCTAGATTCTGCAGCATCATCACTCAAGGTTAAATCAGTGATTGATCATGTAGATAGATATTATCAGTATCTAGGAGTTAATGTTCATCGTGGTGCATATGACTTAGCCTATGAGGCTACTAGATTATATGAAGCATCAAGAACAAATGTTGCCAAATTTATTGGAGCAAACGAAGATGAAATTATCTTTACAAGAGGAACAACATCTGCACTTAATATGGTCGCTTATGCTTATCGTGACATTCTAAAAGAAGGTGATGAAATCATCACATCTGAATTAGAACATCACTCATCTATACTTCCATGGATGATGACAGCAAAGAAAACCAGTGCATCGTTAACTTATGTACCTCTAAGTAAAGAAGGTAGAATTACTGTTGAGGCATTTAAAAAGGTTTTAAATGACCATACGAAAGTCGTTGCCTTAACTTATGTATCCAATGTCATGGGTTATCAAACACCAATCGAAGAAATCACACGTTTAGCACACGCTAAAGGGGCCATAGTCGTTTTAGATGCTGCACAAGCAGTTCCACATATGGCAGTTGATGTAAAGGCTTTAAACGTTGATTTTATGGCTTTTTCAGGTCATAAGATGTTTGGCCCATCTGGTATAGGCGTCTTATTTGGTAAAAACCATTTATTAAACATGTTAGAACCAGTTGAATACGGTGGAGAAATGGCGGATCAAGTCTTTAAAGATCATGCAACATGGAAAGATGCACCTTTAAGATTTGAAGCAGGAACACCAATTATTAGTGGTGCAATTGGACTTTCTGCAGCAGTCGATTATATTCAAAAAATTGGATATGACAATATCCATGAACATACAATAGCACTTAGAGACTACACAATAAAAAAATTAGAAGATATTGAAGGTATAACTATTTATAATAAACATGCGGATATATCAACCATAACTTTTAATATTGAAGATATACATCCACATGATATTGCTACAATGTTAGATCAATATCAAGTCAGTGTCAGAGCGGGGCATCATTGTGCACAATTAGTCTCTAGATTCTTAGGTGTTAACTCAACACTTAGAGTATCATTTCATATATACAATGACTTTAATGATTGTGATGTTTTAGTTTCAAGCATTAAAGCAGCAAAAGATTTTTTCTTATCATTTTAGGAGGACAAGATGAATATAGAACAACTTTATAGACAAGTCATCATGGATCATTATAAAAATCCAAGACATAAAGGATTTATTGCAGATCCATCATATATGACTATACATTTAAATAACCCTAGTTGTGGTGATGAAATGACTGTTCAACTCAAAGTTGAAGATCATCAGATCACAGATATTAAACACCAAGGGACAGGATGCTCTATTTGTTGTTCTAGCGCAAGTGTGATGAGTGAAACGTTATTAAACAAAGACATCGATGATGCTACACAAATTATTCGTGAATTTTACGAGCTGATTAAAGGATATCCATATAATCCAGATATTCTTAAGGGAGATGCAATAGTATATCAAGGTGTCTCTCAATTTCCTGCAAGAATAAAATGTGCAACATTAGCATGGAAAGCAGCTGAGCAAGGATTATTAAAAATAAAGGAGGATGAAGCAAAATGATGGACGACAATAAAAAGAAAATAGATGCCATTGTTGGTGATTATAAGTTTGGATTTAAAACCGAAAGTAAAGCACTTATCAACACTGGTAAAGGTCTTAATGAAGACATTATTAGAGCTATTTCTAAATATAAGAATGAACCACAATGGATGTTAGATTTCCGTCTTAAAAGCTATAAGAAGTTTTTAGAATTAGAAAATCCATCTTGGGGACCAGATTTATCTTTCATCAAATTTGATGAAATCACATATTTCTTACGCGCAAGCGAAAGAGCAGAAACAAGCTGGGATGAAGTACCAAAAGAAATTAAAGATACTTTTGAAAAACTTGGAATTCCAGAAGCAGAAAGAAATTATTTAGCTGGTGTATCGACACAGTTTGAAAGTGAAGTTGTATACCACAATACAATGAAAGAATTAGAAGATTTGGGTGTTATTTATGTGGATACTGATACAGCTTTAAGAGAACATCCAGAACTTGTTAAAAAATATTTTGGAACTGTGATTCCATATAGTGACAATAAATATGCAGCACTCAATAGTGCAGTTTGGAGTGGTGGTTCATTTATCTATGTACCTAAAGGTGTAAAAGTACCTAAACCACTTCAATCATACTTTAGAATTAACTCTGAGCAAATGGGTCAATTCGAAAGAACTTTAATTATTGTCGAAGAAGGTGCATACGTTAACTATGTTGAAGGTTGTACAGC
Source organism: Tenericutes bacterium MO-XQ (assembly GCA_002838185.1). Classification (GTDB taxonomy): domain Bacteria; phylum Bacillota_I; class Bacilli_A; order Acholeplasmatales; family Acholeplasmataceae; genus Mariniplasma. Next base: position 1,695,955 of record CP017948.1, on the reverse strand, counting down.
ACCAACTTATTCTAAAGATTCACTTCATGCAGCTATCGTAGAAATCGTTGTTCATAAAGATGCAACGTGCCGTTATACAACCATTCAAAACTGGAGTAACAACGTGATTAACTTAGTTACAAAACGTTCATTTGTCTATGAAAATGGTCATATGGAATGGATAGATGGTAACATCGGTTCAAGTGTTAATATGAAATATCCATCTTGTGTACTTTTAGGTGAAAGAGCAAAAGGAACAACAATTTCGATTGCGTTTGCTGGAGAAGGTCAAATCCAAGATGCTGGAGCTAAGATGATCCATGTAGCGCCAAACACAACATCAACGATCATATCTAAATCTATTAGCCGTGGTGGTGGATCAGTTAACTATCGTGGTAAGGTTGATTTTGGTAAGAAAGCAAAAGGGGCTAAAGCACATGTTGAGTGTGACACAATCATTTTAGATGATTATTCATTTAGTGATACCATTCCAACAAATGTTGTAAAAAACAGCGATGTTTTCCTAGAACATGAAGCTACAGTCTCAAAAATCAGTGAAGAACAATTATTTTATTTAATGAGTCGTGGTTTAACAGAAGAACAAGCAACAGAAATGATTGTTATGGGCTTTATTGAGCCTTTTGCAAAAGAACTTCCTATGGAGTATGCAATCGAATTAAATCAACTCATTAAACTTGAGATGGAAGGTTCAATCGGATAAAAATGATAAAAGAGGTATTTGTTTAACATAAATACCTTTTTTTTGTACTCTTTTTAGCGTAAAATATACATAAGGTGATAATCATGAAGAAATTATATGTTGTCGTTTTACTTATTTTAATCAGTTTAGGACTATCTTCATGTGTCAGACAAATGACATATGATGATCTTTTAATGCAGTATCAACAAGATGTTAATGCTAGAAATGATATATATCAAAATTATATTGACTTATATAATGATTTATCATTTGAGGTTGCTGACTCAATTGTTAAAGTTACAAAATCGGTGATTGTAAATCAATCAAGTTCTATCGGTTCGGGTTTTATCTTTTATGAAGATGAAACAAAGTACTATGTATTAACAAATTATCATGTGATTAATTCAAATGATTTTCAAGTTGTATTAACAATTACAGATAATTTTGGTCGGAAACATTCAGCACAACTGATTGCATCCGATCCTAATTATGATCTCGCTTTGTTATCATTTTTTAAACAAGATGATAAATTAGATGTATTAACTTTTGATAATGACTCACTCAATTTTAGAGACCCTGTATTTGTCGTTGGATATCCAAATGGACAAATCAATGGTATTACCATGGGTGAACTTATTGATGTGGATGAAATTGATGTAGATTCTAATGGAACATCAACCATCAATTTTGAAGTACTTATCGTTGATGCACCAGTTAAAACCGGAAGTAGTGGTAGCGCAGTTATAAATGATGCATATGAAGTTGTAGGTGTCATTTTTGCTGGAAACTTCTTGAGCAATAATGATACATCAACATTTGCATTTGCTGTTCCAACAGAAAAGATTTTTGAATTTTTTGAACTTTATGAGTTTAGCTATGAAGAGGTGGTGACTTCCTCATGAAAAAAATATATATGATTTTAGTTTTAGCAATGGTGCTTTTTTTACAAAGTTGTGGCATGATTGTCATTGAAGAAGATACTAATGAGTATCGTTTATTATCCGATCAGTACAATGCATACATCATGCACGATGTTGTTAGTTTTGATGATTTTAAAGATATTATGAATGATGCAACCAATCAAACAACTTTATCTGTATTTATGTTAGAAAAAGAAACCTTTAACCGTTTTAATAGTGTAACTGATAGAAAATATGGTACAGCAACACTAATATATTTTGATCAAAACTATTTATACCTACTAACAACATTTGAAATGATCGATCTAAATAGTCAGTATATTAATTACTATGTTCATGATGCTTATGGCACTGAATATGAAGGTGAAATTTATGCAGCAGACTCAAGTTATAGTTTAGGGATCATTCGTGTTGAAAGAACTGGTGTTTATTATCCAAAAGCTAAACTTGCAGACTATTTACCATTAACCAATGAAATGGTATTAATGATTTCTAATGATCATCCATCACAAAATATACACAGATTAGGATATTATTTAAATCAAAATGACCAATCATATGTAGAAATGATTAGTTCCATGAATGCTAATGGAAGTCCTGTGTTTAATTTACAATTAGAACTAATTGGTATTCAGTATTTATATGGAGATGCATATATTCTTTTAATCGATTATCAAACAATATATACATTTGTGAGTGACTTACTTCCAATTTAAAAGGTGGTTTCATGCTTAAATATATCATTATCGAAAGTAAATCAAGAATAGAGCAATATGAGCCGATGATTGTATCGCTTTTTTCGGAATTTATAGATATTAAAGATATCGATGTAAATGATCATCAGATATGGATATATTTTAATCATACAATCGATCTTTCTTTAAAAGATATTATTATAAATCTCTCACAAGATACACTTGTAGATTTTAGACTTTATGAATCTCATCAATATATGTCAAAAGAAGATTTAAAAGAGCAATCTTTATTCATCAAAGAAAAAATAGCTCAAATCAATTTTAATGCTTATAATTACTTAAATGATCGCATTATTATGTTGCATTTTGTCAAAATGTTTGATCACAGCTTTAAAGATTATGTTTTTAAAAAGTTTAGTTTTGATCAGATGATGATTGAGACCATTAAGACATTTTTAGAACATGGACAAAATGTAGGATTAGCTGCTAAAGCACTTTATGTTCATCGAAATACACTGACTCAAAGACTAGATAAATTTTTTCAAAGTACAGGATTTGATGTCAGAAAATTTATGGATGGGTTTATCATATACCATTTATTACTTACAAAATAAAATGTGTGCATCGTGCACATTTTTTTTTAGGTTAACTATTGTTATAATGAAATTACGATAACGAAATTTGAAAGGAAAAAAAGATGGCTACTTTAAAATTAAAAGATATTAACAAAGTTTATCCAAATGGCGTACAAGCTGTTTTCGACTTTAATTTACAAATTAGAGACAAAGAATTTATTGTATTCGTAGGACCTTCAGGTTGTGGGAAATCAACAACTTTAAGAATGATTGCAGGTCTAGAAGAAATTACTTCAGGAGAATTATACATTGATGATGAATTAGTCAATGATAAAGCACCTAAAGATAGAAATATCGCAATGGTATTCCAATCATACGCTTTATACCCACATATGACTGTTTATGATAACATGGCTTTTGGTTTAAAACTTAGAAAAATGCCAAAAGATGTAATCAATGAAAAAGTTAATGAAGCTGCTGATATTTTAGGTCTTACTCCATACTTAAAACGTAAACCTAAAGCTTTATCAGGTGGGCAAAGACAACGTGTTGCCTTAGGTAGAGCAATCGTACGTAATGCGAAAGTATTCTTAATGGATGAACCATTATCAAACTTAGATGCTAAATTACGTGTACAAATGCGCGGTGAGTTAATTAAACTTCACAATAAGATTGAAACAACTACAATTTATGTAACCCATGACCAAATTGAAGCGATGACAATGGCTTCAAGAATTGTTGTTATGAAAGATGGTTATATCATGCAAGTTGGTGCTCCAAAAGATATTTATGATAATCCAGAAAATATGTTCGTTGCTGGATTCATCGGTACACCTCCAATGAACTTTATCTTTGGCAAAGTTGATAAAAAAGGCGTATTTACTGCTGGTGACCACAAAGTTCAAGTACCTGAAGATAAGATGGAAATCATTAAATCAAATGGTTTAGTAGACAAAGAAATCGTCTTAGGTATTAGACCAGAAGATATTCATGATGAAAAAGTTGTTATGGATACATACCCAGGTGCAGTTCTTAAATTAAAAGTTGATGTTGCAGAGTTATTAGGATCTGAAACTAATATTTATACACAAGTTAATGATTCAAATATTTGTGCAGTTGTAAATGCAAGAGCAAACATCGCTATTGGTGATGAAATCAAATTAGCACTTGATATGAACAAATCACATTTCTTCAACCCTGAAACAGAGCAAGTATTGAAATTAAAAGACTAACTATAAAAAGCCGAAAGGCTTTTTTTTTGAGGAAAAAACGATGAATTATATAGTTAACAGTAAGTATGGGTGTGATATTTATCAAGAAAAAACTAAGTATACACATAAGGCTAGTAGTATAAGTTATATTAAACTTTTGTGTATAAGCTATCTCTTTACACTAGAAGGATATTTAACAGCTTGTAGGAAGGTTTTTGACTACAAATATAAGATTCCAGTATATATTGCTGATCACTTGCAGTTTATTCCAACAAAATCTATTAAACAAATGGATGTTATATGGATTAATTATGCTGAAATTAAGCGTTTTATCGTAGAAAATGACATGATATTGATGATTTTCCATGATGAATCACAAATCCATATAAAAATGACTGAAAAAGCATGGTTAAAGCAAATAAGAAGGTTAGATATGATTAAATCCTATAAAGTAAAACATTTTCATAGCTAATCTTATAGAAAATGTATACAAATAGTGTTATAATAATAACGGCTTATAACAAGAACAAAAAACCATTTAAGGAGGAAATCATATGGCTAAAAAGACTGTAAGAGATGTTGAATTAAAAGGCAAGAAAGTTTTAGTAAGAGTTGATTTTAACGTTCCATTAAAAGACGGAGAAATCAGTGATGAAAATCGTATTGTCCAAGCGCTACCTACGATTAAATATATTTTAGAACAAGGTGGTAGAGCAATATTATTTTCACATCTAGGCAGAATCAAAGAAGCTAAAGATTTAGAAAAAAATAGCTTAAGCGTTGTAGCAAAAAGACTTAGCGAATTATTAAACCAAGAAGTTAAATTTATTCCTGAAACAAGAGGTAAAAAATTAGAAGAGGCTGTATCAGCATTAAACAATGGGGAAATCTTAATGTTTGAAAATACACGCTTCGAAGATTTAGATGGTAAAAAAGAAAGTAAGAATGATCCTGAGTTAGGTAAATATTGGGCTTCACTTGGCGATGTATTCGTCAATGATGCATTTGGAACTGCTCATCGCGAGCATGCTTCAAATGTTGGAGTTGCATCTAATATCAAAGAAACTGTTGCAGGATTTTTATTAGAAAAAGAAATTAATTTTATCGGTGGAGCTTTAGAAAACCCAGAAAGACCTTTTGTAGCAATCTTAGGTGGAGCGAAAGTTTCAGATAAAATTGAAGTAATCAAAAATTTACTTAAAGTTGCAGACCGTGTTTTAATTGGTGGCGGTATGGCATATACATTCTTTAAAGCGATGGGATATGAAATTGGTACTTCTTTATTAGAAGCTTATAAAGTAGACTTAGCTAAAGAATTATTAGAATTATCAAAAGGCAAAATTTGTCTAGGTGATGATATTGTTACAGGAAAAGGATTTGATCCTGAAACTGAAAAAAATGTCAGAACTGTTGATCAAATTCCAGCAGATGAAATGGGTATGGATATCGGACCTAGAACTGCTGAAAAGTTTGATTCAATCATCAAAGATGCAAAAACAGTCGTATGGAATGGTCCACTAGGAGTATTTGAGTTCCCAAGATTTGCAGATGGTACACGCCACATTGCTCAATCTTTAGTTGAAATCAAAGATCAAGCAACAACGATTATTGGTGGTGGTGACTCAGCAGCTGCAGTGATTCAATTTGGATTAGAAGATGGATTCACACACATTTCAACAGGTGGCGGTGCATCATTAGAATACTTAGAAGGAAAATTACTACCTGGTATTGAATGTGTTGATAACAAGTAACATATGGTAAATATTGGGAAAAAAATAAGAGCACTTAGGTTAGGCAACAACTTAACCCAAGAAGAGCTAGCAAACCGTTTAGAACTAACTAAAGGATATATATCTCAACTAGAAAACAATTTAACATCTCCATCGATGCAAACCTTATTTTCGATTTTAGAGGTGTTAGGAACTGATGTTCACGAATTCTTTAGTAAAGAAGAAGAACAAACGGTGGTCTTCAAAAAAGAAGATTTTTATGAAAAAGAAAATCATGCACTCAAACACATGATTAGCTGGATAGTACCAAACGCATTAAAATATGAAATGGAACCTATCATCATTGACATTGAACCAGGTGGACAATCTGAAATTGATGATCCACATGCTGGTGAAGAATTCGGCTATGTTCTAGAAGGACAAGTCACTCTGATCTTAAACAAGAAGAGATATGTGATTAGAAAAGGTGAAACATTTTATTATTTAGCAAATAAAGAACATTATTTGATGAATCCTAGTAACCAACATGCAAAGGTGCTTTGGATTTCAACACCACCAATGTTTTAAAAGGAGAGATATAACTATGGAAAAAGAAATTATGATTAAAAGTACAACTGGATTACACGCTAGTTTAGCTGCAAAAGTTGTACAAACAGCATCAAAATACGCTGTTGAAATTGAATTACATTATCAAGACAAAATTGTTGACTTAAAGTCAATCCTCGCACTTATGAGTTTAGCAGTACCTTATGGTGAAAACGTAAGAATTGTAGCGAGAGGATCAAGAGCTGAAGAAGCAATCAAAGATGTTTCTTCAATTTTAGGATAATTCTATGAATAGAATTCCAATGATCGCAGGAAACTGGAAAATGTTTAAGACAAAAGATGATGCATTAGCATTCATCTATGCTGTAAACGTTAAGGTTCCTGAAAAAGAAAAAGTAGAATCTGTTATTTGTGCACCTGCAATCTTCTTAAGAGACTTAGTAAAACGCGAGGGAGAAGATTTAAGAATTGGCGCACAAAATATGCATGAACTTGATGAAGGTGCTTATACTGGAGAAATCAGTGCAGGCATGCTTAAGTCTTATGGTGTTGAATATGTAGTCATCGGACATAGTGAAAGAAGAGAATATTATAATGAAACAGATGAATCAGTAAATAAAAAACTCATTCAAGCTGTGCGTCATGAAATTACACCAATCGTTTGTGTTGGTGAATCTTTAGAAATTAGAGAAAATGGCACTACAAATACATTTGTCAAAGATCAAGTTGTAAAAGCTTATCAAAATGTTACTGAAAAAGAAGCGTTAGAAACAGTGATTGCTTACGAACCGATTTGGGCAATTGGAACTGGTAAAACTGCTACACCAGAACAGGCAAATGAAACCATTAAAGCAATTAGAGATGTTTTAGTTGAGCTTTATGGAACAACTGTTGCAGAACAAATTAGAATTCTTTATGGTGGCTCAGTAAAACCAAATAATGTGGATGAACTACTTGCACAATCAGATATTGATGGTGCACTTGTCGGTGGAGCATCACTAGATCCAGATTCATTTTTAACGCTAGTCAATGCAGCATTAAATAAATAACAAAAACATACAACATAAATCCACAATTGTGGATTTTTTTGTTTAACTTAATGCACAAAAAAAGCAACCTGAATGGGTTGCTTTCTGTTTGATAGTGTTTATTATCTGTTGTAGAATTCGACGATTAATTGTTCGTTAACTTCTTGAAGAATTTCATTTCTTTCAGGATAACGCGCGAATACACCAACATTTGTTTCTTGGTCGTATGTAACAAAATCAACAGTTCTGTATTGAGCTTCTAAAGCTTCTTTAACAACTTTTAAGTCTTTAGAATTTTCTCTTAACTTGATTTGTTGACCTGGAACTAAACGATAAGATGGAATATCTACTTTTTTACCATCAACTAAGATGTGTCCATGGTTTACTAATTGACGAGCTTGAGCTCTAGTTCTAGCTAAACCTAAACGGTAGACAACGTTATCTAAACGTGCTTCCAATAAACGTAAGAAATTTTCACCATGAATACCTCTGATTTTAGCAGCATCATCGAAGATTCTTCTAAATTGTTTTTCAGATACGCCATAAGTAAATCTAACTTTTTGTTTTTCTTGAAGTTGAAGACCGTATCCGCTTAATTTAGAACGACGTTGACCATGTTGACCAGGTGCATAAGGACGTTTTTTTAATTCTTTTCCTGTTTCAGAAATTGAATAACCTAAACGACGTGAAATTTTCCATGTTGATCCAGTGAAACGTGACATAATTTTTACCTCCTATATTTTTTTGGTGGTAAAAATTGCAATTTCTTAAATCACAAGGTATCCCGATGTTCTGTTCACCATAAAGCAGAATGGCTACTAAGGGCTCCTAAAGGTAGGGATCTCACTTATGATAAAAAGTTGCCTGCTTTTTACCGACGCTATTTATTTTACCTTACTAAAGGTTAAAAGTCAATCAATTTTGTTAGTAAATCTACAAATGCTTCAAAGAAGTTTTTTAATTCATCATCGAATCTTGAAAAAACGGGACTATCAACGTCTAAAACACCAAAAAGTTTGTCATTGATAATGATTGGAACAACAATCTCTGATCTGGAATTTGAATCGCATGCAATATGATTTTTGTGTGCTAAGACATCATCAACAATCATCGTCATTTTCTTTTCTGCAGCTTCGCCACAAACACCTTGCCCAAGTGGGATGGTTGAACATGCGACATGTCCTTGAAAAGGACCAACAGTTAAGACATCTCCATCATATAAGTAAAAACCAGCCCAGTTAAGATTGTCAACGGTATCGTTGATAAACGCTGATGCATTTGATAAAAGTGCAATTTGATTTGGTTGTGTTTCTAATAAAGCTTTTGCTTGTTCAATATAATCTATTATTTTCATAACTAATCACCTTACATATTATAACATATATGTTAAAATAATATATGGTGATAACATTGAAAAGAAAAATATTAATTAGATTTGGGGATTTAATGTTAAAAGGTAAAAACATTAATTTCTTTATCAAAAGAGTTAGAGTACATGTTCAAAATAAATTAAGCGATTTAGAAGTATCATTTAAGTTTGAACATGATCGGATATATATAGATTACATATTAGAAGATGAAAAAGAACTGGTAAGTAGATTAAAGCAAATTCCTGGTATTTTTTCGTTTAGTATTGTTTATTTAGCATCTCATGATATTGATGAGATTGTTGCGGTTTCTATTGATCTTTTAAAACAAGAGATTGATAGACCATATAAGACCTTTAAAGTTGAAACAAAAAGGGCTGATAAATCATTTCCATTAACATCACTAGAGATGAGCAGAAAGATTGCACCAATGATCCTATCTAAAGTCGATAAAAAGCTAGTTGTTGATGTAAGACATCCAGAAGAGATTTTAAATGTAGAAATCAGAAAAGATCATACATACATTTATTTATCAAGTATTAAAGGGATGGGTGGTTTTCCTTATGGCACAGGTGGTAAAGGACTTATGATGATGAGTGGTGGCATCGATTCACCAGTTGCAAGTTATCTAGCAATGAAACAAGGGATTGAAGTAGAACTCATTCATTTTGAATCAACGCCCTTAACACCGCTTGAATCCACACAAAAAGTGATTGATTTGGCAAAAGTGTTATCGAATTACACCCAAGATGGACATATAAAACTCCACATTATACCTTTTGGTGAGATGCACCAAGAAATCTTAAAAAATGTATTTGACCCATATATCATCACTGTGATGAGAAGAATGATGTATCGTATGGCTGAAAGATTTGCTCAAAAAAGCAAAATTTTAGCTCTATTAAATGGAGAATCTGTTGGTCAAGTAGCTTCGCAAACTTTATATAGTATGGGAGTTGTTGAAGCAGTAACAAAACTACCTATATTAAGACCAGTCATCACCTATGATAAACAAGAAATTATAGATATTTCAAAAATGATTGACACATACAAAATATCGATTAAACCTTTTAATGATTGTTGTAGCATTTATGTTCCAAGAAACCCAGTAACAAAACCTTGGGAAATATATGCAAAAAAATACGAACAAACATTTGATTATGAACCATTGATCGAAAAAGCAATTTCTGAAGTCATGTCATTAGATATCAGTTCACAAACGGATACTGATTTAACATTACACGGATTTAGCGTCAAAGAAGCATACCAAAACTATATAAAAACAAAGGGTGATTCAAATTGATGATTGTTTCTAAACAAAATAAACAATTTAAGATATGGAAAAAACTTAAAGTCAAAAAATATCGTGATTTCCATGATATGTTTTTAGTTTATGGAAAACACTTAATTGATAAAGCAAAACAAACCGATCAACTCATTGAGATATTAACATCAAATCCAGATTTAGATGGCACTTTGATTTCTAAAGAGTTGATGGATGAACTCCAACAAACAGAAACTTACATCGACCAAATCGGTGTTTGTAAGAAAAAGAATACTGTGATTGAATCCAAAAAAATACTTGCACTAGATGATGTTCAAGATCCTGATAATGTCGGTGCTTTAATTAGAAGTGCATCAGCATTTGGTTTTAGACATATTATTTTAAGTCAGAAATCAGCTGACTTATATAATGAAAAGGTGATTAGAGCTTCTAAAGGAGCTATATTTGATTGCTATATCGAAAGAACTAACTTAGTTTTTAAATTGCCTGAATTAAAAGCTAAAGGCTATCAAATTGTTGGAGCTGACGCACATGAGAAAGGACAACCAAATTATGATCAAAAGGTTGTTTTAGTCATGGGTAATGAAGGACATGGTTTACAAGCAGAAGTTAAAGCATTATGTGATGATTATGTTACTATAAAAACAGATCATGTTGAGAGTTTAAATGTGAGTGTTGCCGGTGGCATTCTCATGTATGAGTGGAGGGACAACAAGTGAAAAGTACTATTACAGGATTTTTTGATCACAAAGGTAAACTAAATTTAGAAGAACAAATTGATTTGGTAAAAAGACATCAAATAGATACGATTTGTCTTCGCTACTATGATCATAAGCCTTTGATCGAAATCAATGACAAAGGCATTAAAGATATTTTAGAACAAACTAAAAATAATAAAATTAAAATTGCAGCAATAGATACATTAATCAAAGCTTATGACATTAATAATGATCAAAAAGCAACAACTGCATTTGATGAGTTTAAGTTTATTGTGAAGCTCGCTGATAAACTTAAAGTTAACCAGCTTTTTATTAGATTGCCTAAATTTAATGATGTTATTGAAGAGTTCGAAAACATTAAATTAAGATTAGAACCATGGATCATTCATGCTGCTAAGCATAGTAAAAAATTAATCATCGTGCCTGATGATGCATATAAAGCAAATACTTATGCATACATCATTAAAAAGATGAAAAACAATAATTTATCTGTCTTATTTGATCCAGTTTATTTCATGATGACCCACGAATCTACAACAACATCATATCGAATCTTAAAAAAGAAAATATCAGCTTTCATGTGTCATGATGCAGATTTTAAAATGAAACCAAAACTTATTGGATATGGGAAAGCAGACATCATCAATCTATTTAAAAAGTTAATTAGAGATAAATTCTCTGGTTTACTGATGATGGATAATGAGTTTTATCATGAAATATTTGAACCATCAGTAAAAAAAGAAGGATTTTTCAAGAAGATCTTCTCAAATAAGAAAAAACAAGAAAAACAACAAATTGATGATCTTTCTCGTCGCATATTTCCAAATGAAGAAACAAAAAATGTCACCTATGATGACATTTTGAGTAATCAGATAAAAGTTGTAAATATCGTTTTTAAAAAATAATTATTCTACTGTTTCAATATTTTGATCAAGGTGAAATTCAAATGCAGGTTTTGCATGTGGTAGTTCATCAAATAGTTTTGTTGTATATAATATACCATTGATGTGATCAAACTCATGTTGGAAGACGATACCAATATAACCTTCTAATTCCAATTTCACAGGAATTAATTGATCAGATTTAATATCGTAGTGAAGTGCTTCAAAGGTAACAGATTTATATCTTGGTGTGATACCTTCTGTTTCACGATCAACACTTAAACAACCTTCACCACCAGGTAAATAAATGAGTTCTTTGCTCTTATGTGTCAAGACAGGATTTACTAAAGCGTAAGAGTAAAGCGTACCATCAAAATCTTGAACATGACATGCAAACATGCGTTTAGATACATTGACTTGTGGAGCAGCGATACCTACTGCAGGTCGAAGTCCGTATTTTTCAACCATATCTTCATTTTGAGAATTCTTAACATATTGTAATAAATCTTTTAACAATTTTTTATCTGCATTCGATAAAGGAACTTTCACTTCTTTAGCAACTGTTTCAAGTGTCTTATGGCCTTCACGAATGATGTTTTTCATTAATATCATATATATACACCTCAAATTTATTATAACACATTTAGGAGGAACTATGCGCGTAGATAAATTTTTAAGTTCAATGAAATTTTGCACTAGAAAACAAGCAAAATCATTTTTAGAAAAACATGAATTCATGATTGATGATAAGCGTATATTGGCACAAAACCATAGTTTTGATCCAAACCTTGAAAAAGTATATATTGATAAAACCTATATATATTATGAGTTCCCTATTCATCTGATGTTGAATAAACCAAAAGGATATGTTTCGGCAAATAAGGATGAAATGTTTCCTTGTGTAACTGATTTGATCAAAGAACCTTACCAACGTTTTGATTTTTCAATTGCTGGTAGACTTGATGTTGATACTGAAGGTTTACTTATTTTAACCACTGATGGTAAGTTTTTACATGAAATCACACATCCGAATTATCATTTACCAAAAGTATATGAAGCACACCTGGATCAACCTTTTTACCATGAAGCAGAACTTTTATCAGGTGTGACCATCCTTGATGGTAAACAAAATCCTTATGTTGCGAAAGCACTAGAGATAAAAACAAATGAACATATCGTCTATATTACAATAGATGAAGGTAAGTTTCATCAAGTCAAACGCATGTTTTCATCTGTTGGGTATAAAGTGTTATACTTAAAGAGAATAAAAATAGGGAAGCTATCACTAGGTGATTTAAAACTTGGTGATTGTCAAAAAATAGAAAGAAGGGATTTAGTTGACTGAAATCATCATCAAAGCATATGACGTGCTTGAAGAAATATTAAAAGATTCAAAACTCAAAGAAATCAAAATATTAAACCAAAATATTGATCATCTTTATCCAAATGAAATCAAAGCTTTTGAAGAAGCTAAAATATATTATCAAAAAATTATGGATGAAGGTGGAAAATATCATCCAGACTATAAAGATGCTATCAAACGATTAAGTGAATCTAAGAAAAACTTATATGAACAACCAGAAGTAAAAAAATATTTATCACTAGAGTTAGCATTTGAAACAGAACTCAATGAGTTTTTAAATGAGTTATCTAAGACTGTTTCAGATCACGTGCCAGCTCCAAACAAATTTGGAATGATTAAAAAAGGAGGCAGTTGCCATGTACACTAACAGAATTTCATATGTTGCCATCTATCATGGGAAACACGTCTTAAACAAGCTTAAAAATTTGCCAGTGGATATAACATATATCTCTGAAAAGCAAAACTATGCTGTTGTTTATTTTGACAAATCAAATGAACAAATGATTCAAAAACAAATGAAAAATGTGAAGGGATTAAAACACTTTGGACCTTCACAAACTTATAACGACGAATTAAATTTTTAAGTGTTAAGGAAAAATACTTGACAGATATAAAAAAATCGTTATAATAGATATGTATAATCAAAAGAAAGAGAGTGAAAACACATGGCAGTTAGATTAAGATTACAACGTTTTGGTTCAAATAAGAGACCATTTTATAGAGTTGTAGCAAGCGAATCAAGTAAACCAAGAGACGGTAAATTCCTAGAAATCATTGGAACATATGATCCACTTATTGGAAAAGTTTCTGTTGATCAAGAAAAAGTACAAAAATGGATGAATAATGGTGCATTACCTACGGATACTGTTAGAAGTTTATTTAAGAAGTACAACGTTTTAGATAAATAAATTAGGGGGGTATGAAGTATGGCGGTAGATTTTGAAAAGCTTATCAAAAATATGATAGTGCCATTAGTCGTGTACCCTGATGATGTTTTAGTAAAAATATTATCAACCGATGATAATACCATTACCATTCAACTTTTAGTGAATGAGGCTGATTTAGGCCGTGTCATTGGTAAAGGCGGTAAAATTGCGAGTGCTATGCGCACCATCGTTTACGCTGGAGCGTCAAAAGAAAATAAACGTGTACACATTGATATTGATGCGTTTTAAGGAAGATTATCCATGTATCAAATAGGAAAGATTACAAATACACATGGCATTAAAGGCGAGGTTAAAATCTACAATTTAAGTGATTTTGACCGCTTTTTAGTTGGGCATGAGATATACACCTTAAATAAAGATCAAAAAAAAGTCTTTGAAATTGAGCAAGTTAGAGTCCATAAAGGTATGTACATTGTTAAATTCAAAGGTTATGATAATATCAATGATGTTCTTCCTTTTAAAGGACTGTTTGTTTATTCAGATGAAGACATCGATGATCAATTGGAAGATGATGACTATCATTACGAAGAAGTTATTGGTAAAGATGTTGTTTTGGAGGATCAAAGTGTTGTCGGAAAAGCAACTAGTTTAATCGAAGTACCACAAGGACATTTACTAGAAGTAGAAAAGTTAGATGGAAAAAAAGTACTCATCCCTTTTATCAAAGAGTTTATTGGAGATATTGATGATCAAAAAATTATCATTAAACCAATTGAGGGATTATTATGAAAATTGATATCATAACAATTTTCCCTGAGTTTTTCCAAACTTTTTTAGAAACATCAATTATCAAACGCGCGATTGAACAAGACTTAGTTGAAATTCATTTACATCAATTAAGAGATTATTCCCATCAAAAGCATAACAAAATTGATGATACACCTTATGGTGGTGGAGTCGGTATGCTTATGCAGTTTCCACCATTTTATGATGTCATTAACAAGTTAAAAACTGATGATAGTTATGTGATTATGCTCTCCCCACAAGGAAAAGTATTTCATCAAAAAAAGGCAACAAAGTTAGCATCATTTAAACATTTGATTTTGATTTGTGGACATTATGAAGGTATAGACGCAAGAATAGAAGCGTTTATTGATGAAGAAATATCGATTGGTGATTATGTATTAACTGGTGGTGAAATACCAGCAATGATTTTAAGTGATGCGGTCATTAGACTTATCCCTGGTGTCATTCAAGAAGCATCTTTTATGGAAGATAGTCTTCAAAACGGATGGTTAAAATATCCACAATACACAAAACCTGAAAGTTATAAGGGATATCATGTTCCAGAAATTTTAAGGTCAGGACATCATAAAAACATCGAAGATTGGCGTCAAAAAGAAAGTATTAAAAGAACTTATCACAAACGTCCAGATTTAATTAAAAAAATCAAACTAACAGATCAAGAAAAAATGATTTTAGAAGAAATCAAATCTGAAAACGAAAAATAGTGAAAAAGGTTGCAAGTTCAATTGAACTTTGATATAATAAAAAAGCCGAAAATGCACAATGGTCCGCTGTTTGGATAACAAGAACATTGGAAGAAAGAGAGTGAGACGAACATGGCTAGATTAAAAGGGCAAGCATTAATTGCTTCAATTACAAATGCTTACATCAAAGAAGTACCTGAATTTAGTGCTGGGGATACTGTTAAAGTATTCGTTAAGATTAAAGAAGGTAACCGTGAACGTATTCAGTTATTCGAAGGTCTTGTTATTAAAAGACAAGGCGGTGGAGTTTCTGAAACATTTACAGTAAGAAAAGTTTCTTACGGTATTGGTGTTGAGCGTACTTTCCCACTACATTCACCTGCGATTGATCATATCGAGGTACCACGTAGAGGTAAGGTAAGACGTGCTAGATTATTCTATATTCGCACGTTATCAGCTAAGGCATCTAGAATTAAAGAAAAACGATAAGTTTTATAAAGAGGCGATCGCCTCTTTATTTTTTTTTGTAAGCGAATGAAAATATTTTCATAAAATGCTTGAAAGCCTTTACACCACATGATATAATATCACTATAAAATAAGATTTAAAGAGGTGATATTGATGGGTAATGCAACCATTTATGATGTTGCTGGTGCTGCTGGTGTATCTTTAGCTACAGTATCAAGAGTACTAAATAACCCTGAAAAGGTAAAAGAAGAAACAAGACAACGTGTCTTAAAAGTCATCAAGGAATTAGGGTATAGACCAAATGTAATTGCTAGAGGTCTAGCAAGTAGAAAAACAACAACGGTTGGTATCGTTATTTCAGATGTCACTAGAGCTTCAGTTGCTGAAATGTTAGGTGGTATCGGTGATATCGCACAAAACTATAAATATTCAGTTAAGCTTTTTTCAATTCGCGAAGATATGGATGTTAATGATATCTTACAAGATATTGTGGCTGAACAATTAGATGGAGTTCTATATTTAAATGACGAACTGAGCGAAAAAAGTATTGATGAAGTCAGAAGAGTTTTTGTAGATAATCAAATTCCATTTGTTTTAGCAAATGTTGTTACGGATGACGCAACAGTACCTATGGTATCCATTGATTATGAAAAAGCTGGTTATGAAATTACAAAGATGATGATTGATGATAATCGTAAAGATATTTATCTACTAAGTACTGCACGTCGTTATTCAGTCAATGATAAAAAAGAAGCTGGTTATCAAAAAGCAATGGTTGAAGCAGGTCTTGAACCAAAAATCTTTAGAACAAGTGGTGATACACACATTAACCGCCAACACTTTACAACATTCTTTAGCGATAAAAGAATCGATGCAGCCATTGGTGTAAGAGACTCAATTGCTGTAAGCTTTATGAATATCGCAAGAGATCATGGTAAAGAAGTTCCTGAAGATTTAGCTGTTGCTGGATTCCAAAATACTAAGTATGCACTTTTATCAAGACCTAACTTGACATCTATCGATGTTCCAGTGTATGATATAGGTGCTGTCTCAATGAGACTACTCACAAAATTAATGAACTCTAAAGATGTTGATAATATTAGAATTATATTACCGCATTATATCGTTAATCGTGAGTCAACAAGAAAAATTTAATCGATCGATGAAATAAAAATAGTAGAGTTTTAAAAACCTAAAGTAGAGACTTCATGATGGTGGAACATGAGGAGAAAATAAAACTTGAATTACACTTATGGAGATCAACTATGATTTTGAGTGCTAGGGTAACCTAGAACTAAGGTGGTACCGCGAAATATATTCGTCCTTAGAGTGTTCTAAGGGCGATTTTTATTATGTTGCTCGAAGAGTAACATAAAACCACCTGCTATGCGGGTGAGACCAGAAAAGCGGAAGCGATAAACAAAAAGAATCCTCTTGGTTGGTATAATGGACATAACCAATTGCCTTACACCAATCAAACCAAGGAGGATTCTATCACCGATGTCAAAGAGAAACGATGACACTAGTAGTTTATCACACACAAAATGGAACTGCCAATATCACATTGTATTTTGTCCGAAATATCGACGAAAAGCAATATATGGTAAGCTAAGAAGTGATATAGGCAGATATTTGAGGCGACTTTGTGAATACAAAGGCGTAGAGATAGTCGAAGCACATGCCATGAGTGATCATATACATATGCTCGTCAAGATACCACCAAAACTAGCAGTAAGTTCATTCATGGGATATTTGAAAGGTAAAAGTAGCTTGATCATATTTGACGAGCATGCAAACTTAAAATATAACTATGGATCTAGGCACTTCTGGTCAGAAGGGTACTATGTTTCGACCGTAGGTCTAAACAAAAAAACAGTCGAAAACTACATCCGGAATCAAGAATTAGAAGACCAAGTTAAAGACAAGAGAAGTCTAAAAGAGTATAAGGACCCGTTTACGGGTAAGTAAGGGTGACAAAGGCAATTGGGCAAATAAAAAGACCCTCAAATGGGGGTCGCCAGTAATGAGCCTTGAAGGCGATGAGAAAAACCGCGCCTTGAAGACGCGGATTTTTATTGACATTAAATCCTAACTATTATAAAATGTATAGTAGTAGACTAAGTATAAGAGGTGAGATGATGTATATTTTAGGGATTATATATTTGATTACAATACTACTAATCACTAGATTTATTTTGAGAAGTCCAAAGAAAAGCATCTTCATTAAATTTATATGTGCATTGCTTTTGCTTTATAAAACTGTAGAGTATACCATATATGGACTAAACCTTGAACTGACTAAGATTCCTATTGAGTATTCCACGATATCATATTTTGTTTTTTCGATAACAGTATTATTTAATTTGAAGAAACTCAATAGTATTGCTTCATTTATCGCATTTATATCTGGATTAGGTTATCTTCTAGCATTTTCTTTAGTAGGTCATATATTTATAAGAGAACAAGGAACGATTATTACCATTGTCGCTCTTATCAATCACACCATCTTATTTATTGGCAGTATGATTATGATTTCTCATGGCAAAATTGACCTTAATGAAAGTAAAAGTATTTTTAAATTCACAACGATATATTTAATTTATGTTATCGTTTTAAATATATTTTTTGATTTTAGTCAAGAAAACATTTTTATACAAATGTTACTAGGTATCAATTTTGGATACATTGATGAAAAAATAATAAGTTATGTATATTTACTTTATTTTTTAGGGTTAGTTATTATATATACTGCAGTAATCAAAATATTCTTTATGATCAACAGATATCTATTCATGAAAGGACACAGAAACTATGAACATACAATTTAAAAAAGGAGTAACAGAGCTTTTGGTTTTGTCCATGTTATCAAAAAATGATCAATATGGGTATGATATTTCAGATAGAATCGGTCAAAGTATGATGATATCACCAGGGACCGTTTATCCTATTTTAAGAAAACTAAAAGAAGATAAGATGGTTACCACCTATTTATCAGAAATAAGTGCAGGACCACCACGGAAATACTACAAACTTACTGAACTAGGTTTAAAAAAATATAATGAATTATATAAAGACTGGCAGGAATTTATTAAAGTAACAGAAACATTTTTGGAGGTAAATCATGGATAAACAAACATTCTTAGCTAAACTAGAAAAAGAATTAAAGAAAAGAAAAATTGAAGATGTTAAAGAAATTATTGATGAATATGAAGATTACATCAATCATCAATTAGAAACAGGTAAAAAAGAAAAGCATATTATTACTTTTATTGGAGAAATAGATTCGATTGTTGATGCATATGGTCATGATGATGTTGATCGTAAGCATAGATGGTTTGATATCGTAGCGACTTCATTGTTTGCAATTCCTATCCTCATTATGATGTATGGATTACTTGTCGGATTTATAGGATTGGTGATTTCATCTTGGGCTGTAGCAATATACTATCTTTTTGGTCTAAGTTCACTAGACTTTATGCCTTATATACCTTTAATTCCTAAAATGGGTTTTATCTTAACATTCTTAAGTTTTTCAATGTTTATGGCATTATTCTCCTATAGATACTTTTTATTGATTAAATCTATGACAAATCAATATGTCGTAAAACAAAAAATTGTTGTTGGTAAATATGAACTAAAACATAAGTATATGAGTCTTATGAAAAGCACATCCATTGCGTTTCTAATTATATTAGTTCTCACTTTTATTATTGCAGCCATTAGTGCTAAGTCTCTTCAATACTGGCACGTGTGGGAATGGTTTTCTTAAGACTGCTGAAAATGACTAAAAATAAAGCCTGAGTTTTTATTGAACTCAGGCTTTTTATTATATGTTTTTTATAATATTTAAGATAAGTTTTGAAAATGATTGATTAGCTTTACCTGCTACCTCAATGACTTCATCATGTGTTAGCTTTTGATCAAGGATACCGGATGCCATGTTAGTCAAACAAGAAATACCTAAAACTTGCATGTTCATGTGAGATGCGACTAAACTTTCAGGAACTGTTGACATACCAACTGCATCAGCACCTAGTGTGCGAATCATTTTGATTTCTGCAGGTGTTTCGTAAGAAGGTCCAGTCCACCAAGCATATACGCCTTCATTAAGCTTTATATTAAGCTTTTCAGCTTCTTTTAATGCAATTGTTCTTAATGATTTTGTATATATCTCGGAAGCATCAGGAAATCTTGGTCCCAATTCATCAATATTTTTACCTATGAGTGGATTATTTCCAGTTAAGTTTAGATGATCAGTGATCAGCATTAATTCACCAGGATTAAAATCTTTATTCACTGCTCCACAACTATTGGTGATGATTAATGTTTCAACACCTAAGAGTTTTAATACTCTCACAGGGAAAGTCACTTCACTTAAGGTATGACCTTCGTAATAATGATATCTACCTTTAAGCGCAATCACATACGCATCATTTAAATATCCTGCAACAATTACACCGCTGTGACCAACTGCAGAAGTTGTTTTAAAATAAGGAATTTTTGAAAAAGGTATTTCTATGATTTCACTCATTTGATTGACTAAGTTTCCTATACCTGACCCTAAGATCATACCGATTTTAGGAATTTCTTTTAATTTAGGACTTAGATAGTCTTTTGCCTCTAATATTTTTTGATAGTCCATGTTATAATCCTCTTTTCTTATCTAATCTATATAATGATAAATCTATGATTACGCCATATAAGAAACCAGCTAAAAAGCTAATTAAATCTTGATAATTTGTTGTCACATAAAAAGCATAAGAAATCAAACCACCTAAAACGAGACCTCTAATGATGGCAAATTTATATGTTTTCGTTCTTCCTAATATAGCAATAATTAGACCCATTAAAACACGATTATACCATAAAGAAAATAGGAAGACTGAATCGTTTCCATTTGGATTACGTAAATATGCACCACCAATACATAGAAGTCCTAATAATGCACCGATAATGAGCCCTGAGATTATTCTTTTTTTCACTTAAATCACACCCTTTTTTTATTTCATCTGAATTGATTAGGTATTTATATCATATCATTTGCTATAATAGATGTATACAAAAATGATTGATTTTATATCATATGAACAAGGATGTGGCAACATGAAGATGATCAGTTGGAATGTAAATGGACTTAGGGCAGCTATGCAAAAAGGATTTGAGGATTTCTTTAAACAAGAACAAGCAGATGTTTTTGCAATCCAAGAAACTAAAATGCAAGCTTCGCAAAAATCTTGGTCATTTGAAGGATATCATGAATATTGGAATGATGCAGATAAAAAAGGATATTCAGGAACTTTGGTTTACACTAAGAAAAAACCAATAGATGTGATTTATGGTTTATTTGGCGAGGGATATAATCATGAAGGTCGTGTCATCACATTAGAGTTTGAAGAGTTTTATTTTGTGAACTGTTATGTTCCAAATTCAAAAAGAGAGTTATTAAGACTTGATGAGCGTATGGATTTTGAAGATCAAATGCGAGAGTACTTGATTTTTCTAGATCAGAAAAAACCAGTCATTTATACCGGTGATTTAAATGTGGCACATATGCCCATTGATTTAAAAAATCCTGAATCAAATAAAAGGAACCCAGGCTTTACAGATGAAGAAAGAGGGAAGATGACAAAACTTCTAGAAAGTGGCTTTATAGATACATTTAGAAGGCTTTATCCGAACATTGTAAAATATACTTGGTGGAGTTATATGTTTCAATCCAGACTTAAAAATGTTGGATGGAGAATCGACTATTTTTTAGTCAGTGAAAGACTTCTTGATGATGTAAATGATAGTATCATATATGACCATATACTAGGTAGTGATCATTGCCCAGTAGGACTTATGTTAAAGAAGGCGAGTTTATGAAAGAAACAGAGCTTTATGCACCTGTAAAAAAATTATTTTTATCCCAGGGTTTTGATGTTAAAGGTGAAGTGAAAGACATTGATGTGATAGCTTATCATCAAGATTTGATGATTGGTGTTGAACTCAAAACAAAAGTCTCTTTAAAACTCATTTATCAAGCAATTGATAGACAAAAGGTATTGGATCAAGTTTATATTGCGATTCCAAAAGACGCAATTTATCAATCCAAGAGTTTATATAGAAATTTCACACATCTATTAAAAAGATTAGAAATTGGATTAATTATTGTCAATGGTGATAGTGCAGAAGTCATTATTGAAGCTGTTCCTTTTGATAGAAATCTAAGTCGCAGTAGATATAAAAAAAGAAAGACAATGCTTGATAAAGAATTAAGACTTAGAAAAAATAATAAAAATATTGGTGGAACAAATGGCAAAAAAATCACAAGATATAAAGAACAAGTTATAGATATTGGGAACTACTTGATTTCTAACACAAAGGCATCACCAAAAGAGATTAAAGAGAAAACTGGTATTGAAAAGGCAGCATCTATCTTGCAAAAAAACTATGATGGTTATTTTGAAAGAGTAGAAAGAGGTATTTATCAATTAACTGAAAAAGGAAAAAAGGATATTATAAAATTAAAGAAACAATTAGAGGAGAGCATATAAATGGCAAAAATTAGAGGCGTTAACTTAGGCGGATGGTTTGTTTTAGAATACTGGATGAAACCAAGTCTTTTTGAAAATTTAGAAGGATGTCATGATGAGACTTGTTTCATGAAACAAATACCACATGCTAGAGAAAAACTATTTAAACACTATGAAACTTTTATTACTGAAGAAGATTTTAAATACTTAAATAAAATCGGCATTAAAGATGTAAGACTTCCTGTACCTTGGTGGTATCAAGGCACAGATTTATATGTTGAATCAAGAGCATATATTCATCAAGCATTTAAATGGGCAAAACAATACGATATTAATATATTATTAGATTTGCATACAGCACCTGGATGTCAAAATGGTTTTGATAATGGTGGCATTCAAGGAGTCATGGAATGGCATAAGGATCAAAAAAATATCGATCAAACCATTGAAATACTAAAAACACTAGTGAAAGAATTTCATCAGTATGAATCTTTTTATGGAATAGAAGTATTAAATGAACCGTTTGTAACCATTGATTTAGATATTATTATTAATTTTTACGAGAAAACATATACTGAATTAAGGAAAATAACGCAAAAACCAATCGCTTTTCATGATGCGTTTAGACCAAAGGATGAAATATGGAAACAATTTTTCAAACATAAAGAAAACGTTCTTTTTGACTTGCATTTATATCATGTATTTGATGAAAGATATAACAATGTTCCTCTTAAAAAACATATGGATTTGATTTTAAAGAATCGATTAGCAATGATCAAAAAAATATCTAAGTTTGTAGATGTTATAGTTGGTGAGTGGTCTGTAGGACTTAGAGATTTTGATTCAAAAGATGCATTTGAAAAAGAATTATATTATAAAGCATTCGCAAACGCACAACTTTACCTATATGAACAAGCATATGGTTATTATTTTTGGAGCTATAGAATTGATAGAGAGTCTCATAGAGAGTGGGATTTAAAGCGCTCAATTGATGACGATTTATTACCTAGAAAATTTTAATATACAAAAAGATTGCATTCTAAAATTAATGTGGTAAGATATAGGTGTATTCCTCATATATAGATTTTTGGTTTAAACTGAATTGAAGATATTGTTTAGGGATTTACGAAACTCAATAGATTTAAAATAAGTATTATGTTTTATGATTTAAAGATTTAACAGGTTTAATGTCTAATGATTTAATTTATTTAATATATTCATGTTAGTATATATATGGGGAATACCTTAATTAAAACACCTTTTAGAAGGTGCTTTTTTTCTAGTATAGATATGTAATAATCTTTGTTTTTGATATAATAGAAGAAACGACAAAAGAGGTGTACAAACATGAAAAAATTACCATATGGCAAAGCCATCTGTTATTCAGGATATCGAGAAGGACAAAATCCACATACAAAAACTTATCCTTCATATGAAGAAATCAAAGAAGACTTAATGATTTTAGAAAACAACTATGATTATATTCGTATGTATGATCCAAGTGAACATGCGAAAACAGCACTTAAAGTGATTAGAGATCATAATTTATCTTTAAAAGTTATGCTAGGTATTGACTTATTAGGTGAAATATCAAACCCTGATTGTGAGTGGGGTGGTCTTTTAACTGATGAAGAAATTAAAAACCATATTGCCTATAACGAACACAGTTTACAAGAATTGATTAAACTTGTAAACGAATATAATGATATTATTATAGCTGTTTCAGCAGGTAATGAAGCTGTGCCTGAATGGAATGAAAATTTAGTGAGTCCAGAAAGAGTTCTATATTTTGTAAATGAGCTTAAAAAACATACGACACAAATTGTTACTTATTGTGAGAATTTCTTTTACTGGATTCCTAAGTTGAAAGAAGTAGCTAAAGCTGTTGATGTGATTAGTCTTCATACTTATCCTGCATGGTTAAATAAAGAAATAGAAGTAGCTACTGACGTATCAATAGAAGATTATCGAACAATTTCTGAATTTTATAAAGATAAACAAGTCATTATTACAGAAGCTGGTTGGCCAACTGCTAGTACTAGACAAATTAAAGCCGAACTCGCTAATGTGAAAAATCAAAAGAGATATTTGAAAGAAATGAATGCTTGGAGTGAGAAGGAGAAAATTACAGTCTTTTTCTTTGAAGCATTTGATGAGCCTTGGAAAGGATCTGATGATCCTGATGAACCAGAAAAGCATTGGGGTATATATGACGTTTCAAGAAAGTTGAAATAGGTGTAAGATATGTATGTTGAAATCGGTAATTTCTATTACTATTTGTATTTTGTTTTTGCAGCGCTTATTACCGTAGGGTCTATCTGTTTTTTAAAAACTAAGAGTGATGGTTTTAAGAACAAATTTATCCTAGGTCTTTTAGTGTCTGCATGGCTATTACATTTTGCAAAATTACTGTTTTCACCGTATAATGAATTATTTCCTGAATCAATTAGGAAAGTAACATTTGAAAATATATGTGCCATTTCTACATTGGTATTTCCATTTTTGTTTTTATCTAAAAATAAAGTCTTAAGAGACTATATGTTAGTCATGGGAATTGCATCAGGACTTGCAGCATATCTTTATCCGACAGAAGCAATCTTTGATACTTTCGATAGTATTTATTTTGGAAGAAAAGATGCGTTTAGTTTTGATGTGATTAGATTTTATTATGCACATTTAGTGATTTTCTTAGCACCATTTTTAATGGGATATTTTAAATTGCATGTATTTAGCTTTAAACGCATAGGATATTTTTCTGCAATGGTTTTAATGACCTTAGCTTTAATATTTATCAATGAGTTTATCTTATTGCAATTAGGGTGGATTAATCCATATACTTTCTATGATGTAAATATAAGAAACTCATCGTTTGTTTTTGGGATCCCAGATCATTATCAAAATGTTGCGGTGATATTTGATGTATTTGTTTTTGATTTTTTAAAAGTACATCCTATTACTAAAGAACCATTTTATTGGCCTGTCATATGGATTATTGCTCCAGTTTTTATCTGGGCTCCAGTGTTAGCGCTGATATCAAATATTCCTTTTATGATACAACGATTTGTACTAATTATTAGAATGAAGATCAAGAAAGAATTAAATGCTTGAATGTAATAGAATATTGCAAAAATAAAAATAGGGAATATGATGAAGACATAGGAGGTAATAGTATGAAACTGGGTGTCAAAATATGTAAGTATTTAGTCATTCTACTAGGAGCCTTCATCATTGTAATGTCTGTTGATTCGTTTGATGGAACGGATACATTTTAGGGCATGTTACTTGAGTTTATCATAAACTCTATTCCAGGCATAATCCTAATCGGATTGATTATCTTACTTTGGAAGAAAGAACTCATTCTCAGTTTTTTAATGTTTGCGCCGGCAGTTGGTCTATTTTTTCTATTTAGATTCTATCGCAATAATTTTGAGAATTGGTTAACAATGCTTACTGTGGAAATCCCATTGCTTGTTGCTGGAACTATGTTCATCTTGAAACATCTTAAAGATAAAGATTTAGATCATAATGGGCATTCATAAAATTAAACATAAATGAACATAAATAAAAACCCGCATCATAGGATGTGGGTTTTTTATATTATTATATTAGATAAGTATTTATTTATTATAAGTTGTTGAGGTTGTTGTTCCGCCCTTTCCAGTCCAATTGGTGTGGAAAAACTCTCCTCTTTTTTTATCTGTTCGCTCATAAGTATGAGCTCCAAAATAATCTCTTTGTGCTTGAAGCAAATTTGCTGGTAAGCGATCAGTCGTATAACCATCAAAATATGCAAGTGCTGCAGATAACGTTGGTACAGGAATACCCTGTAAAACGGCTTTAGAGACTACTTTTCTTAAACTTGGTATGACTTTGTTCATTGTATCTTTGAAGTAGTCATCAAGCAGTAGATTCGTTAGATTTGGATTCTTATCGAATGCATTTTTGATCTTATCTAGGAGGACTGAACGAATGATACAACCACCACGCCACATGAGTGCGATACCACCATAATTAAGTGTCCAATCATAAGTCTTAGCAGCCGCTTTCATGAGCTCATAGCCTTGAGTATAACTCATGATTTTCGCACCATAGAGTGCTTTTCTTAAATCTTCGATAAAAATATCTTGATCATTTTCTAAAGGTTTAATTTCTTTTTTATAATGTTTAGATGCGACTACTCTTTCCTCTTTTAATGCAGATAAGAATCTAGAGAATACAGATTCACCAATGAGTGTTAACGGGATGCCTTCATCAAGAGCAGCGTTTACCGTCCATTTACCTGTACCTTTTTGTCCTGCTGCATCTAATATTTTATCAATTAATGCTTCGTTATTTTCATCTTTAAATGCTAGAATCTCAGAAGTGATCTCTATTAAATAACTATCGAGTTCACCTTGATTCCAAGTCTTAAAGACATGAGCCATTTGATCATTTGATAGACCAACTAAAGATTTTAATAAATGATAAGATTCAGAGATTAATTGCATATCACCATATTCAATGCCGTTATGTACCATCTTTACAAAGTGACCTGCTCCATCTTCTCCAACCCAATCACAACATACTTGTCCATCATTCACTTTAGCTGCAATTGCTTGCAAGATTGGTTTAACGATTGGCCAAGCTTCTTTATGTCCACCTGGCATAATTGAAGGACCTGTTAGAGCGCCTTCTTCACCACCTGAAACCCCGGTTCCAATATAATGTAAGTCTTTATCTCTTAAGTATAAACTACGTCTAGTAGTATCATTGTAATTAGAGTTACCACCATCAATAATAACGTCACCTTTGTCTAAAAGAGGGATCAGTTGTTCAATCACTTGATCAACAGGATTTCCTGCTTTAATCATTAACATCACTTTTCTAGGTTTTTTTAGCATAGACACAAGTTCTTTCATATCTGTTGTTCCAGCAAAATTTTTACCTTTTGCACGACCTTTTAAGAATGCATCTATGGTGTCTTGTTTTCTTGATGATACAACAACACTAAAACCTTTTGATTCCATATTTAATGCAAGGTTTTCACCCATAACTGCAATACCAATAAGTCCTATATCATATAATTTACTCATTTATAAATTCCTTCCTTTATTACTAATATTTATTTCATTTGCATATCAAAATATGCTTTCACTCTATTTTAACACAACTTACTTTGAACACTAAAGGGATAATATCTTTCTTATAGAAATTATGGTATAATAAATACAAAAACAGGGGTGAAACGTATGGCTGAAAACAAAGTTCAAGATTTCTTTATTGCAGAAAGCAGTAACGAAAAAAATCGTGGTGAAGTTCGTTTAGATCTTTTTATGAAAAAACATAAAGAGTTAGCTAGTGGTAATCCAAACGATGTATGGAAGTTAGACTACTATAAGAACACAACAAAATTAGCTCTAATGATTCTTTTATACATTTTTGCACAAGATGATGATGACATCTCAGAAAAAGAGTTAAATAAAGTTAAAAAGTATCTAAGAAAACATCGCTATATTTTAGAAGCTAAGGATTTTGATGAGATTATTGATTTAGCTAAATCAAAGATGACCATTGATATATTTGTTAAATATATGAAAGATAGTGGATTTAAAGAAGATATTTTAGATAATGCGATTGCAGAAGCTAAAAATGTTGTAAAAAGAAGTTTAGTATATAAAACATACATCGATGAACTAAAAGATGGCTATTTAGAACAAGTGAAATAATAAGCGTATTTGGAGGGAAACATGTCATTTTCAGGTAGAAATGAGTTAGTGGTTGCGTTATTTCAAGTAGAGGCAGAGACAAATAAAAATCGAACAAACCTAAGAAACGAAGCATTCAAAAAGAAAAATAAGCTCTATAGTGGAAATCCAAACGATATTTGGAAAGTAGATTATATGAGAAATGTTTCTAAACTCACGATTATGATTATGCTATATGCATTTTATGAGTTTGATGGTGAATTTACAAAAGATGAATTAAAAATGATTAAAACATATTATAAAAAGCATAGATACCTAATTGATCAAAAAGATTTAGCTGAAATTATAGATGCTGCAAAATCAAAGATGAGCATTGAAAGATTTAAAAGATATATGGAAGAACAAGACTTTAAAGAAAGTATTTTTCTTGATGCAGTTAAAGAATCGTATGAAATATCTAAAAAGCATAAAGATTATCAACTCATTGTTAATAATCTAGAGAAAAAAATTACAATATGATAGTTACAGAGTTTATGGGGGCAATGCGATGAGCTTATTTGGTAGAAGACAAAGAGGATTATTAAGTCTTATAAGATATAAAAGATTTGTTGAAAAAAGAGAAGAAGATAGACAAGAAGGTAGATCTTTTTTAAGATTAGAAAAAGAAGATAGACCTTATGTAGAAAATCCAAATGATCAGTGGGAACATATATATCAAAGAAATATGGTAAAACTAGCACTGATGGTTTTGGTATATGCATTTTCTGAAGATGATGATCAAATTAGCAGAAAAGAATATGCACTTGTTAAATCATTTTTCAAAATGAATCGGAAATACTTATTTAAAGAAGATTATGATGAAATAAAAAATTTATTTCAAACAAAGTTATCAAAACATGAGTTTCTAGATTATCTAGAACAAAAAGAGTACGAAGCAAGCAGCTTAAATGACGCCATTGAAAAAGCAAGCAGTTTACTTAGAAGTAGTGGTAAGTATTTGCTTGTTGTGGATGAGCTCAAACAAGCATTCAATGAAAAATAAATCTCATATGAGAATTATGAGATTACTATTTACGAAGGGGGATTTTTATGGCATCAAATAGAAGTGGACTTCTCCATGCGATGAAACTTGAAGAAAGACGACGCATGATTAAAGAGGGTCAAAAACAAAGAGGTTTTTTCTTGAGAAAAAGAACTCAGATTGAAGACGATATTAAACATCAATCATGGGAAGGCGTTTATAAAAAAATATGAACAAACTCGCTTTGATGATACTTTTGTTTGTCTTTTTTGAAGATGATGGTCAACTATCACGTGCTGAATATCGAAGAATTAGAAAGTTTTTTAGAAAGCATACGCACTATTTAGATAAAAAAGATTTCAAAGACATTGAAAAGTTTTTTGAGACTAAAGTTAAAAAACAAGATCTCATCAGCTATATGGATCAACATGGATATGAGTCCAGTATCTTTAATGAAGCAGCTGATGAGGTTATACCTATCATTAGAGCGAGTGGTAAATACATGCTAATCATTTATGAACTAAAGAAAACTTTATAGAATAGTTAATAAAAAAATGTCCTTTCGGACATTTTTTATGATATTTTGACATCAAAACTTATATGTAAATATAATGCAAAATAAATATCGAAGAATGATTTACTATCATTAATGTTTAGCCCTAAAGAGTCTAAAACTTCTAATCTATAGCGTACACTGTTATAATGGATGAACAGCTTCTCAGCTGTTTTTTTTATGTTGAACTTTGATTCAATATAGGCAAACAAGGTTTCTATGAGTTGTGACTGATGTTTTTGATCATATGTATAAATTGGTTTCAATCTATCATTAATATATTTGGCCATATCATTATAATTCAGATTCTTTAGCAGATTTAGAAGTTTAACTTGACTTTCAGAAAATATATTTAAACCGAGCTTTTGATTATCAATGTGTATCAAAGCCTCTGATAGTTGTGTATATGTTTGAGGGATTAGTGAAGCTTCAGTAATTAGACTTGAGTAAGTAATTTGAATCATAAACTCAGGATATTTATTTTCTAAAAGTGTGTAAACATTTTTAACCGTATCATCTAATCTTATGGTCTCATATGTATTAATGATGAAGAGTAATTGATCATTTAACCATGTGTATCTAAGTTCATCAGATTGAACATGAAATTTGTTAATAATCACTTGTCTAATGTACTCTATTAAATTTGGATTTGTAATAACCTTTGAAGTTGCTTTATCTTTGATAGAAAATAACATCATCGTGATCGGAAATTGAATTTTCCATTTATATCTCTTTGTAGCCTCAATTAATTGATTGTTTGAATAATTTGAGGCTAGGTTTGATACGAAATTCAATAAAAATTGATTTTGTTTTAAAGTATTTTCTATTTTTTTTTGATATATTACGATAACCATTAACTTAAATATTTCGATGTAACTATGGAGGATATGTCTTCTATCATTTTTTGCACGAAAAAGTATTTTATATATAGGTTGGTCATCATAGATCACATCTTCAGTATAATAAAGCACTTGATCTACTCTATGAAATAGATTAGATGATGTATTGTATTGATTAAAATAACTTAGCAAATCTTTATCAGAGTAATATGTTTTTTTATTATCAAGATTATAGATTAAAATATCTAAATCTTCGATTTTGTCAATGATCTGTAAAAGGGTTTTTGTAGTAGGTGTTTCGTAGACCTCTTTAAGAAATTGTGAGTAGTTTTGAGTAAAAGATGCATCATAATAGTCTTTCCTTTGTAGTTCACTTAAAATGTTATTAAAAAGCAAAGATAAGTTCGCATCATAGTTAAGTGCAATAATTGGAAGATGCAAACTATTTGATAATGTGATTATTGATTCAGGGATTTGATTAATATATCTTTTTAATTTAATGACAATTGCAGCAGTATTCTTTTTAGCAAGTGTATACATGAGTTTCTCAAATTTATCTTGATCCCCTTTTATAGGATAGAAAGTCGTTAATATTAAACTTTTCTCAATAATATAATTTTCAAAATCTGGAGTTTCAAGTATTGAAATCGATTCAAACGGTTTTTCAAGATCATTTTTTGCTGATAATACCTCATAGGATTGAAATATTTCAAGATTCATGATGGTTTTAATTGTTGTATTCATAAACTCACCTCTTTTTTAGCATATCACTAGTTGTAAAATATTACAATAAAAAGGGTTGTTATTTGTAAAATATTGATAAATACAAAATCTGTTCAATTTTATATAATAGATATACGAGGAGGTGCTTACTATTAAAACAAAATATTTCGTAAAAAGTGACTGGAACGGATTTTTTGGATTATTCACAAATAATTTGACAAACGTTTTAGTTATGGCAAGCTTACTAAGTGCTGTCGTTGGACTACCTGGTAATATTGTTTATGGCAGAATATTACCAGCTGTAGGATTTTCAATACTTATTTCATCTTTATATTACACATTTATGGCAATTAAATTATCAAAAAAAGAGCATAGAGATGATGTAACTGCATTACCTGCAGGAACAAGTGTACCACACATGTTTCTCATTGTTTTCTTAATAATTGGTCCAGTATTTTGGTCAACAGGTAATGCATATTTGGCTTGGGCAGCTGGTCTTGTTTGGTCTCTACTTGAAGGTGTAATTGAACTGTTAGGTAGTTTTATTGGTCCTAAAGTGAGAAAAATTGTACCTAGAGCTGCTATGCTAGGTTCACTCGCCGGTGTTTCAATAACTTATATAGCATTAAATCCTGCGTTTAGTGTTTTCGCAATACCCTATATAGGTTTAGTTGCACTTGCAATAGTCTTACTAGGATGGATAGGAAAAGTAAAAATGCCGTTTAATATTCCAGTTGGTCTGGTAGCTATTATAGTAGGTGTAGCAATTGGTTGGATTAGTGGTCTCATGGATGGCGGAATTCTTGTTGATAGTTTAAGTAATATCAATATGGGTATACCTATCCCCAGTGTAAAAAGATATATCGATGGCTTCCAAGAAGCATTACCATTTTTATTTAGTGCAATTCCATTAGGTATTTATAACTTCTTTGAAACCATAGATAATTGTGAATCCGCAGCAGTTGCTGGCGATCATTACTCAACTAAAGAAGCAATGATTGCTGATGGTACTACAACTATCATTGGTTCACTATTTGGGAATCCTTTTCCAACAGCTATTTTCATTGGACATCCAGGGTGGAAAGAAGCTGGTGCGAGAATCGGTTACTCATTTTTAACCGGACTATCTATATTTTTGTTAACAGTTTTAGGATTATTTTCAGTTTTACTTAATATTATTCCAGTTGTAGCTATATTGCCTATCTTATTGTATATAGGTATAGTAATCACTACCCAAGCATTTACAAGTGTCAAACATAAGTATGCTCCAGCTGTTGTTCTAGCGATTATTCCAGCACTTGCAGATTGGACAAAAAATGCAGTTGATATAGCAATCGGAACATTAAATAGTTCTGCAGGTGATATTGGTTATAATGTATTAGAAGTTGCAGGACTAAATTATTATGGCATGATGGGATTAGGTGCTGGAAGTATTATTGTTGGAATTATCTTGGGTTCAATAGCTGTTTATGTCATTGATCATAAATTTATGTATGCAACAATTGTTGCTCTAATTGCAGCATTGTTATCATTCTTTGGCATTGTTCATGGAGTAACAGTAGGCATCAATATGAATCAAGGCATGACAATCGGCTATGTATTTATGGCATTAATATTTTTAGGATATTATATATATTACAAAAAGAAAGGAGTTTCAATTGATGAGAAAGTATCAAGTTGAAGCAAAACCATTTACATTTGATTTTGGCTTAGAAAAAACAGCATTAATCATTATTGATATGCAAAGAGATTTTTGTGAATTTGGAGGATTTGGTGAAGCACTAGGTAATGATATTACACCAACAAAATCAATCATTCCAACAGTTAGAACTATTTTAGATGCAGCTAGAGATAAGGGCATGTTTGTTATTCACACTAGGGAAGGACATAGACCTGACATGAGTGATGTACCTGCTGCAAAGAAAAGAAGATCATCAGCGATTGGTGAAGAAGGACCTATGGGAAGAATCTTAATTCGTGGCGAATATGGGCATGATATTGTTGACGAATTAAAACCTTTAGAAAACGAAGTTGTGATTGATAAACCAGGTAAAGGCGCATTTTATCAAACAGATTTACACGCAATACTTCAAAATAAAAGGATTGAGAGTTTAATTGTTTGTGGTGTAACAACACATGTGTGTGTACACACAACAATAAGAGAAGCAAATGATCGTGGATATGAGTGCTTAATGATAGAAGATGGTACTGCAGCGTTTGATGAAAGAGATCAAGAAGCTGCAATTCGCATGATTAATCAGCAAGGTGGAATCTTTGGTTGGACTACAACTTCAGATAAATTGATAAAAGAACTTAAAAAATAAGAGGTGGCAATATGTTTAAGAAATTAAAAGGCGGGACTCCTTGGTGGGTTAAAGGAGATTTAAACGGATTTTTTGGATTAGGATCAAACGTATTAACAAACTTTTTAGCAGCTATAGGATTATTGGTTGTTATAGGTATGCCAAGCGACATCGTTTTTGGTAGTGTTGTTCCTGGAACTGCAGTTGCAGTTGGTCTTGGTGGTATCATTTTAGCAATTCAAGCTAAACAATATTCAATTAAGAAAAATAAAGCAGATGTTACAGCAATGCCATATGGACTTTCTGTACCTCATTACTTTGTTGTTGCATTTGGAGTTATTGCAGTTGTATATGCTTCAACTGGTGATTGGCAAATTGCATGGGCTGCTGGTATCGTATGGAATTTCATTCAAGGTATCATTATGGCTACAGGCGCATTTGTAGGTATTTATATTAAAAAATATATTCCAAGAGCAGCTATGTTAGGAGCTCTAGCAGGTTTGGCAATTACTTATATTGCAATGAATCCAGCTGGTCAAGTATTTACGACTCCATATATAGGATTAACTTCATTAGCAATTATTTTTGTTGGATGGTTTGCACTTAAGAAGATGCCTTTTAATATTCCAGCAGGTGCTTTTGCTATCATTGTTGGTACAATATTAGCATGGATTACTGGATATATGGATCCTCAAGCAGTTAGTGATTCAGTATCAAACGTAGGATTTAGTTTCCCTGGAGTATTTATTAATTTATTTGGTGAAGGATTCAGACAAATTGCTCCTTTCTTACCAGCTGCTATACCATTAGCTATTTATGATTTCTTAGAAAGTTTAGATAACTTAGAAAGTGCTGATGTTGCAGGTGAACATTATAATGTTCCAAAAGCAATGTTAGTACCAGCTGGATTGACTTTATTAGGTTCGTTTTTAGGATCACCTTTCCCAACAATTATTTATATTGGTCATCCTGGCTGGAAGTCTACTGGTGCTAGAATTGGATATTCTTGGGTAACTGGTGTAACAATTCTGCTTATCGGATTCTTAGGATTTATGAACTTAATTCTTACAATAATTCCATTAATAGCATTACTTCCAATTCTAATGTATATCGGTATGGTTATTACAACACAGGCATTTGCGACTACAGAGAAAAAACATATGCCAGCAGTTGCCTTGTCATTTATTCCATTAATCGCCGGATTTGTAACTTTACAGATTAAAAATGCAATAGCTACAACTGGTATGCCATTGGATTATGAAGCATTAGCAAACACTGGTATTCCATTATTAGGATGGGAAAGATTAGCCGCAGGTGATATTTTAGTAGGTATGATGATTGCTACTATTGCAATTTATATTATTGACAAGAAATATTTATTATCAGCAGTATATGCATTGATTACAGGTGGATTAGCATTCTTTGGATTTATCCATGCACCTGCAATTGGATGGGCAACAGGATGGGAAGTTGCATTAGGATACCTTGCAATAGCTGTTGTTTTAGTTGTTATGAATTATTATAGAAGACAAGATAACGTAGTTAATGAAAGTGAAAATAGCTGAAATTAGATCTATAGATTCAAAAATGTGTGAAGCCATGAAGATGTATGGAGCTCGTGTGTATGCAATACATAATGCAACCATACATCTTTCACTTAAAGATGAGCATATATTGACATTAGGATCAAATATTTCAGAAGGATATCATCATATCGTTATAGATGAGGATATAAATTTTAAAAAATTAGATGTAAATATTGGAAATCTTGTCACTTGGGATGATGGATTTTTTAACATAGGCATCTATCAGTTCACAATACAAGAACAAAATATTAAAATTTATGAACCTGAAAAAACTACATTCAATATGGAAGATAATCACTATCAAAAAACGCTTCAATACGTTGATCAATGGTTTCCGAAAGGTATATCATTAAATGAAAAAGATGATAGTATTACAAACGTTTTTATGATAGATAAATACAAGAAGTTTGAAATGAGTCCATCTTATAAAACTGCACTTGATATATTGGGGTTGGGATATGGATTAACTCCTCTTGGTGACGATATATTAGTAGGTTATATTCTATCAAAGAATGCAAGAAATATACATGTTTCTTGGATAAAACAAATTATTAACAAATCAAAAACAAAAACAAATTGGTTTAGTCGTCAGAACTTAACAGACACATATAACAAAGTTTATCCTAAGTTATATATTGACTTTATTGAAGAGTTTTTTACATCAAACAATACAGTTTCACTAAATAAAGTGATTTCCGTAGGTTCGACTAGTGGATATGGCATTTTATACGGATTTTTAATAGGATTAAAAGAAGGTGATACAAATGAAAAAGTATAAAGTATTAAAAAATAGTTATTATGATTCAGTGACTTTAATGAGTACAACTGTCAAAATCAAGAAAAATTTAAAATTAAATGAACTGTTAATGTTCATGGGTACAGACATGAATAAAGATATGATGAAGTCTGTTGGTTTATATGATGAATCATTTGATCAAGCAACGGCCAATGACTTGCTTTTAGCTGCAGAAATGACAGATGAAAATGAAGTTTGGGATCAAGAAGTTATAGAACAATTGACAAAAAAAGAAGACAAAAAAAGCACTTCTGAGACGAAATTTAAAACTATTTCACAAGCAAAAAAAGCAAAAGACTCTAATCTTGCTGTAATTAGTGTTCCAGGAATTTATGCTGCAAACGAAGCATATCAAGCATTAGAAAATGATATGCATGTCATGTTATTTAGTGATAATGTGAGTGTAGAAGATGAAGTCAAACTTAAAGATATCGCTCTTGAGAAAGATTTACTTGTTATGGGTCCCGATTGCGGAACAGCAATAATTAATGGAAAAGGATTATGTTTTGCAAATCAAGTTTCAAAAGGAAATATTGGATTGGTAGCTGCTAGTGGAACAGGATTACAAGAAGTAACAGTTATTATCGACCGTTTTCATGGTGGAATCACTCAAGCAATTGGAGTTGGTGGAAGAGATTTAAGCGAAGCTGTGGGTGGAAAAATGATGCTTAAGGGTATCGATGTACTCAATGAAGATGAAGATACGAAAACAATTGTATTGATAAGTAAGCCACCGCATCCAAGTGTACTTGATAAAATAGTTGATAAACTCAAAACAGTTAAAAAACCTGTTGTTGTTTGTTTGTTAGATTCAAAAGTTGACAATCAAATCGAACATGTCTATTTTGTATCAACATTAACTGAAGCAGCTCAAAAGGCATTAGATTTATCTGGATTAAGTACACCAGATTTACTAGAAATAGATCAATCAACTAAACTAATGATTGAGAAAGAAAGAAAACTTTTACAAAAACAACAAACTAAAGTAAAAGGCCTCTTTTGTGGAGGTACACTAACAGCTGAAGCTTTAAGTGTTCTTAGAAAGGATTTAAAAGGCATTACAAGTAATGTGGCAAAAAAAGAAAATGAAAAAATGCATAATCCAATGGAATCAAATGGACATAATTTAGTCGATTTAGGCGATGACATTTTTACACAAGGAAAACCTCACCCTATGATTGAACCTATGATTAGATTAGACCGAATGATTGAAGAAGCAAAACTTGAAGAAACTGCAGTTTTATTGTTGGATTTTGAACTCGGTATTGGTTCGCATGATGATCCAGTTGGTGTAACACTTGATGCGATTGAAGAAGTTAAACAAGTTGCTAAGTCTCATGGTCGTCACATTAGTATAGTTGCTTATGTTTGTGGAACAGATAAAGATCACCAGGGTCTTGAATCAGCAGAAAAAAGATTAAGTGAACATGGTGTTATTTTAGGTAAAACAAATGCACAAGCAGCCTTGATTGCCAAAGCTATTGTTGGAGGTGAAGCATAATGAGTACAAAAAAATTATTATCAGAATCATTAAAAATTGTCAATGTTGGTTCGCCTAGTTTTAAACAAGATTATGAAAGACAACATATTGATTATGTACATCTTGAATGGAGACCACCAGCAAATGGTGATTTAAAGTTACTTAATTTAATTAGTCAAACACGTCAATATGCATCACATATTCAAAAAGCTAATTTAGAAGTTATAGATAGAATTAAAAAAGCTGAGGCTAAGTTAGTAGCAGTAAAGAAAGCAATAGAAGTTATTCCCAACATGGAGAAAAAACTTATACTGCATGCAGGTCCTCCGATTTCTTTTGAAAAAATGGCTGGACCAATGCAAGGTGCTATTATTGGTGCACTCATATATGAAGGACTTGCAAAAGATGAATCTGATGCATTAAAATTAGCACAATCAGGTGAGATTAAATTTGATAGTGCTCATCATCATCAAGCAGTAGGACCAATGGCAGGTATTATATCAGCATCTATGCCGGTTCATGTATTATATAACGAAGTTCATGGTAACTATAGTTATTGTACAATTAACGAAGGTTTAGGAAAAGTATTAAGATATGGTGCTAATAGTAAAGAAGTCATTGATCGATTAAAGTTCATAGAACATACTGTAATGCCAGTGCTTAATCAAGCTCTAGAAATATCTAAAGGTGTGGATATTAAAAGTATTATCACACAAGCACTTCATATGGGTGATGAGTGTCATAACAGAAATAAAGCTTCATCAGCTCTATTTTTAAGAGAAATCTCAGAGTATATTGTACAAACTGAGTATAATGAGCTAATGAAGAGAGAAACACTAAACTTTATTAAGCATAATGAACACTATTTCTTAAACTTATCTATGCCATACTGTAAGTTAGCATTAGATAGTGGTAAAGGTGTAAAATATTCAACAGTTGTTACTGCAATGAGTAGAAATGGTGTAAATTTTGGTATTCAATTATCTAGCAGTAATACATGGTATGAAGCTCCAGCTAACTATGTTAAAGGTTTAATGTTCCCTGGGTTTAATGAAGATGATGCAGCTCCAGATATTGGGGATAGTGCAATTACTGAAACATGTGGTATCGGAGGTTTCGCTATGGGTGGTGCTCCAGCCATTGTACAATTTGTAGGTGGTGCTGTTCAACAAGCATTTGATTATTCTACAGAAATGCATGAAATCACAGCTGGTAGACATCAAGTTTTCACTTTACCACCTTTAGATTTTATGCCAACTGCACTAGGTATCGATATGATTAAAGTTATTGAAACTGGTATATTACCAATAATAAATACAGGTATGGCTCATAAGAAAGCCGGAGTTGGTCAAGTGGGAGCTGGGTTGGTTCATCCACCTATGCTGTGTTTTGAAAAAGCATTAGAAGATTATACAAAACAATTATAGGAGGAGTAATATGAAAATATTGGTGGCTCTTGGTGGCAATGCATTGGGTGATACACCAAAAGAACAATTAGAACTTGTAAAACATGCTGCTATAAGTATCGTTGATTTGGTGAAAGAAGGACATCAAGTCGTTGTAGTACATGGTAATGGACCACAAGTAGGAATGATTCAAAGTGCATTTGATACTGCTAATGAATTTAAAAATACAATTCCGTTAATGCCGTTACCTGAATGTGGCTCTATGAGTCAAGGTTATATAGGTTATCATTTACAAAATGCTATTAAGAATGCTTTATTAAAGAGAAATATGGATTTGAATGTGGCTACTATTGTTACACAAACATTAGTAGATGCTGATGATCAAGCCTTTATTCATCCTACAAAACCTATTGGTAGATTTCATACAAGAGAAGAAGCTTTAAAAATAGAAAAAGAACTAGGTATAAAAATGGTTGAAGACTCTGGAAGAGGTTACCGCATGGTAGTTCCAAGTCCGAAACCGATTGATATCATAGAAAAAAACATAGTTTTACAATTGGTTGAAGGTGGGAACATCGTTATCGCATCAGGTGGTGGTGGTATTCCAGTAGTCAAAAAAGATCAACTTGTTGGTGTGAATGCAGTCATTGATAAAGATTTTAGCAGTGCTAAGTTAGCTGAATTAATTGGTGCTGATGTTTTTATCATCTTAACTGCAGTTAAGAGAGTTGCAATCAATTTTATGAAACCAAATCAAAAAGAGTTTTCGAAGATGAGCGTTAAAGAAGCTAAACATTATATTAAAACAGGTGAATTTGGTAAAGGCAGTATGGAACCAAAAGTTGTTGCTGCAGTAAGTTTTGTAGAAAATAATCCAAACGGACAAGCAATAATAGCATCATTGGAAGAAGCATCTTTAGCTATAAAAGGTAATTCAGGAACAATAATTTATAAAGACTAAAAAAGGCGTAATAACGCCTTTTTGTACTATTGAAAGGAAGATAAAAATGAGTTTACATGTATTTAAACATCCATTGATGAAGCATAAAATGAGTATTATTAGAGATAAAAATTGTGGGACGAAAATGTTTAGAGAAGTTGTTGAAGAGTTGAGTGCTTTAATGGTTTATGAGATTAGTCGTGATTTTGAATTGTTTAGCATTGATATTGAGACTCCTATAGCAAAAACAAAAGGATTTCAACTGAAAGATAATATAGTTTTAGTGCCGATTCTTAGAGCTGGACTAGGGATGACTCAAGGTATTCAAAATCTAATTCCTAGTTCAAAAGTTGCACATGTGGGAATGTATAGAGATCCTCAAACTTTGGAGCCTAAAGTATACTATGCAAAATATCCAAACAACATTAGTGAGTGTAAATGTTTTATTTTGGATCCATTACTAGCAACAGGTGGGAGTGTGTTAAAAACAATTGATTATTTAAAAGAACAAAAAGTTTCAGATATCACTGTTTTATCTATAATAGGGGTTGAACAAGGTGTTCAAAGAATACTAGATAAATATCCAAATATTGATATTTATTTAATCAATTTAGATGAAAAACTTAATGATCATGCATATATTGTACCTGGCCTTGGTGATGCAGGAGATCGTTTATTTGGAACAAAATAAATCGTATTCATCATTATTTTTTATGATATGATAGATATATCTAGTTACAAAGAGGTGTTCTTATGATTGAAAGACTAAAAAAATATAGAAGAGATCTACATCAAATACCAGAAATATCATTTGATTTATTTAAAACAAGCGCTTATATCAAAAAAGAACTTGAATCTATGGGTTATGAGATTTATCAAACTGCATTTACTGGATGGATTGCCTATAAAAAAGGCAAAAAAGAAACATCAATCGCATTTAGATCAGATATGGATGCACTTCCTGTGTTAGAAAAATCAGATTACCCTTATCCATCGACACATATTGGTAAGATGCATGCATGTGGACATGATGGACATATGGCAATGCTTTTAGGGTTTGCATATTATCTCAAAGATCAAACATTAATTAATGATTCTATTGTTTTAATATTTCAGCCTGCTGAAGAGTACCCTGGTGGGGCAAAAGTCATTATAGAAGAAGGGTTTTTAGAAAAATTTAAGGTACAAAAAATATTTGGTATACACCTTTATCCCAATTTAAAAGAAGGCGTATACGGATTAGTTAAAGGGCCAATGATGGCAAGAAACTTAGAATTCAATATAAAAATATCTGGAAAATCAGCGCATGGAGCATCTCCACATGATGGTAATGATGCAATTCTTGCATCTAGTCATTTAATATCACAACTTCATACGATTATCTCAAGAAATGTGGATCCGTTTGAACAAGGTGTCATCACAGTCGGTACAGTTCATGGTGGAGAAGCAAGAAACATCATTGCTCAAGACGTAGAAATTACGGGAACGATGAGAGCTTTTAAACATGAAGTTTTCTACTTAATGAAAAAAAGAATTGAAGATGTGATTAGTGGTATAAAATTATCATTTCAAGTAGAAATCTCATCTGACTTAATGGAACTATATCCAGTTGTAAATAACGATGCTGATATGGTTGAGTTTATCGAGAAACATCTAGATGACAATTATGAATATATTAAACCATTGATGGCATCTGAGGATTTTGCCTTCTATCAAGAAAA
Source organism: Tenericutes bacterium MO-XQ (assembly GCA_002838185.1). Taxonomy (GTDB): domain Bacteria; phylum Bacillota_I; class Bacilli_A; order Acholeplasmatales; family Acholeplasmataceae; genus Mariniplasma. The sequence goes on along the minus strand of CP017948.1, from coordinate 1,654,544 downwards.
AGTACCCGGCATGTTTACCATGCTAGGTACTCGTAACGAGGAGAAGGGGTATGTACATCCGCTTCATAGTTGTTATTTTAATTTTAAAGATGAAGTATTAGCAAGAGGTGTAGAGTTATATATCACCATTGCTAAAGCTTATCAGTTAATTGATTAAATATCCTTGACATCAAGGATATTTTTTTAGATCACTCTAACTTTTGTAACAAATGAAATTTGATCTAAATCAGTTATAGCTTCTTTATTAGAATCAACGATAACGACACCATAGTGATCATTATAAGCTTGATAAACATGCTCGATATCTTCAAATAGTGAAATGATTTCTTTAGTATAAGCTTGATGATCTTTTTGTTTAACCTTGCACAATATCACATAACGATATTGTGTTTTTTTATTTTCCACGAAAATGTCAGGATAATTAACACTATGTTTGATAGCTCCAGTTTCGATGAACTTTGAAATTTCCGTTGAAGCCATAATTGCACAATTGGTTTCAGCTTCCTCAGTTGATGCACCTAAATGTGGGAATGCGATGACTTTTTCCATTTGAGCAGTTTTTTGATTTGGAAAATCTGTAACATAAGCTCTTACTTTACCATGTTTAATGGCAGCTTCTAAATCGTCATCATTGACTAATTTGTCTCTAGCAAAGTTTAGAATGATCACACCATCTTTCATTTGATCGAATGCTTTTTTATCGATTAAATGTTTAGTATGATCATTAAGTGGTACATTGATACTTATATAATCAGCTTTTTCATAAATTTCTTCTTTAGTTTTAACTAAAGTAACATTATGATGAAAATCTAAATCTTTTAGGGTTTCTAAGTTTCGCTTCGTTCCTAAAACTTTCATACCCATTTTTGCGCATGTGTTTGCAAGCATGATACCAATAGAACCTAATCCAATGATTCCAATGGTTTTGTTAAGGATTTCTGTTCCTGCATAAGCTTTTTTTGCTTTTTCCATGTTTTTTTGAATGTCTGGATCTTGATTGTTATCCTTAACCCAGCTCATACCTGGATATAAGTTTCTTGCTGCTAAAAACATACCCGCAATCGTTAATTCTTTAACAGCATTAGCGTTTGCGCCAGGTGTATTAAAAACCACAATACCTTGGTTAGCGTATTTATCTAATGGAATATTATTAACTCCAGCACCAGCTCTAGCAACCGCGATCACATGATCTTTTAAATCAAGCTCATGCATATTATAACTTCTTACTAAAACTGCATCACTTTCTTTAATATCATCTGTTAATGTGTAATCGTTAGATAAAACGCTTAAACCTTCTTTTGAAATATTATTTAAACAATGAATTTTATACATTTAAAGACCTACTTTCCGTGTTTTTTCTCAAAATCTTCCATAAAATCAACAAGTGCTTTAACGCCTTCATAAGGCATTGCATTATAAATGGAAGCTCTCATACCACCAACAGAACGGTGTCCTTTTAGGTTTTCTAATCCTTGAGTTTTTGCTTCTTTGATGAATAAATCATTTAAAGCATCATCATCTGTTTTAAAACATACGTTCATGATGGATCTTGACTTCTTTTCAACAGTCCCATAAAACAGTTTACTTTGATCGATGTAATCATATAATAAGTTTGCTTTTTTTAAATTATGTTCATGCATTTTTTCGATGCCACCCATATCAAGTAACCATTTAAAGACTTTACCACACATGTAAATACCATATGTTGGTGGTGTATTATACATCGATCCATTTTCAGCATGAATGTCATATCTTAACATGATTGGTGTATCTGCCTTTATATCATCTCTAATCAAATCTTCTCTAATGATAACAATCACTGTACCTGCAGGACCAATATTTTTTTGAGCTCCTGCAAAAATAACACCATATTTAGATACATCTACAGGTTCTGATAAGATACAAGAAGAAGCATCTGAAATTAATGTTTTACCTTTAGTGTTTGGTAGTTCATAAAACTTAGTCCCATAAATCGTATTGTTATCACACATGTAGACATAATCAGCATCATCTGATATATCTAAATGAGATACATCAGGAATGTATGAGAAGTTTTTATCCTCAGAAGAAGCAATCGCTTTAACTTTTCCATATTTTTGAGTTTCTTTAAAAGCTTTTTTTACCCAAGCTCCAGTGATGATGTAATCAGCAACTCCATGTTTAAGTAAGTTCATTGGAATCATTGAAAATTGGAGAGTTGCGCCTCCTTGTAAGAATAATACTTTGTAGTTATCAGGAATATGCATTAAAGTTCTTAAGTCTTTTTCTGCATCCTCGATGATTTTTTTATACATGGCAGAGCGATGGCTCATTTCCATAACAGACATGCCAGTGTTATTGTAATCTAGCATTTCATTTGCGGCTTCTTTTAAAACTGCTTCTGGTAATACAGCTGGACCAGCTGAAAAATTAAATACTCTTTTCATAAGTTCTCCCTTCTATTTTAAACTCATTTTTTTAATGAATCGACTTTCTAAATAATATCTTTTTGCAGTAGCATTTCCCATAGAAAAAGATTTTCTTGGTAGAATTTTACCCATTTGAATAAATGGAAATAAATCTTTTCGATCTAAAACTGGCATATGAATACCTAAACGGTCTTCATTTTTATTGCAGATTTCAATCATTTCTTCATCACCGTGAATATAATCAATCATCATATCTTGGTGGTAAGATAAATAATCATCTATAAACGTTTGAATTTGTTCATAAGCTAATGCCGTACTCTTTGACATATAAAACGGAATTTTTCCAGTTTTTTTAGTATATACCCACGACTCAACTTCTTGATCTATAGCATCTTGAAGACTTGTTAAGAATTTTTCATCAACATTAAATAAAACACGATTAATGCCTTCAAATTCTAGACCGTCATCATAAATATTTACAACTTCAACTAAAGCATATCTTGAGGGGTGAGTTTCCAAATCTTTTTTTGATAGTGTTGGTTTAAGTGTTTCCCAATGTGTCTTAGCAGTAGCGAGTGAGTGATTTCCATCGCCCACAATAAATAATATTGGATCATCTGGATCTTTGATTAAACTGTAAAAATCATTAATTACGGGTTCGCAATCAGTTATTTGATAACCTCTGATATGTCCCCCTCGCATATTTAGATCAAAATCGTATACAATATTGAACTCATCTTTTCTTTTAAAAAGGTTTTTTAAGATTTGCTTATCTGGATCATTAGCAAGTAACATGACATGTGTTAATTCTAGTGGTGCATCTTTCCTGATTTTTACTCTAGGAGGTATTCTTGAAATAATTGTGTTTTCAGTAGTTCTAATAAAAGGTTTTGTAAAAGGTTGATAATCATATGTTTCTAAGTCAATGCTTAGCATCATACCTAATCTTGTTTTTCCACATAATGTCTTTCTTTCTACTAAAATCATGGATGGTCCAAGATTTTTTAGAATGCCATTATTGATGTATTCATACATTTTTTCATTGATTTTTTCAATGGTTTGATCACTCATAGACTCCAAATATACCTCAGGTAGAATAAGATCATAAGTAGAAGGCTCATCGCCAATTCTTTCTCTTAATTCTTCCCAGTATTCTGGTTGACTCGTAAACTGGTCGCATGCAACAACAGACCATTTCTCATAGTTGATCCAATCATTAGGCAAAAGAATGTCTTGTACGGCAATCGGTTTTGACTTAAACTGCATAAAAAATAACCTCTCTTTTCTCTTCGGCATCGTTGGTTTAAAAACCTAATTAAAGATATATATTTGATTTTGTTGTTCATTTATCGAAGTTTCGATTTTTTCGATAAAAAATGTAGTGTAATTCCAAAATCATTGTAACATGAAAGCGCTTTTATTACAACCGCGTTTATGATAAAAAACAGTAAAAAATGATATAATAATTTTAAATAGAAGAGGTATACATATGGAAGATCTAAGAAAGCATAGACTACAAATCACGAAATTTGGCTTTTATGGCTTATTAAAGAACTTAAGATTTTTTGAACCATACATGATTATCTATTTTTTATCGTATGAGTTAAATCTTTTTTTAGTAGGTATTTTGCTTGCGATTAAAGAGATAATTATATATATTTTTGAGATTCCTTCAGGGGTAATAGCAGATAGATATGGTAAGAAAATAGAGCTAGTCATTTGTTTTATCTTTTATATCATTTCATTTTTATTATTTTTTATATCAACTGAGTTCTACGAATTTGTGATTGCAATGAGTTTATTTGCTTTAGGTGAAGCATTTAGATCAGGTACGCATAAATCTATGATTATGTCTTATATGGATCAAGAAAATATCAAATCATCGAAGACATTGATATATGGGTTGACACGCTCATATTCTTTGATTGGTTCAATGATTGCAAGTTTAGTCTCTATTGGTCTTGTTTTGTATTTACCAGAAATCAGATTTTTATTTCTTGCAGCAATCATTCCATATGTTATAGATTTGATATTAATTTTATCTTATCCTAATCGTCTAAATGAAAAAAGAGACGTCAAATTTTCATTTAAATCTTTCATCGAACATAATATTGATCATATCAAATATACATTTAAGACAAAAAATGTCAGAAATGCAGTATTTAATTCTGCTTCATATCAGGCAACATTTAAGAGCATTAAAGATTATATTCAACCCATTTTAGTTTCAATGTCTTTTGGGGTATTGATATTTAGCCAATTTAATGAAGAAGAACATTCTAAAATTTATATCGGAATTATTTATGCCATCATTTATCTAGTGAGTGCAATATCAAGTAGAAATGCTTATCGTGTTAAAGGTATTGGAAAACCAGGTGTGCTCATTGCGTACATTTGGTTATTTACAGCGATTGCAATAGGCGTTTTAAGTTTCTTTTTGGACTCATTGATTATCGTCGGATTAATGTTCTTGATGTTATATATTATGATGAATATCAGAAAACCACTTATGGTTGAGCGTATTGGGGATGTGACAGATAATGATAAGAGAGCTACGGTACTTAGTGTAGAATCACAAACGTCTTCATTGCTTATTGTTATTTTTGCACCACTGATTGGTTTACTAGCAGATTACTCAATGTCTTTAATGTTTTTGATATTCTCTGGTGTGATGATTATCATCTTTATCGGTAATCTCATTTATGTGAAAAAGACGTAATTTTCAAATGGTATTTTAATTTATTTCATATTTCTGTCTTTGGCATCAAAATTATGTTATTATTTTACATATAGTTATGAAACAGCAAAACTATAAAAGATAGAGGTATAAATATGAAAACAGCAATATTAACAGATTCTGGATGCAATTTACCAAAAGCGTATATTGAAAAGCAAAAGAATCTATTTGTTATTCCACTCATCATCAACATCGGTGATGAAAGCTTTAGAGACCAACTAGAAATAACTTCACAAGAGATTTACAAAGATTTAGATGAAAAAAATATCAAAACATCACTTCCAAAAACAGGTGATTTGCACGATATTTTTGAAAAAGTAAAAAAAGAAGGTTATGAAGCATTACTTGTTATCAATATTTCATCAGGGTTATCAGGTACATTTAATGCATTTAGAATTGAAATCGAACAAGAAAAAGATTTAGCAATTACACACTATGATACAAAAACATTAGGCGCTCAACAAGGTTACATTGTAAGAGAAGCTGTGGATTTAGTAAATAAAGGTGTCGAAACGAAAAAGATTATTGAAGCATTAGATGAGCTTAGATATAAAGACTCAAAAGCTTATTATACGATTGCGACTCTTAAGTATTTAAGAAGAGGTGGACGTATTGGTAAAGTAGAAGGAACCATTGGTGATCTACTTCACATTAAACCAGTCATCACAGTTAATGATGAAGGTGTATATGTTACAGCTTCAAAAGCATTAGGTATTAAACGTTCATTATTGAACATGAAAAATATTTTAATCGAAGACTTTGGTAGTGATTTAATTGATTTAACAGTGCACTATGCATCAGATAAAGAAAAAGCTCAAGAACTTGGCGAAATATTAAAACGTTCGTTAAGTGTAAGAAATTTAGAGTTATCTGAATTAACACCTGTATTAGGTATTCATACAGGACCAGAAATGTTTGCGTATGTCGCAAGAAGAGTTAAAAAATCATCATAATATTTAAAATAAAAATGTGAACACATCAGTGCTCACATTTTTTTATATGCTTTAATTGTATCTTGAATGAATGTGTCACATGCAAGTAATCCAGAATCATCAAGTTTAAATACTCCAGCATCTTCTAAAACATGTGTAAATATCTTTCCAACTTCTTGATATAGGTCTTCTTTATGAGAGATGATTTTTTGATCTTTTAATTGATTTAACCATAAGATATGCTTTTGTAAAGATGGATGTATTTTATCTTCTTTTAAGTATAAGTAAGCATGCGCTAATTCCTCTTTCAATCTTCCAGGTAGAATCGCAAGTCCTGTTGCTTCAATTAAACCGATATTTTCTTTTTTAATGTGATGGTGTTCTTGATGAGGATGGAAAATACCATCAGGATATGCTTTGGTTGTGCGATTATTTCGAAGAATCAAATCAAGTTCATAAGTATTATTTTTATATCTAGCAATAGGTGTGATCGTTTGATGTGGTTTTGTTGTAAAAGGGATAATTTCAAGATGCTTATGCTCATATGTTTTCCATGAAGATAAAATATGAGCAGCAAGTTCTTCAAGTTGATATCGATCATTAGATGCTAATCTGATTGTTGATAATGGCCAATATAAATGAGATATGGTAACGCGCTCGATATCATGATATGTTTTGATAACTTTTGCATGTTCAATAGGAAAGTGATATCTTCCAGATTGATAATGATCATGATTTAATATAGACCCACCAACAATTGGTAAATCAGCATTAGATCCTACAAAATAACTTGGCATAAAATCTATAAAGTCAAATAAAGCTTTAAAGGTAGTTTTATTGATGTGCATCGGTTTGTGAGTATCACTTAAAATGATTGAGTGCTCATTAAAATATAGATAGGGTGAATATTGGAAATGCCACTTTCTTGATGCAAGTTCTAAAGGAACAATGCGCAAGTTCATACGGGCATTTTGATAGTTTTGTTCATTTTCTTTACACAACACACACTTTGGACCTTTTTTATCATCGATAGTTTCTTCAAGTGCTTTTGCGATATCTTTAGGATCTTTTTCAGGTTTTGATAAATTGATAGTAAGTTCGATATTGCCATAGGGTGAATTGTAATTAAAGTGAATGTTTTGAGCAATTCGTTTTGTTTTAATGTAGTTCACATCTTTAGATAACTGATACAAATAAGAAAAAGCTTTTTCTTTATCAGTATCAGATAACCGTTTAAATGTTTGTTTTACTTTAGAAGGTTCAGGCATCATCAAGTCAAAAAGATAAGCTTCATAAGCATCTCTTTCTAAAACTGTATTCGGATGAAATAATTTGAGTTGATAAGCAGCATCTAAGAGATAAGCTAGTACTTCATCAATTGGTTTTGTGGTTTTTTCGTAATCTCCTAAAGGTAGATGATAAAGTTGATATAAGCTTTGTTTTGCACGATCAAAATCAGTAATGATCTGATGATCAATGCCATATGTTAAAAATGCATCAACATAAGTTTTCATTAAGCCACCTCGATTTTTTTAACACCATCAACAAATTCAACTGGATAGAAAGACGCATGAAGATTAGTTTTTTGATAATAGTACTGATCTACAATTTGATCAAATTGATCAAGAAGATTGTTTTTAACAAGCGCTATAGCACAACCACCAAAACCCGCACCAGTAACACGTGCACCAATGGCACCTGCAAGGAGTGCACCTTCTACGAGCATATCCAAATGAAAGCCAGTGACTTCGTAATCATTTTTTAAAGATGAATGGGATGCGTTTAATAGTTCGCCCATAGGGATTGCTTCTTGATTTTTTAGAACTTCAATGCTTTTTAAAACTCGATTTTGCTCTGTGACGACATGTTTTACTCTTTTTCTTAATACTTCGTTTAAATGATGTTTAATATCGTTATAATCACTTATCGATAACTCACATAACTCAGAAATATTTTTTTCTTTTTTTATGATATTTAAAGCGTCTTGACATTCTTTAACGCGTTCATTATATTTTGATTCAGTAGTTTTTCTTTCATAGTGAGAATTCATAATCACCCATGTATAGCCATCAATAAAAGCGTGGATTGGTGTTGTTTCTAAGGTTGATGTATGCATCAGTAAAGCTTTATGATTGATGCCTTTTGCGATGATGAGTTGATCCATGATGCCACAATGCATATGCATGTAATGATTTTCTACATCTTTTGCATAAAGGGCTATATCTGTTTTTGATAAATCAAGATGATAAACATCTGATAATATATAAACCATGAGTACAAGTAGAGATGCTGAAGATGATAATCCAGATTGTGGTGGCAAAGTTCCATGAATATAAATATCCATACCACGGTTGATTTTATGATGTTTTTTGATGAATAAATCAAATACACCTTTGATATAGTTTGCATAGTTGTCATTCTCTTTATAAGCTAAATCATGAAGTGAAATTTCAATGATGCCTAAATCGTTAAAATTGGTAGAAAAAACTCTAATTAATTGATCATCTCGCATCCGTATAACACCATAAGTTCCAAGTGAAATTGCTGCAGGAAGAACTAATCCACCATTATAATCAATGTGTTCACCAATCAAATTGATACGTCCAGGAGAAAAATAAAAAGCATCAGGTTTTTGATGAAATGTGTTGATAAAATCATTTTGCAAGTTCATGAATGTATCCTCCTCGGGTTATATATATTTTAATTATAGCAGTTCTCATAAGAAAAAGGTATGTTACCATTTAAAAAAAACACCGAATATGATAGTATTAAACTAAACAAAATCCAAAGAAATCAGGGATATCTATGGTCTTAATTAAAACGCAAAAGCTTAAGAAAATTTATCGACACAATAAAATCGAAACAGAAGTATTAAGAGGGCTTGATTTAGACATTAACAATCAAGAATTTATATCTATAGTTGGACCTTCAGGATCAGGGAAAACCACATTACTATACGTATTAAGTGGACTTGAACCCTATGACGATGGCGATATTTTTATGTTTGATCGTCTATTAAAAGATTACACAGAAGCAGAAAAAGCAAAATTAAGATCCTTGGATATCGGATTTGTTTTTCAGTTTTATAACTTAATCCCAAATTTAACAGTTTATGAAAATATGATGTTAGCTTCAGTCATTGGGAAACATAAAACCAAAGAAGAAATCCTAGAATTATTAGATTTAGTGGATATGAAAGCATATATAAACCATTATCCATCTGAACTATCAGGAGGTATGCAACAAAGAGTTGCAATCGCGAGATGTTTAATTAATGACCCAAAAATTATCTTTGCTGATGAACCTACAGGTAATCTAGATATAGAAAATGGTAAAAAGATCATGGAACTATTTAAAAAGTTAAATCAAACGTATCATAAAACCATATTGATGGTTACGCATAATTTAGATCTAACATCTTATGGAACACGAACAATTCATATGATTGATGGACAGGTGGTCAAAGATGAAAAAAAGTCTAAATAGACTGAATTTTTTTCTTCGTTTTATATTAAAAAATATCATAAGTTCACCGCTAAAATCAATCTTGATGTTGATTGGTTTTTTAGGCGTTTTTGTGTCTCTCATCTTAGCTTTTTCGATGAGAGATTTCTTTACATCTTATTATTATGGAAAACTTGAAAAAACCTATGAAGATTATGATTTAATCATGAGCATATCTCCACTTGGACAAACGCGTTTTTTCTCAGTTTCGAGTTTTAATTCCGATGAAAACATTCAAGATGCTATCCATAAAAAAGCGATGTTTTTTGAGTTTGATGTTTTATTACAAAAAAATGAGGACATCAAAACTCATGTACATGTGAAAGCATCAAACCTTGAGATGTTAAAAAACATCAATGAGCATGTGTCTTATCCTTCTGAACTTTTAGATGATGAAATGATTATCACTGAAAGTTTAGCATTATCTATGGATTTAAAGATGAATGATCAAGTATATATTGATATTAGTGGAGAACAAAAAACTTTTGTTGTTGTAGATATCGTTAAAGATGACATGCTTTTTAGTGGAGAACAAATCTTTATTGATAAATCAGAAGGATTACCCTTTTTCCTAAGTGCACTTAGTCCTTCGTTAGAAAGTCTAAATCCAGCGTTATTAACCAATATATATAACAGAGTTTATTTGGATATCAAAGATAGTTATGACATTGATGAGGTGAGTTTACTGATTCAATCTAAAGAGCCTTATCGTTTACTAACGTTTGAGCTAACGATTGATGATGAAGCAATCCATCAATTCATCCAAAGAAATATCACAGCATTTTTTATGATTATATCAATTTCGCTTTTCGCGATTATTTTTGTATTAAAAACGACTTTAGAAGTGTATTTTCATGAAAAAAAGCAATTATATGCGACTATTCATATTTTAGGCGGTAAAAAACGATTTTCTGTTGCTATAGTGACAATCGAGATGCTTATATTTTTTATCTTATCATTTTTAATTGCAGTTTTCTTATCACAGCAAATTATCTATATTGGACTAAACTATCTATCATCTCATTTAGTCTATCAGATTCAGCAAATACATATCATATATGCAGCTAGTTTAGCACTCATTTTATTAGGTGTAGTCGTTTATTTTTATTTTAAAAAGTTTTACCAAACATCAGAGATAAGAAGTCTAAATCAACTAGACTTAGATAATGATGTTTCTATAAGTGTAAAAATAGGGACTTTGGTTTTACTCATAATCATTTATTTAGTTTTATCATTTACCAATATTAGACCATTATTCAAAGGTTATCAAGTCATATTTATACTCGTGGTCATTATTTATCTGCTCATTTATGCTATAGATTTCATTTTCTATGGAATAAAGAAATATTGGTATCAAAAACATCAAGAACAAACAACTTACTATCATCTAAAAGCTATGTTAACAAAACGTACGTTTAAACAGTACTTGCATTTAGTACTTATTGCCTTTTTAACCATATTATTATTAGTTTTTGCAAACACATATATGCTTGATCGAAAAGATGCTTATCAAGAGACATATCAGATAGATTTAATGGTCATCAATATCACCAAAAATTATGATGATAAATATATAGATATAAAAGCGATGGATGAAGTTAAAGACATCACTAAAGCAGGATTATTTCAACAAGTAAGAACCATAAATGAGAATCAGTCGATTCGTGAACTTATCTCTATGGATCCAAATGACATATCAGCTTATTTCAAAACCAATATTGAATCTGAAGCTTTAAGTGCATTAAATAGAGTAACCAAATTATACATTGTTTTACCGGATAGATACATGTTCTTATATGATTATAAAATTGGTGATACCATAGAAATCTATGTCGATGGTAAATATAAGGAACAAACCTTTGAGATTGCAGGATTTTTCGAAAAACAATTAGGTGATTTAGCTTTTACGAATATGCATCATGTTTATGAATCAGATGAAATCTTTAATATTTTCTTAGTGAATGCAAAAGAAAACAAAGTACTGCTAAAAGATGATTTACTTGACCAATATCACCAAGATCTTATTCAAGTGATTGATGTGGATGAAAAACTAGCACCTTTAATTTTTGAAATGATACAAGTTACAAACTATATCACTTTCATATTAGCAATGATCATCTTATGTTTTGTCGTTGCACTCATGAACCACTCTGTGTTGTTATATCATGATATGAAAGAAGTTTATGCACGAATGATCATATTAGGATTAAATCATAAGCAAATGAGAAAATCACTGATTAAGTTATTCATCTATATCTTCTTATCTTTAGCAATAATTAGTATGATTGGTTATAGCTTAATCTCACTAGAAATGGCAGATTTAGCAATCTTATTTGGTGAGTATGAACCGATTCGTTTTTCTATAAAACCACTATGGTTAGGTGGACTTATCATAGCAATCACTTTTACTCTTAATCAATGGTTTTATATAGAAAAGATTAAAGATATTGATGCAACAAAAGTTTTAAAACTTAATCAGATGTAAAGATAGTCTAAACAATTGATATTTTACTGAGTAAGTAATATAATGAGGGTAAACAGGCAAGAAACATTTTTGAAATATTTATTCATCTATATTCAATAAGGAGGATATTATGAAGAAAATTTTATTATTTATTGTACTTTTCACATTCTTATTTGGCTTAGCTGCGTGTAATAGAGAAGTAGATCTAGATTTAGAAGCACCTCAAAACTTAGATATCACAGACGGTATATTAACTTGGGATGCAGTAACAGATGCTGATCACTATGTTGTATTTGTTGATGAAGCAGAATACGAAGTTACAACAACAACATTTGATTTAACGACTCTAGAATTAGCTACTGGTACCTATGCTGTATCAGTTGTTGCAGCTAAAGATGATAAAGTATCTATACCTTCTAGTGTATTAAACTATGAAGTAACTGAAGGCACTGTAGATACTATAGATGCTCCAACAAATGTTCAAATTAACGCTGGTGTTGTTTCATGGACAGCAGTTACGGATGCTACAAGTTATGTGGTTCATGTTGGATCTTTAAGTTACAGTGTAACAACAACTCAACTTGATTTAACAACCAAAAATATTCCTGTTGGTACACATACAGTTTATGTTGTAGCTAAAAAAGATGCATTAACATCAGAAAATTCAGCTTCAGTGTCATATACTGTTGAAGAAAATGTTTCACAAGATACAATTTATTCAACTGTTCTGGGTGGTATTAATCCAATGTATGAACCAGATATGACAGAAGAAGATTTTGAAGATGAATGGGAATATTATGATTATTTATCTGCAAGCGAAATGGCAGCAGCTTATGCTCAAACTTCCATTGCTTTAGGTATGACAGAATCACAAGCCATCCAGTTCTTTGGTGATGCAAAATCCATGGTAATGGGTATGCCAATGATGACAGGTCTTGATGATTTCTTATTAGAATTAGAAATACTTGATGACTATAACATGGATCACCAAGATTTAGCAGCAATGATTTATGAATTTTTAATTGTCATGCTTGATGCTAATATTAGATCTAACACATTAAATCTTACATATGCTAACGAAGAAATAGCAATGTATGAAACTGAAATGAACACGATTAAAGCTTCACAAGCATATATGGATGCATATAATTTGATGAAAAGTTATGCAACTGTTGATGAATATGATGGGTTAGATGCATTTTTCAGTGGTGAAATTCATGAGTTACGTTATATCGTAGAAGAAATTCAATCATCATTGATTTATGGATATAACTTTCATCCAGAATATTATTATTTTGAAGATGATATGACAATAGAATATGTGATGGATCTTCAAATGATCATGACTGCAATGTATAATGATACAGCTGGAGATGGTGAAGCTTTCATCAATAACATGTATACTGAACTCCAACCACTATTTAATTTATATGATAAGGCTCAATGGAAACATTATGCAGAAGAAAGAGTTGAAAGAGATACACAAGATAACTTAATGATGAATGAAATGTTAGTTTTAATGGAAACTGAAGAAGTTCAATTCAAAGGATCATTAGAAGTTGTATTTGAATTCTTAATTACTGTTAAAAATACATTCCCACAAAACTCTATCGACTTAATTGATGGTGCAATCAATGGAGATGCATTAACCTTAACAGAAGGTCTAATCATTAAGGATGAAATGGTACTAATGCTTCAAAATGCACTGCCAGCAGCAGCTGATTTTGAATTACTATATGAAACTGCGTTAATTATCTCAGGTGGCTTAACTGATACTGATGTAACCACAGGCCTACAATATGCACAAATCAACGGTCAAATTAGTCATGCATCAATAAATCTATTCTTAGACTTTATTGGAGATATCGATGAAACATTAATCACTGGTGGTATGGATATTCTTGATCAAGCATATGATGAAATGTATGATTATTATGATTTCGAAAATAATCCTGTTGTCTTAATTGATTTTGCACTATATGTCATTGATTATATTGATCAATTTAATTTAGATTATGCAACTGAAATCGCTGCTTTAGAAGCATTGATTACACCAGCGTATGAAGAATATTACTTTGTTTTAGCAATTGAAAATATCATTTATCAAATTGAAAATGACCCTTACATGCCAGAAGATGAAAAACTAATTATTTTAGGTATGTTAGATGAACTTAAACTTGAATTTGATACATATAAAGCATTAAGTGATTTATTGGGTGATAGTGCACATAGCGCTTTAAGATATGTCATTGATACAGAAGCTAGAATCATTAAGACTGTGATTGCATTAAATGAAAATCAAGGCACTGATATGGTTCAAATGATGATTGATTTAGAACAACTCATTAATGATATCCATATGATTGATACAGAAATCTTTGGAGATGTTACAAGTGCAGAAATTGATGTTTTATTAGATGCTGCAAGACTTCCACTTAAGACAGCTTTAGAAGCTGAAGGAATTGATATCACATTTGAAACAACATTCGATAATATTAAACCATTTGTTAATACATTGATTCTAAATGTCATCAATCTAAAAGCTGATTTATTAAATGAAGCAGATTTAATTGATTTAGATGCATTTATCTTAAATGAAAACTTAAGTTCTCCAGATTTAGGTGTTGGAATTGCGATAGTAGAAGTGTTAAACAACACATTGACAGCTGCAAATCAAACAATGATTTTGGGTTCTGTTGATATCTTCTTTGATTCAATTATTGAATACTCAGAAATCAGGGCACTTACTGGTGCTACTCAAGCAGAAATTGATCAAATGCAAATAGATGTTAAAGCACAACTTAACATGATGTTTGATGAAATAGAAGCAATCTATGCTTTAGATGAAAATAACTTAACATTAGCAGATGAAGAAAGAATTTATGATTTCTTGATGATGTTCGGTAGCAATCAACCAGAAGAAGAACCTATGTTAACTTAAAAGTAAAATAAATAAAAAAGCTATTTGGAATCTACCAAATAGCTTTTTTTATGCTTTTTCAATGGGGATAAAAATTTCAAAATACGGATTATTAAGATCTCTACCACTACTGTAAACTTCATGTTTAATTGGGAGTGGGTCGTAATATTTTGTATCCGGATCTAACTTTAATTTGTACTCGCTATGATCAATAAAATCAAATATATCATGATATGTTTGACCAATCGATTGATTTTGTGGGTGTGATACATGGACATATAAAGATTCTGGAACTCTAAATTCAATCATACCCTCAGGTATTTTTTGTGATTCAGCAACTTCATATACAGAATAATGCACAAAACCACCATTTTTCGTGTGATATGAAAGACCTAATTGATGTTCTGGGTTAACTGCAGTTTCAAGCTCGCTCACACGCTCACTCATTTTTTTGATCATGTCCTTTAATTCAGTAATTTCTTTCCAAGCACCTTCCCATTTCATGCCAATCGTACGATAAGCTTTTAGCTCAATAATATCAAAATTTAACTTTTCCATACGATACCTCCTTAAATACATCTCTATTTTATCATGAATCCATTATTTTTTAAATGAAGGGATTATGAAATACTTTCTGTTTTTAGTAGTGCATTCAACCATTTTATATGCACGGAAATCATAGGACCAATGGCAATCGCTAAAATAAAACTACCAACATTAACCGCACCAAAGCCTATAGTCGCTAAGAAACCGATACTAATTGCGAGAAAAATTGCAAATAGTTCAATCATAATACGCATTGTAAAAAATCTTTTGACTTTTAATACTTTCATTAAGATTACAGTTAATTCATCATACACCATAGCTGGAAATCTTGAGACAATGATTAATGCTAAACCTAAAGATAATAGAACTGCTCCACCGACATATGAAAGATATTGCAGCCAAACTGCATCGATTGTTAAATTACCTAGGATTAAAATATCCCACAAATCTATGACAAATGATAAACTAATAATAGGAATTAATATAACCGCATATTTGATATCTCTTTTATAAAATAATACAAACAATAGTACTGTAACATTAACAATAAAAGCTGCTAAACCCCAAGTACTACCAATCAGTTTACTAAAGTTATAACTAACTGTATCCCATGCACCTACACCAAGCGTAGATCTGAATAATATGTTTATTCCAAAACCAAGAACAAAAACACCAAAAAGATATAAGAAAAAGCGTAATATATATTTATTCATAAACTTCTGATTCATTGCAGCCTCCGTTGGTTTTACCAACCAATACACATTATAACATAAAAAAAACATAGTTT
This sequence comes from Tenericutes bacterium MO-XQ, assembly GCA_002838185.1. Taxonomy (GTDB): domain Bacteria; phylum Bacillota_I; class Bacilli_A; order Acholeplasmatales; family Acholeplasmataceae; genus Mariniplasma. The sequence continues at coordinate 1,638,246 of CP017948.1, read as the reverse complement.
TTTATTAAGAATTGATTAAAACTCAAAGAATTTTAGTATAATCTTAGAAAAATTATGATAAGATATATACAAATCATAAGGTGGAGGTTAATCATGGATCTTTTACTTAGTATACTCGGTATAAGCATCGTCATCTTTTTTGTGCTATCAATGACTAACGGAGTAAAAAAATATGTAAAAATTAAACCAGTCTTATGGCTCGCATCTAAACATAAGATTTTTGGGATGACTGCGGCATCTTTAGCACTCATCCATTTTGTGGTTGCAATCATTAACGATTCATTAAGACTTACGGGTCTTTTAACTTTGATTGCATTACTTTTAACCGGTGCATTTGGTATGATGTTTTATAAACTTAAAAATAAGAAGTTTTATATACTTCATCGTATTATGGGACCTATCACGTTTGTATTCATGATTATCCATATTATTTTAAATACAACTACGTAAAGTAACAAGGATTTTGTCCTTGTTTTTTATTATAAAAAAAAGTTTGGTAGTGATATATTGAGAACAATACTAAAGCATGGTCATATGGCAAAAGTATATATCGAAGACGATTTTGTGTATAAAACATACGACGATTTTTATCCAGAAGAATGGGTAGATAAAGAAGTTTATATACACGATATTTTACTACGCAAGACAAACTTGAATATTACTGAAGTAGAAAAAGTTAATGCACATGAAATTAAAATGCCGTTTTTGAGTCATCAAAATCTTGGGTTTTATTTAATGCGTAACGTAGATGAATCACTGATTGATGATTTTGTAAAACTCCAACATGAAATGCATCAATATCAAGCTCTTGAACTTGAAAATGCACATATTGTATTTAAAAGATGGATTGAGATGAGTCAATTAAGTAGAGATATTAAACACATCGCTCAAGATGTTTTAGATACGATTGAATATGAAAACTATCTATGTCATTTCGATTATCAACCATCTCATGTCGTTATTTTTAGAAATGAGTATTACATTATGGACTGGATACATGCTAAACTTGCAAATCCAATATTAGATATCGCAAACACGTATGTGAACTTAAGATTAGATCAATATAATCTTGCACATAAATACTTACAAAGAGTAACAACTTTACTAGACTATGATAAAGAAAAAGTATTTTTTGCAGTACCACTCATGGCTGCCATTAAAATGATAGAAACTGATGATATATTTGAACATAAAGTTTTGACAACATTAGTTTTTGATCCCAAAAATAAAGATATTACTAAATAATTCAGTTCATTTCTTAGATTATTTTTATGATTTTTCCACTAAACATATGGTGGATTTTTTTTGATTTCATGAAATCACTTATTAAAACATCAAAAAATGTTATAATATATGAAAATGAAGTAAAAAAGCGAGGAAAAATAATGGATGCTATTCTTACTGTAAAAAATTTAATCAAATCATATAAGAATATTGTCGCAGTTGATGATATCTCGTTTGAAGTTAAAAGAGGGAGTTTATTCGCTTTTTTAGGACCAAATGGAGCAGGGAAATCAACAACCATAAATGTGATAACAACACTGCTTAATAAAGATGCTGGTGAAGTCCTTTTAAATGGGAAATCAGAAGATAAGTATTTTAGAGAAAAAATAGGAGTTGTTTTTCAAAACAATGTTTTAGATGATGTTCTAACTGTGAAAGAGAACTTGATCTATAGAGGTGCACTTTATCTTAAGACCAAAGAAAAAGTGCTTCAAAGATATGAAGAACTATCGGAGTTTCTTAATTTAAAAGAATTTGAGAATCAAAGATTTAAAACACTTTCCGGAGGGCAAAAGCGTAGAACAGAAATTGCAAGAGCTTTATTTGCAGATCCAGAGTTATTGTTGCTTGATGAACCTACAACAGGATTAGACCCAGAAACAAGACAAATCGTGTGGAAAGTCATCAAAAGACTTCAAGAAGAAAAAGGAATTACAATCTTTCTTACAACGCATTATATGGAAGAAGCAGCAAATGCTGATCATGTAGTGATTATTAATAAGGGTAAAATCATGGTGCAAGGCACACCAGCTTACTTAAAAGAAAAATTTAGTTTCGATAGAATGAAAATTGTACCTTTTGATAAAGAAGCATTTAAAGATAAATTACAATCATTAAAAAGATCATACGAAAAAATCGCTGATCAATTCATCATAACCGTTGAAGATACCAAAGATACGTTACTCTTGATTGAAGAACTCAAATCAAATATTAAACAATTTGAAATTGTCAAAGGTTCTATGGATGATGTTTTTATTAACGTCGTAGGAAAGGATGAAATTTATGTATGAGTTTGTTGCATTAGTCAAAAGACACATGCTTAAATTCTTAAGAGATAAAACAGCTGTCTTTTTCTCGTTTTTAAGCGTTATTATCCTTTTGGCGTTATATTTCCTATTTATTGGTGAAAGCTATGTGAGTAATTTAAGAGAACTCCAAGAAGAGGGTATTTTTACAAGAGGATTTGTTGATTTTGTAAAAATAAGCAATATGATGGGTGGCATTTTGGTCGTTAATACAATCTCTTTATCTCTGGGGATTATGGGTAATGTTATTACTGACTTAGAACAAAGAGCATTAGATGCTTATTTAGTTACACCAGTTAAAAGATATAAGATCATTTTTAGTTATTATGTTTCTGCAATCATAGTCACTATATTTTTCACACTCATCATGTGGGGATTTACAATTTTATATGCTGGTATAGTAAGTGGCTATTGGTACACATTTGAAGTTATCATTAAAACTTCTTTATTGTTGTTGTTCTTTACATTTATATCATCATCGTTAATGATTTATTTAACAACACTGCTTAAATCAGTCAATGCCTTTGGTACTTTATCTGGGATTTTAGGTACACTGATTGGATTTATATGTGGTATTTATTTTCCACTGGCTAACTTTAGCAGTGGTATTCAATATGTCTCATCGGTTTTCCCATTTACTCACATGACTATTTTACTCAAGAATATTATGTTAGATCAGTCTTTAACAGCACTACAAACAACTGTGCCGGTAGATGCATTTGAAAGGATTAAACTTTATTTTGGAGTTAATGAGTTAGGTGTGTTTGGACAACATGTCGATATGATTTGGTTGATGATTGGTTCAGCTGTTATCGCTTGTATTTTACTTTATCTTGGCTATTTTAATATGAGTAGAAAAATAAAAAATTAGTTTGGAAGTAAACATATTTTTATTGTTTAAGACATATATAAAACTTAAAAAGTTCTTAAATAGATAGAAACCTTATTGAAAATGAAAGCATTTTATGCTAAATTATATGTAAATATGGAGAGAAATAGAGATGGCAAACTTTTTTAAACATGCACAAGAAAAACTTAAAAATAAATATAATTTAGATGTTATTCATGACATTGTTTTAGGGAACAGTGAACGTGTTTTTTTATATGCTGATCGATCTGAAGGAGAGCAAATTACGCTACACGTTATCAGTAACTCATTAGAACTCATTGGATTGCCTCATCAAGAAAGCATCACAATTGATCGTTTGATGAATCTTATTGACTATGAAAATAAATATGCTGAAGTGGCTGGACTATCTAGATATAAAACATACATTGAAAAAGAATTATTTGATTTCAGTAAAATTATGAATATTACATTTCCAATTAAATACAACAATCAAAGGGTGTGGATTCATTTTGATGGTTTTAAAGTTGAGAAAAATGAAAATATTTACGCGATTTTCGCAAGTAACATTACTGAACTTATGGAGCATGAAGAAGAACTTTATGAGAAAACGCATAAAGACTCATTAACACAACTCTTTAACAAATATGCATTCGATTATCATTATGGATTAAGATATCAATTGGAAGATTTGCATATACTATATATCGATATCGATGACTTCAAAGATATTAATGATAAGTTTAGTCATCATGTAGGTAATGAGACATTACAAAAATTAGCTTCATTACTTAAACGGTATGAATCAGGTAATAACCGTTTTTATCGATTGGGTGGAGATGAGTTTGTAGGTATGTTTTTTAATGACACCAAAGAAGTATTAGATGTTGCAAATGATATTTTGCTGCGTACCAAACAAATCGTTTTACCACAATCCAATAAAAATTTTACAGTATCTATAGGAGTTATAAAAGCCACACAAAGAGAAGATCTGGTTAGAAAAGCTGATGATTTATTATATCAAGCAAAAAACAATGGAAAAGATCAAGTAGTGTTCGATATTGAAAGGTAAAAAAGGCGATTCTTATTTAAGAACCGCTTTTTTGTTACTCTGCTTTTTTAGTTTCTTTTAATTTCTGATAAAACATGTCCTTGACTTCTTGTGGACTCATGAATGGTAATAAATGAGATTCATCAAAGTCTTCAAGTTTACCTTCATCGATTTTTTCTCTAATGAGACTAATTGTTTCGCGAGAAATAAAAGGTAATGCATGTTTAATGCTATCTTGATCATTTTGTTCAATCATTTGATGAACTAATTCATTTAATTTTTGTTTTGACAAGAATGGATAAAGTTTGCGAAGGGGTACTTCAGTTACTTCTTTTGCAATAATTTTTTCTGCAAGCTCTTCTAAATCTTCATCATTCATGAATGGTAAATATTTGTAGACGTTCATAGTAATTTTCCTTTCTTATAAATAAAATTTGTTTTATGTGAGATCATTTGTCTCTCTTCAATCGTTAAATATGGATATAAATCATTGATATCTTCTTTATCATAAGATATGATATATCCCAGTAAGTATAAGCGTTCTTCCATGTTAAGGTGTGGCCACATCACTTGATATGAAAGATTTAGCTTACCTTGAATGACAAGGTTAATCAATTGTTTTCTTTCTTCAATATTGAATAAGTGAACATAGGATTTAAAATCATTTTCAAGTTGATCAGACTTGATAAAGTTTGAGAATACAGCTTGTCTAGGGAATTGTTCCATTTGTTTTTCAATATCGTTTCTTGAGATAATTGCATCATCTATTAGAAATTCAATACCGATTTCAAATAGTTCAGTTAAGGAAATCAAAACTTCAATTGAAGGTAAACTTTTCCCTGTTTCCCATTTGCTAACTGCTTGACGTGACACATATAACTTGCTAGCGAGTTCATCTTGTGTCATGTTTTTTTCTTTTCGTAAAGATTCAATCGTTTGACCGATTTTTGTTAAATCAAGCATAAGTACCTCCTTTACACTTTTATTTTAGCACAGTTCCTAAGGATTAAAAGCAACCTTTAGTTGCATGTGTTTTTACAAATCCAATTCATTTTTAAACATCATATCCAAATATTTTTTCACTTTACATTTTCTTTACAAACTAATTACTCATTTATGATATCTATAAAATTCTTTACTCGATATAATATGAGTGAAAAAATTAAAGGAGAACAAAAAATGAAGAAAATAAAAGGTTTAATGTTAGTTTTAGTCTTTGGCTTAACGTTAGGTTTAGTCGCGTGTCAAGAACAAGAAGAAGCATTTAATACAGATAGCAATATCACCGTTTATACTAGAGATACTACATCAGGTACAAGAGCTGGTTTTATGGGTGGTATCGGATTTGATGAAGCAGAGTCAAGTGATGATGTTTTAGTTGAAGGATTTGTAATTAAAGATAATACAGGTATCATGACTTCTATGCAAACTGATGAGTTTGGTATCGGTTATGTATCACTTGCAAGTTTAACAGATGACATCAAAGGTTTATCATTTAATGGCGTTGCACCTACAGTAGATAACGTTATTAATAATACATATGATTTAAAACGTCCATTTAATTGGATGGTAAGAGCTGATGGTGATTTCCCTAGTCAAGATGTTGAAGATTTAGTTCATGCATTTATCGCATTTTTAGGAACAACTGATGGCGCAGATATCATCAACAATGCTGGTGCTGTTGCACTACCTGCAACTGAAACTTGGGATGATATTAAAGCAAACTATCCAATCACTGAACAAGACAATAGTGGTGTTACAGTAAGATTTGGTGGATCAGATTCAATTCAAAAAGTCGCAGAAGGTTTAACTCAAGCGTTTAGTGCCAAAGCTGGAAACTTTGTAGCAGACCATGATCACACAGGTTCTGGTGATGCTTATAAGAGAGTTGTTGGTGATCAAAAAGATGAATCAGTTGGTAAAGATGTTGGATTTGCATCAAGACCATTCAAAGATTCTGAAAAAGAAGTTGGTGGAGTTGCGCTACCTGAAGCACAATATGGTCAACTTGCATGGGATGCAATTGTTGCAATCGTTCATGTGAATAATCCAATCAACAATGTTACTGCAGAGGATTTAAAGAAAATCTATGAAGGTACATATACGAAGTGGTCAGATTTAATTACTGAATAAAGCTAGATGAGATGAAAAGATAAAGACCTTTGTTAGGTCTTTTCTTGCGTGTAAAGGATGAGAATATGCAACAATTAATGAATTTAAGAAAATCTAAAAACGGTAAGAACAAAATCATTGATATAATCATAAGAAACTTTTTATTTTTTCTTGCGATTTTATCATCATCATTTGTGTTTATCGTTGCAGGTGTTATTTTACTTAAAGGTATAACACCGTTTATTAGTGATAATGGAGGGTTAGGATCTGTTAATCTATGGCGATTTTTAACAGGGGATACATGGCTTATTGGTGAGTCATTCCAATCTAACTTATATAGTGTAGGATTTATTATCATAAGTACGCTTTTTATCGCTTTTTTATCATTATTACTTAGCTTTCCAGTAGGTGTTTTAACTGCTTTATTTATCGCAAAGATTGCACCTAAAAGGTTAGCTGAAACTTTAAGAACAGTTATAGAACTTTTAGCTTCTATACCTTCAATTATCTACGGTTTATTTGGAGCTGGTTTTGTATTAAAGTTTGTTTATAATTTGAGTGCACTGCTTGGATATCAATCAAAAGGTGGAAACTCGATGTTAGCTGCTGTGATTGTTTTAGCAATCATGACGATTCCTACCATTACTTCTATAAGTGAAGTAGCTATCAGATCTGTTGATAAAGAAATTATCCATGGATCGCTTGCATTAGGTGCAACACCAATGCAAACCAATTTCAAAGTTGTTTTAGCTGCAGCTAAATCTGGGATATTTACTTCAGCCATTCTTGGTATCGGACGTGTTTTAGGAGAAGCAACTGCAGTTAGCCTAGTTGCTGGCGGTAGAAGATCGGGATTATCGTTTAATATTTTAGATACAACATCAACTTTAACAACAACAATGCTTGAAGGCATGAAAGAAACTGTTGGACTTGATTATGACATTCGCTTTTCAGTGGGGATTGTTTTGATGGTAGTGATTTTACTCACTAATTTAATCTTAAATACGATTAAAAAGAAGGTAGGGCATGTCCATGTTAAGTAGAAGACAAAGAGAAAATCTATATAAGGGTATAACATATGGGGCATCATTTATTTCACTTGCGGTATTATTACTTATTGTTGGATATGTATTTTTAAATGGGTTTAGATTGTTAAACCTAGATTTAATCACTCACAATTATAAAGCAGTCACTTATATTGCTGATATAGATGAGGGATTTGAATTAGGTAATTTTGATACAGATCGAAATTTTGATGAAGATACATTCTATTCTGAAAAATGGGGATTAGCCTTAACCAATGATGAGGATTTACAAGGTAAAAATGTTATTGTTGTTACTTATGTTCATCCTGACTCACCATTACACACATTAAACAATAAAGGTGTAGGTGATCCTAATTTAGATTTAAGAATTGATTATGAAATTATTAGAATTGCTTTTGATGGAGCTGCAAGCGCACTTTCCAGTAGAGGTGCACAAAATATGATTACTCTACTTGATCAGCAAGATGACATCAGAGAATTAGAGTTTGCAACTACAGGTGGGGGTATTAGAGGATCAATCATTACAACCTTTTACTTGATTGTCTTAACTTTAGTATTTGCACTACCAATTGGCATAGGTGCAGCTATTTACTTAAACGAATATGCCAAAAATAATAAGTTTAATCGCATGTTAAGATCATTTATTGAAACCTTGACAGGTGTACCATCCATTATTTATGGCTTAATGGGACTTGCGATTTTTGTTCCAATCACCATCCGTTTAACATCTGCAACTACTGGTAACTTAATTTCTGGTTCAATGACTTTAGCAGTCATATTATTACCAATCATCATAAGAACAACAGAAGAAAGCTTAAAAGTTGTACCAGATGATTATAGGTTTGCAAGTTTAGCTTTAGGGGCAAGCAAAACTCAAACAGTATTTAAAGTGATTTTACCGAACGCATTTACTGGTATATTAACTGCTACCTTACTTGCAATAGGAAGAATCATCGGTGAAAGTGCAGCTTTAGTATTTGCAATCGGAACATCCATCAAAGATGATGTTTATTTAACAGATCGATCAACTTCTTTAGCAGTTCATATCTGGTCTATGATGACTGATGAACCTGCAAACATAGAACTTTCATCAACGATAGCTTTAATCATCTTGATGATTGTATTAATATTAAATATTTCAATCAAATTGATATCAAAAAGATTTATGAGAAAGTATGGTGTAGTTAGATGATAACAGTAGATAATAAAAAAACATTTGAAATAAAAAATCTAGATTTATTTTATGGAGAAAAGCAAGCTTTACTTAATATTGAATTACCAATTTATGAAAAAGAAGTAACAGCTTTAATAGGACCATCAGGATGTGGTAAATCAACATTTTTAAGAACACTTAATCGCATGAATGATTTAGTTGAATCATGTAAGATTACAGGAGATGTATCATATCATGGAGAAAATATCTATGATCAAAATACTGATGTTATTGGTCTAAGAACAAAAGTTGGTATGGTTTTCCAAAAACCGAATCCATTTCCAATGAGCATTTTTGAAAATATTGCTTATGGACCAAAATGTCAAGGCATTAAAAACAAACAAGCATTAAATGAAATCGTTGAAACAAGCTTAAAACAAGCAGCGTTATGGGATGAAGTTAAAGATAGACTTAAAGAAAGCGCACTTTCATTATCTGGTGGTCAACAACAAAGATTATGCATAGCAAGGACGATTGCGATGAAACCAGAAGTGATATTGATGGATGAACCAACGAGTGCACTTGATCCGGTTGCAACCGCAAAAATAGAAGATTTGGTTGTCGAACTAAAAAAAGATTATACGATTGTGATTGTAACGCATAATATGCAACAAGCTGCGCGTATATCGGATAAAACAGCATTCTTTTTAATGGGTGAACTCATTGAATTTGGGGATACAAACCATGTATTTTCAACACCAGAAAATAAAAAAACCGAAGCATATATTACGGGAAGATTTGGATAAAAAGGAGAAAAATCATGACATTAAGACAACATTTAGAAGAAATGATCGAAGAATTAAAAAAACAAGTTGCAGAAATGGCAGACCTAGCATTAAGTAACCTTAGAGAAGGATTAGAAGCTTTTAAGAATAATGATTTGGAACTTGCAAGAATCGTTATTAAAAAAGATGATGAAGTCGATCAGTATGAAGAAGAAATTGCCAAACAAGCACTAAAGATTATTTGGAGAGAACAACCAGTAGCAAGCGATCTTAGATTAGTCACAGGTATCTTAAAGTTAATTACTGATTTAGAGCGTATTGGGGATCATGCAACAGATATTGCTGAAATGACTTTACATCTTGAAGGTAATTTAAACAAACGGGTATTACCACTGACTTCAAAAATGGCTGAAATTGTTGAGGAAATGGTCTTATTAAGCATCAAAGGATTAGTTCATGTCAATGAAGAAATTGCCCGAGAAGTCATCAAAAAAGACGATCAAGTGGATGATTTGTTTCAACAACTCATCTCAAAGATGACAACTGAATTAAAACATGATAAAATTGATGCAAATGAGTTAATCTATGTACTTATGGTTGCCAAATATTTTGAACGTGTTGGTGATCACGCAGTAAACATCGCTCAATGGATTATTTTTATGGTTAAAGGAACACATAAGAATACGTTGTTATTCTAAAGGAGGGGCATATATGCCAATGATTTATTTTGTGGAAGACGATCAAGCCATTCAATATGTAATTGAAAAAACTATCGAAAATGCAGGGTTTAATGGCAAAGGGTTTTCAACTGGAGAAGCATTTATGGAGAACTTTAGAAAACAAAAACCAGATATGGTTTTACTTGACGTGATGCTACCAGATACATCTGGACTAGATTTACTAAAGTTGATTAGAAAAATAGATGATAAGCTACCAGTAATGATGATATCTGCTTTACAAAATGAGATGGATAAAGTGATTGCACTTGATTTAGGCGCAGATGATTATATGACCAAACCTTTTGGTGTATTAGAGTTAACATCACGCATTCAAGCAAGATTAAGAAATCTTCAAGGAGATTATCTATTTACCTTAAACAATATAAAAATAGACGATAAAAAACATATCTTTATGATTGGTGAAAAAGATGTGTATTTGACTAACAAAGAATATGATATCTTAAAATTATTACTAAAAAATCAAAATGAAGTGGTTTCAAAAGAAACTATATTTAAGTTTGTTTGGGAAACAGACTTCATTGGTGAAACAAGAACTTTAGATATGCATATCAAATCACTTAGACAAAAATTAAAAGCGAATGGTGCACAAGCTAAAATCACAACTGTTCGTAGCGTGGGGTATTTTATCGAATGAAAAAAGTTGTCATTAGAAATAACATCTTGCTCTTACTTAGTGCTTTTATGTTGTTTTTTGTGATTGTCTTTTTCGCTTTATATCAATTTGAAAAGAGACATCAAACATCTATGATGTCTTTTTTGTTAGATGAAGTTGTTGCTAATTATGAAAACTTTAATGATACTGATCAAGCATTTGTGAGTTCATTTGATCAAAGCCAAAGAAGAATCACTATACTTGATGAAAATGGATATGTGATTGCAGATACACATGATAATGAAGTTGGACAAGATAAAAGTCAAAGACCAGAAATCTTAGATTTAGATCAAGTTTATTCAAGACAATCTGATACCATAGGTGTTGATTTATTATATATTGCAAGACAGCTTAATGATGGAACGTATATTAGAGTTTCAATACCTTTAGAAACTCAAATTACAACATATAGACAAGTGTTGTGGACACTTGTAATCAGTGGATTATCTATCTTAATCATCTATTATTTTGTTTTAAAAAAAGTAAATCAAAACTTGATTAAACCGTGGGATAAAGTTAAAGAAGGTGTCATCAAACTGAATCAAGGTAAATATCAGATGATGACTTTAAATAGTCCATATGATGAAATTAATGTCATGTTACATGAAATGAATCAAATCAACTATGATACTTCTAAATACTTAAATAGAATTAATAGTTATCAGGAACAATTAAGATATATTTTAAATGAAATCAAACAGTCCATTCTTCTTTTCGATAAACATAAAAAGTTAATGTTTTTTAATCAAGATGCGAAATTACTATTTGACTTAAAAGATGAGTACATCAACCAAGAAGGTTATAAATTTATAAGAGATATAGAGCTTAATAAAGCATTAGATCATGTTTTCGAAAATAACCAACCATTTCAAAAAGATTATCGTAGTTTAGATAGAATCTATGATTGTTATATTTATCCACTTCATAAAAAAGAAGAAGATGAGGGTTTAGCAAGTATTTTAATGGTATTAAAAGATGTAACAGAAGAACGTCAAATTGGTCAAATGAAACGAGATTTCTTTTCTCATGCATCTCATGAATTAAAATCACCATTAACCGCAATCAAAGGGTACGCTGAGCTTATTTTATATGACATGATTAAAGAAAACGAGATTAAAGAAAGCTCGAAAAAAATCATCAATCAAACAGAGTTTATGTCTGCACTTGTTGAGGATATGCTCATGCTATCTCGTCTAGAAAATATTAAAGAAGAAAGTTATCAAGATATTTATTTAGATCAGATATTAGATGGAGTGATAGATACACTAAGTCAACCGTTAAAAGATAAAAAAATGACTCTTGAAATGGTAAAAAAAGAACACATAAGTTATTATGGAGATCCATTGGATTTTTCTAAGTTATTCAAAAATTTAATTGAAAATGCGTATAAATATAGCGATGAAAATAAAACCATATCCATTGAACTAAAAACACAAAAAGATCAAGTTATATTTGTCGTTAAAGACCAAGGTAAAGGTATACCAAAAGAACATCAAAGTCGAGTATTTGAAAGATTTTATCGTGTCGATAAAGGAAGACTTGACGGTGGTACAGGATTAGGTCTAGCGATTGTTAAGCATATTGTAATTAAGTACCACGGCAAAGTGGATTTAAAATCTAGTCTTTCTGAAGGCACAACGATCAAAGTTTCTTTTAAGCGTTAATAGAAACTTTAGGACATATTTTTGTTAAACTATCATTGATCAAATATAAAGGAGCTTTATATGTCAAAACTATACATGTTAACAAAACCTAATTGTCCAAACTGCAATAAATTAAAGTTTTACTTAAAAACAGTGTTAAATGATAAATATAAAAATGATATCACGATTGTTGACAAAGAAGAAGATTTTGATTTTTTTGTGGAACTGGTTAAGAAATATATGGTATTGGCATTGCCAGTACTGATTAAAGATGATGATATATTAATAGATATGAAACCAGAACTTATCAAAGCTTTTCTAAAAAAACATACAGGCAAATAAAAAAAGAGTGGTACTTACCACTCTTTTTCAGGCTGTAGACAAAGTACCGTATCTGAGGATATGGTATTTTTTTAAAAATTATTATAAAATATGAATATGAAGATCAGTTTGGTCACTTGTAGCATAGACTACTAAAAATCGGTGTAGATAGAACTACTTAATAGACCCACGTCCGCTTCTGATCTTCTTTTTTTTATACAAAAGTTACTTTTACCTATATATAAATATATAGGTAACATGGTAAAATAATAACAAAGGTTGGTGATTTCATGTTAACAAAACATCAAATAAACAATCGCGAAAACATCTTCATCATGGACATGGATAAACTCGTTCCAAACAATCATCTAGTTAGAAAAATAGATAAAGCGATTGATTTCAGTTTTATTTATGATATTGTAGAAAATTTATACGCAGATGATATGGGAAGACCATCTATAGACCCAGTCATTTTATTTAAGATTGTCTTTATTCAGTATTTATTTAACATTAGATCCATGAGAAGAACAATTGAAGAAATCGAAGTTAATGCTGCATATCGATGGTTTTTAGGATACGATTTTAATGATGTCGTTCCACACTTTTCAACCTTTGGGAAAAACTATGTACGTCGTTTTGAAGGCACTTCTGTTTTTGAAGAGATCTTTAATACGATTTTATATCAAGCCATGAAATTAAAGCTTGTCAAAATGGATAATATATTTGTCGATGCAACACATATTAAGGCATATGCAAATAAAAGACAAGTCAATGACATTATCATCAATGATTCAACGAACCGGTATGTAGAATCTCTACAAACAGAAATCAATGAAGTTAGAGTTGAAGAAGGCAAAAAAGAAATAGATTTCAACGAAGCTAAAAAAGTAACAAAGAGCCTTACTGATCCGGACTGTGGCATGTTTCATAAAGGTGAGAAAGAAAGACAGTTAGCCTATAGTAACCAAGTGATTAGTGATGAAAACGGATGGGTATTAGCATCTCAAGTATTTCCAGGTAACTTACACGATAGTCAAACTGGACTGGAAACAGTCATTAATTATATAGAAGCTCATGAAGAAGTTGACATGGCAGTTATGGATTCAGGGTATGATCATCCAGTATTACTTCATGAATTATTTAAACGAGGTGTTAAGCCTGTGATTCCCTATAAAAGACCTAAAGGAAGAAAAGGTGCTGGTGGATCATCCAATATATTATATTTTACAAAACATAGATTCAAATATATTGAACTTCATGATTATTATGTTTGTCCAAATGAAAAAGTCTTAACTTATAGAGGTACCAACAAACAAGGCTATAAAGCATATAAAACAAAAACGAAAGATTGTTTAAATTGTCCTTTTAAGACTCAGTGTACAAATCAGAAAACAAAAGTGATACTAAGACATTTTTATGAAGCAGATAGTGAAGAAGCTAAACTGATTCGACTATCTGAGATTGGCAAAGAGGTATATCCGAAAAGAAAAACATCAGTTGAAAGGGTGTTTGGAATTTCAAAAATGAATCATTGTCTGGGATTTACGTTTCTTAGAGGACTTAGGAAAAATGAGGATCGAAGCTTCATGATTTTAAGTATGTACAATTTGAAAAAGTTAGCCACAATCATGTGGTAATATATCTGCGATTTGACTGGAATTGAGTGAAAAACTCTTTTTTTTATACTCAAACAAAAAAAGAACATCTCAAAATGAGATATTCTTCTTAAAAAACTGTTTTTGTCTACAGTCTGAAAAGAGTGGTACTTACCACTCTTTATACTTATTTATCTTGTTTAATAACTGATATCATATAAAACTCACTGTCAAACTCACTATATATAAAGCTGTCTTCATGCTCGATTAAATGAACTTTTTGATAAGATTTAAAAATGTTTTTTAATATATCAATACGTTTTTTATTTTTTTGCACTATCGTAACAAATCTTGCTCCTGGTTTTAACTGATCAAGTATTGTGTTTATGGTTTTTGTCTCATCTTCAAGGTCCTTTTTATAAAAATGAAACATGGAATCCATAAGAATGATGTCAAAAGTTTCTAGGTTGTTGATTTGATGATAATCAGCTACTATTCCTGTAACTTGTAGCTTTTCTTTTTTGACAATGGTGTTTAGTTGATTGATGCCTACTTGTGATATATCAACACCAGTGACATCAAAACCTAATCGACCTAAAGCAAGCGTATCTCTTCCTTGACCACATCCTAAATCGATAACTTTTAAAGATTTATCAAGAGATGTAAAATAGTCGATTAACTCTGGATAAGGATTTCCAAAATAATTTTTTTGTTGATAATACTTATCGTACGAACTCACAAAATCACTCCTATATAAAAAATAAAAGCTTCATCGTCAGCAAAAGACTTAGAAGCTATAACTTACTAATGGCAGGGATAACAGGATTCGAACCCGTACTAACGGTTTTGGAGACCGCTGTGCTACCATTGACACCATATCCCTAACAGCATGTATAAGTATAGCATAAATAAAGATTAAAATGCAATTATTAAAAAAGAAAAAAGACGAAAAATTATTTTTCGTCTTCTACATCATCTTTAAAGATTGCTTGTTTTGACACCGTAACTTCTTTTTCTTGCTTTCTTTGTAGTTTGAGTCTTACATATTTATGGAAGAACAAGAAGTAAGTGATAATCACAACAACTAAAACATAAACTAGCATAATTCTCCACATAACACCGTTATAAGCTGATAAGTCATCTTTTTCAGTAACTAAATTAAAAGCAACAATATCATCTTCTGTAAGTCCATCTGCTCCAAAATCATCACTTAATCGATAAGATTCAGGATCGATTGCGAAGTTGCTATCTTTATGATCATCATGAACTGCATCTCTATATTCTTCGTTTGATGCTACAAAAAATGGAACTTCATCAAAAACATAACTGCCATTATCATTTGTTTCACCGTTAGAATACTCTAATGTTAGTGTTTCAATTAAAGCATATTCAGGTTCAGCATTTTCATCATCATTAGGAATAAGTGTATAGTTAGGCGCATCAAATAAGAATAATGCAGGTACATTATAAATACTAAACTGTAAAACTGGATCAAAAATAATACTGCCATTATTTTGATACTCATCGTTAACAAGTAATGTTTGATGAGATAAAGTTACAGACATTCTTATGATTGGGTTTTCAAGAAGCTCATCATCTTCTACAATTTTAATATCATTAATGACAAACATCAAACCATCATATTTTTCATCTCCATATGATATACCAATTGCATATGCAGATAAATTAAACTGATAATCTCCTTCATCACTTATATACTCATAAATTTTTGGAGTTTCTTGATAATAATCTATGGTAAGAGATGTCATTAATCCTGTTAATAATGTTTCATCATCATCCATATTTTCTCTAACTTCAGCATCATAATATTCTTGTAGTTTCGCAGTATATGCTAATCTAAATACAACAACAGAAATAAATACTATTGCCAGTACATAGATGGATCTACCTATCCATTTCATCATGTATATCACACCTTTCGTAAAGTATGATACACGATAATTTACAAATATACAACTAAAATAAAAAAATTACATTATTTCACTTTACAAATATGAAATTTATTGTATAATAGAAATTGCGCTATGACATGGCGGCCGTGGCGAAGTGGTTAACGCATCGGGTTGTGGTCCCGACATTCGAGGGTTCGATTCCCTTCGGCCGCCCCATAATAGCATAGTAGGCCCATAGCCAAGGGGTAAGGCAAGGGACTTTGACTCCCTCATCGTTGGTTCAAATCCAGCTGGGCCTGCCATTTAAAAGATAGAGAAACGATTTTTCGTTTCTTTTTTTCTTTTTAAAGTAAAAAATCTCTGTTTTCTCTAACATGAAATAGGAGGAATGAGAGATGAAAAAAATATTCATATTTATTACATTAGTATGTACAGGTTTTATGATTGTACAAGGAAGAAGCTATGCAAGAGTTGAGACGTTGCCTATTGGAAGGAATTATCTAGATTTAACGACATTCTTTGAGTTTGGTAATGACAATAATTTATACTACAGTAATAGCGAATTTAAGATTAAAAGGGGATCTACTTATACACTTGTGATGAGTAAAAATGCTGTTTTGACATGGTATGATCAAATTGAAAGTCTAGAAGCTGATATCACGAATATACCAAGTTATAATCCCATATCTTATACTTATGTTAAAGATGATCTTAATCAAAGGGTGTATATAGAATTTACTCCTGATGCAGATTACTTATTGTTTGAAAGACTTTATGTGGATGCAGCTAATTTGGTTGCACCATATGAAATCATTTTATATGAGGGAGTTTATGCAGATTTTTTTGGCTATGAACCATACATAAATCCCAATGAAGAACTAAAGTATTATGGTCAAATAAAAGTTGACTATGACCATTTACTTACGACTGAAACGATATCATCTTATGTTTCTGCACAAACACCTGAAGGATTATCAATATCCAAAGATATATCTCATGACACATATACTTCAAGTGAAAAACTTCCTGGACAATATGAGCTCATTTATGAAGCGAGTCATAATAATATCACAAAACAATATATATTATCAGTTCTCGTTGAAGATTTAACTGCTCCTGTTTTATCTGTGTCTGAACCTATTAGAGTGCCTCTGTCAAATAAAGTTGATGTGAACACGTTAAGAACATTGATTACTGTAACCGATAATGTGGACTTATTAAACTATCAGCATCTATCAATCATTCATGATACATATACGGGAGCTACAAGCGTGGGAACATACGAGATTACTGTCAGTGTTTCTGACTTAAGTTCAAACCAAACGTCACAAACATTTTCTGTAGAACTCTATGATAACATCGGACCAAATATCAAAGGACCATCACAATTATACTTGTATGTTGGCGATACACCACTATCAGCTCAAGATATATTATCATATTATCAATTTACTGATGATGTCGCTGTTCAAACAAGTAGTATACATATATCGCATGATGAGTATGCGTTAAATCAAAATCCAGGGATATATTTACTTACCATATCTGCAACAGACACATCAGGCAATACATCCACAAAAGATATCTATGTTCACGTCATAGATAATAGAGGTCCTGAGTTTAATGTTAATGAAACATATATCATCACAACAACCCCAACTGAGATCAAATCAGAAGACGATATCATTACATGGTTATCAACTACTCTAGAGGATGAAGGTATTCATGCAACAAATATATCCATTGACCATAATGAGTATGAACTAAGAGCAAGTAAATCAGGATCCTATTATGTGTATATGAACTATCAAGTAGATGATCAAACCTATCAAACTAGAGTACTTATAGATGTTGTTGAAACATCAAACTTTAATATGTTATACTTATTAGGTGTCTTGCCTATAGCGGGTGTAATTTTAACTTCTATTCATATATATAGAAAGAGAAAGATAAAAATCTAAGATTATTTCAAAAAAGAATTGACACTTTTCTAAAAAAAAGGTATAATTCTTTTTGCGCGGGTGTGGCGAAATTGGCAGACGCACTAGACTTAGGATCTAGCGCCTTACGGCGTGCAGGTTCAACTCCTGTCACCCGCACCACTTATTTAAAAGAAGCGACTTTGTCGTTTTTTTATTTGAAATGCCGAAGTTTATAATCTTTTTAAACTTTGTTAAATATATGTGAAATTTCGAGAAAACCTTAAAAAAAACCCCTAAATGCGTTATAATGAAATGTAGGAAATGCTCATATCAAAAATGGAGGTTAACTATGTTAAAGGTAGGAACAAAAGTTCAGGATTTTTCTTTGCCTGACGCTTATGGAAAAATACACAACCTTAAAGATTATTTAGGTAAGAAAGTAGTCATCTATTTTTATCCAAAAGATAACACTTCTGGATGTACAGCACAAGCGTGTGCATTTAGAGATTCATATGATGCGTTTAAAGAAAAAGACATCGTCGTCATTGGAATTTCCAAAGATAGCGTTAAAAGTCATAAAAAGTTTGTTGAAGATTATGACTTGCCGTTTATCTTACTTAGTGATGAGGATGTAAAAGTATGTTCATATTTCGGAGTATATGTTGAAAAAAGCATGTACGGTAGAAAATATATGGGTGTTAATCGTTCTACATTTATTTTAAATGAAGAAGGTATCATCACTCACGTGTTCGAAAAGGCATCTCCAAATGAGAATGCAGCTGAGATTTTAGAAGTATTAAGTTAAATACTAGAATCAGGAGGAAGTATTCATGGTAGCTAAAAAAGTTATTAAATCAATGGATGGTAACGAAGCAGCAGCATATTGCTCATATGCATTTACAGAAGTTGCTGGTATATATCCAATTACACCATCCTCACCAATGGCACAATACGTTGACCTTTGGGCTTCTGCAGGTAAAAAGAATTTATTCGGTATGCCTGTGAAGATTATCGAAATGCAAAGTGAGGCAGGCGCTGCTGGTACAGTGCACGGGTCATTACAAATGGGTGTTTTGACTACAACATACACTGCATCACAAGGTTTATTATTAAAGATTCCTAACATGTATAAAATTGCTGGTCAAATGTTACCAGGTGTTATTCATGTTGCGGCTAGATCAATTGCTGCTCAAGCATTATCAATCTTTGGTGACCACCAAGACGTTATGGCAGCAAGACAAACAGGGTTTGCGTTTTTAGCATCAACATCTGTTCAGTCTTCAATGGATTTAGCAGGGATTGCACATTTAGCAGCAATCAAATCAAGTATTCCATTCGTTCATTTCTTTGATGGATTTAGAACTTCACACGAAGTGCAATCAATCGAAGTATTAGATTATGAAGTATTTGATCGTTTATTAGATAAAGAAGCTGTTGCGAAGTTCAGACAAAAAGGATTGAATCCTGAAAGACCTGTGACTCGTGGTACAGCTCAAAGTGATGACGTATATTTCCAAACTAAGGTATTGCAATCGTCACACTATGCACAAGTACCTGACATCGTTAATGAGTACATGCAAGAAATCTCTAAGGTGACTGGTAGAGATTATGCACCATTTACTTATTATGGTGATAAAGATGCAACTGATGTTATCATCGCTATGGGTTCTGTGTGTGAATCAGCTAAACAATCAATTGATTATTTAGTAGGTAAAGGCAAGAAAGTTGGTTTACTAACTGTTCATTTATATAGACCATTTAGTACTAAGTATTTCTTAGACAAAATGCCTAAGACTGTTAAGAGAATTACAGTGTTAGACAGAACAATGGAACCAGGAGCAACTGGCAACCCATTATACTTAGATGTTAAATCTGTTTACTATAATTCTGATGATGCACCAATGATTTTAGGTGGCGTTTACGGATTATCATCAAAAGATACAACACCATCAATGGTTGTCTCAGTATTTGAGAACATGGCTGGTGCTCAAAAAGATCAATTCACCATCGGTATTGATGATGATGTTACACATACATCAATTACTTATGATAAGACATTAGACTTAACTGATGCTAACACAACAGAATTATTATTCTTCGGATTAGGTTCTGATGGTACAGTTGGGGCTTCTAAGAATATTACTAAGATTATCGGCGATAATACAGATTTATATTCACAAGCTTATGCGTCATATGACTCTAAAAAAGCTGGTGGTGTAACACGTATGCACTTAAGATTTTCTGACAAGCCAATTCGTTCAACTTACTTAGTTAACTATCCTAACTTCGTATCATGTTCTACAGATACTTATCTAAGAAAATATGATATGTTAAAAGGATTAAAGCAAGGTGGAACATTCTTACTTAATACACAAACACCTGCAGAAGATATTGAAACGTTATTACCTAATAAGGTTAAACGTCAATTAGCAATTAAAAAAGCTAACTTCTATATCATCAATGCTGTTGACTTAGCTTATGAAATTGGATTAGGTCGTCGTATCAATACAATCATGCAATCTGCATTCTTTAAATTAAATGAACACTTAATGGACGCAGAAAAAGCTAATGAATTAATGAAAGCTTATGCGAAGAAGACTTATGGCCGTAAAGGTGATGCAATCGTTAAGCTTAATGAAGAAGCAATCGATGCTGGATATAAACACATCGTTAAAGTTGATGTAAAACCAGAATGGGCTACACTTACTGATGAAGCAGAAGCTGCAAACGACAACCGTCCAGATTTCGTTAAGAAAATTGCTGATATCGTTAACGCGATTGAAGGGGATTCACTTCCAGTATCTGCATTCTTAGGATATGAAGATGCACACATGGAAAATGGTGCTTCAGCTTATGAAAAACGTGGTATCGCTAATTACGTTCCTGAATGGAGAAGTGAAAACTGTATTCAATGTAACCAATGTGTGTTCGCATGTCCACATGGTGTTATTAGATCATTCTTAGCAGATGATCAAGAAGCAGCTAACGCACCGGAAGGCGCTAAATTCATTGACGCTAAAGGTAAAGATATGGCAGGCTACAAATTCTCAATTCAAGTATCAACACTTGACTGTACAGAATGTGGTGTCTGTGTTGAAGTATGTCCTACAAAAGAAAAATCACTTGCAATGGTACCAATTGGTGATGAACTTGCTAAAGGTAGCCAAGAAACTGCAGATTATTTCTTCAATGAAGTTACATATAAAGATTTAGGAGATAACAATCCTAAGAACTTAAGTTTCAGACAACCTCTATTTGAATTCTCTGGAGCATGTGCTGGATGTGGTGAAACACCATACATTAAAGCACTTACTCAACTTTATGGAGATCATTTAGTGATTGCAAATGCAACAGGATGTTCATCAATTTATGGTGGATCATTCCCTGCAACTCCATATACGACAAATGCTGAAGGCTTTGGTCCAGCATGGGCAAACTCATTATTCGAAGATAATGCTGAGTTTGGTTTCGGTATGAGAATCGCTTATGAAACAGTAAGAGATAGAGTTCAAACATTATTAGCTGACCATATGGAAGAAATGCCTGAATCACTTCAAGCATTAGCTAAAGAATGGATTGAAAATAGAAAAGATGCATCAATCACAAGAAGATTAAAACCAGAAATGGTTAAAGAACTTGAAAAGATTGATAAACCATTCGCAAAAGACTTACTTGACATCAAAGACTACTTTGTGAAAGTTTCACAATGGATCGTTGGTGGAGACGGTTGGGCTTACGATATTGGTTACGGTGGTATTGACCATGTTATGGCAAATGCTGAAGACGTTAATATCTTAGTATTAGATACTGAAGTTTATTCAAACACTGGTGGTCAATCATCTAAATCAGCTCCAACAGGATCAATTGCTAAGTTTACAGCTGCTGGTAAGAACACGAAGAAAAAAGACTTAGCTGCAATCGCTATGAGCTATGGACATGTTTATGTTGCTCAAGTATCTTCAGGTGCTTCACAAGCTCAAGTTGTTAAAGCAATGAAAGAAGCTGAAAGCTATGATGGTCCATCAATCGTTATCGCATACTCACCATGTATTGAACATGGAATCAAGGGTGGGTTAACAAATTCTGCTGCTCAAGGTAAATTAGCAGTTGAATGTGGATATTGGCCAACATTTAGATTCGACCCAAGAAGAGAAGTTGAAGGTAAGAATCCATTCCAAGTTGACTCAAGACCTCCTGTATGGGATAAATATCATGACTATCTACTTAATGAAGCAAGATACTCACAACTTGCACAAATCAACCCAGATCATGCTGCTGAATTATTAGATAAGAACATGCAAGATGCGAAGAAACGTTGGAAGATGTATCAAAGATACCTTGCAATGGATTACTCACTTGATCAAGAATAAAAAGTAAAAACAATGTAAAAAACTGTATGATGCTATGCATGATACAGTTTTTTTATTAAAAAAGTTTTGACTTTTAGATAAAAAAGATTAAAATAATATAAAAGAATAACAGAAAGGAAATTTATACATGACACAAACTTTTATTAAAAAGTTTTCTTTTAGTATCTTCATGTTACTTTTAATCTTTACATTAGTTGCATGTGAAACTGGAGAAGACCCTAATGATCCTACGGATCCAACGGACCCTGTAGACCCAATCACATATGTGGTGACATTTGATTCAGATGGAGGTAGTTCAGTTGAAGCAGTTACTGTAGATGAAGAAACTGCTGTATCAGAACCAACTGATCCAACAAAAGAAGGATTTACTTTTGTTTACTGGTACCTTGATGATTCGAATGTTGCCTATGATTTTCAAACTTTAGTAACAGCTGACATAACTTTGACAGCTTTATGGGAAGAAGTAGGACCTACAGATCAAGAATTAATTGAACTTGATATTCAAGAAGTTAAAGATAATCTATATTTAAGTGATTATCAACTAAATCTTTCGACAAGAGGAACTAATGGTAGTCGAATAACCTGGAAAACAAGTGCTGATAATGTATCTTTTTATGGACTTATATTACCTTTATATGAAGGATCTGAATCTGAGACTCAACAGATAGAAGCAACTTTTAAACTTAATGGTACGACAGTTAAGGAAATGATTGATGTAACCATTCCAGTTTATGAACCTGTAGTGATTGAAACAGTGAGAACTGTTGATTTTACCAACTTAACGACAGAATATGATGTTGCTGATGGACAAATTAATCTTTATTTTGAGAATGAAGGACATGTTCCTTATGTTAATGTAGTTGATTTCTTAGGATTGCTTGAAGGATTTGTTGACCCAGATGTCATGTTTACATTTACTCAAGATACAGATTCATTAGAGATATTTTATCAATATTATGATAAAGATTTCGATGAAACATATGATTTAATCGTCACACTTGATGTTTCTAATCAAACCATCACAACAAATGATCCAGGATTTTACTGGGCATATGTTTATACAACTGAAACAAATTATGGTAGACATATCGATTATGATTACAATAATCCAGATGCATCATTTGATGAAGGAGATGATATTGTATATGATTTAAGTTTATATAATTTAGATATGGTGATGTATAATAATGAGATTTTGCTTCCTTATTATGTAGTGAACCAACTTTTTGCTGGTTCTAGTTACTATAATGTGTACTACAACCAAGATGGATTATTTGGTATTTATTCATTACCAGATGCAGAATCTGATGAGTATATGACAATGAAGACAAGTTCTGCAAATGGAGAATCACTTCCAGTTGACTTAGCCATTCATAATTATAATATGTTAGCGTTTGATTTAGATTACTTCTATGGTTTAAAAGATATAAGAAATGTAGAAACATATAAAGATGTATTAATGAATAATTTGGATGGGCTTTTGACAACTGATGCGAGAAACTTTGACAACTCACTATTTAATTTTATTTATAAGGAAATAGATGAGCTTCATACCAGTTATGGATATCCTTCTTATTATAATGATCCAACGTATGAAGGTCCCATATTAAGTGCCATCTCACAATTAGGTACTAGAGGTCAAGCATGGTATGGGTATACAAGTAACGATGGTTTATGGGATGTTCAAGATGTTATCGAAACTGTTTGGGGAGATAGTAGACCAAACTATTGGTTCTTAGATGATGCTAAAACAAGTGTTGTTATTACCTTAGATGGATTTGTCACTGCAGATATTGAAGAAACACTTCTTCATGATCCTAGTGCAGTTGCTGATATTTTTGATGTAGACGATGGTAGTACAATATTACCTCCAGTAACATCTGGTAGTAAATTTTATTATTATAATAGTTCATCACAAGATACAGCCTTATTGGAACTATTGATTAAAGGTTCTGAATTGTCTTATGTAGAAACATATAAGCAAGCTTTAGTTGATTTTGGCTATGAATTAGTTCAAGAACCGACAAGCTATCCAAGTAAAGCAGGCGGATATTACAAAAAGACTGTAGATAATGTAGATTACATGGTTTTATTAGGATATGATGCAGGATATGATTTATTATACATTGGAGTTGCAGATGATCTTCCAGTAAGTTATGCAGCATCTTGGCCAGTACCTATGGATGTACAATATTTGATTGATGCAGATAGTGCAATCTATATGGAATATACGATGGAACAAGTATTAGCTGAAACTAATGTTTTAGAAAGCGTTACTATCGATCTAACATATAATACTGGTGGAAATGTAGGAGCATTATATAGAATCGTTGGATTTGTTACTGATCAACCATTTAGAGTCTCTGGTATTGATAATGATACAGGTGGAACTTCTAGTAACTATGTTGTTATTAATGGTGTACCTACTTATCCCAATTTAAAATGGTCATTATTAACATCAAGAGTTACATTTAGTGCAGCGAACTCATTAGCGACTATATTTAAAGAGAATAATTTGGGTCCTGTTATTGGTGTTCAATCTGGTGGTGGTGCTTCGTCAATCACTCCAATATTATTACCAAATGGTACAGCATTTACAATGAGTTCGAATAATGTGAGTGCATATCGTACAGGCTCAGGAACTGATGAAGATCCATATGTATATCATCATAACGAGTTTGGTATCGAACCTGATTATGATTTATTTACTCCAGATTTATATAATGCTCAAAAAATATTAGATATATTAGCTGAAGTTGCATAAAATTGTAAAAAAAACATGAAATAATTTAGAAAGTGTTTGAATTATATGCACCAGAAAACGTTTTCAAGTAGTTTTTTCGCTTGATATTGTACTTTTAAATATTTTTTGGTATAATTAAACATAATCAATTTTCAAAAGAAAAGGAGAGAGAAAATGAAATTTCCAAAAAAATTGCTTGTTGTATTTATTCTTTTACTTACTGCACTCACTGTAGTTGCATGTGGTGAAGACGAACCTGAAGTTGTTGATGCTAAACCAACATTCTCAGGAACTAGCGCTGTAGCAATCGTATTATTCGATGAATTTGACCCACTTGCTGGAGTTAGCGCTACAGACGAAGAAGACGGAGATTTAACTGCTGATATCGTTGTTAAAACAAATAACGTTAACAATGAAGAAGTAGGTAACTACACTGTGGTTTACGAAGTTGAAGATAGCGCTGGTAACGTCGCTACTGCAACTAGAAGTGTAACAGTTAGTGATCGTGCTTTAGAGGATTACCCACTTGCACAATATTTAGGTGGAGTTGATTTATCTAAATTACCTGCGGAACAAAAAGATATTTTATTCGCAGCAGCTGAACGTTATCTATTAGAAAACGTATACGCTGGGGTACCACTATATACAGGTGCTAACAGAGTTATGTATTCTGAAAGAACACAATTATTCAGCCCAACTTATAATGGTGTTTTAGGATTTGGTACAGGATTCTCACAATTTAGCGAAGATGATTCAAACGTATTAATGTATGGATCAACTTATGGTAATGCTGGAGAATACACTTGGAGAGCTGCTTATAGCACTGACCCAACATCATTAAATCCATGGAACGCTGATGACTCAGCAACTTCAGATTTTGTTGATTTATTCAAAGGTGGATTATACAATTTCTTCTTTGATTCAACAAAAACTGGTTATGAAATTCTTCCAGAATTAGCTGAATCATTACCACAACCTGTTAATGGTGAAGAAATCAATGGTAAGACTTATGCTAGAAAATGGACAATCACATTAAGAGATGATCTTGAATGGAAATTCCATCCAGATACAAACTTAACAGCTTTAAGTGGTGATTATACTACTTTAGACGCTAATGACTATCTATGGACTTGGAAGTATGCACTTGATAATGACTGGTTCAGAGCTAGAACTGGTGGTGGCGACTTTGTATCTCAAGGTATTAAGAATGCTGCTGAATATTTAACTGGTGATGCTACATGGGACGAAGTTGGTATTAAGTTACTTGATGATTATACTATTGAACTAGAATATGAATCAGACAAAGCTGCATTTGACGTATTGTACGGATTTGCTGGTGGCGTTTTAACTCCAATCAACCAACAATTATTCGAAGCACTAGGTGATCCAGATGATGGTGGTACTTATGGTGCAGGTCCAGCAGATGTTGCTTCAAGTGGTGTTTACTACCTTGAAACATGGACTCCAGGACAATTATTAGTGTTCAAGAAAAATACTTTACATCCAGATACTGATATGTATCATTTTACTGGTCAACAATTTACTTTTATCGATGACTCTAACCAAGTATTCCAAGAATTCATCGCTGGTCGTTTAGAAAGTGCATCATTACCTTCATCAGAACTTGACAATTATGCAAATGACCCAAGAGTTAAGGTAGCTCCACAAGCTACAACTTGGAGATTACAAATCAATGCATTTGGTACTACAGATGCTAGAGATGAATATATTGCTAACACTCCTGGTAACGTAATTGATGAAACTTATGTACCAGAACCAATCTTGATGTATACTGAAATGAGACAAGCTTTAATGTATGGTTTCGACCGTTATGAAGCTGCAGTTAACGTTGTAGGTACTTACTTACCAGCGTTTACATTATTCGCTTCTACATACTTCTTAGATGGTGAATCAGGTTTATCAGTACGTGGTGGTGAAGCTGGTGCTAAGATTGTTACTGATTTTGGTGGTAGCTCTTATGGTTACTTCCCAGATGTTGCATTAGAATTATTCAAAGAAGCTGTTGCTATGGGTATTGCTGACGGTTACTATACTGCAGGTTCTGCAAGTAACTATGAAGAAGTAGAATTATTATTAACTTACGCTTCAAGCGGTAATACAAATGCACAAGCTATGATCGCAAACATTAAAGAACAATATGAAGAATTATTAGTTGATGATGAAAACTTCGTTAAGATCGTTATTAATGTTCAAGACGTTGCATTCCCTAACAACTATTATGACTATATGATGACTGGTGCTACTGACTTAGGTATTGGTGGTATTAGTGGTTCATTATTAGATGCTCCAAGTTTCTTAGACGTATTTAGTGATGATAACCGTGGTGGATTTACTCTTAACTGGGGTATTGATACTACAACTCCACTTATTCCAGTTGCTTACGAAAACTTAGATGGTGAATTAGTATATGAAAGATGGGGCTATAACGCATTAATTACAGCATTAGTTGAAGAAACTTTTGTTAAAGATGGTGTTGAATTAGGTCAATCTTCATGGACAAGTGCTAATGAATTAATCGAAGCTATCTTAGCTGTTGAAGAAGTTGTTATTGATACAAACGTTGATGGTGCTGCTGTTGCTGAATTTGATTTAGGTCAATCATTAGCTTCTAAAGCTGCAGAAATGGGTGTAGATTCATTAGTTGCTCGTCTAATCACAACTGATGAAGGCGTTCAAATCTTATTCTTAGTATCTGAAGAAGATGGAAAATATAAACTATACGACCGTTACACAGTTAATGTTCAAAATAGTGAAGCTGCTATATTAGCAGATTATGAAACTACTACAACTACTACAACTGATGATTTATTAATTCATGTAAATCTCGTTGGTATGACATTAGCTGAAGAAGCTGCTGAAGTAGGTGCTGATGCATTATATGCTAAAGATGTTCAAGAAGCAGACGGATCAGGTGTTGTTGTTGTTATCGCTAAACTAGGTGATTTCTATACACTATATGCTGAATATGAGTATTCTGCAAGTGCATTTGATGCAATCCAAGTTGCTTTAGGTTCATATCAGTTGATTGAAGCTGTTGGTCCACTTACTGACGCTGAAATTGCTGTACATGTAATCATGGAAGGTACTGATTTAGATAATATCGCTGCTATCGCAGCAGACATTGAAGTTCCTGTAGCTTATGCTGAATTCTATGCCGTACAAATTAATGATGGTGAAGGTGGAGTTTGGAATGAAGGCTTTGGAGTTTACAACTTCGATGGTCGCTATATTGGTGTTAAATGGTATTACTAAAAAAGTAAGTTAATTTTACAAAATTAAATAAGTATAATAGGGGAGCCATAATCTATACTTTATATATGGCCCCCCTTATTACGCTTTTAATATCTAATTTATGTGCTATCATTATTATATTTATTCTATTTTCAGTAATAAATATGGTGTAATAACACATGAATTATGATATAATTATAAAAAAAAGTAAGGAAGAGATGAAATGACAAAATACATTATTCAAAGAGTCCTTTGGATATTCGTAATCCTCTTCACAACACTAACAATTACCTTTGTGTTGTTGAAGCTAGCCCCTGAATATCCACCGACTAAAAATGAAGAAAAAGACACATGGTTAGAAAAACAAGTCTCTGACGGATACTATACTGTTGAATATTATGATAAGAACGATCAAGATGAAGTAGCTGAGTTCAACAGAATTAGATCTACAAACCCAGAAATCAATGAAACAGTCTTTACAGTTGAACCTGTAAATGATAGTAATGTTTTAAAGATATTCTATCGAGTTCCGATACCTCAACAATATCTGAGCTGGTTGAATAATGTCGTTGGAGAATGGGATTGGGGTACATCAACAAAAGTTAGAGTAAATTATCCCGCATTTAAAATTATTGCTGAAAGAATGCCAATAACGTTCTATTTAAACCTAGCAACGTTAATTTTTTATCTACCATTTGGTTTTACATTTGGTATCATTGCAGCACTAAAAAAGGATACGATTGTAGATAACATTATGCAAATTGTAGTTATGCTATTTTTATCCGTGCCATCTTTAGTATTCAGTTTACTGCTTATTATATTATTAAGTTATCAGACAGGTGGTTTATTGCCATCGAGATTCCCACTTATTGCTTTACAAGGCTTCTGGGAAATTGCTGAAGGTTTCGTGATTCCTGTCATTGCTGGTGGGCTACCTGCGATTGCTGGTCTAACACGTTTACTTCGTGCTGAACTTTCTGAGGTTTTAACATCGGAGTTCGTTTTACTTGCAAAAACAAAAGGTTTAAGTCATACACAAGCTGTCTTAAGACATGCGATTAGAAACTCTTTAGTACCAATGGTACCAATTATCATTAGTTCGTTTGCTGCTTTACTAGGCGGTTCATTCATTCTAGAAAGAGTTTATGGTATTCCAGGAGTTGGTCGTGTAACCCTACAAGCGCTAGCTTCAGGTAACTATGATTATAATGTTATCATGGCATCAAGTGCTTTCTATGGAATCATCGGTTTAACAACTGTATTAATCGTTGACTTAACTTATGGCATCATTGATCCACAAATCAGAATGGGGGCTAAGAAATAATGGCTAAAGAATACACTAAAGATTATTTTCAATTAGTCCAAGAAGACGAAAGATTACTTGATAAAGAACTCAAGACAAAACAATTGAGTTATTTTCAAGATGCAATGCTAAGATTTACAAAGAATAAGTATAACGTGATTGCAACCATTATTCTAGCAATCTTTATCCTTTTGTCTATTTTTGTTCCAATATTGACACCTGATCGTTATTACAATCAAACGAACTCGGAACTTAAAACATTACCACCAAGATTACCTTTAATTGAAAAATTAGGTGTTTTTGATGGTGTGCAACAATATTTAAATCAACCGATTGACTACGATACAATTGATCCTGAGACAGGTTTAGGATATCCAACAGATAGATTTTTTATCGATTACATCATTATTGAAACATTAACTAATGATATTATTGTTGGTAGCGACAAGAGTCCTAAATTTATTGGTGGTACGAATGATTTATATGTTAATGATGAGATGTTGTCATATGCATTTTCTTTAGGAAATGCTACAGATGATGATCCTCTGACAGATATTATTGAATACCTTCCTTTTGTTGTAACAAACGGAATGACTATTGAAATCGATATTAATGATTTTTCAACAACTGGTACGATAGTTGTTTATTATGCTACAGAGCTCAATGGTGGCGAATTTGATTCATATAGTGAATTAACTGAAATTGCTACAATTGACTCAGCTGGTGTGACAACAATTAATCCTATGGATACATTAACTGAAACTTCTAATGGTTATTTTGTTTTTAGACATCTATTAGATAGTGAAAGTGATGGTGGTACTGAGTATGTATCATTTAATTCTATTAAGTTCTTATTTAATGGCGAATTAATTGATGAATCATCAGGTTATCTACTTGCTATGGCTCCAATCTTTACCATTGATTCAAATGTTGAAAATGGTAGATATTTAAGAAAAAATGCAACGATGCAAAGAGCGTCATTCCAATATGACTCATATGCAGCATTACTTAGAGATCGTGCTGCTATTATTGGTGAATCTGAGTATTTAAGAATATTAGAAGATAATCCTGGTATGTTAGAAACTGCTGAATATAGTGATCAACCAAATCAATGGACTTTTGCAGATGGATTCCCTATTAGTTCGGTGACAGGTATTGAAACTGTTGTTGTTCCAGGTACTGGTAAGACAAATACAAACTATTTCGTCATGCTTGACGGACAATACGCATTAGAGTTTGAAACACCGCCATACTTTATTTTTGGTACTGATGTTTTCGGTAAAGACTTATTTACACTTATTTGGTTAGGTCTTAGAACATCACTATTATTAGGATTCTTAGCTGCAGCAATTAACATCGTATTAGGTGTTATTTGGGGTGCTACAAGTGCTTATTATGGTGGTCAAGTCGATATGCTTATGGAAAGATTCTTGGATATTTGGGGAAGTTTCCCGCAAATTACCATGATTGGTATTATTACCGTACTCATCGGACCAGGCTTTATCGCCTTGCTTATCTTTATGATTTATGATGGCTGGATAGGCGCCGCCAAGGTCACCAGATTCCAGTTCTACAGATATAAAGGTAGAGAATATGTCCTTGCAGCGAGAACACTTGGTGCAACTGATGGACGTATCATCTTTAAACATATCTTACCTAATGCTTTAGGTACAATTGTTACACGTGTAATTTTAAGTATTCCATCTGTTATTTTCTTGGAAGTTAACTTGTCATACTTAGGATTCGGTATTGGTAATGGTCAAAAATTAACCATTGGACCAATCGAATTAACTGGTACATCAATTGGGGTTATCCTAAAAGATGGTCAAGAACAAATTCTTTCAGGTAATACGTGGTTAGTTATTTATCCAACATTGATCGTTGCAATCCTAATGATCACATTTAATATGTTTGGTAACGCACTTCGTGACGCACTAAATCCACAATTGAGAGGTAGTGAATAATGAGAAGAGAAAAAATATTAGAGGTTAATAACTTAGCCATATCTTTTAAGACGCCTAACGGATTGGTTAGAGCAGTTAGAGATATCTCATTTGATTTATATAAAGGTGAAACTTTAGCAATCGTTGGTGAATCTGGTTCAGGTAAATCAGTAACCAACCGTGCAATCATGGGTATTTTAGCGAATAATGGAAACATCGATGAAGGTGAAATTTTATATCGTAACCAAGATTTAGCAAAACTTTCAGAAGAAAACTTCCACAAAATCAGAGGGAATAAAGTTGGTATGATTTTCCAAGATCCACTATCAAGCTTAAATCCTACGATGAGAGTTGGTAAGCAAATTACTGAAGCGATGCTCGTTGGTGGCGATAGAATCAAAAACCGTTTTAGAGATTTATATCATAACGAGTTCCATGATTACTTAAATCAAGAGACAAAAATAAGACTTTTAAAGAAAGATAAAGAAGTTAGAATTTTCGAAGTTAATCGTGATGAGGATTTATCTAAAGAAGAAAAGAAAGAAAAGATTCAAACGATTAAAACAAACACACATAACAAGATCGCCAAGCTAAAAGAAGGTCTTCCTGAATTAAAAGCTAAGTATCTTGAAGCTAAAAAAGAAGCTAAACTTCAAATTAAAAAAGAAGTTGAAGAAATTAAAGCTGAAGAAAAAGAATCTTATGCTAAATTTAAACAAGATGTTTTAGATAAAAAAGCTCATTTGAGTGGACTTGACGCTTCAAATCCTTCTTATGATGCTGCTAAAACGGCATATCAAGAAGCAAAAGAAGCTTTAAGAAACCATAGTGAAATGTATAAGAGAAAGTTCAAGGTTACTAAAAAAGAAGCATATGAAAAAGCAATTACGATTATGCGTGAAGTTGGTATTCCTGAACCTGAAAAACGTTTCACACAATATCCTTTCCAATTTTCAGGAGGGATGAGACAACGTATCGTTATCGCAATTGCACTTACTGCTGGTCCAGAACTATTAATTTGTGATGAGCCAACAACTGCGCTTGACGTAACGATTCAACAACAGATTCTAGATCTTATCAAGAAAATCAAAAAAGAACGTGATTTATCAGTTATCTTTATTACGCATGACCTTGGTGTTGTTGCGAATATGGCTGATAGAGTTGCTGTTATGTATGCTGGTAAAATTGTTGAATATGGTACTGCAAGTGACATATTCTATGATCCAAAACATCCATATACATGGGCGTTATTATCAAGTGTACCTGACTTAGATACAAAAGAAAGATTATTATCAATTCCTGGAACACCTCCAGATATGTTGTTCCCTCCAAAGGGAGATGCATTTGCTGATCGTAATAAATTTGCACTCAAAATTGATTTTGAAGAGCAACCACCATTCTTTAAAGTATCTGACACTCATTATGCAGCAACTTGGCTTTTACATGAAGATGCACCTAAGATAGAAATGCCAAAAATCATCAAAGATCGTATTGTCAAATACATGGCAGATGCTAAAGATAGAGAAAAAGCAAATAAGAAAACGGCAGGTGAAGAAAATTGAGTGAAAAAAGAGAAGAAATCCTAAGAGTCGAGGGATTGAAACAATATTTCAAGGTTGGTTCTGGCCGTAATAAAATGCTTAATAAAGCTGTTGACGATGTTTCATTTACTATTTATAAAGGTGAAGTATTCTCATTAGTTGGTGAATCTGGATGTGGGAAAACGACAACAGGTAGAACAATCATTAAACTTTATGGTTCATCAGGTGGAGAAGTTCATTTCCACGGTACAAGAATCATTAGTGATGTTAAAGCTGCTAAAGAGTTACATCAAGCAAACATTAGAAGAGCAAAAGATACAAAAGCTATTGAACTTGAAAAACTTCAAAAAAGTTTAAATAATCAAGTCATTAATAAAGAGTTATATACTGAAAAACTTAATGAAATTAATGCGCAGTTCCAAAAAGAAAAAAATGCATCTTTAGATGTTTATCGTCAAGCTAAAAATGATCGTAAATTCGAAAACATGATCGCAGATGACGCAGCAGAAATTAAGAAGAATGTTAAGACTTATCCTGAGTATCAAGAAATTAATGACAGATATGATCAATATGCAAAAGAGTTAACTGAAGAAGTTAGTCAACTTGAAAGTAAAGTTAAAGCATCAGAAGCAAGTTTAGCAAAACTTTCAAAAGACAATAAAGATGCATATCAAGAAGCAAAAGAAAAACATCAAGAATTAGTTAATGAATTCAAAAATACTCAAAAAGAATTAAAATTAAATGATCTAAGACGTAAACAAGATCTTAAAAAACTTGAATACAGTCTTGTTCATAGAAATAAATTATTAATGAGAAAGATGCAAATGATTTTCCAAGATCCAATTGCATCACTTAATCCAAGAATGACAGTTAAAGAAATTATTGCAGAAGGATTAAGAATTAATGGCGTTAAAAATGAGAAAGAAATTGACGAAAGAGTCAAAGAAGCTTTAAAAACTGTAGGTCTTGTCCCAGAACATGCAAGCCGTTATCCACATGAGTTTAGTGGTGGACAACGTCAACGTATTGGTATTGCCCGTGCTCTTGTTGTTGAACCATCGTTTATTATTGCTGATGAACCTATTTCAGCTTTAGACGTATCGATTCGTGCACAAGTAATAAACCTTCTTAACGAACTTAGAGAAGAAAAAGGTATTACCATCATGTTTATTGCGCATGACTTATCTGTTGTTAAGTACTTTAGTGATCGCTTAGCAGTTATGTATTTTGGTAAAATTGTAGAAATTGGGGACAAAGAAAAGATCTTTAATAACCCACTACACCCATATACATTATCACTCATGGCTTCAATTCCACAACCAGATCCACTTTATGAACAACAAAGAGGTAAAACTGAAAGATATAATCCAGGCAAAGCCCATGATTATTCTAAAGAAGCACCTACATTAAGAGAAATTGAGCCAGATCACTTTGTGTTATGTAACACAGAAGAATTCAATAGATATAAGGCACAAACGAAAGCATAATGAAACCTATTCGATTTATTTTGTTGTTTCTCATTTTATGCTTAGTAGCGTTTTTGTTACACCTTTGGATCTATGGCACAAACTTTACATTGACAAACATCGCGAATGCATCTTTTGTTATAGGTATTATTACCTTCTTACCAACAATCATCGCTATGTCTCAGTCATATAGAGTCTTTGATGGCTTTAATTTTGCATTTAGAACCTTACTATCAACAACATTTAGAAATACGTATCCAAAATTTAACGATTATAAAAAAGAAAGAAGTACAAAAATAAAAACCAGTATATTCTTAGAGGCATTTATTGCCTCTGGGATACTGATTATCATTAGTATTGTACTTACTGTGATTGTACTATCATGAATGATGTCGATAGAATTAACCAGCAGTTCTTAAATTTATTTTTAATCTATATCGCTGTTTTGATAGGATTAATCATTGGTGTAGTCGTCTCATTTGTGTTTATCACAAATATAGATATAGCTTATGGTATATTACTTTTAGTCTTAGTTGCAATGATCATTATAACAGGACTATTTAAGAATAAACTAGATCAAATTACACATATGTCATATTTGATTAAAATAAGAACAAGTCAAGGAGAACCTTTAGCGATTCATCATATGCAAAGTTTTCCTGATGTACAAGCTATATTTAGAAAAAATGATTATGAACGGTATCAAGATAATGAAACTTATACCATTTATTACAAATTAGACAAAGATCCAATCAAACAGATTTTTAGAAATTACATGTTAACTGTAATGGTTCTTATAAAAAATCGTAATGCAGAGTTTTATTTAGATCGAGTTGATAAAGAGATAAACAAATTAAGAGATGAAATATTTAAGGAAAAGAAGAAGATTAACAGGTTAATCATCACTCAAATCAAAGAGATTAAAGAACTCGATGATAAAACGAGAGATGAAATCAAAGAAGTCATTTTCATTAGAACAAAAAGACTGATTATATCAACTTTAAATGTTGGTCTATTTCAAACACAAAAAAAAGCTGTTATGCTCTATTCAGACACATACAGCCCAAGTTTGTATTATAAATATCATCTTGATGAAATTAAAAAAATACTATAAAAAAGTGCTCAATATTGAGCACTTTTTCTTCTTTTATTTGTTATCTAAACGTAATTTAATATAGACTTTAACAGCTAGCACGATGCTAATAATTAAGGCAATTAATGAAGTGACTAATCTGTAACTACTACGATTTAAAGATATGAACACAACATTAATACTAAATAATCCTGCAAATATGATCGTACTTAAGATAAGTAGAACAAATAATAAGTTATAATTACCTCTGAAAAATGATTTTGTAACGGGTTCACCTCTACCTTTAATGAGTTGAGCAGATGGCGAAATACCAGAAGCAACAATCATAAATCCTAAAATTGATATGCCCATTTCAAGCGATGCGAGCTCATCATATCTGAATGTGAAAATATTGATTGAAACAAAGGATACGATTGCTAACACGATAAATAAAATCGAAATGGTTGGATCAAATAAGAATAAATCATATTCATGTTTTTTCTCTTCTTTGACTTCGTATGTTTTTGATTTAAATAAGAAAATCTCAAACACTAATGCTTCAGCAAACAAAATTGCTTCAGAGTTAAATCCACCAAATATCGTTGTTACATAAGATAATGTCTTATAGTTTTGAGCTGAGAAATCGAAGACTAAGTTTGGATTTCCATATAAAATATTATTTCTGATAATTTCTGCGGTATCAAATATTAAGACATACTTGTACATGAATAAACTGAAGAAATATGCAACAATCGTAAAGAATCCAAGAAAGATTAGTATTCTTACTGTTGTTTTGGTTAAATTAAAACTCTTGTTATTTTGCCATAGCATTAAAATCACAAAAATCACAAAGAATATAACAGTTTTTAAATAGATGAAAATGTCTGGTAAACCATAACCTTCTAGAATCGGAGAAATATATATATTTGAGATAATTGTACCGATATCAAAAAGTAATATGGTGCCTACTAAAATAGTTAGTAAGGACAGTTTGTTTAGTTTTTTATCAAGCATAATGAGCACCTTTCTTTTTTGTATTGAAATTATTTTGCTTTATTTATATTTTATGATATCATGAAGATATCAAAATGTCCACGTTTTATATCAATTATATAATTAAAAAGGACTTCATACGAAGTCCATTTTTTAAGGGAGTAACCTTTTTTGATAATATCTGTGGATGGCAGTCCAAATACTATCAAGCGCGAGGTTAGCGCTGTATTTTGGGAGAAAAATACATTAATTGCAGTATGTCGATGTATAAAAGGTCAACAACTACACTTATATAATAACATAAAAAATTGAAAGTCAATGTAAATTTACATAAAATTTTCATTGAAAACGTTTCCCTATTTTCAGTGGATAATATTAGCATATAATTAGATATATTTATATAAATAGTTTATAATAGTAATGGTAAATTAAGGAGGAAATTATGGCAAAATTAGAAATAAAAAACCTTCATGTTGAAATCGAAGGTAAACAAATACTAAAAGGTGTAGATCTCATGGTAAACTCAGGTGAAGTTCATGCGATTATGGGTCCTAATGGAACCGGTAAATCAACACTTGCAAGTGCACTCATGGGACATCCAAAATATGAAATTACAGCTG
Source organism: Tenericutes bacterium MO-XQ (assembly GCA_002838185.1). Classification (GTDB taxonomy): domain Bacteria; phylum Bacillota_I; class Bacilli_A; order Acholeplasmatales; family Acholeplasmataceae; genus Mariniplasma. Next base: position 1,600,854 of record CP017948.1, on the reverse strand, counting down.
GTGAAGCATTTTTAGATGGAGAAAATATTTTAGAAATGGAAGTTGACGAAAGAGCTCGTGCAGGCTTATTTTTAGCAATGCAATATCCTGCAGAAGTTCCAGGCGTTACAAATAGTGATTTTATGCGTCAAGCACTAAAAGCAACTTCAGGTCAAGAAGTTGGATTATTTGACTTTGCGATCAAATATGAAAAAATGGTTGAAGAACTTAAAATGAGACCTGATTTAGCACATCGTTATTTAAACGAAGGTTTTAGTGGTGGTGAAAGAAAGAGAAATGAAATTCTTCAACTCAAAGTATTAAAACCTAAGTTTGCAATTCTTGATGAAATTGATTCAGGACTAGATGTGGATGCTTTAAAAATTGTTGGTGAAAATGTAAGTGGTATGGTTAACGACGAGTTTGGCTGTATTCTAATTACTCACTACCAACGTATACTAGATCATATCACACCTACAAACGTACACATTATGATTGATGGTAAAATCGTGATGAGTGGTGGAAAAGAATTAATCGAAAAAATTGATAAAAATGGTTACGAATGGATCAAGGATGAATTAGGTATAGAATTTGAAGTAGAGGAAGCATAATGGAATCAATTGTTATTAAGAATCATGAAATAACATCAAACATTCCAACAGGGTTTGTTTTTGAAAATCAAAAATTAATCATTCCTAAAAATAACCATTACCCAGATCCTATTAAAATAACAATTGAAGATGATAACAATGAAGATTTAACGATTGTTGTATCTGAAAATACAAGTATTAAAATTATATTAGAAATTGCAAGCGAAGATTTAAATGAAAACACATATAAATTAAACTTGATTGCAAAAGATAATAGTCAAGTAAAATATTTACTAGTGAGTGAATTAAAAAGCAATAAAGCTTTACTTGACCACTATTTTACAGCACATAGAGATGCGAAACTTGATTTACTTGGTGGTTTTGTTAGCAACATCATTGAAGCGAAAATGCACGTCGATTTAATTGGAGAAGGTGCGGAAGTCAACATGAGAGCTGTTGCTGTTTCATCAGATGAACATAAACAAAATATAGATGTATTAATCGTTCATAAAGCTCCAAATACTTTTGGAGATATGACAAATATTGGTATCGCCAATAAATCAGGTAGAATCCTATTAAACGGTGTTGAAAAAATTGAGAAAGGTATGAAGAATGCAAATGCTTTCCAAACCTTAAAAGGTATTATCACATCAGATAAAGCTGTTGTAGAAGTGAATCCTATTCTTCTTATTGATGAATACGACGTTAAAGCTGGACATGGCGCAACGATTGGTAGAATTGAAGAAGAACAACTTTATTATTTACAAAGTAGAGGATTAAACAGAGCTGAAGCTGAGAAACTTATTATTAATGGATTCTTAAAACCAGTGATTGATGAAATCGATGATGAACCATTAAGAGAAAGATTTGTAAATCTCGTAAACTCAAGAATATGATAGATGTAAAAAAAATAAGACAAGATTTTCCTATATACAGCAAAGAACCTAAATTAACTTACCTAGATTCTGCAGCATCATCACTCAAGGTTAAATCAGTGATTGATCATGTAGATAGATATTATCAGTATCTAGGAGTTAATGTTCATCGTGGTGCATATGACTTAGCCTATGAGGCTACTAGATTATATGAAGCATCAAGAACAAATGTTGCCAAATTTATTGGAGCAAACGAAGATGAAATTATCTTTACAAGAGGAACAACATCTGCACTTAATATGGTCGCTTATGCTTATCGTGACATTCTAAAAGAAGGTGATGAAATCATCACATCTGAATTAGAACATCACTCATCTATACTTCCATGGATGATGACAGCAAAGAAAACCAGTGCATCGTTAACTTATGTACCTCTAAGTAAAGAAGGTAGAATTACTGTTGAGGCATTTAAAAAGGTTTTAAATGACCATACGAAAGTCGTTGCCTTAACTTATGTATCCAATGTCATGGGTTATCAAACACCAATCGAAGAAATCACACGTTTAGCACACGCTAAAGGGGCCATAGTCGTTTTAGATGCTGCACAAGCAGTTCCACATATGGCAGTTGATGTAAAGGCTTTAAACGTTGATTTTATGGCTTTTTCAGGTCATAAGATGTTTGGCCCATCTGGTATAGGCGTCTTATTTGGTAAAAACCATTTATTAAACATGTTAGAACCAGTTGAATACGGTGGAGAAATGGCGGATCAAGTCTTTAAAGATCATGCAACATGGAAAGATGCACCTTTAAGATTTGAAGCAGGAACACCAATTATTAGTGGTGCAATTGGACTTTCTGCAGCAGTCGATTATATTCAAAAAATTGGATATGACAATATCCATGAACATACAATAGCACTTAGAGACTACACAATAAAAAAATTAGAAGATATTGAAGGTATAACTATTTATAATAAACATGCGGATATATCAACCATAACTTTTAATATTGAAGATATACATCCACATGATATTGCTACAATGTTAGATCAATATCAAGTCAGTGTCAGAGCGGGGCATCATTGTGCACAATTAGTCTCTAGATTCTTAGGTGTTAACTCAACACTTAGAGTATCATTTCATATATACAATGACTTTAATGATTGTGATGTTTTAGTTTCAAGCATTAAAGCAGCAAAAGATTTTTTCTTATCATTTTAGGAGGACAAGATGAATATAGAACAACTTTATAGACAAGTCATCATGGATCATTATAAAAATCCAAGACATAAAGGATTTATTGCAGATCCATCATATATGACTATACATTTAAATAACCCTAGTTGTGGTGATGAAATGACTGTTCAACTCAAAGTTGAAGATCATCAGATCACAGATATTAAACACCAAGGGACAGGATGCTCTATTTGTTGTTCTAGCGCAAGTGTGATGAGTGAAACGTTATTAAACAAAGACATCGATGATGCTACACAAATTATTCGTGAATTTTACGAGCTGATTAAAGGATATCCATATAATCCAGATATTCTTAAGGGAGATGCAATAGTATATCAAGGTGTCTCTCAATTTCCTGCAAGAATAAAATGTGCAACATTAGCATGGAAAGCAGCTGAGCAAGGATTATTAAAAATAAAGGAGGATGAAGCAAAATGATGGACGACAATAAAAAGAAAATAGATGCCATTGTTGGTGATTATAAGTTTGGATTTAAAACCGAAAGTAAAGCACTTATCAACACTGGTAAAGGTCTTAATGAAGACATTATTAGAGCTATTTCTAAATATAAGAATGAACCACAATGGATGTTAGATTTCCGTCTTAAAAGCTATAAGAAGTTTTTAGAATTAGAAAATCCATCTTGGGGACCAGATTTATCTTTCATCAAATTTGATGAAATCACATATTTCTTACGCGCAAGCGAAAGAGCAGAAACAAGCTGGGATGAAGTACCAAAAGAAATTAAAGATACTTTTGAAAAACTTGGAATTCCAGAAGCAGAAAGAAATTATTTAGCTGGTGTATCGACACAGTTTGAAAGTGAAGTTGTATACCACAATACAATGAAAGAATTAGAAGATTTGGGTGTTATTTATGTGGATACTGATACAGCTTTAAGAGAACATCCAGAACTTGTTAAAAAATATTTTGGAACTGTGATTCCATATAGTGACAATAAATATGCAGCACTCAATAGTGCAGTTTGGAGTGGTGGTTCATTTATCTATGTACCTAAAGGTGTAAAAGTACCTAAACCACTTCAATCATACTTTAGAATTAACTCTGAGCAAATGGGTCAATTCGAAAGAACTTTAATTATTGTCGAAGAAGGTGCATACGTTAACTATGTTGAAGGTTGTACAGCACCAACTTATTCTAAAGATTCACTTCATGCAGCTATCGTAGAAATCGTTGTTCATAAAGATGCAACGTGCCGTTATACAACCATTCAAAACTGGAGTAACAACGTGATTAACTTAGTTACAAAACGTTCATTTGTCTATGAAAATGGTCATATGGAATGGATAGATGGTAACATCGGTTCAAGTGTTAATATGAAATATCCATCTTGTGTACTTTTAGGTGAAAGAGCAAAAGGAACAACAATTTCGATTGCGTTTGCTGGAGAAGGTCAAATCCAAGATGCTGGAGCTAAGATGATCCATGTAGCGCCAAACACAACATCAACGATCATATCTAAATCTATTAGCCGTGGTGGTGGATCAGTTAACTATCGTGGTAAGGTTGATTTTGGTAAGAAAGCAAAAGGGGCTAAAGCACATGTTGAGTGTGACACAATCATTTTAGATGATTATTCATTTAGTGATACCATTCCAACAAATGTTGTAAAAAACAGCGATGTTTTCCTAGAACATGAAGCTACAGTCTCAAAAATCAGTGAAGAACAATTATTTTATTTAATGAGTCGTGGTTTAACAGAAGAACAAGCAACAGAAATGATTGTTATGGGCTTTATTGAGCCTTTTGCAAAAGAACTTCCTATGGAGTATGCAATCGAATTAAATCAACTCATTAAACTTGAGATGGAAGGTTCAATCGGATAAAAATGATAAAAGAGGTATTTGTTTAACATAAATACCTTTTTTTTGTACTCTTTTTAGCGTAAAATATACATAAGGTGATAATCATGAAGAAATTATATGTTGTCGTTTTACTTATTTTAATCAGTTTAGGACTATCTTCATGTGTCAGACAAATGACATATGATGATCTTTTAATGCAGTATCAACAAGATGTTAATGCTAGAAATGATATATATCAAAATTATATTGACTTATATAATGATTTATCATTTGAGGTTGCTGACTCAATTGTTAAAGTTACAAAATCGGTGATTGTAAATCAATCAAGTTCTATCGGTTCGGGTTTTATCTTTTATGAAGATGAAACAAAGTACTATGTATTAACAAATTATCATGTGATTAATTCAAATGATTTTCAAGTTGTATTAACAATTACAGATAATTTTGGTCGGAAACATTCAGCACAACTGATTGCATCCGATCCTAATTATGATCTCGCTTTGTTATCATTTTTTAAACAAGATGATAAATTAGATGTATTAACTTTTGATAATGACTCACTCAATTTTAGAGACCCTGTATTTGTCGTTGGATATCCAAATGGACAAATCAATGGTATTACCATGGGTGAACTTATTGATGTGGATGAAATTGATGTAGATTCTAATGGAACATCAACCATCAATTTTGAAGTACTTATCGTTGATGCACCAGTTAAAACCGGAAGTAGTGGTAGCGCAGTTATAAATGATGCATATGAAGTTGTAGGTGTCATTTTTGCTGGAAACTTCTTGAGCAATAATGATACATCAACATTTGCATTTGCTGTTCCAACAGAAAAGATTTTTGAATTTTTTGAACTTTATGAGTTTAGCTATGAAGAGGTGGTGACTTCCTCATGAAAAAAATATATATGATTTTAGTTTTAGCAATGGTGCTTTTTTTACAAAGTTGTGGCATGATTGTCATTGAAGAAGATACTAATGAGTATCGTTTATTATCCGATCAGTACAATGCATACATCATGCACGATGTTGTTAGTTTTGATGATTTTAAAGATATTATGAATGATGCAACCAATCAAACAACTTTATCTGTATTTATGTTAGAAAAAGAAACCTTTAACCGTTTTAATAGTGTAACTGATAGAAAATATGGTACAGCAACACTAATATATTTTGATCAAAACTATTTATACCTACTAACAACATTTGAAATGATCGATCTAAATAGTCAGTATATTAATTACTATGTTCATGATGCTTATGGCACTGAATATGAAGGTGAAATTTATGCAGCAGACTCAAGTTATAGTTTAGGGATCATTCGTGTTGAAAGAACTGGTGTTTATTATCCAAAAGCTAAACTTGCAGACTATTTACCATTAACCAATGAAATGGTATTAATGATTTCTAATGATCATCCATCACAAAATATACACAGATTAGGATATTATTTAAATCAAAATGACCAATCATATGTAGAAATGATTAGTTCCATGAATGCTAATGGAAGTCCTGTGTTTAATTTACAATTAGAACTAATTGGTATTCAGTATTTATATGGAGATGCATATATTCTTTTAATCGATTATCAAACAATATATACATTTGTGAGTGACTTACTTCCAATTTAAAAGGTGGTTTCATGCTTAAATATATCATTATCGAAAGTAAATCAAGAATAGAGCAATATGAGCCGATGATTGTATCGCTTTTTTCGGAATTTATAGATATTAAAGATATCGATGTAAATGATCATCAGATATGGATATATTTTAATCATACAATCGATCTTTCTTTAAAAGATATTATTATAAATCTCTCACAAGATACACTTGTAGATTTTAGACTTTATGAATCTCATCAATATATGTCAAAAGAAGATTTAAAAGAGCAATCTTTATTCATCAAAGAAAAAATAGCTCAAATCAATTTTAATGCTTATAATTACTTAAATGATCGCATTATTATGTTGCATTTTGTCAAAATGTTTGATCACAGCTTTAAAGATTATGTTTTTAAAAAGTTTAGTTTTGATCAGATGATGATTGAGACCATTAAGACATTTTTAGAACATGGACAAAATGTAGGATTAGCTGCTAAAGCACTTTATGTTCATCGAAATACACTGACTCAAAGACTAGATAAATTTTTTCAAAGTACAGGATTTGATGTCAGAAAATTTATGGATGGGTTTATCATATACCATTTATTACTTACAAAATAAAATGTGTGCATCGTGCACATTTTTTTTTAGGTTAACTATTGTTATAATGAAATTACGATAACGAAATTTGAAAGGAAAAAAAGATGGCTACTTTAAAATTAAAAGATATTAACAAAGTTTATCCAAATGGCGTACAAGCTGTTTTCGACTTTAATTTACAAATTAGAGACAAAGAATTTATTGTATTCGTAGGACCTTCAGGTTGTGGGAAATCAACAACTTTAAGAATGATTGCAGGTCTAGAAGAAATTACTTCAGGAGAATTATACATTGATGATGAATTAGTCAATGATAAAGCACCTAAAGATAGAAATATCGCAATGGTATTCCAATCATACGCTTTATACCCACATATGACTGTTTATGATAACATGGCTTTTGGTTTAAAACTTAGAAAAATGCCAAAAGATGTAATCAATGAAAAAGTTAATGAAGCTGCTGATATTTTAGGTCTTACTCCATACTTAAAACGTAAACCTAAAGCTTTATCAGGTGGGCAAAGACAACGTGTTGCCTTAGGTAGAGCAATCGTACGTAATGCGAAAGTATTCTTAATGGATGAACCATTATCAAACTTAGATGCTAAATTACGTGTACAAATGCGCGGTGAGTTAATTAAACTTCACAATAAGATTGAAACAACTACAATTTATGTAACCCATGACCAAATTGAAGCGATGACAATGGCTTCAAGAATTGTTGTTATGAAAGATGGTTATATCATGCAAGTTGGTGCTCCAAAAGATATTTATGATAATCCAGAAAATATGTTCGTTGCTGGATTCATCGGTACACCTCCAATGAACTTTATCTTTGGCAAAGTTGATAAAAAAGGCGTATTTACTGCTGGTGACCACAAAGTTCAAGTACCTGAAGATAAGATGGAAATCATTAAATCAAATGGTTTAGTAGACAAAGAAATCGTCTTAGGTATTAGACCAGAAGATATTCATGATGAAAAAGTTGTTATGGATACATACCCAGGTGCAGTTCTTAAATTAAAAGTTGATGTTGCAGAGTTATTAGGATCTGAAACTAATATTTATACACAAGTTAATGATTCAAATATTTGTGCAGTTGTAAATGCAAGAGCAAACATCGCTATTGGTGATGAAATCAAATTAGCACTTGATATGAACAAATCACATTTCTTCAACCCTGAAACAGAGCAAGTATTGAAATTAAAAGACTAACTATAAAAAGCCGAAAGGCTTTTTTTTTGAGGAAAAAACGATGAATTATATAGTTAACAGTAAGTATGGGTGTGATATTTATCAAGAAAAAACTAAGTATACACATAAGGCTAGTAGTATAAGTTATATTAAACTTTTGTGTATAAGCTATCTCTTTACACTAGAAGGATATTTAACAGCTTGTAGGAAGGTTTTTGACTACAAATATAAGATTCCAGTATATATTGCTGATCACTTGCAGTTTATTCCAACAAAATCTATTAAACAAATGGATGTTATATGGATTAATTATGCTGAAATTAAGCGTTTTATCGTAGAAAATGACATGATATTGATGATTTTCCATGATGAATCACAAATCCATATAAAAATGACTGAAAAAGCATGGTTAAAGCAAATAAGAAGGTTAGATATGATTAAATCCTATAAAGTAAAACATTTTCATAGCTAATCTTATAGAAAATGTATACAAATAGTGTTATAATAATAACGGCTTATAACAAGAACAAAAAACCATTTAAGGAGGAAATCATATGGCTAAAAAGACTGTAAGAGATGTTGAATTAAAAGGCAAGAAAGTTTTAGTAAGAGTTGATTTTAACGTTCCATTAAAAGACGGAGAAATCAGTGATGAAAATCGTATTGTCCAAGCGCTACCTACGATTAAATATATTTTAGAACAAGGTGGTAGAGCAATATTATTTTCACATCTAGGCAGAATCAAAGAAGCTAAAGATTTAGAAAAAAATAGCTTAAGCGTTGTAGCAAAAAGACTTAGCGAATTATTAAACCAAGAAGTTAAATTTATTCCTGAAACAAGAGGTAAAAAATTAGAAGAGGCTGTATCAGCATTAAACAATGGGGAAATCTTAATGTTTGAAAATACACGCTTCGAAGATTTAGATGGTAAAAAAGAAAGTAAGAATGATCCTGAGTTAGGTAAATATTGGGCTTCACTTGGCGATGTATTCGTCAATGATGCATTTGGAACTGCTCATCGCGAGCATGCTTCAAATGTTGGAGTTGCATCTAATATCAAAGAAACTGTTGCAGGATTTTTATTAGAAAAAGAAATTAATTTTATCGGTGGAGCTTTAGAAAACCCAGAAAGACCTTTTGTAGCAATCTTAGGTGGAGCGAAAGTTTCAGATAAAATTGAAGTAATCAAAAATTTACTTAAAGTTGCAGACCGTGTTTTAATTGGTGGCGGTATGGCATATACATTCTTTAAAGCGATGGGATATGAAATTGGTACTTCTTTATTAGAAGCTTATAAAGTAGACTTAGCTAAAGAATTATTAGAATTATCAAAAGGCAAAATTTGTCTAGGTGATGATATTGTTACAGGAAAAGGATTTGATCCTGAAACTGAAAAAAATGTCAGAACTGTTGATCAAATTCCAGCAGATGAAATGGGTATGGATATCGGACCTAGAACTGCTGAAAAGTTTGATTCAATCATCAAAGATGCAAAAACAGTCGTATGGAATGGTCCACTAGGAGTATTTGAGTTCCCAAGATTTGCAGATGGTACACGCCACATTGCTCAATCTTTAGTTGAAATCAAAGATCAAGCAACAACGATTATTGGTGGTGGTGACTCAGCAGCTGCAGTGATTCAATTTGGATTAGAAGATGGATTCACACACATTTCAACAGGTGGCGGTGCATCATTAGAATACTTAGAAGGAAAATTACTACCTGGTATTGAATGTGTTGATAACAAGTAACATATGGTAAATATTGGGAAAAAAATAAGAGCACTTAGGTTAGGCAACAACTTAACCCAAGAAGAGCTAGCAAACCGTTTAGAACTAACTAAAGGATATATATCTCAACTAGAAAACAATTTAACATCTCCATCGATGCAAACCTTATTTTCGATTTTAGAGGTGTTAGGAACTGATGTTCACGAATTCTTTAGTAAAGAAGAAGAACAAACGGTGGTCTTCAAAAAAGAAGATTTTTATGAAAAAGAAAATCATGCACTCAAACACATGATTAGCTGGATAGTACCAAACGCATTAAAATATGAAATGGAACCTATCATCATTGACATTGAACCAGGTGGACAATCTGAAATTGATGATCCACATGCTGGTGAAGAATTCGGCTATGTTCTAGAAGGACAAGTCACTCTGATCTTAAACAAGAAGAGATATGTGATTAGAAAAGGTGAAACATTTTATTATTTAGCAAATAAAGAACATTATTTGATGAATCCTAGTAACCAACATGCAAAGGTGCTTTGGATTTCAACACCACCAATGTTTTAAAAGGAGAGATATAACTATGGAAAAAGAAATTATGATTAAAAGTACAACTGGATTACACGCTAGTTTAGCTGCAAAAGTTGTACAAACAGCATCAAAATACGCTGTTGAAATTGAATTACATTATCAAGACAAAATTGTTGACTTAAAGTCAATCCTCGCACTTATGAGTTTAGCAGTACCTTATGGTGAAAACGTAAGAATTGTAGCGAGAGGATCAAGAGCTGAAGAAGCAATCAAAGATGTTTCTTCAATTTTAGGATAATTCTATGAATAGAATTCCAATGATCGCAGGAAACTGGAAAATGTTTAAGACAAAAGATGATGCATTAGCATTCATCTATGCTGTAAACGTTAAGGTTCCTGAAAAAGAAAAAGTAGAATCTGTTATTTGTGCACCTGCAATCTTCTTAAGAGACTTAGTAAAACGCGAGGGAGAAGATTTAAGAATTGGCGCACAAAATATGCATGAACTTGATGAAGGTGCTTATACTGGAGAAATCAGTGCAGGCATGCTTAAGTCTTATGGTGTTGAATATGTAGTCATCGGACATAGTGAAAGAAGAGAATATTATAATGAAACAGATGAATCAGTAAATAAAAAACTCATTCAAGCTGTGCGTCATGAAATTACACCAATCGTTTGTGTTGGTGAATCTTTAGAAATTAGAGAAAATGGCACTACAAATACATTTGTCAAAGATCAAGTTGTAAAAGCTTATCAAAATGTTACTGAAAAAGAAGCGTTAGAAACAGTGATTGCTTACGAACCGATTTGGGCAATTGGAACTGGTAAAACTGCTACACCAGAACAGGCAAATGAAACCATTAAAGCAATTAGAGATGTTTTAGTTGAGCTTTATGGAACAACTGTTGCAGAACAAATTAGAATTCTTTATGGTGGCTCAGTAAAACCAAATAATGTGGATGAACTACTTGCACAATCAGATATTGATGGTGCACTTGTCGGTGGAGCATCACTAGATCCAGATTCATTTTTAACGCTAGTCAATGCAGCATTAAATAAATAACAAAAACATACAACATAAATCCACAATTGTGGATTTTTTTGTTTAACTTAATGCACAAAAAAAGCAACCTGAATGGGTTGCTTTCTGTTTGATAGTGTTTATTATCTGTTGTAGAATTCGACGATTAATTGTTCGTTAACTTCTTGAAGAATTTCATTTCTTTCAGGATAACGCGCGAATACACCAACATTTGTTTCTTGGTCGTATGTAACAAAATCAACAGTTCTGTATTGAGCTTCTAAAGCTTCTTTAACAACTTTTAAGTCTTTAGAATTTTCTCTTAACTTGATTTGTTGACCTGGAACTAAACGATAAGATGGAATATCTACTTTTTTACCATCAACTAAGATGTGTCCATGGTTTACTAATTGACGAGCTTGAGCTCTAGTTCTAGCTAAACCTAAACGGTAGACAACGTTATCTAAACGTGCTTCCAATAAACGTAAGAAATTTTCACCATGAATACCTCTGATTTTAGCAGCATCATCGAAGATTCTTCTAAATTGTTTTTCAGATACGCCATAAGTAAATCTAACTTTTTGTTTTTCTTGAAGTTGAAGACCGTATCCGCTTAATTTAGAACGACGTTGACCATGTTGACCAGGTGCATAAGGACGTTTTTTTAATTCTTTTCCTGTTTCAGAAATTGAATAACCTAAACGACGTGAAATTTTCCATGTTGATCCAGTGAAACGTGACATAATTTTTACCTCCTATATTTTTTTGGTGGTAAAAATTGCAATTTCTTAAATCACAAGGTATCCCGATGTTCTGTTCACCATAAAGCAGAATGGCTACTAAGGGCTCCTAAAGGTAGGGATCTCACTTATGATAAAAAGTTGCCTGCTTTTTACCGACGCTATTTATTTTACCTTACTAAAGGTTAAAAGTCAATCAATTTTGTTAGTAAATCTACAAATGCTTCAAAGAAGTTTTTTAATTCATCATCGAATCTTGAAAAAACGGGACTATCAACGTCTAAAACACCAAAAAGTTTGTCATTGATAATGATTGGAACAACAATCTCTGATCTGGAATTTGAATCGCATGCAATATGATTTTTGTGTGCTAAGACATCATCAACAATCATCGTCATTTTCTTTTCTGCAGCTTCGCCACAAACACCTTGCCCAAGTGGGATGGTTGAACATGCGACATGTCCTTGAAAAGGACCAACAGTTAAGACATCTCCATCATATAAGTAAAAACCAGCCCAGTTAAGATTGTCAACGGTATCGTTGATAAACGCTGATGCATTTGATAAAAGTGCAATTTGATTTGGTTGTGTTTCTAATAAAGCTTTTGCTTGTTCAATATAATCTATTATTTTCATAACTAATCACCTTACATATTATAACATATATGTTAAAATAATATATGGTGATAACATTGAAAAGAAAAATATTAATTAGATTTGGGGATTTAATGTTAAAAGGTAAAAACATTAATTTCTTTATCAAAAGAGTTAGAGTACATGTTCAAAATAAATTAAGCGATTTAGAAGTATCATTTAAGTTTGAACATGATCGGATATATATAGATTACATATTAGAAGATGAAAAAGAACTGGTAAGTAGATTAAAGCAAATTCCTGGTATTTTTTCGTTTAGTATTGTTTATTTAGCATCTCATGATATTGATGAGATTGTTGCGGTTTCTATTGATCTTTTAAAACAAGAGATTGATAGACCATATAAGACCTTTAAAGTTGAAACAAAAAGGGCTGATAAATCATTTCCATTAACATCACTAGAGATGAGCAGAAAGATTGCACCAATGATCCTATCTAAAGTCGATAAAAAGCTAGTTGTTGATGTAAGACATCCAGAAGAGATTTTAAATGTAGAAATCAGAAAAGATCATACATACATTTATTTATCAAGTATTAAAGGGATGGGTGGTTTTCCTTATGGCACAGGTGGTAAAGGACTTATGATGATGAGTGGTGGCATCGATTCACCAGTTGCAAGTTATCTAGCAATGAAACAAGGGATTGAAGTAGAACTCATTCATTTTGAATCAACGCCCTTAACACCGCTTGAATCCACACAAAAAGTGATTGATTTGGCAAAAGTGTTATCGAATTACACCCAAGATGGACATATAAAACTCCACATTATACCTTTTGGTGAGATGCACCAAGAAATCTTAAAAAATGTATTTGACCCATATATCATCACTGTGATGAGAAGAATGATGTATCGTATGGCTGAAAGATTTGCTCAAAAAAGCAAAATTTTAGCTCTATTAAATGGAGAATCTGTTGGTCAAGTAGCTTCGCAAACTTTATATAGTATGGGAGTTGTTGAAGCAGTAACAAAACTACCTATATTAAGACCAGTCATCACCTATGATAAACAAGAAATTATAGATATTTCAAAAATGATTGACACATACAAAATATCGATTAAACCTTTTAATGATTGTTGTAGCATTTATGTTCCAAGAAACCCAGTAACAAAACCTTGGGAAATATATGCAAAAAAATACGAACAAACATTTGATTATGAACCATTGATCGAAAAAGCAATTTCTGAAGTCATGTCATTAGATATCAGTTCACAAACGGATACTGATTTAACATTACACGGATTTAGCGTCAAAGAAGCATACCAAAACTATATAAAAACAAAGGGTGATTCAAATTGATGATTGTTTCTAAACAAAATAAACAATTTAAGATATGGAAAAAACTTAAAGTCAAAAAATATCGTGATTTCCATGATATGTTTTTAGTTTATGGAAAACACTTAATTGATAAAGCAAAACAAACCGATCAACTCATTGAGATATTAACATCAAATCCAGATTTAGATGGCACTTTGATTTCTAAAGAGTTGATGGATGAACTCCAACAAACAGAAACTTACATCGACCAAATCGGTGTTTGTAAGAAAAAGAATACTGTGATTGAATCCAAAAAAATACTTGCACTAGATGATGTTCAAGATCCTGATAATGTCGGTGCTTTAATTAGAAGTGCATCAGCATTTGGTTTTAGACATATTATTTTAAGTCAGAAATCAGCTGACTTATATAATGAAAAGGTGATTAGAGCTTCTAAAGGAGCTATATTTGATTGCTATATCGAAAGAACTAACTTAGTTTTTAAATTGCCTGAATTAAAAGCTAAAGGCTATCAAATTGTTGGAGCTGACGCACATGAGAAAGGACAACCAAATTATGATCAAAAGGTTGTTTTAGTCATGGGTAATGAAGGACATGGTTTACAAGCAGAAGTTAAAGCATTATGTGATGATTATGTTACTATAAAAACAGATCATGTTGAGAGTTTAAATGTGAGTGTTGCCGGTGGCATTCTCATGTATGAGTGGAGGGACAACAAGTGAAAAGTACTATTACAGGATTTTTTGATCACAAAGGTAAACTAAATTTAGAAGAACAAATTGATTTGGTAAAAAGACATCAAATAGATACGATTTGTCTTCGCTACTATGATCATAAGCCTTTGATCGAAATCAATGACAAAGGCATTAAAGATATTTTAGAACAAACTAAAAATAATAAAATTAAAATTGCAGCAATAGATACATTAATCAAAGCTTATGACATTAATAATGATCAAAAAGCAACAACTGCATTTGATGAGTTTAAGTTTATTGTGAAGCTCGCTGATAAACTTAAAGTTAACCAGCTTTTTATTAGATTGCCTAAATTTAATGATGTTATTGAAGAGTTCGAAAACATTAAATTAAGATTAGAACCATGGATCATTCATGCTGCTAAGCATAGTAAAAAATTAATCATCGTGCCTGATGATGCATATAAAGCAAATACTTATGCATACATCATTAAAAAGATGAAAAACAATAATTTATCTGTCTTATTTGATCCAGTTTATTTCATGATGACCCACGAATCTACAACAACATCATATCGAATCTTAAAAAAGAAAATATCAGCTTTCATGTGTCATGATGCAGATTTTAAAATGAAACCAAAACTTATTGGATATGGGAAAGCAGACATCATCAATCTATTTAAAAAGTTAATTAGAGATAAATTCTCTGGTTTACTGATGATGGATAATGAGTTTTATCATGAAATATTTGAACCATCAGTAAAAAAAGAAGGATTTTTCAAGAAGATCTTCTCAAATAAGAAAAAACAAGAAAAACAACAAATTGATGATCTTTCTCGTCGCATATTTCCAAATGAAGAAACAAAAAATGTCACCTATGATGACATTTTGAGTAATCAGATAAAAGTTGTAAATATCGTTTTTAAAAAATAATTATTCTACTGTTTCAATATTTTGATCAAGGTGAAATTCAAATGCAGGTTTTGCATGTGGTAGTTCATCAAATAGTTTTGTTGTATATAATATACCATTGATGTGATCAAACTCATGTTGGAAGACGATACCAATATAACCTTCTA
The DNA here is from genome assembly GCA_002838185.1 of Tenericutes bacterium MO-XQ. Classification (GTDB taxonomy): domain Bacteria; phylum Bacillota_I; class Bacilli_A; order Acholeplasmatales; family Acholeplasmataceae; genus Mariniplasma. The sequence continues at coordinate 1,585,219 of CP017948.1, read as the reverse complement.
ATTCCAATTTCACAGGAATTAATTGATCAGATTTAATATCGTAGTGAAGTGCTTCAAAGGTAACAGATTTATATCTTGGTGTGATACCTTCTGTTTCACGATCAACACTTAAACAACCTTCACCACCAGGTAAATAAATGAGTTCTTTGCTCTTATGTGTCAAGACAGGATTTACTAAAGCGTAAGAGTAAAGCGTACCATCAAAATCTTGAACATGACATGCAAACATGCGTTTAGATACATTGACTTGTGGAGCAGCGATACCTACTGCAGGTCGAAGTCCGTATTTTTCAACCATATCTTCATTTTGAGAATTCTTAACATATTGTAATAAATCTTTTAACAATTTTTTATCTGCATTCGATAAAGGAACTTTCACTTCTTTAGCAACTGTTTCAAGTGTCTTATGGCCTTCACGAATGATGTTTTTCATTAATATCATATATATACACCTCAAATTTATTATAACACATTTAGGAGGAACTATGCGCGTAGATAAATTTTTAAGTTCAATGAAATTTTGCACTAGAAAACAAGCAAAATCATTTTTAGAAAAACATGAATTCATGATTGATGATAAGCGTATATTGGCACAAAACCATAGTTTTGATCCAAACCTTGAAAAAGTATATATTGATAAAACCTATATATATTATGAGTTCCCTATTCATCTGATGTTGAATAAACCAAAAGGATATGTTTCGGCAAATAAGGATGAAATGTTTCCTTGTGTAACTGATTTGATCAAAGAACCTTACCAACGTTTTGATTTTTCAATTGCTGGTAGACTTGATGTTGATACTGAAGGTTTACTTATTTTAACCACTGATGGTAAGTTTTTACATGAAATCACACATCCGAATTATCATTTACCAAAAGTATATGAAGCACACCTGGATCAACCTTTTTACCATGAAGCAGAACTTTTATCAGGTGTGACCATCCTTGATGGTAAACAAAATCCTTATGTTGCGAAAGCACTAGAGATAAAAACAAATGAACATATCGTCTATATTACAATAGATGAAGGTAAGTTTCATCAAGTCAAACGCATGTTTTCATCTGTTGGGTATAAAGTGTTATACTTAAAGAGAATAAAAATAGGGAAGCTATCACTAGGTGATTTAAAACTTGGTGATTGTCAAAAAATAGAAAGAAGGGATTTAGTTGACTGAAATCATCATCAAAGCATATGACGTGCTTGAAGAAATATTAAAAGATTCAAAACTCAAAGAAATCAAAATATTAAACCAAAATATTGATCATCTTTATCCAAATGAAATCAAAGCTTTTGAAGAAGCTAAAATATATTATCAAAAAATTATGGATGAAGGTGGAAAATATCATCCAGACTATAAAGATGCTATCAAACGATTAAGTGAATCTAAGAAAAACTTATATGAACAACCAGAAGTAAAAAAATATTTATCACTAGAGTTAGCATTTGAAACAGAACTCAATGAGTTTTTAAATGAGTTATCTAAGACTGTTTCAGATCACGTGCCAGCTCCAAACAAATTTGGAATGATTAAAAAAGGAGGCAGTTGCCATGTACACTAACAGAATTTCATATGTTGCCATCTATCATGGGAAACACGTCTTAAACAAGCTTAAAAATTTGCCAGTGGATATAACATATATCTCTGAAAAGCAAAACTATGCTGTTGTTTATTTTGACAAATCAAATGAACAAATGATTCAAAAACAAATGAAAAATGTGAAGGGATTAAAACACTTTGGACCTTCACAAACTTATAACGACGAATTAAATTTTTAAGTGTTAAGGAAAAATACTTGACAGATATAAAAAAATCGTTATAATAGATATGTATAATCAAAAGAAAGAGAGTGAAAACACATGGCAGTTAGATTAAGATTACAACGTTTTGGTTCAAATAAGAGACCATTTTATAGAGTTGTAGCAAGCGAATCAAGTAAACCAAGAGACGGTAAATTCCTAGAAATCATTGGAACATATGATCCACTTATTGGAAAAGTTTCTGTTGATCAAGAAAAAGTACAAAAATGGATGAATAATGGTGCATTACCTACGGATACTGTTAGAAGTTTATTTAAGAAGTACAACGTTTTAGATAAATAAATTAGGGGGGTATGAAGTATGGCGGTAGATTTTGAAAAGCTTATCAAAAATATGATAGTGCCATTAGTCGTGTACCCTGATGATGTTTTAGTAAAAATATTATCAACCGATGATAATACCATTACCATTCAACTTTTAGTGAATGAGGCTGATTTAGGCCGTGTCATTGGTAAAGGCGGTAAAATTGCGAGTGCTATGCGCACCATCGTTTACGCTGGAGCGTCAAAAGAAAATAAACGTGTACACATTGATATTGATGCGTTTTAAGGAAGATTATCCATGTATCAAATAGGAAAGATTACAAATACACATGGCATTAAAGGCGAGGTTAAAATCTACAATTTAAGTGATTTTGACCGCTTTTTAGTTGGGCATGAGATATACACCTTAAATAAAGATCAAAAAAAAGTCTTTGAAATTGAGCAAGTTAGAGTCCATAAAGGTATGTACATTGTTAAATTCAAAGGTTATGATAATATCAATGATGTTCTTCCTTTTAAAGGACTGTTTGTTTATTCAGATGAAGACATCGATGATCAATTGGAAGATGATGACTATCATTACGAAGAAGTTATTGGTAAAGATGTTGTTTTGGAGGATCAAAGTGTTGTCGGAAAAGCAACTAGTTTAATCGAAGTACCACAAGGACATTTACTAGAAGTAGAAAAGTTAGATGGAAAAAAAGTACTCATCCCTTTTATCAAAGAGTTTATTGGAGATATTGATGATCAAAAAATTATCATTAAACCAATTGAGGGATTATTATGAAAATTGATATCATAACAATTTTCCCTGAGTTTTTCCAAACTTTTTTAGAAACATCAATTATCAAACGCGCGATTGAACAAGACTTAGTTGAAATTCATTTACATCAATTAAGAGATTATTCCCATCAAAAGCATAACAAAATTGATGATACACCTTATGGTGGTGGAGTCGGTATGCTTATGCAGTTTCCACCATTTTATGATGTCATTAACAAGTTAAAAACTGATGATAGTTATGTGATTATGCTCTCCCCACAAGGAAAAGTATTTCATCAAAAAAAGGCAACAAAGTTAGCATCATTTAAACATTTGATTTTGATTTGTGGACATTATGAAGGTATAGACGCAAGAATAGAAGCGTTTATTGATGAAGAAATATCGATTGGTGATTATGTATTAACTGGTGGTGAAATACCAGCAATGATTTTAAGTGATGCGGTCATTAGACTTATCCCTGGTGTCATTCAAGAAGCATCTTTTATGGAAGATAGTCTTCAAAACGGATGGTTAAAATATCCACAATACACAAAACCTGAAAGTTATAAGGGATATCATGTTCCAGAAATTTTAAGGTCAGGACATCATAAAAACATCGAAGATTGGCGTCAAAAAGAAAGTATTAAAAGAACTTATCACAAACGTCCAGATTTAATTAAAAAAATCAAACTAACAGATCAAGAAAAAATGATTTTAGAAGAAATCAAATCTGAAAACGAAAAATAGTGAAAAAGGTTGCAAGTTCAATTGAACTTTGATATAATAAAAAAGCCGAAAATGCACAATGGTCCGCTGTTTGGATAACAAGAACATTGGAAGAAAGAGAGTGAGACGAACATGGCTAGATTAAAAGGGCAAGCATTAATTGCTTCAATTACAAATGCTTACATCAAAGAAGTACCTGAATTTAGTGCTGGGGATACTGTTAAAGTATTCGTTAAGATTAAAGAAGGTAACCGTGAACGTATTCAGTTATTCGAAGGTCTTGTTATTAAAAGACAAGGCGGTGGAGTTTCTGAAACATTTACAGTAAGAAAAGTTTCTTACGGTATTGGTGTTGAGCGTACTTTCCCACTACATTCACCTGCGATTGATCATATCGAGGTACCACGTAGAGGTAAGGTAAGACGTGCTAGATTATTCTATATTCGCACGTTATCAGCTAAGGCATCTAGAATTAAAGAAAAACGATAAGTTTTATAAAGAGGCGATCGCCTCTTTATTTTTTTTTGTAAGCGAATGAAAATATTTTCATAAAATGCTTGAAAGCCTTTACACCACATGATATAATATCACTATAAAATAAGATTTAAAGAGGTGATATTGATGGGTAATGCAACCATTTATGATGTTGCTGGTGCTGCTGGTGTATCTTTAGCTACAGTATCAAGAGTACTAAATAACCCTGAAAAGGTAAAAGAAGAAACAAGACAACGTGTCTTAAAAGTCATCAAGGAATTAGGGTATAGACCAAATGTAATTGCTAGAGGTCTAGCAAGTAGAAAAACAACAACGGTTGGTATCGTTATTTCAGATGTCACTAGAGCTTCAGTTGCTGAAATGTTAGGTGGTATCGGTGATATCGCACAAAACTATAAATATTCAGTTAAGCTTTTTTCAATTCGCGAAGATATGGATGTTAATGATATCTTACAAGATATTGTGGCTGAACAATTAGATGGAGTTCTATATTTAAATGACGAACTGAGCGAAAAAAGTATTGATGAAGTCAGAAGAGTTTTTGTAGATAATCAAATTCCATTTGTTTTAGCAAATGTTGTTACGGATGACGCAACAGTACCTATGGTATCCATTGATTATGAAAAAGCTGGTTATGAAATTACAAAGATGATGATTGATGATAATCGTAAAGATATTTATCTACTAAGTACTGCACGTCGTTATTCAGTCAATGATAAAAAAGAAGCTGGTTATCAAAAAGCAATGGTTGAAGCAGGTCTTGAACCAAAAATCTTTAGAACAAGTGGTGATACACACATTAACCGCCAACACTTTACAACATTCTTTAGCGATAAAAGAATCGATGCAGCCATTGGTGTAAGAGACTCAATTGCTGTAAGCTTTATGAATATCGCAAGAGATCATGGTAAAGAAGTTCCTGAAGATTTAGCTGTTGCTGGATTCCAAAATACTAAGTATGCACTTTTATCAAGACCTAACTTGACATCTATCGATGTTCCAGTGTATGATATAGGTGCTGTCTCAATGAGACTACTCACAAAATTAATGAACTCTAAAGATGTTGATAATATTAGAATTATATTACCGCATTATATCGTTAATCGTGAGTCAACAAGAAAAATTTAATCGATCGATGAAATAAAAATAGTAGAGTTTTAAAAACCTAAAGTAGAGACTTCATGATGGTGGAACATGAGGAGAAAATAAAACTTGAATTACACTTATGGAGATCAACTATGATTTTGAGTGCTAGGGTAACCTAGAACTAAGGTGGTACCGCGAAATATATTCGTCCTTAGAGTGTTCTAAGGGCGATTTTTATTATGTTGCTCGAAGAGTAACATAAAACCACCTGCTATGCGGGTGAGACCAGAAAAGCGGAAGCGATAAACAAAAAGAATCCTCTTGGTTGGTATAATGGACATAACCAATTGCCTTACACCAATCAAACCAAGGAGGATTCTATCACCGATGTCAAAGAGAAACGATGACACTAGTAGTTTATCACACACAAAATGGAACTGCCAATATCACATTGTATTTTGTCCGAAATATCGACGAAAAGCAATATATGGTAAGCTAAGAAGTGATATAGGCAGATATTTGAGGCGACTTTGTGAATACAAAGGCGTAGAGATAGTCGAAGCACATGCCATGAGTGATCATATACATATGCTCGTCAAGATACCACCAAAACTAGCAGTAAGTTCATTCATGGGATATTTGAAAGGTAAAAGTAGCTTGATCATATTTGACGAGCATGCAAACTTAAAATATAACTATGGATCTAGGCACTTCTGGTCAGAAGGGTACTATGTTTCGACCGTAGGTCTAAACAAAAAAACAGTCGAAAACTACATCCGGAATCAAGAATTAGAAGACCAAGTTAAAGACAAGAGAAGTCTAAAAGAGTATAAGGACCCGTTTACGGGTAAGTAAGGGTGACAAAGGCAATTGGGCAAATAAAAAGACCCTCAAATGGGGGTCGCCAGTAATGAGCCTTGAAGGCGATGAGAAAAACCGCGCCTTGAAGACGCGGATTTTTATTTATAAAACAAGGAGTGGAATTATGAATCTATATGATGATTTAAAATGGCGTGGACTGATTAAAGACGTCAGTAACGAAGAAGAAGCTAAACGCTTATTAAATGAAGAAAGTGTTAAGTTTTATTGTGGTTTTGATCCAACTGGAGAATCACTTACAGTAGGTCATTTGGTTCAAATTGTTAGAATGTTGTTACTGGAAAAATATGGACATACACCAATTGTCTTAATCGGTGGGGCAACAGGTCTAATTGGAGATCCAAGACAAACCAGTGAAAGAAAACTATTAACATTAGAAGAATCACTTAAAAATGCAGATAAAATTAAAAATCAATTAAGTCTTTTTTTAGATTCAGAAAAAGCTATTTTTGTGAATAACTATGATTGGATTAAAAATATCGATATGATTTCTTTTTTAAGAGACTATGGTAAGCATTTTTCTATTAATTATATGCTTGCCAAAGATACAGTTCAAAAAAGATTAGATGTTGGTATTTCTTATACCGAATTTTCTTATATGCTGATTCAAGCAATCGACTTTCTTCATTTATATAGAACACATGATTGTAAAATCCAGTTTGGTGGGTCTGATCAATGGGGAAATATCACTACAGGGTTAGAACTTATTAGAAAATTAGAGGGTGAAGAATCAAAAGCTGTTGGTTTAAGTTCACCATTATTACTAAAAGCTGACGGATCAAAATTTGGGAAAAGTGAATCTGGTGCATTATGGCTAGACAAAGATCTAACAAGCCCATATGAAATATATCAATATTTCGTAAATGCATCTGATCAAGATGTGATGAATTACTTAAAAACATTAACGTTATTATCTAAAGAAGATATTGAAGTTTTAGAAGAAAAATTAAATAAAGCTCCAGAGCTAAGAGAAGCTCAAAAGAAACTTGCAGAAGAAGTTACTGAACTTGTTCATGGTAAAAATGCATTAAATGAAGCATTAAGAGTCACAAACGCATTATTTAGTGGAGATTTTGAAGACTTAAATGAAAATGAGTTTAAAATGATTGAAAAAACACTTGATGTAGCACATCTATCAAGTGGAACAGAGTTAGTAGATGCACTGGTTGAAACCAAATTAGCATCTTCAAAACGAGAAGCAAGACAATTTATCACAAGCAATGCTGTAAGCATTAATGGTGATAAAATTGATGATTTAACATATACTTTAAAGCAAGAACAAACATATCACAATCGTTATGTCATGATGAGAAGAGGAAAGAAAAAATACGCACTTGTGATCTTAAACTAGGAGATTATGATGGATATATTATTGTTTAATCCTTTATCAAGAAATGGCAGAAAAGAAAAATTCATTAAAAGCATTGTTGATCACTTAGAAGGTAAAGGGAACGAGGTTAAAACACAAAACCTACTTGATATCACTGATGTCCAAGCTTTTTTAAAAACGCTTGATCCTCATGATCGTTTAATATTAGTGGGTGGTGATGGGACATTAAATAGACTAGCAAATAAAATTTATGAGTTAGACTATCCAAATCCTTTATACATGTATCAAGCAGGTACAGGTAATGACTTTATCAGAAGTTTAAAAACAAAAGAAAAAGTTGTATTAATCAAACCTTACTTAAAAGACTTGCCGACTGTGACATACGAAAATCAAAACCAATATTTTTTAAATGGTGCTGGTGCTGGTCTTGATGGTTTTATCGGATATTTGGTCAATCACTCTAAATATAAGAAGAACAAGCTAAACTATTTTAGACACGCATTTGAGGGATTTGCAAAATTTAAACCTATTAAAGCAACCGTCACTTATGATGGCAAGTCTATCACAGAAAATAAAATGTGGTTTGTAAGTGTCATGCATGCACCATATTTTGGTGGTGGGATGAAAATTGCCCCTAAAGCGAGTAGAAATGAAAGAAGTTTATATGTAGTCATGGTTAAAAAAATACCTAAATGGCTTTTAATTTTCATTTTCCCAACGATCTATCTTGGTTGGCATGTCATCTTTAGAAGATATGTTTCCATCAAGAGAGTTGAACATGTAAGTATCACCTTTGAAAATTATACATATCTTCAAATTGATGGAGATGTCATGTATCCTATTAAAACATTTGAAGCTAGAATATAAAAAATAACGATGCAATTATTTGCACCGTTATTTTTATTATTTAACTCGGCCTAAACCGATACGCTTATAAACTTTAAACATTTTCTTTCTAGCAATTTCAGATGCTCTTTGTCTACCTTGATCTAAAACCTCATCTAAATAAGGACTGTTAATGATTTCTTGATATTTTTCTTGAATCGGTTTTAAAGTATCTGCAACTATTTTTGCTAAATCTTCTTTGAACTCTTTATAGTTTGAATCTTTATATTTTAGTTCAATGTCTTTTATAGATAAATCTGTTAAAGAAGCATAGATTTGAAGTAAACTAGATACACCAGCTTTATTTTTTAAATCATATTTAATAGCTGTATCACTATCTGTTACTGCAGATCTAATCTTGTTTTTCACTTGATTTAAATCGTCTAAAAGTAAGATATACGCTTTTTGATTTTCTGCAGATTTATCCATCTTTTTATCTGGTTCAGTTAAAGATTTAATACGGGCACCTGTTTTTGGGAAAAATCCTTCAGGTACTACAAACGTATCACCATATAAGTTATTAAATCTTTGTGCAAGATTACGTGTTAATTCAAGATGTTGTTTTTGATCATCACCAATAGGGACAATATCAGCATCATAAAGCAAGATATCTGCAGCCATGAGTGCTGGATAAGTAAGCAGTGATGTTCTAATGCCTTCTGTTTGTTTTTGTTTTTTATCTTTATATTGAGTCATTCTTTCCATTTCACCAACATAAGCTGTTGATTCCATGATATATCCTAAAACAGCATGCTCAACAACTTCTGATTGAACAAATAAATTGACTTTATTTGGATCAAGACCACAAGCAATGTATAAAGCAGCAATGCTTTTTATACTTTTCTTTAATGCTTGTTTTTCTTGTGGGGTTGTAATTGCATGAAGATCCGCAATAAAAATGAAGAATTCTGTATCTTCTAATTCGTCTTGCAGTTTAACAAACTGTCTAAGCGCTCCAATATAATTTCCTAATGTCAGTGATCCTGTGGGTTTAATACCTGAGACTAATCTTTTCATATTTAATACCTCCAAAAATAAAAAATAGACGTCCTTATCATCTAAGGACGTCTTTATAAACGCGGTGCCACCTTAGTTCTAGATTAAAATCTAGCCCTCAACATCGTTAAAGCCGATGATACTTGTTTGCTCCAAGGGTCCATTCATCTTATTTAGTGTTATTGGTTTCCAGCATCCCAACTCTCTATAAACACATCCATAAAATTACTTGTTCCTTATCATTGCACCTTTATTATAACACTTTTTTAATTTATGCTTCAAGTGTTTTTTCAAGTTCTGTGACAAGTTCATTGAAACGTTTAATCACAGCCATGAAAGTTTCTTTATTTGTTAAATCAGCTCCAGCTTTTTTTGCTTGGTTTACTGGATAATCACTACCACCTGATTTAAGAAGACCTAAATATTTTTCCATAGCTCCAGCTTTATTCGCTTTCACATCTGCATAAATCTTAAGTGATGCACTATAGCTTGTTGCATATTGGTATACATAAAATGGTGTATGGAATAAATGTGGAATATAAGCCCAAACGTATTCTTTACCATTTTCTTCTGTAATATCAATATCATAGAAGTGTTTGTATAGATCAATCATAATCTTAGATAATGATTGTTCAGTAATTGGCATGCCTTTTTCAACAAGTTCGTTTGCTTTATATTCATAAGTTGCAAACAATGTTTGTCTAAAGAATGTAGCCATAATACCATCAATTGCTTTTTGTAGTAATGCAATTTTTTGTTCTTTGGTTGTTGATTTACCTACTAAATAATCTAATAAGTTATGTTCATTAAATGTTGATGCGATTTCAGCCACAAAAATTGTATAATCGGATGTTGCCATTGGTTGATGTTCATTAGAAAATAATGTATGTGCAGAATGTCCAGCTTCATGAGCTAATGTAAATAAAGCATCAAGTGTATCATCATGATTTAATAATATATATGGATGGAATCCATAAAAACCAGAAGAATAAGCCCCTGTACGTTTACCATCACCAGGGAAAGCATCGACAAATCCATCTTTAACAGCTTCTTTTTGTCTTTCAACAAATACAGGATCTAAATGACTGATAGATTCAAAGAAAATATTTCTTGATTCTTCATATGTATATTTAGTATCATCTGTAACTAAATCTAAGAAACGATCATATGTGCGGTGTTTTTCTAGTTTTAAATGTTTCTTTCTTAAGTTTAAGTAACGTTTAATACCATCTGTATTTTCATATGCAGCATCCATTAAGTTTTTATAAACTTCTACTGGAATATTATTTCTAAATAAAGCAGCTTCTAAAGCAGAATTATATCCTCTTGATTTATAGTTAGCAGCAAGTTGTTGTAAGACTAAGTTATAAGTTGCTGCAAACGCTGTTTTATTATCTTTATACCGTTTAAATGCAGCTTCAAAGACTTTTTGACGATCTTCAGCATCTTTGGTTTGTGTAAGAATTGAACGATAGTTAGAAGAAGTAATCTTTTTCTTTGAACCATCCTTAAATTCAACTTCTTGATCCACTGCATCGACAATCGCTAAACCTTGATATAAAGATGATGAAATGGATCTGATTGGACCAAAGTTTGCCATGATTGACTCTTGATCATCGGATAATACATGTTTTTGTTGGAAAAATAGTTTTTCCATTGGAAACTTATAAGTTTTTAAGAAATCATCTTTCTCTATAAAACTCATAATCTTTTCTTCACCAATCGCAATCAATTCTGGTGAAACATATGATGTTTTTTGACCTAATTCAGATAACATCAACATCAGTTGTTGATTTTTCGAAGATTTTTCTGTATCTTTTAAATTTAAATCACTGTTTAAGTGAATATAACCGTATAAACGATATAAAAGATGAGTTGCTTCTTCTTCAGTTTTGTAAAATGCTAAGAAATCATCAAAATTACCTAGTTTACCTTTAAAACTAGCGAGTTTGTTGGTATATTCAGGCATTTCTTTTAAGCCTTCATCCCAAGCCTCAAGACTTGGATAAAATAATGATAAATCCCATTTTGACATAATGAGCCCTCTTTCTTGATAGTATTTCCTTAATTATAACTTATAAATATAAAAAAACCAACCTTAAGAGTCTATGGGAAAAGATGTAAAACCAACAGAAAAACGTTTTCACAAGTTGAAAATAATTCTAAATAAGTATATAATTATATAGCAAGACTACAAATAGTGCTATAGGATAATACCTATGCTCCAAAGGGAGGAAGACAATGATTACAATATATACAACACCTAGTTGTTCGTCATGTCGGAAAGCGAAGAAGTGGCTTGATGATCATAAGGTACCTTATGAGGAAAAAAATTTATTTAACCAACGTATTACAGAAGAAGATATTGACTTGATGTTAGAAAATGCAGAAAATGGGTTTGATGACATTATCTCCACAAGATCAAAAGTCTTCAAGGAGCAAGATTTAGACATTGAGGATATGAGAATTAGTGAATTAAAGGAATTTATCCTAGATAATCCTAGTGTCCTTAAAAGACCTATCATCATTGATGGGGACAAGCTTCAAGTTGGTTACAATGATGAGGAAATACGCGTATTTATTCCTAAGAGACTTAGAGAATTAATTATGTGTACGAACTGTCCACAAGGTGAACATTGTGACTATCAAAGTGCGCTTAGACGCTATTTTGATGAAATCAAACAAGAACGCACAAATCGATAAGATATGAATGATTAAAAGAATAAGTCGCACCAGCGACTTTTTTTCTTTATTAAAGTGCAAAAAAAAATCCCATAAAGGGATTATTTCTCTTTTTTAATTAACTTCATAATATCCTTTTGTAAATAAGTGAAGAAAGCTAATACGACAGAAGCTAAAGATAATACTAAACTTAAGACATACGCGGTTTTAACAGCAGGTGCATATCTTGAAATAATATAAGGATTATTATTGAGCAGACCAGAGTGATCTAGATGTAATCCAAAGATGATTGCCAAAATCACAGCAGCAGATAATAAAACACCTTTATCTTCAAAATACCAAGCTAACCAAAACAAAATGACTGGAATGACTAAATAATGAATTGTCGGCACAGCGAGTTCCCCGTAATTATTTAGGTTATACCAATCTTGTGTTCTTGCGAGTATAGAAACAAGTAATAAAATACTTGCAACAAGTGCAGTTATGAAATACAATAAATTTCTTTCCTTCATTTATATCCTCCATCGACAGTAACTTTATCTTTTATTATAGTTTTATTAGGCCGTTTTGTCAATATTACATAAAAAAAGATAGCAAAATTGCTATCTTTTACATATAAATGCACGTTCACTTTTACGTTTTGTGGGTTTAATCTCAATATTATGCGATTTTAAGAAATTTTCAAATATCTTTTTTCCTTCATCATAATGAGAAGCTTCATACTCTATTTCATAATCTGTAACATTGCAATAATCACAACGATCTAAGAACAATGTACCGCCTTCATAAGGTGTAGATACTCTAAAATTCTCAAGATTTACTTTGTATGTTACAAAGTCATCCATGTCTTCGAAGAAATCGCCAGTGTTAAATCCATTTTCAATCATGTCTAGTGCTTGATCTTTTTGTAAAAAAACATGATTTTCATATGCACCTTCATCGCTTTGAGATTTTAAGGTAACTTTAAATCTTGAATCGCCTTTTTGTCTAATGCGCAAAACGATTTGTTTTTGATTAAATTTATAATCGTCAGTATCAAAATAATAATTGATCTGTTTAAAGATATTATTTTCTAAATCGAATTTCTTTAAGAGTTCCAAATATTTCTCTTCAGTTACTGCTGATTTAAACTCAATTTCAATATTTTTTATCATGACAATCTCCTTCATAAAGAATACATATCAACAATATGCATTTACATTATACCAAAACGCATATTTTTTTTAAAGCAAAAACGTTTACATTGTAGAAGATATATCCATTATATTTGATATTATCAATTAATTTGGTAAAATAAAACCGTAGAATAAAACTATTCAATAGGAGGAATATTAAATTATGGCTATTAAAGTAGCAATTAACGGTTTTGGCCGTATTGGACGTCTTGCGTATAGACTTATGGCAGATGATCCTAAATTTGATGTTGTAGCAATCAATGACTTAACAGATGCAGAAACATTAGCTTACTTATTAAAGTATGACACAGCACAAAGAAACTTCAAAGTAGATTCAATTTCAACTGAAGGTGACAAACTAGTTGTAGATGGTAAAAAAATTACAATTCATGCAATTAAAGACCCTAAAGAATTACCATGGAAAGCGTATGGCGTTGATGTAGTATTAGAATGTACTGGATTCTTCGCAAGTAAAGAAAAAGCTTCATGGCATTTAGAAGCAGGTGCTAAAAAAGTTGTTATCTCAGCTCCAGCTGGTAGCGATGTTAAGACAATCGTTTATAACGTAAATGATGATGTTCTTGATGGATCTGAAGATGTCATTAGTGGTGCTTCATGTACAACTAACTGTTTAGCTCCAATCGCTAAAGTTTTAGATGATAATTTTGGTGTTGTTGGTGGATTCATGACAACTGTTCATGCTTATACCGCTGACCAATCTTTACAAGATCAACCACATAAAAAAGGATTTATGTCAAGACGTGGACGTGCTGCTGCAGAAAGTATCATTCCATCATCAACTGGTGCTGCAAAAGCAATCGGTTTAGTATTACCACAATTAAAAGGTAAATTAGATGGTACAGCATTACGTGTTCCAACTGTTACAGGATCAATTGTTGACTTAACAGTAGAAGTTAAAAAACACACAACTCTAGAAGAAATCGATGCTGCATTTAAAGCTGCTGCAAACGAAACTCTAGCATATGTAACTGATCCAATCGTATCAAGTGATGTTATTGGTACAAGATATGGTTCTATGTATGATGCACATACAACTCAAATTGTAAACTATGATGACAGACAATTAGTTAAAGTTATGGCATGGTATGACAATGAAATGAGTTATACTGCTCAATTAGTAAGAACTGTTTCTAAATTAGCAAGTTTAATTAAATAATTTCATTTAAAAAACCATAAAAGTGATCGTAAAAAGGTCACTTTTTTCTTTTTTGTGTAAAAAATGTGTAAAAAAGTTAAAAAAATCATTTTTTTTAGCAAAAATATGCATTTTAGTTTGACATTTTAAAAAAATAATATATAATTAAAAGGAATTACGTTACGAACGTAGTTCAAACAATCAATGTAAAAGGCAAACTTAGGGAAACTTAAGGACGCAAAGCTATAGGGCCTGAAATGGTAGCCAGTTGTCATTTAAACTTTAAATAGTTATGACGTGCTGATTATCTAGGTCCTTTTATATTTAACATCTAGAAAAGATAGTCAACGGCACAAACGTTGGCTTTTTTAATAGCCTAGAATCGGGAGGTAGTTTATGTGCTAAGAGGAAGACATGTTCAGATTTTGATCATCATACTATTAGTCATCGCATTAGCATTTACATCAACTGCCGCGGTCGCTTATTGGAATGATGTCAATACAAACTCCAATGTCATCATTGAGTTTGGAGGCGAACAAGCAAATCTTCAAATTGTTGAAGTCGGAGATGAATTTACTGGACGGCTAGTGCCTGAAGGAAAAGCATTCTTCATCGGTCAATATGAAGAAGCAAGTTTTACTTATTCAATATCAGTTGATAAAGAATTAGTAAAAAGTGTGAATTTGATTGTGGAAGCTTCTAGTATATTGATTGGTGGTTCTAGCGATTACGCTCATTTAGTTGAAATTACGATTAACGGCACTCAAGACTTGCATATTAATGAATTATTTAATTCAGCAGTCGAAGTCGTTGTAGTGGTAAAACTTATTGAACCTCTTGATGAAAGCGAAGTAGATGATCCTGAGGATGCAAATGTGGAAGATTCGGTTGCTGCGTTTGAAGCCATAAAGGGTCAGGATTTAAGTTTCACGTTAAGTTTTAGTGTAGAACCGAAAGAAGAAGTTAGTGAATAAAAAATAAAAATTAAAAAATAATTTTAAAATTAAAGGAGAAATTTATTATGAAACAAAGAAAATTAGTTATTGGTTTATTAGTTATTTTAGCAGTTGCAGTTAGTGGATTTACATTTGCATTTTGGGCAGGATCATTATCAGGTGATGATGCTGTTGAATCAAATACAGTTACAATTGGTACTGGTGAAGCTGTTACTACTGAAGTAACATTAGGTGCGTCACAAGATACAGGTGTATTAGTACCAGCAGGTAGAGCAGATGATAGTGTTGAAGGTACTGCAGTTGAAGTTGTAGTATTTAGTTTTGTTGTTGATTGGAACGACACAGTAAGCAATGATTCATTTGATGGTGACTTAGGAAGTATTGGTGTTGTTGTAGATAATATCCAAATTAATGGTTCAACAACTAATGCAGGTTTAGTTAACACTCTTGTTGGTGGAGCTACTGAAGTTGAGTTAAATGGTGCAACAGCTACAGTTACTGTAACAGTTACTTTAACAGAACCAGCAGATCAAGCTACTTATAATGCAGTTGCAGGTCAACCTATTACTTTTGATGTAACAATTACTGTTACTCCATAATTAATTGAACGAGATAATATAGTTTAATTTAAGATGCGGCTCTTTTTGAGTCGCTTTTATACCTAAAACCAAGGAGGTGATACCATGAAAAAATGTCATAAATCTATTATATCAACATTACTACTTGTAATGCTTTTCATGTTGTCACTAACTACAAATGACACATTTACTTTTTGGGCAAGCTCAATATCTAATGCTCAAGATAGTTCATCATCTAATGTTAATGTAGGTACTTGGACATTTGGTCCATACTCACCTGATGGTATCTCTTACTATGACTCACAAACAGCATATACAACTGGAGATATAATTTGGTTTAATGGACAAATTTGGGAATATAATGGTTCATACACATTAGATAATGAGCCATCCATTCAAAATAACTGGACTGTATATAATGATTTAAACTGGTATCCAGAAATCTCTTATTATACAGGTGATGTTATTTTATATAATGAAAATATTTATGTGGCTAAATGGCAAAACACAAATCAAAATCCAGAAACAACAGGTATCAATGGACCTTGGGAAAACCAAAACACTGATACTCTAAGTTGGGTAACTGGACAACCTTCACAGTTAAACGATATCGTTTACTATGATGGTACAATTTGGGTTTATAAGGGCTATTACACAACATCAGAACCAGGATCGCAAAATGACTGGCAAGTCAAAGGTGATTTAACTTATTCACCAAACTTTGTATATGCTAATGGAGACATTGTTTTATACAATGGATCATATTATATTACAAATAATGGTGGTTGGGCAACAGGATCAACACCAGGAACCAATGGTGCTTGGACAGTACTAACTGTACCAACATTCAATGGTTCAGTGCCTAACAATACTGAATACACATTGTATAATGGTATATTCTATGATGCATTACAAAAAATAACAGGTGGAAAGAGAAATATTGTTCCAGGCTCTGCAGCATCTAAAGGTGTATGGCAAGCCATAAATACTCAACAATGGCAACAATATAACACTTATGCAAATGGTGATTTAGTGATGTATCAAGGTAATGTTTATGAACTAGCTAATAGTGCTAATTCATCTGATATTCCAGGAACAACTCAAAATAGTTGGAATGGTATGGCAACCATTTACTATAATGCATTAAATACATATACTCTTGGTGAATACGTAGTTTATAATAGCGAAGTATATGTCGTTGTCAATGAAACAAATGCAAATCAAGGTGCTCCAGGAACAATTCAAAATGCTTGGAATAGGTTAACTGGGTATGATTGGTACAACTATAATGTATATCAATCAGGCGATGTGGTATTCTATAATGATGCAGTTTATCAAGCTTCACAGCAAACACTTAACGAAGCGCCGGATATAACCCCAAGTTCATGGAGTTTATACGAAAATTAATAAAAAAAGCCAGCATGAACACAAAAAATGCTGGCTTTATCATAAAAACTTTAAAAAATATGATATAATGACATCAATAATTACTATGAATATAGGGATGGGTCATATATGAATCATAAAACAAAATCTATTATAAAAGATGTAGCTTTTTGGTCAATGTTTGTATTGTTAGGATTAATAGTTTTATTCATTTTGATGGAAGCTTTTATACCTAAACAAACCATAAATGTTTTTCAAGTAAAAACATATATCGCAAAATATGACACGATGGAACCAACGATTAAACCTAATGACCTTGTATTTATTAACAAAGTTAATGCAAGTAAATTAGAAGAAGGAGATTTAATCACCTTTGAAGCAGATATTAACTATGATGGTGATACAGAAATGGTCACTTATTATGTTGATAGTATCACTGAAGTTGATACTGATACTTACAGAGTATCTGTTATTGCTGAAGGTGCAACTGTTCCCTTTGGAGTTATTCTATCTGATCGTATTGTTGGCGGCTATGCTTTTAGAATCCCTGTTTTAGGAAGCATTATTGAGTTCATCAAAAGTCCATTTGGTATTGGTGTTATTGTCATAAACGGATTAATTATAACAGGCATAGTCATCATTGTGAAACATGGACAAAAAGATGAAGACAAAAAAGAGGTAAGCAATGAAGGTTAGTGCATTTAGGATGTGGAATCTTGAATGAATTATTATCAACTGAAGATTTATTATTATATTTAAATCATGAATCTCAAACAATTGTTGTTGAAAATCAAAAAAAACATATAAATCCCAAAAAACTAAAAAAAATAATATTCGGAAGCATTGTTATCCTAGCAGTGCTTCATTTAGTGTTTATGGCTTTACCGATGATATCCAAAGATTTTACAAAAGATGTTTTCGGATATAGGTATGTGATTGCAATTAGCAAAGATCAAGAAATTGATGAAGACTTAGTTGGAGAAGTTGTTAGACTAAAAACAATAGATAAAGAAGCTTTAAGTCCTGGTGATCGCGTTCTAGTTTTTGGACTTTATGGTAATAGCTATTACTGGGAAGTTGAAGTTTTAGATAACGATACAACAGACCAAGAAGTAGAAGCAACCTTTGATGATGTCATTAGAAATCGGTATACTTATGATGAGATTGAAGGGATATATACAGATCAAGCGAATATAGTTGGTGTATTTTATTACACTGCGTCAACACCTAGAGGATACATCACAATGATTATCTTACACGCATTAATTATTTATATTCTACATTATGTGATGTTTAAAGATAAAGATAAAATATTAAAGGATCAAAAAAATGAAAAATAAAAAAACAACCCAAACCATTAAAACAGTTTTATTTTATTTAATAACTTTATTTTTACTTGCATATGTCTCTGTTAGTCTATTCTTACCAGAAAAAGTCATTGATGTCTTTGGTTTTCAACTCACAACAATATCAAGAGCAACTGAATCTATGGTTCCAACCATTGAACCAGGTGACATCATCATGTTAAAAGATGTAGATGAAGAAGATATTGAAGAAAATGATATCATTTCCTTTTATAATTATGCAAGAGGGCAAAACAGTCAAGGACAAGAAGTATGGATTAAAATAAGAATTGTCCATAGATTAATTGAAATTGATGATGAAACTGGAGCTTATATCACTCAAGGTGATAATAATAATAGTATAGATACAATTTATGATGAAAATGGAAATATCACTGAACTCACTTACGATCAAGTGATTGGTGAATATGTATTTAGAGTTCCTATCATTGGAACGATTGTTTCTGGATTAAGAAATCCAGTACTGGTTGGACTACTAATCGTTAACATAACTATCATCGTTGTTATCGTTAAGCTAGTGAAGAAAAAAGATGAACCAAAAAATGAAGGTGAACATAATGACTTGGGATGATTTAATTCAAAGTGAATTAGAAAAACCATATTTTAAAGACTTAGTTTCGTTTGTAAAACAAGAAGATATGAATCATGTAGTCCTACCACCTAAAGATAAAAGGTTATCTTGTTTTAAATTAACACCTTATGAACATGTAAAAGTTGTGATTATCGGACAAGATCCATATCATAACTTAAATCAAGCTCATGGGTTGGCTTTTAGTGTGGAAAATAACGACTTTCCACCAAGCTTAAAAAACATTTATAAAGAACTAGTTTTTGATTTGAATGTTACTTATCCTAAAACAGGTAACTTAACTCATTGGGCAAAACAAGGTGTTTTACTACTTAACACATGTTTGACAGTTAGGATTCACGAACCTTTATCGCATCAAAAAAAAGGATGGGAAATTTTTACTTTAGAAGTTGTTAAAAAAGTCAATGAAAAAAAAGATCCTGTTGTTTTTATTCTATGGGGAAATCATGCAAAAAGCTTTATGAAGTATATTGACCAAACAAAACATAAAGTGATTACATCAGCACATCCATCACCACTGTCAGCATCTAGAGGATTTTTTGGATCAAAGCCATTTTCAAAAACGAATCAATTTTTAGAAGAACAAGGTATAAAGCCAATTGATTGGCATTTAAAATAAATCAATATACAAAGCACATTTATTGTTGTATAATGAACATACAGAGTAATTAGAAAGCGTTAAGTGTCTAATCATGGAATGTCGGATTAGAACGAACACATTTGTGGCGGTTTTCTAATGCGTCCGCTGTAAGTGATTATGGTGGACCTCTAGCATAAGGAGGTCTTTTTTCATGAAAAAAAGTAGAGAATTACAAAAGTTAGTTTTAGCATCATCGCTTGTTGCAATCTCAATTGTAATTGATATTTTCTTCAAGCAAATCTTAAGTTTTAATAATTTCGGTGTACCGTTTTACGCGATTCCAATTATATATGGATCTATTGTTTTAGGACCCATCTATGGTTTAATCATGGGGTATGTTTCTGATTTAGTTGGATTTGTCGCTTTTCCTAATGGTGCATATGCATTCATTTTTGCACTTGGTGCGATGTTGTGGGGATTTTTACCTGGACTGTTCTTGTATAGAAAGTATGATCGTATAAAACTAGTGTTTGTTTTATTTTTAACACACATTTTAGTCACTATCGCAAATACGATTGGTTTACTAACATTTTTATCAAGAGAAACAGCGCTAGCAAGTTTAACCGTTAGGTTAACTATGATTCCAATTAATGTTGTAATTATCACTTTATTGGTACATGCACTCCAAACAAAACTTAATCCAGTGTTAATTGATATGCAGATTAAAAGAACAAAGGAAACAATAACATAAAAACGATGAACAAGGCTAAAAAACCTTGTTCATTTTTTTATTTATAAGTAGTTTTCATGTATAATAGAAGTGGTGATGAAATGGTAAAAATAGTAGGTGCTGGATTAGCAGGCGTTGAAGCTGCTTACTTTCTAGCCAATCAAAATATTAAAGTAAAATTATATGAAATGAGACCAAAAAAAATGACTCCTGCACATCAGACAGGACATTTTGCAGAATTGGTATGTTCGAATTCATTAAGATCAAATGATGAACTGAATGCTGTTGGCTTACTTAAAAGAGAAATGCAATCTTTCAACTCGTTAGTGATTGAGGCGGCTTATTACGCACAAGTACCTGCAGGATCTAGTTTGGCTGTAGATCGTGACATGTTTTCCGGTTATATAGAAGACAAAATTAATAATCATCCATATATTGAAGTCATTAGAGATGAAGTTAAAGATATTGATGTAGATGCGTATACAATCGTTGCAGCAGGACCACTTGCTAGTGATAGTCTTTTCGACAAAATAAAAAGTTTAGTCCATCAAGGTCATTTACATTTTTTTGATGCGATTGCACCGATTATCGATGCATCTTCGATTGATATGAATACATGCTATTTAAAATCAAGATATGATAAAGGCGAAGCTGCTTATATAAATTGTCCAATGAGTAAAGCAGAGTATGAAAGATTTTATCAAGCCTTAACTACTGCAGATTTAGTCGAACATAAAGGATTTGAAAATAATGTATTTGAAGGGTGTATGCCTGTTGAAGTCATGGCTTCTAGAGGCGAACAAACACTATTATATGGACCTTTAAAACCTGTTGGATTAGAAGTTGAAGGTAAGGATAAACCATATGCTGTGATTCAACTTAGACAAGATGACTATAGTAAATCAATGTATAACATTGTTGGATTTCAAACACATTTAACTTGGCCAGCACAAAAGAAAGTGATAAGCCTAATCCCTGGATTAGAAAATGCTAAGATTATTAGATATGGTGTGATGCACAGGAACACTTATTTGGAAAGTCCAAATATATTAAATCCAGCATTTCAATCTAAAGCATATCCAAAACTCTTTTTTGCAGGACAAATATCTGGAGTTGAGGGTTATGTAGAATCAGCAGCATCTGGACTTAATGCTGCAATTCAAATGGCGTCACTCATTAAAAACGATAAGATAGTTCCGCTTCCTAAAGAAACCATGATGGGTGCGATGGCGTATTATATATCAACGCCTAATAAATCGTTTGTGCCTATGAATGCTAATTTAGGACTATTTCCTGAACTTGGATATAAACATAAGAAAAAAGAAAGAAAAATGCTATATAGAGATCGTTCTTTAGAAGCACTTAAAGCCTTTAAGGAGGAAAATGATTGGATTATTTAGATGATTTTTTAAATGACTTGCAGACACAAAAAAACTATTCAGAACATACCATCAAAGGGTATCAAAGAGATATCCTTGATTTTCATGCGTTTATCACTAATGAAGAATTAGCAGAATCATTAATTGATGCTACACGTGAACGTCTTGCAAGACATTTTATCGCACATCTAGATAGTTTAGATTTAACAGCAAAAACGATTTCTAGGAAGATTTCCGCTTTAAGAACTTTTTATGGATATTTGATGAAGAACCATCTCATAGATATCAATATTTTTGAGCATGTAGAAACACCCAAAATTCCTAAAAAATTGCCTAAAATCATTGAAGATGATGAAATGGAAATGATATTTAAATCTATTGACAGATATCAACCTTTAGGATTTAGAAACTATGTCATGTTAGATTTACTATTTAGCTCTGGATTAAGAGCATCTGAACTTATCAATATGACGATTAAAGATTTGATGCTTGATCAGGAACAAATCTTAATTCATGGCAAAGGATCTAAAGATCGTTACGTACCCCTTCATAAAAAGTTAGTTGAGGATCTAAAACACTATCTAACTTATATCCGTCCAATCTTGTTATCAAAAGGAAAAGATACACACACTTTATACGTATTCATTAATTATAAAGGTGGACATTTGACGGTAAGAGGATTGCAAATCATATTAAAATCTATCATACAAAAATCGGGTGAGACATTTAAGATTCATCCCCATATGCTTAGACATGCGTTTGCAACAACCCTTTTAAATCATGGTGCTGATCTTCGCGTTGTTCAAGAACTATTAGGACATGAACATTTAAAATCAACTCAAGTATATACACATGTATCAAGTGAAACTATCAAAGAAAAATACAAAGTCACACACCCAAGGATGATTAAAAAATGAGAGAACTAGGACCTATAATCATCGAAGAAGGTATTTTACAAAAACCTCAGAAGTTTAGAAAAACCATTAGAGCAATCATTTTAAATGAAGATAACCAAGTACTCATGTTATATTCAAAAAGATTTAATGATTATACATTTCCTGGTGGTGGACTTAAAGCAAATGAAAATGAAGAAAAAGCTTTAAAAAGAGAATTAAAAGAAGAAATTGGAGCTTCACAGATAAAGATTAATGAACCTTTGGGTTTTATCAATGAAATTAAATATGGTCTTTTTACAAATGAATCAATATATTTACAAACATCTTATTATTATTTTGTTGATGTTGAAGAAATCGGATATACGAAACTAGAAAAAAGAGAAATTTTTGATGATATTAAACCTGTCTTTATCGATATTGATGCATGTATCATCCATAACCAAAATGTGATGAATGATAAAAAGCATCAAGCTTATGGTTTAAAGACAGTATTAAAAAGAGAAGAAATAATCTTAAAAAACATAAAGGAGAATATACATGAGAAAATTTGAAATTGTTAAAGCATATCAAGACGTTGAAGTATTAGTCCCACAAAGACAAACCAAACACAGTGCAGGATATGATCTTGCAAGCATTGAAGATGTAGAAATCCAACCAGGAGAAATCAAAATGATTCCAACTGGATTAAAAGTTTTACTTCCTGATAATGAAGCATTACTCATTTTCCCTAGATCATCATTAGGTATCAAAAAAGGATTAATGATGAGTAATAGTGTTGGAGTTATCGATTCAGACTATTATAACAATGAAAATAACGAAGGGCATATTATGGTTCCTTTATATAACTTTTCAACCAAAAAAGTAACCGTATCTAAGGGAGAAAGAGTTGCACAAGGTATCTTTATCAATTATCTTCAAACGATTGATGATGACCCAAATCATACGGTTAGACTCGGTGGTTTTGGAAGTAGCGACAAAAAACAATAAAAAATAAAGCAATAACTTGAAAAAACACTATAAATATGATATATTTAATAAGGCTATTAAAATACACATGTATGATGTTAAACACTCAAGTGCCTTTAATAAATTAAAGGTGGGTGTCTAAAAAGTCATGCAGAGGAAAAAACAAATGGAGGAATGAATTTTATGGCAGTAGTTTCAATGAAACAATTATTAGAGTCAGGCGTACACTTTGGACATGCGACACGTCGCTGGAATCCTAAAATGGCACCATACATCTTTACGTCAAGAAATGGTATTTATATCATTGACTTAAAGAGAACAGCTGAAGAGATTGAGATTGCGTATAAAGCGTTATACGACATCGTTGCTGACGGTGGTAAAGTACTATTTATTGGTACAAAAAAACAAGCTCAAGAATCAGTAAAAGAAGAAGCAATTCGCACTGGTCAATTCTATGTTGATCAAAGATGGTTAGGTGGAACACTTACTAACTTTAAAACCATCCGTCGTCGTATTAAGAGATTACACGACCTTTATAAGATGGAAGAAGACGGTGTATTTGAAAAATTACCTAAAAAAGAAGTTTTACAACTTAAAAATGAACGTGCTAAGTTAGAAAAATTCTTAGGCGGTATCAAAGATATGAAGAAAGTTCCAGAAGCAATCTTCATTATTGATCCAAGAAAAGAAAGAAATGCAATTTTAGAAGCACGTAAATTAGGTATCAAAGTATTCGGTATTGTTGATACAAACTGTGATCCAGATGATGTAGATTACATTATCCCTGCAAACGATGATGCAATTCGTGCAGTTAAGTTAATTACATGGGTTATGGGAAATGCAGTTATCGAAGCACAAGGTGGAGCTGTTGAAAAATTCGAAGAAGAAACAGTTCAAGAAGCTTCAAGAAGAGATTATAACAATGATCAAAAAGAAGCTAAACCAAGACGTGAAGCTAAACCTCAACCAAAACCTCAACCTAAAGTAAAAGAAGTTGAAGAAGACGAAGAAGAAGTCGAAGAAGATGATGTTGAAGATAACGATTTAACACAAGAAGACTTAGAATCAATGACAGTTGCTGAACTTCGTGCCTTAGCTAAAGACCGTGGCATTACTGGTTATTCAACCCTTAAAAAAGCAGAACTTATTGATGTACTAAAATAATGCGATAAGGGGATTTCTATCCCCTTATTTTTTACAAAAAAAGCAAAAAAACAATAAAAATATATATATGAAAAATCAAGGAGGCATATCATGGTTATAACAGCTCAAATGGTAAAAGAATTAAGAGAAAGAACTGGCGCAGGCATGTTAGATTGCAAAAAAGCGTTAGAAAAAAATGATGGAGATATCGAAAAAGCTATAGATTTCTTAAGAGAAAAAGGAATGGCGCAAGCAGCTAAAAAAGCTGGAAGAATTGCTGCAGAAGGTTTATGCAGTATCGAAGTAAATGGTAATGAAGCAGTAATTTTTGAATTAAATTCAGAAACAGATTTCGTTGCTAAAAACAAACAATTCTTAGATTTATTAGATAAAGTAGGAAACACAATTTTAAATTCAAATGCAACAAACACTGAAGAAGCTTTAAAAGTTGAAGCGAATGGTGTAACTGTAGAACAAATGTTAATTGATGCAACAGCAACAATCGGAGAAAAAATTTCTCTTCGCCGTGTATCTAGAGTTGTTAAAGAAGACGCTCAAGCATTTGGGGCTTACAAACACATGGGTGGACGTATTGCAGTATTAGCGGTATTAGCTAAGCAAGACGACGAAGTTGCTAAAGATATCGCTATGCATATTGCTGCACAAAATCCAAAATATTTAAACCGCAATGAAGTTGATCAAGAAACATTAGAACATGAAAAACATGTATTAACTCAACAAGCACTTCAAGAAGGCAAACCAGCGAATATCGTTGAAAAAATGGTTGTTGGCCGTTTAAATAAATTCTTACAAGATATTTGCTTAGTAGATCAACCATTTGTTAAAGATACAGATCAAAAAGTGAGTCAATACTTAAAATCTAACCAAAATGAAGTTTTATCATTCATTAGATTAGAAGTTGGCGAAGGTATCGAAAAGAAAGAAGAAGATTTCGCAGCAGAAGTAGCAGCACAAGTTCGTAAATAAATAAAAAAGGGGCGTGGCATGATGTACCAAAGAGTCATTCTGAAATTAAGTGGAGAAGCTTTAAAAGGCGATGGAACTTATGGCATACATCCGATTACTGTTAAGAAAATCGCAACAGAAATCAAAGAGATTTATAAGTTGGGTGTACAGGTCGGCATTGTTGTAGGCGCTGGTAACCTGTGGCGTGGTAAAACTGGTGAAGAACTAGGCATGGACCGCGCACAAGCAGATTACATGGGCATGCTTGGTACAATCATGAATGGTCTTGCATTGCAAGATGCCTTAGAATCATTAGATGTACCAACAAGAGTGATGACTGTTTTACCAGTCAGTGCTGTAGCTGAACCTTATATTAGAAGAAAAGCAATCAGACATTTTGAAAAAGGTAGAGTATTGGTTTTCTCTGGAGGTACTGGCTCACCATTTTTCTCAACAGATACTGCAGCAGCACTCCGTGCAGCTGAAGTTAATGCGGATGTCATATTAATGGCAAAAAATGGTGTTGAAGGTGTCTATGATAAAGACCCTAGAAAATTTGACGATGCTCAAATGTTTAAACAAATTTCACAAAGAGAATTGTTAAAACAAAAATTAGAAGTTATGGATCAAACCGCTGCATCTATATGCACTGAAAATAAACTCGATATACTTGTATTTAACATGAATGAACACGGCAATATGAAAAAAGCTGTTATGCAAGAATCTATCGGAACATTAGTTAAATGGGAGGAATAAAGCATGAATCATGAACAAGCAGATATGATTTTAATGGAATTAGAAGATCATATGGAAAAATCTTTACACGTCTTAGTGAAGGATTTTGCACAAGTGAGAACAGGTAGAGCAAATCCAGCATTACTTGATCATATTATGATTGATTACTATGGTGCACAAAGTCCTGTTAGACAAATCTCATCTGTTTCAGTTGTTGAAGGTAATCAATTATACATTAAACCTTATGACAAATCAGCATTAAAACAAATTGAAACAGCAATTTATGCATCAGATTTAGGGCTCAATCCTATGAATGATGGTATGGGTATTAGATTAATCTTACCTCAACCAACTGAAGAACGTAGACGTGAACTTGTTAAAGAAGTTGAAAAACTTGCAGAGCATGCAAGAATTAGCGTTAGAAATATTCGTCGTGATGGTAATGACCATATGAAAAAATTAGGTTTACCTGAAGATGATGAAAAAGGATACTTAGGAGATGTACAAGAATTAACAGATAAGTACATCAAGAAAGTTGATCAAGAGTTAAAGAGCAAAACTGATGAGCTTATGAAAATATAAAAGGCTATATGCCTTTTTATTTTTGAATGTGTGAAAATAATGAATATGTTTCATTTATAAAATAAATGAGTTATAATAAATAAAGGTGATAGATATTGAATAAGATAAATATACCTCAGCATGTCGCTATTATTTTAGATGGTAATGGAAGATGGGCAAAAAAAAGAGGACAATCAAGATCATTTGGTCATTATATAGGTGGAAGAAATCTTTTTAGTGTTGCAAAACACGCGAAAGATTTTGGGATTAGAAAATTATCTGTTTACGCTTTTAGTACAGAAAATTGGAAGAGACCCGAAGAAGAAGTCAATTATTTAATGACAAAACCTATTGAAATGTACCATGAAAATAAACATAAAATTGGTGAAATCGATTATAAAGTTATTTTTTCTGGAAGAAGAGACAGATTTAGTAAAGAGTTACTAGAAGTCATCGATGACATTGAAAAACAAACAAAAGCAAATGAAGGCTTTACATTAAATATTTGTGTTGATTACGGTAGTTATGATGAAATACTAACAGCAATCAATAAAGTCAATAAACCAGTGACCAAAGAAACTTTTGAACAAGCACTTATGGTTAAAGAGCCAGTAGATTTACTCATTAGAACCAGTGGTGAAATGAGAATATCAAATTTCTTGTTATGGCAAATTGCATATGCTGAATTTTATTTTACAAAAGTTCACTGGCCAGCATTTAATAAAAAACAATTAGAAAAAGCGATCAAATCATATCAAAATAGAAATCGTCGCTTTGGAGGCTTGAAATGAAAAAAAGATTATTAACAGGCATTATCCTGTCACTTATTTTAATACCAATCGTTAGCTTTGAAATCTTTTTAGCAGTATTTCAAGTTTTTATGATTTTATTTGTTATCATTTCATCTACAGAAATGATTCGTATGTATGAAACAGAAAAGAAATTTCAATGGTTACCAAAAATAGGCATTGTCCTTTTAACATTAGGAACATTCTTTAGTGTTGGTGGAGTCTTAGGAAATTTAGAGTATAATCCTTTAGAAGCTAATGGATTATTAAGCATTACTATTCCTTTAATCACATTGGTTCTCTTTAGTTTTTTAGTTTTATTTAAAGAGTTTAATGGTTTAGATGTTGGTAAAGCATTAACCATCGTTAATTATGTTGGTTTAGGTGCCGCTTCCATTGTAATCCTTAGATTTTTAGGTGTTAGATTTATCGTTTATCTATTATTAATCACATCATCAACTGATGTATTCGCATATCTTTTTGGTATGAAATATGGAAAACATAAATTAGCGCCACATATCAGTCCTAAGAAATCATGGGAAGGTGCAATCGCAGGAACTGTGTTTGCGACCATCATCGCATCTTCATTCGCATTATTTTATGGATATTTCTTCCAAGCAGGTACATATTTAGGTGACCTTGTGAATTCAGGTGGACAATTAACACTACTAGATAATTTCTCATCATTAGGAGAAAGAACACCATTATGGGTTCAAGCTTTAGTCTTAGTTCCAATCACGATGATTGCTTCAATCTTTGCTCAAATTGGTGACTTGGTAGCTTCAAGATTAAAAAGAACATATCATATTAAAGATTTCGGAAATATCTTACCGGGTCATGGTGGACTTTTAGATCGTTTTGATTCTGTGCTATTTGTAGCACTATTCTTAAATGCGATTTTCTTATTAATTTATAGATTGTATCCAACGGTAGTGATTTTATGAAACATATTTATTTATTAGGTTCAACGGGATCCATAGGCATGCAAACACTTGATGTCATATCAAAACATAAAGATGAGTTTAGACTCATTGGCTGTTCACTTGGATCAGATGATGAAAAAAATAAATATATATTAAATACTTTTAAACCTGAAATAGTTTCTTTACGTTATGAAAAACAACTTAAAAATTATGAAGGTCTATTTCCTAATGTGAGATTCACTTGGGGAGATCAAGGTTTGATTGATGTTGTAACCTATGAAAAAGAAGGTGTGGTTGTAAATGCACTATCTGGATCAGCAGGTCTCAATCCAACAATAGAAGCAATCAAAACTAAAAAAGATATTGCTCTTGCAAATAAAGAAACACTTGTCATGGCTGGAGACATCGTCAATGCGTATGTTAAAAAACATCAAGTCAAACTTTATCCAATCGATAGTGAACATAGTGCACTATGGCAAACACTAGACCATGAAAGTCAAAGTGATATTTCAAAAATAGTGATTACCGCAAGCGGCGGATCTTTTAGAGATTTATCAAGAAAAGACCTTGAAAATGTTGATTTAAATCAAGCATTAAAACATCCAAATTGGTCGATGGGTGCTAAAATAACTATAGATAGTGCAACCATGATGAACAAAGGATTAGAGGTCATTGAAGCACACCATTTATTTTATTTAGCGTACGATCAAATTGAGACTGTGCTGCACAAGGAAAGTGTTGTCCATGGACTCACATATTTCAAAGACGGAACCATTAAAGCGTCTATGAGTGTCTCAGATATGAGGATTCCAATTGCATATGCACTTTTTTATCCAAAAAGAGCTGTATTCGACCAATCATTAACACTTTCAAACTTATCATTTAAGCCAATGGATTATGAAAGATTTCCATTATTGAAGTTGGCTTATGAAGTCGGTAAGCAAGGTGGAATAATGCCAACAGTAATGAATGCAGCAAATGAAGCTGCAGTTCATTTATTCTTAAAGAAAAAAATCTCTTTTTTAGAGATTGAGGATATTGTATTTAAATATGTAGAGATTCAAGAACAAATCAAAAATCCTACACTTAAACAAATTATAGAGATAGATCAAAAGATTCAACAAGAGATTTATCAAGCTTATGAGAAGAGGTAGTTTATGGTTATATTAAACATTTTATTATTCATCGTTGTCTTAGGGGTCATTATCCTTATCCATGAAGCAGGACATTTTTATTTCGCTAAAAAAGCAGGTATTTTGTGTCATGAGTTTTCTATTGGTATGGGACCTGCGCTTTATCAAAAGCGTAAAGGCGAAACCATATATTCAGTCAGAGGTATTCCTATTGGTGGATATGTATCCATGGCTGGAGAAAGTGTTTCAGATGCACTGATTAAAAAAGAACAAACCATAGGATTAAAAATAAACGAGCAAGACCAAGTTTATCAAATTATTTTAACTGACCAAGTTGAATCAGATGTAACAGGTGTTGTTGAAGCATTTGATTTATATGGTAAAGATTTTGATCCATTATATATTGATTTAAATGTTGACGGACAAACTATCCATTTTTCAGTTTTGAGAGATGCAACTTATCAAATCAGTCAAAAAAACAAAATGTGGATTACACCAGCTGAAAAAAGTTTTGAAAGTAAAACTTTATGGCAAAGATTTATGGTTATATTTGCAGGACCAATGATGAACTTTATTCTAGCATTCTTATTATTTTTGATTGTAGGCTTTTTCGTAGAAAAACCAAATTTAGATTCTAATGAATTATTTGAAATCGTCCCAGGTTATGCTGCAGATAATGCGCAATTAGAAATTGGCGATAAAATATTAGCCATTAATGGTGAGCCTATAGAAGATTGGAATGATTTATCAGTAGTCATGTCAAATCTTGATCAATCATGGATTGATGTTATGTATGAAAGAGACGGTCAATCTTTTGTAGAAATTGATGTTAACGTAAGTGTCGCTGTTCAAATGGCGGGTATTACCAATACTTATATAGATCCTGATACTGAAGAAATCACTATTTATCGTGATCCGATCATTGGCCAAAGTTATGGTCGCGCAAGAAGTGATGGCGGATTATTAGAAGGAGATATCATTGAAAGCATTATTGTTAATAATGTTTCACATGACATCGAAAGTTGGGATGATATTATTTCTGTCTTTAGACAATATGATCGTGGCGATCTTGTTGTAGTTTATGAAAGAGATGGAAATCTTGAAAATGCATATTATTCCATGATTAGCGCAAATGCTTTAACCAAACTTGGAAGTCAACCGATTGTATATCAATTAGGAGTGAGTCCTTCATCATCATTTGATTGGAACTATTCCTTATTATATGCACCAAGAAGATTTTATCAAGATGTTTCAGAAGTATTTACAACTCTAGGATTATTATTCAGCCCTAAAGAAGATTTAGGTATTGGAGATCTATCAGGTCCTGTTGGTATTTATACTTTAGTCAGTAGTACTGCAAGTCAAGGGTTATTATCTATTATTGTATTTACCGGATTTTTAAGTATTAATATTGGTTTATTAAATTTACTACCAATACCTGCACTTGATGGCGGACGATTAGTCTTTTTAGGGATTGAAGCAGTCACTAGAAAACCACTTCCTAGAAAAGTTGAAAACACAATCAATAATGCAATGTTTCTTCTATTATTAATTATGTTCGTCTTTGTGACCTATAATGATATCTTAAGATTAATTAGAGGATAATTTGTAAATATAAAAAAACCTTACAAAAGAACAGAATAATCTGTTCTTTTTTTGTCATTTTAGAGCCTTATAAAGACATTTACAAAAAAAGTTTTTTTTATAGTCAAAAGTATTGACTTTAGGTTTAAAGTAAGATACAATATAACAGGTCGCCCAAAAAGGGCACTTATCGAATCCGATTATAAATGAATCTGAAATTAATCTTGAAAAAGTTGTAATTTTAGTTGACAAACATGGTTTGATTTGGTATCATATTAAAGCACGCCAAAGTATGTGTGCGTGTGATTTAATCTTTGAAAACTGAATGATGATGAGTGTATCAAGAGTAAAAAAATAAGAGCTATTAACAAACAAACTATAATTTATGGAGAGTTTGATCCTGGCTCAGGATGAACGCTGGCGGCGTGCCTAATACATGCAAGTCGAACGCACTAGTTTACTAGTGAGTGGCGAACGGGTGAGTAACACGTAGGTAACCTGCCCTTAAGACGAGGATAACCATTGGAAACGATGGCTAAGACTGGATAGGAATATTTGAGGCATCTTAAATATTTTAAAAGACCTAGCAATAGGTATGCTTAAGGAGGGGCCTGCGGCGCATTAGTTAGTTGGTGAGGTGAGAGCTCACCAAGACGATGATGCGTAGCCGGACTGAGAGGTTGAACGGCCACATTGGGACTGAGAGACGGCCCAAACTCCTACGGGAGGCAGCAGTAGGGAATTTTCGGCAATGGAGGAAACTCTGACCGAGCAACGCCGCGTGAATGACGAAGTACTTCGGTATGTAAAGTTCTTTTATCAAGGAAGAATGACTCGTGGAAAAACGAGAGTGACGGTACTTGATGAATAAGCCCCGGCTAACTATGTGCCAGCAGCCGCGGTAATACATAGGGGGCAAGCGTTATCCGGAATTATTGGGCGTAAAGGGTGCGTAGGCGGTCATTTAAGTCTTTGGTGTAAGTGCAAGGCTCAACCTTGTGATGCTAAGGAAACTGGATGACTTGAGTGTGATAGAGGTAAGTGGAATTCCATGTGTAGCGGTAAAATGCGTAAATATATGGAGGAACACCAGTGGCGAAGGCGGCTTACTGGGTCACAACTGACGCTGAGGCACGAAAGCGTGGGGAGCAAACAGGATTAGATACCCTGGTAGTCCACGCCGTAAACGATGAGTACTAAGTGTTGGAGAAATTCAGTGCTGTAGTTAACGCAATAAGTACTCCGCCTGAGTAGTACGTACGCAAGTATGAAACTCAAAGGAATTGACGGGACCCCGCACAAGCGGTGGATCATGTTGTTTAATTCGATGATACGCGAAAAACCTTACCAGGTCTTGACATCCCATGCAAAGCTTAAGAGATTAAGTGGAGGTTACCATGGAGACAGGTGGTGCATGGTTGTCGTCAGCTCGTGTCGTGAGATGTTGGGTTAAGTCCCGCAACGAGCGCAACCCTTATTGCTAGTTACCATCATTAAGTTGGGGACTCTAGCGAGACTGCCAGTGATAAACTGGAGGAAGGTGGGGATGACGTCAAATCATCATGCCCCTTATGACCTGGGCTACAAACGTGATACAATGGCTGAAACAAAGGGCAGCGAAGCAGTGATGTGAAGCGAAACCCAAAAAAGCAGTCTCAGTTCGGATTGAAGTCTGCAACTCGACTTCATGAAGTCGGAATCGCTAGTAATCGCGAATCAGAATGTCGCGGTGAATACGTTCTCGGGGTTTGTACACACCGCCCGTCAAACCACGAAAGTTGACAATACCCAAAGCCGGTGGCCTAACTCTTCGGAGAGGGAGCCGTTTAAGGTAGGGTTGATGATTGGGGTTAAGTCGTAACAAGGTATCCCTACGGGAACGTGGGGATGGATCACCTCCTTTCTAAGGAGAAAGGCATATACATAAACGTATATAAAAATTTCCAAAATACACTCATCATATTCAGTTTTGAAAGATTAGATCTTTCAAGTTTTAATAAGTTTGATCTTTGAAAAGTAGATAAATTCTGTCGTAAAGAAAATGAAAGAATAAAAAAGGTTAAGGAAAAAAGGGCGCACAGTGGATGCCTAGGCACTAAGAGCCGAAGAAGGACGCAACTAACGGCGAAACGCCACGGGGAGCAGTAAGTACGCGACGATCCGTGGGAATCCGAATGGGGAAACCCGCCATATGGAAGATATGGCATCTGCATATGCAGAGGGAAAACGCAGGGAACTGAAATATCTAAGTACCTGTAGGAAAAGAAAGTAAAAACGATTCCGCTAGTAGCGACGAGCGAACGCGGAGGAGCCTAACACCATAATAGTTACAAAACCACACACTAAAAGAACGGCGTGAGAAAGCCGACCGAAGAAGGTGAGAGTCCTGTATTTGAAAGTGTGCGGACTAGGGTGTTGAGAAGTACGGCGAGACACGAGGAATCTTGTCGGAAGATGTGAGGACCATCTCATAAGGCTAAATACTACTTAGTGACCGATAGTGAACCAGTACCGTGAGGGAAAGGTGAAAAGAACCCCGGGAGGGGAGTGAAAGAGAACCTGAAACTGTGTGCTTACAATTAGTCAGAGCCCGTTAATGGGTGATGGCATGCCTTTTGTAGAATGAACCGGCGAGTTACGGTATCTAGCAAGGTTAAGCTTTAAGGAGTGGAGCCAAAGCGAAAGCGAGTCTGAATAGGGCGTTAAGTTAGATGCTGTAGACCCGAAACTGGGTGAGCTAGCCATGAGCAGGTTGAAGTTTGGGTAAGACCAAATGGAGGACCGAACCAGGACACGTTAAAAAGTGTTTGGATGACTTGTGGCTAGGGGTGAAATTCCAATCGAACCCAGAGATAGCTGGTTCTCCCCGAAATAGCTTTAGGGCTAGCGTTAGCAATAGTTTTTATGAAGGTAGAGCACTGAATGTGTGATGGCCCCACCTCGGGGTACTGAGCCCAATCAAACTACGAATGTCATAAAAAGTAGCTAGCAGTCAGACTGTGAGTGATAAGGTTCATGGTCAAAAGGGAAAGAGCCCAGACCGTCAGATAAGGTCCCAAAATTGATGCTAAGTGGAAAAGGAAGTGAAGATGCACAAACAACTAGGAGGTTGGCTTAGAAGCAGCCATCCTTTAAAGAGTGCGTAAAAGCTCACTAGTCGAGTGACTCTGCGCCGAAAATGTACCGGGGCTAAGCATCATACCGAATCTACGGATTTGACGAAAGTCAAGTGGTAGGGGAGCGTTCTAAGTGCGGCGAAGCATGATCGGAAGGACATGTGGAGCGCTTAGAAGTGAGAATGCCGGTGTAAGTAACGAAAAGATAGGTGAGAATCCTATCCGTCGAAAACCCAAGGTTTCCAGGGG
Organism: Tenericutes bacterium MO-XQ; assembly: GCA_002838185.1. Classification (GTDB taxonomy): domain Bacteria; phylum Bacillota_I; class Bacilli_A; order Acholeplasmatales; family Acholeplasmataceae; genus Mariniplasma. Next base: position 1,550,343 of record CP017948.1, on the reverse strand, counting down.
AAGGTTCGTCCGCCCTGGGTAAGTCGGGGCCTAAGGTGAGGCTGAAAAGCGTAGCCGATGGATAGCAGGTAGAGATTCCTGCACTAGTTTATGAACTGATGGAGTGACAAAGGAGGCTAACATCCGCCCATAATTGGATTTGGGACAAGGAAACGAGCTTAGTGTGTAGGCAAATCCGCACACTATATAAGAGTGAGTTTCGGTAGGTAAAGGATGATGACGTCAAACTTTCAAGAAAAGCTTCTAGGGCTAATTTATAGACTACCCGTACCGTAAACCGACACAGGTGGGAAGGTAGAGTATACTAAGACGCGCGAGAAAACCCTTGTTAAGGAACTCGGCAAAATGACTCCGTAACTTCGGGATAAGGAGGACTTTTAATGAAAAAGAAAAGTCGCAGAGAATAGGCCCAAGCGACTGTTTATCAAAAACATAGGTCTCTGCTAAACCGTAAGGTGATGTATAGGGGCTGACGCCTGCCCGGTGCTGGAAGATTAAGAGGAGATGTTAGGCAACGAAGCATTGAATTGAAGTCCCAGTAAACGGCGGCCGTAACTATAACGGTCCTAAGGTAGCGAAATTCCTTGTCGGGTAAGTTCCGACCCGCACGAAAGGCGTAACGATTTGGGCACTGTCTCAACAAGGGACTCGGTGAAATCAAGCTGCCGGTGAAAACGCCGGCTACCCGCGACAGGACGAAAAGACCCCATGGAGCTTTACTGTAGCTTGATATTGACATTGGGTGTAAGATGTACAGGATAGGTGGGAGACTGAGAACCTAGGACGCTAGTCTTGGAGGAGTCGACCTTTGGATACCACCCTTCGTGCATCTGATGTCTAACCCGCCGAAGTGGATTCGGGGGGACAGTGTCTGGTGGGCAGTTTGACTGGGGCGGTCGCCTCCCAAAGAGTAACGGAGGCGCCCGAAGGTACCCTCAGAATGGTTGGAAATCATTCGTAGAGTGCAAAAGCATAAGGGTGCTTGACTGCGAGACAAACAAGTCGAGCAGGGACGAAAGTCGGGTTTAGTGATCTCTCTGTACCGCATGGAAGGGCAGAGACTCAACGGATAAAAGCTACCCTGGGGATAACAGGCTTATCGCTTCCAAGCGTTCACAGCGACGAAGCGGTTTGGCACCTCGATGTCGGCTCGTCGCATCCTGGAGCTGGAGAAGGTTCCAAGGGTTGGGCTGTTCGCCCATTAAAGCGGCACGCGAGCTGGGTTCAGAACGTCGTGAGACAGTTCGGTCTCTATCCGTCGTGGGCGTTGGAGATTTGAAGGGAGCTGCCCCTAGTATGAGAAGACCGGGGTGGACATACCACTGGTGCACCAGTTGGCTTGCCAAGGCCACAGCTGGGTAGCTAAGTATGGAAGGGATAAACGCTGAAAGCATCTAAGCGTGAAGCCCACCTTAAGATGAGATCTCCCAATTTAGTAAGATCCCTTATAGACGATGAGGTTGATAGGCTGGGTGTGGAAGCATGGTGACATGTGAAGCTGACCAGTACTAATAGATCGAGGACTTAACCTTTACTTTCATTTGAAATACACACAGAATTTATCTAGTTTTGAGAGATGTCTGGTGACGATGGCGAAGTGGTCACACCTGTTTCCATACCGAACACAGAAGTTAAGCACTTCAGCGCCGAAAATAGTTCTAAGGAGCGAAGATAGGACGTTGCCAGGCAAATCTTACTTATTAAAAACCAAAAAGTAGCGTCTACTATGTGCCTACATAGCTCAGTCGGTTAGAGCACCTGACTGTTAATCAGGGGGTCCTAGGTTCGAGTCCTAGTGTGGGCGCCACTTATACATTTTAACGGCTAATGCCGTTTTTTTTATGCTTGAATATATGATTTATGCTATAATATTCTCAAAAGCTAAAAAATCGGGGAATTAAAAATGAATAGATGTAAAATTTGTGGTGCAATGAACGAAGAAGAAAAGACAGTTTGTAAGAGTTGTCATGAGCCGTTAAATGTAGATACTCATGAAAAGCAGGCAAAAAGATTTATAGAAATTTTGTTTGGTTTGATCTTCATTATTTATGGAATTGTTAGTTCTATATCAAATCTTATCGTATTAGATAAGGTTTTAATAGAGCCAATCATGTTTATTTTTATTGGAGTTTATATGATTGGAAGTTCTGTACTTTTCAGTGATTATAAGGAAAAAGTAGAATCCTTAGAACAATCCCATTTAGAAATGCAAAAGCGAATTGAATTTTTAGAACAGTCATTAAAAAAATGAGTTATGCATTACATAACTCATTTTTTATTTATAACTATATTATTTAAATAAAAACTTAAGCAGTGGTTCTATTTGAATAAGTATTGGTGCAATCATGAGTGAGACTATACTCATTAGTTTAATTAAGATATCCATGGAAGGACCAGCTGTATCTTTTAAAGGATCACCAACAGTATCGCCGATAACGGTTGCTTTATGGAGATCAGTACCTTTGCCTCCTTCATAACCTTGTTCAATATATTTTTTAGCGTTATCCCATGCACCACCAGAGTTTGCCATAAATATTGCAAGCATCATTGAAGATACTAATCCTCCTATAAGTAGGCCACCTAAACCTTGAGCACCAAGAAGTAATCCAGCAATGATTGGAGATAAAATAGCAATTAATGCAGGAAATATCATTTCTTTTAATGCAGCTTGTGTAGAAATATCTACACATTTTTTATAATCAGGTAGTGATGTCCCTTTTAATATGCCAGGATCATTTTTATATTGTAGTCTTACCTCTTCAATCATTAAATGAGCAGCTTTTCCGACTGAATTAATGACTAAAGATGAGAATAGATATGGAAGCATTGCACCTATAAAAACACCGATGACGACACCAGGTTTTAAGATATCTACACCAGAAGCAGTGAGATTAGTAGCTTTTTCATAGGCAAAAAACAAACCAATGGATGTTAATGCTGCAGATCCTATACAAAAACCTTTAGCAATCGCAGCAGTTGTGTTTCCTACAGAATCTAGATGATCTGTAATATTTCTTACTTGTTCATCCAAATGACTCATCTCAGCAATACCACCTGCATTATCTACAATAGGTCCATAAGCGTCGACACTTATGGTCATACCAGCAGTAGATAACATACCAACTGCAGCAAGTGCAATTCCATAAATATCCTGGGTAAATAAATAAGCTAATAAAATACCTGATACTAGAAGCATGACTGTTATAAATGTTGATTTCATACCAACACTAAATCCAGAAATGACATTGGTTGCGCCACCAGTTTTTGATTGTTCAACGATATTTAAAACATATTTATACTTATCAGATGTATAGTATTCAGCAATAAATCCAATGCCAATCCCAACAAATAATCCAACAACAATCGTTAAAAATAATTTCAACGCTAAAGCACCTTCAAATAATAACATACTAATCAAGAAAGTAGTAACTATCATAAAAAGTGTGTTTAGATAAGTCGCTTTATTAAGAGCTTTTTGAGGGTCTTTCCAAGTTCTATTACGCATAATCATAATTGAGATAATTGTAGAAACAACACCTATGGTAGCAATCATCAGTGGAAATAAAACAGTTTTAACGATTCCAGAAAACATTGTTGATGTGATTGCTGAAGAATCATTTAATATGATTTCAGGAGAAATACTCACGAAAGCGTATAAACCTAAAGTTAATGCAGAGATTAATGTACCTATATAGGATTCAGTCAAATCAGAACCCATACCAGCAATATCACCAACATTATCACCAACGTTATCTGCTATCACAGCTGGATTTCTAGGATCATCTTCAGGAATATTTGATTCAACTTTACCAACTAAATCCGCTCCCACATCTGCAGCTTTTGTAAATATACCACCACCAACACGTCCAAATAAAGCAATTAATGAAGCTCCTAATCCATATCCAGTAACGATATGAATCGCATGAGATAAGGCAATGTATTGCTCATGAACATTTGATTTATATCCACCATATAAGGTATAAAACACTAGAAATAAAAATGTCAGACCAAATAAACTTAGACCAACTACTGTTAGTCCTAATATTGAACCACCAGTAAATGAAGTCTTTATTGCTTTGGACATCCCATGAAGTCTTGCTTGATCTGTTGTTTTGTAGTTTGCTTTTACTGCTGCAAGCATACCGATAAAACCTGCTAAACCAGAAAAAGAAGCTCCAACTAAAAATGTAATTGAAGACCTATAACCGATGCCTTCAGCACCCTTTAAAGATGGAATAAACCCTATTAAGGTCAATATAACAGAAACGATCAAGACAACAATAAACATCACTTTATATTGTCTTTTCATAAATGCGACTGCACCTTCTTTGATATAGGAAGCAATGGCATTAATCTTTTCATGTTCGACTTTAATTCGGTTTAATCGTTTAAGTAATATAAGTGCATACAAAACCGAGACTATGGATAAAAAGACAGTCACACTAAGCATAATAACTACAAATAAATATTGATCAGTCATTAGAATCACCCTACTTATAAATAAATTCGCAATTTACCTTCATCATATTACGAAATAAAAAAAATAGCAAACCTATTTTTAGGTTTGCTAAATATATTTATTTAAAAAGCAATCTTAAACTATTTAATATAACCAATATTGTAGATCCTTCATGTGCAACAACACCCAATGGTAAATCAATCAATCCAAATACATTTGTAATCATAAGTAACAAAATCACACTGATTGAGAAAATGATATTTTGAACTGTAATTGATCTCATGCGTTTAGCTAATTTTAAGGTTTGAGGCAAGTTTTCAATCTGATTGTTCATAAATACAATATCTGATGTTTCAAGAGAGACATCGGTACCTGCACCCATTGCTACACTAACATCAGCGCTAGCTAAAGCAGGTGCATCATTGATACCATCACCAACCATAAGAACTTTACCTAAATCCTTTTGAAGCGCTTTAATTCTGTTAACTTTATCTTCTGGCATACAGTTTGCTTCATAATGTTCAATACCGGATTCTAGAGAAATAATTTTAGCTGTTTCTTCATGATCCCCTGTGAGTAAAACTGGCGTTATATTTTGGTCTTTAAGGGCTTTAATGACTTCTTTGACATTATCTCTAATACTATCAGTTAAAGCGATATAACCGATGATTTCGCCGTTTTTAATGATGTTTATGATGCTGTATCCTTTTTTCTTTGCTTGAGCTAAAGCTCTATCACAGTGTTCACTAGATTTTGCCTCAAATTTGCCTATTTGCCAAGTATCATCTTTAAGATGAGCTTGCATGCCTTTCCCAGATATTTCTTTAGTTTCTAATCCATCAATGTCATCACAATTTTTTAAATGTTCAACAACAGCTTTTGCAAGTGGATGATTCGATTGCTTTTCTATTGCACAAACAATTTGATTGAGTTGATCTAAATCTTCAGTTTGGATTGCTCTAATATCAACAACTTTTGGAACTCCAGAAGTGATTGTACCTGTTTTATCAAAAACAACAGCTTTAATGCCAATAAGATTTTCTAAAGCTTGACCACCTTTAATAAGTATTCTTTTTTTAGCTGCGTTAGATAAACTTGCTAACATAGCTGGTGTGATAGAAGCAACAAGCGCACAAGGAGAACCAACGACTAAAACAACGACGCCTCTTCTAAAAGATTCCTGAGCATCAAGCCAACCAAAAAGTGGTGGAACAAACATAAACAGGACTGCAAATATAATAACGATATATACATAATATTTTTCAATTTTATTAATTAATGTCTGTGATTGTGTCTTATTTTCTTGAGCCTCTTGGACAAAATCTACAATTTTTTGAACCACTGAATCTTTAGGATTTTTTGTTGTTTCAACGATTACAGTTTGTTCGATATTAATAGATCCTGCAAAAACCTCATCACCTACATGTTTTCCAACTGGAACATACTCACCAGTAATTGCTGATTGATCTAAAGAAGTAGAACCTTTGATGATTTTTCCATCTACTGGAATTTGCTGACCCACCTTAACAATTACTTGATCAGATATTTTTAAATCTTGAATATCAACTTCTGTTTCTTTTCCATCTTTATATTGAATTGCGGTTTTAGGTGCTAATTTAAGCAAACTAGTAAGTTCTTTCTCACTCTTAGATGTTGCATAAGACTCTAAAACTCCACTCAGTGAAAAAATAAGAATAAGAATTGCGCCTTCTTCATAACTACCAACAAAAAAGGCAGCTAAAGCGGCTAATATCATTAGAATTTCTACATTTAATGATTTATTTTCAATGGTTGCGAGAATACCTTCTTTTGCTTTAGCATAACCACCTATTGCAAACGATAAACCAAATAATAAAATGACAAACCAAGTGTTATCATAGAATTGTTGTAAGATGAATGCTGCGATAATTAAAATGATAGAAACAATAACAAAACTCGTCTCAATTATCAATTGTTTTTTTGTCATATAATACCTCCAGATATGCAATTATTATAGTTTAATTATACCAAAAATCAACCATAAATTATAAATAAGTGCTCAAATTATTATAAAAAAGACACTTATTTATAAACAAAATAATTTAAGTTATATTTTACTTTGCTTTCTGCTGATGTTATATAAATAAATAAGTTGTCATTTTATGAAAATATGATATACTTTTTACGAGGAGTTGACAAATCATGAATTTTATAAAAGAAGACCACAAAATATATGTTTTAGATCAAGAGCAAAGAGAAATCGTTAAAGCAACTTTCCCTTTTTATAAAGAAGGGGTTGTTGTTGTAGATCATACCTATGTTGATCCTTCATTAAGAGGTCAAGGTATTGCCAGTGAACTTATGCACGAAGTATCAAGATTTGCTAAAGAAAAAGGCTATAAAGTTGTTGCAACTTGTCCATATGCTGTTGTTTGGTATAAGAAGCATAAAGAATACGATGAACTTATTGATCTTGAAACACAAGCTGAATTAGCACCTGAATGCAGAATATAGGAGTTAGACATGGATAAACCTTTAGTGATATTAGTTTCTGGTGGTTCAGCATCAGGGAAAAGCACAGTTGTACAAGAAATACTAAATAAAGCTGGTTTAGAAGATGTGATTATCATTAATCATGATGATTATTATCTTGACCAGTCCGATTTACCATTAGAAGAAAGATATAAAACTAATTATGACCATCCAAGATCATTGGACAATGATCTTCTTTACCATCATCTAGTTAAACTCATCAATTTTGAACCAATTGATAAGCCAACTTATGATTTTGTAAACCATACTAGAAGTAAAGAAATTGAGCATATCGAACCAAAAAAAATTATTATTGTTGAAGGTATTTTAATCCTAGAAAATTCAAAAATAAGAGAACTATCTGATATCAATATCTTTGTAGAATTAGATGACGATACAAGATTTATCAGAAGAATGTTAAGAGATATGAATGAACGTGGTAGAACTTTAGAAAGTATCATCACACAGTATCAAAAAACTGTAAAACCGATGTTTCACAAATACATCAAACCCACAAAAAGATATGCAGATGTCCTTATTCCAAATGATACTAAACATGACATTGCAGTAGATTTAATTGTAACAAAAATTAAACAGATTTTGGGTGATCGCAAATGATCTTATTTGTTGTCGCTATGTATGAAGAGGGTAATGACATATTACAAGATTCTATATATAAAAATGATCTGATTATTACTGGAATTGGCAAAACAAATGCAGCAATGAAATTAACTGAATTTTTGTCTAATCATAATGTTGATTACATCGTTAATATTGGCTTTGCTGGAGGAAATATAGCTTATGAAGTAAACGATATCGTTATCGTTGAAAAAGCTGCTTATCATGATTTTGATTTGAGTTTATTTGGATATATAAAAGGACAAGTTCCAGGATATCCTGAAACATTTTTGTCAAGCACATATCTATTAGATAAAGTGAAATCAGCATTACCAGAAGCAAAAACGGGGCACTTATTTACAGGTGATTATTTCATGACTGACAAAGTTGATGAACCATCTGTTTTTGATATGGAAGGCACAAGTTTATATCAAGTTGCATGGCATTTTAAAATACCAATGATTAGCGTGAAACTTATCTCTGATGTGCTTGGTATGGATGACCATTACAACTCGTATAAAACATTTGAACAAACAAAAGGTGCGAAAATGTTACATGACATTTATAAAAAAATAAAGGAGGCATTCTAATGAAAGGACTCATTGTTTTTAGTCATAACATGGAAGACGTTGAAAGTTTAGCTACACGTGCTTTGTTAGTAAGAGCTGGATTTGACATGCATTCTCTAACATTTGAAGACACAAAAGAAATTGAAACAGCTTTTAATCAAAAAATAGAAGCGAACTTTACGATGGATGAAATTGATCTGGATGCTTATGATTTTGTCGTTATTCCAGGTGGCAAATATGTGTCACAAGTCGTCGATCAAGATGTTAATATTAAAACTTTAGTAACTCATTTTTATCAAAAAAACAAACTTGTAGCAGCTATCTGTGCTGGCCCAAGATTCTTAGGACAAGCTGGTTTACTCGATGGGAAAAACTTTACAGCTTTTAATGGCAGTGAAATTGATATGCCAAAAGGAAACTATATGCCTGATAAAAAAGCAGTTAGAGATGGCAGTATTATTACAGCTAGAGGAGCTGGAGCAGTTTATGAGTTTGCTTATGAAATTGTTTCGTATTTGCAAGGTCAGTCAAAAGCTGAAGCATTACTAAAAAACATCTTATTTTAATAAAATAAACAGCACATATTTACATTAATAAAAAAAACAAAAAAACTTTTTTAATAGCCTTGACAATTCGTAAAATATTGGTATAATTATATGTGCTGTTGCATATTGGCCCGTTGGAGAAACGGTTAACTCACATGCCTTTCACGCATGCACTCACGGGTTCGAATCCCGTACGGGTCACCATCTTTTTAAAACAAACGTAGACATACGTTTTTGATATGAGTTATTAAAACTCTTTGAAGTACCCATAGCTCAATTGGATAGAGCGTTTGACTACGGATCAAAAGGTTAGGGGTTCAAGTCCTCTTGGGTACGCCATTTTTAAACGGGAAGTAGCTTAGCTTGGTAGAGCGCCTGGTTTGGGACCAGGAGGTCGCAGGTTCAAATCCTGTCTTCCCGACCATTTTAATAAGCGGGTGTCGTATAATGGCTATTACCTCAGCCTTCCAAGCTGAAGACGTGGGTTCGATTCCCATCACCCGCTCCATATTGAAAGCATAGGTTTGATACAATTGTATCAGGCCTTTTTTTGTGCTATATAGGGCCATTTCTCTATTTTTGATAATTTGGAAAGACAAAAAAGTAATCGGATTTTACCATTTTTTGGTACTAAGCATAGAAATTCTACACGATTACATTTTAAAATACACGATTTAAAATGAATTTACACGATTACAAAGATTTGCATGAATAGAACAACTTTGTAGTGTATAATGAATATAATTAGTAATGACTATATATATTATGTAAATATGGGGTTAGGAGTACAAAGATGAGAAGTGATTTAGTTTTTCATTCGATAAAATATGAAATAAATTTAAATGATAGATACATTAAATTACCTACAGAAGTTAATGTTCAAATTAACCTTGATTGGAGTACTTACATAACCGATAATCCGCAATCATTTAATGGGGATCTTTATACTATAGAGGATATAAAATATATAAATGATAAACTAGTATTTGAGGTATATAAAACAAAATATAGTCATTTTATATATACAAAGAATCTAAATTTTAAAGGTGAAAACCTATGTAGATCTATTGCCTCCAGTGTTTTAATAACTACTTCAGATGATTATTTAGTATTTGGAAAAATGTCATTAAATACAACATTCAAAAACATAATTAAACTTATTGGTGGGGCTTTTTCAAATGAAGACATGAAACAAAATAAAGAAAATGCAAGAAACTGTGCTTTAAGAGAACTAAAAGAAGAAGTTGGTTTAGACTATAATTCTTATAAAGGTCAATTAAGTGATTATCTAATAGCAACTAGACATAATCTTTCGTTTATAAATTTCATATTTTTATTAAAATCAAAACTAACAAAATCTGAAATAACTAATTTGTTTGAGACTTATAAAACCAGATTAATAAACAGGGGAGATTATTCAGAATTAAATAGTTTAGTCTTTGTAAAAAACAATAAAAAAGATATTATTAATTTTCTAGATAATACGGAAAATAGATTAATATCATATTTGAAGGAAGTTATGTTAGTACATATTAATCAATTGATGCCTGGGAATTTAATTGAATATATAGAAATCGTATAAGACTATCTTAATTGATGGTCTTTTTCTACACGATTACATTTCAAAATACACGATTTAAAATTGATTTACACGATTACAATTTTCATATAGTATTCTTGAAATAATAGTGCTATAATTATGCTATAAGTCATCACAATAGTAGTGAGGTGTAAAATATGGAATATGCTAAACTAATTAAATCATTAAGAGAAAAATTAATAATCTCTCAGACCGAATTAGCAGAGATCCTTAAAGTTTCTTTTTCTACAGTGAATCGATGGGAGAATGGAAAACACGAACCAACTATCAAAGTAAAAAGAAAAATCATAGAATTGTGTAAAGATAATGATATTGATTTATGGGATGAAAAGGGGGAAAAATAATGTCAAGAACTTTCAATGAAGCTACTAGAGTTCAAATGCCAGCAATGGTTCATTTGCAGCGTTTGGGATATAAGTATTATGGCAAGCTATCTGAAGATGATGCAGATACATTATATGATAGAGATACAAACATTTTATTAGAAGTTTTTAGGGAGCAATTTGCTAGATTGAATCCTGATTTTGAGGGGCAAGTAGAACAAGTGTTAAAGGATATACGTCAAGAATTAGATAATGATGATATAGGGAGAAGTTTCTATAAACGGTTAACTAGCATCTCACCACTAAAATTAATAGATTTTGAAAACATTAAAAATAATGAATTTCACTTCACAGCAGAGTTTACATGTAAAAGAGATTCAGATGAGTTCAGACCAGACATTACATTATTTGTGAATGGATTACCTTTAGTTTTTGTAGAAGTAAAAAAACCAAATAATAAGGGTGGTATAATTGCAGAGAGTTTAAGGATGAATAACCTTAGATTCCCGAATAAGAAATTTAGAAGATTCATAAATATTACCCAATTAATGATTTTTTCAAATAATATGGAATACGACACACTTGGAGGTATAGTTCCAATACAAGGAGCTTTTTATTGTACAGCAGCTAAGGATAAGGCTTTTTTTAGTGTTTTCAGAGAAGAAAATCCTACAAATTTACCAATCGCACCATACAACCAAGATTATTCATATTTGCCAATAGATTCTGTTATAGAAAAGAAAATATTAACTGATTTCAATTGCCAAGTTATCCATACTTCACCTGAATATCAAACAAACCTTAACATATACACTCCAACAAATAGAATATTGACATCAATGTGTAGCAAAGAAAGACTTATGTTCTTATTAAAATATGGGATCGCCTATGTTAATAGTGAGCGAGAAGTTGATGGGAAAATAGAAATTACCGATCAAAAGCATATCATGAGATATCAACAACTATTTGCTGCTTTAGCTATAAAAGAAAAACTTAGCGAAGGTATGACATCCGGTGTTGTTTGGCATACACAAGGTAGTGGGAAGACAGCTCTCTCATATCATTTGAACTATGTTTTATCTGATTATTATTCAAGCAAAAATATGGTGGCTAAGTTTTATTTTATTGTGGATAGACTTGATTTGTTAGAACAAGCTACACAGGAATTTGAAGCGAGAGGGTTAGTTGTTAAGACAGCTAATTCTAGAGCTGAACTAATGCAGCAATTTAGGACTAACCAATCTCTTGAGGGGGCTACTGGACAAAACGAAATTACGGTTGTAAATATTCAAAGATTTGAAGAAGATAAAGAAAAAGTTACTTTCCCAGATTATGCTATAAACTTACAAAGAGTTTTTATCATAGATGAAGCTCATAGAGGATACAATCCGAAGGGGAGCTTTTTAGCTAACTTATTTGAAGCGGATCCAAATTCTGTAAAGATAGCTTTAACAGGAACACCTTTACTGAAAGAAGAAAGAGCTTCATGGAAAGTTTTTGGAACTTATTACCACACATATTATTATGACAAATCAATTGAAGATGGCTATACTTTGAAAGTAATACGAGAACCAATCGAAACATCATATAAAGAAAAACTGTCTGAAATTTATGAAAGACTTGAAACATTAGTTCAGAAGAAAGAAGTTAAGAGAAGTAGTATTGTAGAGCACGATGTTTTTGTAAAGGAGCTATTACGATACATTATTTCGGATTTAAAACAATTTAGATTAATTCAAGGTGACAATACTCTTGGTGGTATGGTAATATGTGAAACAAGTGAACAAGCCAGAAAACTGTTTGCATATTTTGATGATGTTCAAGAAGAGATTAATCGAAATACATCAAAGGTAAGTAATTTTAAAGTTGGTTTGATCTTACATGATAGTGATGACAAGGAAACTAGAAAACTAATTGTTAAAGACTTTAAGAAGAATATGACTGTTGACATACTAGTAGTTTTTAACATGCTATTGACTGGATTTGATGCACCAAGACTTAAGAGACTGTACTTTGGAAGAAAATTAAGAGACCATAATTTACTACAAGCCATTACAAGAGTTAATAGACCATTCAAAGAAAATCGATATGGATATATTGTAGATTTTGCAGATATTAAGAAGAATTTTGATGAAACAAATGAAGCCTACATGGCAGAACTTAATCGATTTAATGATCCTGATGAAGTAGGAATTGGAAATGAAACAGATACTTTTAAACAAGTTATTGAAGATCATGAGGAACTGTTGAATCAAATTCATGCAGTTAAGTCTTTACTTTTTGATTTTACTACGGAAAATGCAGAAGTATTTAGTTCTGAGATATCTACAATTGATGACAAGCAAGAACTATTGTCATTGAAAAAAGCATTGATATCTGCTCGAGATTGTTTTAACATAGTAAGAACATTTGGAGATGATGATTTAAAAGAAAAATTCTCTAGACTTGAAATTGAGAATCTTCCTTCATTAATTTCTGAAGTTCAACATTGTATTGATAACATTAATCAAAAAGAATCCTTAGCTGAATCCGATGCTACCAAACAATTAATTAATGAAGCGATGCAAGATATTTCATTTAGATTTAATAAACTAACACCAGAAGAATTACGAATTATAGGTAATGGAGAAGAACTAGAACATAAGTGGAAACAGAGTATTCATGCTTTTACTGAAAATATTGATCAAGATGATCCTGAATACATTTCACTTAGACAAGCTTTTTTAGAAAGATTCAAGGAGCATGGATTTGTTGTAGATACTATAACTAAGTTTGAAAAATATAGTAAAGAACTTGATGAAATCTTAAAAAAACTTGCAGAATTACAGAGACGAAATTCAGCTTTATTGAAAAAATATCGTGGTGATACAAAGTTTGCTAGAGTCCATAAACGAATTAAAGAAGAGAATAGCGAACGAGAATTAAAAGGCTTAAAACCAATAATTTCTAATTATGATGAGAAAATAAAAAATGCATTATTACTAATTAAAGATGATATAGATCAAAAAGTATACGATAGAAATGATATTCTTAAAAAAGACGAGTATTTTGAAAAAACTGTAATGCAACAGATTTCTTTACAATTAGATAAGCTAGAGTTGGCAAATGAAAGAGAAGATAGAGTGTTTATACAAAGCAGATTGACTGGGCAATATCTCAATCAGTATAATGCTACGTATGCAACAGCTTAGTAGGAGGCCATAATGGATATTAGACAAGAAACAATTAATTTGATTGATGCGCTTAAGGCAACGTGTCAAACATATGGTATGGGGAACGATGGTAATGAGTATAAAATTATAACTCAAGTCTTTCTTTATAAATTTTTAAATGATAAGTTTGGACATGAAGTTAAAAAAATTTCAACTAAATTATTAGAGTCGAAAAAATGGGAGTTAACTTATCAACAGATGAGTGAAGACGAAAGACTTGATCTTTTTGATAAACTTTCTCCAGACATTCCTAGATTATTACCTGAGCATTTGATTTCAAATTTATGGAATCAACAAAGCAAAGGAGATTTTGACTTAATATTTGACAGTACAATGATTGATATCGCAGACAAAAATATAGATATATTTTCAACTCAAACATCAGCAAACACAAAAATACCACTATTTGAAAAGTTAACTCCATTCGTTACAGATGATTCTGCGAGATCTAATTTTGCAAGAGCTCTGGTTGATAGATTAGTAAACTTTTCATTTGAAAAAGCGTTCGTAAAGAATTATGATTTTTTTGCTACAGTATTTGAATACTTAATCAAAGATTATAATACAGCTGGAGGAGGAAAATATGCAGAGTACTATACTCCTCATTCAATAGCTACAATAATGGCAAGGTTATTAGTTGGTGAAAGCAAAGATTTTCATAATATTGAATGTTATGATCCTTCTGCAGGTACTGGAACCTTGTTAATGGCATTGGCGCATAAAATAGGTGAAGATAGATGTACAATTTATTCGCAAGATATTTCACAAAGAAGCAATAAAATGTTGAAGTTAAACCTAATTTTGAACAACCTAGTTGCTTCACTAGATCATGCAGTTCAGGGTGATACCTTAGTCTTTCCATATCACAAAAGTGATGACAACCAAAATTTACGTCAGTTTGACTTTGTAGTATCTAATCCTCCGTTTAAAATGGATTTTTCTGACACACATGAAAAGATTTCTGCTATGCCAGTACGATTTTGGGCTGGGGTACCAAATATTCCTAAAAAGGAAAAAGATAGTATGGCAATTTACACATTGTTTATTCAACATGTCATTAACTCACTAAAAGATAACGGCAAAGGAGCAATTGTAGTTCCAACTGGATTTTTAACTGCTAATGGTGGAGTTGAAAATAAAATATTAAAGAGAATAATTAATGACAAGATTGTGTATGGTTGTATTTCTATGCCTTCAAATGTTTTTGCAAACACTGGAACAAATGTATCAGTGATATTTTTCGATAAATCAAAAAAACATGAAGACGTTATTCTTGTTGATGCATCTAATATGGGTGAGGACTATCAGGAAAATGGACTAAAAAAGAAAAGACTTACGGATAAAGATATAGACATAATAATTGATTCATTTGTCAAAAAGAAAGAAATTAAGGATTTTTCCGTTAAAGTAAATTTTTCAGATTTAAGAAATCGATATTCATTGGCAGCAGGTCCATATTTTGATATTGAGATGGAATATGTAGAATTAAGTGAAAAAGAGTTTAATGAAAGAATTACTACATCGATTTCAAAATTGAGAAGTACACAGGAAATGGGTACAAAATACTTTGATAATATTTTAGAATATTTACAAGGAGTTTCCAATGTTGAAATTAAGTGATATAGCTGATGTAATTGACTGCTTGCATGAAACTCCTAGATACACAAATGAAGGCTATCCAGTAGCAAGAGTTGAAGATGTAAATAACAATTTTTTTAACTTTGATAAATGCCTGCTTACATCAAAAGAAACAATTGATTATCATAATAGAAGTCATGTTCCTGCCAAAGGGGATATACTGATAACACGTGTTGGCTCATTCGGTAGAATGTCTTTGATTGATGAAAATAAATTAATGTGTATTGGTCAGAATGTTTCTATTATTTCCCCACATAGTAATGGAACTTTTTTATATTACTACCTAAAATCTCCCTATGCACAAAAATTCATTTATGGAAATTCTAATGGATCTTCATATAAATCTTTAAGTTTAGAACAAATAAGGAATATCCCAATCAATGATAAGGGTTTAGATAAAATCAAAATATCTAATTTGCTTTACAGTATTGATAAAAAAATTGAAGCCAATAAAACAATAAATTTAGAATTATCAAAAATATTGAACTTACTATATGAGCGATGGTTTTTGCAGTTTGATTTTCCTGATAAAATGGGAAAAAACTATAAATCAAATGGAGGGACTTTTATCTTTGATGAGTATCTTAAGAGACAAGTACCTTCAGGATGGACATCATCAAATTTGAGTAAAAATTCTTTAACAAGTATAATATCACCTGGAGTAGAATATTTTGAGAAAAAAAATTATCTTGCAACAGCAAATATTGTGGAGAATGATATAACTGATGGAGATTGGATTACATTTGATTCTAGACAGAACAGAGCTAACATGCAACCAATTAAAAATTCGATTTGGTTCGCAAAAATGAAGAATTCTGTTAAGCATCTTTCAATCACAGAAGAAGATGATTGGATAACAGATACATATATTTTATCTACTGGATTTTGTGGTTTATCAATTAATAAAGTAAGTTTTGGATATATCCATTGCTTTATTAACAGTGAGCACTTTGAATTTGTTAAAAATCGTTTGTCGCACGGGGCAACACAACAAGGTGTTAATAATAATGATTTGAAGTCTGTTAAATTATTAATTCCACCAAAAGAGATTTTATTAAAATTTAA
This sequence comes from Tenericutes bacterium MO-XQ, assembly GCA_002838185.1. Classification (GTDB taxonomy): domain Bacteria; phylum Bacillota_I; class Bacilli_A; order Acholeplasmatales; family Acholeplasmataceae; genus Mariniplasma. Next base: position 1,533,803 of record CP017948.1, on the reverse strand, counting down.
TAATTTGTCTCTACCTATTATAAAAGATATCAATAACAATTATAGGCAAAACAAAGAACTTAACAAACTAAAAGAGTTTCTTTTACCGTTGCTTATGAACGGTCAGGTGGGTTTTAAAAATCCCTAATTAGATTTTTTAAGGAGGAACATCTATGTTAATTAAAGAAAATACTGATATATTTGTCATTAGGTTTTCAGATAAGCATGAATATAAAACTATACAAGAGCATTTAAATATTTTGGATGATATTGGATATGTTTGGTACGGAAAAATCGGTCGAACCCCATCAAAAGAATATTTTGATACCAGATTATCTCAGGGAACTGTAATTGTTTTGCTAGTCCAACCAGGAAGATATTTTATTTCTAAATGCGTTGATTATTCTACAAGTACTCCTGATGATAACACTTATCCTAAATATTATAAAAGCACAGAGTTTAGTTCTTATAGTTTTAATTCGTGGTATAAATTGACTGAAATAATTGAAGTGAAAAACAGTGATGTTCTTGAAAATGTAATAATTATAAGTTCTGGTAATTATTTAAGAAGTTCATTGCAAGGATCTATTAGTCCTATGTTTAAAGCAAAAGCTAAATGTGATATAACTCTATGAAAATGAATAGCGACCCAGCTCTAAATTGAGTTGAGTCGCTTTTTTTATTTGTCTATATATTCCATAATGTCCTTAAAATCACACTTTAAAGCTTTGCAGATTTTACATAGAACGTCTGTTGTAACATTCTGACCTTTTGTCATTTTTGCTATGGAAGAAGAACTTACTCCTGAGAGCTTAATGAGCTCTTTTTTATTTAGTTCCTGATCGATTAGTAATTTCCATAATTTATTATAACTAACCATTATATTTTCCTTCTTTCTTTATTGGTTATTGCTCTTGGTTTAGATCCTTTTTATTCCATGACCATCCAAATAATTCATTTCCACCAGGAGAAAGATAGATTACTTCATTGGTTTTTAGTATTTTTTGAGCACTATCACTATAAGAACCAATCTTATCAAGTGAGATGAAAACTTGTTTATTAACACTGGTATAGTCCTCTAATATCACTTCGATAGCATGATCCTCAATGTTTTTGAATAAGAAGGAGTCATGTATAAGAATAGGAAGAACAGTTTCTTGTAGGATTACTAAATCGTATATTAACATTCCTCTATATCTTGAACCAGTACCAGAGTCATTAATTACTTCAAATGTGTAGTCGTTGTTGTCATGGAAAGTGACTCTTGGAGGTGTTTTCTCTCCTTGATATATCAAATCATTAATGGTATCCATTTTCTCGTTGATTGTTTTGGCAATGCCTTCAACGATATCTTTTCTAACTGATGCTAAGTCTTCTTTCTTTTTATTAGAATCATCTTTAAATTCACTAGATTTATCATATTGGTTATTTTCATTTCTTAGTTCACGTATTTTGTTAGAGATTTCAGATATCCTCATAACAAGAGTCTTTGGAACTGTTTGTGAGTAACCAGTAGTTTTTATCTGCTGTTCAACACTTTTTATTTGATCAGAAATGTTTTCAATATTGATTTGAAGTCTAGTCCTTGCTTCATCGAACTCATTACGCAAGATTTCATAAAGTCTACTATGAAAATTATTGATTTTATCTAAGTGTTTTATATTAGCATTTTCAAAGAATCTTGACAGATCATCATAGTTGTTTTGAGAGTTACCCATTTTTATATCTCGGTTTACAATATTAAGTTCATTATAAAGTGAGGTTCTATGTCTTTTGAGTCTAGAAAGCTCTCTTTTTAGTTCTACAAAATCATCTGCATATTCATCAGTAGAAGCCAATAAATCCTCTTTGGCATATTGGATATGCTCAAGTTCAAGTTCAAGGTTTCTGATCTCTTTAATATTTTCATTGTACTTAGTTTTAGTGATTTTTGGTATCAAAGTATATTTTTGTGCTTTATTGTGGGCATTCTTAATTTCATTCGCTTCATTCAGAGCATTTTGATAGGTTTCTATTGTGTCATACTTATTGAATAGCTTAATCAGTGAATTTACAGGCACACCACTCTTTTCAGTAGGAAAGCCATGTAAAGGACGTTTTTCATTTGAGTTATCTCTGCCATAAATCCTTAAGTATCTTGAAACAACGTTTCTGAATGATGTGTGAGGCAAGTTTAATTCATACTTCTCGAATAAAAAACTCTTATAGTCTTCAATTGGCATTATATCAATTTTTGCATAACTAGAGTCACACACTATAACATTGTTTAGATCCTCAGTACTTCTTGAAAAGTAAAAAGCTGTCTCACTAAAGATAAACTTGAAGTTGATAAGATGGTGATCAACATTATCAATAACATTAGTCTTCTCAACATAGTCCTTTCCAGCGAACGCAAAATCGAGTGCCATTAAGAATGTTGATTTACCAATTGAGTTTGCCGCATCACCAGCACCTAAAACAACATTTAAGTTATCGTTAAATTCTATTTTGTCTCTTATTTTACCATTCGATATGAACTTGTTACTCCATATTTCCTTCAGCATAACGCAACCCTCCCGATTCATTGTCTAATTCAATTTTGTTAAGTGCATATAGACAGCACAATATTTCAGTGAACTCAGCAATGTTATTAACTTGATTTTTTACTTCTTTATATGTTTCAAGAATAGACTTATTACCGTTTTGTAATACTTTAAGGACAATAGGTAATTTTATTAATATACTATCTTCATATTTGATAATTTTATTAGGTAATTTCATCATACACCTCACAATCCTGAATAAAGAAAGCTACAACTTTTTCACATGTAGTTCTTGTTGCACCAGATTTGGTGGCCAACATATCAGTTAGCTCATCATGGATATTATCTTGTGATAAACCAGCCTTATATAATTTTTCGTAGTGTTTTCTAAAACGTTTAGCTATCTTTTCAAAAGTGGCATCATTTCCACCCTCAAGTTCGGCAAAATAGTCGCGAATTACATAGTAGTAAATTATATTATATTCCACTTTATCAATCAACTCATGATTATCCTCTTCAATCTTCTTTTTGAACGAAGTAGGAGTGTATTTGAGTTCTTTTTTTATGTCTGCTCGTTTGTCTTGAGCAAGTTTATTTAAGACAGTTTTTACTTCATCTTCAATGGTTCCCCGATATAGATTTGTCAGCCAACCTCTATCTTCAGTTTTGTTTTCAGCTTGGAGTGCATGAATAAAGATGTCCGTGATTCTATCGATTTTAGGTTTTGCTGTATTTGTATATTTGTCTCTTTTAGTAGTAGTTATTGTTGAGTCATGATTAATTAATGAATTTATCTTATCAAAAAACTCATCCTCTTTACCAACTTCAAAAATTGGAAAAACTGAATTTTTAAAATTGTCTTTAATAGTGTTCAAAACTTTTTCTTTGTTTAATGCAGATATTATTGGTCTATTTATGTTTCTAGTTCTTGTCATCCATTTGCTAATAATTGAACTACCAAGAACCAAAGAATCTCCATTATTATTACGAATATTATCGCAATCAATAATAGGTTGAATTAGTAGTTCAACCACATTTTCTTGTGTATTAGGTTCCTGTAAACACGGTCTAAGGATATCCACAAAAGTTGCAAAGCACAATGTCTCCATTTTAATCTCCTCCTCAAAAAATGGTGTCCAAAGTGTGCCCAATACTTATCGCTTCAAAGAGGGTAAAATAAATCGTGTAAATAGTTTATGCAATAAGAAACTGCTCACTTAAAACAATTATACCACTTGTTGCTATCAAAAAACAATTTACTTCAAACTAAAAGTTCGCAAACGCATACTTAAAGTTTTGTTTCACCGTGTTTGCCCTATTCTAGGCTGGGCGTTCGTAAAAACACAAAAACAATTAAACAATGCAGTTCAATCTATTACGAGGATAGGTCTGCAAATTGAAATGGATGTATTTCCATTCTCTTTGTCGACGCCTTTGAACTGCCTTCATATTACGAGAAGAGTGCCTCCATTTCAGAATAATAATCTGATTTGGAGGTATTTTTTTATGAAATTACGTAAGACACCAACATCTAAAAGAACGACATACACCTATTTTTTTGCTAACGGAGATAAGGTCATCCTTGAACCAGGAAAATCAACAACTATTTCTGCTTCTGGTATGAGATCCATTCAAGTTGATGAGTCTATCACTGAAATCACAATTACCGAACTTCATAGACAAGATGATGCTGAAGTAAGATCAAACCTTAAATACATCAATTGTGAAACCAACATAGAGCGACAAACACGCATAGCAAATAAAAAGAAGTGGGCTAAAGAACATCCTGGTGAATTGAATCCATATGACAAACCACCAAGAATCATGAATCTTGATGCATTTAATGGTGATGAAAAGTCACAAGACGATAAAAGCAGCCTGTTGTATCAAGCTTCTATTTACTCAGAGCAAATCAATTCTAACGATAATCATGAAAAACTCGAGATCATCAAGGAGTATGTTGCTACTTTACCAACCACCATGAAAGAGATGTTTGACCTTATCTATATTCAAGAACTAAAGCAATCAGATGTTTGCTCGATATTAGGTATATCAAAAAGCACAGTATCAGAACGTGTAAAAACACTTGAGAAAAAAATAATTGAACATTTTTCTAACCAACCCGAACTTTTGAGATAAAAATGCGGACTAAGATTTAGAAGGCAAAAAGGCACTTCTAGAAAAGAGGAAAAATATGCAAGACAAAAAGCATAGGGTTCGCATTAACTTAGCGGACAAAAGGAGTAGGAATACCAACATCATCGAGACAATGGATGAGACAATTCCAAAGAAACTATTCAATAAGTTATTTGGTAAGAAAAAACGAGTCTTGATCATTGCACCAAGTGACTCGGTAACAGGCATTGAAATTTATGAAGAGGTAGGTGAAAAAAATGTCAAGAAGTCCAACAGTTCACAGTAGAAAGTATAGTCCGAGTAAAAGCAGTATCTGGTTAAATTGTCCATTAAGCACTGTATTCAATGATGGCACAAACCAAGAAACAAGTCCACAAGCTGAGTTCGGTACGCAATGTCATGAGCTAGGTGCAGCACTTGTTAGTAAGTCATTAGGTCTAGTTGATTATGACAGTGAAGTGAAACCAATCGATGAACTTATCAAAGAACTGGATATGTATTCAGACGAGATGCAGGATATTGCGGATGGATATGCAGATTACATTATTAACACCATTGAATATGAGAAAAAGCGATCTGAAACAGAACCCTTTGTCGTTATCGAACAATTGCTGGGTATGGATTTTGATGAAGATGCAAGGGGAACGTTAGACTGTGGCATTATCTCCGGTGTAGATGGTGGAACTCTTACAGTTATTGATTTAAAAACAGGACGATCACCGGTGTATGCATTTGACCATGAAGCTGGAACATTCAATACACAACTTGCGATTTATGCTCTTTACTTTTACAAGGCATACAAAAATCTATATTCGGTGAAAAACATAAGACTTGTAATCTATCAACCCGTCATCAACAACACAAATGATTACGAGATGTCGATTGATGAGTTATTGAAGTTTGAGTCAGACGTTTTAGTTCCAGCAGTTATGAGTACAAGAGTTGAAACACCACATGGAAATCCAGGTAAACATTGTCGCTATTGTTCCGGTAGAGAAACATGTGCAGCTAGAGCAAATGCAATGACGGAAACATTCAATAATTCCAATAAACCTATCACCCAGCTTACAGATAGTGACATTGAAACGTTACTACCAAAACTTGATGAAATGATTCAGTTTGCTGAAGACATCAAATCTTACGCATTAAAGAAAGCGAAACGTGGATATAAGTGGCCGGATTATAAGCTAGTTCACGCTCGAGTTTCAAGAAAGATCACAGATGAACCAGGATTGATTAAGGCTTGTGAAGAAGTAGGAATTAATCCATACACAGCACAAAAAGTCGCAGGAATAACCGAACTGACCAAACGAATCGGTAAAGACAAAGTGACTAGCATTATCGGACCATATATCACTATGCAAACGGGTTCAATGATTCTAGTACCAAACACAGATCCTCGTGAAGAGGTAACAACAATTGAAAAAGGAGAAAAATAAAATGTTGAATATTATCGAAGGAAAAGAACAACGTCCTAAGAAAATTGTCATATACGGACCAGAAGGAATCGGAAAGTCTACATTTGCTAGTCAATTTCCAGATCCGCTATTCATTGATACGGAGGGCGGAACAAGCAATTTAGATGTTAGAAGAATCAAATGTAACAAATCGTGGAATGAACTCATCGCAATTGTAAAAGAGATCCATGCGAATCCACATATTTGTAAGACAGTCGTACTTGATACAGCTGACTGGTCTGAAACGTTATGCACCAATGCTGTATGTGAAAAGTATCGCAAAAACAATATAGAAGACTTCGGTTATGGAAAAGGCTATGTCTATTTAGTTGATGAATATGCAAGGCTGTTATCACTGCTTGACCAGTTAATTGAAGTGGGTATCAATGTCGTTATTACAGCGCATGCCAAACCACGTAAATTTGAACTTCCAGAAGAACAAGGATCATTCGATCGATATGAGATGAAACTGTCAAGACAAGTAGCACCATTAATCAAAGAGTGGAGTGACGCATTATTCTTTGTGAATTATAAGATTTATGTCGTTACAACCGATACCAATAAGAAAAAAGCACAAGGTGGAAAACGTGTTTTATATACCACACACAATCCAACTTACGATGCAAAGAACCGATTTGATTTACCAGAGGAACTAGAACTTGATTTCAAAGCAATCGCGCACCTATTTGAAACGTATGATGTGCCAGCTGAACAAGTGATGGACTATGACTCAAAAGACGTAACAACCTTAGCATTTGTAGAACAGCTTAAAAAGAAACTAGAAGAAGATGACATTACAGAAGAACAGTTACAAAAAGTAGTAGCTGCAAAAGGTCACTATGAATTAGAAACTCCAATCAGTGATTATTCAGATGATTTCATTACACGTTGGATTATCCCGAATTGGAAGAAGATTGTAGAAACTATTAAAAATGAAAAAGGAGAACAATAATCATGGAAGAAAATAAAAACATGTTGATGGATTGGAATGATTCCATCGAAGAAGACGGACAGGAGTTAGTCATATTACCAGAAGGTGATTACAACTTTACAGTTACTCACTTTGAACGAGGTAGATTTCCTGGAGGACCGAAAGTTCCTGCATGTAACAAAGCGACAATTACCGTTCAAGTAGAGTCAGAAGAAGGACGTGCAGTAGTGAAGTTTGATCTGTTGTTATATCGTACTATCGAATGGCGTATTTCATCATTCTTTAGATGTATCGGACAGAAAAAACATGGTGAGAAATTAACGATGGACTGGAATAAAGTTGTTGGTTCCAAAGGCCGTGCACATTTTAAACCTCGTAAGTACATCAACTCTTATGGTGATGAAAAAACAACAAATGATATCGATCGCTTTATCGACTACAAGGAAGAGTTCTTCATTCCTGACGATCTTCCCTTTTAGGAGGTAATGGTTATGGAACTTAGACCTTATCAGAATGAAGCAGTTGAGGCAATTAGAAATGAATGGATTCAGGGACATCAAAAAACATTATTGGTACTTCCTACTGGTACAGGGAAAACAATCGTATTTTCAAAAGTAGTAGAGGAAGAAACGAAAGATGGTAGTAAAGCACTTATCCTTGCTCATCGTGGAGAGTTGCTCGATCAAGCTTCAGAAAAATTATTAGAAACCAGTGGATTGGATTCGGCTTTAGAAAAAGCTGAGTCCTCTGCCATTGGCTCATCAGAACAAGTAACAGTAGCATCTGTTCAAACATTATCACAACATAAAAGACTCGCTAGTTTTGCAAAGGATTACTTCAAGACAATAGTAGTTGACGAAGCACACCACTCCATGAGTAATACATACCAACGCATACTCACACATTTTGAAGGTGCGAACGTACTTGGAGTGACTGCTACACCAGATAGATCAGATCAAAAGAATCTAGGAAAATACTTCGATTCAAAAGCCTATGAATATTCATTACATCAAGCAATCAAAGAAGGATACCTTGCACCAGTAAGAGCACAGATGATTCCGCTTGAGTTAGATATCCATAGTGTTGGTGTATCCAATGGGGACTATGCAGTGGGAGAAGTTGGCTCAGCATTAGAACCTTATTTGAATCAAATCGCACTTGAAATGCTCAACTACTGTAAAGGTAGAAAGACAGTTGTATTCTTGCCATTAGTGAAGACATCTAAAAAGTTTTGTGAACTGTTAAATCTACATGGAATAAGAGCAGCTGAGGTTAATGGAAATAGTCCTGACAGGGATGAAATCTTAGCTGACTTTGAAGCAGGAGAATATGATGTGTTATGTAATTCAATGCTGTTAACAGAAGGTTGGGATTGTCCGTCAGTGGATACCATTGTTGTTTTAAGACCAACGAAAGTTAGAAGTTTATACCAACAAATGGTCGGACGTGGTATGAGACTACATCCAGGAAAGAAAGAATTATTGCTGCTTGATTTCTTATGGATGACAGAACGCCATGATTTATGTAGACCTTCTGCACTTGTTTCAAAAGATGAAGAGTTAGCGAAACGTATCGATCAGAAAATGATGGATCAAGAAAGTGGCATTGATTTACTGGAAGCTGAAGTAGAAGCAGAACGTGATGCCATTCAAGAACGTGAAGATGCGTTAGCGCGAGAACTTGCTGCGATGCGAAAGAGAAAATCGAAACTTGTCGATCCAATCCAATATGCATTCTCAATTGCAGCTGAAGACTTGGCTAGCTATGAACCTACCTTTGTTTGGGAGATGGGACCAGCCACTGAAAGACAACTTAGCTACTTAGAAAAACATGGAATATTCCCTGATGCAGTTACAAGTTGTGGTATGGCAAGTATGCTTATTGAAAAGCTGAAAAACAGACAAATCGAAGGATTAGCAACACCGAAACAAATACGCTTCTTAGAACGATACGGATTCTTACATGTCGGTATGTGGGCATTTGAAGCAGCAAGCAAAATGATAACACGAATTGCAGATAATCATTGGATGTTACCAAGAACAGTCAATGCTGCAACATATAGACCTTAGGAGGACGTAAATGGACAGTATATTAGAAGCTTTAAAACAAATAGATGCATCAAATACAACATATGAAGAATGGATTCAAATAGGCATGGCTCTCAAAGCCGAAGGATATGACTGTTCAGTATGGGATGACTGGAGCAAGAATGACAGCCGTTATAAAGACGGTGAATGCGCTAGAAAATGGGGAACTTTCAAAGGTTCCTCTATTCCCATATCAGGTGGAACGATTATCAAAATGGCAAAAGACATAGGATGGGAACCGTATACAGGAGTAATGGAATGGGACGATACAATTGAATACGATGGAGATGGACTGATTTATGATCCAACAACTGACCTCACACCCTCTGAACAACTCATCAAATATCTTGAGATGTTATTTAAAGATGATGAGTTAGTTGCTTATGTCACAAGTGATGTGTGGCAAGACAAGGAAGGTAACTGGAAGCCAGGTAAAGGTTACTACGATCGAACTGCTAAAGAACTGATCAATGAACTCAAAAAGTATCCAGATGATATCGGTGCAGTTATTGGTGATTGGAAGGACGAATGTGGTGCATGGATAAGATTTAATCCGGTTGATGGATATGGTGTTAAGAATGAAAACATTACTAGATTTACCTATGCATTAATTGAATCAGATGACATGCCTATTCCAGATCAAGATGCACTATATAGAAGATTAGAACTACCGATTGCTTGTTTGGTTCATAGTGGTTCAAAGAGCTTACATGCAATCGTTAAGGTGGATGCACCAAATTATCAAGAATATCGAAAACGAGTGGAGTACTTGTATGGCTTCCTAGCTAAACATGACTTCAAAGTAGATACTGCGAATCGCAATCCATCAAGATTATCAAGACTACCCGGAGTAACTAGAAATGGAGTAATTCAAACATTAGTAGATACGAACATTGGAAGAAGAAACTGGAACGAATGGATGGATTTTGCTGAAGGTGTTAATGATGAATTATCAAGTTATGAATATCTGGATGAAGCCATTGCAGAGTCACCTAATGTACCAGACGAACTAGTAGAAGGAGTTGTTCGGGTTGGTCATAAAATGCTTATCTCAGGTTCATCTAAAGCTGGGAAGAGTTTTTTACTAATGGAGTTAGCGGTTGCTTTGTCAGAAGGGATAAAGTGGCTCGGGTTTCAATGTAGGAAATCGAAAGTTATGTATATAAACTTAGAAATTGATAGACCAAGCTTTATTAATCGTTTTGTTCAAATATATAAGGCGATGAAACTCAAACCTAAACACAATCATGATATTGCTATCTGGAACTTAAGAGGTGAAGCAATGCCACTGGATAAACTTGTACCTATAATCGTTAGGAAAATCAAGGATCAAGGATTCGATGCAGTTATTATCGATCCAATTTATAAAGTGATTACTGGTGATGAAAACAATGCTTCAGAGATGGGTAAATTTAGTAATCAATTTGACAAGATATGCAAGCAAACCGGAGTCACTGCAATTTACAGTCATCATCATTCAAAAGGTGCTCAAGGTTATAAAAGAGCTATGGATAGAGCTTCTGGTTCTGGTGTGTTTGCAAGGGATCCGGATGCACAACTAGATATGATCCAACTTGAAACAGATGAAGACTTTATGTTGCAAAATGCTGACAACCCAAATGCCACAGCGTGGAGACTAGAGAGCAGTTTACGTGAGTTTCCTAATTTCAAACCAGTGAACTTTTGGTTTGAATATCCGCTACACAGAGTGGATGATACGGGTGTTCTTCAAAAGATATATGCTAGTGGAGACCCGAAGGGGAATCTAGAAAAAAGCGGAAAACGAAAACAAACACCTGAATCTAGAAAAGAAGAATTTGATACGGCATTTGATATTGAATCCGCAGGAACAGGCAGTTGCACTATAGAAGACTTAATGAGTTACTTGGATTTATCCGAAAGAACAATTAGGCAAAGATTAAGTGATTTTAAAGATGAATATGTCTGTTCAAAAGGTAATGTTATGAAGCTACAAAAGTAATTGCAATTTTATGCAACAGAAAGGAATATTTCCCTATCTGCAATTTTATGCAACATAAAGGGGAATATCCCTATCTGCAGAATGTTGCAGAAAGGGCTTATATATACATGTTGCTGCACAACACGCTGACACATGTTTGTAGGATAGGGCTTGTAAGCCTGCCCTATCCCAAACAAATGCATCATTGTCAGCATTTGCCTATCTTCATCTAAAAATTCTAAAAAATTCTGAAAAAGGAGGAAATTATGAAAATATTTCTACTACTAGATCCACCAACAATTACTGCACAACAAAACAAAGTAACACTGGTGAACAACAAACCAGTTTTCTATAAACCGGAAAAACTAAAGAAAGCAAGACGAACGATTATCAAGCATCTGAAACCATTCAAACCGAAGGAACCGATGCAAGGTCCTATTAGGCTTGATGTGATATGGAGATTCCCAAGAGGTAAAAGACATAAGCATCAAGAGTGGCGAGTCACTAGACCTGATACAGATAACTTGGAGAAGATGCTGAAAGATTGTATGACTGAAGTTGGGTTCTGGAATGATGACGCACAAGTGGTAGTTGAACATGTCGAGAAGTTATGGTCCGATGATCCAACGGGGATATCAATCGAAATAAATGTGTTAAGTAAACTGAAGGAGGAGCTATGAACGATGTGAAAGAATACCTAAGCCGATATCACAATACAAAAGTGAAGATTCAAAAACTACAAGCGTTAGTGGATGAATATATTCGATTGGCTAACGAGATACCAGGAATTCAATTTGATGCAATTCGAGTTGATGGTGGTAAAAACCTAAAAGTTCCATTTGAGAAGTGGATTCTTAAAGCACTAGACTATGAACTGGAAATAAAAGATACGGAAACCAATCTACCAATCATTAAAGCTGATATCCTAAAAACGATAGAACAACTTAAGGATTCTGAAAAGGAACGTGTACTAATATTACGATATATTGATTGGCTAACGTGGAATCAAATAGCTGATGAAATGTATATTTCTAGATCAACAGTTAAAAGATGGCATTTAAAAGCTCTAAGTTTATTGAAAATCTAGAGAAGTAATGTAAAATAAAGGTAACACATTATTTCAATAAAATAATACGATGTGAAAGGGGAAGATTAATATGCCAAAGTTTAAAGTGGTAATTAACTATCAAAATGGAGAAACTGATGAACTAGATGAGTTGTTTGACTCATATGAAGAAGCTGAGTATATGGCGTTAGACGCTATTAGTTGCTGGCATACAGGAGGAGAAGTGTTAGAATTATCAAATCCAGGAGATTATCCATACGAGCCTGATGATGAGCCTGATTATGATATCTTTGAAGTAGATGAGTAGATTGAACCACTCTGAACCTCTTTGAACTGTTGTGAAACTGTCAAGGGTGTGGTAGTATTATAATGAGCAAAGGTGAAAACAAAATGGAATACTGGCTTAACAACCAGCCTAGAAACGATTAAGAATTCAGTAAAATGGGTTCTTTTTTGTTTTTGCAGAGATACTTGTAGTATTCCAACTGGTATATAATTACAATTTTTTGATACAGTTGGAGTGATTTTTTATGAAAGGAAAGATGCTTGACACGTATGAGCGTTGGGAGAAATCTGGACATTTAGAGAACAAATTAAAAGCCATAGCAGAAATGGTATCTAAAAGAGCTACTCAAAAACAAGTCGCTGAGTATTTGGGTATTACAGAAAAAACAGTCATCAAGTTACGTAAAGCACATAAACGATTAGACGATGCGTTTCAATTTGGTGATGAAGAACTAAAACTGAAGTTAGTTGATGCTATCTATCAACGAGCAATAGGTTTTGAATATGAAGAAACACAGACCGTAATCGAGGAAACAAAAACAGGTACGAAAAAGCGAATCACAAAATACAAGAAGCAATCGTTACCTGATATTCAAGCAATCAAGTATTTGTTGATTACGAAGTTTGGTATTGAATACAACGAAAAGAAAGTAGAAATAGAACTAATGAAGAAACGCCTAGAAAAAGGTGAGGAGGTTTGGACGAATGAATATAGTGATGAAATCAGTATCAACACTCCAAGAGTACGAAAACAATCCAAGAAACAACGATGAGGCAATCAAAGCAGTTGCTAATTCAATCAGAGAGTTCGGATTTAAAGTTCCGATTGTCATTACGAGTGATAATGTCATAATTGCCGGTCATACCCGATTAAAAGCCTCTGTGTCGCTTGGTTTAGAAGAAGTGCCATGTATTATCGCAGATGACTTAAATGACGAACAAATCAAAGCATTTCGCTTAGCCGATAACAAAACAGCTGAACTAGCAACTTGGGATTTATCGAAGTTAGAAGATGAACTAGCAAACCTAGATATGGATATGCTTCAGTTTGGATTTGAGGAAATGGAAGAACTACTACCAGACAATGCAGCTGACGATGATTTCGATGTGGATGATGAAATACCAGAAGTACCATTTTCACAACCAGGAGATATTTACGAACTTGGACCTCATCGATTAATGTGTGGTGATTCAACAAATAGTGAACAAGTTAAAACACTACTAGACGGAAAAGAAGTAGATATGCTGTTTACTGATCCTCCATACAATGTCGATTATGAAGGAACAGCTGGAAAGATTAAAAACGATAAGATGGAAGACGATACCTTCTATCTTTTTTTATTGGATGCTTTCAAGAATATGTTTGAACATACAAAACCAGGTGGAGCTATTTATGTGTGTCACGCTGATACAGAAGGACTCAACTTCAGAAATGCATTCAAAAACGCCGGATATAAATTAGCAGAATGTTTAATTTGGGTTAAGAATGCTTTAGTACTTGGACGTCAGGATTATCACTGGCGACATGAACCAATTCTATATGGATGGAAAGAAGGAGCAGCGCATTACTTTGTTGATGATCGTTCTCAAGATACGATTTGGGAATATAACAAGCCTCGAAAGAATGAAGAACATCCAACAATGAAACCATTAGAACTTGTAGGAAAAGCAATCAGTAATTCCTCAAGACGTCATGAATCAATCTTAGATCTATTTGGTGGCTCTGGTTCAACGATGATAGCAGCTGATCAACTGGATCGTAAATCATTCTTAATGGAACTTGATGAGAAGTTTATTGATGTGACTGTAAAACGTTATATCAAACATAAAGGAACAAATGAAGATTGCTATTTGATCAGAGTTGGAAAAAGGTCTCCACTTAGTGATTTTGATTACTTTGAAAATAAGTCACTATAGTGAAAATATAACTTGCTATTTGGTCTCTTTAGAGTGATATATATAGTAACCAAATCAAAGGAGGCTATTTATGTTTAAGGAATTTAACGCACATCCCAAAGGAATCAAGACATCAGATTGTGTTGTTCGAGCAATCGCAACAGCAACCGACACTGATTACCTAGAATGCCGAAGGGAACTGAATCGCAAGAAACGAGAACTTGGATACTCAAGTTACAAAGATACGAAGTTCTTATACGATTATTTGAAGGGTTATCCTAGATTGATTTTCAAAGCGATAAAAGGTGAACCAAGAATCAAAGGTAGCGACTTTACAGAGTTACATCCTAAGGGGACTTACATCTTGAAAATGGCTGGACACATTACAGCTTGTGTAGATGGAGTTATACTTGATACTTGGGATTGTTCATATCGAACTGTTTATACAGCATGGGAGATTACAAAATGAAAGTAAACTTTATTAGAAAAGCAACACCGGATGAACTTCTTCCACAAGATGAATTCATCATTGAAAAAGAAGTTATCATTGATGTGGATTTGTTTGAAACATTTATACATGATCCACTTGATGATTATGAGTTTATAAAAGAAAACATTGATGTGATGTATTGCGATAAAGATGATGTGTTCCATTGTATCTTCGTAACAAGCAATGAACATGACTTTGGAATCCTGGTTGAAAGTGAAGGATATCATTACGCAAGATACACAGCATATTTACCAAAATCAGTACTTAGGAGCGAATAAGCTCCTTTTTTACTCGTTAATAAAGGAGATGAAGTAATGCAAGTAATAACAAGTGAATCTGTATTTAGTGGACATCCAGATAAGGTCTGTGACCAAATAAGTGATGCAATACTAGATGCAATTTTAGAACAAGATAAAAACGCACGAGTAGCAGTTGAGACAGCAATCAAAGATGATTTAGTGTTTGTCTTTGGAGAAGTAACAACAACTGCGAAAGTAGACTATGCATGTATAGCGAAACAAAAACTCAAAGAGATAGGCTATGAAGATGAATTCGTAGTCATGGAAAAAATTAGCAAGCAGTCACCAGATATTGCACTTGGTGTGAATTCAACTGAATCTCATGAACAAGGTGCAGGTGATCAGGGTATTATGTTTGGTTATGCTTGTAATGAAACACAAGAATTTATGCCATTGCCGATCATGTTAGCAAATCAAATCTCGAAAGAAATGGATAAAATTCGTAAAGAGAAATACTCACATATCTTTGGCCCTGATGGAAAATGTCAGGTGTCTGTTGGTTATGAGAATGGTAGACCCAAAAAAGTACAGACTATTGTTGTTTCAGCTCAAACCAAAGAAGGTATTAACCGTGAGGTATATGAGGATATCATAATCAACGAAGTACTTACTAAAGTATTTGATTACGATACGATAGTCGATGCTGAAGTGTTAATTAATCCTACCGGAGAGTTTGTGATTGGTGGTCCATATGCAGACTCTGGATTAACTGGTAGAAAAATTATCGTTGATACTTATGGGGGATACGCAAAACATGGCGGAGGAGCTTTTTCTGGCAAGGATGTAAGCAAGGTTGATCGCAGTGCGGCTTATTATGCCAGATACGTAGCAAAGGCCGTTGTAGGGGCAGGTTTGGCCACACACTGCGAAGTACACTTAAGCTACGCAATTGGTGTAGCAAAACCAGTGAGTGTCTTAATTAATACTTTTGATACTGGAGTAACATCTGATGAAGAGATACAAACACTCGTGAACTATGTGTTTGATTTTAGACCTGAAAACATAAGAAAAGAACTCAACCTTGATAATGTTAAGTTCCAGGAGTTAGCAAAGTATGGACATTTTGGTAGAGAAGATTTAGATGTTCAATGGGAACATGTAGATATCAAGATAACTGAATTGAGAAACCTATATGAGAAAGCCTAAAGAATTGCATCGTTTTTACAAATCAGTAGCATGGCAAGTAGCAAGAGAAATCAAGATCCGATATGCTAATGGTAAGTGTGAAAGATGTGGTGCTCTTGGAGAAGAAGTTCATCACATAAACAAGCTGACAATACATAACGTTAAGGATCCAGCGATTAGTTTGAATCAGGAGAATCTTGAACTGTTGTGTAAGAAATGTCATAACGAACAACACAAACGTTTCTCGAAGTCACAGCAATTTGATGAAGATGGTAATTTGGTAATGAGTTAAATGTTCAATCGTGTTATAATACCTTTTGAAAGGTGTGATTGAATATGGCATTGAAATGGTTAAAAAATTATAGTAATAATGATTGGATATATAAAAATAATTCAGACAACTCAGCAAGATTTGCATTGGGTGTGAAAGGACAAAAACCACTTATTGTATTTGGCGTTAATCCTAGTACTGCATCTGATAAAACACCTGATCATACTTTAGTCAGAGTCGAGAAAGCAGCTTATAATAAAAAGTATGATTCTTGGATAATGTTAAATTTATACCCATATAGAGCTACTGATATCGAAAACCTAGTGAGCTTTGACAAGAAACTACACGATGATAATTTAGCTCATATTAAATTGATATTGGATCAATATCCGGATGCTACAATTTTAGCCGCATGGGGAAATATTAATTCAAAATTAGTTTCAAGTGTTAGACAGGATATATTGGATTGCCTTAAAGATATTAATGAGGTAGTCTTGAGTAGAGGACGTAAGTGGGTGGCACTAAAAGACATGGGTTATCCAGTTCATTTTCTTTACAAAGGTAAAGATTTCAAGTTATATGAAGTAGATTTTGTAGACTATACACCAAGTTTCTAACCCCCGCCCCAATACCTATTAATTATATGCGAAGGGTACCGCGTAAGGGGGCAATTAAGAAACACGAGGCAGATTTTTTGAAAATCAGAAAAGAGGTTTTCAAGTTATGATTAATATAGAATACGAGCGATTAAAGTCGCTTTTTTCTTTGGTTGATGAATCAAAGACGGAATTAGTAGATAACTTAATTTATCAAGCTGCATTTATGAAAGTGGAACTTGATAAGTTACAAGAACAGATTAGAAAGTATGGTGCGGTTCAAACTTCAAGTAAAGGAGCACAACGTCAGACTGAAGCAGCCAAATATTACACAAAGTTAGTTAACTCATATGGAACAGTAATCAAAACGTTAAATAGTATTCTTGGTACTCAAGTGGATGATGGAGATGATGCATTTGATGAATTTCTTAAGAGAGCAAGCGAATGAATTATTTGGTAGAGTATTACAATGAAATCGAAAATGGAAACATCATCGTAGGTGAAGAACTAAAAACACAATTAGATCAATTGATACAAGATCTAGATAATCCATTGTATTATTTTGATGAAAAACCAGGACAACTAAGAATTGATTTTATTGAAACATTTTGTAAGCACACCAAATCTCCATTCAACGGTATGCCATTTATTCTTGAATTGTGGGAGAAAGCAATCCTTCAAACAGCATATGGATTTAAAATGGCAGACTCAGGGCTACGTAGATTTAATGAAGTTATATTATTGATTGCTCGTAAGAATGGGAAGACGACATTTGTTGCAGGTATAGATTTAGCTGAATTCTTTCTATCTCGAGGTGGAGTGGATATCGTATGTGCCTCTAATACAACAGAACAGGCAAATATCCTATTTGAAGAGATCAACAACATGCGTGAACAATCTCCAGCATTATCAAAGGAAACTAGAAGTAAGAAAAATATCTACCACATCTATTCTCCAAAGACTAAAAACAAGATCAAGAAGTTATCTGCGCAATCGAGAAACAAAGATGGATATAATATTGAAGTTGGTTGTATCGATGAAGTTCATGAAATGACAGATTCGAAAGTCTATGATGCAATTAAACAATCACAATCCACAAAGAAAGAACCACTGATATTTATCATAACCACTGAAGGGACAACCATCGGTGGTTTTTTAGATAGCAAATTAGACTATGCAAGAAAGATGCTGAAAGGTGAAATACAGGACAACAGAGTACTTTCTTGGCTTTACACACAAGACTCCACGAAGGAGATATACGAAGATCCAACGACATGGCAAAAGTCGAATCCTAGTATTGGTGTTGTAAAATTAAATAACTACCTTGAAGATGTTATGAATAAATCAAAGCATGACCTATCCACAAGGCTGACGATGCTTTGTAAAGACTTTAATATCAAACAAGCTGACTCAGGATCATGGTTATCGTTCGATGATTTGAACAATGAGGATAAATATTCAATCGATGATTTAAGAGATTCTTACGCAGTTGGTGGAGTTGATTTATCTTCTACAACTGACTTAACAGCTGCAGTCTTGGTTATTCAAAAAAGAGATAGCAACAAGAAGTACATCATCCCACATTTCTTTATGCCAAGTGAAGTAGTGGAGAAAAGAATAAAAGAAGATAACGTACCGTATGATATCTGGATTAAGAAAGGTTTTGTGACTCTCACTGATGGACATCAAAACGACTTTAGTTTAGTAACACAGTGGTTTATGAAGATGATACAAACTTATGGAATTAGACCTCTATGGGTAGGGTATGATCCCTGGAATTCTCAGTACTGGATAAAAGAAATGGAAGACTTAGGTTTCAATATGGAGAAAGTTAGACAAGGGATATATTCATTATCAGAACCTATGAAAATCTTAGAAGCTGATTTAAAAAACAATTTAGTAAACTATAACAATAATCCAATCCTTAAATGGTGTCTTGCAAACACTCAAGCTAAGGTTGATTTAAATGGAAACATTCAACCATCGAAACTAAACTCGAAGTACAAACGAATTGATGGAACAGTTGCTTTAATCATTGCTTATGTAGTTTTAAATAGGTATAAGACAGATTATGAAAATATGATATAGGAATACCTAGCAATTACTTCATAATCAAAAGAAAACTGACTATTTGTTTACCTAGTAATCTTGATTAAAACATCTATTTGCAAATAAAACATTACAAAATGTAAAGTTATGTTTGCATTTAATTGTTTACTGTGATATATTATATGCAGGAGGTAAGAAAAATGGATAAAGAAAAATTATTAGAAAAGATTAATGAAGAAAAACAAGATTTAGATGAGAGAGAAAAACATTTAAAAGATGTTTCATATCATTGGGCTTTTTGGGGAGTTTACTTAGTACTTGCAATAATATATGTTTTAAGGATGATTAAAGGATTAGATTTTACTTATGATTTAGTAATGATTATGATGGGGCAAGCTGGATTTATGTCTTTTTCACTTTATAGAAATGGTCGAAATAGAAAATTGAATCTTATTTTCATTGTGATTTCTATTGTGTTATTTTTTGTCGCAACATATTTAACGATGGGTAATTATGAAATCATTTAATGATAACACTCCATTAGAACTAAAGAATAATCTTAAAATTGCACGAGTAGAGAAATCCCTAACACAAGATGATTTAGCAAAAATGTCAGGTGTAACAAGGCAAACCATAGGAGCAATTGAGAGTGGAAAATTTAATCCCACAGCGAAATTAGCATTAATATTCTGCATAATATTAGAAAAGAAATTTGAAGAATTATTTTATTTTGACTTGAATTAAAAACTTATTAAGGAGCTATAAAGAAATGATAAATATGGTTCCTTTTTTGGTATTAAAAAAATAGGAGGAGCACATGGCCATATTTAAACGGAAAAAGAAAACTGGATCATTTGATGCACTCCAGTTAATTAGTAATTTAAATACATTTTACACACCATTTGGTACGAACATATCAAAGAGTGATGTGGTAAAAATATGTATTGATCGAGTCGCTAGCCAATGTGCTAAACTCAAACCAAGATTTATAAAAACCGAAAACGATAAGACAGTAACCGAGAAAAAAGGTAGGCTGTCTTTTCTTTTGAAGTATAAACCAAACGAAATAATGACACCATATGACTTTATCTACAAGACGATCACATTACTTTTGCTGAATGATAATGCATTTGTTTATCCGAAGTTTGATAAGGATTCAGGTGAACTGAAAGGCATATATCCTCTTAGACCGGTAACTGTTGAAATCATCGTGGACAATTCTGATACTTACTTTATCAAGTTCCTATTCGATAATGGAGAGTCATATATTTTACCATACGATAATGTTATCCATTTAAGACGACATTTTGGTCAGAATGATATCTTTGGTGGAACTGGATCCACAGGAGATCATGAAGCAATACTAAAAACCATATCAATAAATGATAGTCTGCTTCAAGGAATCGATAATGCAGTGAAATCATCCATGCAAATTAAAGGTATCCTGAAGATGAATGGGATGTTATCAGAAATAGACAAGAAGAAGCAACGTGAATTATTTGATGCTGCATTATCCGAATCAGTAAATTTAAAAGGTAGTTCAATTATACCTATTGATTTGAAGTCAGAATACATTCCTTTAGAAGTTGATCCAAAGCTGATTGATAAAGATACGCTTGAGTTCTTACAAGCGAAGATCCTCGATTACTTTGGAGTATCAGTTCCAATCTTTACGAACAAATATACAGAAGATGAATACAACTCATTCTACGAGTCAACGATCGAGCCTTTAGCTATTCAACTTAGCGAGGCTTTTTCTTTAGGATTACTAACTGATAATCAACTTGAACGTGGAGAAGAAATCATCTTCTATAGTGAAAGATTACAGTATGCTTCATGGAATACAAAAGTAACAGCGATTGAAAAACTAATGAGTCTTGGAATTATGTCACTTAATGAATCGAGAGCACTGTTAGGGCTAGAACCTATCGAAGGTGGAAACAAACGACTTCAATCACTAAACTTTGTCGATGCCGATAAAGCGAATCAATATCAAGTAGGAACGGAGGAACCTAAAGATGAAAATAACAGTTAATGGAAAGATATCAGAAGATGCACTTAAGGTCATCTTAGAAACCCAAAAGAAAAAGACGATCATTATTGATGATTATTGCAAAAAAGAAAAACTCGAGTCCCTTTTCTACAAAGACTCTGAGCTTGAGTATGTATATCAAAAACTAGAAAAACAAGTAGCACCAAAACCAAAGAAAGTAGAGACTCGTAAAAATGATAAAGGAAACTAGACTAGCTGATGTCACACTTCATGAAGAAGATGACAAGATGATTTTAGAAGGCTATGCATTGGTCTTTAATAATGAAACTTTAATAGGCGATGAAGAATATGGTTTCTTAGAAGAAATTGATTCAAGAGCTTTATCAGAAACAAAAATGAAGGATGTTCCTATGAAATACAATCATATGGACTCCTTTTTAATTATCGCTAGAACCAAGAATCAATCCTTATCACTTACTGTAGATAGCATTGGTTTGAAAGTACGAGCTGAATTATTAGATACAAACACTAATCAAGACATCTACAAAATGGTAAGAAGTGGGTTATTGGATAAGATGAGTTTTGCTTTTACAGTAGATGAACAAGTATGGAACCGTGAAGGTAGTGTTCCAAAAAGAACTATTACAAAGATAGAACGTTTGTATGATGTGTCGGTTGTGGATACTCCGGCATATGATGCAACTAGTATATACGCTCGTTCTTTAGAATCTATGGAGTTAGAACTAAAGGCTATGGAGTTAGCAGAGCAAGAAGAACAATCAAAAATTATCAAAAAGCGTATCAAAATCAAATCACAAATTTAGAAGGAGAAAAAATCATGAATTTAGAATTAAGACGAAAAGAAATCGAGTCAAGACTGACTGAGATCAGAGGTCTTGCAGGTAATGAAACAGATATTACCAAAC
Source organism: Tenericutes bacterium MO-XQ (assembly GCA_002838185.1). Classification (GTDB taxonomy): domain Bacteria; phylum Bacillota_I; class Bacilli_A; order Acholeplasmatales; family Acholeplasmataceae; genus Mariniplasma. Next base: position 1,511,735 of record CP017948.1, on the reverse strand, counting down.
TTGAATCATTAGAAACTGAAACGACTAATCTTCAAGAAGAACGAAGTGTTATTGATAAAAAAATGGCGATTGCAAGTAAAACTGAAATCAAACCAATTGTAATCGATAACCGTACTAAAGTTGATAAAGAAAAACTAGAACAACGTGCAGCTAGTTTACGTGAGAGTCGTGTTATCCAAGTATCAAGTGAAGAGATCTTGTTACCGGATCACACAGCTTCAGGATTAGCACCAGTTCCATTTGCACAAGTTTCGACACTTGTTGATCGTGTAAATGTCATTAACCTAAATGGTGGAGAAACTTACAAGAAATCATTTGTTAAGAATAATGGTATTGCTGGAACGACACTTGAAGGACAGCCTTATAGCGAAACTGAACCTGCATTTGGTTATTTGACAATTTCCAAAGTGAAGATTACTGCTTATACAGAAATCACAGAAGAACTTGAAAAATTACCTGCTATTCCTTATCAAGCAGAAGTGTTACGTAACATCAATATCTCACTCAAAAAGAAAATCAGTGAACAAATCTTACGTGGTGCTGGAACCACTAACACATTCACAGGTATCTTCAGTGATGCTGCAGTAGCTCTTGCGGATACTACCCCACTTGAAATTGAAGCAATCACTGATTCAACATTAGATGACATTGTCTTTGCTTATGGTGGCGATGAAGAAGTCGAAGGTGGAGCAGTTCTTATCTTGAATAAGAATGACTTACGTGCATTTGCTGGACTGAAAACACCAGAAGGTAGAAAAGTCCATTCAATTGATTATGTCAATAAAACAATCGATGGTATTCCTTATATCATCAACTCAAACTGTAAAGCTATCTCTGATAGTAATACTGCAGCTGGAGAGTATGGTATCGCTTATGGTGCACTTAAAAATTATGAAGCGCCAGTATTCTCACCAGTTGAAATCGGTAAATCAACAGATTACAAATTCAAAGATGGAATCATCAGCTATAAAGCATCTGTATTCACAGGTGGTAACGTAGTCGGATACAACGGATTCCTACGTATTAAAAAGAAAGCTGCAGCTTAATAACTGAAGCAAATTAAATGTTTAAGAAAGGATTGATCTCATGGCTATACTTGATATCGTAAAAAAAGCATTACTTATCCCCTTGACAGAATCATATGCCGACGATGAGCTTTCAACTCATATTAGTAGTTGTAAAGCATACTTGACGAGTTGTGGGATCGATCCAACTTACATCAATGATGAATCAAATCCAATGGTTAGTACGGTGATAATTATCTATGTGAAGACCTTTTTTGGTTTTAAGAATGATGGGAGTGCAAAAGAACTACCGAAGACATTTGATATGTTGGTAGGACAAATTGCATTAACTAAGGGAGCAGAAGAAAATGTATCCTAACTCACCGAACATAAGACTTAAATTAATAACTATGGATTTGATTCAAAATTCTATTGGTTCATCAACCTATCAACTTCAAAATTCAAAAGAGGTAATAGGTATAAACTTCAGCATCACATCAAACGAATATTATGAAAGTAAACGATCGGACATGCGAATTGATGTAGCGCTAAAGATTCAAAGTTTCTTATATGATGGAAGTAAACACGCGGACATAGCAGGGGACATCTATAAGATTGAACGAACCTATCAAATTGGACAGTTTATAGAACTCTACTTAAGTAAAACAAAAATTAGAAAGAGTGATATCGTTGATTACACTTGATGAACTAGGAGCAGCTATATCCAATATGGTAGACGACTATGCACAAGATATTATTGTGAAACTTGAAAAGAAACTTGATGAAACAGCTCAAGAAATCGTGAATTACATTAGAACACATGCACCTAGAAGTGGTGGTTCAAAACCATTTGCAGATTCATTCGTTGCTGAACCTCAAGGTAGTGGAATCAATAAGACGATTGTTATCTTCTCAAATGAGAAGGGAAAACTAACACACTTACTTGAGTTTGGATTTACACACCGTAGTGGTAAGTATGTAGGACCACGACCATTTATGCGTCCAGCATTTGATTTGCTTACTCCTAAAATGTTAGAAGATATTAAATCAATTATTGAAAAAGGTGATGTCTGATGCAGGAAAAACTAGAAGCACTATATGATACTTTGAATTCCGTTTTACCTGGGAAGGTATCTTATGGAACGAGAGTAGGATTAGAATCAGATCCGAACTATATCATCTATCAAGAGTTAAGTAATCGTTCAATTGTTTATGCAGATGATAGAGCGGTCGCAAAAGTAGCTACATTTCAAGTCAGTCTGATTACAGAAAAGAAAAACTTAGGATTAGAAGAACAATTAGAAGCATCCCTATATTTCATGGGATATGAATTTGAATTATTATCTGAATTTGTCAATGAAGACAGTTCAGTCAATAGAGTATATGAAATTAAACAGGAGGTATTTTAAATGAGTAATAAAGTCACATTTGGTTTAACAAACGTACACTATGCACTCGCAACTCAAGCAGAAGATGGTAGTTGGACCTTTGCTACACCTAAGCGTTTAGAAGGAGCACAAGAGATTACTACTGAAGCCATAGGTGGAAGCACACAAGTTTATGCAGATGATAAGGTAATCGCAACATTAGTATCAAATTCAGGGACAACAGTTACCTTGAAATTTACTGAGATTGATGATGTGTTTAAAAAAGACATCTTTGGTGTTTTAGAAGATACTAACGGAAATCTTGTAGAAGTAGTAAATGGTGAAACTAAGACATTTGCGTTAGGGTATGAAATTCAAGGAGATATCAAGGCAAGACGTATATGGTATTTCTTATGTACAGCGACACCTTCTGGAGACGCTAGTAAATCAAAAGCAGATTCCATTGAAGCTAATTCAATCACATTGAACATTACAGCTAGACCGATTGAATCAGGAAGCAATATAATTTTAAGAGTCATAGCAGGTGTGGGAGATACGAACTATGCAGCATTTCTTACTACAGCTCCAACATTACCAACATTTATTTAAGGAGTAACCAATTATGGAAAAGACACTCAAACTTGGTGATACGGATTATCGCCTTCATTCATCATTATTTACAATTATTGACTATCGTAATGTATTCTCAACAGAACTATTTAGCGATATCAAGAAACTAGAAAAATCAAACATCAAAAAAGAGGATGATCTATCAACAGTTATTGATACAATCTTCCGAATCATCTATGTCTTACATCGACCTTTCAGTAAACAATCATACAACGACTTTTTAATGTCGTTGGATTTTTCTATTTTGAGCAATCAAAACGAACTTGAAAATCTGACGAATACGATAGGTGAAATGCTGGGAACGTTTCAAAAAGGATCCACCCCCAAGCCACCAACAAAGAAATGACGATGTAAACATAACAGCTAATATCATATTTAATCTTACACATTTGGGTATTTCTATTGAGGATACAAAGAACTTCGATTTGGATACTTATTTTGAAATTGTGGAACTTGAAATGAATGTGATTAATGGGAAACAATCTATCAAGAGAGCTACGCAAAAAGATATAGATAAATTCTTATTATAGGAGGTGGGCGTTAATGGCAGAGACTGTTAAAGGATTAAATATTAAATTAACTCTTGATGGCAAGGATTTAGAAAACGAACTAAATGGAATCAAGAAAGATTTAAAAGAACAAAATAAAGACTTACGAGCGATTAATACGAACCTTCGTTATGATAGTACAAATCTTGATTTATGGAAGCAAAAACAATCAAAATTAAATGATATCTTGGTTCAAACCAAAAAGAAACTTGAAACTCAGAACCAAGAACTTGAGCATGCTAAAAAGGCTGTTCAAGTTGGTGATATGAGCCAAGATGAATTTAATAAGTTGAAACGAAATGTCCAATACACCGAAGCAGAACTTGCTAAGATGAATGGACAGTTAGAAAAAACATCAGATAAAATAAAACAACTAAGTAATGCTAACTTCGAGAAGATTGGTAAGCTTGGTTCAACATTAACAAAAAGTGTAACGGTGCCTATTTTAGGTGCCGTTTCTGCTTTAACAGCGTTTTCGATAAAGACTGCTTATACTGCAGATGAGATTGGAGATACTGCCCAAAAGCTAGGATTATCAGCTGAACAGTTCCAGGAATGGAACCATGTTGCAACCATTATGGGAACTTCAACAGAATCCATGTCTAAAGCGTTTATGAAAGTAAATGGGATCCTCGGAGATATTGCTACTGGTAATGGCGATAAGGTTGCTGATAGTTTAGCACTTATTGGTCTGACGGTTGATGACTTGAAAGGGAAAAATGCTGATGAAGCATTCGAACTTATTAGAAATGCTTTAGGAAATGTAGCGGATGAATCAGTCCGTGTTGGTGTGGCCAATGAATTTTTCGGTGAAAAAATAGGTACTGAAGTGTTACCAATTCTATCAAGTGAAACAGAAGCTATTAATGGACTTCGAGAAGAAGCAAGAGAACTTGGAATTGTAACGAATGAACAAGCCTCACAAGCAGGAGAATTTACTGATGCACTAGATCGTACCAAACAAGCAGTATCTAGTTTAGGTGTTGATTTAGCAAGTACCCTTTTACCAGTTATCCAAGAACTGATTATTAAAGTGAGGGACAATGTAATCCCCACATTAAAAGATTGGATTGATAAATGGAATAACATGGATTCAGGAACCAAGAAAATAATTGCAACCTTAACTGGACTCGTAGCTGCAATAGGACCAGTGTTATCTGTTGTAGGCAAAGTAGGACCACTCCTCAATGCTGGATCCATAGCACTAAAAGCAGTAGGAACATCTGGTATTTTTGCTGGAGTAGGTATTAATGCTGCTACTTTAGGTATTGGTGCATTAATTGCAATACTAGCAATGGCTTTATTTCAAAGTGAAGAATTCAAAGCATTACTTGGAAGACTTATGGAAACATTCATGCAGTTACTTCCACCAATTTTAGCAATTGTAGATAGTCTCATGACAGCTTTGCAACCGATACTAAATGTTATTATTGATTTGGTTGTCATGCTAGTTGATTTACTTGTTCCAATACTAGATGTTATCCTTATGCCACTCATCACTCAAATCCAAATGTTTGCTGGTATTTTAGAAGCTTTAGCACCACTTATTACAATTGTTGGAGAAGTATTAAATGCAATATTGGTTCCAGCAATTAATGTACTCAAGACAGTACTTGAACCAGTACTTAATGTTGTTCAGAAGATTGTTGAATTTATCCAGAAGATATTCGAGTGGATTGGTGACTTACCTTCAAAGATTGGTGACTTTGGTGGCAAAGTAAAAGATACTTTTTCAAGTGTTACTGAAGGGATATCAAATATTGCAAATAAAGTAACAGATGGTATTAGTGATTTTGCATCAAATGCAGCTGATAAAGTTAGTGGATTCTTTGGTGGTATTGGAGATTTCTTTTCTGATACGTTTAATTTAAAAGGATCGAGTACAGTAAATAACTCAAATTCCAACTCATCAACCAGTAATACAAACAACATCACGATTAATACAACATCACCGACCTTTGATGTGGATTCCATCAATAAGGCATTAGGAGGTAGCGTGATATGATCAGACAATTTTATTTAGAAAATGAATACGGTGATATCTATTACTTTAATCATAAAAATCAGACCATTATCTCTCAAGTTAGTGGTCTTGGTTTTTCTTTAGATATGAAGTACCTAGAATATAGCCATTTTTACTCTCGCTCAGAATATAATATTCCATTATCCGAGATATCAGAAACATTAATCTTCTTAAAAGGATATCAAGGGTATAAATCATTTGTTGATTTTATCAGCAAAAGTAATAAAGAGTATAAACTACACTATCAAAATGATGCTTTCAGTGCTTACTGTTATGTAGATATCTCAAGCTTATCAAAAGCAGAATTAATAGCTAGCACCATTCAAAGTAACATCGTATTTAAAAAGTTATCTCTGTGGTTGAAAGAAAAATCGTATGAGATTATTGCTAATGGTTCATCAAGCGGTAAGGTTTATCCATATTCGTATCCTTATTATTATTCCAGTTCATATGAAGGCAAGGTATTTATTAGAAATGATGGACTCAATGATGCCCCAATTGTCATTGAAATGATAGGAAGTGTTATTGATCCAGAAGTACTGATTAAAAGGAATGGAGAAGTGGTGTCGACTTTACGTTTATATTTAACTGCAGAAGATATAACCATAACCATTAACTCTATTCCAAGTAAACAAGAAATGACTATGGATGAATCTGGAGTAATAACTAATATATATGGACTACAAGACTTTGAAGAAGACAATTTTATCTTTCTAGAGCATGGTGATTATGAAATCGAGTTCAAACCAGGAGTAGCTACAGAATCGATTTGCAGGGTTACGGTACTTGAAGGCTATCTAGGAATTTAGCACATGAAACTATTATTTCTGGATCGTAGTACTCTGCAGTATAAAGATAATGCGTATGTCAGTAATCAGTATGAACTCGCTTTTGACATGGTCCTCATAAAAAGGTCTACTTTCAAAGTTAACAAAACTAACATAAACTGCACTATTGGAGATATTGTTATTCTTAAGAATGAAATCTATTCATATATAGGGATTTTGGAAAGTATAGAATTGAACGATGATTATACAACAAATATTAAGTCTCTCGATTTTAGAGAGATTTTTAATTTGGATATACCAGCAGAAAGTTTCTCAGGCGATTTAGCTGATTACATACAACAAGTTATAACTGCTTATTTTAAGAATAATTCAGATCAAAAACAGAACCTATCTTATTTGACAATAAGTAAAGAAACAAGCGTATCAGGAAGTCTTAGTTTTGAATCGGATAATATCATCAATATGTCAAAGATATTTGAACTCGTTTCTAAAGGTTATGGGCTCAGTTTTGATACTGATGTTACTTATCTTAGAGGACGTATTACAGGTATTATTTTTAGAATTGTTAGCGTGAATCAAGGTATGGTAATCAAGAGTGATTTTTCATCCATCTTAAATGTAGAAACCAATGATTCAACCAGCCAACTTGTCAATAAGGTCGTATACTATCCACGAAGTGATAATCAAATTAATCAAACAATCAAGACTTACTATTTGCTTACAACTGGTGAAATCACAGAAGATGGCACATCAGATGACAGATACAACAGTGTCATGGCTAAGAGTTATATCTATACGGATAACGATTATGAAACATTAGAAACAAAAGCTAGAAGTGAAATGGTAACATCCAAACTAGATCACAATATTACATTTACAATTGACATGAAAAACATGGTGTTTATTCCTTTTGAGAATATCTATCTTGGAGACTACGTATCTTTTATTCATAAAGGGAAAACATACGAATCAGTGATTACGGGAATTACATTCAAAGATTCATTGAACTATGCAACGATAACGTTAGGAGAGTATCGAGTGAAATTAACGGAAAAAATACAACTGCTCAGTAAAAACACGAGTAGTGGTTCAACTAGTAATATAACAATAACCAATACAGATATCGATGGAGGTGAGTTCTGATGGGTTTGCAAAAAATAACATTTGAAGGTGGGAACGTTACATCAAAGATGGATTCTGATTTGTATCATTTTCTATTTTCAAGTGATGTAGGAGTCTTGAAAGGATTAAAGAACGAATGCGGATATACATTAGCAAATAACACTATCACATTTAGTGATGGCTATGTTTCGGTATATGGACGAATCATCTATGTTGAAAATCAGACAACCATTGGAGTGACACCAGATTCTAGTAAATTTGGATATGTTGTTTTAGGTGTAAATACTTCGGACAATTCAATCAGTTTATATTTGAAGGAACAGACAGGTAGTTATCCATCATTGACAGTAACCAACCTTCTAACAACAGATGGGTTATATGAACTGGCCTTATGTGCTTATACAAAAACAACAACATCAGTTACTTTAACAAGTTATTCAAGAAAACTAATTAGTAATGACAAAACTCGAGTAGATGATCTTGACGATGAAATTTTAAGTCGTTACTTACCTAAAAGAAGAGCGTTAACTCTTGTAACAGCTGGTACTTATCGTTTTTCTGGTACAAGTTCTGTTGAACTTAGAGACTCAATTATATATGTGACAATTAACAATCATACAGTCGTAACATTTCCAGGAGAACAGATGTTCTTATTTGTAGGATCTAATACTTCAATTTCATATCGATATGCATCAAGTGATTATTCGCTTAGTGTTGTATATCAAGATGGGATTGTTACATTAACAACTGGAAATACGACACATAATATCACAAGTGTGTTTACGAAAAAATAGGAGGAACTTAAATGGCTACAATTCAAATAAAGAGAAGAACAACTGCAGGAACAGGACCGTTAACTGGAACAACAGGAACTGTAAAAGCTGGTGAACCACAAGTTGATTTTAGTGGTGAACATTTATATATAGCAAAAGCGGACAAAGTGGCAAGTGTATCGGTTCCACTCGCTGAAACAGATTATTTAAAAATACCGGGAGTTTCCAAAGTTGATAATCAGATTGATACGAAGATTACAGCACTTAATCTAGGTACTGCATCAACAAAAAATACTGGGACTGGAAGTGGGAATGTACCTATCCTTGATGCAAGTGGAAAATTAGCAGACAGTGTAGTTCCAAAGATCGCAATGACAAATACTTATGTGGTTGCAAGTCAGACAGCGATGCTTGCTTTATCAAACGCACAGGAAGGCGACGTTGCCGTTAGAACCGATTTAAATAAATCCTTCATTCTTAAGGCATCTCCTTATTCAACGCTCGCAAACTGGCAAGAACTCCTAACACCAACCGATGCTGTAACAAGTGTCAATGGTTCAACTGGTGCGGTAACTATCTCACTTGCTGGACTCGGTGGTGTTGCTTCAACAACTTATAACACACATGTTGCTTCAAATCTACATTTGACAGAAACTCAAAGAACAATTTTAAGTAATGTAAAAGATATTTATATTGGCGATTCAGATGGAATTGCTGTCGCAGCTTCTGAAACGGAATATGCAAATAATGTAATTATTGATGGTCTTTTATATATTGCAGTTGTTGACTCAAACTATACTCCAACTAGAATTACTTACAAACTTGGGATTGATACTTCGAAAGTATTAACACCATCATCGATCATTGATGGTGGTACTTACTAATGTCTATTATTAGAGTTAAACGTGGTTCAAGTACTCCAACGACATCGAATCTATCCTATTTAGGTGAGTTGGCTTTTGATTATGGTAGTGAAACTCTATATGCAAGAGGCATATCTTCTGTTGTGAAAATTGGTGGTGCATTGGAACAAGTATATTTCTACCAAGGATATTCATATTACCATAGTTTAACTTATCCGTTTGATCCAGATTACATCTACAAAATTCATGTGATTGCATCCACTCAAGGAACTTCAGTAGATACTTCGGATACGTACATCTACTACAGAACATCTGCTCAATCAAGTCTTTATGGATCCTATATTAACCATCATTTAAATACTGAAGATACAGTTCACGATAAACGATCATCTATAAATACAACAGCAAAGTACATCGAAGATAGTTATGTATCAGGTTCAACCATAACAAGTGGGATTACAAAGGTTATTGACTTTGAGATATCACCTACTTTTAAAGCGAGTTATGTGGATACTCAAGTGTGGGTAGCATATGGGAAGAGTATGACAACACTTTCTGGCCAAGGAGATGGATCCATTAAAATGGTTGATTTTGTGCATACGACTTATGGAGACTTAGGTGCTTTATATATTAATCCAGGAATGTCTGTGGGTTCACCTGATAGTATTTCTGTAACAATCTATAGAATGAGAAGGAAGTAGGAATTATTATGGCAATTATTAAAGAGTTAAATACGAAATTTGGTATAGGTGCATCTTATCACCGAATCACAGCATTCAATATAAGTTATTTAAACAAGAAGATTACAGTATGCGTGGCATCTTATTTATCCAAAGAAGCAAGAGCAACTAAAAACCATCCAATTGAGGAAGTGGATATATCAATCCCATTTTCTGATTATAGATTGTTTTTAGATGTGAATCCAATTGTTGAAGGATACAATTGGTTAAAACAAAATGTCATAGGATTTGAAGATGCATTAGATGATTATGATGTTTTAGAACCACCACTAGCTGAGCCTATTGAGGAGGAAGTTAATGAATGACGTTTATAATCTCATAAAAGAAGTATTTCCAAATACTGAAATTTTGCTTATTTACTATGGTGGATCTAAAGCATATGGATTAGATGAAAATACAAGCGATATTGATGTCACTGTCGTATTAGAGGGTTTTAAAGGAATCCTTCATTTATTTATTGGAAAATATGACTTATTTGTTTTCTCGAAAGAGGATTTTATTAAGAGACAACAATTTGATGATTCAATCATCGCTTATCATAGGCAAGCAGCAGATAATGTTCTTGGTATTAAATCAAATGAGTATTATTTAAATCCAGTTTTTTCAGATGAGTTAGATCATATCATTACAAACGTTAATAATACATTTATTATCAATTTGATAGATGCATTATTGATTTATTCAAAAAGTGTATTTGAAGTTAATCAAAAATCTAAAGCTTTCTATCATCTATATAGACTAAGAGGAATGATTGAACACTTTAATCAGACAGGTACATTTGACCTGATTGTAGATGAGCCTTGGAAAAGTAAAATGATTGATTATAAAGCAAATTACAAAATAAATCACGAGGCTAATTATGAAGGAGAGATAGTATCCTTATTTGACTACCTAGAGAATTACAGAAATGAGATGATACAAAGTGGACTGGGATAGTATTACAGAGGTGTTTCGTATGCAAAATCTAATTTATTGGGTTGTGACTATGGTTGTGGTGATTCTTACAACCATTAAGCAATTTAGTCAGCAAGAAAAAAAGAATAAAACGAAAAATGATGAAATCATCGTTAATCTTCAAAGAATCGAAAAACAAAATGTGAAGATGCTAAACCTTCTTGAAATGCATGGACAGGATATTAAATCCCTTAAAAAGGATGTCAACGTTCTTGAACATCGTGTGTCAAGACTAGAAGATTCACAAGTAAATATTTATAACCATATAGGAGGAAAGCCAAATGACAACACTTGAAACAATATTGATCGTAACTAACGTATTAACACTCATTCTTTATTTCACATCGAAGTTTAAAGAAAGCGGTAATCTATCAAATGTCATCAAGGAAGTTAAAGAAGACATTAAGAAATCATCTGAAGTAGTAGCGGATTTAGTAACAAAAGCAACCGATATTGTGTTTGATGAAACAGTTCAAAAGACAATTAAAGAGTTCATTATGATTGTTGAGGAAAAGAATCAGATTGCAAAACAGAAAGGTGAAATATTTTTAGCTGGAGACGAGAAGAAACAAGCTGTTATTCAACGTCTTAGTGAATGGGTATCAAACTTAACTGGATCAACTGAAAAAGCGATTGGTTTTGTTGAAGATAATCAAAGTAAGATAGAATCCATCATTAATGATTACATATCCTTTAGCAACAAAATGCATGGAAAATCAACTCTATCAGAAGCAGAGAAAATCATTGCAGATAGATTGAATAAGTAAGGCGAGTTATACTTGCTATAGTAACTTAATTTAGGTAATATGTGTCATAACCAAACCAAGGAGGAAAAGTATGTTAAACCAAGTAATATTAGTAGGACGAGTAAATAAACTCGACAAGTTAGCAGGTATAGTTACAATCAATATTAAAAGACCAAATGAAAAAGATTCAGATTTAATTCCAGTAAGCCTTACGGATGGACTCATGGATAATGTTCTAGAGTACCTTAAAGAAGGTGCTACCATAGGAGTTAAAGCATCACTCAATATCGATAAAAATATCTTAAGAATTGTTGGAGAAAAGGTAACATTCATTAATACAAAAAACGAATAAGGAATCAAACTCACAAACATGGCCACACCGGTAAAAAGGTGTGGCTTTTTTTGTATTTTTATAATTAAGAAAATGTGATATAATTTTACTTAAGAGGATATCTAGGGGGAACACAACATGGATAACTACGAAGTTGCGATCAATGGTACGACTTTAGCTGCACGTATTCTAGGTATAGAAACTCCTGACGTGCAGTTTTTTTATAATCAAGATATGACGGAAAAAGGAATTAATTCTGTCTTCTTAAAAGAAAGAAACATCATAGCATTTAACGAAGAGTGGATAAAACAAGCTAATCCTATGGAGATTCAAGTTACATGCTTTCATGAAACTAGACATGCTTTTCAATGGAAGTTGATTCAAGGAGAGTATCAAGGCGATAGTAATATAGATTCAAAAACTATTCAGATTTGGAAAGAGGAAATGAACAGTTATAATTCACCTACCAAAAAAGATATCCCTGAAGAGGAATATCTTAGACAAAAAATTGAAATAGATGCTATTGCATTTGCTCATTTTCAAATAATGAAAATATATAATGTTAAGAGTATAATACCAGAATGTATTAAAAATGAGGTGGCTTTAAAACTAGATTATTTTCAAGAGGTGTAGAGTATGTTAAATATTGGACTGATTATATTAATATCAATAGATTTTATGCTTTTGTTTATTGGCAAAATCATATTCTATTTGCATGCTTTCAAAGTGTTTAGTTTTAAAGATTTTATTCAGAAAATTCAAAGTGCAGTACCAGATAAAAACAAAAAAGAAGAAAAAGAAGTAGATATAGATGATGATGTATTAGAAGATGATGGAAAGAAACGGAATTTATTACAAAAGGTAGGACATGGCTTTTTAAAAGGTCTTTTATTTGTTCCAAAATTAATTGGTGCAATTATTTTAATTGGTTTCGGATTAGCAATTATTGTGATTAGTATTGGTATCCCTACAGCAAGTATATGGGGAACAATTCTGATTGCGATATATTTTGAATTACTTTATGCAATCCTATTCCTATTTGCGATGAGACTCATAAACTTTCTTTTAGGTTTAGGGATGTTGAAATTAGCAAAAGTTGATAAGAAAAGAACACAAAGAATATTGATCATGGATGCTATACAATTTACAATGCTGAGTTTATTGATTTTTCTAGCAGCATTTGGTTATCCATTAGATGTATACAGTATGATTGTGATTCCTTTTGAGTGGGATATAACGCTTAATAATTTGCTTTCTATTGTTATACCGATGTTATTCTATGCATTATTGATTACGAATCTATTTGCATTAACTATACGTTTCAAAAATATTTTTACAAAAGATATTAACAAACATAGAATCATTCGGTTACACCAGTTACTATTTATATTTATCTCTTCATGTTTCTTTGGAATTTTGTACATCACTGATATTGATTTGAGTTTTATGACTGAGTTGGAGAGAACAATGTATTTACAAACACTTGAAGTAGTTAAATGGATAATAACTTCTGTGTTTATTCCATTATTTATATATACACTTAACAATTTTAAGAAAACCAAATATAAAGTTGTTAAACGAACTAGAAGAAGAACAAGTATGCGTTATTGAGAAAGGAGTTTCTAATGAATAGAAGTGAGTTGGATTCTTTAAAGAATGAGTTGAAACAAATCTATGACAGAAAAATAGAGGTTAAAAATCAGACAGGATTTTTAGATCAAAATCAGATACCAAGTGGCAAGAAAGTCTATAATATTGAAACATCATTAATGTTTATAGACATAAGAAGTTCAACCATACTAACCGACACAATTGGACGTAAAAATATGGTTAAGATTTATCAGATGTATACTAAACTTTGTAAGAAAGCCATTAACGATAATAATGGTATAATTCTTCAAATTGTTGGTGATGGTATTTTAAGTGCATTTACAAATGATACTACAGGTAATTCTGGACAGCGTGCAGTAGACGCTGCAATAACTATCAATACTTATATAGCTGAATCGATGAACCCATTATTGAATAGTGACTGGGAGATAAGTTGCGGTATAGGTATTAGAACTGGACATGTTTTTGTGACTAGGTTAACTACTGATAATGGAAGTGAAGTAGCTTATCCAAGTGATATTACAAACTACGCATCGAAGTTTTGTGGATTAGCACAAAAGAATCAAGTGATCATTGATGGAAAAACATATGAACACTTGGATAATCATCATAAAGGTTTTTGTGAAAGATATTCTTCATCTTTAGCAGATACTCATATTATTAAGGGGGCAACATGGAAAATAGAGTAGGACAAGTATTTGACAAAGATACTTCATTTAAAACACTAGAAATTGTAAATTCATGGATTACAGCTGCAGATAATAAATCTTCTATCTTGCTTGCATTCTTAGGTTTAATCATTGGGTTTTCAGCAGACACATATGGTAAGTTAGCAGATTTAATAGTTCATGGAAGTACGCTACAAATCACATTAATAATTGTGTTTGGGATTATATATGTTATTGCTTTAGGATTCACGATATTTCATTTAATATCTGTTTTCATAGCGAGAACAAATAAAGTAGATTACTTTTCTGAAAACCTAGTATCGTTTGTTTCAATTGCCAATATGGAGAGTACAGATTATATCAATTCTGCAAAAAAAGCAAATGAAGACACATTATCTGAGATGATTCTTTCTCAAATTAATATTAATTCAAAAATCGCAAAAGGTAAGATGACACATTTTAATAATGCTTTGAAATTTGGATTAGCACTTATACCTTTAACTATTTTACTCATGATAGTAGCTGGTTAGTGTAAATGAGAAACTTTACATTTGATAATGAAGATAACATACTAGCTTATTATCGTGATCCGGATAATCGTCCGTTAGCATTTCCTCAATCTGATGATATATGGAAAATATTTCAATCAACGAATGATGAAGAATTATGGAAGACTTGGAAAAATAGTTCTTCAAAAGCAGATCTTCCACCAGATTTCTATAATGATGATTTTGAACTTATGATGGAAGTTATGAGATTTGATGATCAAGCAACTAATAGTGGTAAGACTCATGCAACAAAAGCAAAAGAAAATCAGATGTTAGAACAATTAAGAGAGTTAGGTGTAAAAGAGGATTTCCCTAATCTTAAACAAATATTGTTATTAGGCAATAGTGATTTAACTACAGATGACGATCATAATTTTGCAAGATATAGAGATAATTTTGCTAGAGTTGTATTAAAGCATGCAAAGAAGGTAGAGCAATACATATTAGCACGACAGTGTTGATACAATCGTATCAACTATAAAGAATAGGAAAATAGGGAGAATATCCCTTTTTTCTTTCAATAACACTAGTCTATGACTCCCTATACGAATGTGCTTTATAGACTTTTTTATTTTTAGTCTCAATAAAAACACGAAAGGTCAATAAAAACACGAAAGGTGCATTTAAACAACTCGACAAAAAATAATATGTTAATTAATATTTATATCATTATTCAATAAGAACCTATTGAATAATTGGCATTATTATTTACTTAATGATGGGTATGAATTATTTAATATTCAATTGACGAAAATGTCATAAAATGTTATAATTAACATAATTCTCGAGAGGTGAGATTATAATGAAATATTCAGATATGATTCTACAAATAAGAGCTAAACTTAACATTACACAGCACTCACTTTAAACTGTTGAGTTCTATAACTTATCTGTAGAGAAACCTAATGAATATTATGGGTTATCATATCAGTTAAGGAAGTGAGAATTATGAAAAGAAATGTGGCAATATTTGGAGACTCTATATTAAGAGGGGTCATCATCGATGAAGAAAATGGAAAATATAAATTTTCAGATCATATCGATTGGGAATTTATTGAAGATAAATTAAATATTAAAATTGACAATAACGCAAAGATGGGCGCTGTTATTGGTTATGGTAAAAAGAAACTAGAAAAGTATTTGGATACACATGATGATATGTTTGCGGTATTGATTGAATTTGGTGGTAATGATTGCGATTTTAATTGGCAAGAAGTTGCCAACAATCCTCAATATAATCATCAACCCAAAACTCCGTTAAATGAATTTAAAAATACATTAATTGAAATGATTGATATCTTACAACAAAAGAATATCAAACCAGTTTTAATGAATTTGCCGCCAATTCATTCTAAGCTTTATTATGATTGGATTCGAAGGGATATAGCTAATGGAGATAATATTTTAGAATTTCTAGGGGACATTGAACACATTACGAGACACCAATCTAGATATTCTAATGTCATCGCAGAAGTTGCAAATTTAAAAAAAGTTGAATTAGTGGATGTTAGAAGTGCTTTCTTGTCGACTAGATCCTATTTAACTTATATGTGTAAAGATGGAATTCACCCAAATCAAAAAGGGGGACAATTAGTCTTAGATGTTTTTTTAGAGTATTATAAAGTGGGAATAAATTAAATAGATTAAAACAAAAAAACTACTTTAAATAATATTAAATATTTTTGGAAATAGGGAGATAATCCCTTTTTTCTCTTAATAGGAAATTCTATTTTTAAATCTAAAATATAAGAAAGACAAAAATCCCACAGTCATGTGGGTGAGTAAGATATAAGTAAAAACAATTATCTAAAAACCTTTAAGGTTTGTTTATGATAAACATCAAGTGGTACAGAAGATTCTTTCCCACAGTTTTCACAGTATATTTTAGGATAATCAGAAATAGATTCATCCCAAATTTCTAGTAAGATATCATATTCCTCATCATGTTCAGTGCCACAGTTAAGACATTTAAAACGAACGAATTCATCAAAAATATCTTTATTCATAAAATCATCGATATCAACAGGTGGTCCAAAGTAATAGCCGTTTTCAAGTGCATAGCGATAATCTTCTAAGCGTAGTTTTTTCTCTTCATCAGAAATTTTCAATTTGATGGTATTAAAATATTTTGGCATAGGTTTAACCTCCGGGGTCTCTTAGTAAAGAATAATCTAGATTAAGTTTCATAGTGTGACCACATGAACACAAGATGGGATGATACTTATAAATTGATTTTAGCATATTTATCCAATTGGAGCGAGAGCGCTTGAGTTTAATCGTAGCAACAGAAAGCAGTTTTTTAAAAGCAACCACCGATTTTTTGGATTTATTGGCATAAAAACCAAAATAACGAATGGTGTGAAAGTGCTCATCTGGAATGTGAACGATGAGTTTGGCAATAAACCTAAAGACATGTTCAGTGATGGTTTGTCTACCAAGAAATGAAGGATCATCTTTTGATTTATCATCATCTTCATGAGGATCATAGATCCAAGTAATCATATGGGTAGAAGGATCTAGCTTTAAAATACGTTCTTCAGAAATCGCAGGACGAGAAGCATAACGTGTGATATAATCAGAAACCTTTTTCGCAGAATTCAGAAAACCATAATCTTTAAGTTTTGGACCATGTGCATAAAAGCTGCATTTATATTAGCTGACTTTAGCAATGCACTCAATGAAATATCCAATAAATTTGACTTTATTGTTTTTAGTTATTCTATTCATCATTTATCTTATAATGATCAGATTGAATTACTCATAAAACTAAATGATTACTTAAATGAGGATGGTGTAATCATTATTGGAGATGTTTCAACATTTACTATAGAAGATATGAATCAACTGCAAAATAAATATGCTGATATCTGGGATGATGAAGAGTACTATCCAATCCTTAAAAAATATCAATTAAGTCGGTTAACAGATTTTTATAAATTAAGTTATGTTCAAATTAATGAAGTTGCAGGAGTTTATAAGTTTAGAAAGAAGTGAAATAATGAAAGTTGGATTTGATATATTTGGAAAAGCATATGGATTTATGTTTAGAAATGATCTTCATGATGGAAATTCGATTGACTACAATTTTAGTAAAACAATGATTCTTTTAGATTTAGAATCTGAAGAGTTACTTTATGATTCATCAAAATATACTATTAGCAATAAAATAGTTCAACATGAATTATATAATTTCGCACAGCAATTTAAAGGATTAACATGGAAAGAATCAATGAGAAATATACTTGCTTATACAAGAAAAATTGTTAGAAACTTTAATCTTCCTTTTGAAAATATGATATTTGGTGGAACTGAAAAAGAAATCATAGATAGAGGTACAGATTGGTGTACTGATATTTCTCGTGTTGGCTGTGCTTTGTTACAATGTCTAAATATTCCTTGTAGAATGGTGACACTTGTGAATACTAAACAAGCATACAACGGACATACAATTTGTGAGGCTATAGTAAACAAGCAATTTATAATGTGTGATTTTACATATGGTGTCTTAGGACACTTAGATGAATCGTATTCAGTAAAATCATTAATTAATAATCATAATGTAGTCGAAGAAGTCTATTCAGAAATTATCAGTTTAGGAAATAATCGTGATTATATTTTGGGACTATTCGATAAGGCAGCATATAATGATTATGACATTACAAAACAACATAACTACAATAAGAGTAAGCCCAATGAGTATTATTTAAGTATGATGAAATTAAAACATGATGGCAAGTGGAAATTAGGAGAAAACAGTTAGAAAAAAAGCAACTCCGTCCGAAAAAAAGCAAAACTCCGTTGGAAATAGAGTAAAACTCCGTCGAACGCGGGTGATTTTAGAGTAAAACTCCGTAATGACAAGACAGTCTTGACATTAACGAGTTTTGTTTCTTAATTGAAATGAACTCGTTTTTATTTTAACCATGCTAAACTTTTAAAAATAAGTTAAATTATATATGTTATAATTTAATCACGAGGTGTTTATTGTGCTAGAAATTTGGAAAGGCAAACAAATATTACAATTAAAAGATAATGATATCGAACAATGGTTCGATGTTCTTAACTATGGATTGGTTGAAGATAGAGGATTTAGTTTAAATGATGCTAACATTGAAGAGATTAAGTCTAATATTAGAAAAGATTATATAGAATATCTGATGAGTTGTTCTATGGATAAAAATCTTCAAGGTTATTATATCCTAAGAGATGAATACAATATTATTGTAGCTGTATGCAGAATAGTATTTAATGAAGGGGAATATTATCTTGAAGGTCTAGAAACTCATAGATATTATTATCGAAAAGGATTTGCAACAAAATTATTTTTTTTAGTCTTGCAAGAACTTAAAAGAAATAATATTTTAAAGATTTATTCAATCGTTAGAAACCATAATACTAAATCTTTAAATTTCCATAGGAAAAATGGATTTACGATTGTTATGGAAGATAAAACAAACACTAAGTTTTCTTTAAATGTTGAGAATAAGATTAGAAAAGAACTTTTTGATCAATGGGCTAAAGGTTATAACAATAGTGTTCTTAAATCTGAAAAAGAAGGTAGTTATCCTTTTGCAGGTTATTCTGAAGTGAAATACAGTATTTTTGATATTATATCTAATAAACATAAAGCGAAAGTTTTAGAAATGGGTGTTGGTACTGGTGAAATAACTAAACCATTATACGACCTAGGATATGAAATTACAGGTGTAGATTTATCAAGTGAAATGATTGAAATTGCTAAAAGTCATATGAAAAATGCTACATTTATATTAGCTGACTTTAGCGATGCACTCAACGAAATATACAATAAATTTGACTTTATTGTTTTTAGCTATTCTATTCATCATTTATCTTATAATGATCAAATTGAATTGCTCATAAAACTAAATAATTATTTAAATGAAGATGGAGTAATCACTATTGGAGATGTTTCAACATTTACTATAGAAGAAATGAACCAATTGCAAAATAAGTATGCTGCTATCTGGGATGATGAAGAGTATTATCCAATCCTTAAAAAATATCAATTAAGTCGATTGATAGATATTTATAAATTGAGTTATGTTCAAATTAATGAAGTTGCGGGTTTTTATCAACTAAGAAAGGGTGATATTAGATGAAAATCGGTTTAGCAGTAGCTGAATGTATAAATGGCGACATAAATCATAATTTAAGCCAAATTCTTAAATATTTGGATATTGCTCAAGTAAACGAAATTGATTATATTTTTTTTGGAGAATCATTTTTACAGGGATTTGATAGTTTAGAATGGTCTTTTGAAACTGATCAAACAGTTGCTATAAGTAGAAATAGTAACATAATTAAAATGATAAAAGATGAAGCAAAGAAAAACAATGTTGGGCTTGGATTTGGATATTTTGAGTTATATAATCAAGCAATTTATAGTAGCTATCTAATTGTTGAAAAGAATGGTGAAGAAATAATAAATTATAGACGTGTTTCTAAAGGCTGGAAAGAGTACGCCAAAACTGATTCACATTATAAAGAGGGGGAAAACATAAATAGTTTTAATATACAGGATAGTCATTTTTCTGTAGCTTTATGTGGTGATTTATGGGATGAAGAAACTCAGATTGCTTTCATGACTGACAAAGTAAGAAATAGTAACCTATTATGGCCAGTTCATGTCGACTTTTCTTTAGAAGAGTGGAATAATCAATTAAAAGAGTATCACAACCAAGCATTGTTATTTTCAAAAAATGTATTTTTAATAAACAATATATTGAAACCTGGTGCTCATGGTGGGGCTTTTAAATTTAGTGAAACTGGAATTAAAAGTATTGGTTTTGATCTAGAAGAGATATTGATTATTGACCTTTAAAAAAGCAACTCCATCTGAAAATGAGCAAAACTCCGTTGGAAATATAGTAAAACTCCGTCGAACGCGAACGATTTTAGAGTAAAACTCCGTAATGACAAGACATGATTTTAATACGGAGTTTATTTGTAAAACTGCCTAAAATAAGCATTTTAATGGTTAAATAGGCTATATTTTATTTAAATAAACATCCTTTTCTATAAAATAGAGAATAAAAAGACGAACTTAAATTCTAAAAGTTGATTTTAGAACTAGAGCTTGTCTTTTTTTCTTTTGATAACATATATAAACTCAACCGGATTTGAACTATCTAATAAAGCGGATTTGAACTTACTAAAAAAATATAATACCATGTTCAGCATCATAATTAGTCTTCCTTATTCGGTATTGGATTGAACCAGGAAGATATAATTCTTTTATTAAATTAATGTTTTCGTAATCATCACGTTTGCCTATAACAAAGATAATCTTATTACGTTCTAAAACAACGATTTTTGAGAAGAATTGCTTGTATGGAAACTCATCTATTGATGTAATTGGGCTATTATAGTTTTTTAAACTAGATTTGATATTAACTAAAAAGTTATCCACATTTAGATCTACTATGATTTTGTTTTGAAGTTCAGCAGAATGAATTTTCAACTCATAAATACTTTTGTTTAGTTGGTCCATAACTGCTTTGTGGAAACCATCTGTTTCTGATGCCATCTTTCCTAACTTTGCTTCTAAGGCCGATAATTTTTCCTGTGTTGCTTTAAGTTCTTGTTTTGCAATGACAAGTCGTTCATCACTCTTTAAAGCCTTAGATAAGGTGTTTAGGAATTCATTTTTATTATTAATGATTAAATTGATTTGATTCAAAATTTCTTGATCTATGACATCACAAGATAAGGTATCAGCTTCACAGGATTTTTTTGATGCATTAGATAAGCATTGTAAAAACCTATTGGCAAATGCATTGCTGTTTTTATTGACTTTCATATTAAAGTGTTTCCCACAATGAGCGCATCTTATAAGACTTGTATATGGAGACTTTTTGTTTCCAAAAGTTTCTTCCATATTCTTGATATGGCTTTTTTGATATTTAATGCTTTTTTGTTTTCTTATTTCCTGAACCTTGTTAAACATAGCTAAAGATATGATTGCTGGATGTGAATCTACTACATAAAACTGTGGTAGTTCACCTTTATTATTGGCAGTATGCTTTGATTTGAATGATGGTCTGTATGTTTTTTGCAATAAAGCATTACCTGTATATTTTTCATTTTTTAATATGCCATAAATTGCTGTTTTACTCCAATGTTTATTACCATAAGTGGTTGGAATACTATGGTCTTCTAGATATCTCATAATAGGAGTTGCTCCAAATCCATCTAAGAATAGTTCATATATTTTTCTTACAGTAGAGGCTTCTTGTTCATTGATAACTAGGTTTCCAAACTCATCATGATCATATCCAAGCATACCTTTAGTGACAACATGAAACTCTCCTTTTTCAAATCTTTTTGTATTACCCCATTTGACATTTTCACTTATAGATCTTGACTCCTCCTCAGCCATTCCACTAAGAACTGACATAATCAACTCAATCTTTGGATCGAAAGTTGAGATGTTCTCTTTTTCGAAGAACACTTCAACATTTTTATTTTTTAGCTCTTGTATTAACTTGATACTATCAAGTGTATTTCTAGAAAACCTAGAGATTGATTTTGTAATAATTAAATCAATTAGTCCATTTCTTGCAGCTTCAATCATCAAATTAAACTGTGTTCGTTTGGTGATATTGGTTCCACTTTTACCTTCGTCTGCATAAACTCCTACAAAGTTCCAATCAGGATTGCTCATGATTTGTTTGGCATATGTTGATACTTGTGTATCAAAACTTAATAGTTGAACTTCAGAAGAAGTAGAAACCCTTGCATAAGCACAGACGTTTCGCTTTTTTTTATGAAGGGATAAATCTTTATAATTAATAACTTCCTTTAGTTCAATCATATAAGCTCATCTCCAATTTCAATAACACTATATTTGATTTGAAATCCATTTTTCTCGTTTTTAATGGATGAATCAAACAGTGAATCGTAGGTTCTTAGAAGTTCAATTTTATCAGTGAAGTCTTTAGAGGATATGTCTAAATTACTCATACATAAAATTACTTCCTGGTTTGATATTTGAATAATTTTCTTAAATATTAGAAGAAGAGCATCTCGGCTTAGGGATTTAGTTTTCTGTAAGAATTCCTGAAGCTTTTGTATACGTTTATTGTTGATATGAAGAGAAGCCAGTTGGTTTTTAAATTGTTCAAGTTCATACTGCAAATCTTCAATCTCTTGTTTCTTATCTTCAAAAGCTTTGACAAGATATTTATCGTTTTGATTTGATACATCAGATATTCTTAAGTTTATCAATCCCTTAATCTCATCTTCAACTTGATTTATTTGTCTTTGTTTTAATTCTATTGAATCGATAATTTGACTTGAATCTAAATTCTTAATTACTGTATGTGATATCTGAGCTACCAAAGTAGGATTGATAATTTCCAGTTTTAATAAAGCATCACTACAAACCATTTCAAGTGTTTCATTATCGATGGGCAAGTTATTACATTTGATTTTTTTCTTTGAGGTATTTTTACAGGTTAGGACAACTCTTTCGTTTTCTGTCCGATAATTATAGTAGTTTCTATTTAAAACGCGTCCACAACAACTACAATGTACAATACCACTTAATGGAAACTGATTCCCATAGCGAGAAGACTCATTACTTGTCGAGCGAACTTTTGTCATTTGTTGGACAACATCGAACAACTCTTTTGAAATAATAGCCTCATGATTATTTTCAATATAATATTGGGGAGCTTGACCAGTATTGATGACTGACTTATGAGATAAATAATCGAGTGTAACTCTTTTTTGAAGAAGTACATCTCCCATATACTTTTCATTCTTAAGAATATTCATTATGTTAGCTGGATGCCAAACAACTTCTTTTCTACCGTTTTTGAAATTATTATCAATTAAGTGTTTGGCTATTTCTCTATATGACATTCCTGAAATATATAAGTTATATATCATTTTAACTACTTTAGCTTCTGAATCGTTGACAATGATTTTTCCATGCGCATCTTTATCGTATCCTAGAAATCTACTTGTATTGATTCGAATCGTGCCTTCTTTGTATCTTTTTCTAATACCCCATTTAACATTTTCACTTATATTTCTTGCTTCCTCTTGAGCAATAGAAGAGAATATTGTCAACATTAAATCAACTTTTGAATCTGTAGAACTGAGGTTTTCCTTTTCAAAGAAGACTTCAACATTGATTAATCTCAGTTCTTGAATAATTGATAAACAATCCACAGTGTTTCTTGCGAATCTTGATAATGATTTTGTCAAAATTAAATCAATTTTTCCATTTCTTGCATCCTCAAGCATTCTTAAAAAATTGACTCTCTTTTTTGTACTGGTTCCTGACGTGCCTTCATCTGCATATAAGTCTACAAAGTCCCAATCTATATTTTCTTGGATTCTTTTTGTATATTCAGTGATTTGAGCATTATAAGAATTAAGTTGATCGGTTGAATCTGTTGAGACTCTTGCATAGGCACACACACGTCTCCTTTTTGGAAGTGCATCTGTATTACCTGGAATAAATGCTGGGGTAGCTTCTATTCTGATTACTTTTCTTTCATTCATTATATAACCTCCATTTCGTTATCACACATATTCGCTCTAAAATAAACAATTATCAAGTCAATTCGATACGGAGTTTATTTTGCATGAACTATCTTGTATTCTTCTAGTAGATCAATGAGAGATTCATAATATTCAATAAAGGATATTAATCCTTCTTGATGAAGTTTATATATCATGGTTTTCTTGTAATGATACTCAAGTTGATTTTGCTTATCTATTTTCACTAAAACTCCTTCTAAAGAACAAAAAGTCCTACGCGTAAGAACACGTAGGACATCTCAGGTCAAATAGACCAATTCAATTATATCGCCAAAATGATTATAACAAATCTCAAAATAATTTGTGACCAAGTAGTGTAGACAAATTAAAAATCTTTGATGGCCTTTTTAATTGTACCAATTAAAATTGTATCTATTTCATCTTTGGTAACTATAATTGGCATCATGTTTCGGTTTAGGTATGTATAACTATTCTTTCTTCTGGGCGTAGGTGTGAATTTTACTACAGAAGGATAGTAGTAATTTTTATCACGTAGTAACGCATAAACACCTTCATTATCAATTTGATCTATTACATATAGATTCATATCAACTAATAGCGTAGTACCCATAGGCATTTTAAGAAGTAATGAATCAGACATTAAATCTACAGCAACTAGTCTTTTGGACTCTTTAAGATTATTATCGAACACAAAGTTCTCATTTTTAGGTTGTTGTTCATATCGACCATCTGCACTTAATTTATATCTTGTAATCATATGGTTTTCACCAAATGAATAGGTATTCTTCCTTTTTAATAGGGCATCAATTGATGTATCAAGCACATAAGATAGCATCATCAAGTTTGATGCTTTTGCATCAGTTTGACCTTGTTCATAGGATATTAGTGTTTTTTTGCTAATAGTTCCATGACAGCGTTTAACGACTTCGTCTAATGTGAGATTTCTTGATTTCCTAATGCCTTGATCAATTCCAGAATAATCGATATATGAATTGTGGAAAACAAATTTTTCTTTTGCCATAATCTTCACTTCCTTTTCGGTAACACTATTTTATCACGTATTAAACACTGTGTCATTTCTTTTATCTAATCTACGTAAAAAGTGAAGAATATTACACTATAAATGAATAAATAATTCTTATCTATCTTTAAAAAAGTGTAGTTTCGATATTTGAGGTTTTAGTGTTAAATTGAGTCCGATATTAGCTATCTGTGCCCAACGTCAAAGAATCAAACATAAACATATTATTATAAGAGTATAGGTGTTAAACAATATAAAACAAGGAGGATTATAAATGGATTTAAGGATGTATTTGGTAAATGCTAGACAGAATAAAGGTTATTCTCAAAGAAGAACTGCAAGGGAATCTGGAGTATCTTATCAACACTATGCCAAAATTGAAAATGGTGATCGTGGACGAAAAGTATCATTCCTAATCATAGGAAGAATTGCAGCAGTATTAGACATTTCTCTTGATGATTTATATCAATTGGAAAAAGCATATCTAGAAGAAATCGAACTAAAAAATGAATCAAAGTCATATTGATTTTAAGAGATTAATAGAAGCCTATATTCAAAGTCTGGATAGAAAAGAGATAACCAAACAATCATATTTGAAGATCTTATTAACATTTAATGAGTACTTAATAGCAAATTCAATTTTATCGCCAAATAAAAAGGATATCTTATGCTATAAAGAGTACTTATCTAAAAAAGTTAGATCTGCATCAATTCAAAAAACAATTGTTGTGCTAAGAGGATTCTTTACCTATCTTGATTCAGAGGAAACATATAGAAATATTATGACAGGTGTAAGAGGGGTTAAAATAGAACCAACCTTTAAACGAGCATCACTAACTCTATTAGAAATGGTAAATTTACTAGATAAAGCAGAAGAGTTATCTAATACAATTGAAGGTAAAAGAAACTATGCAATAATCGCTTTACTTGCAACTACAGGTCTAAGAACTATTGAAGTGGAAAGAGCTAATGTGAGCGATTTAGTAGCCATTAGTGATGGATATAAACTCTATATTCAAGGTAAGGGTCATGATGATAAAGATTTATATGTCAAGATATCAAATGACGTTTATCAAATCATTACGGAGTATCTCTCATTGAGAGAAGATTCATTTGAAGCATTATTTATCACTCATGGTCGAAATAATCATGGAAAGAGAATTCAAACGAGAACGATAAGAGGTATTGTCAAAGAAACTCTAAGAAGAACAGGTATAGATGACAAAAGATATACCGCCCATAGCTTAAGACATTCTTTGGCAACAAACTTAATTCTTCATGGAAATGGTTCGCTGGAAGAAGCAAAACAAATTTTAAGACATAAAGACATAGCAACAACACAGATATATAATCATTCATTAGCAAGGTCTCAAAATGATGGAGAACTCAAAATGAGCAAGTTACTGTTTGATAGAAAGGGTAAAAAGTATGAATGATAAAGTGGTATTATATGATATCAATGATCTTATTGAGATTCTAAAAGTCACTCGAGTAACAATCATCAGGTATATCAATCAAAAAAGGATAAGAGCATTCAAGGTTGGCCAAGGATGGAGAGTGACCAAAGAAGCTCTTGAAGAATTTATCAAGATAAGCGAAAAGAAACATGGCTGGAAAACCTAAACTAGGACTTGAATACTTTTCTGTTGATGTTGATATGACAAGAAACATGAAAATTAAAAGGCTGATGAGAGCATTTGGGACTGAAGGGTATGCAACCTTTATGTTCCTTGTTTCATGGATTTATGAAAAAGGTCAGTTCTGGCGGTATGATAATCTAGATGATGTGCTGTTTGGATTATCAGAAGCCATTCATGTCGAGGAAGATAAAGCATTATCCATTATTAACTATCTTTTAGATGTTGGGTTGCTAGATAAAAAATCCTTTGATCAAGGATATCTTACATCAAAAGCTATTCAAGAAAGATATTATTATGCAACTAAAAGAAGAAAAGTTCGCATTCTAGAAGAATGCTGTCTGTTATCGGAAGAAGAAATGAAACACATTGATAGTAAAACCGACTACCAAAATAACATCTCTGTTAGCAAAGATGTTATTCATGTAAGCAAAGATGAGGTTTCTGTATTCAAAGATAGACAAAGTAATAGTCATAATAAAAGTAATAGTAAAAAAGATAAAGGAATGATAAATCATGATATTGGATCTGTCGATCCTAATACTATCCCATTTAAAATAAATTATTATCTTCAAGTCTTAATAAATAATGAAATCGTTTCTGGAACTGAAGATTGGATTACTGTATTAAATGACTTCTTGTATATGATTACTAAAAAGCATAATAAAGATGATGTTAGAAAGGCAATTTTTTATTCGATAAAAAGAATTAAGTTCAATCAATGGAAAGATGAACATGGATATGAAATTGCTAACAGAGAGCCTTATCTAGAAGAAACAATTTCTAATAACATTGCATATAATGAATCAAATATAGAGCGAATTGAAAGAATGAAGAACTTTAATGCATATTATCATCAGAAAATATTTTAAGAAAGGCACTTTACAATTAGTAAATTTTTTTATGCAACGAAATAAAACTGTAAATATGTTTATGGTAATTTAAAATTATGCACTTCAGCAATTGAAAAGTCGTCACCTAAATACTAAAATATCCATATCAAGCAACTATGAGATGTGGAGGAAGAAAAGGTGGTTACTTTGAATAAGAAACATAAGATTATTAGGCTATATTTAGAAGGCAAGAGCAAAAGTGCAATTGCAAGAGAACTCGAGTTAACGCGGGATACTGTGCGCAAGTATGTGAACAATTACGAAGCACACGAACGTGCACTAACCAATGCGAAAAGTGACGAAGAACGAGAAACTATTATTTTGAAAGCAAATGAGAAACCTACGTATAACACAACAAACCGAAAGCGCTATAAAGTAACGGATGAAATCATCGATCGTATAAACGAAATGATAGAAGAAAACAACGAGCGCAAACTAAGCGGTCAACGCAAGTTTATAAGAAAGAAAATTGATATGCATGAAGTTTTGGTTGAAGAAGGATATGATATAAGTTATCGCACCGTGTGTGATATGGTAAGTACCATCGTTAATAAACCAAAGGAAGCATTTATCAGACAAGTTTTAGCACCCGGGGAAATGGCTGAGTTCGATTGGGGTGAAGTGAGTCTAACTATTGATGAGATTGATTCTAACTTAAGAAGATATTATATCGCGGTGTTTACACTAAGGCCTCTAACCATCAATACGCAAAACTATACACACTCGATAATACTGCGAGTTTTAATGACGTGCATGTGACCTTTTTTGAAGCAATCGGGGGCATTCCTAAGGAAATTGTTTATGATAACGCAAAAACAGCCGTAAAAAGTTTCGTAGAAAGACAGAAAGAACCAACAGATGCGTTAAAACGACTTATGCGATATTACGGATTTACTCACCGTTTCACTAATGCCTACAGTGGTCACGAAAAAGGGGCTGTAGAGCGTGCGGTTGAACTTATAAGACGAAAAGCGTATTCCGGTAAACAGCATTTTAAAACACTTGAAGAAGCCCAGCAGCAACTAACATTTAAAGTTAATGATTTAAACACGCGCAAAAAGCAGCGGGAAGAAAAAAGTGCAAAGACAGCGTTCGCAGAAGAGCAAGCACAGCTACTGCCAAAACGGATTCCTCTAGATACCGGTGTTCTAAGTCAAGCACACGTGAACAAATACGGTTTCATCTATGTCGATAGCAACTTTTATAGTGTCCCTGATTATTTAGTGGGTAAACAATTAACGCTTAAAAAATACCCCTTTAACATCAAAATTTTGTATCAAGATAAACTATTACTAACACAGTCAAGGATTTATGGCAGAAACAACTATAAAGTTGATATTTTGCATTACATTCAGACATTAAAAAAGAAGCCAGGGTCGATCAAACGTAGTCTCATCCTACGAGAGTCAACTGACTGGCTCCAACAAATATACCAATCATATTATAGCACAACTCCTAAGGATTTTGTCAAACTTCTTGAACTCATAAAGTATCATTCACTCGGAGAAGTTAAGCGCATTATAGAACGCTTAATTCTCACAAGTCGACCGATAAAGACGGAGATTATTCGCCAACAGCTTATAGCCCATCACGAACGCTCAACGCAAAGCGTTCATGAAAGTACCGGCATTGAGGCTTATGCGAAAACCCAATTACATTCAATAACAGCACTCTATCAAGAAACGGGGCTAGGGCATGAGTAACGTGATAAAAGAACAAGCTAAACGACTAAAATTATCGTACATTTCAAATCATATTGATCAACACATTGAAGATTCTGAAAGGGAAAATGATAATTTCGAGACTTTTCTTACAACGCTTTTTGAATATGAAATCGCTTTAAGGCACGAAAACAGTGTCACAAAACGTATTAAACAAGCACGATTTCCTTATCATAAATATTTAGACGAGCTATCCATTGAATCACTGCCTAAAGATGCCCAAAAAGCTTACACATCGATTAAGGAACTAGGTTTCATCGCGTCAAAACAAAATATTATTATGGCCGGAAACCCCGGAACAGGCAAAACGCATCTATCCATTGGGCTAGGCATTAAAGCCGCACAAAAAGGCTATAAGGTTTACTTTGCGCACGTGCCTTCACTTATCGTGGAACTCAAAGAAAGTCGAAACGAGCGTAAACTTCTAACATTTAAACGAAAAATCGAGAAATATGATTTGATTATTCTAGATGAACTAGGCTACGTTTCTTTTGATAAAGAGGGAGCAGAGTTATTGTTTAATATGATTTCAGAGCGGGTAGAGCGCGCATCCACCATTATCACAACAAACCTATCTTTTGACCGATGGGATGAGATCTTTCATGACCCAGTTATCACAGCGGCTATCGTTGATCGAATTACCCACAAATCATACGTATTAAACATGAACGGTACGAGTTATCGTTACCGTGAACAAAAATCATTTATTTCAAACAGATTAGATTAACAACTGACGACTTTTAAATTGCATAACTGACGATTTTTCAATTGACATATACAAGTGCACCTTCCATCGATTCTCTCCTTCAGATGTGTCAACTATTTAATGTCAGTTTTGAAGAACTCTTGTGTCTTGATGATCAGAATCAGACAAAAACTTATCAAATTGGATTATTTATAGATCAAGATCGTTCCTTTGTTATCTCACAAATCATACTAGGTAAGATTAGTATTGATATTCCTAGTGAATTTTATCAATTTTCGAATCAAGAGAGAATGATTATTCTAAGAGCTATTAAGGAAGGTAAACTCATTTGTCGAATCAATGAATTACGACCTCGATTAACCAGTTCTGAACAAAAATACTTATTCACGAAACATCGAAATCATAAAGGAGGAAAATAATTATGATTTTAAAACCACTCACGATTGATGGACAAACCATTCATGTCCAAATTACCAAAGAAGAAGCTAAAGAAAGATATTTAAATAAAGATGAACTCATCTTCACTGATGATAGTGAAAAACAAGCCTTCATCGAATCTCTAACGACTCATGATGAAGCTAAAGATCCTCTACAAGAAGAACAACCTAAATCCAGTAAAATGAATCGTTTAATGAGAATCATGCCGTTTTTAGATGATGAAGATATTCATGATCTACTCGATAAAGTGATTAGCGATGATCATGCGACATCAGATATTGATTTAATGATGGTGATGCCATTCTTAAATCAAGAAGATACCGATCGTCTTTTTGAAAAAGTTCTCAAAGAAAACCATTCAAAAATCAATTTGGTTGCTGTTGCACCATTTGTCTCAGAGGCAAGTTTGTCACTGGTTGTTGATCTTTATATTGAAGGAAAGATTCAATCAAAAGATATGGACGAACTCTATCCATTCTTAAGTTCAAAAGATGTCAAAAGACTATTTGAACATGTTTTAGAAAACGAATAAGAAAAGTCAATAACTTAATCAATTCGTAAAGAACCTTTGTAAAAATTACAGAGGTTTTCTTTTGGATGTTATAATAGTTTTGGAGGTATTATCATGGAAATCATATTAGTAAGACACGGTGAACCACGTTATGATGAAGTGGAATCTCGTGGATATAAAGGCATGGGCTGGGAACTAGGAAAACTGACAAGTCGAGGAGTACTACAAGCTGAAAAGGTTAGTTTAGATCCAAGACTTCATGGTGCAACACTCATTTTATCATCACCTTATACCAGAGCACTTCAAACTGCAGCAATCATTTCTAAAAACACCAAACTACCGATTGAAGTTGAGAATGATTTACATGAATGGATGCCTGACATGAAACACATTTTTGATTATAATGGTCAATTGTCTTATGAACACTATATTGCCAATAAAGGGATTAGAAATAGTGATGAGCCTTACCGTTGGGAAACTTATTCACATCTCCAACAAAGAGTTAGAGAGGCGATTCTAAAGCATCAGGATCATCAAAAGATTATTGTTGTTTGTCATGGAATTGTCATGAGCTCATTAACTTTCTTTGAGGATCTTATTGAACATTGTGGGATAAGAGAGGTTAAATTATGAAACTAGAGGAAGTATTAGTTTTACTCGAACAAAATGCTAATGCATCACGAAAGAAAACACTACTTAAAGCAGGAGCTAAAGAACCTCTTTTTGGTGTTCCTTTAGGGTTTTTAAGAACACTTGCTCAAAAAGTTGGTATCAACCATGAATTAGCATTATCACTTTGGAATAGTAAAAATACCGATGCAAGATTTTTAGCAGTGATGTTATTTGATCCTAACAAACTCAATGCTAAAACTGTTGATCAGATGATCGATGATGTTTCTTTTGATCAATTACTTGATGACCTCATTTTTAGATGTGTCTATTTAAGTCCTGAAAAAGAAGTCCTAGAAAAACTTTGGTATAAAGCGAAAGAAGACCATAAGAGAAGAGCTGCTTGGTCTTTAATAGTAAAGAAGATTGGTGATAAGAATCTTGCAACAAGTGATTATCTCAATCAGCTACTTGAAGTCATTGAGAAAGAACTCGTTTCTGCAACTCCTTTAACACAGTGGATGACGAATCGTGCACTTTCTGAAATTGGATTTAGATATTTAGATTACACTGAAAGATGTTTATCAATTGGTGAAAAATTGGGTGTCTATAAAGATATGATGGTTGCGCCGGGGTGTACAAGTGCCTATGCTCCAGATTGGATTCATGCTGTCCTAAAAAGAGGTAAATAAGATGTTAACCATAAAAGCAATCCATCAGGATAACTTGGAATCCATTTATCACTTTTTATCTGAACTTATGTCTGAAAATGGATTTGAAAATACTTATTATGGAGTGTCTTTTGAAGATTTCAAGAATAAGTATTTTATTGATCTCTTACGATCATCAAAAGGGATTGAAAATAGAGAAGGGTTTGTTCCAAATACTTATTACTTCTTATGGTATCAAGATCAAATTATTGGACTCTTTAAAGTGAGACATTTCCTAAATGATAAACTACGTCATGGTAGTGGTCATATTGGTTATGCCATCCATCCAAAATTTCGTGGTAGGGGATTTGCAACAGAGGGGTTAAAACTAATTATCAAAGAAATAAAGGACTGGATTGTAGAAGACGAACTCTACTTTAGTTGTAATAAAGATAATCCTGCTTCACTTAAAGCACAACTAGCAAGTGGGGCATATATCCATCATGAAGATGAGAAACATTATTACGCAAGAATAAAAATTAGATAAATGCAATCGATGACTTAATCTTTCGAGCATACTAATAATAGTAGAACATTAGCACTTTTACAAATAATCGTATCTAATGTTTTAATGGGGTGCTAAAAATTTAGTAGGGTGCTAAATTGTATCAAAATAGGTAACATCACACATAAATTAAAAGTCGACATTTTGTATCCATTTCAAGGTGTCTTTTTTATTTTTATTGCTTTACTGTCATGTTTTACAGGTATCATGATGATTAGGAAAAAGTCGACAATGTCGATTAAACTATTCAAAATATCGACATATTAAGATATAATATAGACAAAGGCGGTGACATAATGAATTACACAAAAACATTAAGAGAGTTTTGTATACAAAATCAAGGACGATTATTTGATGTTCAATACGAGCAAAATCATCGCTTTTCTTTGATACCATATAAAACTCTACTAAAGATCCTAAATAGATTAGAAGATGAACAAATTGTTTCAAGTATTGCAAAAGGGGTATATATTGTCAACTCTGATCAACAAATTGACATTGATAATTCAATCAAAGATTATTATGTGGATCATTTTAGCGGTATGATGGTTGGAAAAGCCATGTACAACTATTATGATATTGGAGATCAAGATGATGATACTATTCAGATTTATACGAACAAAATAGTATCTAAAAGCAAATCCATTAATAAATACCACCTTATCAAGTTTAGTACCTATTTTTATGATGAAGTAGTAAGTCTAGTTACAACATTGGAGTTAATAGAAAAAGTAGGTTTTATAATAGATATCGATTATATTCGCTATCATGAAGAAAAAGTATCTGGGGTAAAATCATATTCCGATGAGATTTTCAAAGAGATAGCTACTCACCATAAGTATAAGTATTCTACAATAGCTACACTTGATGAAATGTTGCATAGATTTTCAATTGAAAATAACGCTATAAGGATCTATAAAGAGAACTACATAAATGAACTTTAGAAACAATGAAACTGATTTTTGAAATTGGTGTAGACATTATTTAAAACGAGCGAAGTCTGTCATCAAGGTATATGATAGTATAGAAAGTACGAGTTATCGTATTAAAAACATCAAATCATATAAAGAAGCAAAACAAATCCTCGAACAGTATGAAGTATTAAAATGTTCGCTTTCTGACGAACAAAATCTATTATTGGAAGAATCATTGATTAATAATAAAAGTTTTAAATACAAAATCAAAACATTTAATAATATCGACGAAATCATGAGAAATTGGAGCAGAATATGTTTTCCAAAAAACAAGTTAAAACTCAAATCAATCTCTAAAATAGAAGTTAGTAAAGCAATAAAGAATCAAAGACTAAGTAATGACATGTCATTGAAGTTTGTAGCTGAACTCCTACATATTAGTGAAGCTACTCTAAAAAGTTATGAGATGGGAACTAGATTAGTTAAACTTGATGTTATATATCAATTATCTCAGATATATAACATGACTATTGATGACCTTATACATGGTAATGCATAGATCTACTGATAGATAATACCTATTTTGATACAATTTTTGTTAAAATCAAGAATAAGATACCCGATTATAATTTCAAATACACGTTTTAATCTGGATATGCATAATTACAGTATGTCAGCCGTTTTTTAGTACATCTTGATAAACTCTTGACTTTATTAGGTTGAATCAGTTATAATAATGAGTGGAAATTTGTAGCAGGAATAGGAGAACACTATGTATAAGAATATTGAATTATCAACCGTCAAGAAACTTGCATCAGAAATGATGTATCAAGACCATCAAGTTTCTAGCAAAACAATCGCTCAAAATAAATATGTGAGCATCACTTTATTCTCATTTGACAAGAATGAAGAAATTAGTGCACATAAATCAAGAGGCGATGCCATGGTCACCATTTTAGATGGTGAAGCAGAAATCATGATTGGTGATACCAAGTATCATCTTAATAAAGATGAAACCATCATCATGCCAGCAGGAATCCCTCATGCATTGTTTGCTATTGAAAGATTTAAGATGATTTTAACAGTTGTCTTCCCGGTCGAATAAAATGAATGAAAAAGCAGGACATACATTTCTCGCTAGACTTGGCAAAAGAAGATTAAGACCCGGTGGTGTCGTTGGAACAAACTTCTTATTACAAGAATTCAAAAACTCAAGTGATAAAGCAATTCTTGAAGTTGGTTGTAATATGGGGACAACAGCCATCGAACTTGTTAAAAAGTATCATATTAAGAATTATGTTGCTTGTGATTTAGACGCTAAAGCACTAAAGAAAGCAATGCTTAATGCAAAGACAAATAAAGTCGGTGATTTCATCACTTTTAAAGAAGAAAATGCACTTCACCTAAGTTTTCTTGATGAATCATTTGATATCGTTATTAACGAAGCGATGTTAACCATGCTTTCAGATCCTCATAAAGAGAAGGCCTTAAAAGAATATTACCGTGTACTAAAACCAGGTGGCATTCTTTTAACTCATGATGTGATGTTAAGAACCGATGATACTGCAATCCAAAAAGAAGTGATCGGTAATTTATCACGTGCCATTAACATACATGCTAAACCTCACACTAAAGAAGAATGGAACAATTTATTTAATAGTGTAGGATTTCACATTAAGGGTACTAAACTGGGTCCGATGAGTCTACTAAATCCGCTTGGAATGATTAAAGATGAAGGTTTGATTAATACCTTAAGAATGATTAAAAACGCGCGTAAGCCTGAAAATAAGAAGCAATTTGACTTGATGTTTCAAACCTTCAAGAAGTATCAAAATGAATTAGGTTTTATTGCTACAATTAGTATAAAGAAATAGTTTATCGATAAAGAGTTTATCCTAAATGAGGTAAACTCTTTTTTTGCAACTTCCTGTTGCGTGACAATGAATAAAAATAAATATACAATAAGAGACATAAGGAGGACAACATATGATTGATTTTCAAAAAGTAGGTAACCGAATCGCTTCCTATCGAAAAAGTTTATCAATGACACAAGATGATCTGGCCAATCAACTTTATGTCTCAAGACAAGCGTTATCGAAATGGGAAAACGGAAGTAGTGCTGTTTATGGTAATTTAAAATTATGCACTTCAGCAATTGAAAAGTCGTCACCTAAATACTAAAATATCCATATCAAGCAACTATGAGATGTGGAGGAAGAAAAGGTGGTTACTTTGAATAAGAAACATAAGATTATTAGGCTATATTTAGAAGGCAAGAGCAAAAGTGCAATTGCAAGAGAACTTGAGTTAACGCGGGATACTGTGCGCAAGTATGTGAACAATTACGAAGCACACGAACGTGCACTAACCAATGCGAAAAGTGACGAAGAACGAGAAACTATTATTTTGAAAGCAAATGAGAAACCTACGTATAACACAACAAACCGAAAGCGCTATAAAGTAACGGATGAAATCATCGATCGTATAAACGAAATGATAGAAGAAAACAACGAGCGCAAACTAAGCGGTCAACGCAAGTTTATAAGAAAGAAAATTGATATGCATGAAGTTTTGGTTGAAGAAGGATATGATATAAGTTATCGCACCGTGTGTGATATGGTAAGTACCATCGTTAATAAACCAAAGGAAGCATTTATCAGACAAGTTTTAGCACCCGGGGAAATGGCTGAGTTCGATTGGGGTGAAGTGAGTCTAACTATTGATGAGATTGATTCTAACTTAAGAAGATATTATATCGCGGTGTTTACACTAAGGCCTCTAACCATCAATACGCAAAACTATACACACTCGATAATACTGCGAGTTTTAATGACGTGCATGTGACCTTTTTTGAAGCAATCGGGGGCATTCCTAAGGAAATTGTTTATGATAACGCAAAAACAGCCGTAAAAAGTTTCGTAGAAAGACAGAAAGAACCAACAGATGCGTTAAAACGACTTATGCGATATTACGGATTTACTCACCGTTTCACTAATGCCTACAGTGGTCACGAAAAAGGGGCTGTAGAGCGTGCGGTTGAACTTATAAGACGAAAAGCGTATTCCGGTAAACAGCATTTTAAAACACTTGAAGAAGCCCAGCAGCAACTAACATTTAAAGTTAATGATTTAAACACGCGCAAAAAGCAGCGGGAAGAAAAAAGTGCAAAGACAGCGTTCGCAGAAGAGCAAGCACAGCTACTGCCAAAACGGATTCCTCTAGATACCGGTGTTCTAAGTCAAGCACACGTGAACAAATACGGTTTCATCTATG
The DNA here is from genome assembly GCA_002838185.1 of Tenericutes bacterium MO-XQ. Classification (GTDB taxonomy): domain Bacteria; phylum Bacillota_I; class Bacilli_A; order Acholeplasmatales; family Acholeplasmataceae; genus Mariniplasma. Next base: position 1,474,547 of record CP017948.1, on the reverse strand, counting down.
TCGATAGCAACTTTTATAGTGTCCCTGATTATTTAGTGGGTAAACAATTAACGCTTAAAAAATACCCCTTTAACATCAAAATTTTGTATCAAGATAAACTATTACTAACACAGTCAAGGATTTATGGCAGAAACAACTATAAAGTTGATATTTTGCATTACATTCAGACATTAAAAAAGAAGCCAGGGTCGATCAAACGTAGTCTCATCCTACGAGAGTCAACTGACTGGCTCCAACAAATATACCAATCATATTATAGCACAACTCCTAAGGATTTTGTCAAACTTCTTGAACTCATAAAGTATCATTCACTCGGAGAAGTTAAGCGCATTATAGAACGCTTAATTCTCACAAGTCGACCGATAAAGACGGAGATTATTCGCCAACAGCTTATAGCCCATCACGAACGCTCAACGCAAAGCGTTCATGAAAGTACCGGCATTGAGGCTTATGCGAAAACCCAATTACATTCAATAACAGCACTCTATCAAGAAACGGGGCTAGGGCATGAGTAACGTGATAAAAGAACAAGCTAAACGACTAAAATTATCGTACATTTCAAATCATATTGATCAACACATTGAAGATTCTGAAAGGGAAAATGATAATTTCGAGACTTTTCTTACAACGCTTTTTGAATATGAAATCGCTTTAAGGCACGAAAACAGTGTCACAAAACGTATTAAACAAGCACGATTTCCTTATCATAAATATTTAGACGAGCTATCCATTGAATCACTGCCTAAAGATGCCCAAAAAGCTTACACATCGATTAAGGAACTAGGTTTCATCGCGTCAAAACAAAATATTATTATGGCCGGAAACCCCGGAACAGGCAAAACGCATCTATCCATTGGGCTAGGCATTAAAGCCGCACAAAAAGGCTATAAGGTTTACTTTGCGCACGTGCCTTCACTTATCGTGGAACTCAAAGAAAGTCGAAACGAGCGTAAACTTCTAACATTTAAACGAAAAATCGAGAAATATGATTTGATTATTCTAGATGAACTAGGCTACGTTTCTTTTGATAAAGAGGGAGCAGAGTTATTGTTTAATATGATTTCAGAGCGGGTAGAGCGCGCATCCACCATTATCACAACAAACCTATCTTTTGACCGATGGGATGAGATCTTTCATGACCCAGTTATCACAGCGGCTATCGTTGATCGAATTACCCACAAATCATACGTATTAAACATGAACGGTACGAGTTATCGTTACCGCGAACAAAAATCATTTATTTCAAACAGATTAGATTAACAACTGACGACTTTTGCACTGCCACGAAAAAGTGGGACACATTCCCCCTCCCTTTCTAAGAATAATGTAGTATAATAACACGAAGGAGTTGATAATGTGGTAAATCAGTACAGTTTAGACTTTAAACTTAAAATAGTAAAGATGATATTGAATGAAAATATATCGAAACATCAAATAGAACGAACATATAGTGTAGCTAGGAAAACACAAAGAGAGTGGGTACGTAAGTATCAAGCAGAAGGTATTAGTGGACTAGTAAGTAAACGTAAAATCAAAGATCAAATACCATCCAATCAAGAACCCGAATCAGTAGAATCACTAAAGCATGAAATCTTAATGCTTAAAGTTGAAATTGAAAGACTAAAAAGAGGGTATTCAAGTGAAGAAGCAAAATATGTAAAAAAAAACAGATCTTGAATTATGAGTATACTTTAGTTCATAAATTTAGAATCAAGTATTACATAAAAGATCTATGTGAATACATGGGAATCACAAGAAGCGGATATTATAGATGGCTAAGAAGAAAAGAGAATAAAACAGAGCGACAAGAAACAAAGGAAACACTAAAAATGTTAGTTAAGAATTATCATTCAATCCATCCAGAATGCGGATATAGAGCAATTAGGAAAATGATACTTAATGAAACTGGATGGATTGTATCATTCTATTCAGCATATCAAGCATTTAGAGAAATGGGAATTTACTCTAGAGCGCGTAGAAAAGCATTTAGAAGACCAAAAGGAGTATCGGATAAGTTTCCTAATATAATCAATGGTGATTGGAGTACTACAAGACCATTTGAGAAAGTGTGTAGTGACACAACAATGCTTAAACATGATGGAAAGAAATACGATTTAAACTTGCATATTGATGTATTCAACAATGAGATAGTTGGATATGATTTAGCAAACTATCATCACGGAAATGGCGTGATGAATCACTTAAGAAGTTTGTATAATTTCTTGCGTATCAAAGAGGAACGAGGATACGATGAAGAACATACTATCTTACATAGTGATCAAGGAAGAGTTTATTCTTCAGTTAAGTTCGAAAAAGCACATAAAGACTATCCGATTACTCGTTCTATGTCACGTGCAGGAACACCTACAGATAATCCAGTAATTGAATCACTAATAGGTTGGATTAAAGGGGACTTAAAACAATACATGAAACTTCATGATTTCTCAGATATACATACAGCTATAGAATTATATGTTCATTACTTTAATAATCATCGATTAGCATATCGTCTTGATTACATAACACCAGTTGAATATAGAATGATTAATGGATTTACTTAAACACTAAATAATGATAAAATAATAGCAACAAAGGAAAGTTGCATGTCGCTATTTTTATATCTAGGTAGGTACCTATGTGTCCTAGAAAATCATAGCAGTGCATAGTTTTGTTACCTCTTGTAGTAACCATACTATCAATTACAGTGTCTATGTCAAGAGAACCAATTTATGGTATTGAAAACACTGACTTTCGAAAATTAAGAGGAAATAAAACATATAATTTTTTCGATATGATGATTTTAACCATCTTTATTGTGACTGTTTTTAGTGTTGTGAATATTTTTAATTTTGTTATCACCGTTTGGACTCTTAGCATAGTATCTATTGTATACTCTATTATTTTCTTAAATCAAGAAATACCCATATTGATTCGTGATGACAAAAAGATAAAAAAGGTTATTAGAAACAATATTCACAAGAATATAAAAGAAATAACTCTCGAGGTTCTGCCAAATGAAGTAAGCATGCTGATTGCTCTACAAAATCTTCTATTAACGGAAGGCGTAATTTCAGCGTACAAAGTATTGGAAACCGACAATAGAGAAAGGAATCAAGTATATATAGATAAGTTGCTTAGTCTACAAAACGAATATCTTTTTGGATATATTGATAATCATACACTTGTCATAGAAAGTTTGACAAGTAAATATAAGAACATTGAAATACTACAAGCCATTGATACAGCAATTAAAAATATTAACGATATTATTGGATTAAATGAACAACTCAATGTATTAGAAATTTATGGAGATGAAGAACACTTTTATCATATAACGCGTTCATTATTTTCACTCCATAGAATTTTGACTGAATTGAAGTTTGAAAAGAAGTTTGAGAATGAATTTTCTGGTATTATTATCAATATGTTTATGAAGATAAAATTTGGGAAAACAAGTGAACCTATAAATAGATTTTTATATAAAATACTCAATGCGATGGTCATAAACACAGTTTCAAAAAATGAATTATGGTTTTTGGAAATACTTCGTGATTCCTCATTTGGAGACACCTTTTCAGTATACGGCTCTGATGAATATATGGCTTTCATATCGATTTATCTCTATTATTTAGTTAAACTTGAAAATAGAGTCCCTGAAGATTTTAAAACGAAAATAGAAGATTTTATCAATCAACCTGCAAGAGGATTAAACTCTAATGGTGAATCTTGGGCACAAATTTTCAGACATAAGATGAATTATATGAATTCTGAGGAAATTAATACAATTCTTCTTAAAATGCTTTCGATATTTGAGTGCAACAGTAATTCATTCACATGGTATGAACCGCCATTCCAATGGGCTCGTTGGTCATCAATTAATGGTAATCATACTTTTTCTAGAGAGTTGATTATGAACTGGTGGATTGGATTTATTTTAACAGATAGTAATCTTCATGCACATGCTTTCAATAACGAAATAATTCTACAGTTGCCTAAATTAAATAAAAATAACGCTGATATATTTGCTGTTGAATTAAACAAAAATTGGTTTGAGGATGACAAGCTTAAAACCGGTAGTATCCTTCCCATAGCTAAGTTCTATGGAGTGAAAGCAAAAGTTGAAAGTTATATGGAAAGATCAGAGTTAGTTTCATCTCTCATAAACTTTAAAAATGATCGATTAAAGAAACAGATAATCGATGAAATTCAAGAGCACCAGGTTACTCCAGATGCTTTAGAAAAGCACAAAAGAGTATTAGCTAACGGTCTGGAAATAGCTATCCAAGAGTTTTCAGTACTTGATACATCTATTGATTTATCAGATGGAAAACAGAAGTATTTTGGCATCTTGTTTGATACACGATGGAGTGAATCACTAGTTAAATCCTATGCAGACAAGATGCCGGAATCTTTATCGAGACTCATCTATGATGATTTTTCAGAAAATGAACTTGTTAAACAAATAAGGAATGAAATAAAAGAATATGATGTTGACACACTGAAAAAAATAGTGAGTTTCAAACCTACGGCTAGATATGCATACATATATGACTTTAGTGCAAATGGAGAGAAACTAAAATTGATAGAGAAAATCAATGAGATTCCTTTTGGTGAAAAACTTAGGCTTCCCCGCGACTTGTTCATTAGAAATAAAGCAATATCAGTCAATTTTGAGTACTTAGAAAGTGAAAGTTTCGTAAGGAAATTAACGTTGGATGAAATTAATATTATCGTTGATAGAGACTATAAACTAGTAAATGGGCTTTATAAATATGTTGAAGGTACTGATGGTGAAAGAAGTATACTATTAAGCAGAGAAGAATTGCTTAAATTAGTGTCTGACAAATTTTTCTATGCATATATTGTTTTTAAATATAAAGCCATATATAAGACTGAAGATATTTTATATTTTGATGTAATAAAAGATAAATCATAGTGCTTATCCGTCTACTTTATTGGAATAATAGCAATAATCTATATATTTATTATGAGATTACATGTGTATAAGAACTGTTCAAATCAAAATCATAAGTTTTAAGATTAAGTCTATATACACAAAGGAGGCAATTAATGAAAAACATATTTGATGCAATCGACTATAAATTCTTTCAAGTTTTTTCTGGAGAGAACAGACGAATTCATGCAGAAATAATCATGGTTGTCTCCGATTTTTTTAAGCGACATAATAATACTTCATTCGTGGAAAAAGAAGATTTAGTCAATCACTTAACTGATTATATAAATCAAAGAGATTTCGATAAGGTATTAGATGACGAAGGTAATGATATCTCAACATCTAGTGCTAGAGAGAAAGCCCTCAACAAGCTAAATCTATTCAAAAGAAATGGTTGGCTTATTGAAGAAAAAGTTGAAAACTATGTTGATATTATTCAGTTTGATGACAATGCACTCATTTTACTGAAAGCCCTTGAAGACATTAGTAGCAATTCTGCACCAAAGGAGTATACAGGATACATCTATGTCATTGATAACCTCCTGAGATATTTTGATTACAATCAAGGTATTTCTATCATAGAGCAGGTTTACGATAATACAGAAACCCTTATGAATCGTTTGAGAGGGTTAAATTCAAGTATTAAGAAGTATTTAACCAAACTACTAAATGAAGATAACGAAGACGCAGAAAAGCTTCTTAAAACGCTGTTAAGTGATTATCAAGAAAATGTTATCAATAAAGCCTTTAGCAATCTAAAATTGAGCGATAATCCTAGCAAGTATAAAAATCAAATTTTAAGTAGACTAAACGAACTTAGATCTAAAGAAGGTATGGAAAAACTCATTGCTAACTTTCGTAAAACAAAGACATCAAAAGATAGCGATGACGTGATTGAAAAGCAATTAATATATCAAATTGATTATATTTATGACAACATCGAATTTCTGCAACAAACAATACTTATGATTGATGTTAAAAATGCGAAATATGTTAAATCCTCAACCTCGAAATTATCTTTTATCTTAAGTGAAAATTATGATGTTGAAGGGAAAATAGAAAACATATTAAAATTAATGAAACATCAAAAAAATGAAGAACATTATGCGCACGCATTTGGACTTTATAAGATGGGAATAGTTGATTCTCAATCCTTATATAAGCCTCGATCATATAGAAGTCTTGTTTCTGAAACACCACTTGAAATAGTTACTGAGATTGATCAAGATTATGTTGATCAGGTTCGGTTAAATTTATTTAAAGACAATCGATTCAGTACGAAGACAATCAACGAGTATGTTAAAAATATACTTTCAAAACATGATCAAGTTAAAGCTTCTGAGCTTGATTTTCAAAATAATGAAGACTTGACTAGATTAATACTAATACAGTTGTACGCACATCATGAACACATGTGTTATCAAACTGTTTCTGCAAATGAAGTAGTTACAAGCAATAATATTGAATATAATGATTTTTGGATAATGAAGCGGGGTGAGCATAGTGCCAAATAAGCAAACTATTGGATTGAATTTCTTTAATCAACTTCAAAAACTTACTGAAACTGAAAAGGAAAAATTTTCTAGAATCTGTAGCAAAATTTTGGATAAAAACTTTTTAATTAGACAAAAAGATTCTGATAAAGAAGATTACTTTTTTGTTTTAGGTCATTTAACTTTGTTCCAAAGTTATTTTTTGCTCATGGATTATGCTATAACTCATTATGAAGCAGATCAAATTATTGCGCTTAGTACAGAAGCTGACAGGAATAGAGTAAGACTAAAACGTACAGATACAATTATGTTATTAATTTTACGACTTTTTTATCAAAAGAAAGCTAAAGAAGCAACCCAACTGAATCAGATTTTAGTTTCGGTTGGTGAAATACATGACGAAATTGAAAAGACTGGATTAGTCAAAGGCAAAATTACTAAGACAGAATTACAGACCACAATGAGAATTTTAAAAAGTTATTCTCTAATCGATTTTCAAGCATCTAACCTATTTAACGACGATACGAGGGTTGAGATATATCCTTCTCTTTTACGTGTTGTAAATATTGATGATATGAACAAATTAGAGACTCAACTCAATGCATATTCAACTGGAGGTGATGATGATGAAGACGATGACGAAGATTAAATTAATTAATTGGCATATTTTTGATAACCATACAATTGATATCAATAAAAATACATTAATAACAGGAGAAAATGGTCATGGTAAATCAACATTACTTGATGCAGTTAATTTTATTTTAAGCGGAGCATCCGGGAAATTTAATCAAGCTGCTAATGCATATACCAAAAGAACTGTAGAATCATATATAAAAGGAAAAACCGGTTTAGAAGGAAAAACATTCTTAAGAGATCAAGATAATCTGATTTCGCATATTGCCCTTGAATTTTATGATCAACTGACGAAGAAATATTTAACGATTGGAGCAGTGTTTGAACTACCGCTTACAGCAAGAAGAAATCATGGTATTTTTTATCATATAGCGGATTCAAGACTTGAAGAAGAGTACTATATTAGAGATAGTAAAATATTAGGGTTAAATCAATTTAAAGCCGCTGTAAAGGTAAACGGTAAAGAGGTTCGAACTTTTGAAACAAAACGCGATATTAAGACCATGATTAAAAGTACTCTTGGTTTATCAAGTGATAAGTACTTTGAGTTATTACCTAAAGCACTTGCGTTTTCTCCAATTAATGAAGTAAATAAATTTGTTTATGATTTTTTATTGCCAGAAGATACTGTTGATATTGAGTCACTTCAGACTAATATATATAGTTATCGTGAAATAAGTAAACTTCTAAAAATTGAAAAAGAAAAACTAGATGCTCTCTTACCATTAGATTCTCTATCACAAACATACAAAAAAGCAAAAACAGATATTGAAGTATTGGATTATTTGAAGGTTCAATTAAATTTCGAAGCCATTCAAAAAGAAATGGAAAGAGAAAACGAAATTTTACTAAGAAATAAAAAGGATACTGATAGAACTGTTAATCTGAAGTCAATTACAGAAACGAAGTTCCATGATGTTGAAACAAGTTTAGAAGAGCTTCGTAAAAGCGATATTACAGTTAGAGTGAATGCTTTAGAAAAAGAGATTAAAGAAGAAAAACAAAAACTAGGAAACATTAATAATAAAATTAAAAGTGTTATGGAGTTAATTGAGCATGAAACTCAAATTGGGGAAAAAATTGAAGTAGATTTTCTTGGAAGAAAATTTGCAAATCGTGATAGTCATCCACAATTATTGAAGATAATTAAGGACTTCGATGATATCTTGAGTGAGAAGAAAAGTAGTGCAACGTTGGAATTGGCAGAGTTAAAAAATAGGATTACGATAGAAAAAGATAAAAAGACAAAAATTGAAGTTGAAATCGAAAATTTAAAATTGAATCGTTTTACTTATCCAGAATTTGTAGAACTACTTTTAGGACTCTTGAAAGAAGAACTGAAAAATGAATTTAACAAGCCGGATATCGATGTTAAACCACTATGTGAACTTCTTGAAATTGAAAAAGAAAATGAAGTATGGAGAAATTCGATTGAAGGATATTTAAATACACAGCGTTTCGATATCATTGTAGAACCACAATATTTCAATAAAGCACTTGAAATTTATGAAAAACATAAGTTTAAAAGAAAAATTCATGGTGTTGGTTTGATAAATACTAACAAACTAAAAAATTATGAGGCAAATCCCAATTCGCTTGCAACTAAAGTGAAGGGTCTTAATGAGTTTGCGAGACAATCAGTTAACATGATTATGGGCAATGTGATTTGTGTAGATGAAATTGACCAACTTAAAAACTTTTCAAAATCAATCACCCCAACTGGAATGACTTATCGTAATAATACTGCACGTCAGATTAATCAAGCTATCTGGGCAAAACCATATATAGGTTTGAAAGCAATTCAAACTCAACTTGAAAATGCCATTCAAGAAGAGAAAATCATCTCAAGAACGATTAATACTTTGATAAGTTCAGAAAATAGATTAAATAATTTAATTCATATAATTAATCAATCTCAAATCAGGGATCTTTTCAATATGCCTAATTATTTCGAAGATAAGTATCAAACTGAAAAAATGATATTGTCTCAAGAAGATGAACTAAAGATACTAAAAAAAGATAATGCATGGTTAGAAGTTGAAGATCTAATTGAAAAGAAAAACAAAGAAAAACAAGAATTGCGTATAAAGTTAGATGGTTTCATTGGAGATTTAAGGTTGTTTGAGCAAAAAAGGAAAGAAACTACAGAAAAAATAACTGATTTAATGAATAACTTAGAAAATGTAACAATTGAGTTAAACAAATTACCTGATTTAAGTCCATATTCTATTGAGCTTGAAAAAAAGAAGAAAGAATTACATCAAGACTTTCATGACAACTATGAAAAAATTTTGTTAGCCATTAGAAATGAGCAAACTGAATTGAGTCGGAAACTCTTTTCTCATGAAAATAAACTAACAGAATTAATGCGTGAGTATACTTATAAATATGATAATGGTCAACTTATAGCAGATATCAAGAATCTTGATGATTTTCTTGATGTTTTGCATAGGATCAAGGGTAGAAATATTATTGAATATGAAGATAAAGCTGGTCTTGCTCTTAAAGCATGTGAAAAATCATTCAAAGAAGATTTTTTATCTAAATTAAGAGAGAAGATACAAAATGCACAAGATGGATTTAGGATTTTAAACAATGCACTAACGAGTAAACCGTTTGGATCAGATAAGGAGATTTATAAATTTACATTTTCAGGAAGTAGCAATCCTAACTTTAAAGATTATTATTCAATATTGCTAAGCTATGAAGATTATGAATCGAGATCACTTTTAATTGAGTCATTGAGCGAGAAAAACTTAATCCTATTAAAAACGCTTTTTGAGACTTTAACTTCAGAAGACAAAACAGAAGCTCAAGTGAGAAAAATTGCTGAGTATACAGATTATAGAAAGTATATGGACTATGACATAAAAATTACTAACAAAAATGATGATGTATATTACTTCTCTAAAGTCAATAGAGAAAAGAGTGGAGGAGAAACGCAAACCCCATTTTATGTAATCATCGCTTCTTCGTTTCAACAATTATTAGATGCAAATAAAAGAAATAGATCATCAGCATGTGTGGTTATGTTTGATGAAGCATTTAACAATATGGACGAATCTCGTATTGAAGCGATGATGGAGTATTATAAAGAGTTGAATATTCAATTATTGATTGCTGTTCCACCACAAAGGCTAGTTAATATTGTTCCTTATGTAGAAACAACCCTTGGATTAATTAAGACAAATAATACGGTAGTAGTTTGCAGCTATAAAGAACTTAGCCAGGAGAATCAAAATGAAAAAGTTTGATGTCTTGTTTTTGACCAAATTAGTCGATAAATATGAACGAAGTGTTTTATCTAAATCCGGTTCTGACAGAAAAGTTCAAATTATAATTAAATCTTCTGACCCTATTCTTAAAAACTACTGGTCTGAGGATTCATACCTATATCGAGATCAAATTCATTTAAGTTTAGATAAATTATCCAAATTAAATTTGGTAAATGTATCATATGATTTTAATAACGAACTAGAAACTGTTGCTTTAAATATAGAAAAGATTAATGAAACATATAGGTTTTTAAAGAGAATCAATCTAAAAGAAGAAGAGAAAGAAATTGCTGATTTTTTATCTTCATTAACAACAAAAGTTGAACCTATCGCTTCTTTTGCTAAAGCAATGATTAAAAGACTTCAAAGCTATCAATCGATTGCGACCTATGTTGATAATGTCGATAACTTAAAGTTATATGTTTACGCAATTGAAGAAATGGCTAAGTTAGAAGAAGACACTCTTAAACGTAACTTCAGTAAAAAAATATTTAATGATTCAAAAACATTCGAAAAAGTTGAGGGTAAAATTTGCAAAATAATTAAAGATTTTTCAGATATTGATGAAAATGATAATGACACCATATTAGAAAAGTATCATATTGTCAAAACCCCAACTTTTGTATATATCAAAGGGGATATTTCTTTAAAAATAAACGAAGAAGAGATTAATCTTAAAAGATATGGTCATGAACTTGCTTTGAGTTCCATGGCGATGAACGATTTAAGTGTTATTGATTTGGGTGTAAAAAAGGTTCTTACAATCGAAAATCTTACAACTTTTGTAGCGTTCAATAATTCTGATTTCATCGTTATTTATCTTGGAGGGTTTCATAATTTTGTTAAAAGAAATCTACTTAAAAAGATAGCTATACACGACAAAAGTACTGAATTTTATCATTTTGGAGATATTGACGCTGGAGGTTTTCTTATTTTTGAGGATTTAGTTAGTAAAACTGGTATTCAATTTAAACCTTATATGATGGATACAAATACCTTGAAGAACTACGAGAGTAACTGGACTTCATTAACTGTAAATGATAAAAAGCGATTAAAAGAAAATCAATGTATTATTTTCAAGGATGTAATTGATTTTATGTTAAAAAATAATTGTAAACTAGAACAAGAAGCAATCATTTTGTAGAATAGGAATTCTAGTTTAAATTACTCAGATATTATATAATTAAAATAAATGCCAATCAAATATCTTCGCTTTGATATACTTCATGTAATTACTAATCAAATGTAGTGAAAATAACTTTGAAACATAATAATCTATAATTATAATGTCAAGAAATGGAGTTGTAAAAATGATTCAAATACATAAATTTGAGAATGTATATGGAATAAAAAAATTAAGAAATCCCAATTTAATTGATCGAAACACAATAATCTATTCACCAAACGGTGTTATGAAGTCATCACTTACAGATGGCCTTTTAGATATTTCGTTAGATCAAAACCCAAATGATGTCTTTAATAATCTGGCAGCTTCTTTTACTTTGAAAAATAATGGTGTTTCAATATCTGAAACCACTACTCCTAAGCACTTAGATCTTGTTGTATTTAAGGGGGAGGATATATTTGATAGCGTCTTTACTGATAAGGATATTGCAAAAATAGTCGTTTCACCAGCACTTAAAAAACAATATGAAACTAAAATAGCTTCGATTAAAGACAAAATAGATAAGATAAAAGAAATTTTAGCTTCGAATGTTCTTGATGAGAAAAAGGGTGCAAAAAGTAAAAAGATTGATGATTTTCTTGTGCAGTTTAGCGGAGGAAGTGAACTTGAACAAATTACAGCATTATTCTCAACAGAACATAGTGATATAAAAGAAGATTGTTCTACTATTAGTTACACAAAGATTTTTAACACAAAAACTGAAGCTATACTAAATGATAGTACGTTTAAACAAAAATGTGAGGAATTTCAAAAACTAAAAGATGCGAAATTAGATGAAAATGTATTTAACTCTTCTTTTGGAATAACTCAGCTTGAAAACTCACATAAAAACCTTGTTACAAATAAATATTATGACGCAGGACACAAACTCCAAATTAATAAAGAAATATTGGATAAACTTGACGTTGATAAATTAATTGAAGATTCTATCAAAACTGCTTATGGGTCAGAAGATATGAAGGATTCTTTTCTAGCTGCTAAAAAAGTGTTAGATGCAAACAAAGATTCAAGAGAGATTGTTAATGCTATTACTGAAAACAATTGGTTACTTGAGAAGTTAACAAAGCCTTTGGAATTTAAGATTAATCTTATTTTCAAAAAAATCGAAGATTTTGAGACTGAAATTGATTTAGCTAGAAAAGAAATTGATCTTGCTCAAAAGGAAATAGAAAAAATATACGCAGAAGCAAATAAAACCGAAGCTGTATGGAAAAGTGTAATTGATACATATAATCATAGATTTAATAATAAACACTTTGATATTATAATCACAAATCAAGTAAATGCTATTATAGGTATTCAAGAACCAGTATTTACAAAAGTTTTAAAAACATCTGGCCATGAAATCACAGAAGCGATTTTTAAAAGATTCAGTTCGGGGGAAAAACGAGCAATATTTATTTTATATTTCTTGTTTGAGATTGAATTGAAAAGAATGTCTGGCATACCTTATACTATAGTTGCAGATGATATAGTGGATTCATTTGATTATAAGAATAAATACGCAATGATTGAGTATTTATCAGAACTTAGTTTAGACCCCAATGTTCAACTGATCATTCTTACTCATAATTTTGATTTTTATAGATCGGCTTGTATATCTTTAGGTGGAAATCTTAATTCAAGGCTATTTGGATATATTGATACAAATGACGATGTTTCATTGTTTAATGCAAATTCATCCGACTATGAGTCATTTGAATTATTTAGAAGTTGGAAGACGAAAGATGATGTTTCCTCTTTAATAGCTTTAGTTCCATTTTTACGAAATCTTGTTGAACTACAAGAAGGAAATTCGTCACCCAACTATGCCGTTCTATGTAACTATCTTCATTATAATTTGAGCACACCGATTTTAACCTTAGCTGGTTTAGGAACTATTTATACAAATAATGGAATATTACACACAAGTGCATCCTCAATAACAACATACTGGAATTTACTAATTCAAGAAGTGAAAACTATTAGTAGTCCAGTTGTTGAGAGTGATATTAAAAAGAAGATAATCCTTGGATTGTTCATTAGACTGGCTTCAGATTTTTTCTTGCTGGAAAAGTATAAGAGTAATAATGGAGGGGCAGATCCGGCTATTTCTTCAGGTTCAAACTGGACAAAACAACTTAAAAAATTATCTCTTCAGTATTTGACTGTTGAGGAGAAAAGATTATATGATAGAGCAGTTACAGTTGCTCCGTCATTTATTCATGTGAACAGTTTTATGTATGAACCGTTAATAGATGTTGGTAGCGAAAAATTACTGTCAATTGCACAAGAATTAATCATAGTAAACTCTTTATAGATGAAATTATGAAGATTTTGATGCTGTACTTGAAATGAGGAACTCTCGATATGTGTAAAAAAATTTATATTATAGGTAATGGTTTTGATCTGCATCATAATCTACCTACTGATTATTTTAGTTTCAAAAAGTTTGTAAGAAATCTAGATGCAGGTTTAATTCAGAAGATAGATTACATATTCGAAGAAAGAGGATGCCACCCAGATGAAATTCAGTGGTGGTCAACTTTGGAAGAAATGCTAAAAACTATATCTGAATTTGATTATGAGCAATCATTTCAAAATGCATTTGATGGTGCTGAAGATGATATGGACAGAGCATCTTATTGGCATGATCCAAAATTATACGCTGATATTGAGGCAAAAGAATTGTTGATTCCTATTAAACTAAAAGAATATTTTGACATTTGGGTTAAATCGATTAATTTTTCAAAAGTTGAAGCAGATCCCAATATTAGATTTGAAAGTGACGACATATTTATTACCTTTAATTATACTGACACTCTCCAACGAATATACAAGATTGATAACAATAATATTTTGCATATTCACGGTCAGATAGAATCAGAATTTATATTGGGACATAATGACAAGTTTTGTTTACCATATTCTGATCCATATGAGTTATATATAGATCAGAATGGGGATCAAACTTCTGATGAAGATATAAGGTCTGTGGAAGTAAGAGAAAGTATTAACTCAACTTATGAATTCTTATATAGAAAGTACCATAAGAACTCAAAAAGGATTATTGAGGATAATCATGTTTGGTTTAAAAAAATATCTCACATAGATAAAATAGTATTTATGGGGTTGAGTATGGGTTTTGAGGATCTAATTTATTTAGAGGAAATGTCAAAATACATTATGAAAACATGTGAAATAGAGGTATATTATCGTAATAATTTTGATTATATCAGTCAAACAATTGAATCATATTTTGCTTCAAACATAATTAAGTATTTTATCTGGTGATTACTTAGGGGTTCCTACAAGAACTGTTTTCTCTATTAAAAGATATTTTGAGGATAAAACCAATGTGTGTTAATAGTAAACTTGATTGTGAAAACCTCAAAACAGGCATAAATTTGGTTGTGATAAAATGATAATCAAATGTACTATGGGTTAATGGAATTTTTATTCAATAAAATAAACTCCATACTTACAACATAGCAAACTTGGTTGTGACAACCTCAAAAGTGGCACAAACTTGGTTATGACAAGACAATGTATAAATTATAGAGATGCTTTTTTAGGGTCTTTAAAAAATAGTATGGTAAAGACTAAATAGACCTTTCCAAAATAGTATGGTCAAATGACCTTTAAAAAATAGTATGGTAAGGTAAAGGCACTTCACATGAAGTGCCTTTTTTACTGCCATAACGATTGATTATTTACTTTTTATTGGAATATCCTTGTTTATTGAATACATGATCTTATTTCTAAGTCTATCAAAAGACTTAATACCATTGGAAGTCTTAATAATCGTTTTAATTTTATTATTGACTGATTCAATGGGACCATTTGAGATTCTTCTATGATCATATATTAAAAATGAGTTTTTGATTTCTGTTTTCCACTTATTTAAAGTTCTACCGAAAGATCTTAATCCAGATAACTTATGATTCCTAAACGCATGGATGAGCTGTTCTAATTCCATATCACATGATTCATACTCTGCTGTTAAATTAAACTCTCGATACTTTTCTTTAAGTTTATAGGCGGATTTTAAATCATCATCAATGAGTAATAGATAATTCAAAATTTCAGACTTATGCCAGTAGGTATTGAGTTTTTGAATCCTGATTCTTCCATCATAAATGTCTTCATAGTTTTTGACAAAAAAATAATGAAATTTTTTCAACATATAATAATACATATCATCATGCTCAGGTGCACTTTTATTTAATCTGTATTTATTCATCGTATCAATTCTAATACGTTTGATGATTTCATTTAAGATTCTAATTATATGAAATGAATCAACAGCGATTTTAGCGTGTGGCAGACATAAATTGACAACTTCTTTATATGAGGTCCACATATCCATAATTACGACTTCTATCTGATTAAGCTCGCTCTTAGGCACTCTTGAGAAATATTGAATCAAGTAATGTTTATGTCTTGTAGGTAGAACATCGATAATCTTTTTATAGGTGAAGTCATAAAGTACACATGCATACTTATATGCATGTGCTCTAGATATGAATACTTCATCTATATTAACGACTTTTGGAAATAGTCTTCGCTTAGCTTCGACATAGCGATCAAAAATATTCATCACAGTTTGTATAGAAACATAGTAGTGATGTGAAGCTGAAGTAAACGTGTGATTATAGTCTTTAAGATAATTTAGAATTGACACTTTCGTATATAGACTTATATTTTCAAATGGATCTGAAATCAAATTGTGTTCACTAAAAGTTTTCATGCATTGCCTACACTGATATCTTCTTTGATGAATCCTAAGCTTACAAGGTTGATTTGTAGAAATTGAATGGATAATCTTTTTATATTTATACTCTAAAAATCTAAGATGTGTATTTTGACAAACTGGACATTGCATATCACGTTTCTTAAATTTAATCTCTACAATTAAAAAATTAGATTCAATTCTAGTTTCTAGAAGTTCGATCTCATTTCTATAGCGTTCTAAATGTAAAATATTTATGGTATCATGTTTCATGAAGCCCCCTTTTCTATAGTTATGACAGTTAATTATAGTATAAGATAGGGCTTCCTTTTTTTTCAAACAAAAATAGGCCTTTCAAATATCATATGGTATACCATACAATAATTTAAAGCCTATCAATGACCATACAATAATTTAAATATCTCTTTTTTAAAGGCATCTTTTTTTCTTCTTATTAACGATATAGTCAAATATCAAATTCAATACAATTATGAAAATAACAAAACAAGGATAAAATAACCAATAAACTATCCTCGTTAACTTGACGTGACTAAATACTTGTGATATGATACATACGAGGATAAAATAAATAAAAAATTAGTCACGAGGTGTTTTTATGAATAAATTACCTTTTAGTATCAATCTAAATAAAGTTGAGATACTTAAACAATTAAATGCTGCAAATCATCATATTGGTGAACTAAAAGGCATCTTGAAATTGTTACCTAATCCGACTGTAGTTTTAAGTTTGATAAATTTAAGTGAATCAAAAGACTCATCTGCAATTGAAAACATTATTACTACTTATGATGAAATTTTCAAAGAAATTGTTACTAAGACACCATTAGGTGGTAAACCCAAAGAAGTTATTAATTACAAGAAAGCGATAGAATATGGTTTAGAACTTATTAAGCAAAAAGGATTTATAAGCACGAATATTCTCGTAGATATTCAAAATATCATTGAGCCAAACAAAGGTGGTATTAGAAAGTTACCAGGAACTGTAATTATGAACGATAAAAACAATGAAATTGTACATACTCCACCGCAAGAAAAAACCGAGATTAGAGACTTACTGCAAAATTTAGAAATATTTATCAATGAAAATGAAGACTATGATCCACTTATTCAATTAGCGCTCATTCATTTTCAATTTGAAAGTATTCATCCATTTTATGATGGTAATGGGAGAACCGGGAGAATATTAAATATTCTATATTTAGTTTTAAAAGAAAAAATTCACCAACCTATTTTATACTTAAGCAAGTATATTATTGAGTATAAAGATAAATACTATGAGTTATTGAGAAAATGTAATGAAAATCTAATTTATATTGAAGATTTCGTTATGTACATATTAAAAGGTATTTCTGAAACATCTCAACATACTGTTGATCTTATTTTACGAATTAATCAATCTATTGAACTTACAAAAAGAGAAATGAGAGAGAGACTTCCTGACATTTATAGCTATGAGATAGTAGAACATTTATTTTCTCATATGTATACAAAGAATGAATTCTTTAGAGATGATATCGGCATTTCTAGAGCGACAGCAACGAAGTATTTAAAACTTCTTGAAAAAGAAGGTTTTATAACATCAGAACAAGTAGGTAAGGAAGTTATTTATAAGAATATCCAATTACTAAATCTTGTAAAAGATTAAGTGTAAATTTGGAGGAATAGTTTATGAAAAAAAGTACAATTGTAATAATGAGTATAGTGTTTTTAGGCTTAATATCAGGATTTATTTTCTATATTCTGTTATTTGATGATGAAGAATTAATATATGTAGAATCATTTGATAGGAGTTTTGTATTTGAGTTAATAGAGACTAACGTCGATGAAATAAATATTTCGATTGATGATCATTTCAATCAGACTGTTTTTTGGTTGAACAATAAAGAGGAGTTTTTAAATACTGTATTATTGTCGAGTGAAAACTACTATAAAGCTTTTTCCAAAAAAACTACAGTGACTAATGGTGAAATTAGTCTTTATACTTTCGAACTAAATAATCAATGTTTTTACTTGAAGAATAATGTTGATGACTCATTTAGTCTTACACCATGTATTTCAGAAGTGTGGAATTCAGAAGTTGATTTGATTTTTCAGTTCATACCAGATCAATTTCTAACTAATGACTCATATTATCTGTATTCTGATATGAATATAAGTGGGTTTGATTCTTTTATTGATTATAAACAATTTTATGAAGTTTTTAACAATGAGTATGTCGAAATTGATGATTTAAATGAATCTATATCTCTAAAAGGATATAATTATGATAACATGTCTATTGATGAGTATTATTATGTACTAATCCAATTTGATGGTATGGGTTTTAGTGTTAGTATAGAAAGATGGGATATTTGACAAAAATGAAATCAATCTACAATGAAATGATAAAAGTTAATAAAGGATGGTCAAATGATACTAAATATAAAGTTATACTTGGGCAAGAACCATACTTATTAAGAGTATCACAAATTAGACTAAAAGATAGAATTACAAAACTTTTTGATATAATGTATCAGTTAGATAAATATTCGGTTCCAATTTGTTCACCAATAAAAATGAGTGTCGTTGATGGTGACATACACGCGCTTTATTCTTGGATTGATGGGCATGATCTTAATGATATGATTGATGATTTTGATGAAAATGAACAATATCAATTAGGTATTGTCTCAGGAAACCATTTACGAACTATCCATCGTATTGAGGTACCAAACCATCTAGAACCATGGTCTAATAGATTTAATAAAAAAATTGATAGTAAAATTAAAAAATATAGAGAAAGCAATCTCAAAGTAGACGAAATAGAACTTTTTATTCACTATGTGAACCAAAAAAGATATTTGTTAAACGATAGACCACAATGTTTTCAGCATGGTGATTATCATGTTGGTAATTTCATGATAAATGATTCAAATGAACTTAAAATTATCGATTTTGATCGCTACGATTTTGGAGATCCATGGGAAGAATTTAATCGAATTGTATGGTCAGCTCAAAAAGCTCCATCATTTGCAAGCGGTATGATTGATGGCTATTTTGAGAAACAAGTACCCGATACATTTTGGGAACTTTTGTTACTATATATTTCTAGCAACACTATTTCATCATTAGTATGGGGATTAGAAATTAGTGAAGCAGAGTATCAAGTCATGGTTGATCAGATGCATGAAATCCTTCAGTGGTATGATTACTTAAAAATAAGTATTCCTAAGTGGTATAAAACAAAAAAAGTATAGGAGAAAACACATGAATGTTTTTACCAAAGAGATTTATGATTGGGAGAGTTGGGGTCAAGTATATCATGACATCGAAGCTTTTAAACCCTTAATAAATTTTATATTAACAGATGAAAATATACCTTTAGGTACTATAGAAAAATTAAAGCCTGGAACACATGGTGTTTTTAAGATTGGAGATTATGTTATTAAAATATTTGCACCTATCGAATCTGGTTATGATAGCACTAAAGAATTTCTAGGTGAAATTGAAGGTGTGAGTATTGCTAAAAAAAGAAAAGTTTTAACATCTAATATCATTAAAAAAGGTTCAGTTAAAGATAAATATCAGTTTAATTATTTAATTATGGCATATATTGATGGCAAAACATTAGGAGATATTAAATCAACACTAAACAGTAATCAAAAAAAAGAGATTGGCAAAAAGCTTAGGGATATTGTAAATAAACTAAACTATCAGTGTGATGATATGAATCAAATGAATGTGATTGATCGAACACTTAATAGTCCAAAATGGGCAGGCGCACCAAAAGAAATTTTGGAAGTGCAAGAACAGTTTTTAAAACAAATATCAAGAACAAATAAAGTATATTGTCACGGTGATTTAACAGAAGATAACATCATCATTACGGATCAACTTGATGTATATATATTGGATTTTGCAGATGCTGTTTGTGCTCCATTTATTTATGAATATGCACCTTTAATCGTTGATGCATTTAGTTTTGACAAAGATTTCATAGAAGGATTTTTTGGAGTCATGGATATTCAAGAATTATTGAGTTTAACTATTCATGGCTTACTTATCCATGAGTATGGATATCAAACCATTAAAACTTATTTTAAAAATGTTACAGATATTGAAAAATTAAGAGAAAAAATATACTTAACTTTCGTGCACTACAAATCTATTTATTGAGGATTTTTCCATGCATAAAACATGACATAAGAATTAAACATGGTATACTAAAAATTGAGGTGGGATTATGGATATTAAAAGAATTATTATTTACACAATTTTAGCAGCAATCACAGTTGCGGTTGCAACTATCGGTTTTACGAAGTTTGGAGATGAAGGATTATTATATCCGATGCTTATCGTATTAGCATATTTTACAGTATTCTTTGTAATTGCCCAAATCGTTAAGGATAACTCAATTGTTGATATGGGTTGGGGATTAGGCTTTGTATTTGGTAGTTGGGCAACAATTCTTGTTACTGAAAACCCAACAGTGTTATCATATGTCATTGCTGGATTCATTACATTATGGGGTGTAAGGTTATCTGGTAGACTGATTAAAAGGAATTGGGGAAAGCCTGAAGATTTCAGATATGCACAATGGCGTAAAGAATGGGGTAATAAAGTTGTTATCATTGCATTCTTTAGAGTGTTTATGATCCAAGGCATCATCAATTTTATCGTTGGTGCTGCAAGCTATTACATCATTAAGTTTAATGAATTTGCATTTGAAGGCATCTCTATGATTATTGTTGCTATTGGATTATTAATCGCGTTAACTGGTCTATTCTTCGAAGTTGTTGGTGATGAACAACTTAGAAGACATATTGCTAAAAAAACAAAGAAACTTATGGATAAAGGTTTATGGTCAGTCACAAGACATCCAAACTATTTTGGAGAAATTGCGATTTGGATTGGACTTTATGTGATTGGTTTTTCAATGTTTTTTACAGATGCAAACATAAGTATTGTTTACTATATTATTATGGTTATATCTCCATTGTTAATGAGTACTGTCTTAATTAAAATATCGACACCAATGCTAGAAAAACATATGGCAAAATATGATGGTTGGGAAGATTATACCAAAAAAGTTCCTATGATTTTTCCATGGGGAAAAACTGAATAAACTTAAATAAAAACTCCAATGCATTTGGAGTTTTATTTTTATCATATTTTTTAATGATATAATAGTAATATAAACATTATATAGGGGGAATATCATGCTTGGAGAGCTTATTGTTATCACTTTAGTTTTATGGACACTTAGTTTTATATCTATATTTAAACCAGTTTTTGTCTTAAGGTTTAAAGATTTTTTTAGAATTAAGGGTGATGTAGAATATACAGATATTGCCAAACACTCAGTTATATTTGGTGGTATCATATTATTTGTATTCAGTATCGTATTGATTTATTTTTTTATTACAGAATTTTACGTTTAAAAAAATGTTTTATGATGTATGAAAGGAGATTTATATGGCTAATCAATATAGCAAATGGACCAAAGAAGATCTTATAAAGAAAATATACACCTTAGAAGAACAATTAAAAAAGGAGTTAGATTCTAACAATGATTCATTTCTTGTAGAGTTTCCATGGGCAGGTAATTTAGGTCAATGGTATTGGTTATATAATCAAAATAAAGTTGTTTTCAACGATAAAAAAGTCTCTCAACTCGGTTATGATCCAGTAGTAGTTGGTGAAGTTGGATTTGAGTTTTTCACAGAAAAACTACATCCAGATGACTATGAGAATGTAATGCAAAATATGAGAGACCACTTAACAGGGAAAACAAAAGCTTACGAAGTTGAATATCGAATCAGACATAAAGATGGACATTACTTATGGTATTACGACAGAGGGACAATAACAAAAAGAGATTCAAGTGGCAAACCGCTCATGTTACAAGGCATTGTTTTTGACATAAGCGAGTCTAAGAAAATCGAACTTGAACTTATTCAATTATCAGAAAGAGACACATTAACACATGCTTATAATAGAAGACTATTGTTTATTAAACTTGATGATTTAATCAAGTTAAAAGTTCACGAGACCACCCCATTTGCTTTAATCATGTTTGATATTGATCATTTCAAAAAAATTAATGATCGATATGGTCATTTAGTCGGAGATGATGTTTTAGTAACTCTTACTAAACTTATTATGGACGACAAAAGATCAAGCGACCTTATTTATAGGTATGGTGGAGAAGAGTTTTTCTTAGTGCTTCCAAATACGGATATCAAAGGAGCAGTAAAAACTGCTCAAAGACTTCATCAACTCATTTCTAAGTTGTTTATTCCGAAAGTAGGTCATATCTCAGTAAGTATGGGTGTTGTTGAGTATCAATCACAAGAAACAATTGATGATGTTATTAAGCGTGTTGATGATCTTATGTATCAAGCAAAAAAAGCAGGGAGAAATCAAATTAAATCATAAAAAGGTGCTTAGGCATCTTTTTTTATATATTATTTACATAATTGCCATTGAGAAATCTTTCCTTTTGTTTTATAATATAGATGGTTATCAATATAGATAAACATCGATATAGAAGGCTATGATCATATGAAAGAAGAAATGACTAAATATTTTAAAGTTTTATCAGATTTGAATCGTCTAGAAATTATTGAACTATTACTTAAGGGGGAAACGTGTGGGTGTACATTAATTGATAAACTTCCGATTTCTCAACCAACTTTATCCTATCATCTTAAACATATCACTGAAGCTGGATTAGCAACTGCAAGAAGAGAAGGTAACTGGATTAAGCATTATATTGATCGAACGAAAATTGACGATATGATAAAGTTTCTAGAAGACTTAAAGAATGCAAGTGAAGACTCATGCAGTTTATAAAAGATTTTTTTAGTTTTCTTAATGATGCTTTTTTAAGAATGACTTGGCTTGAGTCTTTAATCAACAAATTATTAAGCGAAGTTTTTGGTTTAAATGAGCAAACTTATTTACGAGATAGTCTTTCATTTTTTATATATGATGTCATAAAGATATTTATTTTATTAACTGTATTAATCTATCTATCAGCATATATACAATCTAATATAACTCCAGAAAGAACAAGACAAACTTTATCAAGATATAAAGGCATTTCTGGACATTTTGTTGGAGCTTTATTAGGTACAGTTACACCTTTTTGTTCCTGTTCATCTATTCCTATTTTTATTGGATTTACAAAAGCAGGATTACCAGTTGGTGTTACATTTTCATTTTTGATATCATCACCACTTGTCGATTTAGCGTCAGTAATTTTACTAGCTAGTATTTTCAATTGGACGATTGCGATCGCTTATGTTATCGTAGGACTTGTGATTGCAGTCATTGGTGGACTTCTTATCGATAAGTTTCATATGGAAAAGCATATAGAATCTTTTATTACTGATCAAAAGAATAATCATCAAGGGTTCGAATTTGTGAAGAAGACTACTAAAGAAAAACATGCATATGCTTTTTCACAAGTCAAAGAAATCATTTCTAGAGTATGGATTTACATCTTTATTGGTGTAGGTATTGGTGCAATCATCCATGGATATGTCCCTCAATCATTTATAGAAAGAGTGTTGGGTCAAAATAATCCATTTTCTGTATTGATTGCAACTATCGTTGGTGTTCCGATGTATGCAGATATTTTTGGAACTTTACCAATTGCAGAAGCACTTGTATTAAAAGGTGTCGGTATAGGGACTGTTTTAGCCCTTATGATGGCTGTAACAGCATTAAACTTACCTTCAATCATTATGTTGAAAAAAGTCATAAAACCAAAGCTTCTTACAATGTTTGTATCTATTGTAGTGGTTGGAATCATCGTGACAGGTTATTTATTTAATTTATTGAGTCATTTATTTATATAAAAAAAGGAGAATAAAGTATGAAAATTAAAGTATTAGGGACAGGTTGTCCAAATTGTAAGAGATTAGAGAAAAATGTTAATGAAGCTTTAGATGAGCTAAGTATTAAAGCAGAAGTAGAAAAAGTAACTGAAGTCAAAGATATTATGGCATATGGTGTAATGAGTACTCCTGCATTAGTCGTTGATGAAAAAGTGGTTTTATATGGTCATGTACCAAATGTATCACAGTTAGTAGACATTATAAAAAAAGAGGTATAAATATGAAAAAAGTAGCATTCGTTTGTGTACACAACAGTTGTAGAAGTATTATGGCAGAGGGTTGGGCAAAACATTTAGGTCAAGGTGTCATTGAAGCATACTCTGCAGGTACTGAAAAGTATGATGCACCAAAACCTATGGCTTTAGAAGTCATGACTGATTTAGGTATTTATATGAGTCATGCTAAAAGTAAATTACTCGATCAACTTCCAGACGATTTAGATATTCTAATTACTATGGGTTGTGGTGTTGAATGTCCATTTGTACCATGCAATCATAGAGAAGACTGGGGACTTGATGATCCTAGTGGTGGTCCTAAAAGTGGATTTGAAGAAACTAGAGAGTTAGTTAGAAAAAAAGTTGTTGAACTTATTGAAAGAGTTAAAAAAGGCGAATTATAATGAAAGATATTAGCTTCTTTGAGAAATATCTGACAGTATTTGTTTTAATCTGTATGGGTATAGGATTACTGATTGGGAATTTCTTAGGTTTTATTCCGGTTTTTTTGAATCAATTTGAAGTTTATAATGTTAATATTCCAATCGGTATTTTGATCTGGATTATGATTTATCCAATGATGTTAAAGATTGATTTCACATCTATAAAAAATGTTGGAAAAAACCCTAAAGGTTTATATTTAACATGGGTTGTAAATTGGCTTATTAAACCATTTACCATGTTCCTCATTGCTAGTTTGTTTTTCTTTGTTCTGTTTAAAAATCTCATACCAGAAACTTTAGCTAATGATTATTTAGCAGGAGCAGTTTTATTAGGTGCAGCACCATGTACTGCAATGGTTTTTGTATGGAGTAGTCTAACTAGAGGAAACCCTGCTTATACACTTGTACAAGTGGCAACAAATGATCTGATTATCCTATTTTTATTTGTACCTATTGTAGGACTTTTATTGGGCATAGGTGGTATCACAGTGCCTTGGGGAACATTATTTTTATCGGTATTAATATTTGTTGTGATACCTTTAGTTGCAGCATCTTTAACTAGATATTATGTTATCAAATATAAAGGTGAAACATACCTTAATGAAAAAGTGATTGCAAAGTTTTCAAAAACAACTATCATTGGATTGTTACTCACACTTATATTGATCTTTTCACTTCAAAGCGATTTAATTATTGACAATCCAACTCATATTTTGCTAATTAGTATACCGCTTATCATTCAAACGTTTTTCATTTTCTTTATTGCATATTATGGTGCGAAAGTTATGAAATTACCTCATGAAGTTGCTGCACCAGCTGGAATGATTGGAGCAAGTAATTTCTTTGAATTAGCTGTTGCTGTAGCAATTGCTTTATTTCCATTAAACCCAGGTGTTGCACTTGTTACAATCGTAGGTGTATTAGTAGAAGTTCCTGTTATGCTTATCCTTGTAAAAATAGCAAATAAAACAAAACATTTATTCAATAATGCATGACGTGATTCATTGATAATGATATTGACAAATAAGTCATATCGGTTATAATGAGCATATAATTGTCTAGGGGGACAGCATGCGATGAGGAAGTATATTTACTATGTATTTATAACAATATTATATATTCTTTTTGGATATATGATTTTTCAAGCCTTTAGATTAATCAATGGGCAGGTTTTACTAAGTGATCTTCATGAACAGCAGTTATTTAAGATTTTAAGAGCAACATTTTTTATATTAGCACTTAGCATGACATTTTCGTGTTTAATCAATTTCTTATATCATGTAAATAAAAAAAATTTTATTCGTTTATTGATTACAAGTTTTCCAATAGGAATAGCTTTAATGTATATTATCTACGGATCTATTGTTTTTTTTAGATAAAAATATTGACATATGAAAATTTATCATTATAATAGTTAGTAAATTCGAAGATAAAGAAGAGTAACTTAGGTAAACATATCAAGCGAGTCCATGACAGTGTGAGATGGGTATATTTAATAACTAAGTGAATGGCCTTTTGAGAAGCAGGGTGAAATAAGTAGCCTGAGCCGGGTGGTTTCCGTTAGAAAACTAAAAATATAAAAGTCTTAAATGATGGAGTATTTTGTTAAAGGAGAAACTTAGTTTCTTAAATTTGGGTGGTACCACGAGCATCTCGTCCCGATGGATGATGCTCTTTTTTTATACCCAAAAACAAATACTTTTTCCTAAAAGACGAGAAAGGAAAAAGAAATGGAGTTTGGCAAATTTGGTGGACAATATGTCCCAGGACCTATTCTTAAAGCGGTTAAAGAAGTAGAGGAGGCTTATAACAAGTATAAGCATGATGAGGCGTTTTTAAATGAGTTTAAGTTCTATTTAAAAACATATGCAAATAGACCTTCATTGTTATATTATGCAAAGAATATGACTGAAGATTTAGGTGGTGCAAAGATTTATTTCAAAAGAGAAGATTTAAATCATACAGGGGCACATAAGATTAATAATGTGATTGGACAAGCGCTTCTTGCGAAGCGTATGGGCAAAAAGAAACTGATTGCAGAAACAGGTGCAGGACAACATGGAGTCGCAACTGCAACTGCTGCAGCACTGTTTGGTATGGAATGTGAAATCCATATGGGATATGTGGATATGTTAAAACAATCATTAAATGTTTATCGTATGGAACTTCTTGGAGCTAAGGTTGTTGCGGTTCATGATGGTTTAAAAACATTAAAAGAAGCAGTTGATAGTGCATTAATCACATGGAGTCAAGAATTAGAAGACACATTTTATTTAATTGGATCAGCTGTTGGACCACATCCATATCCGATGATGGTTAGAGATTTCCAAAAAGTTATTGGAGAAGAAATCAAAGTTCAACTAGATGAAGTAGAGCATAGACTTCCAGATTATGTGATTGCTTGTGCAGGTGGAGGAAGTAATGCAATAGGTGCATTCTATGACTTTATTGAAAATAAAGAAGTGAACTTAATTGGAGTTGAAGCTGCAGGTAAAGGTATCGATACAAAAGATCATGCTGCAACAATGACTTTAGGTAAAGAAGCTGTTATACATGGGATGAGAACATTGGTGTTAACAGAACCAAATGGAGAAATATCTCCGGTATATTCAATTTCTGCAGGTCTTGATTATCCAGGCATTGGACCAGAACATGCATATTTAAAAGATATTGGAAGAGTCACATATGTGAGTGCAACCGATGAAGAATCAGTATCTGCATTTGAATATTTATCAAAAGTTGAGGGTATTATTCCTGCGATTGAAAGTTCACATGCAGTTGCAGAAGCGATCAGATTAGCACCAAAACTTTCAAAAGATCAAATTATCGTCGTTAATTTATCCGGTCGTGGAGATAAAGATGTTAAACAAGTCGCAAAATTTAGAAATTATGAACTTATTGATTAATAAATAACATAAAGGCAAAGAAGATATTGGCTTGATATCTTCTTTTTTGATTTAGGTAACATTTTCATTTGACGGTTATTATGCTATACTTAATATAGATAAAACGATGTATAGAAAAGAGGTTCACATGGAACAAAATAATTATAGAATCGCGTTATTAATCGATTCTGAAAATATATCAGCAAAATATATTAAACCAATCATGCATGAAATCGCGAAATATGGAAGAATAGTCATTGCTAGGTTTTATGGAGATATATCAAATTTGCCTAAAGAATGGCATCAAACAGCACTAAATTATGCTATAAAACCAATGCACCAATATAATGTTGCATCTGGGAAAAATGCTGCAGATATGGCGATGGCAATAGATGCATTAGAGATGATGTATCAAGAAAAGGTAAATACATTTTTCTTAATTACAAGTGATAGTGATTTTACACCGCTTGCAATGAAACTTAGAGAAGGTGGCATGACTGTTGTCGGTGTCGGTAACGAGAAGAAAGTAACTGAAGCATTTAAATCTGCTTGTAATGAATTTAAGTACTTTGAATATTTAGAAGATGAAGATGGAAATACATCTACGACATCTGATAGTGATGAGGATGATATCGAAAAAATTATTAAAGATATCATTATCGATAATGGCAACAAGATGCCATTAAGTAATCTTGGTAATATGCTTAGAAACCGTAGTTCTGACTTTGATGTTAGAAAATATGGTGTTAAAAATTTATCAAGTTTAGTCAATACATTTTCTGGACTTAGAACCATTCAAAATGATATGGTTGTTGAGTTCAAATCTGGATTAAACTTTGATGAGATTGCTAAAAAAGTTATTGAAATCGTGAGTGAACAAAAAGCAAATAAGATGTTGCTCTCGCAATTAAAACAAGAATTAGAAGAAATATTTTTAGGGTTTAATTATAAAGAATTTGGATTTTCACAATTTGGGAAATTCATCGCAAGTATCAAAGAAGTTAGCGTAAGCAATAATTGGGTTAAATTGGTGAAGACAAATGGATCTAAAAAGCATAAGTAATCAAAAAAAATCACTTGAAGGCATGATGGTACTAGGTGGAGCAGTCACAGGGATATCATTCATTAGTTTTATTGCCAATCCTATATTTATGATTGGTTTTATTGCTGGTGGTATCATTATGGCTGTAGCAGGTTCTAGATTTAAGAAGTTGTCGATAGCCTTCAAAGAAGTTCATGTCAAAAAGATGATTGAAGATGAAATTGATGGTATCAGTTATGAACCTAAAAAAGGTTTTGAAAAAGAAGTTGTTTATGAATCGAAAATCCTAAAAAAAGAAGATAGATATTATAGTGAGGATTTCTTATCTGGGATCATCAAAGATAAAAAGTTTCTATCTGCTGATGTTAAACTACAAGATGTAAGAAGTAATGGGAAATCAACAACTGTTGTTACTGTATTTCAAGGTCGATTTTACATCATTGATTTTGATAAAAAATTTGAAAATGATGTTTATATTATGCCTAATTTATCCATAGGTTTTAATTGGTTTTCTGAACTCCAAAGAGTTGATTTAGAATCTATAGCTTTTAACAAATTGTATGATGTCTTTTCAATAGATAAACATTCAGCATTTTATTTATTAAAACCTGCTTTTATGGAAAAATTGATCGAGTTTAGAAATGTAGCAAAAAGAGTCATGTTTGGATTTAAAGACCAACAAGTATATATTGCATTAGATACAAGAATTGATTCTTTTGATTTGAAAATGTTTAGAGAAATAGATCAAACATTTTTTGAAGAAATTAAAAGAGAAATTAAACTTATAGAAGAACTCATAGATTTATTACCAGCATAAAAAAAGCCGAATCAACGATTCGGCTTTATCTTTATTTACGATTCTTAATGAATTTAATACTTTCCATAATAAGTACTGGTAATAAGACTAACCCTATAATGATTAACCAATAACTATATGGTAATGACGTAATACCAAATACATCTCTTGTAAATGGTATAAATACTACAAGTAGTTGTAATGTAACACTAGCACCAAGTGCATAGAAGATAAATTTATTTCTCTTTAATTTAAAGATAGAATATAACTCGCTTCTAACATTAAATGCATGGGCTAATTGTGATAAAGCAAGGACGATAAATGTCATCGTTTGTGCTGTTATCATTTTAACTTCTCTAATTGCTGAAGGCTCTAAGAACCATCCAATGATATAAGCTGCAAACGAAATAAGTCCAAGCATTAATCCTTGAAGACCAATACGCATACCAAGTCCATCTGCAAAGATGGATTTTTGTGTATCTCTAGGTTGCTGATCCATAATATTTTCTTCTTTTGGCTCAAGACCTAAAGCAATAGCCATGAGTGAATCTGTGACAAGGTTAACCCATAAGATTTGAACCGCAGTTAGTGTCGTTACTCGACCACTAAATATAAGTATACCAATGGTTGTACCTAAGAAAATAGTAACGATTTCACCGATATTACAACTGAGTAAGAAGTGAATTGCTTTTTTAATATTAGCAAAAATAGTTCTACCTTCGCCTACGGCATTAACGATGGTTGCAAAATTATCATCTGTTAAGACCATATCTGCAGCGCCTTTAGCAACTTCAGTACCTGTAATACCCATGGAAATTCCAATATCAGCTTTTTTGATTGATGGAGCATCATTGACACCATCACCAGTCATTGCAACAACTTTATTTGCTTTTTTCCAAGCATCAACAATTCGCACTTTATTTTCTGGACTAACACGAGCATAAACTCTAATGTTTTCAAGTTTTTCAAAAAACTCTTCATCACTCATTTGATCAAGATCTTTACCAGTGATTGCAAGTTCACCTTTTGATAAAATATTAAGGTCAGTTGCGATTGCAACAGCAGTATTGATATGATCTCCTGTGATCATAATGGTTTTTATGCCTGCTCTGTTACAAAGCATAATGGCATCTTTTGCTTCCGGTCTTGCTGGGTCAATCATTCCTACTAATCCTAAAAGTGTTAAGTCCGTTTCTAAATCATCTGATGTCAAATTTTTTAATGTTTTTGATTTATCGATTTTTTTAAATGCAACAGCTAAAACTCTTAGGGCATTGTTTGACATATTTTGATTTGCTTTTTCATAAGGCTTGATATCAAACTTTTCTTGATGATAAATAGAAGTAGAACGACTAAAGATTACATCTGGAGCACCTTTAATGACTGCATATCTACCATCTTTAAAATCATGAACGGTTGTCATCATTTTACGATCTGAATCAAAAGGTAGTTCGTAGATTCTTTCGTTATCATCAATCATATCAATTGGTTTTTTATCTAACGTTATTGCTAAATCGATAAATGCAATTTCTGTTGGATCTCCGATTTTAACATATTCATTTTCTTGAATAGATACTTTTGTATCATTGCATAATGATCCATATAATGCTAATTTATCAAGTGCATCACTTGTTTTGGTTTTTTCATTAATATCAATCGACTTATTTTCAACAAAAACTTTTGTGACTGTCATTAAGTTTTGAGTAAGTGTTCCTGTTTTATCTGAACAAATTATGCTTGTAGAACCTAATGTTTCTACAGCTGGAAGTGTTCTAATAATTGCATTTTTCTTTACTAGGTTTTGCATACCTAAAGCTAATACAATTGTTATAATCGCCGGAAGACCTTCTGGTATAGCAGCAACCGCTAAGGCAACAGATGTTAATAATGCCTCTTTCCAATCTTCAAAAGATGCACTACCATCAATCGCATAAGCTTCAATAATGGTTATCGCAAAAATGATAAATGTGATAGCAAGTGCGAGTAAAGCCAATGTTTTACCAAGTTTAGCCATACTTTTTTGTAATGGCGTATCTTCGCTTTTTGTTTCACTAAGCATCGTTGCTATTTTACCAAGTTCAGTTTGCATTGCTGTATGGATGACAACTGCTTTACCTCTACCATAGGTAACGACAGTACCCATAAATCCAAGATTTGTTCTATCGCCTAAGGCAACATCTTTTTCATTGATAGGATCTACAGTTTTTTCAACTGGAACAGCCTCACCTGTAAGTGGAGATTCATCAGTCTTTAGATTGATTGACTCAATAATTCTTACATCTGCTGGGACATAATCACCAGCATCTAGAATAACGATATCGCCAATGGTTAATAGTTTCACATCAATTAATTTTTCTTGGCCATCCCTTAATACTTTTGCTTGTGGAGATGACATTGCTTTAATTGATTCTAAGGCTTTTTCAGCTTTTGCTTCTTGGAATAATCCTAGTAATGCATTTAGTAGTACAATCATTAAAATTAGGATACCTTCAGAAGGTTCATCCGTAACAAATGATAATATAGATGCTGCAATCAGTACATAAATCATAAAATCGTTGATTTGATCAAAAAAACGCAATATGAGTGGTCTTTTTTTAGTTTCTTCCAATTGGTTTTTTCCATAAGAAGATAATCTTTTTTGAGCTTCATCATGAGATAACCCGTTTTCTATATCAGAGTTTAAATCTTTAATGATCTCATCAAAAGATTGTTGATAAGCGTGTTTTTCCATATGTTTCTCCTTCGGTGTGGTTTATTAAATATTTTATCATATTATGCTTTATGTTTCATGTTTTGTCTAAATTATGGAAATTATGAGAAAACTAATATCAAATAACTATTTATCTTTATGCATTCATCTTGTATAATGATTTTAAAGGAGATGGTAACATGGCATTTATGGAAATTCACATAAAATCAAATATGTTAGATATGAATACTACCATCGCAGTCATATATCCTGAACATCAAGATAAAAACAAGAAAACAAAAGTTCTATATTTACTGCATGGATACACTGGACATTATATGGATTGGATGAGACAAACGTCTATAGAAAGATATGCGAATATGTATGATCTATGCGTGGTCATGCCATCAGTTCATAATAGTTATTATACAAATAACATCCACAATGTTAAGTATTTTGATTATGTTGCACTTGAATTACCACAAATCATTGAAGGTATGTTTAATGTATCTAAGAAAAAAGAAGACCGCTTTGTTGCGGGATTATCGATGGGAGGATATGGTGCATTAAAAATAGGGTTAACTTATCCCAAAAGATATGAAAAAATTGCTAGTTTTTCTGGAGCGATTAATGTGGATCGTTTATATGAATTAAACAAACACCTACCTAAAAGCAAACAATTTTTAAGTGCTTTTAGAAAGCTACCTATTAAAGGCACTAAACATGATATTTATTATTTATTAGATAAAGCAATTCAAAAAGCTCTTGTTCCAAGTTTATTTATTGCATGTGGAACTGAAGACTTTTTATATCCAGATCACTTAGATTTCATCAAACATCTAAAAGAAAAAAACATCTCATTTATACATGCAGAAAATCCAGGCAATCATGAATGGAGATTATGGGACATGTATATAAAAGATGCTTTAAAATGGATGTTTGAGTAAAAGATTACTTTTTAAGTAACCATAATGCGAATGTTTCAAACATTTTTCGCCAAGCAAGTTCATTATGAATATCATCAGTTTCAATGTAGAAGATATCTTCTACATTTTTTTGTTCTAAATGTTTCTTTAAGTGTCTACTGTTATTAAGATAAATCTTATTAAAATTCTTATTTGATGGATCAGATGATTCATTTTTTCCAATGGATATAAAAAATCTCTGATCCATTTTAATATCTGCAACATCAATATAGTTTAAAAAATCTTCTTCATTAAACCATGAAGCCAAAGAGAAGACACCAACATTCTTAAAGATATCTGGATGCTTTGCAGCAATGTAAGTTGAAATATAAGCACCCATAGAACTACCAGCAATTGAGGTGTTTTCATAGTCAGGTAGTGTTCTAAAATTCTTATCAATATATGGTTTAACTTTTTTTACAACAAAATCAGCGTAAACATCTCCTAGACCACCGACTTGAACTTTAAGCATTTTTTTGACATAATCTTTCCCAACCCAAGGAGAATATTCAAAAAATCTTAAATCAGAGTTATCAATGCCAACAACAATAACATCTTTATTGATTTTCCCCTCTTTTTTTAATTTTGATAATGTTTCATAGATTCTCCAAGATGATTGATTGTATGCAGTTCGATCTTCAAAAAGATTTTGACCATCATGCATATAAATCACAGGATAACTCTTATCGCCTTCTGTATAGTCATCTGGAACCAAAACTCTAATGGTGCGTTTTTTCTGAGTCGTCGGTATATATAGTTGTTTTTTTATCATATTCATGAAATCAGCTCCTTTTGTTTATTTTAACATGTTTTTTAACTCTTTTGAGGCTAAACAAAGAAAATTGTATGTTAAAATAAAAGTATGGTAACGGAGGTGCTTTATGAAAGAATTTACCTTTTTAAAGACAAATAAGAAAACACCAAGGTTAGGATTTGGTGCCTGGCAATTAGGTAACACTGAATTTTGGGGATACATGGCATATGACGATGGTATCGGCTTAGTTAAAAAAGCTATAGAGTCAGGTGTTCGTTTTTTTGATACAGCTCCAGGATATGCTGCAGGTATGAGTGAAACGATTATTGGAGATGCAATTTCGGGTAAAGAAGACCAAATCATTATCAACACAAAATTAGGTCATATGGCTGATGGAAGCACTGATTTTAGTGTTTCTTCATTAGAAGAACAAGTATATGAGTCTTTAGAAAGACTCAAAGTGAAATCACTAGATAGTGTATTATTACATAATCCAGATATGAGTATCTTAAAACATGAAACAGATCATTTTGAAGAACTTGAAAGATTAAAAGAAGAAGGATTAATTAAAGCTTATGGCGTCAGCATTGACACATATGAAGAATTAGAAGCAGTCATTGAACATCTCAATATTGATGTTGTAGAAGTGCTATTTAATATTTTCTTTCAAGAAGTTAGACCACTTTTAAAAAAAGCTAAAGAAAAAGGCATAACCATAATTACAAAAGTACCACTTGATTCAGGGTGGTTAACAGGAAAATATGATGAAAACTCAGAGTTTGAAGGCATACGTTCTAGATGGGATATAGAAACCATAGAAAGAAGAGCAAAACTTGTACAAGAAATCAGAAATATTACTGGTGATGATGACGTTACTAAATATGCGATTGCATTTATTATGAGTTTTGAAGAGATCGATTTGGTTATTCCAGGTATTAAGAATGAAGACCATTTGAAACAGCACATTGAATATCAATCGTATGTGTTACCAGAAAAATTTAAAAAAGCCTTTATAGATCTTTACGATCAACATATTAAAAACGATCCACTTTCATGGTAATAATTAAGAGTCATTCAAGTCATTGATTGACTCTTCATATTTTTAAAGAAAGGTACTTACATAAAAAGATAACATATGGGAACCTTAATCAATGCAGCTGCAATTATAGTAGCAACCTTTTTAGGAATTATATTTAAAAAAGGATTATCAGAGAAAATTCAAAAAGCAATCATGTTTACTTTAGGTTTAGGATTGGTTGCGTTATCTTTAGGATGGTTTGTCAAAGATTTTTTAGTTTTTGATGGGACATCGTTTTCTACACGAATGGATTTGCTGATTATCTTATCACTAGTCATCGGTGTGATCATCGGTGAATGGATAGATATCGACCAAAGACTTACAAATTTAGCTTTTAAAGTTGAAAAGAAATATAATTTGCCACCACTTGCAAAAGGGTTCATAACTGCAACCCTCATTTTTTGTGTAGGTGCTATGGCAATTACTGGTGCAATCCAAGATGGATTGGGCTTAGGTATGACGACTTTGCTCATTAAATCTACACTAGATTTTATAACAGCCATGGTTTTAGCATCCTTTTTAGGTATAGGTGTTGCCATATCTGCAATCAGTGTTTTGGTATATCAAGGTTCAATCACACTCTTAGCTAGATATTTAAGTAGTTATGCAACTGATGATTTAATCAGTTCATTATCTATGATCGGAAGTATTATTTTAATTGCTATCGGTTTAAATTTTATGGAGATTAAAAAAATCAAGGTTGCGAATTTGTTACCAGCATTATTAGTACCAATCATCTATACACTGATTATGAGTTTATTTTAGGGGGAACTATGGACGTTTGCAAAATATGCGGATCAAACCAAATAAAAACATATAAACACCCAAGATTTGACATGACTTTTCATGAATGTCTAAACTGCGAGGTAATCTATAAAGATATCGATCAAAAGATATCATTAATAGATGAGAAAAAGGTTTATGATCTTCACGAAAACTCTATTGAAAATGAAGGATATGTGAATTTCTTATCTAATTTTGTAGACAGTGCCTTATATCCATATTTAAAAAAAGGAAAACTACTAGATTTCGG
This sequence comes from Tenericutes bacterium MO-XQ, assembly GCA_002838185.1. Lineage (GTDB taxonomy): Bacteria > Bacillota_I > Bacilli_A > Acholeplasmatales > Acholeplasmataceae > Mariniplasma. The sequence continues at coordinate 1,438,488 of CP017948.1, read as the reverse complement.
AAGCGGACCAGAACCAGTATTAAAAAGTATTTTAGAAGATAAATATCGCTTTGAAGTAGATATATATGATTATTTTTATGCACCTGAAAGTTCAGTGTTTCAAGTCAGCTATGACGGCATTACATCTACTGAAGTCTTTGAACATTTGTGGGAACCTGTTGAAATATTAAAAAGACTAAAATCAATATTAAAAAAAGATGGCATACTTGCCATCATGACATTGTTTCACCCAAAAGATCAAACAACATTTTTCGATTGGTTTTATATTAGAGATCCAAGCCATGTCACTTTTTATACACCAAAAACTTTTATGATGATGGCAAAAAAAGTTGGTTTAGAAGTTATATATACAAATCACCATCGATATTTGACATTAAAAAACAGCTAAGTGGTAAAGTGAACCCCATTTAGTAGAAACCAATAAAAAAACAATACCTTTATACTATAATTGTTAGTATGGAGGTATTTTTTATATGGCAATGAAAGGACAAAAGTTTAAGAAAGTTGATTTAAATAGTAAGTTAACAGCAGTTAAGGAGCACATTGAAGACAGTAGGACATACAATTATCTTAGTATTAAATATGACGTATCAGAGAACACAGTTAAAACATGGGTAAGAATTTACCGAAGAGATCATGGATTAGATGTGAAGAAAAAAGGTAGAGAACCAAAGACAACAAAAGATAATATAGAAGAGAAATATGAAATCCTAAAAAAGTATTTAGAATACTTGAAGGAGGCCAAACAAGAGAAAAAATAGCATTTATCACTAGATATCGTAACAAATATAGGATAAAAACGATGTGTGAAGTATTGGAGATTAGTTTATCAACCTATTATAAGTATCGAAACACTGTGGATCCTGATTATCAAGATTATTTAATAATTAAGAAGGTTTTCAACACCCATAAGAAGACATTAGGATATAGAAGAATGACAGATGAATTAAGAAAAACATATGGGTTAATAATGAACCATAAAAAAGTTTTAAGAATCATGAATAAATATGGAGAGCAAGCAAAATATATAAAAGATTTGAAACCAAATTATATGAAAAAAAGATTTGAGGAACAAGCTCAACTCAATCATTTAAAACGTAATTTTAATCAAGCAGGATGGGTAACAGATATTACTTATCTTACATTACAAAGAAATGGAAAAAGAGCTTATTTAAGCACAATATTTGATTTAGAAACTAGAAATTGGATATCATACAAAATCAGTTATCGAAATGATAATGAGTTAGTAATTGATACATTAATGGAAGCAATTGAGAACAGCAAAGAAAAAGATCTGAATGGACTGGTCCTCCACTCAGATCAAGGGTTTCAGTATCTTTCAACTGAATATAAAGTTATCTGTGAATCAAACGGAATCATTATTTCGTATTCACGAAAAGGTAATCCACTAGACAACGCAGTCATAGAAAGTTTCCACTCAATCTTAAAGAAAGAAACTCTATACAATAATCATATCACATCATTAGATGAATATATACAATTAGTACATGAATGGATGTTTTACTACAATACTTATAGACCTAGATTACAAAAAAAGTAGAAACGGTTTTTTTATTGGTTTCTACTTTTTGGGGTTCTATTCATGGATTAGCTGTTTTTATTTTCCCTAATAAGTGGCATGCTCATACATCTAGGGCCACCTCGACCTCTAGAAAGTTCACTTGATGGAATTTCTATGGTTTTAACACCATGTTCTTGTAAGAGTTTATTGGTTATAGCATTTCTTTCATAAACAATAACAACACCAGGAGCGATAGCTAAAGCATTAGCACCATCATTCCATTGTTCACGGTCTGAAGCAATTTTATCATCTCCACCACATGGTATTACTGTAATTTTAGTTTTTAAATGATATGAGAATAAACGTTTAATCGAATAATTTTTAGGAATAATTCTTAGTGTCTTCGGTCTACTTCCTCGATAGATTTCATAAACATTTAAATTACCTAAAAAGTCATGATGTATTAAGAATTTATCTACATCGACTTGTGTTAAAACTGTATCTAGATGCATAAAACTTCTTTTTTTAGGTAAATCAATTGCAAGTACAACTTCAGCATCAGTTTTTGAAAAGATATGTTTTGCAAAATTTTCAACACCATCTGGTTCAGATCTTTCAGATATACCAACAGCAATAACTTGATCATTTAATACAAGTATATCTCCACCTTCGATTGAATAATCTTCATAACGATCATAGACTTTAGGTGTATCTTTATACATAGGATGATATTTAAAAATATACTCACCATAAATCGTTTCTCTAGCTCTTGTGTTCTTATGCATCTTGTTTAGTGAAACATGATCATAGACAAAAGCAAAAGGATCTCTTGTGAAATACAAGTTAGGCATAGGATCTGTAATGAATGGATAGTCCCTAATATAATCTTTTAGACTCTGTTTTCTATAGGTTTGAAAATCTGTTTTAACGATTCCAGACATAGTTGTAAGAATCATTTGTTTTGTTGGCATCTTACTTAAATAGTCATATACTTTTTGTTTTGATTTATGATGGTTTAAATTAGATTCTTTTAAAAACTGGTCAATAAATTGTTTCTTAATTGCTGGAGTATGTAGACTTTCCTCCACTAAATCAGCCAAATAAACGACTTCGACGCCGTGTTCATTAAATACTTTTGCTAAATGATCATGTTCTTCTTGAGCCTTGATAAGCCAAGGAATATCATCAAACAATAACTCATTTAACCATTTTGGTGTTAAGTTTTCTAGTTCTCCACCAGGACGATGCAAAAGAACTTTTTTTAGGGGCGCGACTTCAGAATAAACATTAATTTTTTTCATGTTAACCTCCGTATTCAAAATTATTATAACATAAAAATTTCATCTCATTTTGATATCATGTATAATAAAAGAAAACAACTGTTGAAAGTGGTGAATATATTGAATAAATTGGCATATGTAACTGGTGCAACTTCAGGCATTGGTAAAAGTTTGGTCTTAACACTTTTAAAAGCTAATATTGATGTCATTGGCTTAGGGCGAAACGATGATAAAATAAAAGCTTTGGAATCAGAAGTAGAAGCGTTAGGATTTAAAGACAATCTTATGATAGTAAAAGGTGATTTAAGTTATCATGAGGCTATAGTGGATATTGCAAAACAAACCAAAGAATTGTTAGAGAAAAATAATCTTAGAATTGATTTTTTATGCCACGTTGCAGGTAGAGTTACATCAGGGTATCATATAAGTAAAGATCATCATGAATTAACATTTCAAGTGAATCACCTAGCTGTTGTTGATCTAACATATCAGCTCTTACCTTATATGAATGAAAGTATGAAATCAAGAATACTTGTTGTAAGTTCTCAATCTCATTACAGAGCAAATATCAATTTTAATAACTTAGAAACTAAAACATTTTACACGATTCTAAGATCGTATAAACGATCAAAATTATATAATGTATTATTTGTAAAAGGATTTAGTAAAATGAATCAGCAAATGCCTATATATGCTATTGATCCAGGTTTAGTTCGAACGAATATCGGAGAAAAAAACACATCAAAACTTGCTAGTTTTATTTGGCGTTGGCGATCAAAAAAAGGTATTCATCCCGAAGTTGCAGCTAGACATATGTTAAATGTAATGACGTCTTCTGAATTTGATCATCAATCGGGAAGTTATGTGAGACATGGCATCATCGTTTCATCAAATCCTGTTACTTATAAAGAGCAAGTTATCGATAGACTTTGGCATGAAACATTGAATATGTTAGATATCAAAGACTTTTTCGCAAAAAAAAATTAGACCTTTCGATCTAATCATTATTTCTTAGATATTAAATAGTATTATTTGGATGTATCTTCTTCAAGATCACAAGATCCATCACAATATGGTTTATCTTGAGTTTTACCACAAGTACATAAAGGTAAGTCTTTAGTATCTTTTTCTGGTTTGTTATCGTGCATGATTTATTCCTCCTACACAAATATTATATCCTTTTCAATTTTTTAATACAACCTCAAAATCAAAACTAGCTATACGATAGTTTGGTTAAAATAAGGGAGATATTTATGAAGAAATTTATAAAAATAAGTTTGAAAACTGTTTTTGTGCTTTTAATTCTTTTCATGGGCATTGTTTTAAGATTATCTTTAGTTAGAACTGTAGACATCAATAAACAAGAAAAACATTTAGAAGCATTAAAAGAAGCATATGAGTCGAATCAGTATGAAGTTATTGATGAATCAGATTTTACTAATTTTGATTTAAATGATTCGTCTCTTAAACTAGATGATATTCAAATACTCGCAAGTCATAATAGCTATAAGAAGGTAGGTCCTGCTATAGGAAGATTTTTTGTAGGCTTAGGTGATTCATTTTCTGAAGCAAAAGCATTGAATTATGGATATCAAACGATTACTGATCAATTAAACTTAGGAATACGTAGTTTTGAATTTGATTTAAGATATAGAAATGGATCATTTGAACTTACTCATGTTCCACTTGTGGATAATAGCAGTCAAGCAGTCAAGTTTGATTTATTGCTGGAAGAAATTAAGTGGTTTAGTGATTACCAAACACATTTACCTATCATTATTTTAGTAGAAGTTAAAGATGATTGGACGATGTTAGATCCAGCATTAGATCCATTTGATCAAGATGTATTTATGTTATTGGATGATCTTATTAAGGATAAACTGAGTTCCAGTTTATTTAAACCATCTGATATGGTTGGTTCACAACAAAACTTAAAAGATGTCATCATCAATGATGGATGGCCATCACTTCAAAGTCTTTTCAATCAAGTAATATTTGTACTTCATCCAGGTAGTTATACATCTTCTTATTATGACATAGATCAAACCTTACAGTCACAATCAATGTTTATAGGTAGTAACTATCAAGAAATACTACCAAGTTATGCCTCATTTTTCGTACAAAATGACGTTGATCTAGAGATTATATCATCCCTAGTTGATCAACACTTTATGGTAAGAACTAGAATTGATGCAAATTTAGAGTTTATCCAATCACGCTTTGATGATGCTGTTTCAAGTGGAGCACAAATACTTACGACAGATTTCTCTGTAGGACGCTATGATTTAGATCGTGAGGACGTCATCTATTTAGAAGACAATAAAATGGTTATTAAAAAAGATTAAAAATAATGGGCTTGATTAATCAATTGATTCGTGTATAATAGTATTACACTCTAAAAACAAAGGGAGGAATCTTCATGAGTTTCGAAAAAACAGAAGAAGAGCTTCGTGAAGCCCAAAAGAACTATCAAATTGTCGTAGACACACTAGAACAACGAGGTGTCAAGTTAGAAGATATTGCAAAAATTACATTTGATTTACAAAAAAAATATATACCTAACTTAACGTTGGAATATTGTTTGGATCATGTAAAGAAAGTTGTCAAAAAAAGAGAAGTTCAGCATGCTGTCATCACAGGAGTAGAACTTGATGTTTTAGCAGAGAAAGGTTTACTTTCTGAGCCACTATCAACTATATTATTAAATGATTATGGTTTATATGGTATTGATGAAATCATGGCATTATCCATTGTCAATGTTTATGGATCTATTGGTTTTACGAATTTTGGATATGTAGATAAGACTAAACCTGGCATCATTGGAGTTTTAGATAAAGAAGGTAAAGAGCCAAATCGCTGCAATACATTTTTAGATGATATTGTTGGTGCAATGGCTGCAGCAGCAGCAAGCTCAATTGCTCATAGATTTTCGAAATAAGGCGTATGCCTTTTTTTCTTATACTTTAAAGAAAATGAGTTTTCATATATAATAGATATATAAACCAAATCAAATGAAGAGGGATTTATGAACAATCATGATCGTTTTCAAGATATCGTTTTAAGTATTGCAAATGAACTGATTAATATCAATATCGAAGAGTTTCATCAAAAAATAGAAAACGCACTTGCTATGGTGGGTAATTTTCTTGATGTGGATCGTGTCTATGTGTTTGATTATGATGATGATCTTAAAGTCATGAATAACACATTTGAATGGTGTAATGAAGGTGTATCAAAAGAAATAGATAACCTTAAAAACATTGATATGGGTCTATATGAAGATTACTTGGTTAAGTATCACAGACAAGGTAAACCTGTCATTTATGATGATGTTAATGCACTTGAAAAAGGACATTTAATTTATGATGCCTTAGAACCACAAGGTGTTAAATCGATGACAACCCTTCCACTTATGAATGAACAAAAGTGTTTGGGATTTGTTGGATTTGATGATGTAAGAAGTAAAAGACAATGGAACGAAAGAGAAATGAATTTGTTAAAAGTGTTGTCTGAAGTCATTACCAATGCAATTCTTAAGCAAGAACAACAAAAGAAACTGATCGAACTTAAACAAAAAGCTGATGTTGCTAGTATGGAAAAAAATCAATTTTTAGCTAAAATTAGTCATGAGTTTAGAACACCATTACATGGAATATCAAATGCACTATATTTACTTGAATCTACGGATTTAACATCAGAACAAAAAGAGTATCATGATATAGCAACCTATTCAACCAAAGCGTTGATATCAATGATAAGTGATTTACTAGATATTTCCAAGATTGAAAGCGGACAAATAGATTTATTTGATGATATGTTTAACCTTGAAAATGAGCTAACGAATATGATTTTAACAGTGCTTCCAAAAGCACAAGAAAAGGGATTGTCTATCATCTTTGATTACGATTATCAGATTAATAATACTCACTTAGGTGATTATACAAAAATCAGACAAATAATTTTAAATCTATTAAGTAATGCAATTAAATATACACACGAAGGTTATGTTAAAGTCATAGTAAAGCGTCTAGATGAAGATCAACAAAATGATCGGATAAGATTTATGATTGAAGATACTGGTATAGGTATTGATCAAGAAAATTTAGAAAAAATATTTGATAAGTTTTATCAAGTTGATTCAGGGGATTCAAGAAAGTATGAAGGTACTGGCCTTGGACTGTCAATTGTTAAACAATTGATTGAAAAACTTGGTTCAAAAATCTATTTAGAGTCAAACATTAATCAAGGTAGTAAGTTTTCCTTTGATTTATTATTGAAAAAACAAGGTGTCATGGATTTCAAAGAAATTAAAGGTTTTAATGTTCTTTTGACAGATCAAGACGATTTCATGTGTCATTTTGAGAAAGTCTTTCAATCCATGGGCATGCAAGTTCATTATGATACAAAAGATGAGTCAATCACATATGATCTAATCGTATTTAATCAAGAAAAATCGTTAGAACTCATAGATTTTTACAAAAATAATTTTGCTAAACCATCGACACTTTTTGTTAAAGTTGGTAGTTTAGAAAGTGTTCACAATGTTCAAGTTTCCTTGTATTTTGAAAAAATCATGTCTAGAAAAACAATCTATCATAAGATTATCACAGAGCTGTTTGAAAGAAAACAAGGACGTTTTGATCGATATAATGAAGCATTATCAGGATACGCACTTGTTGTTGATGATAATCGCTTAAATCGCATTGCACTTGAGAATATACTTAAAAAACAAGGCATTCGTTCAAAACTTGTTGATGGTGGTAAAAAAGCTATTGAAGCAGCAAAAAATGAGCGTTTTGATATTATTCTTATGGATATACAAATGCCAGAAATGGATGGTATTCAAGCTTCAAAGAATATTAGAAATTTAGGACCGCAATATGCTTATATCCCAATTATTGGAGTAACTGCAAATGCGTTTTTAAATGATTATGATTTAATGAAAGAAGCGCAAATGAACGATGTTTTGTTTAAGCCTATACATATTGAAGCATTAGAACGCATTTTAAGAAAACATTTATCAGCACAAAGACAAATCTTTGTACCTGCTTCATTCTTAGTATTTGATGAAAAAGACTATTTATATCGTTTTGATGATAGTATTGATATTGCAAAATCAGTGATTGAAGCATTTTTAATAGAGTATAAAAAAGATATGGAATCGATTAGACAAGCCATAGATTCAAAAAATCGAGTTGAGATTAAAGAAAAGCTCCATTATTTTAAAGGATCATGTTCATATTTATCAGGTAAAAGAACTACTTGGTTATTGACCAACATGATGGAGATCAATGAGAAAAAAGATCAATCATCTTTAGAAAAGGCATATGAAGTATTATCTTATGAAGTTGTAAAACTTGTAGATAAGTTAAAATCATTTTTAGAAAAATTAGTTTAGAGAAAGGTGATTATATGAAAAAAGAAGATTTAAAGAAAAAATTAACACCATTACAATATCATGTAACACAAGAACAAGGAACAGAAAGACCTTTTCAAAACGAATATTGGAATCATCATGCAGATGGTATTTATGTTGATATTGTATCTGGTGAACCATTATTTTCAAGTTTAGATAAATTTGATAGCGGATGTGGATGGCCAAGTTTTGCAAAACCACTTACAACCGTTAATACTAAATTAGATAAAAGCTTTGGTATGATGAGAACTGAAGTTAGATCAAAAGACGCTGATAGTCACTTAGGACATTTGTTTACTGATGGACCTACTGAACTTGGGGGATATAGATATTGTATCAATTCAGCATCATTAAGGTTTATTCCCAAAAAAGACCTAGAAAAAGAAGGGTATGGAGAGTACAAAAAACTTTTCGAAAAGTGAATTGATGAGACCTTATGACATTGATAAAGAATTAAAGATATTAAGACCACTTAGATATAAAAAATATTCTCAGTTAAGAAGAATTGTTTTTAATATCATTTTTAACATGAGTTTATATTTTACTAAACCTACTAAAGGTATGAAGAAAAAAACGTATGTCATCAAGGGTTATCAAGGCAAGAAAATTAAGATCTTTGTTTTAAAACACAAAGATGAAACGAAAAATCAAAAGGGATTACTTTATCTACATGGTGGAGGTTTTCAGATTGAAGGAACACTTGTTCACTTGCGCATGGTTTCTGATATGATAGATGATTCAAATCATCTAGCAGTATTTGTTAAATATAGATTAGCACCCAAATATCCGTTTCCAATAGGACTTGAGGACTGTTATCAAGCATATCTATGGATGATCAATCATCAAGAGATGCTAGGTATCAACATCAATCAAATATCAGTTGCTGGCGATAGCGCAGGAGGGAATTTATCTGTTGGAGTTGCATTACTTGCTAGAGATAGATTAAAAAGATCATTTGAACGGATGTTGCTATTTTATCCAGTGATTGATCATAGACAAATCACCCCATCCATGAAGATGTTCGATGATACCCCTATGTGGAATTCAATTTTAAACAAAAGCATGTGGGAAACATATTTAAAAGATGGTGATTTTGGTATGCTTAACTATACATCTTTTTTAATTTCTGATCTTCATGGTTTACCAACAACCTATATAGAAACAGCAGAATATGATTGTCTAAGAGATGAAGGTATATGGTTCGCTGAAAAATTAAAGAAGTTAGGTATTAAAGTCGTTGAACGACACATGGAAAAAGCAGTTCATGGATATGATGCAGTATTTTTTAGTAAGTTTATAAGAAAAAGAATAGATGAAAGAACAGCATTTTTACTAGGAGAATTAGATCATGAAGAAAATTAATATTAATCAATGGAAAAGAAAACAAACATTTGATTTTTATAAGAACATGGATATCCCTAGATATCAAGTTACAGTAGATTTAGATGTATCTGGTTTTTATGCATATGTTAAAAAAAACAAGTTATCATTTTATTTTTCATTTATGTGGCTTGTTTTAAAAGAACTTAACCAAATTGAAAATTTCAAATACCGCTTTATCGAAGGTGAACCCTATATATTTGATGTTGTTTCACCATCATTTACAGATAAAGTTGAAGATGGAGATACATTTAAAATCGTAAATACACCATATATAGATGATATTCATAAATTTCAAGAAAGCGCAATTAAAAAATCAAATGATCAAGGGAATGTGTTCATCAATCTAGATGACGAAGTTAGACAAGATTTAGTTTATATAACTACATTTCCTTGGGCAAAGTTTACGCATGCAAGTCATCCGACGAATTTAGATTCAAAAGATGCTATACCTAGAATTGGATGGGCAAAATTTGAAAAAATAGGTCATCAAATGATGATGCCCTTCACAATAGAAGTCCATCATGCATTTGTAGATGGATTTCATGTCGGAAAACTCATAAACGCAATTGAAAACACACTAAAAGAGTACTAATCTTAGTACTCTTTTTTGTTAAATTATGTTATTTAGAAACATTCTTAAATTTTCTCATGTATTCTTATTATAACTATGTTATAATACAAATGTAAGCGCTTTTAACAAACGGAAGGGAGATTTAAAATGAGCGATTTCAAACACTTTGACTACATGGCTAAACATAGATATGAGCAAGTAGTCTATTTTTATGACAAGACGACAGGTTTAAAGGGAATTACATGTATTCATAACACCACATTAGGGCCAGCCCTTGGTGGTACTAGACTGTGGAATTATGAATCAGAAGAAGCTGCAGTATTAGATTGCTTAAGATTATCAAGAGGCATGACTTATAAAGCAGCAGCTGCTGGACTTAATCTTGGCGGTGGTAAGACAGTATTAATTGGTGAAGCTGATAAAGTTAAGTCAGAAGCTTACTTTAGAGCATTAGGACGATATGTTCAATCGTTAAACGGTAGATATATTACTGCTGAAGATGTAAATACATCTACAAAAGATATGGATTTTGTTGCAATGGAAACAGATTATGTAGTAGGATTAGAAGGTAAGAGTGGAAATCCATCTCCAATGACAGCACTTGGTGCATTCCATGGTATTAGAGCATCACTTATGCATAAGTTTGGTGATGAAGATATTTCTAAGTATACGTTTGCAGTTCAAGGCGCAGGGCAAACGGGGTATTACCTTATTAAACACTTAGTAAAAAATAATGCGAAAAAAGTTTATTTCTCTGAAATTAACGAAAAACATATCACAAGACTTAAAAAAGAAAATCCAGAAGTTGAATTTGTAAAACCAGAAGATTATTATAAATTAGATGTTGATGTCTTAGTTCCATGTGCATTAGGTGGATCATTAAATTCTGACACTATTCCACAAATTAAGGCTAAAATCATTGCTGGTACAGCAAATAATGTTTTATTAGATGAAGATATTCATGGTGATATGATAAAAGATAAAGATATCTTATATGCACCAGATTTTGTGATTAATGCTGGTGGATTAATCAATGTTTATCATGAATTATTAGATTATAATGTTGGCCGTGCAACTAGAGATATTGAAAAAATCTATGATCGCTTATTAGATATTTATCATATCGCTGAAAATGAAAACATTAATACGCATTTAGCTGCTAAGGTATTTGCGAAGAAGAGAATAGAAACGATTAATCATTTACACGACAATTATATTAAAAGATAGGATGTGATCAAGTGAAAAAAGGTAGCTTAACATTTGACAACGAAGCTTGTAAAGGATGTGAACTTTGTACACACGTATGTCCAGTAGACATTTTACATTTAGACAAAAACAGAATGAATTCTAAAGGATATCATTTAATTAGCGTCTCAGATATGGATAAATGCATTGGATGTGCAAATTGTGCAATTATATGTCCTGATTCAGTAATCAAAGTAGAGGTGGCAGACAGATGAGTAAAGTATTAATGAAAGGTAACGAAGCAATTGCTAAAGCAGCAATGAAAGCAGGTTTAGATTGTTTCTTTGGATATCCAATTACACCTCAAAATGAAGTACCAGAGTATTTATCTAAATTATTACCTGAAGCTGGTAAGGTGTTTGTTCAAGCAGAAAGTGAAGTTGCTGCAATTAACATGGTTTATGGAGCTGCAGGTGCTGGAAAAAGAGTGATGACTTCATCATCTTCAGTAGGTATTGCACTTAAACAAGAAGGTATTAGTTATATCGCAGGTGCTGAACTTCCATGCGTGATTGGTTCAGTGATGAGAGGTGGACCTGGTTTAGGTACCATTCAACCTTCTCAAGGTGATTATTATCAAGCAACACGTGGTGGTGGAAATGGGGACTATCATGTGATTGTATTAGCACCTGAATCTGTACAAGAAACAGTGGATTTAATGAAAGAAGCATTTGATATAGCAGATTTATATCGTAATCCTGTGATGGTTTTAGCGGATGGTTTAATCGGTCAAATGATGGAAACAGTTGATTTAGATAAACCTATAAAGAAAAGAGAACTTCCTGAAAAAGCATGGGCATCTATTGGAACAAAACATCACGAAGGAAGAAATATTATTAACAGCTTATTCTTAGATCCAAATGAGTTAGAACAACATAACTTAAAGCTTCAAAAGAAGTATAAAGAAGTTGAAAAAAATGAAACAAAATATGAAATGATTAATATGGATAACAATCCAGAATATGTCATTGTAGCATATGGAACTACAGCTAGAATTTGTCGTTCATCGATTGAAATATTAGCTGAAAATGGTGTGAATGTCGGTATGATTAGACCAATATCTTTATGGCCATATCCTAAAAAAGCTTTTAATGATATTCCAAAAAGTGTTAAAGGATTAATGGTTGTAGAAATGTCATTAGGACAAATGCTTGATGATGTATTGATTTCAGATCGAGGAAGACATAAAGTTGCATTTTATGGAAGACCTGGTGGTATTGTACCTGAGCCTGAAGAAATCGTTGAAGCAATCATGACTTTCGATGAAAGAGTGGTGGAATAGATGATTAAATATGAAAGAAGTTCTGGTTTAACAGATAATAGAACACATTATTGTCCTGGATGTACGCATGGTATTCTACATAAGTTAGTTGCTGAAGTACTTGACGAGCTTGGTGTATTAGACCATACTGTTGGTGTTGCATCAGTTGGGTGTTCAGTATTTAGTTATGAATATTTTAATTGCGATATGCAACAAGCTGCTCATGGTAGAGCTTGTGCGGTTGCAACCGGTGTCAAAAGATCACTGCCTGAAAATATAGTTTTCACATATCAAGGCGATGGTGACTTAGCATCTATTGGTATTGCAGAAACAATTCATGCTGCAAATCGTGGAGAAAATATCACAGTCATTTATGCGAACAACACAACATATGGTATGACTGGTGGTCAAATGGCCCCTACAACATTACTTGGACAAAAAACAACTACATCACAAGATGGTAGAATTCAATCTTTACATGGTGGACCAATTAAGATGTCAGAAATTTTAGGACAGGTCGATGGTGCAGCATATGTTGAACGTGTCATGTTGACAGATGTTCCAAACATAAGAAAAGCTAAAAAAGCAATTAAAAAAGCTTTTCAATATCAAATTGATGGTAAAGGTTTTTCAATGATAGAAGTTTTATCAACATGTCCGGTAAATTGGAAGATGAAGCCATTTGACGCAATGCAACGCGTTAAAGAAGAAATGGTTCCAATCTTTCCACTAGGTGTGTTTAAGGATGTGATGAGTCATGATTAGAAGAATTAGAATCGCTGGCTTTGGTGGCCAAGGTGTAATGCTAACTGGACAACTCATTGCTTATGCAGCAAACTTGCAAGGACTCTATAGTGTATGGGTTCCAACTTATGGACCTGAAACTAGAGGTGGTACTGCAAACTGTGCTGTAACTATTAGTGATAAACCAATATATTCACCAATCTTTAAAAAAGCTGATGACTTAATGGTCTTCAACTTACCATCACTTCATAAGTTTCAAGAACTAGTGACTGATGAAGGAAATATTTTCTATAACGCATCTTTGATTGAAGAAAAAGTTAAACAAAAATGTCATGTTTATGGTATTCCAATGAATGAGATTGCCAATGAACTCAACAAACCACAAGTCGCAAACATGGTAATGTTAGGCGCATATTTGAAGATTAATAATATCTTTAAAGAAGATGTAATCGTAGAAAGCTTAAAACATTTTTTAACTGGTGAAAAACAAGCATTATTACCAGTAAACCAAAAAGCAATTGCTGTTGGTTTTGAATATGTTTCTTAAAACTTAAAAATTATCTAGCATAAAAGGAGAGGTCATTACCTCTCCTTTTTCTACATTATTTGTAAATGTCATTTTAAATGATAGCAATCTTTGCTATAATAAGATTAAATTAAATTGAATCAAAGGGAGTAAAACATGAAACTAAATTACAAGAAAACATTTTATGTAGGGTTGGCATTTTTCATTATTACTATTTTTTGGCAAACATATGATAATATCATTGCCAAAATTATGATCGATAAATTTGGTTTAAACCAAACTACATCTGGATTAGTCATGGCACTTGATAACATATTAGCTTTATTTATGTTGCCAATATTTGGTGCAATTTCTGATAGATCCAATCATAAAAAAGGAAGAAGAACTCCTTTTGTTATTGTAGGGACTGTGGTTGCGGCATTTGCATTTATGAGTTTATCATTTATGGATAATATTCAAACAGCAAGAATTGAGCAAACAGAAATCATAGGATTATACGAAAACTATAAAGATAACGATGAAAGAAGATTAGAAACATTTTGGGATGGTCTTCTCAATGATATGCAAGTTGAAAGAGTAACCAAGCTTAATAATGGTAGCATTACTCAAGCACAATACGATCGATTCATGACCAATACATATGATAAAGTCAATGAGATTCTTGTAGAAAATACAAGTGCTGAATTATCTGTAGGTGATTTGGCATTCTTAAATGATTATTATCAGACCTATTTATCTTCTTTAGCTTGGGAAGAAACAGTTGAAAGTCCACTTAATTTTATCGTTTTCGTGAGTGTTTTATTAATTGCATTAATCTCCATGTCAGTCTTTAGATCACCGGCAGTGAGTCTCATGCCAGATGTTACGATTAAACCACTTAGAAGTAAAGCAAATGCGATTATTAATCTGATGGGTGCAGCTGCAGGAACAACATCATTGGTTCTGCTTACTGTTTTAGGCCTAGATGGTAGATCGTATGTTCATTACACATTAGCATTTGTTATTGTTGGTGTCATCATGCTTCTTGTTTTACTTGTCTTTTTATGGAAAGTTAAAGAACCTAAACTCGTTCAAGAAAAAATAGAAGAAGAGTTAAGATTAAATCTTGTTGAAGATGATGATGAAACACATGATATGAAACAACTACCAAAAGACAAACAACGATCACTTATCTTAATATTAGCATCAGTTTTCTTATGGTTTATGGGATATAACGCAATCATCTCTAAGGTATCAGATTATGTACCTCATGTCCTCCAAATTCCATCATTTACATTACCTTTATTAGTGGCAAATGTGACAGCAATCATCGCATTTATCCCAATAGGTATTATCTCAACAAAAATTGGACGTAAAAAATCTATTTTAATTGGTATTGTATTATTAGCTATTTGTTTTGGAGCTGCATCGTTTGTTAATGAAGATACGGGTTGGATTATGTATATCGTCTTTGGTTTAACCGGTATTGGCTGGGCAACGATTAATGTAAACTCATATCCAATGGTTGTGGAGCTTGCAAAAGGCTCAAATGTTGGTAAATATACTGGATATTATTATGCATTTTCTATGGCAGCACAAATACTAACTCCAATATTATCAGGTGTATTTATGGATTACGTATTTAAAACAAGACTTGTATTATTCCCTTATGCAACAATCTTTGTAGCAGCAAGCTTTATTACCATGTTCTTAACAAAACATGGAGATGCTGCATTTATTGAAAAGAAGGGTTTACTAGAAAGTTTTGATGTTGATATGGACTAAAAAAATGGGCCTTTAAATAATAGTGTGGTAAACACTAAATAAGGCTTTCAATTATTGTATGGTCATACCGACCTTTCAAGAATCGTATGGTCAAAATCAAGGCAGATCCAATGGGTCTGCCTTTTTTCTGTCAACACTTATCTTTTTACATTTTTTTGATCGGAATATCTTTGTTAATACTATACATGATTCTATTTTTGAGTCTTGTGAATTTTTTAATACCATTAGCAGTTTTAATTATTGTCTTGATTTTGTTATTGACGGATTCAATCGGACCATTTGAGATACGTCTACCATCATAAATTAAAAATGAATTTATGATTTCATCTTTCCAATTGATTAGTGTTTTCCCAAATATTCTCAGGCCTTTATGTGTGTGGTTTCTAAATGCGTCAATCAACTGCTCTAGTTCATCTTGACATGATTCGTAATGTGCTGTTAAATTGAATTCTCTATACTTTTCTTTCAGTCTATAAGCACTTGTGAGTTCATCATCAATAGACAGCAGATAGTTCATAATATCAGATTTGTGCCAATAACTATTCAGCTTATGAATCTTAAATTTACCATCATAGATATCTTCATAGTTTTTCAAAAAGAAGTAATGAAACTTCTTTAACATGTAATAATACATATCGTCATGCTGTGGCCCACTTTTATATAGCCGGTATTTATTCATTACCTCTATTCTTATACGCTTTATAACTTCATTTAGTGTTCTAATTAAATGAAATGAATCAACGGCTATTTTAGCTTTAGGAAAAGCGACTTTAGCGACTTGCCTATAAGAGTCCCACATGTCCATAACGATGACTTCAACTCTTGATCTTTCACTGATTGATCGTCTTGAAAAGTAGTCTAATAGATAGTGTTTATGTCTAGTTGCTAGAACATCTATAATTTTTCTACTCATAAAATCATATAAAACACAAGCGTATTTATATTTGTTGACCTTTGCTGTGAAAAATTCATCTATATTCATGACTTTTGGAAGCATTCTGGGCTTTGCTTCTACATGTGTGTCAAAAAGATCAATTACCTTTTGTATGGATACATAATAACGTAGCGCTGCGTCTGTAAAGGTATGATCATAACTTTTTAAGTAGTTAAGTATAGATACCTTAGTAAATAAACTTAAGTTCTCATTCTTGCTTGCTAGCGGATTAGATTCACTCAGTGTTTTTTGGCAAATCTTACATTGATATCTGTGTTGATGAAATCTTATAATACACTGTTGGTGTGTGAATATAGAATGTATAATCTTTCGATATTTATAACCTAGAAATTTAAGGTCTGTAGAACCGCATATAGAACACATAAGCTGTGTTCTTTTAAATTTCAACTCAATGATCAGCGTATCATTTAACTGCCTAGTTTCACATAATTCAATGTGATGTCTATAAGCATTAAGATGTAAAATATCTATGGTATAATCATACATGAAAACCTCCTTAGCTTAAGTGTCAACAGTTACTTATAGTATAAAGAGGTTTTCTTTTTTTAACAACTTCAAAAAATGCTTTAAATAATCTTATGGTATACCACACTATTATTTATAGCATATACTTTACCATACAATAATTTATACATCTAAAAAAATTAGGTGCTCAAGTTATTTGAGCACCTTTTTCTCTGGATCGAAATATTCAAAAACGACATTATCGTAATGTGTTTTTACAAAATCAAAATCGTTTTGAGATCTAGCGGCATAACTAATAATTGTTATGCCTTTTTTCTTTAATTTATCTAAATACTTATTCGGCATATCATAAATACCATAACTAATAAAATCGGGTTTTGTAAATATATTAAATGCCATGCTCCTCATAAAAAATTTAGCAATCTTAGACATCTTTTGATCAGATTTGAAATATTCTGAAATTTGTCCTCTAATGACATCTTTATGATGTTTTTTTAAGTAATAAACGACACTAGGATGAAAACTAAATGCTGCATAAGTCCCATGATAATTTTCCATGACTTTCATAAACGCTTTGCATAGTTTTTTAACATGTCCATGCGGTTTAAGTTCAATAAGGATAGGTATTTTGCCATCAATAAGCTCTAATACCTCTTTTAAAGTAGGAACATGCTCTTGATTCTTTAATTTATAGGTTTTAAGTTCTTCATAAGTAAGTTCATCTATATTCTTATTAACTTGAAACATACGGTTTAAATTAAAATCATGAAAAACAACCACGACATCATCTTTTGTTAAGTTAATATCAAACTCTATACTATATCCTGATTCAATTGCAAGTTTAAATGATTCTAGTGAATTTTCAGGAACACTTTGATCTAGTGAATGTAATCCTCTATGGGCGATTAAGTTTTCTTTTAACCATGTCAAATCTTTCATGATCTACCTCTATAGTATTAAATATATACCAATACCCAAAATGGCTGATAAGAGAATAATTTGTACTGGACTTGATTTCTTTTTTAAAAATGCAAATAAGAAAACAATAACCAAAATAATCAGATTTTTATAATTAAATCCACTAAAATTAATAATCAGCTCAGAAAGTTTTATATTTGGGAAGATGCCACGAATAAATAGTCCGACAGAGACACTTAAGATTAAACCAATGACCGCAGGTTTTAAACCTTTAAATGCTTCATTAACTATTCTCGAATTTAAGAACTTACTGCCAAGTGATGCAATTAATAAAATTATAATAAAACTTGGAAGGGCTACTCCAATGGTTGCTGCAACAGCACCCAAAACACCAAGTTCATGAGTACCAATAAATGTTGCCATATTGATTGCAATCGGACCAGGAGTAGATTCAGCTATACCAATAAAATCATAAAGTAAAGCTTGATCAATATAACCACCGCCAACAATTTCTTGCTCGATTAGAGGAATCATTGCATATCCACCACCAAAGGTGAATAATCCTATCTTAAAAAACATCCAAAAGAGCCTTAAAAATTCAATAATCATAATGATTTAGCTCCTTTCAAACTTTCAACATAACCAAAGATGATTGCTAAAAGAGCACTCACTAATAATATATAAATAACGCTTATTTCTGTAAACATTGAAATCAAAATAGATGCGATTAAAATGGCTACTGAGAATATTGTGAAATGTATTTTTTTAGATAATTTAATCGCTGCTTTAAATATTAAAACTGCAACACCAGCTTGTATGCCATAAAATGCGTATGCAACTAACTGGTTTTCTTTAAATTCAATAATGAACAATGAAATGATAGATATAATGATAAAAGAAGGAAGTATAACACCTAAAGTTGCGAGTAAACTACCTTTGAATTTAGCGATTTTAAAGCCAATGAAAGTTGCTGAATTAATCGCAAAAACTCCTGGTGTTGATTCTGATATCACCAAGATTTTTAAAACGTCTTCATCATCGACCCAATTTTTATTATGGACAACCTCACGGCGCATGATTGGCATCATCGCTAAACCACCACCGAAGGTCAGTGCACCAATCTTAAAAAAAGTCCAGAAGAGCTCCCATAAAGTATGTTGTTTTTTCATTGTGTCCACCTCTTTTACTTTAGTTATTATAACATATTTTATCTATGATAAACATAAACTATGTTATAATACTTTTGCAAAGGATGGTATGCGACATGAAAATTGCAAAATTAATATTATTACTTGTAGTTTTATTTTTGATTCAAGGGTGTGAATCACAAAATAACACTCAACTTGGATTACCTCAAATTGATGGTTTAAAAAATATTGAGTACACGATAGGTGATGATCTTCCAAATTATCTTGATGGAGTTAGTGCTGTAGATTACTTAGGTGAATCCATCACTAATATTATCATAGATGACCAAGAAGTTGATTATCAAACTGAAGGTCAATACAATGTTTATTATAAAGTAGAAGATAGTTATGGTAGCAAAATAACCGCTAGTATTAAAGTTCAAGTTAATGAAGAAGCACAAACTATTGATTATATTGCACCTTATTTTGAAGGAGTTAGGGAGTTTTATTATTATATAGGTCAAGAAGTTATTGACTACGAAAGTATGATCAAAGCTTATGACAATATTGATGGAGACATCTCAGAAAACATTATGTTTAGCGGACATGTAAATTTTGAATTGACAGGCGATTATGAAATCACTGTAACGATATATGATTCAACTGGAAATCGAACTGTAGAAAGATTTGTTGTTCATGTTTATGATAATGAAGAACCTATCATTTCAGGATATAACCGTATTTATTTTTATATTGGAGATGAAAATCCAGATTATATGAAGCTTATTGGTGCATATGACCAAGAAGATGGAGACATCACTCATGCAGTTGTTGTCAATGATGAGATGGTTGATCTAAATACAGTTGGCATTTACCCATTATATTACAAAATCACTGATTCATTTGGACATGAAGTAGAACAAGTAGTTGCAGTTCAGGTAGAAGAAAATGATGACAGTGTTAATGTTGATGATTTAAATGTTTTTTACATCAATGATACCCATGGATCTATATTAGAAAATGATGATGAAATGGGACTTTCAAGGATAGGGAATGTGATTTTAGATGAATATGATCATAATCCTTATGAGACCTTATTTTTAAGTGGTGGAGATTTATTACAGGGCAATGTATTATCAAACTTTTACTACGGAGCATCTATGATTGATATGTTTAACTATATGAATTTAGATGTATTTGTCGTGGGTAATCATGAGTTTGATTGGGGTATAGAAACAGTTAT
Organism: Tenericutes bacterium MO-XQ; assembly: GCA_002838185.1. Classification (GTDB taxonomy): domain Bacteria; phylum Bacillota_I; class Bacilli_A; order Acholeplasmatales; family Acholeplasmataceae; genus Mariniplasma. The sequence goes on along the minus strand of CP017948.1, from coordinate 1,418,068 downwards.
TGAATACTTTGATCCAACAACTTTAGGAACTAAAGCTGAGTATCCATTACTTGCAGCAAATCTGTTTTATAAAGACACTGAAAAAAGACCTGATTTTGTTGATGCATACGCAATCATTGAAAAAGGTGATTTAAAAATAGGCGTTATTGGAACGATAGGTTCAGGATTAGAGTCATCGATTTCAAAAAGTAGAGTCGAAGATTATGAGTTTCAAAGTCCAACGTATTGGACACAGTATTACACCGATATATTAATCAATGAGTATCAAGTAGATGCAATCTTTACCATTAATCATGCTGTAGATAGTTACTACAATGAGCAAATGGCTTTAAATGGATCTGTTGATGCTGTCTTTAATGGTCATACGCATAGAACTGAATTATCACTGATTTCAGGAGTTCCAGTATTGCAAGCATCATCTAATGCAAGAGCGCTTGGATATCTATCTTATGTTGTAGATAGTTCAAATAAATTATCATTAGTAAGTTATGATAATTTATTTAGATCAGATGATACAAGATTACTGACACCTCATCCAGGCTTAGAAGCACTCATTCAAACGTATGTTGATCAAATAGAACCTTTATTAAATGAAGCAATTTTATACGCTGCTGACAGTTATGATAGAATTGCATTAACTAAGTTTATGGCAGAAGTCATAAGAGATGCAGCAGGTGCTGATATAGGAATCCATAACAGTGGAGGAACTAGGGATTCACTTGTAAGCGGACAAGCGATTACGGTTGCGACAACATATAAAATATTCCCATTTGATAACCAAATTATATCCGTCTACATCAAAGGTAATGAAGTGATGTCATTGTTATATAATTCAAGTGTAGAATACAGTTTAAAAGAAGGTTTATCAGAGTTTGATATTGATATGGATGCGTATTACTGGGTAGCAACCAATGATTATGTTTTTGGAAATTATGATGAGTTCCAGGTTTATAATGATATTTATTATCCAGGTGTTGTTGATCGAGTTGCTTTTGAAGATGAGTTAAGAGAAAGAGCAGAAACAACCACACAGTTTATCATAGATTAAAAAGATAAAGGCGAGAGTCTTTATTTTTCTTTGAAGATTGTAAACGGTATCATAAATTATATTATGTTATAATATGTATAGATTATTATGGAGGATTATGCACAATGGTACCATCATTTGAAAAGAGAGTAAGAGCCTTTGCCATTGACACATCAGCAGTGTCATTATTTATTATTGTTTCTTTATTTTTGGGGAACTATTATGAACCGCTGCCATATATCGTCTCTGGTGTTGCTTTTCTAACATTTTATTTTTTACCATATTTATCAAAAAAAACTCATGGTCAGACATTGGGTAAGAAAGTTCAACGCATCCAAATTGTAAAAATAGATGATTCTAAAGCAGAACTTTGGCGTTTGTTTTTAAGAGATATCTTTAAATTAGGTGCGAGCATTTTGACTTTTGGTGTTTATTTGATCGTTGCTTTTTTCTTCATGTCAGATAAAACCAGTAGAACCATACACGATTATTTATTTAAAACAAAAGTCATTGATTTGGAAAAACCTACAGGAAAATATGATGGGTTCAATAAAACTGAGTCAATGAGAAAAAGAGGTTTCTAATGAAAAAACTATTAACTCTATTATTATTTATAACGATAAGTATAAGCCTAATCGCATGTAATGATGAACCTGAAGATCCAACGGATCCAACAGATCCGATAGATCTTTATGATTTTGATGAAATTAATCCGCTTCAAGATGTCTATTATCAAATATTCGTAAGAAGTTTTGCAGATAGCGATGGTGATGGCGTTGGTGACCTCAACGGCATCACACAAAACCTTGATTATCTTGAAGATTTAGGGATTACTGCTTTATTGTTGCTTCCAGTTCATCCATCACCTTCATATCATGGATATGATGTTACTGATTATTATGGGATTAACAGTGATTACGGTACAATGGAAGATTTTGAAAACTTAGTAGATGCTGCAAATGAAAAAGATATAAAAATAGTCATGGACTTAGTCATTAATCATACATCAGATCAGCATCCATGGTTCAAAGATGCAATCAGCAGTACAGCAAGCCCTTATAGAGATTATTATGTATTTAATAATGGTGTTCCATATTCATATTTTGTTGGTGGTATGATGGATTTGAATTTTGAAAATCCAGAAGTCATTGATGAAATATATAATATTGTTGACTTTTATTTGGAAAAAGGTGTTCATGGATTTAGACTTGATGCAGCGATGCATTTTATAGAAGGTATTAACGCAGATTGGGAAAACACTTTGTTTTTACTCAATTTAAAAGCTCATATGGAAGAAAATTATCCAAATAGTTATATTTTGCCAGAAGTTTTTGTTCCACAATATAACTTAATTTCAGATTATTATATAGGTTCAGATTCACTTTTCAATTTCTATTTTAGAAATGAAGTGATGGATAAAATTGGAATGGAAAATTCTAGATTCAATTTTGTAAGCAATTTAAATCGTGCATATGATACGTTTAGAGATGTTGATCCAGAGTTTATTGATGCTCCGATTTTAGGAAATCACGATTTTGATCGAATCGCTTCATCTCAAGGTTTTATCAACCAACCTAATAAATTAGCTTTAGCGGCAAGAGTGCTGATGACACTTCCGGGCAATCCATTTATCTATTACGGTGATGAATTAGGCATGAAAGGGTATAGATATGAAGGAAGAAATATACCTGGATACGGTATCGTCTATGATGAGTACCGAAGACAGCCATTTATGTGGGGCTCTCCAACTTATGAAACATATTGGTTACCTAGTGATGGTTCAAACGATGATACAGCTGATTTAGAAACACAAAAATTAGATGAAACTTCGTTATTCAATACATATAAAACGATGATTGAAATTAGAAAAGATAATCCTGCGTTGATGTATGGAAATTATTTTGAACCTTATAACAATAATGTTTTACAGATTCAAGGATATGTAAGATATTATGAGTATGAAACATTTAAACAAGCAGTGTTAGTGCTACATAATATGACACCAGATCCTTATGAAGTAAATGTTGAATATTTAGAATTTATTTATGGAGATAGTTTAATCATTGATGGCTATGGAAGTATTATCTTAGAAATAGACCCTGATTTAATTGAGGACTATATCTAATGTTTATCATAAGATTTTTTAAACACTCTGTAGATTATCCCAACTATTTTGAACATACTAAAGAAAAAGGATGGAAAGTATTTATCTTTTTCATTCTTGTAAGCTTAATTAGCCTATTTCCTATGAACTTACTGATTGTACAAGAAGATGGATGGAAATTAGATTTTATCGAACAAAGTTTTATTGCAGAGACTCCAGATTGGCAACTTCCAGATGATTGTCGTATAACTGCAAATCAGTTTGTTTGTGATACGGATACAGTATATGTTTATGAGCATGGTGATATAAAATACATCTTTAATGCAAAGTCTGATGAATATCAAGATAGCAATGAAAAATCGATTATATTCATGGCAAATAAGATTGTTTACACCAACGGCGAAGGTGCATACATGACGGGATACGATTACAATGGTTTTGATGAAAGTTTAAGTTTTAGAAGTTTGAACTTAGCAACCGGTGAAGATCGAGATCAAATGTATGAAGCTTTTGGAGCATCTATAGAAACGAGTTTTGGCAATTATATTATCTTATATACATTGCTTGTTAATATTGGTACATCCATTGGACTATATGCATTCTTCGTTTTAGTCATGAGCTTAGTTATTCAGCTTTTTAGATTTGGATATTCAAGTTTTATTACGTTTAGACAAACAATGAAAATGGTTGTTTTTGCAATGGGGCTTCCGAGTATTATTAGTTTTATTGTAGGATTTATTGAACCAACATTTGCACCTGTGATTTTTCAATTTGGTATAGGAATTATCTTAATGGTTGTTATGTTGAAATATGGTAAAAAAACATTTAAATAATTAAAAAAAAGACATTTGTTAAGTTAAATGTCTTTTTTTCATATTTATTTCTTTTTTAGAAAACGTTATCATCATTAAATTATAAGCAAAATACTTGACATTAGAAAAATTATGATATAATGAAAATGAAAATAACGACTCACTAAGGAGTAGAAAAAATGAATAAAGAAACTTGCTTCTGCAAAGAAAAGTTGGAACTTTTTTACGCGCGTTTAGAAGAGCATAAATCTAAACCAGGACCGCTAATGCCTTCACTTCATGATGCACAAGAGATTTTTGGATATATTCCTTTAAGCATCCAAAAAATCATTAGCAAAGAACTTGGAGAAAGTGTAGCAAAAATTAATGGTGTTGTATCATTTTACAGCAATTTTTCTGTTACTCCAAAAGGAGAACATGAAATTAGTGTTTGTTTAGGTACAGCATGTTACGTTCGTGGTTCTAAAAATGTTTTAGAAACTTTTGAAAAAGAATTAGGTATTAAAGATGGAGAAACAACCGCTGATGGTCAGATAACATTATCATCATCAAGATGTATTGGTGCATGCGGATTAGCTCCTGTTTTTTCTGTTGATCAACAAATTCATGGAAATGGAACTGTAAGTAAAGTTAAGGATATCGTCAAAGAAATGAAAGAGGTACATCATGAAGCTTAGCGAGATCATTAAAACATATCATTGTCATGTTTATCATGAAGAACTTTTTGTGGACAAAGATATTGATTTTGCGTTTTGCTCAGATTTAATGAGTGATGCTCTAGTGATTATGAACTCTGTTAAAGATGATCGCATTTTAGATCACTCTATTTTGATTACCGGGCTTGCAACTCAACAATCAATTCGAACAGCTGAAATGCTTGATGTCAATGTGGTTTTACTCGTAAGAGGAAAAGTACCTTCACAAAAAGTTATTGAACTGGCTTTAGACTCGAATATTATTTTAATATCTACTGAGTATACAATGTTTAATATCAGTGGGATGATGTATCAAAATGGTATTAGAGGTATTAAATACGATCTCCAATGGTAGAAAAAGAATATCAGATCATCGCTAAAAATTATGAGTTAGCAGGTAGGGCATCTTCAGATATCAAAAAAAGATTAAAACAAGAAAATATAGATAGAAGTTTACTTAAACGCATTTGTGCTTCATGTTATGAGGCTGAAATCTATGTTGTCATCCATTCCGTGGGGGGATACATGACTTTTTCTCATGAAAAAGATAACTATATAGAAGTTAACGTCTATGATGATGGTCCAGGGATTTTGGATATAGATTTAGCAATGACTGAAGGATACAGTACTGCAACTGAACACGATCATATGAATGGGTTTGGTGCTGGTATGGGATTGTCTAATATGAAACGTTTATCTGATGTCATGGAAATCACATCAACACCTTTAGGAACACATATACGAATGATTTTCATTGTGGGTGAATCAAATGTGTAACGTAGAAATGATTTTAAATGATAATTACATATGCTTAACAAACGATCAATCTAAAAAAAATCAATTTCATGGTGTTTATGCGACTGACTTATTAAGTTCTGCAATTAAGCATGTTAAGCACCAAGAAGCTCTGATTACATTGATTGCATCACAAACAACTATATCCTTAGCGATGATGCTTGATATACATGTCATTGTGATTGTTGATGATCAAGAAGTTGATCAAAAACTTATAGATAGAGCAGATAAAGAAGAAATAGCATTGATTAAGACAAAACTTTTGACACATGAAGTCATTATTGATTTTTATCAAAGAGGTATCATATGAAATATGCTTATGATTTACATATTCATAGTGTTTTATCTCCATGTGCAGATGTTCTAATGACACCACATAATATCTTTAATATGGCAAATATAAAAGGATTAGATATTATAGCTGTAACGGATCATAACTCATGCTTACAACTCAAAGTGCTAGAGGAAATATCTAAAAGTTATGACATACTTTATATTCCAGGTATTGAAGTCACTGTTAAAGAAGATTTTGATGTGCTTTGCTATTTTAAAACAGTTGATGATGCTTTAAGATTTGATCAGTTACTTGAGCCCTATAAACGAAAAGAAACATATGACCAAGATTTATATGGTATGCAAGAAATCACAAATATTTATGATGAAGTTATTGATTTATATCCGTACTTATTAACCAATAAATTAGATATAACTTTTGAATCTTTACTAGACTTACTAAAATCATTTGAACATATCATAATCTATGCACATATCGATCGACCATTTCGTTCAGGTATAGCATATGTTGATAAGACTAGAAATAAAGCTATTATAGAATATAAACATAAAAAACCTTGTGATATAGATGCAAAATGGATACATAACTCTGATGCACATCAGATTGTAGACATTTTAGAAAGAACAGAAAAAAACATGATTGATTTAGAACATCTAGATATTGATTGTTTTTTTAAGGTTTTAAATGATGAATAATTTATCTGATTATATATATGATCTTTGTCAAAACTCAATCCATGCCGCAGCAAAAACCATCACCTTGACCATCTCCTTTTCTAATGTTTTAATGGTTATCATCCAAGATGATGGTTCTGGTATGGACGAAGAGACATTAAGCAAAGTTAAAAAGTTCGAGTTTACTACTAATAAGCATAGAAATGTGGGACTCGGTTTATCTATGATTCATGATTTAGTGATTCAAACAGAAGGATCATTTGAATTAAAATCGAAAAAAGATCAAGGAACAACACTTATATTAACGTTTAATCATAACCATATTGATTTTCCCAAATTCGGTAATATAGGGAGTATTATTTCTGATTTATACATGTATGAGTCATTAGATCAATTAAAAATCTACATAAAAAATGGACAGTTTTATATGTTTGATTTAAAACAAATTTTACAAAAACAAAAAACACTAAGCATAAAAAAATATATTGAAGAAAACATCAATCAAAAATTAAGAAATATAGGGGTAGACGTATGAAAACTCTAGAAGAATTGAAAAAATTAAGAGACGAATCATTAAAAAAAATGACCATGAGACATGTCAAAGATGGATTTAGAATTCAAGTTGGTATGGGAACATGCGGTATTGCGAGTGGAGCAAGACCCATTTTAAATGCATTTTTAGAACAAGTTGAGTTTCATGATTTAAAAAATGTCACTGTAACACAAGTTGGGTGCATGGGTGAATGTGCTTATGAACCTATGGCAGAATTGATTGATGAATCTGGTCAATCATATATTTATTGTAGCTTAACCATTCCGATGGTTAGAGAAATTGTTGACAAACATATCATAAATCACCAACCAGTTCATAGATATTTGTTAGCAAACAGAAAGGGTGCATAACATGTTAGAACGTATTCAAGTCCTCATCTGTGGAGGCACTGGATGTATGAGTTCTCATTCAAAAGAAATAAAAAAAGCATTTGAAGAAGAACTTACATTATTGGGTATTAAAGAAGAAGTTGGGCTTATATTAACTGGATGTTTTGGCCTTTGTGAAAGAGGACCAGTTATTGTTGTATATCCAGATGAAACATTTTATGCACACGTTAAAGTTTCAGATGTTAAAGCGATTTGCGAAGAACACCTTTTAAAGGGCAGAGTCATTGATCGTTTGCTTGTGAAAAATCCTTTAGACAAAGGAAAAATTAAGCAAATGAGTGAACTAAAATTTTATTCAAAACAAAAGCGTATAGCACTTAGAAATTGTGGGCAAATCAATCCTTTAGATATTACTGAATATTTTGCTAGAGATGGATATTTAGCACTCGGTAAAGCACTTACTGAACTTACTCCAGAACAAGTGATTGAACAAGTAACTGCATCTGGGCTAAAAGGCCGAGGTGGAGGAGGCTTTTTGACTGGAAAAAAATGGCAGTTTGCAGCTGAATCTAAAAATGATATTAAATATGTGATTTGTAATGCTGATGAAGGAGATCCAGGTGCTTTCATGGACAGAGCTATTTTAGAAGGGGATCCTCATTCTGTTCTTGAAGCTATGGCGATTTGTGGATATGCCATTGGTGCTAGTCAAGGATATATTTATGTAAGAGCAGAATATCCTGTTGCTGTAGAGCGATTAAAACATGCAATTGCTGAAGCAAGAAGTTATAATCTTTTAGGAGATAACATATTTGAATCAGGATTTAGTTTTGATATTGATATAAGACTAGGTGCAGGAGCGTTTGTATGTGGTGAAGAAACTGCACTGATTAAGTCCATTGAAGGCTATAGAGGTATGCCAGTATTAAAACCACCATTTCCTGCTGTTAGAGGTTTATGGAATTATCCTACTAATGTAAACAATGTAGAAACTTTAGCAAACATTCCAGTAATTTTTTTAAAAGGTGCTGATTATTTCACATCCATAGGTACTAAAAACTCCTCAGGAACCAAAGTGTTTGCGCTGGGTGGGAAAATTAATAATACAGGTTTAGTAGAAGTTCCAATGGGAACAACACTTAGAGAAGTTGTTTATGATATCGGTGGTGGAATTCCTAATAAACGAAAATTTAAAGCAATTCAAACAGGTGGTCCATCTGGTGGATGTATTACAGAAAAAGATTTAGATACACCAATCGATTTTGAAAATTTAACGAAACTTGGATCGATGATGGGTTCTGGTGGAATGATTATCATGGATGAAGATAACTGCATGGTGGATGTTGCAAGATTCTATTTAGATTTTACTGTTGATGAATCTTGTGGTAAATGTACACCTTGTAGAGAAGGTACTAAACTCATGCTTGATATCTTAAATAGAATTTGTGAAGGTAAAGGCACGTTAGACGATATCGATGAACTTGAGCGTCTAGGTCAAATGATCCAAAAAACATCTTTATGTGGCTTAGGTCAAACAGCACCAAACCCAGTTTTATCAACGCTTAAACATTTTAGAGAAGAATATATAGCACACGTAGTTGATAAGACATGTCCTGCTGGTGTATGTAGAAACTTAACAAACTTTGTGATTGATGATAGTTGTATTGGATGTACAAAATGTGCTAAAAATTGTCCTGTTAATGCGATTTCAGGCTGGCCAAGACAAGTTCATACAATCGATCCAGAACTATGTATACAATGTGGTGCTTGTAAAAAAGCTTGTCCAGTTGGAGCAATATCAAGCAAACCTTTAGAAAGAGGTGTGATCCATGGATAAAAAAGTAAAAATAAATATCAACGGTGTAGATATCTTAGCTGATCAAGGAGATACCATTTTAAAAGCTGCAGAGAAAAATCATATATTTATTCCTCGCTTGTGCTTTTTAAAGGATGTTCATGAAGAAGGAAATTGCCGTATATGTTCTGTAAAAGTTGAAGGACAAAAAAATTTAAAACCTTCTTGTAAGACTATTGTCACAGAAGGTATGAAAGTAATCACTGATGATCAAGAAGTTTATGATAATGTTACCTTAAATCTTGAACTGCTTACACATAGACATCAGTTTGAGTGTTTTAAGTGTTCTAGAGAAAATAATTGTGAATTTTTAGATTTACTTAGAAGATATTCAATCGATAATGAATATACAAACTCATATGGACCATGTGATTTAGATTTTTATCATTATCAAGATGAATCTAAGGTGATGGTTATTGATAGTAGTAAATGTATATTATGTGGACGATGCGTTTCAGCATGTGAAAAATATAGTGGTTTGTCTGTACTTCACTTTAATGAACGTGGCAACAAAACTTATGTTGGTCCAGCATTATTTCATGATATCGCAGATAGTGGATGTATTTATTGTGGTAAATGTATTGGTGCATGTCCTACAGGTGCAATCAAAGGATATGACTATGTTAAACAAATGGAAAGAGATTTAAGAGATTCAAATAAAAAAATTGTTGTACAAGTTGCCCCTGCTGTTAGAGCTGCACTTGGTGAAGAATTTGGTTACCCGATTGGTACAAATGTCGAAGGAAAGATGTTTAGTGCTCTAAAAAAATTAGGTGTTGATGAGATCATGGATACTAACTTCACAGCAGATTTAACGATCATGGAAGAGGGAACTGAACTGATACATAGATTAGAACATGGTGGTAAGTTTCCAATGTTTACATCTTGTTCACCTGGATGGATTAATTTACTAGAACTTTATTATCCAGAGTTTATACCTAACCTATCTTCTTGTAAATCTCCTCAACAAATGGCCGGTGCTTTGATAAAAACATATTATGCAGAGAAAATGGAAGTTGATCCTAAAAACATTGTATCAGTATCAATCATGCCATGTATAGCTAAAAAAGCAGAAGCTCAAAGAAAAGAGATGGGTAGAGATGGATATCAAGATGTTGATTATGTATTAACAACAAGAGAATTTGCTAGACTGATCAGAAGAAGAGGTATTGACTTTAGAAATCTTGAAGACAGCAAACCTTATGGTATGCTAGCATCTTATACAGGTGCAGCAACAATCTTTGGTGCAACCGGAGGTGTTATGGAAGCTGCGCTTAGAACAGTCAGTGAAATCTTAGAAAATAAATCTACACCTATTGAGTTTAAACAAGTAAGAGGAAATGCTGATATAAAAGAAGCTACTTATAAAATTGCAGACATGGATTTAAATGTTGCAGTTGTACATGGTGGTGTTGCAATACTAGAGTTCCTAGAAATCATTAAAGAAAACCCTACAAAATATCATTTTGTGGAGTTTATGGGATGTACAGGTGGTTGTATCAATGGTGGAGGACAACCAATTGTAAAAGCAATCGATCAAGAAAGATATGATGTGAGATCATTAAGAGCTAGTGTTTTATATGACATTGATCAGAAAAATGAGTTAAGAAAATCACATCAAAATGAGTATGTTTTAAAACTATATGAAGACTTTTTAGAAAAACCTTATTCAAAGAAAGCTCATGATTTGCTCCATACGAAATATCATAAGAGAGAAGCATATAATGATGTTGAGTAAAAAATATGTTTTGCTAATTATTTTTGCCATGATGATTTGTTTATTATCATCATGCAAAAATGAAAAGACAACGATGATCGTTCCTGCAGGATCACCTCAGTTTGCACAACTTTATATGCAAGATAGCAACAATTATGATGTTACGATTGTTGAAGGTGCAGATCCACTGGTTGCAGCTTTTGGTTCATCATCTTATGATGTAATTGTTGCACCTACAAATTTAGGAGCGAAATTATATGATGCTAAACCTGATTATCAACTTATAGCGACAATTTCATGGGGAAGTTATTATTTAGTTAGTAAATCAAACATAGATGAAATGGAAACACTTGATATCGTCGCTTTTGGACAAAATCAAATACCAGATGCTTTGATGCAATACGTACTAGAAGGACTAGATATAGAGTTTGAAGTTGAGTATCTAGATAGTGTAAGTTCTGTAGCAAGTGATTTCGTCATTGATGGAAGTAAAGTTCATTTGATGAGTGAGCCATCACTTAGTGTGATTGCATCAAACAATGAAGGCATTGATATGTTTGATCTTCAATCAGCATATTACACACTAACAGGATATGAAGATTTTCCTCAAGCTAGTGTTTTTGTACATCAATCTTTAACTGACCAAGACGTGCAAAAGATCAAAGATGATTTTGCAAGTTCTATTGATTTACTCCATGAAAATTTAGAATCATCAGCAGATCTTGCAAAAAAACTTGGTATAAGTATGGAAAAAGAGATAATCATCCAATCTATACCCAGATCAAATATTGAGTTTAAAGATAGTCAAGACATCAAAGGAGATATCATCTTTTTCTTAGGTTTACTTAAAGGATTTAACCCTAATTTTGTTGGTGAAAACTTACCAAACGATACCTTTTATAGATAGAAGGATGTTATGAAAAAAGGACTCATAAAAACATCGTCAATCATGTTTATCTTTTTAATTTGGTTTATCATATATGAGGTGGTTAATCACCCTTTATTGGTGCCATCTATATCAGATGTTGGACAAGCAATGATTGAGTTGTTTAGTCAACAAGTAAATATCATTAGTTTTGCTTCATCATTTTTTAGACTATTTTTGAGTGTTGCAATTTCAGGTTTTTTTGGTGTGTTTTTAGGTGTTTTCGCAGCGAGATTCTCAGACATTGAAACTTGGATTAAGCCTTATGTAACGATACTTAAGACCATACCAATTATATCTATAATAATTATTTTATATATAATCTTTGGATATACATATGCACCATATATCATTGTCTTTTTGATGGTGTTTCCGCTTTTTTATCAAGCAACCTATCAGGGTATTAAAAGTATTGATCAAAGTTATCTAGATGTCTTTCATTTAGAGACTGATGACTTAAAGTCAAGTGTCAAACATGTATACTTACCGTTTATCAGAGATCATATCTTTCTAGCGTTATATCAGTCATTTGGACTGGGATTTAAAGTGCTTGTAACATCAGAGTTTATCACACAAACGAAAACATCTATAGGAAACTTACTCTATCAAGCAAAAACTAACTTAAGATATGATCTTGTTTTTTCAATAACGATCGTTATGATATTGATTACAGTTGCTTTTGAGCTTGTTTTAAAGTATTATAAGCATAAACACAATATCTAATAAAAAGGGTGGTATATTGAAAATCACTGATTATTTTAAACCGAAAAGTATGGTTTATACAGGAGAACATGTTGAACAACAAACAAAAATAAATAGATTTGTTTATCATAAGAGTAGATTTGATAAATACGAAGATTTAAAACTTGAAGACGATCAGCAATACATACAAGTTGTTGGTCTTAGTGATATCAAAATCATGGAAGAGATTAAAGAGATGTTCTCTATCGATGCATTTATCATGGAAGATATCCTTAATGTACATCAAAGAAATAAAATAGAATATGGGGATGACTATATCTTTGCAAGTTTCTCATTTTTTCATAAAGACGAGAAAGAAATTCGCAAAAGATATATGAGTATTTATGTAAGTGAGAAAGTTGTTTTCACTTTTCATGAAAAAGAGCCTAATTTTTTAGCACCTTTAGAAATATTGATTAAAGAATACCAGGAACTTAAAGCAAATCGTTCAGATTTCATGTTTTATCAAATTTTAGACTTAATTACAGACGAACATTTAGATATATTAGATAATTTAGATAATCAAATGAATGCTGTTGAAGAGCAGATTATTGAAGCTAAACAAATCGATGAAGAAGACTTTTATTTACTTAGAAAAAGAGTCATTCAGTTAAAAAATATGACAAGTCCTTTATATGAACAATTGGTTGAACTGTTAAAAAAACAACATGTAATTATGAGCAAACAAGTCAAATCGTTTTATCATGATTTAATTGACCACATGAGTAGACTTGATCAAAAGTTAAACCATCTTAAGGATATGATGAGAACGTTGCTTGATCTTAACATGAACAATCAATCAACGCGAATGAATAAGATCATGTCAACATTAACGATATTTTCCGCTATATTTATACCTTTATCATTTTTAACAGGATTCTTTGGTATGAATTTTGTGCATTTTGGTGTGTTAGAATATCAACATGCAGTGATCATATTTATTTCTGTGTGTGTGCTTGTTGCTGGTGCGATGGTTTATATATTTAAAAAACATAAATGGTTTTAATTAGACAAAGAAAAAAGGGTCCTTTAAAATAGGTGGTGGCAAGTAAGAAAGACCCCTGTCAAGAAGATGGTGGCAAAACACCGCTGTAAAAAAGATGGTGGCAACCAAAATAAGAGCACCTGAAGCTAAGCCTTCAAGTGCTTTTTTTACTAGCTAAACTCATGATTATTTTAGTTTAATCGGAACATCTTTATTAATTGAATATAACATTCTATTTCTAAGTCTATAAAAGTTTTTAATACCATTGGCGGATTTAATCACAGTTTTAATCCGATTATTTACGCCCTCAATAGGACCATTAGATAACCTTCTATGATTCACTTTGATAAATGAATTTTTAATTTCTTTTTTCCACTTTTGGAGTGTTTTTCCAAAATCTCTAAAAAGGTGATGATCATGATTTTTAAAGAGTCGAATAAGCTCATTAAGTTCATCATCACATGTATCATAGTCAGCAGTTAGATTAAATTCTCTATACCTTTCTTTTAATCGATATGCAGATTTTAATGTATCATCAATAGATAATAAATAATCAAGAATAGTAGACTTATGCCAATAGGTATTGAGTTTTTGAACAGGAATTTTCCCATCATGTATATCTTCATAATTTTTTATAAAGAAATAGTGGAATTTTTTGAGCATGTAGTAATACATATCATCATGTTCAGGAGCACTTTTATTCAAGCGATATCGATTCATAACTTCAATTCTAATATGTCTGATCGCATCGTTTAAATTTCTAATGATATGAAAAGAATCAACAGCAATAAGTGCGTGAGGGAATGTAAGCTCTATAACTTCTTTATAAGAAGGCCACATATCGATAACAAAAGCTTTAACACGCATTTTTTCAGATATAGGAAAACGCGAGAATACTTTAATCAAATAGTTTTTATGTCTAGTCGGATAGATATCAATCAATTTTTGATATTTAAAATCAAAAAGCACACATGCATACTTATATTTAGAAACTTTAGATGTATAAAACTCATCCATACAAATGACTTCTGGTAAAGATCTTCTCTTCGCATCGACAAAGTGATCAAAGATATCAATGACAGTCTGTTTAGAAACAAAGTAAGTGTGAGCAGCGGAAGTAAATGTGTGGGTATAGTCTTTTAAATATTCCAATATAGAAAATTTTGTATAAGTTGAAATGGATTCATACTTAAGTGAAAATGGGTTATGTTCGTAAAAGACTTTACCACACAATAAGCATTTATATCTTCTTGCATGATATATAAGAGCGTATTTCTTATCTAAAAGGACACTGTGTGTAATTTGGCGCATTCGATAACTGTGAAATCGTTCGGTTATATGAGAACAACTTGGACATGTCTGAGGTGATTTAAGTAAACGAAGGTGAAGAGCAATCATTTGATGAGAAGATACGGTTTCTATACTTTCAATTAAGTGCTCAATGTGTTCAAGATTTAATAATTTTATGGTATCATCATTCATGAAGACCTCTCTTTCTACGAATTAGCTAGTTACTAAAATTGTAGCATAGATTGAGGTCTTCTTTTTATATTCAAAAAAACGCTTTAAAAAACATGGTGGTAAGCCACCATCATTTGGACAGCTATTATTTAGCCACCATCTATTTTACATAACTGAAAAAAGGGAACTTGATGAAAGTTCCCTTTATTTTAGATATTTAAATAATTATATGGCAAGAGATAGGCTATAAAATATTATGTGGTATACCATACGATTTTTTAAAGGCCTTTTTTCTTTGTATAAAAAAGAAAACCTCTTTTATAATATAAGTAATTGTCATAACTTATAAGAAGGAGGTTTTCATGCATGATTATACCATAGATTTATTATATTTAAATCTTGTAGGAAAAGATATTGAATCATTAGAAACAAGACTTGAACAAGAAAGACTTATCATTGAGCTCAAGTTAAAATCAAAACAGCAATTATGTCCAATATGTCAATCTGAAGACTTACGTTTTTTAGGATATACTTATAAAAAGATTATACACTCAATTTCTACGCATCAACCCTGTCTTATTAGATTTCATCAAAGAAGATATAGATGTAAAATATGCCATAAAACATTTAGTGAATGTAATCCATTTACCAAACCATATGGGAATCTAAGTTTATATACCAGAGTAAAGATCCTAAATTATTTAAAATCAGGTGATCATACGTTTACAGCAACCGCAGAGCACTACAATGTGTCCATTCAAACCGTTTTAAATCTATTTGATGAGAGTGTTGAATCCCATAGAAGACGACTACCTAAAGTCATTAGTATTGATGAATTTTATACAGCAAAGATGAACAAATACAAATATGCTTGTGTGCTCTATGATTTCATAGATCATAAAATCATAGATGTACTAGCAACAAGAAGAAAAAGTTACTTAATCGATTATTTCTCTCGCATTTCACAAGGAGAAAGAGCGGGTGTTGAAGTCTTTATTATAGATATGTGGGAATCTTATAGAGACGCCATTAAACTTTCTTTTCCAAATGCAAAAATAGCTGTAGATTCATTTCACGTGATTAGAACATTAAATTCAGCCATTGATCGGATACGAATTGATACGATGAACCTTTATAAACAACACAAAAGTGGTCCTGCTTATGAAGATATGTATTATTATATGCTAAAGAAATTTAGTTATTTCTTCTTGAAGGGATATGAGGATATCACAGACAAATACATCAAAATTCATAAAATCAATCGATATTGGCATAAGTCAGACATATTAAACTATTTACTATCAATTGATAAAACATTATCATCTGCATATCGGTTAAAAGAAAGATATAGGGAGTTCAACTTAACAGCAACTTATGACGAAGCTGGTGATGAACTCTATACCCTCATAGAAGCTTTTAGAAATCATGCACATCCACAAATGAGGACTTTTGGACATACACTGATGAAATGGGAAACTGAAATCATAAACTCATTTATGATTTATGATGATAGACGCATTTCTAATGGACCTATAGAATCTACTAATAATAAAATAAAAACAATCATTAAAACAGCTAATGGCATAAAAAAATTTACAAGGCTAAGAAATAGGATCATGTATAGCATTAATAAAGATATACCATTTAAAAATTGATAATGATTTGAGTTATGACAAGATAAAAGGACTCACCAAATGATGAGTCCTTTTGACTGCCATACGATTTTTTATAGGCCTTTTTGCCATATAATTTTTTATAGCCCTATTTTGTGTTCGCCACATTATTTTTTAAAGGGCCTTTATTTTTAGTCAATTGATAATTGATTTTGATTAAGTGACAACCCAGGATTTTCCATGGTCTTGTTCACATCAAAAATAATCGTTCCATAAGACACATCTTCAGCATCAAAACTTCCTTGACTGTCATAAAAGTTTATAATCAATGAATAAGAAGAAGCACCAATTATTTCAAAGTTTTCTTCGTAAAGTTGACTTGATACATTATATGCGATTTCTTCAAGTTGCTTCAATTCTTTGAATGTTTCTGTTACGATGACATCAGCTATAATTTCATTTGATTCGATATTCAAATCGATGATAGTTACTTCGATGTCTTTGGGTTCATCACCACCACAAGCAACTAAAGTTAATCCAATAATTATGAAAACAAATACTGTTGTTAATTTTTTCATATTATTCACCACTTCCTTCGTTATTTATGGTGACATTGTATGCTTGACCACCAACATAAAGTGTGTAGAAATAAAGCTTGTAACCAGTATATGGATCATTAACAGCTACTGTAATTGTATATCTACCAGGTGCATCTACATTATGATAATCTGAGTAGTAAATATCAACATTATCATTTAAAACTTCAACGTTTGATGAAGGATCAAATGCTTGACCTTTTTCTATCGTTACTGAAGCTTCTTTGATCTCAATAGCATCTGGCATTTCTTCAAGTAAAATCATCGTTGTATTTGCAGGAACGAAAACTGCGTTACTTACAGTTTCTAATCCGTTTGGATTTGCTTCTAATGAGTTACTTAAGACTTTATATGTTTTACCGGAATCCAATGTCACACCAGTTAATCCATATTGTGGATTACCAGAATGTATGACAATGACATCTGGTGCATTTGTTCCACCAGTGATTCGATATGCTAAACCTTGCAAGCCAGCATCTGTATCTAAAAATTGTAAATTTGCTAAAATTTGTTCTGCACTGTTCATTCTAAAATGAGGAAGTGCTTTTCTTATGCTTATTAATGCTTGATAGTACTCAAAAACACGATAGTACTCAACTTTTCGATCCCATCTAATTTGATTCACTGAATCAGGAGATTCATAAGAGTTATGATCATATCCGCCTGCGCCATCTGGTTTAGATCTCATAATCTCAACACCAGCATGTAAGAATGGGATACCTTGAGATGTTAAGATGATTGCATTTGCTTGAATTTGTAACTCATCAACTAAACTACTTGAAACTCTTGTAAGTTTGAGTTTGTCGTATAAAGTATTATTATCATGAGCTGATACATAATTTATAGTTTGATTTGGATTTAAATGCCAAGCATCAACTTGATTAATACCAGGATAATCAATGCCACCTACAACACCATATTTAATACCATCATAATTATATGCTGAAACATTACCTTGTACCCAACCTGCTTCATTTGCTTGGAATACTGAACCTTTAACAGCATCTCTAGTCACATCGTTAAACGCACCAACTAAGTTCATATTTTGAATATTAGTTTTTCCCGCATCTATAGATGATGGAAGTGGAGTTGATCCACCGTTCCAAGGTTCACCATAAACAACAATTGTTGGATCGATTTCTGAAAGCGTTGCTTGAATTTCATTCATAGTCTCATAGTCGTGAAGTGCCATAAGGTCAAATCTAAAACCTGATAGATTATATTCAGTTGCCCAGAATTCTACTGAGTCAACCATAAACTTTCTCATCATTGCACGTTCTGAAGCTGTTTCATTACCTGTACCAGAACCATTAGAGAATCCTCCATCTTGGGTTAATCGATGATAGTAACCTGGAACAATTTTATGGAAATTAGAAGTTGCTGATTCACCAGTATGGTTATAAACAACATCCATAATGACTCTTATGTCTTTTTCGTGAAGTGCCATCACAACTTGTTTGAACTCATTAATTCTTGTAGCACCATCGAATGGATTTGTTGCATAAGAACCTTCAAGAGTATTGAAGTGATATGGCATATAACCCCAATTGAATACATTTTGATAGTTTGGATTGTTTGCGACTTGAACTTCATCAACATATCCAAAATCAAATATTGGTAATAACTGAACAGCATTTACCCCTAACTCTTCAATATGATCTAAACCGGTTTTAACAGTCAGACCATCTTCAGTATAAGTTGTACCTGATTCAGTTAATCCCATGAATTTACCACGATAAGTTTCAGTGCCTTGCCATGTATTATGAGTTGTTAAATCTCTTACATGTAGTTCATAAACAATATAATCAGTTAAATTTTCGATCGTATCAGGACGATCATCATATGTCCAACCTTCAGGGTTGACTTCATCAAAGTTAACAATCATACCTCTTTGACCGTTTGCACCAGTAGAATAAGCATATGGATCAGTGACTTCAAAAGTTTGTCCATTATTATTAACACTAAATGTATAATATTTGAAATCATAATCACCAGTTAACTTAATTTCCCATGCACCGTTTTCTATTTTATACATAGGTTCTGATTGGAATGGCGTAAGTTCACTATTTGGTTCACCTAAATCATTATAATTTGGATGACCTTGGTTATATATATTTAAGGTCACTGATTGACTTAAAGGTGCCCATAATCTAAAGACAGTAAACTCATCTTCAAAGCTAACACCTAAAGTACCTTCATAAGTGTATAAATCCTCAAATGCTTCAGTGTCATAAATATTTTGTAGTGACACAATTTGTTCACTTTCGTTATCAGCAAATTTAGCTACTACCTTATATGTATTTGAAATATCAATATCAGGAACAGTAATAGTTGTCGTTGTTGTAGTAGTAGTTGTTGATAAAGTAAGTGTATCGTTTTCATAAACATCAATACCAAGCGTTGGTATGCTTGTTGTTTTTACGACGATTTGTTCATTAGCATTAAATGCAGCTGTTAGAATCTTATCTCTATAATCAGGAATATTATTATCTAGATCAGCCTGAGATGTCCCGATTCTAATATCACCTTCAACAAAATAAGCATGAGCAGTTCCATCAACGACTTCAATCGTATTTAAATTAATAAAACGATCTCCGCCTGGTTCACGATAACCATCCCAGCTTCCTTTTCTAATGATGATACCCAACTGTGTAGCTGTTGGATAATCTTCTGTTAAATTAACTTCGTAATAAACACCATAGTCTCCTGTTTGTAATGGATCGAAATCGTGTTCGATTCCGCCAAGAGATGAAGGATTACTTTCCCACATCCAGAAATCATAACCGGTGTAATTTTGATCATATCTATAATAATGTACAACAAGTGTTGTTGGTAGTTCTGCAGCAACAGAAGTTATACCCATTGTAAAAATTGAAAATATGACGAGTAGCATTGTTATTATCTTTTTCATTTTTATGCCTCCTTATATTTTAAATATAACATGTATTTAACGTATTTTGTTAATATCATGATAGCGATTACAAAAAGAAAACGGTTGCACATTTGCACAAAGTATAAAGCGTTTACATTTTTTTACATATTGTGATAAAATCAAAGTGTCGAGAATTGATTAGAATTCTTAATAAAAACTTAGGAGGAAGAGAATAAAATGAAAAAAGTATTATTAGCCTTTTTCTTAGTACTTTCAGTAGCAGCTTTATTTGGTGTTAAAGCATCAGCAGCTGGTACAGGAAACTTAGTTGTACATTTCCAAGCTTGGGATGGCGATTATGAAGGTCTAGGTTCTTGGGCTTGGGGTAGTACAGCAGCTGGTAAAGAAGCAGATGGTACCGATGCATTTGGTGCTTATTGGAACTATAATGACATAGCTGTTGGAACAGAAGTCGGATTTATTGCTGTATTTTGGGAAAATGGCGGCCCTAACTGGGACAGAAAATTAACAGGTGATGTTAATATTCCTGCAGACACAATTATTGAAGGCGAAACAGTTCACGTATATGTATTCGAAGGCGCTGCAACAGTTAAAACTGAAGGCGTGATCACTGATCCACAATCATTTGTTGCATCAAACGATCATTATAATATGTTATTAGTGTATTATGATCCATCAGGAAGCTATGAAGAAAACATTGGTGTTCATTCGTGGAATGGTTGGGTAGATGTTCCTGCTGAATGGGGTAATCCTGCACAAGTATTCAGTACTGCTGGAAAAACATCAGATGGTAATGAAGTTAAAGCTGCAATGTTACACTCAACTGGAACAGATGCTGGTTTATTAGTTTATGCTGGCGATGATGCTACTAAGAAGACTGGTGACGTTACTTTAACAAATGCACTTCCTGAATCACCTGTATTAGGTGACACTGGTGTTGCTTATGTTTTAAGTAAAGGTAACGCATATACAGTTGGTGACAATGTTTATTACAATGATCCAGCTACATTTGCTGATGAAGCATTCACATTCAAATTAAAAGAATACAATGCTGAAGAACAAGATGGTACTTATGCAGTTGATCCTACAACAATCATTGTTAAGACAAGTGCATTAGTTGAATCTCCATATCCAGATGCTGGTGTTAAATATTTAGCACAAAAAGAAATCGAAGGTTGGTTTGAAGTTAGAGCTGATTTAGGTGATGGCACTTATGGTTCAGCACTTACAATTGATCGTGTTGACTTTGCAACAACAAACCCAACATTAAATTCATTTGTAATTATCTTAAAGACTCCACTTGTGAATACTGCTGAATATACTGTATTCTTTAACAATGGTGAAGTTGAAGCACAAATCGATTTAGCAATGGATACAGAAGCACCAGTAATTACATTTATTTCTCCAACTAATATCGTTGGTGTTGCTGCTGATCAAAGAATAATCGAAGTACCTTGGGGAACTCCGTTTAATCAAAACTTATTCCCAAGATTTAGAGCTACTGACGATCGTGACGGTGACTTAACACCATTCGTATTCGTACCTAAAGGTGAATTCTCAGTATTAGATACTAGAACTGAAGGCGATTATGAAATTATGTTACGTGTTGTTGATGAATGGGGTAATGTTACCGAAGAAACATTCATCTTTAGAGTAGTTAAAGAGTAAGGGAGGCTATATCATGAAAAAATTTCTATTAATTTTATTTGTATTATTAGGTGGCTTAACTCTTGCTGCATGTAATGACACAGAAGATCCAACGGATCCAACAGATCCAACAGATCCAGATAATAATGGTGAATTAATCGATTTTGCTGATACATTTACACAAAAATCAAAAATCCGTGTATGGATTGATGATGAAAATGGTGAATATATGCAAGCAGTTATCGAAGAATTCAACAAAGTATACCCAAATATCGTTGTTGAACATGAACATATGGGTAGCGTTGATGCTCGTGAATTATTAAAGACATTTGGTCCTTCAGGAAATGGTGCTGACGTATTCCAATTCCCACATGACCATTTAGCGCAAGCTGTTTTAGAAGATTTGGTTTATCCACTTCCAGAAGCAACTCGTACTGCACTTGAAGAACGTTCAGCTGAACTAGGTCTTCAAATCGCAACTTTAACTTATGACGAATCTGCTAACTCATTTGATCCAGCAAGCGAAAATGCTGTTGAAAGATTATATGCAGTACCAATGTCATTAGAATCAGTTGGTTTATATTACAATACTGATTTAATCACTACACCTGCTACAACTTTCGAAGAAATCTTTGCTGCAGCTGACGTTTGGAATGCTGCTCAAGCTGCTGATGGTTCTGGTAGAACTAACGCAGAAGCTGGTTTATATTATTTAGGAACTTCAAGTCACTGGGCTGATAGTTACTTCAACCAAGCGATTTATTCAGCATTTGGATTCTATCCATTTGGTGATAACTTAGATGATCCATCTGCAGTAGGATTTGAAAATGCAGTTCCAGCATTAGAATGGATGAGAGACGAACTTAAACCACGTACAACTGGTACAGGTTCTCATAACTCAATTTCAGCTGGTGGTAATTTCGAATTAGGTAAGATTCCTTATATCATTGCAGGTCCATGGAATATTGAAGCTTATAAGAATGCTGGTTTAAACTTTGCGATTGCTCCAATGCCAACAATTAATGTTGATGGTGTTGATACAGTAACTCAAACATTTGCTGGTGCTCAAATGGCTGCAGTATACAAATACTCAGAAAATAGAGAAGATGCAATTAAATTTGTTGAATTCTTAGCTTCTGACATCGCTATGGAATTAATGTATGAATACAAAGGTAAATTACCAGCACTTAAGACTGATCTTTTAGGAGATATCGAAGGTGTAAGTACAGATTCATTATTATTAGCTATGGCTGATCAATTACAAACATCAGTTCCAATGCCTACAATCCCACAAGTAACATATTATTGGGGACCAGGTGAAACTATGGTTATTGAAGTGTGGAACAACGGTGTTGCTCCTGCTACAGCAGCTGCTACAGCTGAACAATCATATAGAACTCGTGTAGGTCTAGCTGGTTAAAAAAAGTAAGATAATATATATTAAAACTATGATGAGGCGGCATAATCTTGCCGTCCTCATTTAGTTTATATAACGGAGGGCTCAATGAAAATATTTAGCATTTTAAAAGCAATTGCTTCTGGGATTGTTTGGGGCCTAGGACAATTACTCAATGGGCAAATCTTTAAGTTTCTATTCTTTTTTGTCGTTTTTGTATTATTTATAGGTATTGAACTTGGAACAAGTCATTATCAAGATGATATTAATGCTTACGATAAAGTTGCAGGTAATAATTTAGGCGATGAATGGTACGTTAATGGGTTTATGGCGGAGTATAATTATAATAAACTTGTTGAAGGCGAATCTTATGAAGATTTCGATCTATTTCTTGATGAAATAGGTGGTGCGACTAACCTAACTGAAGAATTATTTATAGAATTCTTTGCTCAAGATCTCAAAAAGAATAATCCAATCAAATATACCAACATGGTGACTAGTGAAGATATATTACTAGAGGATTTTAATACGACTTATAATGAAGAAAACCTAGTGCATTTGATTAGAAAACAAACCCTATATAAAGATGTTGATGGCAAATACTATGTTGAAAGAAACATAGAACAAGAAGACGGAAGCAACAAAAAAGAATATGTAGAAACTACAGTTCTTACGGGAGAATTAAGCGAAAATAACATTATAACAAGCGTCACTGACCTTACATTGTTTGTAAAATCAGGCAATATTTTTACTGATGGATCAAAATATTATGTAAGAGCTACAGATGGTGTTTTAACAGTATACATCGATTTACAGACTAGTGAAGTTGTGAGTTTGACAGATCCTACACAAGTTCCAGTTGAAGGTCCGATTTATCTACTAGATGGAAACATTTATGAATATTATGAACCAAATCTAATTTATAACTCAAGACGAATTCAATATAAAGAAACAGAGTTTTCAGTGACATTTAGACAAGCGATGTCATACACATTCTCATATGCATGGAATGAGTATACCGGTGTTGATATCACAAAACTAATGATAAAAATATATCATGAATTAAACCCTGAGATTAGAGATGATTTTGAAGAACAATATAATAATTTCTTCTATGATCAAGGTGGGTTATTTGTAAGAGGTTATTGGTCTGTAGTTACCTTAGGAACTGCAAAAAAAGTGAATATTAGTGGTCATATGGGACTAATGGATGCAATGGTTGGTAATAGTGATAGTGATTATTCATTATTAACATCATTTAGTGTATCTGAGACAGTGCCTGTTAGAGGGCATGTATCAACCATGTTATTACTTGAAGGTTTAATTGGTGTTATATTATCTTTCTTTTTCTTCATATTTATGGCATGGGGTATTCGAGATGCCTATGTAACTAGTGAAAAGAAGAGAAAGAAAGAAAAAGTATTAAAGGATGGAGCTTACTTTAAAAATGTTTATGAAGAAAGCTTTGAATATATTGTCTTATCACCTGCGATTTTTGTTTTAGGATTTATTTCAATCATGCCAATTGCATTTGGCTTTGTTATAGCATTCACAAATATTTCAGGTAACGAATCGATGTTAGATACATTCGATTGGGTAGGATTAACAAACTTTATAGCATTATTTAATTTTACAAGTGGTTTAGGGGCATCCTTTGGGGTAGCTTTCTGGAGAGTTTTATCATGGACAGTTGTTTGGGCAGTGCTTGCTACAGCAACCGTATTCTTTGGTGGATTCTTCCAAGCATTAATCTTAAATAGCGAAAAAGTTGTATTTAGAAAGTTTTGGAGAACTGTACTGATCCTGCCATGGGCGATTCCAGCGTTATTATCACAAATGGTTTTCTCAGTTATGTTTAATGAAGTCGGATTTATTAATACGTTCTTACAAGATATAGGTATTTATGAAATTTTAAGAAATCTTAATATGTTAGGAGTAAGTTACGAAAGTTTAACAGGCTTTTCAAAATTACTCTATTTAGGTGAATCGAATATTCAATGGTTTAGTAACCCATTTAATCCAACTTTTGTTAGAGCAACACTTATTGTTGTTAACATCTGGTTAGGATTCCCTTATTTCATGGCACTCATGACAGGGGTTATGACAGCAATCGATAAAACGCTTTACGAAGCTGCAGATATCGATGGGGCATCCAATATGCAAAAGATTACAAAAATTACGATGCCATTAGTGCTTTATTCGACAGCACCGATCTTAATTATGACATTCTCGGGGAACTTTAATAACTTCGGGGTCATCTACTTTATCACTGGTGGTGGTCCGAATTCTGGTATAGCCAGCAGAGGGTTTGCTGGAGACACGGATATCCTGATTTCATGGATGTATACATTAACGGTTGATTATTCGATCTTTAATATGGCATCTGTGTTCTCAGTACTGATCTTCTTGTTTGTTGGGTCTTTAACTGCATGGAACCTATCAAAAACAAGAGCATTCCAGGAGGATTAAGCGATGATACTATTATATGTCTTATTGATTTATGTCTTACTCGTATTTATCGGAGTAAGTTTTGGAACAGCTTATGATCATGCAGTTAAAAAAGGATATGAAGGAAGAAAATATCTTTTAATGAGCTTGATTCCAGTTTATGGTTATTATTATGCTAAGAATTTAAAATCAAGAACAAATGTTGATGACATTGAACTTAACCACTTGTTAAGTTTTGATATCTTATCTAAACGTACTCTATTTACGATGCTAGTTGTATTTGTTGGAATTGTCATTTTTGTTCCAGCAGCAGTATTGATTTATTTATCACTACAAAACAATTTATTACAAACATTATTTTCAATATTTATCGTAATCTTGTTGTTGTTTATTCATCAAGGTACAGTTGTAGATTATGCTCGTAAAAAAGGTTATGAAGGTACAATGGTCGGCTTAATTGGGCTAATACCAGTCTATGGATTTTATTATTACTACTCTAAAGAAAAACGCAGAAATGTTTCAAAACAAGGATTAAAACAAGTTTTCAGTTTATCAAATTTTGTTCAAAGAATCTTGATATACGGTGAAATTACTTTAGTTGCAATTATAGTTATTGTTCCTGTTATTTATATCTTTGGTATGGCATTTTCTAACCTTAGAACAGATATTCCAAGTGCAATTTGGCCAGAAAATCCAACATTTGGAGCATTCCAATATTTATTTGAAGAAACAAACTTTACAAGATGGTATTGGAACACATTAAAGATTGCATTAATCAATATGTTTGTTGGTACAATCTTGATTACCGGTGCTTCATATGTATTTGCAAGATTTAGTTTCAAAGGTAAAAAAGCAGGACTTCTTACGATACTAGTACTTCAAGCATTCCCTTCATTTATGGGGTTAATTGCGATGTATGTACTTTTCTGGAAGTTTGGTTTATTAGGTAAACCTACAGCTTTATCTATTTTATATATCGGTGGTAGTATCCCAGGTAACTTATGGCTTATTAAAGGGTTCTTATCACAAATACCAAAAGATTTAGATGAGTCTGCGATGATTGATGGAGCGAATAAACTCCAAATCTTTATTAGGATTATCTTACCACTTGCAGTACCGATCTTAACGTTTGTTGCGGTATCTATGTTTATGGGACCATGGATGGATTATATGCTTCCAGGATACTTGCTAAGGTTTAAACCTGAAGGTGCAGGCCCAGATTATGATATTACTCAGCAATGGACACTTGCTGTTGGTTTATTTAGGTTTATCAATGACCTTAATTATCAACATTATAGTGCATTCGCAGCTGGTGCTATCTTCGTTGGTGTACCAATTACAGCGCTTTATATGGCTTTCCAAAAATATCTTATCGAAGGTATTATGGCTGGGGCTACAAAGGGTTAAAAAAAGTTTTATATTAAAGGGTGAAACATTCACCCTTTTTTTTGTAGATTTTTATATTTGTGTAAACGGTACCAACATATCAGAAGACAGCTTTCATGGTAAAATATAATTGATAAAGTATGTAAGGAGACATAAACATGAAAAATAATTTTAAAACTAAAAATGATTTTAAGAATGCATTTTTATCAAAGTTGAATGAAACATATAAAGTTGATCTTAAAGAGTCAACTGTATATCAAAGATATAACGTTTTAGCACACCTTTTAGATGAAAGTTTAGAAGATGCTTTTCAAAAAACAAATCAATATGTTAACGATCATCAAATGAAAAAAACCATATATTTTTCAATGGAATTTTTAATGGGTAGATTAATTACTAATAATCTTCAAAACAGTGGATATTACGACATTGTTAAAGAAGGATTCAATGAATTAGGTATTGACTTAAATGAAGTAGAACACGCAGAAGTTGATGCTGGTTTAGGAAATGGTGGTTTGGGTAGACTTGCGGCATGTTTCTTAGATTCATCTGCATCGCTTGCATTACCACTTTATGGAAATAGTTTAAGATATAAACATGGGTTCTTCGTGCAAGAAATCAAAGATCATAAGCAAGTTGAACATAAAGATCCATGGTTAAATCAAGAGTTTATTTGGGAATCAAGAGATGAAGAAAACGCAATTGAAATTCCACTTTTTGGTTATGTAGAACATACAAAACTGATTAATCCTGTATGGATTAAGGCTGTACCTTATGATGTTAAGGTTGTTGGTGATCAAAATGGTGTTGTAACATCATTAAGATTATGGTCAACTGAACCATCTGACAAACAAAAACATCAAGATGAAGAATATATGAAAATTGTTGATGGTGTCGATGATCAATTATATCCTGATGATTCAACAGAAGATGGAAAAACAATTCGATTACTTCAATCATATATTTTCAGTGCAGCTGGTGTTAAACACGCGATTAAAGAACACAAAGCTTTAGGACGTTCTATTAAAGAATTTCATAAGTATTACACCTTCCAAATCAATGATACACATCCAACGCTTGTTATTCCTGAATTAATGAGAATATTTATGGATGAAGAAGGCATTGGTTATGATGAAGCATGGAATATCACTACAAATACTTGCGCATTTACAAATCATACGATTTTAGCTGAAGCTCTAGAAAAATGGGACAAAGGTATTTTTAGAAATCTACTTCCTAGAATATATGAAATTCTTCAAGAAATGAATCGTAGATTCAAACAAATTCTTGAAAATGATGGTAGATTTAATAACGAGCAAATTTATTTAATGTCCCTTATCGGTCACAACCATGTACGTATGGCTCATATTTGTATTTTTGGATCATTTAGTGTTAATGGGGTTGCGGCACTTCATACAGACATTTTAAAACACATTGAAATGAAGAATTTCTACACTTTATATCCTAATAAGTTTAATAATAAAACTAATGGAATTACGCATCGTAGATGGTTAATTCACACCAATAAAGAATTAGTTCAAATTTTAGATGAAAAAATTGGTACATCTTGGAGAGAAGACTTAACAAAACTAGAGTTGCTAGATCCTTTCAAAGATGACTTAGAAACACAAAAACAAATTGATGATATGAAGCGTGCTAAAAAACAAGCATTAGCTGATCGTATTTATGCAGAACAAGGTGTTAAACTCGATGTAAACTCAATTTTTGATATTCAAGTCAAGCGTCTTCATGAATATAAGAGACAACTTATGAATATTCTTCATATCATTTATGTATATCAAAGATTAAAATCAGATGAATCATTCAAGAAAGACTACTATCCACATTCATTCATCTTTGGTGCTAAAGCAGCACCAAGTTATCACATGGCAAAAGCAGTTATAGAACTTATCGATACGGTTGCAGCAGTTGTTAATAACGATAAAG
The DNA here is from genome assembly GCA_002838185.1 of Tenericutes bacterium MO-XQ. Classification (GTDB taxonomy): domain Bacteria; phylum Bacillota_I; class Bacilli_A; order Acholeplasmatales; family Acholeplasmataceae; genus Mariniplasma. The sequence goes on along the minus strand of CP017948.1, from coordinate 1,389,174 downwards.
ATACAAATGATTTATTAAAGGTTGTGTTTGTTGAAAATTACAATGTAACTTACGCAGAATATATCATGCCAGCTGCTGATTTATCTGAGCAAATATCAACTGCTACTAAAGAAGCTAGTGGAACTGGTAACATGAAATTCATGATGAATGGAGCAATCACCATTGGTACAATGGACGGAGCAAACGTTGAAATCGTTCAAGAAGCAGGTAAAGAAAATAATATTATTTTCGGCTTATCTGCTGAAGAAGTATCAAAAATTTATGAGAAAAATGGATATAAACCAAGAGAAATCTATGATCAAGATCCAAGATTACAAAACGTGTTTAAGTTCATTAGAACACTTAAAAAGAACCCAGCACATTTCGACTATATTTTAAATAACTTGCTAAATAGCGACTATTTCTTAGTCATGAAAGACTTTAACAGTTATGTAAAAGCACATGAAGTTGCTAACGAAGCATATAAAGATCGTAAAGGTTGGTTACATAAATCTATTATGAATATTGCTCATTCAGGATTCTTCACATCAGATAGAACTATTGCAAACTATAACAAAGATATTTGGCATTTAGAAACAATTAAATTAAACAATAAATAAGAAGGAATGATTCAAATGGCTAAGCAAACAGACTTAAACTTAAGAAGTGCTACCATTTATCAAGTTTTTCCTAGACAACATTCGAAAAAACAAAATTTCGAAGGTATTATTGATGACCTAGATAGAATTCAAAACATGGGAGTAGATATCATCTATTTACTCCCTTTTCATCCAATTGGAAAAAAAGATAGAAAAGGGGCTCAAGGAAGCCCTTATTCTATTGTTGATTTCTATCAAATTCATCCTGAACTAGGTACTTTAGACGATTTAGAAAAACTTGTTGATGAAGCACATAAAAGAGATATGAAAGTCATGATGGATATCGTGATTAATCACACATCTAGAGATTCTGTATTAACTCAAACAAACCCGGATTGGTTTTACAAAAAACCTGATGGTAGTCTCGCAAATCGTGTTGGCGATTGGAGCGATATTACAGATTTAGATTATAGCAACAAAGAGGTATGGGATTACTTCATAGATGTCCTTAAGTATTGGGCGAAAATAGTTGATGGATATCGTTGTGATGTTGCACCATTATTACCTATTGAGTTTTGGGTGGAAGCTAGAAAAGCAGTTGATCAGATCAATCCAGATTTAATCTGGCTGACAGAATCAGTACATCCTGGTTTTATTAAATATATTAGAGATTTAGGTTACGATTGTTCATCAGATAGTCAAATGTATGAGGCATTTGATATATGCTACGACTATGACATTTTTGATTATATGGATGATTATCTCTTAAAAGACAACAAAAAATTGTCAAGATGGCTTGAAGAGATTTATCATCAAGAAATGATTTATCCTAAAAACTATATCAAACTTAGAAATTTTGAAAATCATGATCAAAAAAGATTGAGATCGAAAGTTAAGGATCACTATCATTTTATAAACATGCTAACTATGATGTTTTTTATTAAGGGTACTGCATTTATATATGCTGGAATGGAACATGAAATTGATCATTATCCAGATTTATTTGAAAATGACTTAATTCCATGGCAAAAAGAAAAATCTCTTGAGAACTATATCAAATTGTTAACAACCATGAAAAAAGATCCAACCTTTACACATGGAAATTTTCATTTAGAAAATCATGATGACATTGCAGTGTTTTCATATGACTATAATGACCAGTACTTACTTGGTATCTTTAATCTTGAAAATAAAGATGAAGTACCAGTTTCATTAAGGGATGGTATCTATCAAAATATGCTTAATCAAGAAGATATTATCGTCAAACATGGTAAAATAGAATTAAACCATAAACCTATGATAATTAGAACTAACCGAGGTCAAAAACGATGAATATTTTTATTGATGATTTTAGATTGTTACGTGTTGAAAGTGATGCATATATCTATGAAATCAAACTTGATGGATACGAAGTTAATTGGTTAAAAAACGGATCACATCAATATTTTCAAACAGATAAAGATATGAGATTACACGAAGTAGATCATATTACAATTAATGGCAAAATATATCCTTTACTGATAGGTCTTGTCACATTAACACCTGCATTTGAAAAAAGATTTAGATATGATGGACCTTTAGGGTTTGTGTATTCTAAGGAAGAAACTTCGTTTTATCTATTTTCACCAGTAGCAAAAGAAGTTGTTTTAGTTCTTGATGAAAAAAGATATCCAATGACTTATGAAGAGCCTATTTGGAAAACTACTGTAGTTGGGGATCATCATTTAAAACCATATCATTATGATATTAGACTTGTTGATGCATTTAAATCAGTTAAAGATCCTTATACTAAAGCAGCATCATCAAAATATAGTCACGTTGTTGATTTCAACCAAACAATAGAGTTAGAAAAAACACCTATTAAAGTAAAAAACTATGTGGACGCAGTCATTTATGAAGGCCATGTTAGAGATATGTCCATTAATTTAGATGTTGAACACAAAGGTTTATATGAAGGATTAATTGAAGAAAGTAAAATTTTGGGTGGTAATGTTTTAAGCTACATTAAAAAACTTGGAATGACTCATCTACAATTACTTCCAGTTTTTGACTTTGATGATGTCTTTGATGAAGAGAAAAATCTAAAATACAATTGGGGATATAATCCGAGCTTATATTTTGCGGTTGAAGGATGGTATTCTAAAGAACCAAATGATCCACTTGATCGCATTAATGGGCTCAAAAAGATTGTAAAAACCGCACATGACATGAAATTAGGCATCAATATGGATGTCGTTTATAATCATGTTTTCAATCATAAAACATTTCCATATGATGATATTGTTCCTGGTTATTTTTATAGACATGATAAAGATTATAAAATGACTAATGGATCATATTGTGGAAATGATGTAGAAACAAGAAATTACATGGTTAGAAGACTAATTGTTGATAGTTTAGTTCATTTTGTTAATACGTATCAAATTGATGGATTTAGATTTGATTTAATGGGACTACTAGACTTAGAAACAATGTTAACTATAGAAAAGACGTTAAAAGCGATTAATCCTTATATCATGCTTTATGGTGAAGGATGGAATATGCAAACAGAAGTTAAACCAAAAAATAGATCTAATATGCATAATCATGCAGCTTTTCCAAATTATGCTCATTTTAATGACTTTTATCGTAATACTATGAAAGGTGAATTACACGGCGATGGATTAGGTTTCACAATGGGTAATCATCATTTAACTCAAAAAGCGATGCAAGCCATCATCGGCTCACCAGATATGTTTTTATCACCAAATCAATCGATCAATTATGTAGAATGTCATGATAACTTAACTTTTTATGACAAAATGATATTATCTCATGGTTTTGCACTTCCTGATTTTAAAATCGCACAAGATTTTGCAAATCACTTAATTGCAATATCACAAGGTATCCCATTCTATCATGCTGGTCAAGAGTTTTATCGCACGAAAAAAGGTGTTGAAAATTCATATAATCATCCAGATGAAATCAATCAAATTCATTGGAGAATAAAAGAAGAATCAGTTAAAAAATTAAAAGCTTTACTTAAGCTAAGAAAAAAATATAAACTCTATAGACAAACTACTTATAATCAAAATGTAACTATTGTCAAAGATAAAAAACTGATTGTTTATCGACTAGAAGATGATAAGCATATTTTGATTCATTACATCAAAAATTATTATGATTTAGAAAAATTACCTTTAGAAGAAGGAAAACTTATTTTCCCTTCACAAAAGGCAATTTCAGAAGAAAACGCAATTTATGTTGATCAACCTGGTATATATATTGTTCATATCAAAAAATAAAGGAGAATCTTATGCGCCTTATTTCAGATCATGATGTAAATTTGTATTTAAATGGATTGCACGACCAAGCTTTTAAAATATTTGGATCTCACCTTTTAAGAAATGATAAAGGTGATGTTTACGCTACAGAATTTACTGTTTATGCTCCAAATGCAAAAGAAGTACGTTTGATAGCAGAATTTAATAATTATGAAAGCTGGAAACATGTATTAACAAAAATACATTATCAAGGTGTTTTTAGAATAGAAGTTCCGGGAAATCAGGAATGGCAAATTTATAAGTATGAAATTCATACGCATGATGGCAGAATTCTTCACAAAACAGATCCTTATGGACATTTTACAGAAGTTAGACCACAAACAGGATCAAAAGTATATGATATCGATCATTATGAGTGGCATGATCAAAAATGGATGTATGAAAAGCAAAAACCTTATCAACAACCAGTGTTAATTTATGAAATTCATTTAGGTTCTTGGCAAAGAAAATTTGGAGCTTTTAAAGCCTATAATGAAGTTGTAGAAGATCTCATCAAGTATATCAAATCAATTGGGTATACACATGTTGAATTTTTACCATTATATGAACATCCTTTAGATGATTCTTGGGGATATCAAGGCACTGGATATTTTGCTGCAACATCAAGATATGGTTCGCCAAAAGACTATATGTATTTAATCGATAGACTTCACCAAGAAGGTATTGGTGTTATCATGGACTGGGTTTTAGGACATATTTGTAAAGATGCCCATGGATTAAGTTTTTTTGATGGTACACCACTCTATGAGTTTAATGATCAAAAAAGAAGAGAAAATGTTACATGGGGTACAGATAATCTTGATTTTTCAAAAGGCATTACAAGAAGTTTTATGTTATCAGCTTTAACATTTTGGATGGATTATTTCCATGTTGATGGATATAGAATAGATGCTGTATCTAATTTGATTTATTATCTAGGTGATCGAAATATAGGTGTAAATCAAGACGCAATCAACTTTTTAAGACAATTATCTTATCATTTATTTGGTAAGGATGACCGCTTCTTATTTATGGCAGAAGACTCAACTGATTATCCAGCAGTTACACATCCAGTAGATGTTGGTGGTATTGGATTTAACTATAAATGGAACATGGGATTTATGAATGATGTTTTAAGATATTTCAAAGAGGATCCAGTTCATAGAAAATATCATCATGATAAAATCACATTTGGCTTAGTGTACGCATTTAACGAACAATTTGTATTACCATTCTCACACGATGAAGTTGTTCATATGAAAGGTAGTTTATCAAATAAAATGCCAGGAGATATGTGGCAAAAACTTGCGAACTGGCGATTATTATTAACGCTTTGGATATCACACCCAGGTAAAAAATTATTATTTATGGGTCAAGAATTTGCTGGTTTTAGTGAATGGGATGTTCACAAAGAACTCGATTGGCATTTGCTTAGTCAAGAACCTTTTCAAAAACAACATCGTTTCTTTAAAGATTTAGCACAAGTTTATCGTCATCATCCAGCATTATATCAATATGATCATGATCCTAAAGGATTTAAATGGTCTGTTGTTGATGATCGAGCACAATCCGTATTTTCTTATATAAGATTTAGTGATGATGAAATTGTTGTTGTTGTTTTAAATATGACACCTAATGTCCATCAAACTTATGAGATTGGCGTTCCTAGATCAGGAAGATATCAAGAAATCCTTAATAGTGATAAAGATATATACAGTGGATCTAATCAATTTAATGGTACACAACTTTATACAACAAAAGGAGATCGCAATGGCTTTAAATACTATATCAAGCCAAAATTAGGACCACTTGCAGGTATGATCTTTCAATTTAAAAAATAAAAAAATAAGGAAAATCATTTGATTTTCCTTTTTTGTATGCTATTTTGTAGATTGTCTTTCGATTAATTTCACATCAATGATTTCGTGTAGACTTTCAAGCTCAACACCTCTAATAAGTCTTGTTAGACTGATAAAGGATTGTTTACCCATGAAGTTTACTGATTGATGTATGGTTGATATGGATGGTGTACTCCATTTACTATATGGTGTATCATCATAACCAATTAAAGCAACATCTTCAGGTACTTTTTTACCAATTTTCTGTAGGATGTTTAAAGTTGCGATTGCTAGAGTGTCACTAAATGTGAAGATACCATCTACATGAGGATTATTCTTTATGATTTCTTCTATAAGTTTAATATCTGGATTGACTAAATCAAAATCGAATATATCTGCATAAATTTTAGTAGGCTTCAATTCATTCAAAAATCCAATGGTGCGCTCCATAGTTGTTAATAAAAATGATGGACCTCTAAAAACTAAAATATTCTTTTTACCCATTTCTATGAGTTTTTTAGCTGCAAGTGAACCACCCTTAACATTATCAGAAGTAATGGATGGAATATTTTCATCTAAGATGTGGTCAACAGTGACTACTGGAATCTTTAATTCAGCAAGTTTATCTTTATTTGAGAAATTAGCAGCTATAATCAATCCTTCAATATTATACTGTTCAAAGAATTTTAAATATTCAAGTTCACGATCTGGATCATCTTGAGTATTACAGAACATAATTTTATATCCATAAGCTGACGCTTGAGATTCAATGCCTTCTAGAAGTTCACCATAAAAACTAGGTCCGATATGGGGAACAATAACACCAATAATTTTAGAGCTTCTTGATGTCAGTGATCTTGCAAGTTGATTTGGAATAAATCCTAATTCTTGAATTGTTTTTTCAACGATAATTTTCGTATCTTCATGAACATATCCTTTTTGATTGATCACTCTTGATACAGTGGATACACTCACATTTGCTTTTCTTGCAACATCTCTAATGGTAGGTTTCATAGCTACACTTCCTTTGAAAGAATTAAAAACTCATAAGTTTCTAAAACCATTTTATCACGAATATGAACAGTTTTAGAAGTTAAAAGATTTTTATAGTCTCCTTCGTATAACTTTGGAAGTGATATTTCTGTTTGTTCACCATTGTTTATTAAGAATAAAATATGATCTTGGCTTATATCTTTAGTGAATGCCAATATGTTGGAGTCAATAAAGTGATAATCATATGTCTTAAATGATGGGTGATTATCTCTAAGTTTGATTAAGTCTTTTGTAAATGCTTTAAAATCAAGATCTTGTTCATCTTCATTCCATAACATACAACGTCTATTATCTGGATCATGTTCACCAGTCATACCGACTTCATCACCATAATAAATATTTGGTGCACCAGCTGACAAAAACATAAAGACATAAGCTAGTTTCATACGTCTTGCATCATCTTTAAGACGTCTTTTGATTCTAACAGTGTCATGACTACCAACTAGATTAAACATATTTTCCATGACATTTTTAGGTGTTTGAGCTAGATATTTAGTCACTAACTCTTTAAATGTAAATAAATCCATTTTATGTTCTAAATACTTCCATAATGGATAACTTAAATCATAATTCATCACTGAGTCTAATTGATCACCTTGTAGCCAAGGAATAGAAGAATCCCAATTTTCACCTAAAATAAAAGTATCTGCTTTTGCATCTCTGCTCACTTTTTTAATTTGTCTTAGAAAATCATGACTGATTTCATTAGAAACATCTAATCTCCAACCATCGATGTCATGCTCTTCGATCCAATAACGAATACATTCAAGTAAGTGTTTTTCAACGATTGGATGTGATGTATTCCATTTTGGCATATAAGGTGTAAACGCAAAAGTCTTAAAGTTTAAAGTTGTTTTATGATAATTAAATGGTTTTCCATGATTGTTTAATGGAAAATTCACAATTGGATATTTATCGATGAAAAAGCAGTCTTTATAAATGCTATTTTCTCCATATTTGATGACATCTTGAAAAAATTCATGTTCATAACCGGTATGATTAAAAACACCGTCAAGCATGACTTTAATGCCTAATTGATGAGCTTTTTCAACAAGTTCGTGAAAATCTTCATTGGTTCCAAATTGCGGATCAATTTTAAAGTAGTTTGTTGTGTCATATTTGTGAGCAGAAGGAGACTCAAAAATTGGAGTAAAATAAATACCATTGATGCCTAAATCTTTCAAATAAGGTAATTTTTCAATGACTCCCTGAATGTCTCCACCATATAACTCATGATTGGTTACAGGTAGTTTTCCCCAAGGTAGCGTAGAACGTTTTTCTTTTGAATAAAAACGATCAGGAAATATTTGATACCATACAGTGTCTTTTACCCAACTAGGTGTATCATGTAAGTCTTCATGGTTCACATAAGGATAATTAAAATATTCACTTAAATCATAAGTTTCAAAATAAGCATTATCTTGTGTGAGTTTTCTGGTTTGTCTTGCGCCAAAAATATATTTTTCACCTTGTGTTTCTAGTAAAAAAGCATATTTCGTACGTAAAAAAGGAGGTTTAATCTCTATAAAATAAAAATCAAAATCCTCAGTTTGATATCTCACTTTCATTTCATCAATGTGATGTACCCATGTGGGGTTACCATCTTTATCACCAGTCCATTGAAAAGGATCACCATGGATGATTTTTACTTTTTCGATATCATTTTTTGCCGTTCTTAAAGTTATGTGTAATGTGTTTTTGTCATATGCATAAGCGTATTCTGATTTTGCTTGATGCCATAAAGCTATTGTATTCATATTGATCACCAAAATAATTATATCACAGCATGTTTTTTTGAAAATGTGAAACCGCTCACATTATATCTTATCAAGTGCTTATATGATACAATATAGATGAGAAAAAGGAGTTTTTAACATGCAGAAAAAATGGTGGATGGAAAGCGTTGGTTATCAAATATATCCAAAAACATTTTATGACACAAATCATGATGGCATTGGAGATTTAAACGGCATTTATGAAAAATTGAATTACTTAAATGATCTCGGTGTAAACTTAATTTGGATATGCCCTTTTTATGACTCACCTATGGATGATAATGGTTACGATGTTAGAGATTTCTTTAAAGTTAGTGAGATATTTGGCACGATTGAAGATTTTAGAAAACTGGTCGATAAAGCCCATGAATTAGGGATTAAGATCGTTATGGATTTCGTTTTAAATCACACATCTGATGAACATCCATGGTTTATTGAATCAAAATCATCAAAAGATAATCCTTATAGAGATTATTATATTTGGCATGAAGGTAAAGAAAAAGATGGTGTCAAAGTAGAACCTACTAATTGGGGATCATTTTTTGGTGGAAGCTGTTGGAATTATGATGAGATAACAGATAGTTATTATATGAAAATATTCTCCAATAAAATGCCTGATTTAAACTGGAAAAATGAGAAAGTTCAAGATGAGATGATTTCTGTTGGTAAATGGTGGTTAGATTTTGGTGTTGATGGTTTTAGAATTGATGCTGTTTCTCATTTAGATCGTGATGAATATATTGATGTAGAAGGATCTAAAGATAAATATCCTCTTGATTGGCATAAGTTCTCTAATTTACCTAAAGTGCATGATTACTTAAAAAAAATGCATAAGGAATTATTTAAACCTTATGATGCACTTACTATAGGTGAAGTTGGTGGATCAGCGAGCATAGATCAAGCAAAAAAATATGCTGGATTTGATAGAAATGAACTTTCAATGGTTTTTAATTTTGATCATAATTGGTGTAATAATTTATTTGAAGTTACCAATCCAAAAAAATTAAAGACAAATGTTAAGCAATTAAAAGAAACATTTAATCGATGGCAAGAAGCATTTAAAGAAGGTGGATGGCTACCACTTAACTGGTTAAACCACGATCAACCTAGGTTGATGAGTCAATATGGAGATTATAAGTATCCAATTGAATCTGGAAAAATGCTTGCGACTGCACTGCATATGATGAGAGGCACGCCTTTCATATATCAAGGTGAAGAAATTGGTATGACCAATTACCCTTTTGAAGATGTAAATGATTTCAATGATATATCATCAAAAGCAACTTATACCTATGAGCTAGAAAAAACACCAGATGATTCAGTTAGAGCACTTAAAGTTGCATCACTTAGATCAAGAGATAATGCAAGAACCGCGATGCAATGGGATGATTCAAGCTATGCTGGTTTTTCTGATGTAAAACCTGAAGTTTTATATCATGAAAACTACAAGAAAATAAATGTTGAAAATCAACTACTTAATCAAAACTCATTATGGCATCATTACCAAAAACTAATCGATCTTAGAAGACATAGTAATTATCATGATGTTATTACATATGGTACTTATCATCAGTTAGACATCGATAGAGATGATATCTATGTTTATGAAAGATTATTAAATAATCAAAAACTACTTATCATCAATTCATTTACAAGAAAAAAAGTATTCTATGATTTGACAGGTTATAGCATAGAAGATGTGCTGATATCAAATTATAAGAATCAAAAATATAAAGATCAAAAAATCATGTTAAGACCATACGAGTCAATCGTATTGGTAGTTAAGGAGTAGTTATGAGAAGAACGGGAATATTATGTCATATTTCAAGTTTACCAAGTCCATACGGTATTGGATCATTTGGTAAACAAGCATATGATTTCGTTGACTTTTTAGTTGAGTCAAAACAATCTTACTGGCAAATCTTACCTTTAGGACCAACATCTTATGGAGATTCACCATATCAAACATTTTCAGCGTTCGCAAACAATCCATATTTCATTGATTTGGACTTTTTAGTGAAAGAAAAACTCATTAAACAATCTGATATTAAAGCAACCTTTGATTCAGAACAATATGTGGATTATGACAAGTTATATAAAGAAAGATTTAAAATCTTGAAAATTGCGTTTAATCATTTTAATCGTAGCGAACAAGCCTATCAGGACTTTCTACTCAAAGAAAGCCACTGGGTTTATGATTATGCGCTATTCATGGCATTAAAAGATCATCATGGTGGAGACTCCTGGTTGTATTGGGAAGATAAAATTAGACTTAGAGATGAACAAACATTAGATCATTATCGATCACTATTAAAAGAAGAAACTGAATTTTATCAATTCTTACAATATAAATCATATGAACAATGGTTTAAACTTAAAACTTACGCAAATGAAAGACATGTAGAAATTATTGGCGATATGCCAATTTATGTCTCATATGATAGTAGTGATGTTTGGGCAAATCCAGAAATGTTTGATTTAGATCAAGAAAGATTACCTTATCATGTTGCAGGTGTTCCACCGGATAATTTTTCAGCTGATGGACAATTATGGGGCAATCCACTATATAATTGGGCTTATCTTGAAAAACACGAATATAGTTTTTGGGTTGATCGTGTAAAATCATCTATGGAATTATATGACATGATTCGTATTGATCATTTCATTGGCTTTGTTAATTTCTATAGTATTAAATATGGAGAAAAAACTGCAGTTGATGGTGAGTGGAAAAAAGGACCAGGTAAAAAACTTTTTGATGTTATTAAGGAAAAGTTAGGTTATGTTAACATTATTGCTGAAGATTTAGGTGTAGTAACTGATGATGTGAGAGCTTTATTAACATATACAGGTTTTCCAGGCATGAAGTTATTACAATTTGCATTTGACTCAAGAGAAGAAAGTGATTATATTCCACATTTATACACAAGAAACGTTATTGCATATACAGGAACACATGATAATCCTACAACTGCATCTTGGTTTGAAATGATGCCTGAAGAAGACTTGAATTATTGTTTAGATTATATTAATCATAAGGGATCAGGATCTAAAGTTGATAGCCTGATTAAAGCCACATTAGGATGTATCGCAGATACTGCGATCATTCCAATACAAGACTATCTCCATTTGAAATCTGAAGGCAGAATGAACATCCCATCTACATTAGGTGATAACTGGCGATGGAGATTAACAAAAAGAGATTTATCGAAAAAACTTAAAAATAAAATTAAACATTTCACAGAATTATATGGAAGAGTATATGAAAAAGAGGATTAACAAAATCCTCTTTTTTCTTTATATAACGTTTACTCTTTTTAAAAATGCTTTTGTACGTTCTTCTTTAGGTTTTGAAAAAATCACTTCAGGAGTGCCTTGTTCAACAATTAACCCTTCGGCCATAAAAACCACACGATCAGAAACTTCCTTAGCAAAACTCATCTCATGAGTAACAATAACCATCGTCATGCCTTGATTTGCTAGATTTCTCATAACATTTAATACTTCACCAACCATCTCTGGGTCAAGCGCAGAAGTAGGTTCATCAAAAAGCATGACATCTGGATTCATTGCAAGTGCTCTAGCGATTGCAACTCTTTGTTTTTGTCCACCAGATAGTTGATTAGGATAAGTGTTAATTTTTTCACTCAACCCTACTTTTTCTAATAATGATTGAGCTAAGATGTTTGCTGCATGTTCAGGAGTATTTAACACTAATTTAGGAGAGAGTGTTATATTTTCTAATACACTTAAATGTGGGAATAAGTTAAATGATTGGAAAACCATACCCATTTTTTCTCTAAGTTTATTAATATTTTTATCTTTAATATTAAGTAAGTGGCCCTCAAATACAACTTCTCCAGATGTTGGAACTTCCATTAAGTTCATACATCTCAATAAAGTAGATTTTCCTGATCCTGAAGGACCAATAATGGTCACAACTTCACCTTTTTTAATCGATAGATTTACGCCGTTTAATGCATGTGTTTCTGAGTTAAAAGACTTTTTTAAATCTTTAATCACAATGATATCATTATCTTTGATCTGCATAGCGTAATCTCCTTTCGATTCGGTTCATAATTTTAGATAACGGGAATGTTAATGCTAAATATAATAAACCAGCCACAATATATAATTCAGTTACTGCAGGTGAGCTTGATTTAATAATGCCAACTTGATACATAAGTTCAGCAACACCTAAATACATGAATATTGATGTTTCTTTGATGATTGTAACAAATTCATTACCTAAAGCAGGAAATATATTCTTAATAGCTTGTGGTAATACGATTTTAAACATGGTTTGCTTGCTGTTTAAACCAAGTGAGCGTGCAGCCTCACTTTGCCCTTTATCTACAGCTAAAATGCCACCTCGAATGATTTCAGAGATATAAGCAGAGCTGTTGATTAACAGTGCAACCAATCCCGGAATAAAACTTCCCATATCCATACCCCCAATTAAAAATAGAGGAATGTTTAGTAGTTGATAAATCAGTAAAACTTGTACCAGCATTGGAGTTCCACGGATGATTTCAACATAAAATGTTGCTGGTGTACTTAAAAACTTATTAGATGATAGACGCATAAATGCAGGTATAAGTGCTAAAACACTTCCTAAAACGACTGCTAAAAAAGCTAGGATTAAGGTCATCAAAAGACCTTGGAAAAGTAGGCTTACACTATACCAATCTAATAAAAATGAAAAACTTAACTGCGTATTCATGCTGAATACACTTCTAACCACTCTGTAATACTTCCATCAGCTAATAATTCATCAATGACTTGATTAATGATTGTAAGAAGTTCAGTATTTCCTTTTTGAACGCCTACAGCATTACCTTCATATCCTTCTAATTCAGGTAAAGTCAGTTTTACAAAGTTTTCGTAACCATTATTCATGTGCGTGTTTGCAACCTCTTCTTCAGTGAATAATGCATCAATTTGATTGTTTTCTAAGTTATTTAGTAATTCTTTTAAATCTTGTACAATTTTTGTTGTTGCAAGTGGTGTAAATGTTTCAGCAAATTCCGCTTGAATTGATCCTGTTTGAGCACCCACTCTGATGGTTGATTGATTTAAATCTTCAATACTTTGATATAAAGTTGCATCATCCTTGTGAATAAGTACTACTTGAACAACACTATCTTCAGTATAGTAAGATTTTGAGAAATCAATGATTTCTGATCTTGAAGGTGTTGGTGTCATACCAGCAATGATAAAATCTATTTTACCAGATCTAACATCTTCAACTAAAAAGTCAAAGCCTTTATGTACAACTCTTAAATTTTTGTTTAAGCGATGTGCGATTGCCTTTGCAATTTCAATATCAACACCGACAACGGTATTTTTTCCGTTTTCATCTTGAACAATGTTCTCATATGGTGGATAATCAGCAGAAGTTGCCATTGTAACAAACCCATCATAGTTCTCATCTAAAATGAAGTCAAAAACATTTGAACTGTTTTGACATCCATAAGCAGTTATAGTGATTAGACTTAAAACAACCACTAAAAATAATTTTTTCATTTATCATTCTCCTTTTTATTTTCATCATAAAAAAAAGCCACTGGTGGCTTTGTCCTTTTATGCTCAAGAGTTAAAACTCCATCTTGGGAAATAGCCATACTTTTTTTCGATGAGATAATTGTAACACAATTGAAAATAAATGCAATACTTATTATTAAATATTTTTTAGTAAACGTTCTCATACCAAAAAATCACATAATACTTTGAACATCAAAAAAATATTAACTTTGGATTGACAAAACTTTAAAAATAACTTATAATAACACTGCTATATAAAGGAGGATTTACACATGGTATTTGAACGCGTAAAAGAAATGATTGTAGAAGAATTAAGTGTTGAAGCAGAAAAAGTAACACTAGAATCAAGATTAGCTGAAGATTTAGGTGCTGACTCAATCGATGCTGTTGAACTTATTATGAATATCGAAGATGAATTCGAAATTCAAGTAAGCGACGAAGAAGCACAAAACATCAAAACTGTAGGGGATCTTGTCAAGTATATTGAAGCTTCTAAATAAAAAATAAGGGTTATATGAAAATATACCCTTTTTTTATTGGAAAAAAGGGCTTTTTTTATTATAATAGATATATGGCGAAAGAAGGTATATGACATGTATTATAATTTTAAAGACATAGAAAAAAAATGGCAGAGCTATTGGCACGAACATAAACTGTTTAAAACACAAGATGACAGGTTTAAAGAAAAGTATTATGTTTTAGATATGTTTCCATATCCAAGTGCAAATGGACTTCACGTCGGTCATATTGAAGGATACACAGCAACTGATATTATCAGTCGTTTTAAACGTATGCAAGGATATAACGTCTTACATCCAATGGGGTGGGACGCTTTTGGTCTTCCAGCAGAACAATACGCATTATCTACAGGAAAAGATCCTAGAGAGTTTACGTATCAAAATATTGAAAATTTTAAACGTCAAATCATTGAATCTGGTAAAGGTATAGACTGGGATAGAGAGTTTGCGACTGCAGATCCTGGCTATTTCAAATGGACTCAATGGATATTTAAAAAAATGTATGAACATGGATTAGCGGTTTTAAAGGATGTTGAAGTGAATTGGTGTGAAGGATTAGGCACTGTGCTTGCAAACGATGAAATCGAGATTAAAGATGGTAAAATGACATCTGAGCGCGGAGGATATCCAGTTGTTAAAAAAGCAATGCGTCAATGGGTGCTTAGAATTACTGAATATGCGGATCGTTTACTAGATGACTTAGAATTACTTGATTGGCCTGAACATTTAAAAGAGATGCAACGCAATTGGATTGGAAAATCTGAAGGCGCTATGATGACATTTAAAGTAGATCAATCAGAACATGAGTTTGAGGTTTTTACAACAAGACCTGATACCATTTATGGTGCAACTTATTGTGTTTTAGCACCAGAACATCCATTAGTGCTTCATATTACAACAGATGATGAGATGGCTGATGTTAAAGCATATATCGAAAAAACAAAACAAAAAACTGATATTGATCGACAAATCGATAAATCAAAAACAGGTGTCTTTACAGGTGCTTATGCAATTAATCCAGTCAATCATAAAAAAGTACCAATTTGGATAGCTGATTATGTTTTAGTTCAATATGGTACAGGTGCTGTTATGGCTGTACCTGCTCATGATGAAAGAGATTATGAGTTTGCACAAACCTTTGGGCTTGACATGATTGAAGTCATAAGAGGGGAAGCAGAAGGCGCGTTTACTGGAGATGGTATTCACTATAATAGTGGTATTATTGATGGTTTATATAACGAAGATGCGAAACAAAAAATTATTGAGTATTTAGAAAAGACTAAATTAGGATATAAACATAATACTTATAGACTAAGAGATTGGGTTTTCTCTAGACAAAGATATTGGGGAGAACCATTCCCAGTGATTTTTGATCAAGAAGATAACATTTATTTACTTGATGATCAAGACTTACCACTTGAACTTCCGAAATTAAAAAATATAAGACCTAGTGGTACAGGTGAATCACCGCTTGCAAATGCACATGATTGGTTAAACGTTACATATAAAGGCATTAAAGGTAGAAGAGATACCAATACGATGCCTCAATTAGCAGGTAGTTCATGGTATTTCATGGGTTATGTATTAAAAAACCATTTAGCGATGGTACCTCTTGATTCAGATGAAGCTAAAGCACTTTTAGATAAGTGGCTTCCAGTTGATTTATATATTGGTGGTACTGAACATGCTGTTGGACATTTATTATATGCAAGATTTTGGACGAAGTTCTTATATGATTTAGGTTTAATTTCTCATAAAGAACCATTTAAGAAACTCTTTAATCAAGGGATGATATTAGGTGATGACCATTCGAAGATGAGCAAATCTAAAGGTAATGTAGTCAATCCTGATGAAGTCATTGATACACATGGCGCAGATGCACTCAGACTTTATGAAATGTTTATGGGACCACTTGAAGCTGAAAAACCTTGGTCAACTGAAAGTTTAAACGGAGCTAAAAAATTCTTAGACCGTGTATGGCGTATGTTTGAGTTTGAAATTGTAAATGATGAAGTTAAAGATTTAAGAACACTTTATCATCAAACCATTAAAAAAGTTACAGATGATTATGAAAAACTAGCATTTAATACAGCAATTAGTCAAATGATGATTTTTGTGAATGAAGTTTACAAAGTTCAAAAAATCTCTAAACAACAAGCAAGAGGATTCTTAAAACTATTAAATCCAATTGCGCCACACATGACAGAAGAAATTAATAGCGAAATATTAAAACAAAACGAACAGTTAATCTATTCTGATTGGCCAGTATATAAAGAGGATTATTTGATTGTTGACGAGATTGAATTTGTTGTGCAAGTCAATGGTAAATTAAGAGCTAAATTTGTAGATAGCAGAACCATTTCACAAGATGAACTTAAACAAAAAGCTCTATCTCAAGAAAACGTGGTTAAACATTTAGAAGGCTTAACGATTAGAAAAGTCATCGTGATTAAAGAAAAATTAGTCAATATTGTAGCAAACTAAACAGTAAAGGTTAATGGAAACATTAGCCTTTTTCTTTTAAAGTGATAAAATAATACATAGAATACCAATAAAAATGGATTCTAGATTGTATACATGATGTAAGGGGTATATTATGGAGATTAACATGAATGAGATTATCAAGCAATTTAAAGCTAATGATTATCGTCATTTTGATGATTTTTATGAAAAGACAAATAGACAAGTCTATTATTCAATCATTCAAATTGTTAAAGACGATGATATAGCAAAAGACTTGATGCAGGACACATATATGAACTTTATCAATAAAATAGAGCAGTTTAAACCAGGAGGTAATGTTTATGCTTATCTCTCTACGATTGGTAGAAATTTAAGTATTAATTACTATAATAGAAACAAAAAAGAAATCCATTCTGAAGAACTATTTGAAACCATCCCTTCAGATGAAGTAGTTAAAGAAAAAGATGATCAAGATATTTTAAAAATCTTAGATTATTTAAATAAAGATCAAAGAGAAGTTGTTGTGTTACATACCATCAACGGACTCAAGTTTAAAGAAGTTGCAAAAATTATGGATAAACCATTAGGAACTGTTTTGTGGTTACATAAAGTTGCGATAGACATATTAAAAACGAAAGTAGGTGACATAGATGAAAAATAAAGAAATCATTCAAATGATCAAAAACAAAGCACAAGAAAAAGAAGTGCCAAACGTTTTGAATGAACTTAAGGAAAAACTGAATGTTGAGGTTCTAAATCAACCTGAAATCATTGTTGAGTCAAAACCTAGATTTAACCTTAAAGCATTGTATGCATCATTTACATTCGTTTTAGCATTATCTATTGTCTTAGTCATTTCATTACTCTATCAATCATCAAGTATCAATTTATTAGAAGATTCTGATTATGGAGATCATGTTATACTTTCTGCAATCTCTACAACAGAAATTATCAGTTCAAATGAAACTTTAAGTCTAGAGACATCTTTAGTCTTAGTAGATGATAATCCTGAAGACGATTATGTTGAAAATCAAATAGATGATGTTTTAAAATATTCAGAAATGATTGAAACATTATTAATGAATCAAGAAGCATTCAATAAAACATATTTTAAGTCTGACAAAGAACAATATGAGTACATGATGCGCTTTTCATTCTATGATTTAAATGCTGATCAAATCACTTACACATTATACTATAATCAAACCATTGATCACGAAAACCAAACCTATGTACTTGAAACAGAGCTAGTTACTCAAAATGAAACCTATCTATTAGACATAGAAGGCGAACTTGATGCACAAGCATTTATGATGACATATCATATCAATCAACAAGAACAAATCACTACAACCTATCAGTTAGGTGATATGATCAATGAATTTATCGTACGCCGATTGAATCAAAATGAAATTATACAAGAATCAAAGATTACATATAATAATAAAGATCGTATTAATTTATCATTTACAAGAGGTCAAGCCAAAGGCAATTATGAGTTTACATTGGATCAAACCCTACCTAATCAAAGAGGTATGAACATCAGATATCAAATTAACAGCATCGATGAAGGATCTATTTTAATTAAGGTAGATGAAGAAAATCGCGAGCAATTCATTATAGAGATTAGACCTGATCATAGACCAACATCTATTATTGAAAGAGAAAGACCTTATGGTCCACCAAAAAGAGATGAACCAGGCAATCCAAATATGCCAAATAGAGGAAATTAAAAAAATCAATAATAATCCCAATAAAATCCAAGTCTGGTTTGTATATAGAGTGAATAGGAGGAATTAATTATGAAAAAATTCAAATTCGTTTTAAGTTTTATTGCAATATTTGCCTTAGTAGGTATAATCGTGGGATGTTCAACGACTGCTCAGGCAGAAGATAGTTATGTAACACTAGATATTAATCCTAGTATAGAGTTGATCGTATCTCCTAGAGATAAAGTGATTTATGCAAATCCACTTAATGAAGATGCTGAAGTCATACTTGTTGATCTAGATTTAGTTGGTATGGATTTGGAAGATGCAATTGACCTTATTATTGAAACATCGATAGAACTTGGATATATAGCTGCTGATGAAGATGTTGAAACTTATGTATCAGTATCTGCAATCAACGAAGATGCTCAAATTCAAGAACGTATTCAAAACAAGGTTAAAGAACATGTTAACAATGCATTCCAAAACAAAGGTTTAATGGGTAGAGCACAAGATAAAGGATATACTCCAGAATTTTTAGAAGAAGCAGAAAACTATGGTGTAACTCCGGGATTCTTATTCCTAGCTAAAGAAGCAGTTGTCTTAAGTGATGATCTATTAATTGAAGATGCATTGTTATTAACAAGAGCTGAACTTATCGAAATCGTTAAAGTAGCTAGAGAAGCTCAAAGAGATGTTGCTTTTGAATTAAGAGCAGCTTTCCATGAAGATCGTGATGCATTAATCGAAGAGTATGTACCACAAATTGAAGCATTAGAAACACAAATCGCTGATGTTGAAGCTCAAATTGCAGCACTTGAAGAAGGTGCAGATGCAACTGAATTAGAAGCAACATTAACTGATTTAAATGAACAATTAGATGCATTAAAAACTGAATTCCATGATGAAATGGCAGCAGTTAGAGATGAATTCCATACTCAATCTGAAGCATTAAGAGAATCTTTTAGAGAAGCTAAAACGCAAAGAAGACAAGAACATCAAAATGAAGTCAACCAATTTAGAGAAGATATGGAACAAAGACGAGATCAAATGAGAGATCGTATCAGAGATTATCAAAACGAAGAAGATAATTCTAATAAATCAGAATAATCTTTCCCATAATCCCCTTATGGGCTATAAAAAAAGAACTTAATCTTTATTAAGTTCTTTTTTGTATATCATCACTAGATAAGGTGGATTTAGATGTTGATATGGTAAATGTGTTTTAACAACTTTATAAAACCTGTGATCTATAGTTTTGAAAAAATCTTCTAAATCATCACTTTCTTTTTTTCCCTCTTCATGCCCAGGGTATATGACCATAAATACTATACCGCCTTCTTCAATCGTTTTCAAGACTGTTTTTAAAGAATTTAGTGTTGTTTGAGATGTTGTTGTAATCGACTTATCACCATTAGGTAAGTATCCCAAGTTATAAATAACATATTTATATTGAGTCACATATTGATTGATATGTTCATGAGAATCAAGGATTAACTTAGTATTATTTATGTTGTTTTCATCTAACCTTTTTTGAGTTGATTCTAATGCTTGTTTTTGTATATCAAATGCATATACAAAATTAGAAATATTTGCTAAAAATAAAGTATCATAACCATTGCCCATGGTCATATCTACAACAATATCATTTTTGGTAATATACGCACGCATTAGATGATGTGCAATATCAATGATGTGTGTATTTTTCATAGTAATCTCCTTGAAACAAGTTTAAGGCTCTTAGTTTTTTATCTATTTCATTTGTCACCACAAATTTTTTCTTTGTCCATGTTGGAGCAATCAACATTTTTGATGGAGCATCTCCTGTAAGTCTATGAATAATAATATCTTTTCTAAGCCATAAAATTTGATCAACGGTGATATCTACATAATCTTCTAATGATAATAATGGCCATGGATTTTTTTTATAATCATAACCCATTTTTGTTTTTTCCATTAAGTGAAGCATATGGATTTTTATCCCTTGAATATCAAGTGTATTAACATGTTTTATCGTGTCAATCATCATCTGTTTTGTTTCATAAGGGAGTCCATTTATCACATGGACAACGACTTCAATATTTCTCTTTCTTAGTGCTTTAACGGCATCATCAAAGCATTTTAAATCATGAGCTCTATTGATAAGATCAGATGTTTTTTCATGAATGGTTTGTAAACCTAGTTCAATTTGAATCGGCATACGTTTGTTTAAATCTTCTAAATAATCAAGCACATCTAAAGGTAGACTATCTGGTCTAGTACCGATAGATAGCATAACGATGTTTGGATCTAAAGTGATTGCTTCTTCATAAAGCTCTTTTAAGCGCTCAAGCGGTGCATGTGTATTTGTATTTGCTTGGAAATATGCAATGTAATATCCATCATTCCATTTCATTTGCATCATCTCTTTGATATTTTCAAATTGTGTTTTTAAAGGTTCTCTTTAGTTTCCTGCAAAATCACCACTACCCATGAAAGAACAAAAAGTACAACCTCCGGTTGCAACCGTTCCATCAATATTTGGGCATGTAAAACCACCATTAAGGGGTATTTTATATACCTTTTTTTGATATTTATGTCGATAATAATGATTTAGGGTATTATAATGTTTTTCATGGTTCATTAAGTTCATATTTTTCACCAAATTCATTTTATCATAAATGTCTAAATATGATATAATAATATGAAAAGGAGTTGAAGGTATGTTCAAGAAATTTACAACAAGTTTATCCAAGCCCCCTTTAACAATTTTTTTTATGAAAGATTCCTGGTTTAAGGTCATTTTTTACGTAATTTTCGTGACTTTTTTAATTGTTATTCCAAGTTTCATAAAAATAGCAGTGAATCCAAGTATGGATTATCTCATGTATGAAGACATGAAAGAGACACTTGAAAAAGAGTTTATCATTGATCATGCACAAATTATAGATGGAAAACTAACATATGAGTCATATCAAGTCATTGATGTTGACTATTTCAAAATATATTTAGGCAATCAAAATTTAAATCCAAATTCTATTAATTTTGTATTTGAAGAATCATCGATTGCCGTTTATATTATGGATATCGAATTAGATCGAGTATCATATCAAACACTCAATCTAGAATCCTATGATTTTGGCTCAACAGAGGCATCTGAAATCACAAGATTAAGTGTAGCGTTAAAACAAGTTTATGAAGCACAGACGATGTTACTTTATGCAGAAGTTTTCGCTTATTATCTTTTTACATTGGTTGATTATGTATTTGTTGCCTTCTTTTTAGCTGTTCTAATGACTATGTTTGTAAAAAGAGTACCTATGGCATTTTCAATGCGTTTAAAACTTTCATTGTATCTGACAACAATCTATGCAGTCGTTCAACTTATTTTAGTATTATTTAACGCAAGTTATCTCAATATACTAGGAATGATTGCTGCATATATCTATCATAACCTAGCTTACCGTTCAATCACGATTATACCGAAAGGAGTTATTTAAGTGGAGAAAGATAAATTTCAGTTATTTTTAGAGCAATCAAAATTCAAATCACCCATATTAAATAATGCCTATTTGGAATACGTTTTAGTCGATGAGAAATCAAAAAAATGGACATTTAAAATTACTTTAGATCAAATGCTTGATCCTGAAGTGCTTTTACCATTTATCGAGCAGCTTAAAAGCTATTTCAGAGTTCCAAAAGTTGTATCCAAAGTTGAAGTTGAACTCACATATAAACAAAAAGATTTATTAAAAGATTTATCATGTAAGTATTATGATTATGCTGTCATTGAATTATCTAAAGAAAAAGCGAGTCTCATGGTACTTAAAAACTTTAAGACAGCATATGAAGATGACCAAGTTAAAGTTTTTATTGATAAAGATAGCACATATATTAAACAACACTTTAAATCCATACAAAAAGTATTATTGCCTTTAGGTATTGAAATCGATATTAATTACGTTATTTTAGAAGATTTAGAACCTACTAGTAAAATGATATCAAAATCAATTAAGGCTCAAGAAAAAGTTTTAGAACAACGTGGTGAGTATGCAAAACAAGCAAAACAAGAAGTAACTAAAAAAGTATTTACTAAAAAAAGTAGTCCTAAAGCAATAGCAATTAAAGAGATACCTCTTGATCAATATCGCTTAGATCAATATAAAAATCAAAAAGGTGATACAAACTTTTTAATAGAAGGTACAATCTCAAAACTAGAGATTAGAGAATTAACAAATACTAAACTTTTAAGTTTTGTATTATATGATGATGAAGATGCAATTCATGTCAAAAATTTCTTAAGAGGTAAGAAAGATTTAGATCTTGCTTCATCACTTAATGAAAATGATGTTGTACAAGTTGCTGGTAGAGCTCAATTTGATACATATCAAAAAGATGTTGTGATTTTTGCGAATTCTATAAGCTTTTTAGAAAAATCCAAAAAACTTGAAAGACAAGATAAAGCAAAAGATAAACGTATTGAGTTCCATGTACATACCAAGATGAGTAACATGGATGGTATAGGAGAAGTCTCAGAATATATTAACCAAGCAGTCAAATGGGGACATGAAGCAATCGCATTTACTGATCATAACGCTTTATATGCATATCCTGAAATCTATAAAGCAACAAAGAATAAAGCGATTAAACCAATCTATGGAGTCGAACTTGATTTTGTTGACGAAAAAGCCTTTAAAATAACAACAGACTCAGATCAAGAATTACTCTTAAAAGATCAAACATATGTTGTTTTTGATATTGAAACCACTGGTTTATCATCAACAAGAGACAAAATTATTGAAATAGGTGCTGTTAAAGTTACGGCTTCAAATACCATTGAAAAGTATCAGACTTTTGTGAATCCAAACGAATCCTTATCAGAATTTACGACAAGATTGACATCTATCACTGATGAAATGGTTAAAGATGCACCTCAAATCGATGAAGTTTTACCAAGCTTTTTAAAGTTTTGTGAAGGTAGCATTTTAGTTGCACATAACGCTTTATTTGATGTAGGACACATACGTGAAAATGCAAGATCACTATCATTAACATTTGATGATTCATTAGTGATTGATACATTAAGCCTAGCTAGATATTTTTATTCTGATCAATTAAAACGTTTTAATTTAAAGGCAGTAGCAAAACTATTTAAAGTGAAACAAGAACAGCATCATAGAGCTGATGATGATGCATTTGTAACAGCTCAAGTCTGGCAGCAAATGCTTCAAGATTTAATCTCAAAAGATATTAAGTACTATCAAGAAATCAATCAAAATATTGATTTAAAAGAAGCATGGAAGCATCAAATGCCTTACCATATCAATGTTTTAACACAAACTCAAGAAGGCTATAAAAACTTATTTAAAGTAGTTAGTGATGCACTAACGGATCATTTCTATCATGGACCAAGAACTTTAAAATCAGTCTTAGATAAACATCGTGAAGGATTACTCATCGGTAGTGGTTGTGCAAATGGTGATGTTTTTGAAATTGCACTTAATAGAGATGATGAATCTTTAAAAGAAGCAATCAAATATTATGATTATATTGAGGTTCAACCTCCTCAAGCATATAAACATTTAAAACAAGATTTAGGACAATTTGCTGATGAAATCATAGAAGCAATCATTACTAAAATTATTCGCTACGCAAAAGAAATGAATAAATTAGTAATTGCTACTGGTGATGTTCATTACTTAGAGAAAAAAGATGTTTTATATAGAGAAATCTATATTAGAACTCCACTTGTTGGTGGGGGAATTCATCAACTTAATAAATACGAAGAAATGCCAGAACAGTATTTTCTTACAACAGATGAGATGTTAAAATCATTTAATTTCTTAGATAAAGATTTAGCGTATGAGATTGTTGTAAAAAACACGCATTTATTAAATGACAAAATTGAAAGAATTCAAGCATTTACAAGTGAATTATATGCACTTCCAGATGATGCATTTTTAGAACAATTAGGTATTGAATCTATTGCAGGTGAAGTTAAACGCTTAGTTTATGATAAGATGCAATATTTATATGGTGAAAAACCACATCCAATCGTCACAGAAAGAGTTCAAAAAGAGTTAAATAGCATTATTGGTAACGGATTTGCAGCAAACTACTATATCTCTCATCTTCTAGTTAAAAAATCACTAGAAGACGGTTATTTAGTTGGTTCACGTGGATCTGTTGGGTCATCTTTAGTAGCAACCCTTCTCGATGTTACTGAAGTAAATCCATTAAAACCACATTATCGTTGTCCTAATGGTGATTTTACAGTTTTTCATTTAACTGATGAAGAAAAAATCACATATGGATTAACACCAGAACAAAAAGTTTTCCAACCTTATTTTAATAATATCCAATGTGGATATGATCTACCTACCCATATATGTCCAATATGTGGAGAAAAACTTGTTAAAGATGGACATGATATTCCGTTTGAAACATTCTTAGGATTTGAGGGCGAGAAAGTACCTGATATTGATCTTAACTTTTCTGGAGATTATCAATCAAAGGCACACGCTTATGTTAGAGAACTTATTGGTGAGGATCATACATTTAGAGCAGGAACCATCCAAACGGTTGCTGAAAGAAATGCATTTGGATATGTTAAAGGATACTTAGAAGATAAGCATCTAGAAAAAAGATCTGCACAAATCGAAAGACTTGCTAAGAAAATCGAAGGTGTTAAGCGTTCAACAGGACAACATCCTGGTGGTATTGTTGTTGTTCCAAAATCAAAAACTATTTTTGATGTAACACCGATTCAATACCCTGCAGATGATACATCAAGTGAGTGGAAAACAACTCATTTTGATTATCACTCATTTGAAGACAATTTACTTAAATTAGATATCTTAGGACATGATGATCCGACCATGATTAAGTTTTTAATGGATTATGTGTATGAGCATCCAAAAGAATTCCCTTTTGATAAAGCACAAAACATTCCACTTGATGATCCAAAAGTTTATGAACTTTTCTCAGGAACAAAAGTCATTGGTGTTGAATCTCATGAAATTATGAGTGACGTAGCATCCTATGCAATTCCTGAATTTGGAACGAACTTTACTAGACAAATGTTAGTAGACACAAAACCAAATACATTTGCTGGTTTAGTTAAGATTTCAGGGCTATCACACGGAACAGATGTTTGGTTAAAAAATGCACAATCTCTTGTCAATGATAAAACAGACTTTGGCAAGATTCCATTTAATGATATTATTGGTTGTCGTGATGATATTATGGTTCAACTGACTGAATTTGGATTATTGCCAATTAAAGCATTTGAAATCATGGAATTTGTACGTAAAGGTAAACCATCTAAAGATCCTGCAAAATGGCTCATTTATGAACAAGAAATGAGAAAACATAATGTGCCTGAATGGTATATATGGTCTGCAAGTCAAATCAAATATATGTTCCCTAAAGCACATGCTGCAGCATATGTTATCATGGCAATGAGAATTGCTTGGTTTAAAGTGTATAAACCACTGTTATTCTATAGTGGATTTTTCTCAAAACGTGCAACTCAGTTCGATTATGAAATTATGGTAGCTGGATCTAATGCGATTAGAAATAGACTCAATGAATTGCAAGCACAATACAATCTAAAAGCAAAAGATGAATCTTTACTTGTCACTTTAGGTGTTGCTTTAGAAATGACGAAGCGTGGATTTAACTTCCTACCTGTAGATATTCATACATCAGAAGCTACCACATTTGTGATGGAGGATAAAGGATTAAGAATGCCTTTTAATTCCATTGATGGCTTAGGTGAGCAAGTTGCAATAGATATTGTTGCAAAAAGAGAACAAAAAGCATTTACATCAAAAGATGATGTGAAAAACAGAACAAAAATTAACAAAACAGTATTTGAAAAAATGGAATCTTATGGTGCATTTAAAGACCTGAATTCGGAAAATCATGTGATAGAATCAGGATTGTTTGCACTTTAAGAAATAACGCGATATAATATGTGTTGATAAAGGAGTGAATGTGATGAGAAGTTCTAACCCAGTTTTTAGTAAGATACAAAGAGATGCAGCCTATACAGGTGTAGCTGAAGCTACCTATAGTGGCATCATCTTAAAAACAGTTTTATTATTAGTTTTAGCTGTTATTAGTGGTGCAACAGTCATTTCATTAACGATTAATGGACAGTTGCCAGTTGAATCACTTTATGGATTACTTATAGGATCTGCAATTGTTGCATTTATTTCAGTCATGATTGCATCATTTAGTCCAAGACTCGCAAGAGTTTTTGCAATTGTTTATGCACTTGCTGAAGGGGTTGTTTTAGGTTTTGTTACTGCAATCTTTGAATACATGTATGAAGGCATAGCATTTACTGCTGTGATTGCAACAGCAACGATTTTCGCTGTCATGCTATTCTTATATTCAAGTAGAACTATTAGGGTAACATCAAGATTTAGAAAAATCATGTATACAGCATTATTTTCAATATTGATTTTAGCCATTATCTTTGGTTTATTATCAATCAGTGGAAGTCCAATCATCAACAGCATTACTGGTAATTTAACGATTGTGCTAATTATGTCAGGTGCACTGATTATCTTTGGAGCATTAATGCTTACATTAGATTTTGATCGTGCAGAAATGATAGTTGAAAGTGGCGCTGATAAATCTTATGAATGGGTTGTATCAGTAGGACTTATGGTTACAATCATTTGGATTTATTTTGAGTTATTAAGATTCTTAGCTATATTAGCTTCAAGAAGAGATTAATTATTATTAAATAATCATAAATTGTTGATAGAAAGTAGTAGTATATATTAAGGTTTTTTAGAGAGCGTAGGCTGGTGGAATCTACGTAAACACTATATATATGAATTCATTCTTGAAAGATGCTAATCACATCCGTATCTCTGCGTTAAAGAGTTTAGAGGGCTAGATTTATTCTAGAACTAAGGTGGTACCGCGAAATTTTCGTCCTTAGACTTTTTGTCTGAGGACTTTTTATTTATAAAAGGAGAGATAAAATGAACGAAACATTAACAAAATTAAAAGATGCTGCTTTAAGTAAACTAAATCAAGTTGAAACACTAAATGATTTAGAAACAGTTAGAGTTGAGTATTTAAGTAAAAAAGGGCATATATCTTTGATGATGGGTAAACTTAGAGATCTACCAAATGAAGAAAGACCAGCATTTGGCCAGATAGTCAATCAAGTTAAACAAGAGGTGGAACAAGCATTATATGAGAAAAAACAAATTTTAGAATATGCTGCACTCTTAGAATCACTTCAAAAAGAACATATCGATGTAACGCTTCCTGGATATCAATTTTATCAAGGATCGACACATCCATTGACTCAAGTGATTGAAGATATCGAAGATTTATTCATGGGTATGGGATATACAGTCGAAGAAGGACCAGAATTAGAAAATGATCATTACAATTTTGAAATGATGAACTTGGATAAAGATCATCCTGCAAGAGATATGCAAGACACATTTTTTGTGGATGAACAAATGCTTCTTAGAACTCACACATCACCCGTTCAAGCAAGAACGATGTTAAAAATGAAGGGTGAACCTCTAAAAATCATTTGTCCAGGTAAAGTCTATCGAAGAGATGATGATGATCCGACACATTCTCATCAATTCACTCAAATTGAAGGATTAGTCATTGATAAAAATATTACGTTTGCGCATTTAAAAGATGCACTTTTAACCATGGTTAGACACTTATTTGGTCCAGAGAGAAATATTAGACTTAGACCATCTTATTTTCCATTTACAGAACCTAGTGTTGAAGTTGATGTATCATATGTCAAAAAAGATGGATCTATTGGTTATATCGAAATTTTAGGTGCAGGACTTGTTCATCCGAATGTACTTAAGATGGGTGGATATGATCCAGAAGTTTACAAAGGATTTGCGTTTGGTGTTGGTGTTGAACGTATTGCAATCTTAAAATACAACATCGATGACATTAGACACTTTTATACGAATGACATCAGGTTCTTAAATCAATTCAAAGGGGTGAACAAGATATGATTATCACACAAAATATGCTAAAAAAATGGGTTAATATCCCAGATGATATCTTAGAAGTAACCAATCAAAAAATCATAGAGGTTGAAAGTTTTGAGCCATTAAATACAGCAACTAACCTAGTGGTTGGTAAAGTACTAACTTGTGTACCTCACCCAAATTCTGACCATTTAAATTTAACAACAGTTGATTTAGGTGATCGTGTAGAGCAAATCGTATGTGGCGCACCTAATGTTGGTAAAGACCAATATGTTGTTGTAGCTCAAGTAGGTACTGTTTTACCTGGAAATTTTGAAATTAAAAAGTCTAAAATTAGAGGTGAAGAGTCGTCAGGGATGATTTGTTCACTTCAAGAATTAGGTATAGATGAAGAACTGATTCCTGATGATTTTAAAGAAGGGATATATCATTTTGCTGAACCAAAAGAAATTGGATCTCCTGCTTTAGAGGCTCTTGCTTTAGAAGGATGGAAGATGACTTTAGGACTAACACCTAATCGTTCAGATTTATTATCGATTTTAGGATTCGCTTTAGATTTAGCATCTTTAACTAATCAAAAAGTAAACATACCTCAAATAAAAATAAATGAAGAAAAAACTGAAAATCCAGTAAAAGTAGAGATAAATACAGAAGGATGTTCAAGATATTATGCTAGACATATCAGTGATGTGACCATCAAAGATTCACCATGGTGGTTAAAAAGTGCACTGTTAGCGCATGATATTAAACCAATCAATAATGTTGTAGATATCTCAAACTATGTATTAATCGAATACGGTACGCCACTTCATATGTTTGATGCTAAGAAAGTCGCATCGAATCATATCGTTGTAAGAGATGCAAAAGATGGTGAAGAAGTTGTTTCTCTTGATGGGTTAAAAAGAATTCTTAAAAAAGAAGATGTGGTGATTACTGATGGTAAACAACCAATCGCAATCGGTGGTGTAATGGGCTTAGAGAATACGATGATTGACGATGATTCAACATCTGTGATTCTAGAGGCGGCATACTTTGATCCTAAACGCATACAAAAGACATCTAAAAGACTTAACCTAAAAAGCGACTCATCACTTCGTTTTGAAAGAGGGATTGATGACAAGCGTGTTCTTTTAGGTCTAGATAGAGCAACCGAACTTCTTATAGAACTTGCAGATGCAAAAGTATCTAAAGGTATTAGTGAAGTTGTAACTAAAGAAAGAGAAAATCCAACAATTGAAATACCTAAACTATACTTTAGTGATCGCCTAGGTGTTGATATTGATGAAAAAACATTATTGACTTATTTTGATCGATATCAATATAGCATAGAGGTTAAAGATGATCTATTTTTAATTACACCTCCAAGCTATAGAATTGATTTAGAAATACCTGCAGATATCTTAGAAGAAATCGCACGTATGCATGGACTTAATCAAATTCCAATGACTAAGCATTTAAATCAAACACATGGATACTTAACTGAAAAACAAAAACGCCTTAGAAATTTAAAACATGAACTTGCTCATCTAGGTCTTCATGAAGCGATTACTTACTCATTAACAGATGAAGAAAACTATAATAAATATCAATCTATTGGTGAAAAAGTAGAGATTCTTATGCCATTATCTTCTGATAAAAAAGTACTTAGACAAAGTCTACTTAACGGCTTATTACAAACCGTAAGTTATAATCAAAATAGACAAACAGATGACATTCATTTATTCGAGATTGGTCATGTGTTTGCTAAAGATGTTGAGTATGAAACATTAGCGCTTGCGATGAGTGGTACGTGGCATCAATCTAAATGGCAAAAACAAGGTATAAAAGTTGATTTTTATGTGATTAAAGGTATTTTAGATCAAGTGATGAAAGCTCTTGATGTTGAGCTAACATATGAAACTGCTCATACACATGGATTCTTACATCCTTATCGTCAAGCTAATATCAAGTATCATAATGAAGTGATCGGTTTTATTGGTGAAGTTCATCCAAAAGAGCAAAAAGCTTTAGATATTAATTTAACATATGTTCTAGAAATCAAATTAGAAAAGATCTTAAAACATCGTAGTAAATTTGATTTTGAAGCCATTTCTAAATATCCAAACATTGAAAGAGACTTAGCGATCGTTGTTGATGAAAATATAGAAGCTAAATCACTGATAGATATCATCAAACAAACCTTAAGACAAAATCTTGTTGAGCTAAGTGTGTTTGATATCTACCAAGGCACTCACATTGAAACTGGTAAAAAGTCAATGGCATTTAACTTAGTCTTCAATGACTCAAATAAAACCTTAGAAACACAAGATGTAGATAAACTCATGAAAAAAGTTGTTTCAAGACTCGCTTATGAGTTTAAAGCAGAAGTTAGAAAATAATATCATTAATCTAAAAAGCACTTCCATCTATAAGTGCTTTTTTACTTTATTGCTATAAAAATT
This sequence comes from Tenericutes bacterium MO-XQ, assembly GCA_002838185.1. GTDB lineage: Bacteria > Bacillota_I > Bacilli_A > Acholeplasmatales > Acholeplasmataceae > Mariniplasma. The sequence continues at coordinate 1,357,979 of CP017948.1, read as the reverse complement.
TATGGATGTATTCATGTGATTTCTTTCGTTTTTCACTTAAAATCGTGTATAATAAGCATAGGTGATGAAATGTTAATTTATGATGTAACAAAAGAAGAACTCATAGAGTTTTTAGTAACAAACGGACACAAAAAATATAGAGCTGATCAAATATGGCATTGGGTATATAAACAAAAAATATCTGATTTTAAAGAAATGAACAACATGCCCAACGATTTAATCGAATTATTAGCTCAAAATTACAAGTTAAATGCACTTGAACTCGTGCTTCAACATAGAAGTCAAGATGGCACATTAAAATGCTTATATAGCCTTCATGATGGCCATTTAATTGAATCTGTATTAATGAAACAACATTATGGCAATAGTATTTGTGTAACCACACAAGTTGGATGCAATATCGGTTGTTCTTTTTGTGCTTCTGGGCAACTAAAGAAGAAAAGAGATTTAACAGCTGGTGAGATTATTGCTCAAATCATTGAAACAGAAAAACTTCTAAAAGAAAGAATTAATTATGTTGTCGTGATGGGCATTGGTGAACCATTTGATAACTATGAAAACTTAATGAAATTTTTAACCATAATCAATGATCCAAAAGGATTATCTATAGGAGCAAGACATATTACAGTATCAACAAGTGGTATTGTTCCAAAGATTAAAGAATATGCACATATGGGTATGCAAGTAAATTTAGCGATTAGCTTACATGCACCAAATAATGAGATTAGATCTAAACTTATGAAAATCAATCAAGCTTACCCTGTTGAAGAAGTCATTGATGCTATTAAATATTACTTAAAGGTTGCAAACAGAAGAGTAACCATTGAATATATCTTAATTGATGAAGTCAATGATATGGATGAAGTCGCTCATGAGCTTGTAAAAGTACTTAGAGGACTTAATGTGTATGTTAACTTAATTCCATATAATGAAGTCTTAGAAGCACCATATAAACGCTCTAAAATAGAACAACAATTAAGATTTTATGATATATTAAAGAAAAATAGAATTCAAGTGACATTAAGAAAAGAACAAGGACATGACATTAATGCGGCATGTGGCCAATTAAGAAGTCAACATCTATAGGAGGTCTTTTTTGAAAAAAGGATTTATTAAAAAACTAATTGCAAATCATTATACAGTCGTTGATGAGAAAACACATGAAGATGTGATTTGTCAAGCACGCGGAAAATTCAGATATATGAAAGTTGATGAAGATAGTGAGTTTAACAAACAACTCACAAAAAGAACTAAAAAAGAGACTAAATTCGTTCAGATTAGTCCTAAAGTAGGCGATAACGTTTACTATGATGATTCTGAAGATCAAGCGCTTATTACTGAGATATTACCAAGGAAAAATGATTTAGTAAGGCCAGATGTAGCTAATATCGATCAAACTTTACTTGTTTTTTCAGCCGTAAATCCTGATTTTAGTTTTAATTTGTTAGATAAATTCTTAATCATCATGAATCAAGAAAACTTAGATCCAGTGATTGTGATTTCAAAAATAGATTTAATCAAAGAAGAAGAACTTAATCAATTAAAGAAAGATTTAACCTACTATGAAAAAATCGGATATGAAGTTTATTATGTCAATAGTAAACAACGGATTGGTATTGATGTCTTAGCACATATTTTCAAAAACAAAATTACTGTTTTAGCGGGACAAACCGGTGTTGGAAAATCAACGTTGTTAAACGCGCTTATGCCAGAATTAGGACTTAAGACACAAGAAATATCTAAAGCGTTAGGTAGAGGTAAACATACTACTAGACATACAGAATTATATAACTATAATGAAGGGTATATTGTTGATACTCCAGGGTTTTCAAAGATCGAATTTAAAATCTTTTATCCAGATGATTTAAAGCAGTATTATCCTGACTTTGTTCAGTATCAATCTGACTGTAAATTTTCAAACAAATGTAATCACATTCATGAGCCTGGTTGCACTGTTAAAAAGGCTTATGAAGATGGAGAAATCTTAGCATCAAGATATGAAAATTATAAGCAATTTTTTGAAGAAATCAAAGCTCAAAAAGATAAATATTAAGGAAGTGATTTTATGTTAGTTGCACCATCGATATTAACCGCAAATTTCACAAAATTAAATGAAGAAATCGAGAAAATTCAAAGTGCTGATTATGTTCATCTAGATGTGATGGATGGTCATTTTGTGCCAAATATATCTTTTGGTCCACATATTACAAGAAGTATTAATCATGTATCTACAATTCCATTAGACATTCATTTAATGGTCACTGATCCGCTTTATTGGATTGATCAATTTGCACTTGATAAAACTGAGTATATCACAGTACATATTGAAGCTAATGATACCGAAGAAGCACTTAAAAAAATCAAAGAAAAAGGTATAAAAACAGGGATTTCAATTAAACCTAACACAAAAGTTTATGATATTGTCCCATTTTTAAATGATATTGATTTAGTTTTGGTGATGACAGTAGAACCTGGGTTTGGTGGACAATCTTTTATGGAAGACATGATGGAAAAAGTCAAAGAATTAGTTGAACTAAGAAAACAAAAGAAGCTTCATTTTATCATTGAAGTTGATGGTGGGATTAGTGATCAAACCATTGATATATGCAAAGATAGTGGTGTTGATATGGTAGTAGCAGGTAGTTATGTATTTAACCATAAAAGCCCTAAAGAAGCGATTGAGAGCTTAAAATGAGAGTCTTAATTGTAGCCCATCCAGTCCCAAAAGATATTAAAAAAATCATCACTTTAAAAGATGATGATTACGTGATTGCTGTTGATCAAGCTGTACTTGATTTATATAAACAAAGAATTAAAATTGATTTAGCTGTTGGAGATTTTGATTCACTTAAAAATGAGGGTATATTAACTCAACTTCATGTGATTAGGTTAAAACCAGAAAAAGATGTCACGGATACTTATCAAGCGCTTGTTGAAGCTAGAAAGTTAAATCCTGAGGAAATCCTTATGATTGGTGGTATTGGTGGAGATCGTATTGAACATTTTGTTGTTCATTTGATGCATTTTAATGAGTTTAAAAACCTTAAGATCTTAAATGATAACTCTGAGATTTTTATGATAGAAGAAGGCATCAAAGAAATATCATTTGATGGCTATATATCAGTGTTTGCTTATCCAGAAGCTACCATTAAGCTTGAGGGTTTTAAATATCCTTTAGAAAGTTATCAGTTAACTCAATTTGATCCACTTGGTATTAGTAATGAAAGAGTAAAAGAAAAAGCACAAATCCATGTTTTAAAAGGACGTGTGCTTGTCATATGTTCTCATAGAGATAGATAAAAAAATAAAAGGCGCTTGCCTTTTTATTTTTTTTAAACGCGTTCTAAATTGTTCTTTTTTAAAGCTCTAGCAGAAACCTTAACTTTAACGATTTTGCCATTTTCATCTTTAATACGAACTGTTTGTAAATTACTCTTCCAAGTACGGCGAGTAGCATTTAATGCATGACTGCGTTTATTGCCAAAAACTGTCTTTTTTCCTGTTACGTAGCATGTAGCCATATCTCTCACTCCTAACTGCACAATTCAATTTAACATAATTTACCAAAAAATGCAATATATAAATATATAAAAATGTGATTTTATCGTAAAACGTTGATTTATAGCCAAATATGATATAATGTAAATGAATTATTATGTATAAATTATTTATTGCATTTTAATTTATTAAATGCTATACTGTTAAAGTGTTAATTTGAATAACGAAATAATATTGAAAAACAATGACCTTAAAAGGAATTATATATGAACATTTTTCACAAATATGAGGAGGATCAAAATGGCAAATAAATCAGTCAGTGGATCTCTATTTAAGAAAATGGTAACAAACGGAGCTATTAATTTAAAAAACAATCACAAAGAAATCGATCATTTAAATGTTTTTCCTGTCCCAGATGGTGACACTGGAACTAACATGCAAATGACCATGATGGCCGGCATTAAAGAAGTCAATAATTTAGAAAGTCAATCAATTATAGATATTTCAAAAATTTTATCTCGTGGACTACTTATGGGAGCAAGAGGAAACTCAGGTGTTATTCTTTCCCAATTTTTCCGCGGAGTTTATTCTGAAATCGCTAAAATTGATAATGGATCAGCTACAGTACAAGAATTCATTCAAGCACTTGTAGGTGGTTACCAAATGGCTTATCGTGCCGTTATGGATCCAGTTGAAGGAACAATCTTAACAGTTGTTCGTGAATCAGCTGAAAAAGTACTCCGTGAACAACCAAACTTAAATAGTGTAGAAGAAGTATTACATATGTATTTAGACCAAGCCAAAGAAACATTAATCAAAACACCAGAATTATTACCAGTATTAAAAGAAGCAGGTGTTGTAGATAGTGGTGGTGCAGGTTTTATTAAGATTATAGAAGGTTGGATGATGGCACTTAATGGTCAAATGTTAAGTGAAGCGGAAGCACAACCAGTTCAACAAAACGTAGAACATTATCATGGTGCTGAAAATCTTGGTAGTGTAGATATCAAATATGGATATTGTACAGAATTTATTGTTAAGTTACATAATCCGGAAAAATTCACAGAAGATTTCATGAAAAATCCATTGATGCAAATGGGTGATTCATTAGTTGTTGTTACAGATGATGACTTACTTAAAGTTCATGTGCATACCAATCAACCAGGTGTTGCATTAACACTTGCACAAAAATATGGTGATTTACAAACCATTAAGATTGAAAACATGAGATTACAACATTCAACAATTATGAATACTGAAGGTCATAAAGAAGTTAAGAAGACTGAAAAACCTAAAGCTAAATTCGGAATTATCGCAGTAGCATCAGGTGAAGGTATTCATGAAGCATTTAAGGAATTAGGTGTTGACATGATTATTGATGGTGGTCAAACGATGAATCCATCAACAGAAGCATTTGTTAAAGCAGTTGAAGAGATGAATGCGGATTACATCATTATCTTACCAAATAATAAAAACATTATCTTATCAGCAGAACAAACATTAGATTTATGTCCTGATCGCTCAATTAGAGTCTTAAAGACAAAGAGTATTGCACAAGGATATTCATCTATGATGGCTTTTGATCCAACACAAGAATTAGATCAAAACATTGAAGATATGACTGATATCGTATCTAATATGAGATCAGCTGAGATTACGTATGCTGTAAGAGATACTGAAATTAATGGTGTTAAGATTAAAAATGGCGATTTCATTGGAATCACTAAAGGTGAAATCTTAGTATCAACGTCAACAAGAATTGAAACAGCTCAAAAATTACTTGACGATATGATTGATGAAGATAGAGAAATTATTACTATTTTCCATGGTGTAGACGCAACCGAAGAAGAAATTTTAGCAGTTGTAGAACACGCTAAGAAATTAAATCCTGACATAGAAGTCGATTTAATTAATGGTAAACAAGAAATCTATTCATTTATCATTGCAGTAGAATAAAAATTAAATATAAAAAAGGCCTTGAGCCTTTTTTTAAAGCGGATGTGGTGGAATGGTAGACACGCAAGTTTGAGGGGCTTGTGGGCAAGTAATCGCCCGTGTGAGTTCAAGTCTCATCGTCCGCACCATATTGAAATCATAGGTTTGATACAATTGTATCAGGCCTTTTTTTGCTTTAATAAGGGCTTTTCTCACTTTAACGAGTAAAATTTAATGTTAAAAGCAACCAAATATAGGGGTTAAAAAATTGGATCGGTATTAGTCTTACACGATTACAAGTGAATTTACACGATTTAATTATGATTTACACGATTTGAGACTTATTTACACGATTATACCGTGTAAATTAATTTTTGTTGAGAATATTTTCACATTAATTGGAATAAAATATCAATAATAATTGGAATAAAGTCTTTACATTTATTGGAATTGTTGTATAATACAATTGGAGGTAATAATTATGATACCTAGTAATTATAAGCAGAGAATTATTGAAAATGAAATTGAAAATAAAATGAAATACAGTGGAGCTGTAGTTATCGAAGGTCCGAAGTGGACTGGTAAATCAACTACAGCTGAGCTTTATTCTAAAACTATCATTAAATTACAAAATCCTATTACGAAAAAGCAATATCAAACTTTAGCAACCATTTCAAAAGATGAAGTGCTTTCTGGTGAAAAACCGATTTTATTTGATGAATGGCAGGAAGTTCCTGAAATTTGGGATTTTATAAGACTTGATATAGATGATAACAAATATAAAGGAGCTTATTTACTTACGGGTTCTACAAAAAAACAAAACATTAACATATCTCATACAGGAACGGGAAGAATTAATTCTATATACATGCGTCCCATGAGTTTATTTGAAAGCGGAGATTCTATTGGTTCGGTCTCGTTAGCTGATCTATTTGAAGGCAAAAAAATCAAAGTAGCTAAATCAAAAACAACCATTAATGATATCGCTCATTATATTTGTCGCGGTGGATGGCCAGGTAGTCTAGAATTGCCATTAAAAGAACAGCTTGCTATTCCTAAAGACTTACTTGAAAGTATTATATCAAAAGATGTAGATGAAGTTGATGGAACCAAAAAAGACAAAGATAAAATTAGGAAACTCATACGCAGTTATGCAAGAAATATATCTACATTAGCAACCAGTAAAACCATTTATAAAGATCAAGAAAACGAAGGTATTTCTATTGACTATAAAACATACGAAACCTATACTAATGCACTTCAAAGATTATATATTATAGAAAACATTAAAGCTTGGTCTCCAGCCATTAGAAGTGCTAGTACAATCAGAACATCAGATAAAAAGCAATTTGTTGATCCTAGTATTGCTGTAGCTGCTCTCGGTTTGTCAGTAGATAAACTAAAACAAGACTTTGAAACATTTGGATTCTTTTTCGAATCTATATGTACTAGAGATATCAAAGTCTATGCGCAATCGTTAGATGGTGAAGTCTATCATTATAATGATTCATCTGGATTAGAAGTAGATTTAATTATTGAGTTGAGGGATGGCAGATGGGCTGGAATCGAGGTTAAATTAGGGGAAAACGAAGTTGAGAAAGCAGCATCAAATCTTACAAAACTAGCAAAAATTCATAAAACTAGGAAACCATCCTTCTTAATGATACTTACAAATACCGAACTTTATTATCAAAGAGAAGATGGTATTTATGTTATACCGATTGGTTGTCTAAAGCACTAATTATGATAAAACATAAAGGACATATCAGCACTATTTCTAGTGGCCAAGAAATGTCATGGAGAGGAGAATTAGAATGAGTCTACCTAAGCTAATCAAATATGCTAGTGAACATTATGTTTTTCATTATGTAACTGGTTCTATTGCGGAAAAAGATATTGAGGAAATTGTTATGATACAGGAAAATTGTTTTAAAGATATATGCAAATTTCTAAACATTTACCCTACATTCAAAATAAAATATTTTTTGTTAGAAACGCCGGAATTGGTAGGTGAATTATATGGAGATCATGACCCGTGTAACGGATTTGCTAACCCACCTAATGAAATATACGCTGTTTATAATAATAAAATAAAGTGTGTAGGTTATCATGAAGATGCTCATATTATTTCCTATCTAATTAATCGACCACATTCCATTTTTTTAAGAGAAGGTTTGGCGATGTATTTTGACAAAATTTGGTGGAACAAGACAAATGAAGAATGGGTTAAAATCTTTATTGATAATAACAAGTATTTGGAAATTAAAGAATTATTAAATAATGATTTTTTTCTTTATCATTCAGATGAAATAACTTATCCAATTGCAGGAGCATTCATAAAATATCTGATTGATCAATACGGCACAGATTTGTTTATCTCTATATACAAATATAAAGGGGATAATTTATTGAGAAAAATTGAAAGTTCTTACGCTATTAAAATCGAAATAATTGAGAAAGAATTTCTTAAATCTCTTTATAATAACAATCTATAGATAAATAAAACTAATAAATTCAGGTTTGATAATCAGTATTGATTTAAGTGAAATAATCTATTTTGACACAAAGAAAACACTGTTATAAATTTCTTCAAAAATAAAAGGTCGATATTAAGCCATAATTTTGGGGTGCGTAGATTTTGACAAGGGTGCGTAAAATCCTATTAAGGGTGCGTAATTGTATTAAAATAGGTAGTCTCACACATTAGACGAGCATTGGTCTGATACGATTATGTATCAGACTTTTTTTGTCTTAATAGAGCCATTTTGAATTTTTTTCATGTGCTAAAGTGTGTAACTAAATAGATATAGAATAACCGATTTTGATACAAAATAAAAATGCCTTTACACGATTATAATTTGAAATACACGATTTCATAGTTTTTCTACATGATTAACAATTCAACATATTAATATGGCATGTTTATTCATTTAGTGAAAGGATTTTTAATATGTCAGAAAAGCTCTTTATATAAACCTAGAAGAATGCTATAATTATATAAATCAGCATTTTTAGAATGTGATAGCCTTTAGATTATAAATAGACTAAAACACATCCAGCATTTTAAGAAAAAAAAGGCTTAGCCATTATACAGAATATACACAATGTTGAGAAAAAAATGATTTCCACCGTAAAGTAGACAAAATCAACCACTTAAGGGGTTTGAAACATATCTCTTTAGGAATAGAATTTAAGTAAGAGGTGATATGCATGAATAACTCAAGCAATACAGGAGAGTTTTTAAAATCTTTAAGAATTTCAAAAGGATTAACACAAATGGAGTTAGCAGAATATTTGAATGTTTCCAACAAAACAGTTAGCAAATGGGAAAACGGTATAGGTATTCCTGAAGTTTCTACTTTGATCATATTAGCAGACTTTTATGAAGTTTCAGTTGATGATATTTTAAGGGGAACAAAAAGAACTTCAAAGAATATTGAAAAGGAAGCTAGTATTTCAAGTTATGTTGTTTCAAGAATCAAGAACAATTACATTAATTATCTAATCGTTTCTATCGGTCTCTGGCTTTTAAGCAACGTAGCAATAATTGTTTTAGGTGAGATCACAACTAACTCATCCTTAGGAATGGGTGTTGGTATAATAATTATAGTTATTAGCTTGGTAATACAAGGGATTAATATTAACTACTTAAGACTACAAGTCAAAGACATTGATATAAATGAAAAATATAAATTATTAAGTTTGGTTTTCCATAGCAGCTTTATATTTTTATATTTAAGCATCTCTACAGTTATATTTGCTGGATTTTATAATGTTGGATCAAGCATGGTATTGAAATTAGATTTTGTCTTCTATAGATTTATCTATTCATATTCATTAACAGCAGTCAGAGCAATCTTCACGTATTATATTATAAGAATTTTTAAGATTTCTTTCTTGAATAAGCTCAATGTAAGATGGCATATCTTAAATGGCACCTTATTAATAGTTTTATTGACGCCATTTCTAATAATTACAATATCTGATTCATATGATTTGGCAATCAAAACAGATAATTCATATGTTTCTTATTCAACATATGATAAAGAAGAAGACACAGATAGATATTATCAGTTGAAGTATCTATCACTCTTAGGAAGTCTGCAAAATACAGATGATAATTTGGTATATGATGAAGATACTTATGAATTTATTTATACATTTGATGATGACTATGAACTGGTCATGTCAAATGAAACATATTCATTCATAACAACATTAGATTATGTTAAATTTGAGTTTGATGACAATCAAGCAATAGGATACAGAATTGATCTATCAAAAACAGAAATGGGTATTATCTTATATTCAAATTTTACCGCGCCTTTGTTTTCAATTTATGTTTTTGGATGTTTAGTGTATTACTTTGTTTGGAAGGGAAGAAAACATGGACACAATAAGTAGTGAATATAATTCTATTTATCTTAACTGCTATTTTGACAATATGAATTCTTTAAAGTAAAAAGGCTGTAACAAAGCCATAATATTGGGGTGCGTAACTTTTAGCAGGGGTGCGTAAAAATCACTAGGGGTGCGTAAATTCTGCAAAGGGTGCGTAATTGTATTAAAAATAGGTCATGCAACACATATAGAATAACCTGTTTTGATATAAGATAATGATACCTTTACGCGATTACATGTAAATACACGAAGTAAATGATTTAAAACGAATCTTGAGTTCACTCATTTTTTTAAACTTTAACCTGTGTCAAATTCATAAAAATATAAAAAGATAATTCTTAAAAAAAGACAATCAAAACCATCACTAATTGATAAATTTAAGTATCAGTTAATTTTTGCAAAATAATGTAAGAAATTATTGACATTGTGTAAGAAATAAATTACAATATTTTTAGAGGTGATTTTATGAATTATCGAACAAAAATGAATTTAATAACCCTTCTCTTTCAACTTGGTTTCTTAATTCTATATAGTGTTATATTCTTTAATGATGTAGAAAACTCTATGAATCTAAGTGGTAACTCTTTGTTGCCAGGAAGAGATTACAGAATCAATGTTGCAATTATATTTGGTATTTCTCAAGTTTTATATCTTTTTATGCAAATTATAATGAATAAAAATGATAAGCTAGATGAACGCAACAAAAAAATGGAAGCAACAAGTGCCGGAACAACAATAGTTACTATGTTGTTTATATCTTTTATATCTTTGCTTGGCTTATATGTTATTAACATAGATGAAGGACAAATACCAATATATTGGTTATGGTACCTAGCATATGCTTATGTGACTTTAACAATTATAATATTTACAATTTCTAATCTGCTTATACCACTCGCAGGAACAAAGTATGAAGATTAAGAAAGTAACGAATTCCATAAAAGAACTTCGTTTTAAAAATGATGACATGAGTCAACAGTTATTAGCTGATCTTGTTGGTTGTTCAAGACAAACGATTAATGTATTAGAAAAGAATAAATACTCACCATCTTTTGTTTTAATAAAAAAGATATCAAAAGTCTTTAATGTAACCGTAGATGAAGTAATCCAGGTAGAACTAGAATAGGTAAAAAATTCTAGATTCTATACGTTAGTATGAACAGTTGAGTTTGACATTTTAATCATTTTTAGAAAAAAACTTTGGAAAGTCGTAATTTAGAGGTACGTAATTGTATTAAAATAGGTTACCGTTCCAACGGTTTATATGACTATATTTTTGTAGAGGTGTAATATTTGAAATTCAATCAGAAATTTAAAGTAATCAAGGGAGATCAAGATATTATATGAATAGGTTAGGAACTGCAAGAAATTATAAGATAGAGATTAAACTTTCCAAAAAAGAAATCATTAATATAATAAAAAACAATAATAATTTTCATATCAATTTTGAGGAAAATATTAACGAAAAGGTAGTTGTACTATTTCTCTTAAAAGAATTTGTAAGAATATTGGTTAATGGAATTATAACGATGACAGTCATAATCAAAGAGAAGAATGATCAGTTAAGCGAGGTCTTAATTGCAATGCATAATCCTGTTGCCTCTGAAGGGTTATTCAATGATTTGAATGTTGGTGCATCAACACGCAAAGATTTCTTTAAAGAGTTAGAACCCTATATAATAAGTTTGGAAGAAATTACACAACAAAACAACTAATTTTCACAGATTATTTTCAACAGTCGTATTACACAGTTTTCATCAACTCTATAAAAGCAACTTAGTTAAAACATAATTCAGCGATGCGTAAAATCTTGCTAGGGGTGCGCAATTGTATTAAAATAGGTTACACAACCCATATAACAAGCATAGGTCTGATACATAAGCGAATTACCATTCGCACTAAGTATTAGTCCTTTTTTCATGCGGAAGGGGTATATTATCCCTTTCTGCGTATTTCCGAGAGTCATTTAGAAGATAAAAACAGAACTTTTTCTTGCTTGTATGAAATTCTTATTCAATCATTTAAACAATTACCTAATTATTAACACGTTTACTCTACTATTTACACGATTATATACTGTTGAGAGCAGCTAACTCGAAGTAGATATAATGATACCTAAAAGTGAATTTTCAATAACGTGATATAATAAAACTTTAAAAAAACAAAAAACGTGTTAAATATATTGTTTTAAAAATCAAAATACGTGTATAATCTTGATTTAGGTCAAGGAATTAAATGTTTTGTTCAACTATACTTAATACAGAAAGGGTGATAAAAATGAAAAAAACAATTTTACAACTTGAGACAGTAACATGTCCATCATGCATCAAAAGAATTGAAGGTAGTTTAAAAAAATTATCTGGAGTTGATCATGTTGAAGTTAAATTTAATGCTTCAAAAGTTGAAGTGAGACATGATGAGAATGAAATTACAATAGATGCTTTAAGTCACATGATTACTAAATTAGGATACAAAGTATTAAGTGTCATATGAGATGGTTAAAACATAACCTCTATATCGTTACTATATCTATACTATTTGTAGCATCCATCATTTTGGATAATCTTGATCCGAATAACATTATCTCAAAGATAATCATGACTTTATTAACGCTGTTCGCAGGCTTTCATATATTTAAAAAAGCATTTATGGATCTAAGATATAAAATCATTGGTATTGATCTATTAGTAACGATTGCAGTTGTTGCAGCTTTCATAATCGGTGACTTATTTGAAGCTGCAGCAGTAACTTACTTATTTACTTTAGGACATGTTTTAGAAAAAAAATCATTAGAAAAAACAAGAAGTGCATTAAGCGCATTAATTGATTTAAAACCGACATTAGCAAGAGTAATTGATAAAAATAAAGAAACTATGGTAGAACTTAATCAGTTAAAGCCTAAAGATATTATCTTAGTCAAACCAGGAGAAAAGATTCCTACTGATGGTGTTATTATTGAAGGTTCTGTGATGATTGATGAACAAATGATGACTGGTGAATCTATGCCTGTTTATAAAGAAGTTAATGATCAAGTATTTGGTGCAACTCTTCTACAATCCGGCTATATAAAAATAGAAGTTACTAAAGTTGGTAACGATACTAGATTAAGTAAAATCATCCATATGGTAGAAGAAGCTCAAGATAAAAAAGCACATACTCAGAAATTTATGGAAGTATTTTCTAAATACTATACGCCATTTGTTGTGTTATTTGCGATCATTATTTATGGTTTGACTCTAGAGATTAGATTAGCGATTACTATGCTAGTTATTGCATGTCCTGGAGCACTCGTGATATCCACACCTGTTTCATTTGTTGCGGGTATTGGTAATGCTGCAAGAAAAGGTATATTATTTAAAGGTGGGGATTCGATTGAAAACTTATCTAAAGGTAACATTGTATTTTTTGATAAAACCGGGACGCTTACTTTAGGTAAACCCGTATTAAGTGAAATTAAAGTATATGACAACAATCAAAATCACTTATTGAAAATTGCGGCAATTGGAGAATCATTTAGTGAACATCCCCTATCTTTGGCTATTATTGAAGCAGCTAGAGAAAAAAATATAGATATAGAAGATGAACCAACAGATGTTGAAATGAAGATAGGCAAAGGTATTATTTTTACATACAATAAAATTAAATACGCTATTGGAAACAAACAATTACTATCTTTTGAAATACCACAACCAATTGAGCATGAAATCGAAATGATGGAAGCACAAGGGATGACAACCTTAATTATGTCAGATTCACAAAAAATATTAGGTTTATTTGGGATAGAAGATGGTATTAGAAATGAATCTGTAAAGCTCATCAGAAAACTTAAAAAACTAGGAATCAAACAAACAATTATGCTTACAGGAGATCAAAAAAGAGTAGCACATCATATAAGTCATACATTAGGTATTGATCAATATTATGCAGGGCTATTACCAGAGGATAAAGCAAGCATTATAGAATCTTATCATAAAGATAATCATACAATTTTTGTTGGCGATGGCATTAATGATGCTCTAGCACTTTCAACAGCAAATGCATCTGTTGCAGTTGGTGGTATGGGTAAAGATATAGCTATGGAAACTGCTGATGTTGTTTTATTAAGTGAAAATATTGGGAAATTAGAAGACGCCATCAAAATTAGTAAAAAAGTTAAAATGAACATGATCCAAAATGTAGTTTTCTCATTATTTGTGGTATTATTTTTAATAATAGGGGTTATCTTTAGACAAGTAACTATGTCTATAGGAATGCTAGTCCATGAATTTTCTGTATTAGTCGTCATCGTTAATGCAATCAGATTACTTAGGTATAACCAAGGAGGTCGTCATGACAAAAGATCTAGAACCAAGCAATTGCATAAAAGCAGTTCCGATCTTCAAAAATCTTAATGAAAAAGAACTAGATGAAATTATCATGATTTCTAATCATCAAAAATTAGATAAAGGTGATTTTATATATACAGCAGGAGAGTATATAAAGAGTCTTTATGTTGTACATCGTGGGAAAATTAAAATGACTAGATATGCAGAAGATGGTAAAGAACAGGTGATTAGAATTCTTTCTCATGGTGATTTTTTAGGAGAACTCGCTTTGTTTAATGATTCTAAAGTCAATACATATGCAGAAGCTTTAGAACCAACAGTTATATGTTTAGTTGAAAATAAAAGGTTAAAGAAACTAATGGCAGAAAGCCCAGCTTTATCGTTTAAAATGCTCAATGAGTTATCTAATCGATTAGAAAAAGCAGAAGCACTCATTGAATATCATCACTTATATTCTGCAGAAGCTAAAGTTTCTAGATTATTACTTGATCTTCAAAAAGATGGTATGGTTAAGTTCCATACGACAAAAGTTAATCTGGCTTCTCAATTAGGGATGACACCAGAGACATTTAGTAGAAAACTTAAAGCTTTAGATGATCTAGGTTATATAGAAATTATGAATAATAAATTTGTAAAAATCAAAGATATGTATCAGCTAGAACTATTAATTAATCCTGATCATATATAGTTACTCCAAAGACTCTTATAGAGTCTTTTTTTAATCAAAAAGAGTTCTTCTTGGATTATCTAAGGAGGATCTTGCATAACAAATGTGAGTTTCTAGACAAATATTATACTCATCGAAAAAGAAGTATATAATCCATCACTAAAACTTTGTATTGCAAATTGTAAAGAATTAAACACAACACTAGATGAACTATTCTGGGAGGAAGAAGTAATGAAAGATGAGCGTTTAAACAAAGATATGACCACACCAAGGGACAAGTATCTCTTTATGTAAGAATCACTACATTGGATGGGTTCATCATATGCATGGAAATAGTAGGATGCTTAACTTTTGATAGGGTGCGTAATTGTATTAAAATAGGTCATCAAACCCATACAAGAAACGTAGGTTTGATATAATAAAGCGATTCACTAATCGCCCATGTATCAAGACTTTTTTGCTTTAATAAAGACTTTTAAGTACTTTGAAGATCTATTAATATATCTTAAATAAATCGAAACTTAGAGAGAAATTCAATATAAGAATAACAACTTACACGATTTGATTGAATTTTACACGATTACTAATCTTAAATCAGCGATTACATCAAAAGTGAATCTTTATTTAACTAAAATAATAATTGCGTAAATGCACATATGTTTATAAAACTAAATATAATATAGAAATATATAAATAAATCTAAATATTTATGCTATAATATATGTGAGAGGTGATTTGCAATGTCAATAATTTACAAAGGATTATTTGAAGTGCTAAATAAGAAAAATATATCAATATCAGAAATGTCAAAGGATTTGAACATTTCATCAGCAACTCAAGCTAAATTTAGAAAAGGTGAATATGTTTCACTTCAGACACTAGAATCTATCTGTAAATACTTATCGGTGAGCATCAATGATATCTTATCATTTCTGATTATAGAAAACTCATCTATCTTATATCAAAGACTAAGAGAAGAAATGTCCCACAAAATTAAAGGAAGTATTTATCATGAAACACAAATACTATTAACTTATAATTCAAACCATATTGAAGGAAGCCAACTATCACCTGATCAGACTAGGTACATTTTTGAAACTAACACCATTGGATTAGATAAAGATAGTTCAATTAATGTTGATGATATTATAGAAACTCAAAACCATTTTAGATGTATTGACTATATGATTAAATCTGCTTTAGAGCCATTATCTGAAGCATTAATTAAGGATTTACATAGAATATTAAAAACAGGAACAAGTGATGCTAAACTTGATTGGTTTAATGTTGGTGAGTATAAACAAAGACCAAATACTGTAGGTGGTATAGAGACAATCAAACCTACTGATGTTCAAAGCGAATTAATTTCCTTGATTGGTAAATATGAAATCAAAAAAGAGTATTCTTTTGAAGACATCATAGAATTTCATTATCAATTTGAATGTATACACCCATTTCAAGATGGTAATGGTAGAGTCGGAAGATTGATTGCGTTTAAAGAATGTTTACGTCACGGATTTGTTCCATTCACGATTGATGAAAGTATTAAACTCTTTTATTATAGAGGTTTAAAAGAGTGGAAAAGTGAAAAAGGATATCTTCTGGATACCTGTCTGTCTGGACAAGACAAATATAAGAAATTACTTGATATGTTCAATATAAGTCATGAGTAATGAGAAAATAAGATGACAAATGAAGAATACTTAGTTAATCCGTGTGCGAAATTATCCATTCATATTGGAAATACCTATTATTTAATCAACCACCAAATATAGATGTATTTCATGAAAGTTACTATCGTGAAGACGATTTATATAATCATGTAGAGAAATATTTTAGGCTTATACACTATTTAGAAAAACCCTTGAAACCCCATCAATCAATTTCTGATATTAAGATTGCTCAAGACATGAAAGATTTAATATTGCAGATTAATCATTCATATAGCAATGAAAGAATTACTGTGAATATTGAGGATGTTGAACGTTGGACAAATCATCCAACTTATGATAAGTCACTTTGGGTTAAAATGGTTGTTGATTGTTGCATGATTGCGAGTGGTATAGCGGAATATGATGAGAATACAAAAGAAGGAATTATTGAGTGGGTGCAAGTTTCCCCTGAGTATCAACGCCAAGGATATGGAAGAATGATTGTTGAAGAATTATTGTATAGATTATCAAAAAAAGCTGATTTTGTGACAGTATCAGGTAGACTATATAATGATACAAACCCAAAACTATTATACGAATCTTGCGGTTTTGAAGGATCAGAGATTTGGTATGGTTGCTATAAAAAATAAGAGATGAAGCGTTAAATTTGCTTAGGGTTACACAAACTTCTTTAAGGTGCGTAAAATAACATCAGGGGTGCGTAATTGTATTAAAATAGGTCACTCAACCCAATTCAGAAGAACAGGATTGATACAATTATCAGTCCTTTTTTTGTATTTAATAAGTAATAAAATATGTTATAATTTCATTACAAGATATATTAAGGGGGATAATTAGATGGATGAAAACATTTTATTTGAATACTATCCATATAAAATAGATAAAACTATAAAAGTATTTTTTTGGGTATTGTGTATTTCATTTGTTGGGCTTATTATTACATCTTTAGGAATGATTATTGAAGGTCTGTTTAAAGAGGATTATATAGAAATTCTTAGTTCTATAATCCCCTTTCTTCTTGCAATTCTAAATTTATATTATCTATTATTTTTAAGAAATAGCAAGTTACAAATTTTTTCTAATCATATTTCTATTTATTCTCTTTTTGGAAAAGAAAAAAAGTATGAATTAGATACAAAACTAATGACTATAAGAGTTAATTATACGGTTGCAAGAAAAAGGGGTTTTAAGCTAACCTTTTTAGATAATAAATTTTCAAAAGTATGCTCATATGTCTTACTTGAGTCTATGACATCCCAAAGAAATTATATAGATCGAAGAAAAAAGTGGGGGAAAGATTTAAAAGAACTAGGTTGCTCTATTGAAGATAAAGGAAATTATTTAATCGAGGAGTCTACTTTAATTAATCATGTTTAAGATGATAATTTAAATTATGATAACAACCAATTAATAACAACAATGACAAGAAAAATAAAAGTGAGAAGAAGTAGACAAAACTGATTGACAGGAATCATGAATTAAAAAACCTCTTAGTTGAGCCGTAATTTAGGGGTGCGTAAAAACAGACTAAGGGTGCGTAAATTTTATCTAGGGTGCGTAAAATCCTATCAGGGGTGCGTAAATGTATCAAAATAGGTCATACAACCTATTATAGTCTTATAGGTCCAATACACAAGTATTGGACTTTTTTTAATATAGAATAAAAAAATATCATTGATTTGCATTATGATTTTGATTTTATGGTATGGATGATTGTATGAACAAATGTTATAATATAGGAAATAGTTCAAGAAAACTAAATATAAAGGTTGGGGGATTTAACATGGAACAAAAATATACATATCGAGGACATTTAAGAAAAATTCAAAAGTGGATGTTAATTATTGGTATTCCACTAAGTGTTTTGTTTGTTATTTTAGGTATCATTTTAGGTGTTGCTACAGGGGAATATACTTTCGTGGGTGTAGGGTTGTTTTTTGGTATATATGATTTATTATTATATAAAACCTATGATCGCTTCACAAAAGCAGAATTTATTTTAGATGAAGAAAAGATTACATTAAAAATCAAAGATGTTATAAAACAAGAAATAAAATATGCTGACATCACTAAAATAGACTCAAAAAGTATAAGATATACAGGTGGATGGATGCTGATCTATGGTCAATCTAAAAAACCACTTAGATTAATGGTCACGATTAAAGACATTGGATTAATGATCAAACAAATTAAACAGAAAATAGATGAAATTGAAATGTCACATGTATATCAAGAGGATAAATTAATAAAGTTTTTTAAAACCGCTTATTATGCTGATCAGTCATGGCAGAGATCTTCATATTTTATACCTAGATATTTATTGATATTATTAGTTCAAATGATACTAGCTATTTCACTATTAATCATTAAAGAAAATAGATTGATTATTTTTCTTTTTATAGTGGCAATTGTAATTCTCTTATTTGGATTTATTTATGTTGAATATTTTATTTATGTAAAGAACATAAGAAAACAATCAGATCAAACAAATTGGGATATTGTTCCATATGATGAGAATTTGGCAAAAAGAAGATTAAAGAAAGTATTACAACTAGGGATGGTTGCTACTATAGTTGCTTTAATTATTAGTTTAATTATATAAAACCATCATAGTTTACAATTAGATTAATATTTCCATTGGTGGAACATTGGTATAGTTTTTCATATAACAATGGAAATAAAATTAGTGTAATAAAAGAATTTAACTTAACCTATAAAGGATGGAAATATAGGTGTTAAACCAGATAATTTATGGAGGGGTATTATGATGAAAAAATTTGTTATAGCAGGCATTATGATATCAATTGTTATGACTATTTTTGTGATTGTTCTATTCTTCATCTACTTATTTGAGGACTATGATGGCTATGAAAAAGAATATAAAGATTTGTATACTGAAGCAATCTACAGTCTTCTTGGCAATCGGGGATATTTTTTAGAAGGTGAAATACTAGACGATCCTGAAATAATTGTTATTGAAGAAGATAATTATGGAAGAATATTATATGCTTATTACGAAAGTAATCATGTCAGTTCATATAGTTATTTAATTGCTCAAAAATCTGATGATATCTATGTTTATTTTTATCCTAATTACAATTTTATATCAGCAGCTTATGATTATGATAAAGCTACGACACAAACTATATTTACTACGGATGAAATTAATCAACTTAAGACACAAAACGATTGGAATTTACCACTTGATGATTCAAAAATGATACATTTTGAAATCACTTCTTTAAAAGAAAAACCTAAATCTAAAATTTCAAAAGATACATTCGAAATATTATTAAAATCATTAGCACAAAAATCAAATTATCTAGGCGATGATGACTTATATCGATATTCAGAGTACTTTTTGACAGATGATTATGGTCGTACAATGTATTATGTTTATGGTATTGGTAGAGATATGCTTGGTGAAGGTGTTAGCCCTGATTCGCTCATACAATATTTTCATGCAGTGATCATTTTTCAATCTGATGGTAGTTATAATTTATATCATAGCATCATGGAATTAACAGATCTTCAAGTGTATCAAAGTGAGTTGCAAGCATTTAAAATATTAAATAATTGGAATCTACCAAATGAATGATTATAATATAAAATGTATCACGTTGAAAATAAGATATAAAAAATGAGGATTATCCTCATTTTTTTTCATTTTCTGAAAGAAACTCAAAGATTCTTTACCTTAAGGTCATTATTTAGTATAATTCAATCAAAGGCTAAGTACGTAAAAATTTCCGTTTGGAGCTATTTATGAGAAAATTAATTATTTTAATCATTGCGTTAATGATGCTAACGAGCTGCACCTCTGTATCAAGTGAAGATGAGTTGCTATATGCGATGCAAGATCAAATACATATACCACTTGAGGTAAATGAAGATATTGATTTACCAACTACAATAACTTTTAATGATCAAGTTTATAACATCACTTGGACGTCTTTAAATTTAAGTTTTATTGATGAAAATGGGCATGTGATACAAGCTGACGAAGATACCGTCGTTCAATTAGAAGCTACTGTTCATACAGAAAAGTATTCAAAAACAATCACATTCGAGGTTAAAGTTATGAAAAAAGAAATCATAAGTTCATGGATAAAGGCTCATCAATATGTTAAATATGCTAAAGACTTAGATTCATCAAGATTTAATCAAGTAAGACTAGCTAATGAAAAATTAGAACTTGTTGAAGGACAATTAGAAGGTTACTACGAATCAGATCAAGTTGAATCAACATCATTTACAAAAATGGTAGGATCATGGTCAGCAATTTCATCTACTCAAGCAACTGTAGAATTACAGGTAAGAGTTATGGTTGATGGACAGTGGAGTAAATATTTATCCTATAGAGCTTGGGGATTTGGGAAAAATAACTTCAGTTTAAACTCGAGTGATCATATCGCAAAAACCTCTATAGATGAGATTGTCATCTTAAATGATAAACAAGCTCAAAAATTCCAATATAAAGTCATTTTAAAAAGAAATGATATCATTACACTTAGTCCTAAATTAGACCTTGTATCTTTTGCATTAACGATACTTGAGCATCAATATAAACCTAATGTTGATGATCTTCCTCGTTTTTTTGATTATGATGTTCCTATGTTAAATCAACAAAGAGTTCCTGACATTGGAAGTAGTATTTGCAGTCCAACATCAGCGGCAATGCTCCTTTTATATAAAGGACATGATTTATATCAAGAAGATGAACTTCCACATCGCTATACTGCTGGGCTTTTTAGAGATTATGGAGCAAACATTTACGGTAATTGGGTATTTAACACAGTTGGAATATCAAGTTTTAACGAAAAAGCCTATGTTGGAATGATGTATTCATTTGAAGAACTCATGAAACACTTAGTTGAAGTTGGTCCGGTTGCTGCGAGTGTAAGTGGTGATATGGGATTATATCAAACAGGTGGACATTTAATCGTTGTTAGAGGATATAGAATCACCGATAATGGTGATATCTTTGTAATCGTCAACGATCCTAACATCAATGAAAGATTTGGAAATGATGATCAAGGGAATCCTTTATTTGTCTATTATGAGTTTCCTTTAGAAACATTCATGAACACATGGAAGGGTATCGTTTATATCGTAGAATAATAAGAGTATTTAAGGGAGTTTTTATGCTTACAAAAAAAGAAGTATTAGATATTGCATTATCGCAATTAGCATTAGAGTATCATGTTGATAAAAACATTTTTTATGAACAAAAAAATATCTTGTCAAAAAGAATATGTTCAAAAAAAGAAAGAATTGACTTACATGATTCTAAGATTTTTAATATGCTTTCTATTTTTGGGATTTCTGTAACATCATGTGATCCTAATCTTTTTGATTGGGTTCAAGATGAAATCATGAAAAAACAAGCCAATTGGATATTTGATTTTTATATGTTAAGAAAAATAGATCAAAAACTTAATACCTTAGGACATGAAATTAATCAGGTATTACTTCATTATTTACCAGACCCTGAAAAAATAAAAACATATAATAACCAATCTATCAAATGGTTTGATGAAAAAGATATTATGCAATTTAAAGGAGACAAAAGATTTGATGAAGCTTTTTGTTTTAATCCAGAAGCACCTGATGCTTTAGGTGTTGCATTATATGAAAATGGTCAAATTATCGGTATGGCTGGTGTCAGCAAAGATTCAGATAATCTTTATCAAATTGGAATTAATGTAGATCCAAATTATAGACATCAAGGTATCGGCACAAAACTTGTGTCATTACTGACAAAAAGACTATTAGAAGAAGGCATTGTTAGTTTTTATAAAACATCAATTTCACATACAAACTCAAGTAGTGTTGCGATAAACTCTAACTATTTTTTAGCGTGGGTAGAGTTAACCACTAAAAAACAAACTTAAGCCAATAACATAGATTTCATATACTTTATAGCAAGTGTTATAATAAAAGTGTAAGTCATCATGAATCATTTTTTTGGAGGTTTGTCATGAGTCATAAACTATATCAAATGTCATTTTCTAAACTTTATCCGCTTTATGTAGCAAAAGCTAAAAAAAAGCAGCGTACAAAAGAAGAAGTCAATCAGGTTATCAGTTGGTTAACAGGATATACAGATGCACAAATAAAAGAACTTATCGATCAGCATATATCTGTTGAGTCTTTTTTTAATCAAGCACCAAAAATAAATCCAAATGCACAATTAATCAAAGGCAAAATATGCGGTGTGACAATTGAAGATATAGAAGATCCACTCATGAAAAAAATAAGATACTTAGACAAACTTATTGATGAACTAGCTAAAGGAAGATCCATGGAGAAAATACTAAGAACTCAAGAATCTTAAAACATAGGGAGTGATAAGATGAATGAACCTAAGAAAAATAGTATCACTTTAATCGGTGCTATCGGATTAGGAACAGGTGTTATGATTAGTGCAGGTATTTTTGCACTGCTTGGACAAATAGCAGAATTATCTAACCAGTGGATATTTGTTATTTTTTTAGTAGGTGCTGTTGTTACAGGGTTTAGTGCCTACTCATATATTAAGTTTAGTCACAATTATCCAAGTGCTGGGGGCATTGGTATGTATTTAGTTAAAGCATACGGTAAAGGTGTATTATCCAGTACAGGTGCTTTAATGATGATATTATCGATGGTGATCAATCAAAGTCTGGTTGCAAAAACATTTGGATCTTATACGATGCAAATATTTAATGGAACAGCAGATCAATGGATCATCTCAGTGTTAGGTGTTGGATTATTAATTTTTGCGCTTATAATTAATTTATTAAGTAATTCATTTATACAAACATTTACATCTATTATGTCTGTAATCAAAACATTAGGTTTAGTTATATTCGCAGCTGGAGGGCTTTTTGCTGCGAAATTTGCAATATCTTTACCTGAGACATCAAATAGTTTAGAGTCTCTAAATTTCGCGCATTATGTAGCAGCAACCGCGCTTGCAGTTATTGCATTCAAAGGGTTTACAACAATCACTAATAATGGTGATGAAATTACTAAACCCAAAGTTAATGTGGGTAGAGCTATTATTTTTTCTATCATCATTAGTTTAGTCGTTTATATTGTTGTAACTTTTGCTGTAACTACAAATCTTTCAGTTTCAGAAATTATTAATGCAAAAGATTATGCTCTAGCAGAAGCTGCAAGACCAGTTTTTTCTGGATTAGGGCTATGGTTTACAGTAATACTTGCTATTGTAGCAACGATTACCGGAATTATCGCTAGCGTGTTTGCTGTTTCAAGGCTCATAGCTATGTTAGCAAATATGCATATGATCCCTCATAAAAAGGTATCAAAAAACATTAGAACACAGCAACAAACGATCTTTTATACAGTAGGGCTTGCGATCATATTAACGATATTATTTGATTTGACTAGAATTGCATCTTTAGGAGTATTTCTATATTTGATCATGGACATGATGATTCATTATGGATTAGCTCATAAAATGAAAGATGAGATAAAAGTCAACAGATGGATTGTTTGGACAGCTTTTATTTTAGATTTTATCATTCTTATGGGATTCTTATATATAAAAATCACTACAGATTTACTTGTAGTGATTGTTGCAGCAATAATCATTATTATCTTATTTATTATTCAAAATATATTTTTTAAATTGAAAGAAGAAAAGTCTACTTAAGACGTTTACCAAAGATAATATCTGGTTTACCAATACCATTCGCATCAGGCATAACACCGATGATTTTATAACCCATGTTAAGATAAAATCCTGATGGATGTGTACCAGGTTTAAAGTTTTTGATATGAGTTGGTAAATCATCATATAAATCGGCATTTGCAAGCGATGTTTCTCCTAATGCAGATTCATCATCAGATCCAAGATAGATGGTCAAACATCCTCGGTTTCTAGCTTCATTTTCGAGATTTAAAACCAAGGCTTTACCTATGCCTTGACCTCTAAAATCAGATTTTACGACAAGAGGATGTAGTTCAACAACATTCCCATTATAAATGGGTTCTAGAATACCAGCCCAACTTAAGACGATGTCTTTATTGATTGCAGCGATCATATAATTATTTTCTGATTTTAACAATTGATTGATTTCATCTAAAGCATCTTTAAGTGTTGGCCAACCATTTGGCAAACTATCTGAAAGCATACGTGCAGCAGCATTAAGTTGTTTTTTATTAAGTGTTTGCATTAAAACAATTTTCATTGTAAAACTCCCTTACATTTATAGTAATAATATAACATAATTATAGATTAAAAATGAGGTTAAATATGAAAACAAAAAAAGTTATTGTTGAAAACTACAATCCATTATGGGTAGAAGCATTTCAAAAAATAAAATCAGAGATTGAACCCATATTAAAAGATTTAATCATCTCAATTGAACATGTTGGTAGTACCTCAGTGCCTGGATTAAAATCAAAACCAATCATAGATATTGATATTGTAATTCATTCATTAGATGATTTTAATGAGGTTAAATTAATATTAGGGACCATTGGATATATATATGAAGGTAATCAAGGACTAGAAGGTAGAGAAGCTTTTAAATATCTTAATAAATCCCACTTAATGAAGCATCACTTATATGTCTGTCAAAAAGATAACTTGCATTTTAAAAGACATATCACTCTTAGGGATCATTTAAGAACTCATCCAATTGATGTTAATATTTATGGTGATTTAAAAGAAGCACTTGCAAAAGCATATCCAAATTATATTGATCAATATATAGAAGGTAAAAGTGATTTTATCATGAGTATTTATAAGCAATATCATCTAAATTAACATAAGAAAAAAGGAGTTAAATTGTAAAATGGAACCTATAAAATAGACACTTTGAAAAAAGGAAGCTATTTTTAGGTTCTTTTTTTGTATACTAATAAAGAGAGGTGATGAACAATGAGTAAAAAACTATTCACAGAGCAAGAAATAGAGATATTAAAACAAAACAAGTATGTATAACGAGTTGGATCAAAAGGAATAACATACAGCGATGAACTCAAACAGTTCGCAATAGCAAAATCAGAAGAAGGATTTCTGAGCACTGAAATATTTGAGATGGCAGGATTTGATCTAACAATTATTGGTCGAACAAGAGCACAAAAAGCGTTAGATAGATGGAAAATAGCATATAAAAAATCTGGAATAATGGGACTACAAGACACGCGAAAAGGATTATCAGGGAGACCATTGGAAAGAGAATTAAGCCTAGAAGAGCAACTAGAACGAAAAGAAGCTAGGATTAAGTTTTTGGAGGTACAACTAGATTTCCAAAAAAAGTTAGACATGATAGAAAGGGGCGTGTATACACCCAAAAGCAAGAAAAAACACAAATAATCTATGAATTAATCAAAGAAATCATCGATGAGAATGGTTACACAAGAATGGTTACATTCTTATGTGATGAAGCTGAGGTATCTAGAAGTGGATATTACAATTATTTCAGTCCTAAAGCAATTAAACGAAGAGAAATCCGTGAGGAAGAGGATCAAGCCTTACTAGATTTAATTATTGAAGTATACAAGTTTAAAGGTTACAAGAAAGGATCAAGAGAAATCAAGGATTTTCTCTTAAACGAATATGGAATCATCATGAATCGTAAAAGAATACAACGAGTCATGAGAAAATACGAGATTATTTGTCCGATTAGAAAGGCCAATCCATATAAAAGAATGGCTAAAAGTATAAAAGGTCATCATATACATGAAGACCATGTGATGCGTAATTTCAAACCAGGAAGACCATTCGCAGTTCTTTTAACAGACATAACATATTTCAGTTTTGGGAGAAAGAACAGACGAGGATTCCTGTCAGCAATCAAGGATAGCCAAACAGGGGAAATAGTCGCAAGAGCAGCATCAACATCGCTTAGAATGGATTTCGTGATGGAAACGCTAGATAACCTAACAAAGCATCCATTATTTGACGAGAACAATGATATGATCATTCATTCAGATCAAGGAAGTCATTATGCATCAAATGACTTTGGAGACTTTCTTAGTAGGTACAAAATAACACAATCCATGTCACGTCGCGGGAATTGTTGGGACAACGCTCCAATAGAATCTTTCTTTGGAACGTACAAAGATCATGTAGATCTGAGTGATTGTGAAACAATCGAACAAGCATTAGTGAAGATAGATCATTTTCTGGACTATTACAACAACTATAAACCACAAAGAAAATTGGATAGATTACCACCTATCAAATACAGAGATTTACTAATAACAAAACAAAAAGGTGAAATTCCTCTAAAGGAATCTACACCTTAATTAATAAGTTATGTAAAATAGATGGTGGCTAAATAATAGCTGTCCAAATGATGGTGGCTTACCACCATGTTTTTTAAAGCGTTTTTTTGAATATAAAAAGAAGACCTCAATCTATGCTACAATTTTAGTAACTAGCTAATTCGTAGAAAGAGAGGTCTTCATGAATGATGATACCATAAAATTATTGAATCTTGAACACATTGAACACTTAATTGAAAGTATAGAAACCGTATCTTCTCATCAAATGATTGCTCTTCACCTTCGTTTACTTAAATCACCTCAGACATGTCCAAGTTGTTCTCATATAACCGAACGATTTCACAGTTATCGAATGCGCCAAATTACACACAGTGTCCTTTTAGATAAGAAATACGCTCTTATATATCATGCAAGAAGATATAAATGCTTATTGTGTGGTAAAGTCTTTTACGAACATAACCCATTTTCACTTAAGTATGAATCCATTTCAACTTATACAAAATTTTCTATATTGGAATATTTAAAAGACTATACCCACACATTTACTTCCGCTGCTCACACTTACTTTGTTTCTAAACAGACTGTCATTGATATCTTTGATCACTTTGTCGATGCGAAGAGAAGATCTTTACCAGAAGTCATTTGTATGGATGAGTTTTATACATCTAAAGTTTCTAAATATAAGTATGCATGTGTGCTTTTTGATTTTAAATATCAAAAATTGATTGATATCTATCCGACTAGACATAAAAACTATTTGATTAAAGTATTCTCGCGTTTTCCTATATCTGAAAAAATGCGTGTTAAAGCTTTTGTTATCGATATGTGGCCTTCTTATAAAGAAGTTATAGAGCTTACATTCCCTCACGCACTTATTGCTGTTGATTCTTTTCATATCATTAGAAATTTAAACGATGCGATCAGACATATTAGAATTGAAGTTATGAATCGATATCGCTTGAATAAAAGTGCTCCTGAACATGATGATATGTATTACTACATGCTCAAAAAATTCCACTATTTCTTTCTAAAAAATTATGAAGATATACATGATGGGAAAATTCCTGTTCAAAAACTCAATACCTATTGGCATAAGTCTACTATTCTTGATTATTTATTATCTATTGATGATACATTAAAATCTGCATATCGATTAAAAGAAAGGTATAGAGAATTTAATCTAACTGCTGACTATGATACATGTGATGATGAACTTAATGAGCTTATTCGACTCTTTAAAAATCATGATCATCACCTTTTTAGAGATTTTGGAAAAACACTCCAAAAGTGGAAAAAAGAGATAAAAAACTCATTTATCAAAGTCAATCATAGAAGGTTATCTAATGGGCCTATTGAAGGTGTAAATAATCGGATTAAAACTGTGATTAAATCCGCCAATGGTATTAAAAACTTTTATAGACTTAGAAACCGCATGTTATATTCAATTAATAAAGATGTTCCGATTAAACTAAAATAATCATGAATTTAGCTAGTAAAAAAAGCACCTGAAGTGATATCTTCAAGTGCTCTTATTTTGGTTGCCACCATCTTTTTTAAAGCGGTGTTTTGCCACCATCCTCTTGACAGGGGTCTTTCTTACTTGCCACCACCTATTTTAAAGGACCAATTAATATTACTGCCTTTTTTTAAAGTGTCCTTGACATTGGGTCCACTTTATTGAATTTAACCCCTTTTTATTTACAATTAAAAAGTATTTCGTAATGATCATCCAATGCTTTTATAAGACCAAATATTTTAGAGTAATTGATTTTTAAGTTTTGTGATTTTATGTATGCTTCATATTGATCCTTATATTTCCCTTCAATTAAATCATCATAATCTTCTATTGGGCATGTAATCTTTAAAAAAGAATCATTAGTTAATGAAACACTATGAATAAATTTATTTCCACTCATTTTTTCTTTTGTAGCTGCATAAGCAATAAATAAAGTATTTTTTTACCAGCTTTTGTAATAACTAAATCAAAATTAAAATAATCAAGCGCTTTGATATTGTTTTCTTCTAGATAATCTGTAATCAATGCTTGTGCTTGTTCTCTAGTTTCACCCATA
The DNA here is from genome assembly GCA_002838185.1 of Tenericutes bacterium MO-XQ. GTDB lineage: Bacteria > Bacillota_I > Bacilli_A > Acholeplasmatales > Acholeplasmataceae > Mariniplasma. The sequence continues at coordinate 1,329,163 of CP017948.1, read as the reverse complement.
GCACTAATTAAATACTTAAAATCTACATGGATCACTTCAAATTTCCCAATCATTTAAAATTACCTCGTTTTATTTTATGATAGCGCATCTGTGTTATCTTGTCAATAATTGAAAATGTTGCGTTTTATTTGTTAAGTATAAACACTTTTTGTATGATTAAAGCAAAGGAGATTTTATATATGAATCAAATTCTAGAACAACTAAAAATAAGATTTAATGAGAATAAGGAGCGTCATCCTGAGCTTCATTGGGAAGATGTAGAAAAAAAACTGAATCAAAAATATCTAAATATCATTTCAGAAATGGAAAAATATGATGGAGAACCGGATGTGATTATGTTCCATGATGAACTATATTATGTGGATTTTTCAAAAGAAACACCAAAACCTAGAACGAGTGTTTGTTACGACGAAGAAGCTAGACTTTCAAGAAAAAAATTCCCACCAGAAACATCTGCTGAAGCTTTTGCAAAAAAAATAGGCATTACACTTATGAATGAGAATATGTATAGATATATGCAATCATTAGAACCTATAGATTTGAAAACATCCAGTTGGATTAAAACTCCAGATGATATAAGATCACTAGGTGGAGCATTATTTGGTGATCATAGATATAAAACAACGTTTATTTACCATAATGGAGCGGATTCTTATTATGGATCACGTGGTTTTAGAGGATATTTAAAAATAACTTAACCTTGCTAAAGTAAGGTTTTTTTATTGTTATAAATAGTACTAAGATAAATCATGACTCTATATAAAGTAGTTTTCTTTTTTGGTATACTATATTTAAGGGAGGTTATCTTATGAAAGAAAACAAACTATCAAAAGGGCCACTATTAAATGATAATGGAGAACTCATTGAAGCTGGGTATCATACATCTTTGGTTAAAACATATGACAAGAAACTTGTTAAAAACAGTAGAATATGTCTTAAAGAATGGGATTACTACTATGTAGGTAACAATGATTATGGTATTGCACTTACGGTTGCAGATAATGGATATATGTGGCTTTTAAGTGTGACCCTTCTTGATTTTAATCTTAAAAAAGAGATTTCGAAATCAAAAATGGGATGGATACCTTTTAAACGTTTTGGTATGCCTGAATCAAGTGAAAAAGGTGATGTTAATGTAAGTAAAGGACAATGGAAAATCTCTTATAAACTTGAAAAAGATAAAAGACATATAGAAGCTGAAATCCCTAATTTTGACAAAAAAGGAAGAGCACTCATTGTTGAATTATATTTAGATCCAATGATCAATGATTCTATGGTCATCGCAACTCCTTTCGAAGATAGAAAAAGATTTTATTATAATCAAAAAATAAACTTATTAAAATCATCTGGTCATGTCACATTAGGCGAAGAAATCTTTGATTTTAATGATGCATATGGTGTCTTAGACTGGGGAAGAGGCGCTTGGACATATCATAATGTTTGGTACTGGTCTAGTTTAAGCGGTTTACAAGATGGACATAAGATAGGTTTTAATCTTGGGTACGGTTTTGGTGACACATCAAAAGCAAGTGAAAATATGCTTTTTTATGATGATCAAACATTTAAATTAAGCGATGTGGAGTTCGTCATTCCTAAAAAAGAGGATCAATTAGATTACTTAAGCCCATGGACATTTAAATCAAAAGATGGTGCAATCGATTTAACATTTGAACCTATCCTAGATCGAAATTCACGTACGAATATACTAATTTTAATGTCTGATCAACATCAAGTTTTTGGTAAATTTTCTGGAACATTTAAAGTGAATCAAAAGACAATAAAAATAAAAGATATGATTGGTTTTGCTGAACGTGTTGAAAATAAATGGTAATTAATTGAAACTTCTTTCATTGAAAAAACATTTTGCATAGAAAAAATCTAAAAAAATGTTATAATAATAACAACATTTGAGGTGGTTTTATGAAATTATCAACCGGTATGCATGTACCAATTCACAGTTATAAACATAATAAACGCCTTCATAGAATTTGGAAAAAAACAACCATATTATCTGAAGATCAACATTGTTTAGTAACTGGACATCATCGCACAAGAGTCATTGAGCATGATGGAAGAAGCTGGCATACAAAAGAACCTGCAATATGTTATTTTTATAACGATTTATGGTTCAATATCATTGGTATGCTAAAGAAAGACGGGGTTTACTTTTATTGTAATTTATCAAGTCCATATCTATTTGATGGAGAAGCTGTTAAGTACATTGATTATGATTTAGATGTCAAAGTTTTTCCTGATGGGAATTATATCATTTTAGATGAGAAAGAATATAATGTTCATGCAGATAAGATGTGTTACCCTGAGGAAATTGATGACATCATCAAAGCGCAACTTGATATACTACTTGAAAGAATAAAAAACAAAGAAAAGCCTTTTGACTTATCAGATATACATTTATATTATGATCAATATAAACGTATGCATAAAAGGTAAATGATATGAGAATGATTCATACAACAATTAAAATGACACTTGTCACGCTTATTGCTGGACTTATTTCAAGATGGATTGGTTTAGAATATTGGCTTACAGGTGGTATTTTAGCTTTATTATCTATTCAACTAACAAAAAAAGACTCGATTATCATCGCAATCAAACGCATCATTGATGTGTTTTATGCGATGTTTTTATCGGTCTTTTTATTTTGGATATTCGGCTATGAGTTTTGGGTTTTTATGGTACTGGTTTTTATCTTAACGCTATCATCATTTTATTTTAAAATTCAAGAAGGTATTGTGTCTGCTTTAGTTGTTGTTACCCATTTTTTAGTGAAAGGTGAATTTTCATTTACGTTTTTTGTAGATGAATCATTATTAGTGATTGTATCGATTGGGATTGCAATGCTTTTTAACACCTTTTATCCAACTGCAGGTGAGAAAGATTTACTAAAACATGTTGCAACCATTGATGGCTATATCAAAGATCATTTGATGATGTTATCTTTTTTGGTTAAAGATCCTGAATATCATGATACATATTATGTGTATTATAACCATCTTGATCAAAAATTAAAATCTGTGATCCAACAAGTTGAAATTACGGATAAAAATATTTTATTTCAAAATGATCAAAGCTATCTCGCTTATGTGTATATGAGAAGCACACAAGCAACCTATTTGAATCATATGTTTGAACAAGCAGTAAAAGTGAAGTGTATCCATCCTTATGCAGATGAAATTGTAGATTATATTAAAAAGCTATGTTTTGCAATTGGTCGTTTTGATGAAGGAGATAAACATTTAAATGCTATCCATGAAATGTTAACAAAATATAGATTATCAGATTTACCAAAAACAAGAGAGGAATTTGAAACTAGAGCTATTTTATATCAAATTCTTTTAGAACTAGAATCCTTTATCAAAGTAAAAATTGAGTTTTATCATACGTATCCTAACTTTAAACTAAGCAAATAAGACTTATCAATCAAAATTTTTGATATAATAAATATAAAAGTTATAAGGAGATTACACATATGAAATTCATTAAAGATTTTTCTAATAAGATTGATGTTTCAATACGCATGGTCATTTTATTTATTTTTTTAGGATTTGCAGTTTATGATCGTATTGGAAATTATGGTGGGTTCTTACCAGCACTTGAAGTGTATGCACCAATTGCACTAATTTCAATTGGGATTGCATATTTACTACTAAAAGGTAAAGAGTTTGCAGCTCATGCATCATTGTTTATGTTTGCTTATTTATCAGGAGCTTTTGCATTCATTAATTCGATTTTATCCTTGAGATTTAAACCATTTGGTTTAGGTGTTCCTTTATCTTGGGAGATTATCGTTGCATTTTTAGGATTTGTCTATCTATTACTCATGGCATTATCATTATATTTAAAAAATAGCAAACCACAAAAAATTGAAAGAAAAGATATTGCACTTACAGCAGTTATTGCATTTACATTCTTTTTCTTAAGAAGCGGATTCTTTACAGCTGTTAACAAGTTATTACTACCAGTCATTTCATTATTCTTTGGATTACCATTACCAACGATTTTATTCTTAGCTGCTGGTGTTATTGATGTACCTTTTGATTTTATTGATCGTCTCATCAATACAAACTTATTAAGTATCTCAATAGGGTATTATCTATTTTCATTCTTTGCATTTTATCTTATTTTTGGAGCTGTCAAAGGCATCATCGGAGAACTTAAAAAATAATAAATCGAAAGCTTAATTCACAAGAATTAGGCTTTTTTTATAATTTTTTTATAAATAATCATTTTTATCGTTGTATAATAATTATAAATACAACTTGTTTTAGCATCTATTTGACTACTTTATATAAGTTGAGGGATTTAGATGGATAAAAAAGAAAAATTTAAAAAACAACAGAAGGATATGAAAAGATACGAAGCTATTCGTTCTTTTATATCCTCTTTTACTTTAACAGCAATTGTCGTAGTTGCTGTTGCTGTCGCAATACCAAAAAGTCCTGTTGCATCAATTGAGAATGTTAAAACTTTTGAAAGTGAGATTGTCTATCAAGTAACCGTAACAGATGAGGATCAAGCATTAGATTTAACAAGCTTGGAAATTGTATTAGATGGACAATTAGAAGATTACACTGCTGAGCTTGATCTAGGGTTAAATGTTGGCATATTTGATAACTTAAGACCCAATACTAGTTATTACCTTGAAGTCTACGGAAATAAGGGTTTCGGTCAGGAGAAGCTTACCTCCATGAGGGTTAAAACTAAAGCATCATCAGATGGTGCAATTATTTCTTATGAAATGACTGATATGGTTGATATCTTCTATACATATGAAGTTGAAGTATTATTATCAGATGAAGAAGCATTATTTGAACATGTTTATATGTATTATACGTATTTATATATAGATGAAGAACCACAGTTTTATGATATGGTCGAAGTTTTTGGACCTACTGATCGGGTAGAACTTACAGATATTTTTTCAGAACATGAACGTGTTAATATTTATTTAGAAGCTCTGTTAAAAGATGGGTCAACAAGGATTTTAGATGAGTTAACGATCTACACACCGATAAACTTATCTACAGATATCTATTTGGAACGAAAAACAAAATCGAGTTTATCATTTACATTCTACAGTGACTTCTATTTTACTGAAAATATTTCATATACGGCAAAAATCTATGATAACAAAGTACTCTTAGAAGAATTACAAATAGAAACCAATGATTTTGAGTTTCATCATGGTGGATCAATCATCACATTTGATAGATTAAGAAAAAATGTGGATTATAAAGTAGAGATATGGGCTTATTACATAGATCCACAAACAAAAAGAGAAATATCTGTATTGTTGCACACTTTAATTGAACAAACACTTGACGATTACGATATAAGCTATGAGATCACATATCTAGATCATGGCATCGATATTTATATTTATTTAAATGATCCAAATCACTATTTCCAAATCCCATATGTTATCATTTATGAAATCATTGATGGGCAAAAATTTTATTTTAGTGAAACAACATATGATTTCACACCCGTTCAAGATGGAAAAGAAGTAACCTTTGAGTTTCTTTATCCAGATTTAGAACAATATGAAATGGTTATTGGGGTAAGAAATCAAACCGATTATACAATGAATCATATCATTATAGATGAAATTATAGAGTCTTAAGGAGAGAAATTATGAACTTTAAAAACCGAACAAAAAAAGAAAAAATTGAAATTGTAACTGTAGCTGTTGTTATTATCTTGTTTATCTTAATTGGTAGCTTAGCTAATGTTGTTTTTCCAGGATCTACTTTTGCGTTAATTATTGAAAACAGCATTGGTAAATTTTTTAACCTCATCAGATTTTTTGAGGATAGATATGTAACTTTATTAGAAAGTTTAGCAATTATTATCTTTATATGGATATTAAATAAGTTATGTATGATTATTGTTTCCTTAAGCACTAAAAAAGGAGCTAGATCTGAAACCATTGGGAATCTGCTCAAAGGATTTGTTAAGATAATTTCCATACTCATTGCTGTATTTTTAATTTTGAGTGCATGGGGTATTGATACACCAACACTTTTAGCTGGTGCTGGGATATTAGGATTAGCAATCAGCTTTGGTGCTCAAAGTCTATTAGAAGATATGTTTGCAGGGTTAGCTATTATCACACAAAAATTATTTGTTGTTGGTGATATTGTAGAACTTGAACATATGAGAGGTACAGTTAAAGACATAGGACTTAGAGTTACAAAAATCGAAGATATATATGGAGATGTATTAATTATTAACAACTCTGATATTAAAAACGTTATTAACACTACAAGTTCACTTTCAATTGCAATATGTGATATTGGTATTGAATATGGAGCAGATTTAGAAAAAGTTGAAAACGTGATTAAAGAAAATCTAGAACTGATCAGAAAAAATATTCCTAATATCAAAGAAGGTCCGTTTTATTATGGAGTTGATCAACTAGCGGATTCAGCTGTTGTTTGTAGGATAGTTGCTAAGACAGAAGAACAAAATAAACATTCTGTAAGAAGAGCACTTAATAGAGAAGTAAAATTACTTTTTGATCGACATCAAATCAATATTCCATTTCCACAACTTACCATACATCAAAATCAAACAGATAAAAAAGAGTAAAAAAAGAGAACCTTTTGTGATGTATAAGACCTAATTCAACGAATTAGGTTTTTTTATCTTTTTAGAAATGATAAAATAAAAGAGAAATCATTCATAAGGAGTATTGCTATGTTATATATAAAATCATTTATGCACAAATTATCATTTAATAAACAAATCATTTTTCTTTTTCTGTTTATTTTATATAAACTTATGGATGTAATTCTTTCGACCTATGATTTTTTTGATGGACTTATCTATATATTTCCTGTAGTCTTTATAGGACTTGCTGTGATGTATTTGCAATTTGATAGAAAAATATTAGCATCACACTTATTGATGCTCTTTGGATTGTTTGGTCAATACTTGTATGCATTTACGCAAGATATTTTAAGTTTTAATTTTGGAACATTGACTTTTATGTCTACCATTGAACCGATAGATGCTATTGGTTCTGTGATTGCCTTATATTTGGTTTTCTTTGTGATATCAGCATTTATGAATGAAGAAAAAACAGAACTTAAAATGGCTTTTTACCCATTAATCATTCCGTTTGCTATTTACTTATATATTAGATTTGGATTTGAATATGCAGTTTTAAATGCAGGGATCGCATGTTTCTTGATGTTAATTAGATCAAAAGTTGCATTTTATTTATGGGTGATTAGTTTTGTGATTAGTATGCCGTTTTTCTTAATTGATTTAGTAATTGAACAAGCTGGATATGAAATTCTATCATATTGGATTTATGGTATATTAGGTATTGTATTGTTATTTATCAGTTTTATCAAATTGATTAAGGTATTAAACGAAAAATAAGCATAAAAAAAGCTATGCTGTTGCATAGCTTTATGATTTCATATGGAGCGGGCGAGGGGAATCGGACCCCCATTTCATGCTTGGCAAGCACGTGTAATAACCATTATACGACGCCCACTTGTTCGTGCTATTTTATGATAGCAAAATTTTCATATACTGTCAAGCGTTTTTGATTGTTTTTGTGCATAATTTTGTAAAAAACTAACAAGGAGTTCATGATGAAAAAATATCCTTTGCTTTACTTTTTAATCGCTTCATTTTTTATTGGTGTTTTTTTTACACTTCTTGTTTATGTTGGTATTTGGAAGCAATTAGTTTTAGGTTTATCATCTGTTAGATGGTGGATGTGGCCAATTTATTTAGTATTAACTTTTTATGTGACATTAACATTGCATGAATTAGGACATTTTATTGCTTTTGCGGTTCAAAAAGTTAAACTAAGAGCTATTTATTTAACTATGTTTGTTTTTTATAAAACACAACGAGGTTGGAAGTTTAGAATTATGCCTAAATTATGGGTTTTATTTGGTGGCCTTGTTGTGCCTGATTTAGATTTGATTGACAATGATGAAGCATATGAGAGTATAGCAAACAAATTCGCTAAATCATTGATTGCAGCACCAATCGTAACCATATGTTTTATGATACTTACTAATATACTGTTCATATCAAGTTTAATTTGGTCAAATCAATATGGTTGGATAGGATTTATTTCTGTATTCAATATGTTCACCACAATGTTAAGTGTCTTATATATTTATACATTTAAGCTTCATACACAATCTATATATGGAGATTTTGTAGCATACAAAAAAATTAAAGAAGATCCTTTGTTTAGATATATTCAACTTAGTCAATATGCAGGTTTTAGATTAGATCAAGATCATACGTTTTCTGTATTTTTGTGGGAAAAATCTAAAACATTATTAAATGAGCGCAAAATGAAAACTGACATATTTCATGCAACTTTGTTGATGAATTACATCGAAGGTGTCATTTATGAATCTCAACCAATAGATGAAAAAATTGACTCAATGATTCAAAAATTACCAGTCACAAACTATTTAAGATCTGAACATGGGCTAATGATGGCGTACGATATTGTCATTTATCTCTATTTTAATCATCATGTTGAGAAAGCTTATCAGTTATTGGATAAAATTGAAAAAAGACAAAGTAATAAAATTAACGAAAAACAACGTATCTATTTAAATAAAAAAGCTAAACATGTTACACATATCGCATATAACGATGCGTTTTTATCAAATAAAGAAAATTTTCCAACAGAACAATCTTGGATATTTGAACCCATCCTAGATTATTATAAAAATATGGAAATACTTCATAAAAAATTACCATTTCATATTTATGAATGTCTGGTAGATTTAGAAGAAGAAAAATAAAAAAAACACCTAATATGGTGTAAATAACAAATGGTGCCCCCAACGAGAATCGAACTTGTATTTCAGCATTACCATTGCTGCGTTTTGCCATTAAACTATGGGGGCATAAATGAACTTGCATTAAAATTATAAATGAATGGAAATAAAATGTCAATCCTTAAGGCATAGACATAAAACTGAAATAGTATGTATGTTATAATATCAACAATGAAAGGGATAGGTGTATATATGGCTAGAAGAAGATACTCAAAGAAAAACCAACTGGTTAGGTTAATCATAGGAGCAATTATTTTAGTTGTTGCATATTTTTTCTATGGTGAGATTAGTTTAGAACCTGAGATGAACTATGGTTCAAATCAAAATGATGATGGTTATTATTATTATACATATGTAAGTGACAATGATTATTATGATGGAGCAAACGGACTGATTAATGAGGCATTAAAACAAGAATTGCACGAAATCCTAAATGAAAATATTACAAGAACAAGTTATGCAGAAGCGAAAAACTTTTTAGCAAATAGTGATGTATCACTAGATGATGATACTAAAGTCTATAATGTTTATGATGGTGTCTTAGCACCAAGAACATGGGATTCAACATCTTGGCATCGTGAGCATGTATGGCCAAATTCAAGATTAGGTGTTGATAGAGTTACTGAAAGTGAAAGAAGCATCGCATCAGATCTTCATAATTTAAGAGCTGTTACTCCAAGAGTCAACAGTAGTCGTTCTGATCGTTTTTATTCAGAAGGCAGTGGAGAAGCAGATACAACTGAAGATGGTGGTTTTTATCCTGGAGATGACCATAAAGGTGATGTCGCAAGAATTATCTTTTATATGGCAGTTATGTATGATGATTTAACACTTACAAATGATTTAGCATTATTACTTGATGAATCAGATCATTATACACCTGATGGTGCACGTATGGGTCAATTGTCGGTTTTACTTAAATGGCATAAAGAAGATCCAGTAGACGCATTTGAAAGAAATAGAAATAATGTGATTTATGAATACCAACAAAATAGAAATCCATTTATAGATAAACCTGAATATGTTCATTTGATTTGGGAAAATATGGCGATAGATGATTTAACTCAGCCTGAAGAAGAAGTTGTTAATTATCAGTCATCATTATTTATGTTAATGATTAAGGAGCATGTTTATGACATATAAACTTTCTAAAGGGACTTATTATATAGGTGATCCTGCATATATCATTAGAAAAACACAAAAAGGCGATCAGTTTATCAAAAAGCTATGGGATTTGTTTTATAAAGATATGAATAAGTTTCATAAAATCGAACTAGACGGTATCTTATTATATTTAATGCGTACTGAAGGTGGAGACGGTATTTTTGATGGTGTAGGTACAGATACAGGAGTATTTATGATCGTTGAAATGTCTCAATTAAAAGATGAAGATATCTTTAAACAAAATATTGAACCAAGAGGATGCAAAATTATTACTCTAGAAGAAGAAAAAATTATCGAAGTAATTGATTACAATCTAGAGATTAAAGGAGTATTAAAAATTGAAACACATTAAGGTGTGTTTTTCTTTTTCTGGTTTTTATTTTTGCAAAAGCTATGTTATATTATAATGATGGAAGGTATCATCAATGAAAATTATCTTAAATTTACTTAAACCATTTAAATATAAACTCTCAGTAAGCTTAACCTTAAAGTCAATTGCTGCTTTAGCTGACTTATTTTTACCATGGATTATCGCCTATATGATAGATGTGATTATCCCTGATCTTAGAGAACTTAATGACCCATCTTTAATGCCGCTTTATCTAGCAGGATTACTGATGGTAGTCATCGCATTTATCGGTCTGTTTTTTAATGTCATTGCGAATCGTCAAGCTGAATATATTGCTGCAGTTGCAACTAAGGATTTAAGACACGATTTATTTAAAAAAATAGAAAATTTATCTGCTAATCAAGTCGATCAACTAACAAGACCGTCTTTGATCTCAAGAATGACAACAGATACCTATAATGTATATAGAGCAACAGCAGTCATGCAAAGATTAGGTGTCAGAGCTCCGGTTTTACTTATCGGTGGAATTTTACTTGCTTTATCACTTGATGCTGTATTGACACTTGTTATGATTTCGATGTTACCACTCATTTTAGTGATTGTTTATTTTACGTCAAAAAAAGGGATTCCTTTATATAAGAAAACTCAGAAGAAAGTTGATGTTTTAATAAGAACATTAAGAGAATATATTACAGGTGCAAGAGTTGTTCGTGCATTATCCATGAATGAGCATGAAATGAACAGGTTTGACCATGCAAATCAAGAAACAGTAGATGCAGAACTACATGCAACAACGACTATGGCTAGGATCAATCCAATGATGAGAGCTGTTATGAACTTAGGACTTGTCATCGTCTTAGTTTTTGGTGCATTTAGAGTGAACATTGGTATGACTGAAAAAGGTCAAATCATGGCTTTTGTTACATACTTTACAATCATCTTAAATGCGATGATGAGTATTACAAGAGTATTCGTGTTATCTTCTAGAGCAACCGCTTCTGGTGAACGTATTTATGAAGTGATTAACATGCCAGAAGATTTAAAAGATGGATATGATGAAGTTAAAGAAGATTTAACTGTACCACATATAGAGTTTGATGATGTGAGTTTTTCTTATAATCAAAAAGAAGCAAACTTAGAAGATGTTTCATTTAAACTCAATAAAGGTCAAATATTAGGGATCATCGGTGCAACCGGTTCAGGTAAAACGACCATTATCAATCTTTTGATGAGGTTTTATGATGTCGATAAAGGGCACATTAAAATCTATGGTAAAGATGTAAGAGACTTAAAACAAAATGATTTAAGAAAAAGAATTGGTGTTGTATTTCAAAACGATTTGATTTTCGCAGATAGTATTTACGGTAACATTCAGTTCAATAGAAATAAAATTGGTGATGAAGATATAGAGCTAGCAACAAGAGTTGCTCAAGCTGATTTTATTTATGAAAAAGAAGATAAACATGAGACTAAAATGGCTCAAAAAGGTATGAATTTATCAGGTGGTCAAAAACAAAGAGTCCTAATTGCTAGAGCTGTTGCTGGTCATCCAGATATTATGATATTAGACGATGCATCTTCTGCATTAGATTATCAAACAGATTTAAACATGAGAAAATCACTTAAAAAAGAGCTCATAGATACAACCATGATTATCATTGCTCAAAGAATAAGTAGTTTAAAAGATTCAGATTTAATTCTTTTAATTGATGAAGGCAAAATTGTAGCTAAAGGTACTCATGATGAACTCATGAAATCATCTAAGCTTTATCAAGAAATCGCAGAATATCAGCTAGGTGGTGAAGTCTCATGATGTATGCTGGCAAAGTATCTAGAGGTAGAAACGATGGTTCTGATAAAGCAAGAAATAAAAAATATGTCTTAAGAAGACTTTGGGATTATTTATATTACTATAAAGCAAAACTATTTTTAGCGATTTTTTTAACTATCGTTGCGAATGTATTATCACTTGTGGGTCCTTATTTGACAGGTAGGACTGTTGATGCAATGACAGATGGTGTAGATTTTGAAAAAGTTTACTTGTTTGCTGGATTAATGATTCTATTTTATGGAATCTCAGCGCTCTTAAATTACATCCTAGCAGTTGCCATGGTAAGAATCTCACAATCTGTTGTTTATAAGATGAGAAAAGACTTATTTGCGAAACTGAATCGTGTAAAAATATCTTATTTTGATCAAAATCAAACAGGAGATATCATCTCAAAAATGAGTTATGATATCGATACGATCAACACATCACTAGCTACTGATGTTGTTAATATTTTTACTAGCTCGATTACTGTCATTATTTCTTTTGTCATGATGATTATCATGTCACCAATTTTAGTGTTAGTCTTTGTCATTACACTTCCAATATCAATAGTTATCACAAGAGTACTTTCTAAAATAGTCAAAAAGCAATTTAGATATCGAAATCAAAAATTAGGCGAACTCAATGGGTTTGCAGAAGAGATGATTACTGGACAAAGAACCATTCAATCATATGTTCAAGAAGAAACGGTATTAGAAAAATTCGATGAAATCAACGAAGAAGCAACCCATGCTGCTTATCGTGCAGGATATTATGCTTCATCAGTTGGTCCATCTATCGGATTTGTATCTAATCTATCAGTAGCACTCGTTGGTGTCTTTGGAGGTATCCTTTATTTCCTAGGTAGTCTTTCTTTAGGTAATCTTACAAGTTTTACTTTATATTCCAGACGTTTTTCAGGTCCAATCAATCAAATGAGTAATATTTTAGCAGATATTCAAAGTGCGCTTGCGGCTGCTGAAAGAGTCTTTAGAGTGATTGATGAAGATGAAGAATTAAAAGATCATAAAAATGCAATCCACTATCAAGATGTTAAAGGAGATATCAAACTTGATCATGTCTCATTTGGTTATTTAGAAAATCAAGTTGTCCTAAAAGACGTATCACTTCATGCGAATCAAGGACAAGTCGTCGCAATCGTTGGACCAACTGGTGCAGGAAAAACAACACTTGTAAATCTTTTAATGAGATTTTATGAAATCGAACAAGGTGAAATTTTACTTGATAACATCAATATCACAAAACTCACAAGAGCAAGTCTTAGAAGATCATTTTCTATGGTTTTACAAGATACTTGGATTTTCCATGGTACTGTCTTTGAAAATATAGCTTATGGTAACGGAGATGTTTCTAGATTAGAAGTTGAAGAGGCCGCTAAGAAAGCAAGAATACATTCATTTATCAAACACTTACCACAAGGGTATGATACAGTTTTAACAGATGAAGGATTAAATATATCCAAAGGTCAAAAACAACTTTTAGTTATTGCAAGAGCGATGCTTTCAAGAACAAAGATGCTTATTTTAGACGAAGCAACTTCAAATGTTGATACACATACTGAAGTACAAATTCAACAAGCAATGCTTAATCTGATGAAAGATAAAACAACATTTGTGATTGCGCATCGTTTATCAACCATTCAAAATGCAGATATCATCTTAGTTGTTAAAGAAGGTAATATTGTTGAGCAAGGCAATCATTTAGAATTATTAGAACAAAAAGGCTTTTATTATGAACTTTATCAAAGCCAATTTGCATAAAACACATAAAACATGATTTATAATGACTGAAAATACTTCATTTTGTTGTCTTATACGTTTTTTTCGTGTATAATAAAAACGGCAAAAAAACCGAATGAGGAGTTATTATTATGATAAGTACAAACGATTTTAAAACTGGACAAACCATTATGTTTGACGGTAATATTTTTCAAGTGATTGAGTTCATGCATGTTAAACCTGGAAAGGGTAGTGCATTTGTAAGAACTAAACTTAGAAATTTGAGATCTGGCGCAGTCATCGATTATACATTTAATGCAGGTACAAAAGTAGAAAGAGCACAAATTGACAAAAACCAAATGCAATATTTATACGCAAATGGTGATATGCATGTGTTTATGAACACAGAAACTTATGAACAAATTGAAATCCCTGGTAATCAAATTGAATATGAACTCAAGTTTATATTTGAAGGGATGATGGTTGATGTTAACTTTTACAACAATCAAGAGATTTTAGGGGTTACACTTCCTGATAAAGTTGTTTTAGAAGTTACTGAAACAGTTCCTGGAGTAAAAGGTGATACAAAAACAAATGCTTTAAAAGATGCGATCATGCAAACAGGATTATTAGTTAAAGTGCCAATGTTCATTGAACAAGGTGAAAAAATTATTGTAAGTACATATGATGGTTCATATGTGTCAAGAGATAAATAAAGGGGCAACCCTTTTTTATTTATAAAATCGTAAAAACGTTTCGAAATTGATACGATTCTATGCTATAATATAACAGGTGATAGATATTGGAAAGATTACAAAAAGTTCTTGCGCAAGCAAATATAGCTTCTAGACGTAAATCAGAAGAAATGATTCTAGAAGGTAGAGTCAAAGTTAATGGTAAAGTCATTACAGAGTTAGGATTCAAAGTGAATAAAACTGATGATATTGAAGTAGATGGCAAACCAATCAAATTGGCTGAACATCTTTATTTTTTGTTAAATAAACCCACAGGTTTTTTATCAACAGTCAAAGATGACAAAGGCAGAAGAACGATTATGGATCTTTTAGAACCTGCACATAAAGAAATTAGATTATATCCAGTTGGGAGACTTGATTACGATACAGCAGGTTTATTGTTACTAACAAACGATGGTGATTTCACTAATCACATGACACACCCTTCTTATCATATCGAAAAGGAATACTTAGTTAGAGTTAAAGGTATTGTCATTAGAAAGAAAATTGTAGAACTTAGAAAAGGTGTTACAATCGATAAAAACTATCACGCAAAACCAAAAGCTGTAAGATTAATCGAACTTAATAAAGATCACCAATCAACCTTACTTTCAATCACTTTAGTTGAAGGTAAAAACAAGCAAGTTAGAAAAATGATTGAAGCTTTGGGTTATCAGGTCAAGAACTTAACCAGAGTTAGATATGATTTTTTAACACTTGATGGCGTTGAAAGAGGTACATATAGACCTTTAAAAATTCATGAAGTTAAAAAACTTTATGCACATAGTATCGCAAAAAGAATTGATTAAATGCTATTAAAATGGCTTAAAATATGATATAATGAGGATTGTATGGAGGAACTTTATGTCTGGATTTAAACTCGCAATCGATGGACCCGCAGGATCAGGCAAAAGCACAATCAGTGCACGTATTGCAAAAAAACTGAATTGGACACATATTGATACAGGCGCAATGTATAGAGCAGTAACATTAAAAGCGATTGAATTAGGTGTCGATTTAGAAGACGAGTCTTCTTATCGTTTTTTAGAATCAGTTAATATTCATTATGATTTTGATAAAATATATGTGGATGATTTAGATGTTACAGAAGCGATTAGATCTGATAAAGTTACAAACAATGTATCGCTCGTATCAAGTTTTCCATATGTTAGAAGAAAACTAGTTGACTTACAGAAGAAAGCTGCTGAAAAAGGCAACATCGTTATGGATGGTAGAGATATCGGAACAGTCGTGTTACCTCATGCAGATTTAAAAATATTCTTGACAGCTAACGTTGAAGAACGTGCGAAAAGAAGATATAAAGAAAACAAACAAAAAGGTAAAGATTTACACATATCAAAAGTTATTGAAGATATTGTGGTTAGAGATCAAAAAGATTCAACTCGAAAAGAATCACCTTTAAGAAAAGCTGATGATGCAATCATCATTGACACAACGTATTTAACCATTGATCAAGTGGTTGATAAAATTATAGAATTAACCGACAAAAAGGAGAATAAACATGGATTTTAAGATGTTAAAGGTAGGCCAAATCGTTGAAGGTACAGTCATCAAAGTAGAAGAAAATACTATTTATCTAGATGTACAATATATTACAGAAGGTAAAATTCATTTAGATAACTATGACAAACCTGCACCAGATACGTTTATTGGTTTTATAAAAGAAGGACAAAAAGTAAAAGCAAAAGTACAAAAAATCACTGATGATCCTGCACAAATTCTCTTATCCAGACTACCTCTTTTAATTGAAGAAAAATTTGATGAAATCGTAGCTTTAGTTGAATCAGGTGAAACTGTGAAGGCAAAAGTGAAAAAAATATTAGATAAAGGTCTTATTTTAAATTATGCTGGTCATGAGGTATTTTTACCTTACAGCTTATTAGATTATGATCTATTAGAAAACAAAGAAGCTCTTAAAAACAAGACTTTAGAAATTCAAATTATTGAAGCTACACGTAAAGGACGTTCAAAACGTATAGTAGGTTCTAGAAAAGTTGTCTTTGAAAGAGAAAGACAAGAAGCATACGAACAAAGACTAAAAGATCGTCAAAATGAATTAGAAGATATTAACACAGGTGATGTGTTAAAAGGTACAGTAGATAAGATTGAAAAGCATGCAGCAACAGTTCGTTTTGATCATGTTGTTGGTTTACTTCGTATTTCTCAAGTAAGCCATCACCGTATTGAAAAAATCGAAGATGTTTTATCATTAGGTCAAGAAATTGAAGTCAAAGTGATTAAAAAAGAAGGTAATCGCTTAGATTTATCTATGAAAGCTTTAGAACCAACACCTTATGAAAGTTTCTATGAAGCTCATAAAGTTGGCGATACTGTAACAGGTACTGTATTCCAAAAATTACCTTTTGGTATCATTGTGGAAGTAGCGAAAGATGTTCGCGGATTACTACACAAAAATGAATTTTCATGGAATCCAAATGATAATTTTGAATCATTTGTAAAAATTGGTGATGAAGTAACATTAAGTATCATTCAAATGGATCCTAAAAAAGAACGTATTGCTTTATCTAAAAAAGCATTAGAAGATAATCCTTGGAAAAACTTTACTGGCAAACGTGGTGATGTTGTAACTGCTAAAGTTACAAATGTTACTAAAGATGGTGTTGAAGTTGAAGTTCAAGGTGCAACAGGATTTATTCACGTATCAGAATTATCAAATGAACGTATTGGTAAACCAGAAGATTACTTTGCAATTGGGGATGAAGTGAAAGCTGTCATTACAGATGCAAATAGAGATCAATGGCAATTAAAATTATCAATTAAGCGTATTTTAGAACAACAAGAACGCGCTTCATATGAACAATATTTAGAAGATGATCAAGAAGCAGAAACAACCACTATTGGGGACTTGTTTGCAGACGACTTGAAGAAATAGAAAAGTAGGTTTTATTATGCCTTTTAAAGTAGCAATCGTTGGCCGTCCAAATGTTGGAAAATCGAGTTTATTTAATCGAATTATCGGTGAAAGATTATCAATTACTGATGATGTGGCTGGTGTCACAAGAGATCGTTTATATGCTCGAGCACAATGGTTAACTAAAAACTTTAGAGTCATTGACACAGGTGGCATCGACATTGGCGATGCTCCTTTTTTAAACCAAATCAAAGCACAAGCACAAATCGCAATGGATGAAGCCGATGTGATTCTTTTTGTCGTTGATGGTAAAGTCGGGTTAACGGATAGTGATTATTATATTGCAAAATTATTGTATAAAACAGAAAAACCTGTTATTTTAGCAGTAAACAAGATTGATGATATTAATCAAGCAGCAAACATTTATGAGTTTTATGCTTTAGGATTCTCTGATCCGATAGCAACCTCAGCTCAACATGGTATAGGTATTGGAGACTTACTTGATAAAGTCGTATCCCATATGACAGAGGAAGAAGAAACTTATGACGAGAATATCATCCGCTTTTGTGTGGTCGGTAGACCAAATGTTGGAAAATCTTCATTAACCAATGCAATATTGGGTGAAGAAAGAGTGATTGTATCAGAAATATCTGGAACAACCAGAGATGCGATTGATACTCAGTTTAGAAAAGATAGAAGAGATTATGTCGTTATTGATACTGCTGGTATCAAAAAACGTGGAAAAATATACGAGAACACTGATAAATACAGTGTTTTAAGAGCATTATCAGCACTAGATCGATCTGATGTAGCATTACTTGTTGTGGATGGTGAAGAAGGTATCATCGAACAAGATAAGCACGTTGCAGGTTATGTTGCTGATGCATTTAAAGCTGTAGTCATCGTCGTGAATAAATGGGATGCTGTTTTAAAAGATGAAAAAACCATGAAGAAAATGGAAAAAACAGTTAAAGAAGAATTTAAATTTATTGATTATGCAGAAGTTGTATTCGTTTCTGCAAAAGATAACAATAGAATTCATACAATCTTCCCAGCTATTAATAATGCATATGAAAATTATCAAAAAGAAGTTCAAACTTCGATATTAAATGATCTTATGCATGACGCAGTTGCGATGAATCCAACACCAATCTTTAATCATGGGAAAGCTCAGTTTAATTATGCAACACAAGTTGCAATTAAACCTCCTACCTTTGTTATGTTTGTAAATAACCCTGATTTTGTTCATTTTTCTTATGAACGATATTTACAAAATCAGTTAAGAGAAGCAATTGATTTTACAGGAACACCTATCAAACTCATCTTAAGAAAGAAGGCATAGACTAATGAAGCTATCAATCATCGGTGGTGGTGCATGGGGAACAACATTAGCCCAAGTACTTATCGATAATGGCCATCAAGTGATTATTTATGACATTAAAGAAGAAAATGTTGATAAGATCAATCATAAAAAACATCCGTTTTTTAACACTGATTTACCTGAAGAAGTATGTGCAACTACACATATAGAAAAAGCAATTGAATTTTCTAATAATTATATATTATCAGTACCAACAAAAGTCATCAGAGATGTATTGAAAACTTTGAATCAACACATAAAAAAACCATCTGTCTTTATTAATGTTTCAAAAGGGATTGAACCAGGAACTTTAAAAAGAGTCAGTGAAATTGTTGATGAAGAGATAGAAGAAAGTAAATTTAAGGGTTTTGTTGCACTAACAGGACCATCTCATGCTGAAGAAGTCATATTAAGACATTTAACATTGTTAGTCGCAGCTTCTACAGATGAAAAGCTTGCTAAAAAAATCCAAAAAACATTTTCAAATGAAACATACTTAAGAGTTTATACCTCAACTGATCTTATTGGATCAGAAGTTGGTGGTGCAGTTAAAAATGCTATTGCAGTCATCTCAGGAGCATGTACAGGATTAGGTTTAGGAGAAAATGCAAGAGCAGCTGTAATCACAAGAGGTATCGTTGAAATTGTTAGAGTAGTTGAACTGATGGGTGGTAAAAAAGAAACTGCCTTTGGATTAACTGGAATTGGTGATCTAATTGTTACAGCATCATCAGAACATTCAAGAAATTTTACCGCTGGTAAAAAAATTGGTTTGGGTATACCTCTCGAAGAAGTATATAAAGAACAAAAACAGACCATTGAAGGTGTAAGAACGATAGAAGCGATGCATGGCTTATCTAACAAATATAACGTAGATTTACCAATGATAAATACTGCATATGATATCATTTTTAATGATTTACCAGTAGCCAAAGGATTAGAAAAATTACTCTCAAGAGACTTAAAATCAGAGGATTTTTAGTAAAAATGCCTTATAAAGCGAAAAAATAATCGATATTAAGAGTAAAAGTTTGCAAAATCCTAATTTTTTTGATAAAATAAAGACAATTTATAGGAGGTAATTAAATGAATAAGACTGAATTGATTTCTGTTATTGCTAACAGAGCAGATGTGACTCAAAAAGTTGCAGAAGAAGTATTGAAAGCTTTTACTGATACAGTTGCTGAAACTTTAGGTAGAAGAGGGGAAAAAGTTGTTGTTACAGGTTTTGGTACATTTGAAGTTAGAAATCGTGCTCAAAGAACTGGTAAGAACCCACGTACAGGTGAATTAATTACTGTTCCTGCACAAAAATCTCCAGCGTTTAGAGCAGGAAAACTATTAAAAGAAGCAGTTAAATAAGAGATAAAAAAAGATTGTCTACCGATGAGGTAGACATTTTTTTTAAGAAAAATGTAAGAATTTTTAGATTTTAGGTTAAAATAAGGGTAGAAGGTGGTGATTTCATGAACGTTTTTATAAAGGCTGCTCAAAATGATTTGGATTATGTAAAACTTAATATGACTCATTTAGAAATGATTGATGAAAAGAAAAAAAGCTTGTTGCATTATGCTGTAACAGGAAGTGCGATGGATGTTATTCATTATCTTTTAAGCATGGATATCAACGTCAACATGATAGATCAGCACGGAGAAACCCCACTTTTTGATGCTGCAAGAAAAGGTAAGTTACAAATCGCAAAACTCCTTATTGCTAAATTTGCTCAAGTTAACATTGAAAATAGAGTAGGTGAACTACCTATCCATTTAGCGTGTTTTAAAGGCGATTTAGACGTTATTCGGCTACTTATAGAATCAGGTGCATATTTAAATAAAAAAACACAAGAAGACAAATATCCTGTGCATTATGCGATATTAGGTGGAAAGCACGAAGTCATTGATTACATTCTTAAACAAAGTAAACAAAACTACTATTTAAAAGATATATATAATAATACATTACTTCATTATGCAACAAAGACAAATAATGTCATCATGATAGATATGTTGCTCAATCAAAACTTAAACCCTAATGCTTTAAATGATCATTTTGAAACACCGATTTTTAATGCTGTTAGATTTGGTACAATCGAAACTGTTAGATTGTTGCTTGCAAGTGATGCTTATCTTGATATTAAAAACAGAAGATATGAGACACCAATTGATACTGCCATGATTTTTGATAAGAAAGATATATTAAGCTATTTAAGTGATTATATGCAATCACCTAAGTATGAAAGATTAAAAGAAAAACAAGCATTATCTATTGCAGTATTAAATCGAGATCATCTACATTTAAGAAAACTTATTGATAGTAGAGTTCCAATGAAAAAGGATCGACTTAATAAAACAGCTTTAGATTATGCAAAAGAATATCATTTAAATTTATTTGTGGGATTACTTAAAGAAATTGAAATATAGACAACAAAAAAATCCAGTGAAAACTGGATTTTTTATTTTGATTAAATTAGAAAAACAATATAGAGCCTACAACACTAATTAAATTGACTAAGATATGGACTGCTATAGGAGCCATAATATTTCGTTGATTTTTGATATAGATAAATCCGAAAACAAGACCCATTGCAAAATAACTAATACCATTAATCAATGCTTCAGCAAAAGATGCTTCAGCTGTTAAATGGATTGCACCAAAGATGATGGATGATACTAAAATTGCTATTGTATTGTTTTTAATTAATCCAAAAATTGATTTTCTAAACACAAGTTCTTCAACAATTGGTCCAATTAATACTGCAGATAATACGATAAATACAATACCATTTGAATTGAGCATTCTTACGATTGTCATTTGATTTACCGATTCTGAAACAGGTATGCTAAGTGCATTACTTAAAGCCATTGATAAGAAACTTGATATATAGTTTGCTAATATGACATATAAATATCCTGTAACAAGTATGATAAACCATTGACTTTTCATTGTCTTAAACTGATTGAAATCATAAACGACATCATTTTTCATGAAAATAAGTATAGCAGCTAGTAGTATTGCGTATAAAACAAATTGATATAAAGCACTGTAAAACGGTGTTACACCAGTTGCTTCATTTTCAATCATTTCGATATCCGTTGTAAATATAAAGTTAGGGAGCGTTTGCTCGTTATGCTGATATCTAATGATTTCTAATGTTGATGCTTGATCCCAAAACTCTCTTTGATTTGCAGAACCATCATAAATACTTAAGAAAATTTGATCATTAAATCCAATAATATTTCCTTGGTTATCTGTGATAAGCAGTAGATCACTTATATAAGGATTTGATGTGTTATAAACTATTTCATATCCCTGATATGAGTATAATGAATCTACGTAGCCAGCATAGTTTTGATCATAAAGATCAAACATAGTAGGCGTCATAAGCGCAACTCCAGAAATGTCTGATGCAATATACTCCATAATTAACTCATCTTTTGTATACGTTTTGTTTGCATCTGGAATGCTTTGCACCAATAAAAAAATAACACCACCCAGGAAAAACATGATAACCACATAAGTGATCAAGGTTTGAATATACTTCATGATGTTCTCTGGTTTTGGAGGTTCGTTTCTTTTTTTAATTTCTTCTTTGAATAAATCTTCAAATTCGATAATATCTTTGTTATTGTCCATTTTCTTCACCCAAAATCATTATAACTTAAAATGGCCCTATTTCATACATTTAAGATAAAAAATGTGATAATATGGTAATAAAGATATATATGTAGGGGTGACTGACATTAAAATTTTATTAGCTAGCCAAAATGAGCATAAAATCAAAGAATTTAGAGCCATCATTAAAGATACACAAATATCACTTATTACCTTAAAAGATTTAAATGATCAAGATGAAGTAGAAGAAACTGAATTAACATTTGTAAAAAACGCACTTATTAAGGCAAAATATTTCTCTAAAAAGTATCATATACCAGCAATATCTGATGATTCAGGCATATGTGTCAATGCTCTAGGTGGCAAACCAGGAGTTCACTCAAAACGATATGCAAATGGTAATGATTATGATAATAACATCAAGCTTTTAAATGCATTAAAAGATGTTAAGGATAGACACGCTTACTTTTTTGCAGCTATCGTGATTTATTTTCCTGATTGCACATATAAAGTTTATGAAGGTGAAGTTCATGGAACGATTGGTCATGAGATAAAGAAGATTGATGCATTTGGATATGATTCTGTCTTTTATCCTAATGGATATGATCAAACATTTTCTGAGCTAGACCCTAAACTAAAAAATGAAATATCACATCGAGGTCAAGCTCTTAAAAAAGTAAAGGAGGATCTTTTTGAAATTATTAATCACAAGTGATGTTCATGGGTCTAAAGAACGACTAGAAGAAGTCATGCACAAACATAGAGATATTGATTATCATATCAATGCGGGTGATATGTGTCTTGATTATCATATATATGAAAAATACCATATCATTACTGTAAAAGGAAACAATGATTTTTTCTCAAAAGAACCTTATGAAAGAATATTTGAGTTAGACAATTTAAAAATACTATTAACACATGGACACAAAGAACATGTTAAGTTTGGGTTAGATCGACTTATGATTAAAGCTCAATTACAAGAAGTGGATATGGTTATATTTGGCCATACCCATGAACGATATTTAAATCAAGACTCACAAATAACTATATTGAATCCAGGAGCGTTAGGTGACTATCATAAAAGCTATGCAATTTATGATGAGGGTCGAGTCACATTTTATGAACTATGAGAGATGAACATGTAGATTTAATACAAGAGAGAGCAGCACAAGCATTTAATGTTTCAAAAGATAAAGTCATTATTAAACATCGGTTGCTCGGAGGAATGAGTCATTTAACTTATGTCATTGAAATTGACCATGAACTATATACATACCGCGTGATTGGTAAGGATGGGAATTTATTTGTCAATAGACATTTAGAATTTGAAAATATCAAACGCGTTGAACCACTAAACCTAAATAATGAGACAGTATATTTTGATGAGTCAACTGGCGAGAAAGCAGCAAAGTTTGTAGAGGGTACAGTATTATCAACTGTTGATTATCATCCATATTTAAAAGATGTTGCAGCAATGCTTAAAAAACTACATCATTCAGGTATAGAACCAGCATCGGATTATGGCTTATTAGAGCGTTTAGAGCTTTATGAGACATATACAGAAAAAAGATCTGAATTATATCTAGATTTGAAGAAAAAATGGGTGGATATGTATTTAAACGAAAGGTTAGGCATGCCTAAAGTCTTCTGCCATAATGATGCACAAAGATCAAATATCGTTATTGGTAAAGATCAAATATATTTACTTGATTGGGAGTATGCTGGTTCAAATGAATTTTACTATGACATAGCTAGTTTTGGTAATGTGAAATTTGAAGATGCATTAGAACTTTTAGATGTTTATTTAGAGAAAAAAGCAACCAAAAAAGAACAAGATATGGTTAGATTTTATCGGATGTTTCAAGCGCTACAATGGCATCAAGTTGCAACAAGAAAAGCAATGATTGGTTTATCAGAAGTACTTCATTTTGACTTTGAAGCACTTGCTGAAAAATATTTAAATTTAGCCAATACACTATATACAGAAATTATAAAGGGATGATAAAGTGCGTTTAAACGATGTATTAAAGCTTCCAAAACAACCTCATAGCTTATCGATAATCAAAGATTTTTTAAATCAATCTTTATCGCATCTTGATTATCAAGCAGCATATAACTATTATTTTGAGATTGCAAATGAGCTATCTCTTTTTGACATTGTCTATGAAGAAGCTAAAGCTGTACTAAATGAAATAAAAACACAAACTGAGACACTATATCATGAAAAAATATTAAAACACATGATTGATGCAACAATTCATTTAAATCATTTGGATGAAGCAAAAAAATATATCCAAGAGCGTAAAGAAGTTTTACCAGTTATTAAACAATATTTGGGGTTATTAGATGATGTTGAACTTAAAAAAGCTTTGAATGAACCTTATCTAGATGATCTTTTAAAAATCATGAAAGATATGATTCCTGATGAAGTCAAAATATTTTGTTTAGAAGAGATATTTGTTATTTATCAAAGTGATCATCAATATCAAATGGCACTTAATACATTAAATGATTTGTATAATTACGATTTAAAAAGCAAGTATTTTATTGATGAACTAAGTTTATTAATTGAATTAAACCAATTAGAAGAAGCTAAGAACAAAGCATTTGATGCACATAAAAAACAACCACAGGACTTAGAAATTGTTTTAAAATTATTAGAAATATATATAAAATTAAAAGATTACCATAAAGCATCAATACTAGAAGCTGAATATGAAAGTTTCATTGATGAGCAAAGTGATCAGTATAGACTTAAAGCTTATGAACTTATTATTTACTTATACAAACAATTAGATAATAAGTTATCATTGGATTTATATCAGACTAAGTTAAAGAAAATAAATAAAAGCATTGATAAAAAAGTTAAAACAGATTCAAAACAAAAAGATGATAAAGAAAAAGATATTGTTATTATTGAAAAAAAGGAATCGAGCAAACCTCAATCTACTCAAATTCTTAAGTATTTAGAGATGAGTTTTGATTTGATTCAATATGCACATATGATAGATGAAAAACTTAAATTAAGAGAGTTTTTCAGATTATTTTTCATGCATTTAGATCAATACGTAACTTCAAAAGAGTATGCTGTTTATTTAGAAGGTGAAAATCCTAATTTTTATCATTATAAAAAAGAACGTTTATACGATAAACATATTACAAAACAAGAAACATTAGATACACTTTGTGAGCACGTTTTATACACTGGGGATGAAGTATATGAGCACACAAAAACAATTAAATGGACAAAAAATATTATTACACAAAAAGAGTATGAAGAAGATGTAACTTTTATCTATGCATTTCCGATATTTGATATAGGCGTTTTCATCATTCATTTAGAAGAGGATATTAAAGATCCAGCAACCTACTATGATCTATATAAACTAGTTAGTGCGATTCTTTATACAAGATTAGTAGATGAAAAACGCATTAAACAACTTAAACAAGAAAATGCATTTTATAAACATGTTTTAAACTCACCAATTATTAATTACAGAGAGCTTTCAGAATCAAGATCAACATATAACCAGTCAGCAATGTCATTGTTTGACATTGAAGAACATTACCATTTGGAACTCTTTTTAAGAGATCTCTCATATGAGTTTGTCAATCCATATAAAGATATTATCTCATATTTGTTTGTACATCCAAATGAAGAAAAACATATTGTATATACATATCAAGGTAAACATATTTTAGAAAAACTTTATAGTATCAAAGTTAGAGATGAAGTGATTATCATGAGTTTGTTTTTTGATCAAACAAACGAAATCAAAGAAACGAAAGCACTTGTTGACCAAGCAACAATTGATCAAGAAACGAATATTGAAAACTTATTTGCACTCAATCAAAATATACAAGAGTTCTTAGAAGATAAGGTAAGTTTATGTTTAATTGAACTTGATCATAGATTAAAACATATTTATGGTACCGACATGATGACAAAATTCTTTAAAGAATTTGCACAAGTGACTAAAAAATTCTTTAATGAAGGTCATACATATCGTTTTGATTTCAATCAACTTTTTGTAGTTGTTCCATTTAATGATATTAGAGCAACCACAAAAATCATCAAAGATTATTTAAAACATCTTGAAAATTATACATCTAAAGTTTTAAATTATGAGAAGTTCAATGTGAGTATGGGTGTCATCAGATATCCCGTAGTTACAGTTGAAAAAGACCATGAAAAATTATATAAGTTTTTAGATATAGCCTTAGAAAAGGCGAAAAGAGAAGATGATGAGAAATTTAGATATTTTGTTTATCGTGATTACGAAGATGAATTATTTGAACAACAAGTCATTGATCATCTAAATGTTGCTATTGAAACCAAAAATATTGGACTTATCTTTAACCAAATGATTGATATTGAGAAAAATCTTGTATGGCAATACGAAAGTGAGATTATATTAACCAATCTAGCAATCGATGGGAAATATTTAATAAAAGTTGCTGAAAAAAGAAATCGTCTTGTTGATTTAGAGCATTTTCATATCGAACAAGTTTGTCAGTTTTTAGTGAGTTTAGAAAAACAAACACAAAGACTTATAAAAATAACCATTCCTATTTCCAAACAAACCTTCTTAGATCCTAAATTCAACACATTTTTATTAGGTACATTAAAGTCTTATCAAATTCCATATGAATTTGTCAGACTAAAATGTGATATGGACCTACGTGCTAATCACTATGCGACACAAATTCAAGAGTTAATAGACCATGGCATTAGTTTAGATACAACATCAGTTAACATGGCGTTAAACTATCCTTTTAACGCACTTCATATTGATATGAAAAAAGATAGTATCAAATGGCAAAGCTATATTAGCCAATTAAAACAACTTTTAGAATCGTATCATATGGCACTTGTGATTAGGAATGTTAAATCAAAAGATCAAAAAGAAATGTTGGAGCGTTTAGATATTAAGTATATCGAAGGTTTACTTTACAAAGAGTTACCTGCGCCAGTATTACTTAGAAAGATTAAGGATTCAATATGAGTTTAGAAGGTATTAAAAAATATATTGATCAACTAGATAAAGATCATCAAAACAGTCATGCTTATCGAGCAATGAGCTCTTTTGAGATGATTGAAAATATCGATTTAATGATTGATAGGTATTTAGATCAAGTACAAACCGAAAAAGGTGCAATTTTACTTGATGTTTTTGGTCTTTTACAAGGACTATTTGTTGCTATAGATGCTCTATATGATCTGGCCATTGGACTTACACAATACAAATATCATATCAATATTAATTCAAATCCAGTTTTACACGAACTTAAATATATCAGAAATGATATTGTTGGTCATCCGACACATCGTACATACAATAATGGTGGTATGGGATTTTCAATTTTAAAATCAGATAAAGTGAGCAAAGATAAAATAGTATATCAAACCTTTATCTATCAAAAAAATGAAATGGAAGTCAAAGAAAAAGAAGTTATCTTTAAACCATTACTAGATCATTTCCGTACTGAGAAAAAACAAATCTTACAAGAAATTTATCAATACTTAGTCCATAGTGAAACTGAAACTGATATACCAGAAAAATTATTTACGCTTTATGAAACATTAAATGAAGACTTACTATTTGAAATCGAAGAAGATTTTAAAAAAACCTACGCTTTAGACGAATCATCAAAACATCGATTCTTTTGGCGTGCAGGTTTACTAAAAACACTTATTGATTGGCACGAACAAGATGATGATTATGGTCAACTCATTTTCTACATGTCTAGAGTGCAAGTATCAAAAATGTATGAGATGGCACTTGATATGGAACACAGAAAAGGTCAAGATTTATATACTGAAATTCCTTCTTTGTTATACAAGTTTTATAAATTTATAAGAAGACATGAAAAAGATGCATTAAAATTATTGTCTTATCTACACGATAAAGATCATCCACTTCACCAAGGAGATTTGGTTGCTCTCTTAGCAATGAACCCTCCTAAAGAAGTATATAAGCTATTGATGTTTCTCAGACAACAAGAAAGTGAAGAGAAAGTTTTCTTAATCGGATCAGCACTTCGTGCATATCGTCCTAAAAATAGATAGTTTTTTCCTAACCTATGATATAATATTTAAGTGAGAGGTGAAAAGTATGGCTTGGAGTAATGAAACATTTTTAATTGGTGAAAAAGTAAAAGTTGAAGGCGAAAAAGGTTTCGGTGTTATCACAAGAATTGATATCGAACGTGGTTTAGTTTATGTTTTATTCAAACGTATGAGAGAAGAAGCATATCCTTATCCTGAGGCTATTGAACAACATATATTAAAAACTGAGTTACATCAAAAATAAGCACATGAGTGTTTATTTTTTTATAAGTTCATGAGAAAATTTATTTTATTTTGGAAAACCTTTTTCATCATGGTATGGGAAGTTATCACCACCATGAAAACTCTAAGAGGTCTTATCTCACTTTTTATTTCTTATATGATATTTCATGGTTGGGCTGTCTTATTTTTCATCATAGGATCTATTGCTGGTAATGGCTGGTTAATCGGTATAGGAAGCGCAGTTATACTATTTTGGTTTGGTCCAGGAACTCCTGTGATTCCTCTTATATTAGTGGTTGCTCTGATTATACAAAGATATGTATTTTTTGAATCTACACATCAAGTGAGTATTAAAGAAAAATGGAAAGAATTAAATCAAAAGTATCAATCTAAAAAATGAATTTAACGAAGTTTTTCTGCATGAAAACAGTTCATGTTAAAATGTAAGTAAACTATATTTGGAGGGCATTATGTTATATCAACCAATTACAATTAAAAATCTACATCTTAAAAATAGAATCGTTATGGCACCAATGTGTATGTATCAAAGTGATGATACAGGGATTGCTAAAGATTTTCATTTCACACATTATGCAACAAGAGCAATTGGTGGTGTTGGACTTATTATTCAAGAAGCTACTGCTATAGATCCTGATGGAAGAATATCTAAAGAAGATTTAGGTATCTGGAGTGATGACCATATAGAAGGTCTTAAAAAAATTGTTCATGCAATTCATGCTAATGGTGCAAAAGCTGGTATTCAAATCAATCATGCTGGTCGTAAAGCTAGAGTTGAACATCCGATTGGACCAAGTCCTTATGCATTTAATGATCAATTATTAGTCCCAAAAGAAATGACCCAAGCTGATATTGATAAAGTTATTTCTGATTTTAAAGAAGCAGCACGTAGAGCAAATGAAGCAGGGTATGATTTATTAGAACTCCATGCAGCACATGGGTATCTATTATTTCAATTTTTATCACCGAATTCAAATAAGAGAAAAGATGCATATAAAGATAGAAAAAAATTACTAGTTGAAGTTCTTCAAGCAGTTAATGAAGTGTGGCCAAAAGATAAAGTTTTAGCTATTAGATTTAGTGCTACTGAATATGTCCAAGATGGCGTTGATCCAATTTGGCTCAGTACTGTTATTAATGAAATCAAAGATCTTGGTATCGATATGATTGATGTTTCAAGTGGTGGAAATGTAGTCTCTCAATCGATTAAAATTTATCCAGGTTATCAATTAGATTTAGCACATACAATAAAAGAAAAAACAGGGTTGATAACCGTTGGTGGTGGCTTGATTGAAAATGTTCAATTAGGAGATTATGCCATTTCTAAAGGACTATGTGATCTCGTTTTTTATGGAAGATTACTTCTAAGAGATCCATACCATTTTATTAACCATGCAACTGATATTCGTGAGGAAATAGAATATCCAAAACCTTACCTCAGGGGAAAAAAATAAAGGATTAAAAGAATGAATGCACTTCATTCTTTTTATTTATATAGACATAGATTAAAAACAATAGTTCATATCTTGATAGAAATACGAATGGATTGATTTTCTATTCTTTAAATATCATGATAAAATGAAGATAAATAGGAGATGATATTGTGGATTTGAGTCATCCAAAAGTAATGTCTAGAATAAATTCTAAAAAAGCCCTAGTATTTGTTATACGTAGAAAACTTAAAGAAAAGAAAATTATAGGTAAGATTAAAAAATATACAGGTTTCCAAAACATAGGCATGATGCGTATTGATGATTTACAAAACTTAAGTATCAAATTTGATGTAGCAGAAGGGCAATCAGCTTTGGTTGCTATTCAAAAAAAACAGCTGAAAATACTTGCAGAAAGTCAAACAGAATGTCACATTACACTGCCTTTTTCAAAAGGATGGGTAAGATTAAGACTCATCGGAGATCATGCAAGTTTAAACTTTGAAATCAAAAAAATTTGAAAAAATGGATGATTTTGTGCAATAATCTCATAATTTTTGCTATAATAACAAAGGGACCTAAGGAGAACATATGGAATATATAGCACATAGAGGTAAAACTCAAAAAGCATTAGAAAATACCCTTGAAGCATTCGAACAGGCAGGTCAAGACAATCATTTTGTAGGTATTGAATGTGACATTCATTCTACTTTGGACGGTATTTTTATTGTGCATCACGATGATACAATGAAGCAACTAGATAACAAAAAAATCGTTGAACTTAACTTTCAAGAGATAAAGAATATCAAATTGGAAGGTAAATATCATATACCTCTACTTGAAGAATTTTTGGATATTTGTAAGAAGTATCAAAAAATACCGATGATAGAAATTAAAAATATAGCAGATATAGAACACCTTCAACAATTAATTACTATACTTGAATTATATCAAGACATAAAACCAGTCATTATTTCATTTAATATGAATTATTTAAAATATTTGAGAACACAAACACAATTTGATATGTATTTTTTAACTACTGAAATATCAGAACAAAATATGTATGATTGTCGAGTAAATGAAATAAATTTTTACATCAATAAAGAGTCACTTAATAAAGAAACAATAAAGACACTAAAGAGTAAAGGATTTAAGATTGGAGTTTTTACTGTTAACGAAACTGAAATAGAAAAACATGCCAAGAATTTAGAGATTGACTTTTTAACTACAGACACACTATAAACTTAGCACTCGCTAAGTTTTTTTTGAAATTGACTATTTAAAATAAGTCGTTATAATAGAAGTATAAAGACATTTCAGGAGGCAACTTGTGAAATTCAATCGATTTAATTTTTGGACGGTAATCGTGCTTTTTGCACTTTTTATATATGCACCTTTTTTTACTAATTTTGCTGCAACATCATCAGATAATGATGCAGTCTATTTTGCATCGAGGTTTTGCAGTTCGTGTCAAAAATTAGAAGATGAAGGCGTTATCGAAACACTTACTCAACAAGGATACGACATTCAGACAATTTATCTAGAAGATGATAATGCTTATACGAAACTTTTGTATGATTATCAATATACCTATGAAGTAGATTTTTTTGGAACGAGTTTAACTCCAATCATATTTGCAGGAGAAACATATTTTGTTGGATATGAAGACATCAAGGATGCAGTTGATCAAGGTCAAATCCAAAATATCATGGATACACAAAATTTATTAACATTAAGAAATGCACCAGATGCTGATTTTTCATTAATCACTTTTGTTTTACTAGGGTTTGTAGATGGTGTGAATCCATGTGCAATAGCAATGCTGTTATTATTCATCTCAATGCTAAGTTTTTCTAATCAATCGAAAACACTCATTAAAATCAGTTTTATTTTTATTTCAGCAATTTATATATCATACTTTTTATTTGGAACTCTACTTTATCAAACATTATCAAGTTTAACTGGGGTTGCTCCAATATTGGAAATTGTACCATGGGTGATTGTTGGTATATCTTCTATCGTTGTTATCCTAAATTTGTATGATTTTATTGTTACATTGCTTAAAAAATACGACAAAATAAAAAATCAGTTACCAAATAGAATTCAAAGATTTAATCGAAAATTAATGGAGACCTTTACAAAAAAATTAGAAGAAGGTAGTCTGATGATTTATGTGATTGCATTTTTCATCGGTGTTATTATCTCATTTACTGAGTTCTTATGTACAGGACAAGCATATTTCACAGCGATATTACATTTGATTCATTTTTCTAGTCATGTAGGTAGAGGGTTATTGTTACTAGCGATATATAATTTGATCTTTGTTTTACCACTCATTATCATCGCTTTAATTGCTGTGAAGACTAAATCTGTGATGAGAGTATCTAGTTTTATGAGGAAAAATCTGCATTGGATTAAACTATTCAATGTTCTTGTTTTTCTAGCAATCATTGTTTATTACATCTTATTTGTATTGTGAGGTTTTTATGAAATATAGAATTATGATTAAAAAAGACAATCAAATACTTTTTGATGGACATCCACTTGACTTGCCTATAAAACAAGACTTGCTTGTTGAAAAATCTGTAGAGATGTTTGATGATCAAACGCCTTGTATTATCCATCAAACTTATGTGATTGAATCATTTATAGATGCTTTATTATCAAAGTTTAAGAAGCAATTGAATCAAGATATTCAGTTATCCAGTAAAATAAATGAAATTAAGTTTATCAATATCAAAGACATTGAATCGTGTATCATTCAAATAAGGAGAAAATAAAGATGAAAGAATTTTATTTGGATTATGCAGCAACGACTCCACTTGATGATGAAGTAAGACAATTTATTGAACCATATTTATGCAAGAATTTTCACAATCCATCTTCTATGCATATCCATGCAATAGAAAATAGAAAGGCAATCAATCAAGCTAGAAAAAAAATAGCTGATGCGATTGGTGCTGAGCCAGAAGAGATCTTTTTTACATCAGGCGGCACAGAATCTACAAATTGGGCAATCAAAGGATATGCAGATAAGCATCCTGAGTTAAAAGAAATTATCACTTCAAAAGTAGAACATAAGGCGACTCTTAATACGCTTCATTATATGGAGAAAAAAGGATATAAAGTGCATTATCTTGATGTTGATGCTTTTGGATTGATTGATTTAAAAAAACTCGACCAAACAATTAATGATCGAACATTAATGGTATCGATTATCTATGCTAATAATGAGATTGGTACCATCCAAGATGTGAAATCAATTTCTAAAATTTGCAGAAGACATCAAACCAAACTACATTTAGATGCTGTTCAAGCTTTTGGACAACAATTTATTGATTTACAAGATTTAGATATCGATTTCATGTCTTTATCAAGCCACAAATTTTATGGTCCCAAAGGTGTTGGTGCTCTATATGTTAAAAAAGGACTAGAAATTGAACCATTAATTCATGGTGGATCTCACGAAGATTTTCATCGTGCAGGCACAGAAAACTTATATGGTATTGTAGGTATGGGAGAAGCAGCGAAAATAGCTGCAAATCATATAGAATCGAGTAGAGAACACTATCAAAAAATCCAAATAGATTTTCATCAAAAAATGAAAAAAGCATTTCCGGATATAAAACTAAATGGAACACCTTGTGGCTCTAATCGTTCATTTAATCACTTATCTTATGCGTTTAAAGATGTTTTAGGCTATCAACTTCATTTCCAACTGAATAAATTAGGTGTTTACGTTTCAACAGGAAGTGCATGTGCATCTAATGTAATCAAACCATCACATGTTATTGAAGCTATAGGCATTGAAGAAGCATATCAACCTTGTGTGATCAGAGTTACATTCGGCAAATATTCTAAGTTAGAAGACAATGATGAGATTATTGAAAGATTTAAAAAAGCATATCATGAATTAAAGGACTAAGGTCCTTTTTTTATATGTTTTTTTACTAAAATTATCAGAAATACAACTATTAGAGCTAAGTCTAACATTTGAGATATTCCTTGCAGACATGTATAATGGTAATGATACTATACTATGAATGGATGAATATATGAACTATAAAAAAGAACATTTTATTGTCACTAGAGAGAACAGATTGAAATTAGAAGATCTTTTATCTGATGAAACCATATTTTCCCTTGCAAATGGCACTCTTGGAACAAGAGGCCATTTTATTGAGGGATATGGGACAAGTGATGATCCGATTACTTTAATGAATGGATTTTATAACCAGTATCCTTTCCGCTATGAAGAAAATTATGAAGGATTTCCTCAACTTGGACAAACTATTGTAAATCTTCCTGATGGATCATACGTGAAAATTGAAATCGAAGATGATGTCATTGATCTATCTCATATGGATTTGGTTTCTATAAAAAGATCATTAAATATGTTGCAAGGTACATCTTATCGTGAAGTTAGATATATATCTGAAAAAGGATATATTTTTGATTTAGTTGAAAAAAAGATGGTTACTTCTAAAAGAAATCTTATAGTTACTAAACTAGATTTATCTTCACCAAATTATGAAGGTAAGATTAAATTACTATCTTATCTTAGGCTACCTGCGATTAGATATGTGGAAAATAACGATCCAAGATTACCAAATACTAGAAAGCATTTAGAACTTATGAATATTGAGAACAACGATCAATACGGCTATATATATGCAAAAACGACAAATACTTCATTGTACATCAATGCAGCAATCACACATGATATTGATTTTGATTACGAGATTAATAATGATGAAATTATCGGTATTCATCAAAAAAACCTCAATAAAAACGAATCTTTAAGCTTTACTAAATATACTTACTACACATCTTCTCTAACCCATAAACAACATGAAAAAGACATCAAAGATATTAAAGATATGTGTAGACCTTTTGAATCGTATTTAGATGAAGAAACAAAAGAAAGAGAGAGTTTTTGGAAAACATCTCTAGTCGAAATATCTGATGATGAGATCAATCAAGCTTTAAGATATAACTTATATCAGCTCAGTCAAAGTGCATCGACGAACTATCACATGCATATCGCAGCTAAAGGGATCTCAGGTGAAGGTTATGAAGGACACTTTTTTTGGGATACTGAAACTTATATGTTGCCATTTTTTATTTTGACAGATCCTAAAAAAGCAAGAGAACTCTTACTTTTTAGATATTATACACTTGATGAAGCGCGTAATGAAGCTAAACATTTAGGATGTCATCGAGGAGCAAAAATACCGTGGAGAACGATTAATGGCAAAGAGGCATCTCCATATTTTCCTGCTGGTAGTGCCCAAGTGCATATTAACAGTGATATTGCTCTAGCCATCATCAATTATTACTATCAAACACAAGATGATGATTTCATGTATAAATATGGTATGGAAATCATCATCGAAACAGCTTTATTCTTATTAGACTATGGACATTTCAAAGATGATAAATTTCATATCTACAACGTTACTGGACCTGATGAATATACTGTTTTAGTTAATGATAACTACTATACAAATAATGCTGCACAAAAACATTTTAAATTTGCTTATGAGTATATATGTAAACATAAAGCATCATTAAAAGACGTTTTAATAAAAACTAATTTAAATGATGAAGATCTAAGTTTGATCAAAGAAGCCTATCAAAACATGACACTCCTTGTTGATGAGAAGTTAAATATTGTTAAACAAGATGACTCTTTTCTTGATAAAAAAGATATTAACATATCTACATTAGATAAGGATAAATTCCCTCTCTTACTTTATTACCACCCACTTTTTATATATCGTTATCAGTTGATAAAACAAGCTGACGCAATGCTTGCACTCGTTTTATTCAATGAAGTCAGTGATGATATTTATAAAAATAGTTTTGAGTATTACTTAAAACGTACAACTCATGATTCAAGCTTATCTAAATGTATTTATGGGATTGCAGCATATCAAATTGGGAAAACCGATTTAGGATATGAGTATTTTAAAAGAGTTGCCGAATTAGATTTTAGAGATAGTCATAACCGGACCCAACACGGACTTCATGTCGCAAACCTCGGGGGAAGTTACTTAATGCTACTTTATGGTATACTGGGATTTAGATTTAAGGATATATTTGAGTTAAATCCAGTGTATCAAACCCAAATTGAAACATTTGAGACATCAATCAAATATCACCAAACGACCATAACAATAAACGTTGATCAAAATGTGTTGAAATTAGAAGTTGATCGACCTTTAAAGATGAAAATACATAAAGAGATGATGGAAGTCAAGAAGCATTATGAATATAAAATCAATAAAAATCCATAATTGAATGGATTTTTATTTTTTTATCAAAGCAAATTCTTACATTTCCATTAAGTTTATTTAATATAGTTACTGTTTTTGTTATAATCTAAATGGAGAAAGGATTACTTCAATGAATCGATTAAATCTTAGGAAACTTGTTCGTGCAGGCTATATATTATATACGATATATTTTATTTATGTATTCTTTGTTTTACTTAATGAAGATTACATTTTTTTGCATGGAACGATTTCAAATTCTGCATTTTTACTCATATCATTCTTATTGCTCATCATGACTATATTAGATGGTAACAAATACCTATTGGTTTCGGCAGTTATGTTCATAGCCATATTCACATTCGAAATTTTTTTTGAAGTGTTTAACGGTAATCAACAAATCTTTGAAGTTAACTTGCTCATAGATTTTATTTATCACTCGATTTTTGTGATTAATATGGCGATTTTTGGTATAGGTATCTTTAAGTTTTTATACAAACTACATAAACGAAAATATATACACAAATTAGCTTTTGAAAATAGTAGAGCAATCTATATAGAGTTTGATCATAAACAAAGAAAATATATTTGTCAATTTACTGATAGTTTTATCAACAGTTATCATATTAAAAGAGAAGCACAAATATATTTAGAAGATGATTTTATTCATTTTATGACTAACGAGGACCAAGAACAGTTCAGACAAATTATGGATGAACCAGATGACAGCGCTTATAGAGAAATTAGTCTAAAACTACCAATATTTAATCAATCATTACAATTTGTTTTATATGCATCAAACAATGCAGATCGCACATATTGGATTGCATTCGATATTACAGATATAGAAGCCATGAAGAAGCAACTTGATATAACAAAATCTGAACTTACTGAACTTAATCTAGCGAGTAAAAAAGTTATTGAAAACACTAATGAGTTAATTACTACAACAGATATTCATGGCCATATTGTTCAAGCTTCAAATAGATATTGTGAAATATTTGATCTTAATCCAAATCAAATTACTGGAACTTATATCAATAATGTAGGAGAAACACTTCACGATGATAAAAACGACTGGGTAAAAGAAGTTATAGAAAAGAAGATAACAAAATCAGTTATAGAATACACAAAAAATAATAAGAAATTTGTCATATCATGGAAGAATATTTTAATTAATGACGCACTAGGACAACCTAAAAGTATTATTTCTATTGGTGAAGATATTACAAAACTTACTGAATTACAGCAGTCTTTAGAATACCAAGCTGACTATAATCAAACAACAAAATTATTGAATAGTAATGGACTATCTAAAGTATTGAAAAATTTAGATAAAAATCTAAATGTTGCATGTTTTGTTGTTGATGTTGATAATTTCTTTGAGATTATTGACTATTATGGTATTGACATTTCAAATCAGTTATTAAAGACAATAGGACAAAATTTACAAAACCTCATTCAAGAAAAAGACATAATTGCAAACTATATAGAGGATCAATTTGTTTTAATGCTCATCAATCCATCAAAAGTTAGAGTGGAACAATTAATAGAGCTACTAGAAGAACAAATTATAAAAACTTATTATGTTAAAGATGCATATATTCGCATCAAAAAACGCATTGGGTATGCGCTTTATCCAAACCATTCAGATAATTTTGATGATTTAATTATTTACGCTGGACTTGCATCATATTATAAGCACGATACTGCCTATAATCAAGTGACTCAGTATCAATCGTTTATGAAGTCAAATCTCGAAAAAAATATCATACTATCCAATAGTCTTTATGATGCTA
Organism: Tenericutes bacterium MO-XQ; assembly: GCA_002838185.1. Classification (GTDB taxonomy): domain Bacteria; phylum Bacillota_I; class Bacilli_A; order Acholeplasmatales; family Acholeplasmataceae; genus Mariniplasma. The sequence continues at coordinate 1,290,833 of CP017948.1, read as the reverse complement.
TTTTAAATGATCAAATTGATGTACACATGCAATATATATATGATGTTTCGAAACAACAAAATGTGTATGTGGAATCACTAGCAAGATGGAAAGATAAAGTCCTTGGATTTGTAAGCCCATATGAGTTTTTTAATGTTGCAAGACGTTCAAGTCTATTGGAGATGTTAGAAACACATCTAGTCAAGAAAAGTTTTAATTATTTCAGCAAATTAAAGCATAAACCGGAGCAGCAAACCATAAAATTATCTATTAATTTAACACCAGAAATGTTTTTAAAAAAGGGTTTTTCTAACTTACTAAATGAGTATGCTAAATCATATGGTATATCTAATCAAGATATTATTGTAGAAGTATCAGAAAACACCTTTGTCCATAACTTGAATATATGTAGACAAATGATTGAAAACTATAAGGATTTAGGATTTTTGATTGCCATCGATGATTTTGGTAGTGAATATTCTTCACTTGCAGTTTTAGAGTCATTATCATATGATATTATCAAAATTGATGGATCGTTTATTAATAACTTAGATTCTGAGAAAAATAATGAAATTGTTAAGATGATTAGCCAAATTGGAAAGCTTGGGAATAAGCTTGTGATTGCAGAAAGTGTTGAGACGCTAGAAATAAGCAATCGTCTCATGCAAAATGACATTTACTTGCAGCAAGGCTATTATTTTCACAAACCAGAAAAACTAGTATAAAAACTGTCATTGTGACAGTTTTTTTTAAATCTATATTTTATGCTATAATGTTATCGTTAGAGGTACATTATGAAAATATCTATAAATTCAAAAAATTATGTTGAAATCTCATTAATTGATCAAACAAAAAGAGATCTCATATTGGTATTACCTGGTGGAGGCTATGAATTTACATCAGAAAGAGAATCTTGGGTTGTTTCAAGTACGTTTGCTGAAGATATTTATCACGAAGCAATCTTTTTTTACAGAGAAGAAAAATTGACATATCCAGAGATTCATCTTGAAGCAAAAGCCATATTAGAAGCGCTTAAAAATCATCTACTGATCGACAAGATCTATTTAATCGGGTTTAGCGCTGGTGGACACTTTGCGATATTACTTTCAACATTATATTATGAATACATAGAAAAACTTATTGTGTGTTATCCGGTAGTAACTGCTAATCCTAGATATGCTCATATGCAATCTCTTAAGAATTTAATCGGAGATGATATATCTACAGATTTACTAGAAGAAGTCTCATTAGAAAAACATATACATCCACTATTTCCACCCACTTTTATCATGCATACGATTACTGATGAAAGTGTTAGTGTTGAAAATAGTTTAATGCTTATTGAAGCTTTAAAAGCTAACAAAGTATATCAAGAAGCACATTTTTATCCAACAGGAAGACATGGTGTTTCTATTGTCACTAAAGATGTAGCGTTTTCTGATATGGATCCTAATAACTTTATCGATGCATATGGCTATATCAATGATTGGGTTAGGTTAGCTAAACAATTTTTAAAAAGAGGTGTCAAATGATACATGTACTTACCAGTAGGGGAATTTTACGAGAACCATTTATGGTTGATGCGCTAAAAGATATTATAAAAAAAGAGCATAAAGTTTGTGTTGTCGCATTGTCGTTTTTTGAAAAACAAATTTATACCATTGAAGCATATGATGCATATTATAAAGAAGGTGGAGAATATTATCAAAAAATGATTGACAGTTTTGAACCTTATGGCATTAAAGAAAAACAAATTTCTTTTGTTTATTATTATGACATGACCAAAGAAGAAGCAAAGAAAAGAATTGATCATGCAGATATTATATATTTCCCTGGTGGCGCACCTGATTTAATGATGAAAAGAATTAAAGAATTTGAACTTAAAGAACATTTGGAAAACCAAGAAAAAATATTTATAGGATCTTCTGCAGGAGCAATGATTCAGTTTAGCCAGTATCATATATCTCCAGATTTAGATTATGATAAATTTTCTCTTCATGAGGGATTAAATTTAATTGATAAGTTTATTATTGAAGTGCATTACAGAAGAAGAAAAAAACAAAAGAGCTCATTAAGAAAAATGTATAGAAACACACATAAACCTATATTTGCAATACCTGATGATGGTGCGATTATTTATGATCACAAAAACTTAAAATTATTAGGTTCAGCAAAACAACTTTACAATCACAGAGGAGTCATTAGAACATGAAAAAGTTTTTAATTTGGTATATTATTATCAGTATTTTAATCGCAGTTGCTATTTATTTTATGACATTAACATTAGCATATAATCAAAGAGTCTACGATGTATTTTATGAACTTGCAGATGTGTCAGTTGAAGAACAAGATTTCGATCAATTTGTTTCTATCCAGTCGATTGCTTATGACAAGTTATCTTCAAGAACAACAGATGATTATTTAATTGAAGTATACTTAAATATTGCACAAAGTGAATCTGATTATATCAATCAGTTTGCGATATTTGTCCTACCTATTGTTGATGTAACATATGCAACATCAGTAGAGGACGAACTTGATCAAACTGGATTAAGAGTCATCAACAATGAAACATTAGATACTGTTTATGAAACTTATACTGAAACATCGTATGAAGGTGCTGCAGTATCTTATGGTATTGATCTTATGGGATTTTATTTTTATGCATTTGATATTACAGAAGATTTAGATTTAAAAATTGAACTTTATGATTATGAAGGAGCATTAATTACTACATTTGATGAGCAAGTTAGTTATGCAACTTATCCTGATCTTAGCGATGATTTTGAATTAGGTATAAGCGATGAAGCTTTAGAAATTTTAATTGATCAAGACACATATGTTTATCCTGAGCTTATTAAAAATATGACGATATTTATTGTTGTAGATATCATTATAGGTTCAGCAATTTATTTCTTTATAAAATATAAGAAGCGCTAAGCTTCTTTTTTTCCAGATTGATTTTTGAATAATATCATATATAATGAATAAGAAGGAAGGTGTATATCATGAGACACATAAGAACAAGCAAACGTGACAATGAGCGATTAGAAGAAATCATTGTTGATGAAATATTCCCATTAGAAAAAGCGACCATACAAATAGATATGAATCAAAAAATGCAAACCATCATCGGTTTTGGTGGAGCTTTTACTGAATCAAGTGCATATAATTTATTAAGAATCAACAAGGAAGAACGACAAAAAGCGATCAAAGCCTACTTTGATCCAGTAGATGGACTAGGTTATACCATTGGTAGAGTATCCATTCATGGATGTGATTTCAGTTTAAATAGTTATTTATATATCGATGACTATGATGATACGTTAGAATCGTTTTCAATCAAAAGAGATCAACCAATCATTGATTTAATAAAAGAGGCTTCTAAACACAGAGGTCAAGACATAAAAATACTTGCATCTCCATGGACACCTCCGTTTTGGATGAAAGACAATCAATCACCAATTAAAGGTGGGAAATTATTACCAAAATATGATCAGATTTGGGCAAATTATTTTGTTAAGTTTATTAAGGCATATGAAGAAGCTGGTATAGATGTATTTTCAGTAACTGTACAAAATGAACCCATGGCAGTACAAAGATGGGACTCATGTATTTATGAAGCAGAAGATGAAACTAGATTTGTTAAAGTGCTAGGAAAAACATTTGAAAAAGAGAATTTAGATCAAAAAATCTATATTTGGGATCATAATCGTGATTTAATGTTTGATAGAACAAAAAAAGTCTTAGAAGATCAAGAAGCTAGTAAATATGTTTACGGAACAGCATTTCATTGGTATGATAACGAAATGTTTGATGAAGTTAAGAAAACGCATGATGCATTTCCTGATAAACATTTAATCTTTACAGAAGGTTGCCAAGAAGGTGGACCACATCCAGGTGAATATGCCGTTGGTGAAAGATACGGGAGAAACATCATCAATGATTTAAGAAACTATAATGAAGGATACATTGATTGGAATTTATTTTTAGATGATACGGGTGGACCAAATCATGTGAACAATTTATGCTCATCACCAATTTTATTAAATATTTTCCACGAACAATTACTAAAAAACCCTAGTTACTATTATATTGGTCACTTTTCCAAATATATTAAACCAGGAGCAATCCAAATTGGGTCATCTATCACTCAAGGCTTATACACTGTTGCATTTGAAAATCCAAACGGAAGTAAAATAGTTGTGATTCAAAATGAAAAAGATCAAGATTTTACAATAGAAATCAAAGGATTAAATCAAAGCTTAAAATGCTTGAGTAAATCCCATAGCATTTCAACATTAATTATTTAATTTATAAGGGCCTTTAAATAATAGTGTGGTAAACACTAAATAAGGCTTTCAATTATTGTATGGTCATACCGACCTTTCAAGAATCGTATGGTCAAAATCAAGGCAGATCCAATGGGTCTGCCTTTTTTCTGTCAACACTTATCTTTTTACATTTTTTTGATCGGAATATCTTTGTTAATACTATACATGATTCTATTTTTGAGTCTTGTGAATTTTTTAATACCATTAGCAGTTTTAATTATTGTCTTGATTTTGTTATTGACGGATTCAATCGGACCATTTGAGATACGTCTACCATCATAAATTAAAAATGAATTTATGATTTCATCTTTCCAATTGATTAGTGTTTTCCCAAATATTCTCAGGCCTTTATGTGTGTGGTTTCTAAATGCGTCAATCAACTGCTCTAGTTCATCTTGACATGATTCGTAATGTGCTGTTAAATTGAATTCTCTATACTTTTCTTTCAGTCTATAAGCACTTGTGAGTTCATCATCAATAGACAGCAGATAGTTCATAATATCAGATTTGTGCCAATAACTATTCAGCTTATGAATCTTAAATTTACCATCATAGATATCTTCATAGTTTTTCAAAAAGAAGTAATGAAACTTCTTTAACATGTAATAATACATATCGTCATGCTGTGGCCCACTTTTATATAGCCGGTATTTATTCATTACCTCTATTCTTATACGCTTTATAACTTCATTTAGTGTTCTAATTAAATGAAATGAATCAACGGCTATTTTAGCTTTAGGAAAAGCGACTTTAGCGACTTGCCTATAAGAGTCCCACATGTCCATAACGATGACTTCAACTCTTGATCTTTCACTGATTGATCGTCTTGAAAAGTAGTCTAATAGATAGTGTTTATGTCTAGTTGCTAGAACATCTATAATTTTTCTACTCATAAAATCATATAAAACACAAGCGTATTTATATTTGTTGACCTTTGCTGTGAAAAATTCATCTATATTCATGACTTTTGGAAGCATTCTGGGCTTTGCTTCTACATGTGTGTCAAAAAGATCAATTACCTTTTGTATGGATACATAATAACGTAGCGCTGCGTCTGTAAAGGTATGATCATAACTTTTTAAGTAGTTAAGTATAGATACCTTAGTAAATAAACTTAAGTTCTCATTCTTGCTTGCTAGCGGATTAGATTCACTCAGTGTTTTTTGGCAAATCTTACATTGATATCTGTGTTGATGAAATCTTATAATACACTGTTGGTGTGTGAATATAGAATGTATAATCTTTCGATATTTATAACCTAGAAATTTAAGGTCTGTAGAACCGCATATAGAACACATAAGCTGTGTTCTTTTAAATTTCAACTCAATGATCAGCGTATCATTTAACTGCCTAGTTTCACATAATTCAATGTGATGTCTATAAGCATTAAGATGTAAAATATCTATGGTATAATCATACATGAAAACCTCCTTAGCTTAAGTGTCAACAGTTACTTATAGTATAAAGAGGTTTTCTTTTTTTAACAACTTCAAAAAATGCTTTAAATAATCTTATGGTATACCACACTATTATTTATAGCATATACTTTACCATACAATAATTTATACATCTAATAAAACAAAAAGAGCCTGTAAATAAATAAAACAGACCTAAACAAAAACCGAGTCTCCTAAAAGACCCGGTTTTTTGGTATAATTGAAGTATGACAAGTACTCAATTAAATCAAGTATATTTTAACGCAAAACAGTTAAAATTACCACTATCTACAGGCATTTTAATACCATTTGATAGTGAAGTAAGAACATTTGACGAAGTATTTTCAAAATTGGAGGTCAAAAAGTACTTAAAAACCGAAAGAGATCCAAGAGGAAGAATCGGTTATGATCCAGTCAATATGCTCAAATTAATACTGTTTTGCCAGATGGAAAACATCACAAGTTTAAGAGCGATGGAAAAAGCAGCAAGAAATGATTTACGTATCATGTGGTTAATAGACGAACTACAACCAACGCATCAAGCGATTAAAGATTTCATGGATCGCTATTTAATTAAAAATCTAGAAGCTATTTATTATGATCTCAGTCAATTTTTGATAAGAGATGAAAATATAGATGTAGAAAAACTCTATATCGATGGCACAAAGATTGAAGCGAACGCAAACAAATACACCTTTATCTGGAAAAAGTCATTAGAAAAATTCCGCGATAAATTATATAAAAAAATCACCAAACAGATCAAAGCACTCAATGATACCTATCAACAGATGGATATCTTTTTTCCAGTATATGATATCTATGAAGTAGACTATCTAAAAAGGATTCTAGACTTTCTAGGACGTGAACTTGAAAAACAAGGGACAGAGTTTGTATATGGGAAAGGACAAAGAAAAACAGTTCTACAAAGGGATTATGAACATATAAAAGACTATCATATAAAGCTCATTGAATATAATGACTTTATCAAAACGATAGGCCCCAATAGAAATTCCTGTGCAAGAACTGATCATGACGCAACATTTATGCATATGAAAGAAGATCATATGAGAAATAGTCAGTTAAAGCCAGGGTATAATGTACAAATTGGAGTATCTGATGAATACATCCTACACTTAGATGTTTATCAAGACCGAAATGATTATCAAACATTAATCCCCTTTTTAGAAGGCTATAAGAAAGCATATGGTAGTTATCCATTATATCCTGTAGCTGATGCAGGATATGGGGGATTGATGAATTATAGATATATCAAAGCATGCAATATGAAGTTATATCAAAAATACAGCATGTATAGCAAAGATACATCAGATAAGAAAAGAATGAATGATCCTTATTTTTCACATGATTTAATCAAAGAGGGAAAAGATTATATTGCGAAAAATGGTGAAAGATTGACCTATTTATATCATAATCAACGAGGCAACGATGTCTATCAGTTACCAAATGGTAAAACCAAAGAGGTCAATGATGAAAATATAGCCTATCAAAAAGAAGTGATTAAAAACTTAAGATCACCTTTGGGTATTGAACTTAGAACACAACGTTCGATACAAGTCGAAGGGGCATTTGGTGTCATCAAAGAGGCTATGAAATTTAGAAGATTTAAACGTCGTGGTATTCAAAATGTTAAGTTTGAGCTTACGCTCATCGCAATCGGGTATAATTTAGCAAAATATCATAAGAAAAAGTATAGAATCGTAGAATAATTTTCTAGTTGAAAACTAAAGATTTTAGCTAATCTCTTTTTAGTATGCTCAAAAACAGGTATTTTTTATGATTTATCCACATTTATAAAGAAAAAAGGACTATGTAGTCCATGAAGAGAATTAATTCTTCATTTCTTTACAGTCCCATTTTTTTTATGATATATGATGAGTGGTACTTCCATCTCACCAGAAAGCAATCCAGCATGATGTGCTTTAAATAATTTGCCTTCTTTAAACCTAAAATACTTATTGGATATGGCTATACCCATAAAATCACCTAGAAATGAATCAACTAAAAGATGATGATCACCTTGACCTAATAATCCACTATAAAGCAGTTCATTTTTAGAAAGTAACTTATAATCTTTACCATACTTTTGATTAAACATCTTTTTAAATTTATGTTTCTTAAATGGTTTTACAAAAAAGTTGGTTGCTCTAGGTTCAATCGATGGCATTCTAAGTAACAATTTAAGTAATACTTCATCTTTATATAGATCAATAGGTTCTACATCAACGAGTCCATGATCTGCAATAACAATAATTACAGTATCATCGTTCATAGTTTGACTAAACATTTCTAACTCATGATTAAGTTTTTCAAGTTCAACTTTAATCCGATCGTTATAAATCCCTACTTCATGTTCTAAAAGATCTGGATTTGCCCAATAGAGATAAGAAAAACTCTTATCTTTTTTAGAAGTAATTTCCTTAAGTTTTTTTAACTCGAAATGAAAAGATTTATATCCATTTGGTCTAAAATCTGGGAATAACTCATATGTTTTAACATCCGGGTTACTTTCTTTGATGTAATCATAGATAAGTTTATGTTTGAGATACATCTCTCTTAAACTATTATGAAATGTTCTTTTTGAATCATAAAAATCTTCATCAAGAAAAACAACATGATTTGTGTTTTCTTTCTTAAAATACTGTACCCAACCTAAATAACCACTTTCAATGGGTGGTTTGGCTGTTAAAACAGCATTGGTTGCTGCTACAGTTGTAGGTGGAAACACAGATGTGATTTTTTTTGCCATGTGTTTTCTTAAAAAAGCTTGTTCATCTAAGTGTTTTTCTAATATGTTTGTCCCCATGCCATCAAGCAAAATTAACGCAACATGCTTAAATCCTAAATCAAGAATCTTTTTTAGTTCAGGAATCGTTGGGTATTTTGGATGTGCTTGATAATAATCTAATATGGTATGACTTACATTTAAAATTGAATTTTGATAATCAGGATATTTAACATCCATATTAGGATATCTTCTTCTTAATTAATTTGATTTCAGTTTTTTGATGACCGATTGTAATCGCATTAAGCAATAACGATTTCGCCTCATCAATGCCTTTATTTCTAACATAAAGTGTAGCTAAAATGTCACCTTTATGTACTTGATCTCCAATCTTTTTATGTAAATCAATACCCACATCTAATAATATTTGATCTTCTTTAGTTTCTCTACCAGCACCTAATCTCATCGCTGCTTTACCGATATCAAGAGCATTCATTTCTGTAATGAACCCGTCTTTAGGAACTAAAACTTCAACTTTTTCTTTTGCTATTAAATCTTCTGGATGTTTGAGTTTATCAACATCACCACCTTGAGCTTTGACAAGTTCAAGGAATTTTTGATAAGCTCTACCATCATTTAATGACGCTTCAAGCATGGATCTTGCTTCTTTTTGATTTGCTGCAAGATTTGCATCTAGTAAGAGTTGTTCACCAATAGTTAAGGTCACTTCTACTAAGTCCTTAGGTCCTTTACCATGTAATGTTTCAATAGCTTCATAAACTTCTAATCCATTACCAATTTTGTGCCCTAATGGTTCATCCATACCTGTTAAGATCGCAGTTACTTTTTTACCTGCTAACTTACCGATTTCCACCATAAGTTTTGCAAGTTTTTCTGCTTCCTCTTCAGTTTTCATAAATGCACCATGTCCTACTTTGACATCAAGACAAATCGCGTCAGCCCCACTTGCTAATTTTTTAGACATAATACTTGAAGCAATAAGTGGTATACAATCAACGGTTGCTGTTACATCTCTTAGGGCATATAATTTTTTATCTGCAGGTGCAACATCTCCACTTTGTCCCACGACTGCAATTCCAATATCTTGAACTTGCTTGATAAAGTCTTCAACCTTGATTTCAACTTTGTATCCAGGTATACTTTCTAATTTATCAATCGTACCACCGGTATGCCCTAATCCACGACCACTCATTTTTGCGAACTTAGCACCTAAAGATGCTAATAGTGGTCCTAAAATAAGTGTAACCTTATCACCAACACCACCTGTTGAGTGTTTGTCTACTTTAATGCCTTTAATATCACTTAAATCAATAGAATCTCCAGAATCTCTCATAGCTAATGCTAAATAAGTAGCTTCTTCATCGTTCATTTGATTAAAATATGTTGCCATCAAAAAAGCACTGATTTGATAATCAGGGATTTCTCCTTTAGTATATGAATCAATCACATACTCAATTTCTTGTTTTGTTAATGCATGGCCATCTCTTTTTTTAGTTATAATATCTACGATATGCATAATTATCACGTCTCCTTATTATTATTTTATCATAAAACATATGTTTTATGTTATAATAGCAACGGTAGAAAAGAGGCACTTATGATACTTGCAATGGTCCGTCATGGACAAACACATTATAATCAAAAAGGGATTATTCAAGGACGTATCGATAACCCCTTAAACGAAAATGGTAAACAACAAGCAAAAGTATTAGGATCTTATTTAAAAATTCTTGATACTACTTTTGATGCATTATGCTCATCGCCTTTATCAAGAGCTTTAGAAACAGCTTTTATAATCAAAAATGAATTGTCTATGCATCACTCGATTCATGTTATACAAACGTTTGTAGAAAGAGATTTTCATTTATTAGACGGTAAACCAGTTGAGATAGGCATGCCATTGGTAAGACAAAAAGGATATTCTCATCCTGGCTATGAAGATGATGAAAAACTAATAAAAAGAATTGTTAATACAGCTTTAAAATTAGAAAATAAATATAAAGAACAAAAAGTCTTATGTGTTGCACATTCTCATGTGATAAAAGCACTGATGACATATGCAGATCCAAATCAATATCAAATCTCAAATTACATGCTTGATAATGGAGATATGATTTATTTTGAAATCAAAAATCAGAATGTAAAAGTTCTTAAACATGAAAAAATGACTAGATAACCTCTAGTCATTTTTTTCTAAACTACTATTAATGATATGGAATACTTTATCTGCTAATACTGCGGTTTTCAAGTCTTTTACATCATCATATTTAATGACTTCATGTATGGTGACTTTAATTTTAGTTCTTTTAAAAGGTAAGTTATGTTTTATCTGTGTTGATCCATCAATAGATATAGGTAATAAATCAGCTTCAGCTTTCATTCCAACTCGATAAGCACCAGCTCTCATCGCTACCATTTTAATGTCATTACGATCCTTGATACCGCCTTCTGGAAAGATAACCATTGCGACACCTTGCTTAACTACTTTGATTGCATCTACCATTGCTCTAGCTGTATTTCTATCACTTGATCGATCAATTGGAAATGCTCCAACAGATTTTAGTAACATATGCATAATTGGAATTTTATATACACTCATTTTTGGTGTATAACTTGTAGGTCTATCAATAACTTCCATGAGAACCACTGGATCAGCATATGATTTATGATTTGCATAAATCGTTAATTTTCCATCTTTTGGAACATTTTCTAAGCCTTCTACTTCAATCTTAAGTCTTAAAACAAAACGATTTAAAAAATAAGCAATACTTCTATAGACATAACTTTTATAGCGATTTGTATAACTTAGTTTATTAAGTAAAGGTAACTGCATAATGATTAATATTATTGTTATGATAAAGGAAACCAATAAGCTTAATATAAACCATAAAGGTAATATATAATATGATGATTCTACTAAGACATGCATCATTGCTGTAAATAGAACTGCTATGATTAAAAACAATGTTGTTATCATATTTTTTTCCTTTCGTAGGTCGCAAAAATCAAACCATCTTCCATCTTTTTGTCAATAAGATAAAATGCACTTAAATCAAAACTTGGGAAATACACATTTCCTTGATGACGCTTTAAAACATAAGTGATATAGAGACGATCTGCATGAGGCAACAATAATTTATAAATCGTCTTTCCACCAATGACAAATATATCTTCATTCGTTTCTTTAATGAAACTAAAAATGTCTTTTACATGAATCGCATCTGGATATGTAGCTTCCATGATGTTTGCAACATAAACCTTTTTAAATGGTAAAGGTTTTGTTTTATAATAGCCTTTTAATGACTGATAAGTCATATCACCCATTAAAACAGACTCATTTTTTGTTTTATTTTTAAAATACGCTAAATCTTTTGGATAGTGCCAAGGTAGTACATTATCTTTCCCAATCAACCAATTCTCATCCATTGCCCATATCATCGAAATCATACGGCTACTTTTCCTTTAATACCTGGATGAGGTTGATAATCTTTTAACTCAAAATCTTCGAATTTGAAATCAAATAGTGATTTGACATTAGGATTGATCACCATTTTTGGTGGTTGTTTTGGTTGTCTTGATAATTGTAAGTTGATTTGGTCAAAGTGATTTTGATAGATATGTGCATCTCCTAAAGTATGTACAAATTCACCTAGTTCATATCCAGTCACTTGAGCGACCATCATCAGTAATAAAGCATAAGATGCAATATTAAATGGAACACCTAAAAAGATATCAGCACTTCTTTGGTAAAGTTGTAGTGACAATTTATTGTCAGCTACATAAAATTGAATCAGTGTATGACAAGGTGGTAAAGCCATCGAGTGGATTTCACTTGGATTCCATGCGCTTAAAATCATACGTCTAGAGTTTGGATTATTTTTAAGTTCATCTAAAATATATTTGATTTGGTCCACACCATTAAAGTTACGCCATTGTGCACCGTAAACAGGACCTAAATCACCATATTTAGAGGCAAACTCAGTATCATTTTTAATTTTTTCTACATACTCATCCATGCTTTCGCCCTGATAATCTTTACTCTTCTTATAGATTTCATAAGGCCAATCATTCCAGATTCTAACACCATTTTCTACTAAATATTTTATATTGGTATCACCTGAAATAAACCATAATAGTTCATGGATAATGGACTTTAAATGGACTTTTTTTGTCGTTAACAATGGGAAACCTTCATTTAAATCAAATCGCATCTGATAACCAAAAACACTTTTGGTCCCAGTTTTTGTACGATCCATTTTAAATGTCCCATGTTCCATGACATGTCTACATAAATCAAGATAAGCTTTCATGGTAAAGCCCCCTTTATTTTGCTAATTCGTATAATGCTTCTGTATAAATGATGATTGCTTTGAAAAAATCATCCAAATCGATAAATTCATTTTTTTGATGAATATATGTTGGTTTATCTAAAAAGTGTGGTCCAAAAGCAACACTGTTTGGAAGTGCTCTTGCAAATGTACCTCCACCAATGGTAATAGGTTCTGTCATATCACCTGTGTGTTTACGATACACTTTAAGTAGATTTTGAACTAATTCAGATTTTGGATCTACATAAAGAAGTTCTTGATGATTATCAACGATTGCTTTTGCATCAAATACTGATACATTCTCATTGATGGTTTGAACAACTTGATCAAAATCAACACCATTTGGATATCTTAAATTCAAGTTAAAACGATATTTGCCATCTTCAGTTGACATAGCACCAAGGTTAATGGTTAAGTCACCCATTTCCTCATCACGATAATTAACACCTAATTTTTTACCGTGAACATCTCCGATTAGTCTTTCTTGTGCAAGTTTTACAATCTCATCATTTAATCCTGCAAAAATAAAGAACTCAAATAAACGATCAATGGCATTTTCTCCAAATTGTGGTGTTGAACCATGAGCACTTTTACCAACAACTTTCACATAGAAATGATCCTCATGTTTATTAACTGTACCTTGATAGTTATTTTCTTTTAAGAATGTTTGGAACAATTTATCAAAATCTTTTGTAGAATTTAAATATGCCTCAGCATAATCAGGAACCATATTGTCTCTAAAACCACCTTTTACACTGATGATATCATCACTGACTAATGGACCTTCTACAAATATTCTTGAAATTCCTTTTTCAGCATAAATGAGCGGAAAATCTGCATCAGGAATAAAACCTGAAACTGGAATTTCTGGATAAACACTAAAATAATGACGAACCCCGCGCCATGCAGTTTCTTCATCAGTACCTAAAATTAGTTTAATTCTTTTTGAAAGTGGTACATTTAACTCTTTTAAGATTTTAAGTGCGTAATAAATAGCAATTGTAGGTCCTTTGTCATCTTCAGTACCACGACCATACATTTTGTTATCATGAATTTCTGCACCATAAGGTGGATAAGTCCAATCGTTACCAGCAGGTACAACATCTAAGTGTCCAATCGTTCCAACATAAGCTTTTTGATTTCCATATGAGATATGTCCAGCATATCCATCAAGATTTACTGTTTCAAATCCATCTTTTTCGCCTAAACTTAGCATATAATCTAAAGCTTCTTTGATGCCTTCACCAAATGGTGCACCTTTTCTGTTTGGATCGTATGTTGTTAATTCTGAATTAATTTTTATAAGACCTTTTAAGTCTCTTATAATGTCATCTTTTCTATTGATAACTTCTTGTTTAAAATCGATTTTCATCATCATCATCTCCTTAACTTATTGTAGCACATAATCACCTATTATTTAAGTGATTTCAAAAAAAATGGATGCAATTAAGCATCCACTTCAATCGTGATGTTTCCTGTATTCGTACTTGCAATAAAATCGATAGTACCTGTAAAGCTTTGATACTCATCCCCTTGACTTACACCATTAATTTTGATTTTTCCAGTATCGGTTTCTAAATCGAATCTTAAATCATCTAAACTGGAAACAGTTACTGAAATATCTCCGGTTGATGATTCTAATAAATAACTATTCGATATAATGTTGTTTAGATTTATCTTCCCAGTTGAAACATCAACAGTAAGATGATCAAATGTACTACTAGAAATGGTAACACCTCCGGTAGAAACATTAACATCACCATCAGTTGCAGTTATTGAACTGAAAACTATATCTCCAGTTGATGATTGTATATCAAATGTATCTGTATCAATACGATTTAATGTCATATCTCCTGTAGATACTTCCGCAATAAATGATTCGCTTGCTTGGATATCACTCATATTGATATCTCCAGTTGATGTGTGTGCATTTAATCTTAATACATTTATGTTTTCAATGTGCATATCACCTGTATGATTGAATAGTTTAACTTCATCATATGTTTTCGTGTTATCAAAAGTCATATCAATATCACCAGTCATTGTTTTTAGATCTAAAGTATCTAATATCCATGACTCTGGAATATTCACATGAACAGTAATTACTGTTCTAGATGCTATATTAAATGAAAAGATATTAAGCCAAAACGAATCAAAATCATGTGTCATTGTTAACATACCATCAACAACATTGAAATCAAATGTATCGTTTTCTTGTTTGTAATACTCGATAGTAAGTACTTCTTCATCAACATAATTAATCTCGATATGTCTATTTTCTAACTCTAATTTCAAATCAGTAACCACTTCATCTTCAGTATATGTGATTAAGTCGCCATAATCAGCATCATTTCCAAATGTGTTGGCAAATAAATCCCAATCTGGTAAAAATATCACTGATATCATTACAAAGATAATGCCTACACCCAATAAAATAAATAAAATTTTCATTACTGCTCTCATTTTACACCTCTATATTTTTTTACTAAATTGACAAAAACCTTAAATAGATTTTTAGCAATCCATTGACTAACTCTATAAAATCCTAGGCTTACTAAACTTAATATAGACATAACAATAAGTCCTACACCTAAATATCCCGATACCTCTAAGAAACTTGTTACATCCGTAAATGCTATCGCTATATAATAGATAATTGCCGCAAGCCCACTGACAAATATCGAAACTGATACGACAAAGAATACGAATACGATCACAAAACTAACAAAATACAATACTGCAATAGGAATCCATAATGGTGTTGCTATCAAAATTAAGAAAAACTGTATAACAACCTTAGTTAAATCTTGAATAGAGTTAACATCTTTTTTCGATAACTCACTGACCATCATATCTCTTTCGATGGTTGCCATATTGTAGTTTTTTATAATCTCATCAATAGATTCTCCATGTTCTAAACGATCGCTAATGATTTCTTCGTAATAAGAAATGACTTCGTCCACTTCTTCTTTATTAAATTTTTTACTAAGTCTCTGTTCTAGAGTTTTTAACCATTTATCCATATTTGCCTCACTTTGTTAATAAATCATAAATTTTCTTAATATCTTTCCATTCATCTAAAAAATTGTCGATGGATTGATATCCTGCTTTTGTGATTTGATAATATTTTCTGTTTCTACCTTGATATAGCTCATTATATGTTTTAAGCTGCCCTGCCTTTTCAAGTCTGCGCAAAATTGGATATAAAGTAGATTCACTGATATCTACATAGTCTGCTAGATCTTGGATTAACTTATAACCGTAAGAGTCACCTTTGCTTAAAACTGCTAAAACAAAGATTTCCAATACACCTTTTTTTAATTGTTGTTTCATATCGCACCTCATACTGTCTTACGTGTTATATTATACAATGCATAGTATAGTTTGTCAACATAAAAAAAACACTTAATGAAATAAGTGTCATTTTTGTTGTAAATCTTTGATATCTGGATCGTTTTTTTGACCTGATGATAAAAATGTTATTCTTTCTGCAATGACTTCTAACATATTGAGCCTTTTTTCAGGTTCGATTTCATATTTATAAGTTTGTAATCTAGCCTTAACTGCAACCATAGTTCCTTTTACACAATACGATTCAATTGCTGTAGCTAATCCCTCCCATACAGATACTTTAATGAAATCTGTATCATAATTACCTTCCATGTTCTTGAATCCTCTTTGAACCGCTAAAACGATATCACTGACTTTTCTACCATCTTCTAATATTTTTGTTTCTGGATCTTTCGTTAATCTTCCGACTAGTATTAATTGATTTAACATATAAACTCCTTTTTTATGTTTATTATAAAGAAGTTTTTCTGTTTTAAAAAACTACCAAATTGAAAGTTACCTTTCATATTCTTACTATTTTTCATAAAATAACAACATCATAAGCTAATACATTATTTTTAAGTATGAAGTTATAAAAAAAAGGCTATGATTTAGCCTTTTTATACATTAGTACACTCATTTTACGTTTTTGAATACGTTTGAGTGCTGATAACATTTCATCATAAGTGACACTATTCATCATGTCTATCACATCAAATAAAGATGATTTTAAATGTATGTATTTACCATAGAGATAAGTTTTTGTCTCTAAATGATTAAGCGCAAAGATAAATTGTCCAAGATAAACTTTTTTATATCTAAGGAAATCTTCTTCATTCAAATCTTCATAAGCATCTTTAGTCAAATAGTTGATTAATAAGTTTTTTAGCTTTTGAATTTTCTTACTTTCAGCGAAAATAACAATATTCTCTGCTTTTCTTTCAAAGGTTGTATTTACATAAAAGCTTTGATTAATCAATTTTTGATTTAACAACTGTTCATACATTTTTGATGATGATCCTAATAACATGTTCAAACACATCGTCATGACCATTTCTCTTTTAACAAGTTCTTTACCAAATCTTCCGATTTGATCAAGCTTAATGCCGATCATTAATTTTTCGACTTGAATGTCATCATAAACGGTTTCACTTTTTTTGACAAGTGTCTTAGATTCTTTTGGTAAAATGATTTTTGGTTGATGTTTGAGCTTGCGTTTTGTATCATACGCTTTAAAAAATGATTTTAAAGCTTTTAAATCAATATGCCCTGATATGATTAGCAAACGCTCATTTGGATCATAAAAATGACGATAAACATCCATGAGCATCTCTGGACTAATTTCTTGAATAGACTCTACTGTACCACCTATATCATGTTTTAATGTATGACTGTGATACATATTTTCCATCAGTTTATTTTGCATTTTAGAATGTGGATCATCTAAATACATCTTAAGTTCTTCTTCAATAATCAGTTTTTCCTGCTCAACATTTTCATGTGTGAAATGTGGTGTATCTAGCATATCAAGTAAATGTGTTAAAGCTGGTAGGACATTGTCAGTTGCACTAAACACATATGATGTTTGATGATACGATGTCATCGCATTGGCATCAACACCAAGATTTGAAAATTTTAAAAATGCATCTCCATCAGGCATCGCAAATATTTTGTGTTCCATAAAGTGTGCTGTTCCTGGAGGAGTTTGATATAATTTCCCATCATAAACATAATCCAATGATAAAGCACCGTATGGTAAAGATAACTCAACATAAGTCGTATAATATGGGTCATCTTTCGGTAATAAATGCACTTCCATACCGTTATTTAACTTCATGATATACACATGTTCATTAAAGCGTTGGTGATATTTTTTTATCATGATTCGCCTCCATAAAGCACATAAGTCGTATCTAAGACCATCATGGATGATACCTTTTGGATATCCTCTAGTGTTACATTCATGATATTTTTTAGTCTTTGTTCTGTTGTTGTGGCATCATCAAAAATAGATCTAAAAAATGATCGTTTTGTCATATAGGATTGATGATCCAAACTACTTTTGATTTGATGAGACAAATAAGCTTTTGCATGATCAAGCTCTTCTTTAGTTACTGGTTGATCTAAAAAACTTTGATTCACTTTAATGATTTCTTCTAGTGCATAGTCCTTTTGATGTTTGGCTACACCGCTACTTACAATAATTGTTCCTTTGTAATAATCATAGTTAGAAGATATATCATAACATAAGCCTTGATTTTCTCTAATTTCAGTGAAAAGTCTACTTTCAGGATAACCACCTATAATCGTATCAAGACATAAAACTGCTTCATATAATGGGTCAAACCGATAAACTGGGATGATGTATCCAAGTTTTAAAATAGCTTGATTCATATGTGTTTTTTCTTGTTTTTTAATTATTTGATGTGGTTTTCTAAAATTAAACTCAGGTGTTAATTTTAAATCATTGGATTTGATAAGTAGTTGGTCTGATATGTCATTTTTTATGTCTTCGATATTTCCATTCACAACTATTTTTACGTCTTGATTGAAAAATGATGTCTGATAATAGGCAATCATATCATCTAAAGTTACTTTTTTAATATCTTCAAGTGTCCCAGAAAGTGGATATGCAGCTAAGTCCTTATCATAAAATGATTTTGCAAATTCAATATTTGCATAAGCCCTTTTATGATCTTTTAAAGCTTCCCACTGCTCAATGAGTAATCGTTTTTCTTCTTCAAATATTTGTTCATTAAACGTTGTTCGATCTAAGAATATATCATTTAATAATTGTACAGCTTTTTTAGCGAGTTCTTGATCTAAAACGATTTTAGGATCGACAATGGTCAACATAAAAGACATGACATTTAAGTTGGCATGTTTTTCTGTTTTTGTATAAAGTTGCGCACCATAAAGGTCTTCTAAATGGCGATACATCAGTGCTTTTGTTGATAAGGATTTTGTGCTTGAAATGAGTAGTTTGGGTAATAAAAAACGATACACACGTTCGTCTTTTTTGTCTACATTCGTAAAAAATAACGCGAATTGTATCGTTTTAAACTCGTTTTTTATCTCGATCATTAGAGGCTATTTAATGCAACTTCCATCATTTTAGTAAATGCTTCTTGACGCTCTTGAGCAGTTGTTGCTTCATGTGTCACTAAAGAGTCAGATACGGTTAATAAACAAGCAGCTTTTTTCTTTAATGCTTTCGCATTAGCAAATAAAGCAAATGATTCCATTTCAACAGCTTCAGCACCATGATCTTTGTAAATATCCTTATACTCATCTGGATTTAAACGATAAAATACATCAGATGAATGAATCGTTGTTAAATGTACAGGTATATTTAGTTTTTCTGCAGCTTTTAAAATTCTATTATTTAGAGGTTTAGAAGCCGGTAAAGTCTTACGACTTGATACACCCATCGTTTTTGCATATGATGACTCTGAGTATGCTTTTTCTGCGAGTAAGACATCATATAATTTTAAGTCTGGACTATAAGCACCAGCTGATCCGATACGAATAATCTTTTCTACGTCATAAAATTTAAATAATTCATAACTATAAATACCTATGCTTGGCATACCCATACCTGAACCCATGACAGTCACTTTCTTTTTGCCATAATAACCTGTATATCCAAACATATTTCTAACTGTATTAATTTGTACAACTTTTGTTAAGAATGTATCTGCGATAAACTTAGCTCTGAGTGGATCGCCAGGCATTAAAACTGTTTTCGCAATTAACTCTTTATTTTCTAACTCAATATGAGGTGTTGGCATCTTTATCTTCACTCCTTTGATTTACTATATTTATACCATTTGATGTACCGATTCTAGTTGCTCCTGCTTCAATCATTTTCATTGCATCTTCATAAGTTCTAACGCCACCGCTAGCCTTAACAAACGCTTTTTCTCCTACAGTTTTTTTCATTAGCTCGACATGATGAACGGTTGCTCCACCTGTTCCAAATCCTGTAGATGTTTTTACAAATGTAGCTTCTGCTTCAACAGCTAATTCACATGCTTTAACAACTTCTTCATCTGTTAAATAGCATGTTTCTATAATCACTTTTACACATCTACCATCAGCGTTTTCAACAACACCTTTGATTTCTTGTAGTACAGTATGATAATCTTTTTGCTTTAATGCAGCGACATTAATCACCATATCGATTTCATCTGCACCATCGTTGATAGCTTCTAAAGTTTCATATGCTTTTACTAGATGATGGTGAGTACCATGAGGAAAACCAATGACAGTACAGACTAATACATCTGTCTTTTTTAAGTGATGTTTTGCATATTTAACCCATATTGGATTTACACATACACTTTTAAAATCATATGTTTTCGCTTCATCAATCAGTTGATCGATTTGATCTTTTGAAATGTTTGCACCTAATTTTGTGTGGTCAATCATTTTATTAAGCTTCATAAATAATCTCTCCTTTTTTATTTTTCTTATTATATATATTGCTGAATATACCAACCAGTATACCCATCATAAATGTCATAATAACGGTAAATACATGCACCTGCTCAAATAATTTTTGGGTTATCAAACCTAAAATGACTGCTAATATAAAGAATGATCCTTCAACAATAATTTTTGAATATGACAAATTTTTTACTTTATTGTTAATGACTAACATAAGTCTTTCATATGGTGATGCTGGTAAACCAGTCGATAGCGTAATGGTTACACCTAGCGCACACATGACTAATCCAAATGTAGCAAATAGGATTTGATAAACTAATATCTCCGTTACAGCTTCTGGTATAAGACCGAATAATAATCCCCATCCATCTACAAAAGCACTAACGACAAACAAAAAGATTGCACTATAGAGCATATCGCGTTGTTTATTCAGTAGATAAGTAATGATTGTCACAGTTATGCCTGTAATAAATATAACGGTACCAAAAGTAATCCATGGAATATGTTTAGAAATAATCAGATGTAAAAAAACATTAAATGCATCAACTGGAGATGCTCCTAAATGTGCATTTACAATACTTGTAATCCCTAATGCAATGATGATAAATCCGATGGTATGTAATAACTTCTTGTTGTTCATTTAATTCTTCTTTCTTCTTTATACATCCAATAGATACTTCAAATCTACCTTTTCAAATGTATGTGATATTTTTTCAAAATCATGTTTCTTTAAAGCTTTATGTGCTTTTTTCATGAATTTTTTTGGAAGCACTTTAGTACCCTTAATAAAACCAGGTACATCTTGAATCATTTTATCTAAGACTTCTAAGACTTCTAAAGCATTTAATACTTTAATTTCATTATGAACGCGATAAAAAACATAATCAAGATATGGTGGGAAAACGGTCATCGTTTGTTCCTTAAATTCTATACCTATCACTAACTTTTTACTTTCTGTCTTTAGAAAATGATAAGGTGGAACATAAGTATCCAAATCTTGATAATACTTTTGGAGTTCATAATGATCATCTAAGTATCGATAAATTGAATGTAGTTTATCTGTATGCATGATAAAATAATTGCTCATAATGACTGGATTTTTATCGATATAAGCTTGTTTAAGCATATGATAGACTTTTGATAGAACTTCGTATTTATAAGGTAAGACATCTTCAAACATCTCGTTATAAATATGAAAATCAAATCGTTGACATATTTTTTTAACAATCTCAAATAAATGATCTGCAATATAGTTAGGTGTTAATAGTGGCATTTCCAAATGAAAGTTCAAGTCCAAAAAACGTGGACTTAAACGATATATATCTGGTACTTGTGATTTCGGTGTAATCAAAAATTTAGCTTGATGACCTAATCTTGGATGTGTGTATAAAAAGCGTACACTTTGTTCATCCATCTCTGTTTTAATACCTTCAATGTCATCAAAAAATTGAATGAGTGTATCAAGATCAATTTTACGACTTTTTTCTTTGAAAAAATGAATATGAAATTGAGCCATATCGACACCTACCTTTATAAGATTAGTTTATCATAAATAATATGTTTAAACAATTAAGAAGATGTATGCATAATCTCTTTAATTTTCGCGTAATCTGTACGATCCAACTTAAGAGGTGTTATCGATACATATCCTTCTTCAAATGCATTGACATCACTATCTGGATGTTCTTGATAGTTGATGATGCTACCTTTGATGTGGAAAATATCTGGTTTTTCTGATTTTACAAACTCAGCATGTTGATATCTTAACCCTTGAGTTGTAATTTTAACCCCAACAGGTCTTTGAAAGGACTCTTTAGGAAAGTTAATATTTAATATACCAGGTCCTTCATAGATTTTTGTTTCTAGGATTTCATCAAATAATTTAATGGTTTCATCATATAGATATTGAGGCATAGTGAAAGGTGATGAGATTGCAATCGCATCAACCCCTAATATTTTCGCTTCATATGCTGCAGATACTGTCCCTGAATAGTAAATATCTTTTGCAATATTTGGTCCACAATTGATACCTGATACAACAAGGTCAAAATCAACATCAAAGACTTTAAGTCCAAGTCTTACGGCATCAGCTGGAGATCCATCTACTACTAGAGTAGCTTTTGAACCATACATTGGTTCTGTCACAAAAGTCTCAATTTTTGAACGAATCGTAATGCTATGGCTTTTTGCGCTTTGATGGCTTTTTGGAGCTGAAATATAAATGTTTCCATATGGCGCTAAAGCTCTTGCTAAGATGCCTAACCCTTCTGCTTGATATCCATCATCATTGACAACTAATATATTCATATATATCACCCATTTACAATTTTATCACAACGATCACATAATCCATTTTCATGTTTATGATCAACGACATTCCAACAACGATCACAAGTTTCACCTTCTGCTTTTTTAACTGTTACTTCTAGTTGATCAGAAACTTCGATGTTGACCTTAGATACAATAAAGACTTGATGTGCTTTAAACTCTAGGTTATCCATTGCTTCTTTTTGAGCTTTAGTGACTTTTAAGTCAACTTCAGCTTGAAGTGATTTACCTATGATTTTTTGTTCTCTTGCTTCTTCTAAACGTTTTAATACGAGATTTCTAACTGTCTCTAAGATATCAAAACTTGTTAATAAAGCTTGGTCTATTTGTTCATATGCTTTTGGCATGTTTTCTAGATATACATTTTCAAGTTTTTTACCTGGCATGAATTGATAAGCTTCGTCAGTCGTATGAGGAATGATTGGTGTAAGTAATTTGAGCATATCAACTAATGCATCATATAAAACTGATTGAACGCTTCTTCTTAAGATACCATCAGATTTTTCGATGTATAATATGTCTTTTGTATAATCTAAATAAAATGCACTTAATTCATTGGTCATAAATGAGACAACGCCACGATATACACGGTCAAATTGATAGTTTTCATAAGCTTCTATCATTTGATTTGAAAGTTGTTGGGCTTTAAGTGTCATCACTTGATTTAACTTCCCTCGATTTTCATAAGAAACATAATCTTTTTGTGGATCAAAATCGCTGATATTTCCTAATACAAAGCGGATGGTATTTCTTATTTTACGATAACCTTCAGCAATTTGTTTCATCATCTCATCAGAGATTCTAACATCTGCTTGATAATCGACAGATGCAACCCATAATCTAAGTAGGTCTGCACCTTGTGTCTTCATGATTTTATTAGGATCAATCGCATTACCTAATGATTTACTCATTTTCTTGCCTTGACCATCTAAAACGAAACCATGGGAAACAACTTTTTTATATGGTGCTTTACCATAAGCTGCAACACCTGTTGATAATGAAGAGTTAAACCATCCTCTGTATTGATCAGATCCTTCTAAGTATAAATCAGCAGGATAAGGAAGTCCATTTGCTTCTAAAACAGCATGTGATGTTCCTGAATCAAACCAAACATCCATGATATCTGTTTCTTTTCTAAAGATACCATTTGGACTACCTGGATGCACATAACCTTCAGGAAGTAAATCTTTAGGATCTTTATCAAACCATGCATTTGATCCTTCTTTGCTAAATACTTCTGCAATGTGATCTAAGACATCTTTATCTAAGATAGGTTCATCATTTTCAGCATAGAAGATTGGAATTGGAACACCCCAAGCTCTTTGTCTTGAGATACACCAATCTTCACGATTAGATATCATATTAGAAATTCTAAGTTCTCCCCAAGTTGGTAACCATTCTGCTTTTTTAACTTCATCTAATAATTCTGCTTTAATTTTATCAATTGATGCAAACCATTGAGGGGTTGCTCTAAAGATGACTGGTTTTCTTGTTCTCCAGTCATGTGGATATGAATGGGTAAACTTAGATGATTTTAATAATACCCCAAGTTCATCAAGTTTTTTAACGACTTCTTCATTTGCCACTTCATAATACATGCCATCAAAAGGACCTGAAGCTTTAGTCATATACCCACGATCATCAACTGGACAGAAAACGTCTAATCCATATTGTTTACCGATTCTATAATCATCTTCCCCATGTCCTGGAGCTGTATGAACTAATCCAGTACCGTCAGTATCTGTAACGTGATCACCAACGATGATTGGTGATATACGGTCATAAATTGGATGTTTATAAGTCTTTAAATCTAAATCTTTACCTTTATATCGTTTTAAGATTTTAGGGTCTTTAAGATCTAATTCTTTAGTTACTTGATCCAATAATGTTTCAGTAACTACATATTTCTTACCATTGGTTTCAAATAATACATAAGTGAAATCAGGATGTACAGATATTGCTAAGTTAGCAGGAATTGTCCATGGTGTTGTTGTCCAAATGATGTAGCTTGCATCTTTTAAATCTTGATCATCAGATAAAGATGGGAATGCAACATAAATTGAAATAGAAACTTTGTCATGGTATTCAATTTCTGCTTCTGCAAGTGCAGATTCAGATGATGGTGACCAATAGACTGGCTTTAATCCTTTATAGATTAATCCTTTTTCAACCATTTTTGCGAATACTGAAACTTGTCTACCTTCAAAATCCTTGGTTAAAGTGATATATGGATGATCCCAATCACCTAATATACCTAAACGTTTGAATTGTTCTTTTTGTCGGTTAACTTGTTCCATTGCATATTCATAACAAACCTTACGATAATCAACAAGTGACATTTCTTTACGGTTAACACCTTTTTTAGTCACTGCAGTTTCAATCGGTAAGCCATGTGTATCCCAACCTGGAATATACGGAACATATCTACCTTTCATGGTTTGGTAACGCAAAACAAAGTCCTTTAAGACTTTATTTAATGCATGGCCAATATGAATATCACCATTGGCATATGGTGGGCCATCATGTAAGATAAATGGTTCATTATCTTTGTTTTTTTCTAAAACTTTTTTGTAAAGATCCATCTCTTCCCATGCTTTTTGAAATTCAATTTCCCTAACTCCAAGATTTCCTCTCATAGGAAAATCTGTTTTAGGCATACTTAATGTGTCTTTGTAATCCATTTCATTCACTCCTTGTTATATAAAAATAAAATCGCCCTTATCGCTAAGGACGAAATAAAATTCCGCGGTACCACCTTAGTTCTAGAAAAAAATTCTAGCACTTAGTTTTAATTGATTGCTCCAAAGTGATATGAAATCATGTGTTTGTTACTAGGCTTACACCATCCCTAATTCGCTTGAAACCTTTACAAGATTCACGTGTCTTCTTCATTGCAATGATTTAATTTATTTATTTATTCTACAATATCTTTTAAAAATGCATCCATAGATCCATCTTTATAAACATCTTTGTTCGCAAACATGAATACTTTTTCTTGTACATGTACAATTTCACCTTTAACAGCATAAACGATACCTGAGAAAAATGCAATTACTTTGTTTGCTTGATCAATATCCAAAGGTTCAAAATTTAAAATCAGTGGTGAACCTTCCATCATTTGATCTGCAAGATGTGTCAGATATTCATCATCATCAGAACTTAGTTTCTCGAAAATGATTTTATCATATGTAGACTCTTTAGATTCAAGATTTAAACCATCTTGTTCATTCATATTCTTCTTTTTCTTATTTTTGCCAAAAAGTCCCATATATCCTCCTAGTCTAGCAACTCGTAAAACTTTCTACCAATACGTAAATGTGTCGCATGATGTTTGATTGCTAAATGATAATCTTCTGTCATACCCATCGATAAAAGTGGTAGATGATATTTCACAGATAATTGATACATTTTTTTAAATGCTTCTTCTGTTTCTACTTCATCTTGATCTTTGCCCATGGTCATAAATCCGACTAATTCTATTTTATCATATTTTTTAATTTCTAAAAGAAATTGGTCTAATTTATCGATGTATATCCCACTTTTTTGTGGTTCTTCTGTTAAATTCAGTTGTATCAAGCATTTAATTTTACCCGTTCTGTACTTTTGAATTTCTTTTGCAACCGATAAACGATCAAGTGTATGCAGATAATCAATATGATTAATGATATCTTTGACTTTATTGGATTGGAGATGTCCTATAAAATGCCATGTGATATCTAAATCACTTAATGCTTCAATTTTCTCTAACATCATTTGTACTCTATTTTCACCAAAATCATGATATCCTTTTTGATAAATTATCTTAAGTTGATCTGGTGAAAAATATTTAGATGCACAAATGATAGTTCCATTAAAATCTTTTATCATACGTTAAATCTAAAGAGCATAATATCCCCATCTTTTACTAAATACTCTTTACCCTCTAATCTTACTCTTCCGGCTTCTTTAGCTTTTTGAGGTGTTTCATATTTAAGTAAATCATCGTAAGCTAAAGTCTCAGCTTTAATAAATCCTCTTTCAAAATCGCTATGAATAATACCAGCACATTCAGGTGCCTTCATCCCTTGTTTAAATGTCCATGCTCTTACTTCTGGTTCTCCAGCTGTAAAATATGTTTTTAGACCTAATAAATCATAGCTTCTATCGATCACTTGATTGAGTCCTGATTTTTGAAGTCCATATGCTTCTAAGAAATGTGCTTGTTCTTCTGGATTTAGTGATGCAATTTCCATTTCAACTTGAGCAGAAATTAAAACAACTTCTGTCCCTTCTTTTTTAGCAAAAGCTAAAACGTCTTGATAAAATTTATTTGAATCTGCATCCATCAAATCTTCTTCAGCAACATTTGCGATATAAATCATAGGTTTTAATGATAGTAAATTAAAGCTTTTGATCAATTTTTTATCTTCATCTGAAAACTCTAATGTTCTTGGACTAATGTTTTGGTCAAGTGCATCTTTGATTTTATTTAAAACTTGAAGTTCTTCTTGAGCTTCTTTAACTTTCGCTTTTGCTTTTTTATCAAGTCTTTGTATTCTTTTTTCTACAACTTCCAAGTCAGCTAAGTTAAGCTCAAGTTTAATTGTTTCAATGTCTCTAACAGGATCAATACTACCTTCAACATGTGTAATATTTTCATCTTCAAAACATCTAACCACTTGACAGATTGCGTCTACTTCACGAATGTGTGATAAAAATTGATTACCTAAGCCTTCGCCTTTTGATGCGCCCTTAACTAAGCCCGCGATATCAATAAATTCATAAGCAGTAGGCACAACTTTTTTTGGTTTGTATATGCGTGCTAAAACATCTAAACGTTCGTCTTGTACATAAACAACACCAACATTTGGATCTATGGTAGCAAATGGATAATTTGCTGCAAGTGCTTCTGCTTTAGTGATCGCATTAAATAATGTTGATTTACCCACATTCGGTAAACCTACGATACCTGCTTTTAACATAAATAATTCCTCTTTTCAATAAAAAAGGCTAATCGCCTTTTTAAAATTTTGATTTCTTAGCAAGCCATGATGGTAAGCTGCGTTTGTTACCTTCTTTAACACCTTCATGCGCTTCTCTTTCATCATATTCTTTTTCTACTAGACCTTGATCAGTAAGTTGCATTTGGTCTGTAGACGTTTTATTAAATATTTCTGATGCTAAATTTTCAATGGTTGAACCTTTAGCTTTTAATTCATATCCTGTTGCAATCACAGTAACGATCATTTCATCATCTAAATCTTCATTAACAGTCGTTCCGTAAATGATATTTAAGTCACGGTCAGTTGCATTTCTAATTTCTGATAATGCTTGACCAGTTTCAATTAGTGTAATGTTTGTACCAGATGTAATGTTTACAATCGCATCTGTTGCTCCATCAATGGATACTTCTAATAATTTAGAGTGAATCGCTTTTCTAGCTGCTTCAATCGCACGGTCTTCGCCTGATGCAATCCCAACACCCATGAGTGCAGTCCCTTTATTTTCCATAACGGTTCTAACATCTGCAAAGTCAACGTTAATCAATCCTGGAATTGCGATGATTTCTGCAATCCCTTGAACACCTTGACGAAGCACATTATCTGATTCTCTAAATGCATCTAATAATTGTGTTGTTGGTCCTGATACAGCAAGTAATCTTTCGTTAGGTACAACGATTAATGTGTCTACATGAGGTTTTAACTCTTCTAAACCCATGATTGCTGCTTGCATACGAGCAGGTCCTTCAAAAGCAAACGGTTTTGTTACGATACCAATCGTTAGGCATCCCATCTCTTTTGCTTTTTGTGCAATGATTGGTGCTGCACCTGTTCCGGTACCTCCACCCATACCAGCAGTGATAAAGACCATGTCTGCATCTTTTAATACTTCTTCAATATCATCAATGGATTCAAGTGCTGCTTCTTTACCAACTTCTGCTTTTGCACCTGCACCTAAACCTCTAGTTAAATACTTACCAAGTTGAACACGTGTTTCTGCTTTAGATACTTTTAAAACTTGAGCATCTGTGTTCATCGCAACAAAAGTGACGCCTTTAACGTCATTTTCGATCATACGATTGACTGCGTTTCCGCCTCCGCCTCCAACACCGATAACTTTTATAATAGGTTTTTGATTGAAATTATCTGATTCTCCGAATACCATAGGTCTATTCCCTCCTAGTTACTAACTCTATTTTACATTATTTATCTTTTAAAATAAAGATAATTATTTTGTTTTAAAATAATTTGTCTTTTGTTTCATCTCTTCTTTGAAATCTAGAAGCCTGTCTTCTTTGATTGCTTGTCTGATTTCTTGCATTAAATGTTTTAAATAAGCCAAGTTCTGATAAGTGACTAGTCTCATCCCTAATATTTCATTACCTTTAAAGAGATGTCTGATATAACTTCTTGTATATTTTTTAACTGGTGTATCTAAATTGGGATCAAGTGGTGAGTAATCTCTCTCATAAGTTGCATTTTTAATGACAACTTTACCTTCTGTTGTTAGTGCGGTACCATGTCTTGCGATTCTCGTAGGTAGGACACAGTCAAACATATCGATACCATTGATGACATTTTCAACTAAATCATCAGGTGCACCAACACCCATTAAATACCGTGGTTTATCAAAAGGTAAAATTGGGTTTAGGTATTTCGTAATTTCATACATTTCTGCTTTTGTTTCACCCACAGATAATCCACCAATTGAATACCCTGGAAAATCCATTTTGATGAGTTCTTCTGCACTATATTTTCTTAAGTCTTTATCAAGACCACCTTGAACGATACCAAATAAAGCTTGATCAGTAGTCAATGCATCTTTTCCACGTTTAGCCCATCTTAACGTACGGTCAACAGAATCTTTCATATACTCATAAGAAGCATACGGAGGTGGACACTCATCAAAACTCATGATGATATCCGCACCTAAGTCTTCTTGTACTTTGATAGAATCTTCTGGTGACATGAATAATTGTGATCCATTTTTATGGTGTTTAAAAAACACACCTTCTTCAGTGATCTTTCGCATATCTGTTAATGAGAATACTTGAAATCCACCACTATCTGTAAGAAGCGCTCCATCCCAATTCATAAATCCTCTGATGCCGCCATGATCTTTAACAATATCACTTCCTGGTTGTAACCATAAATGATATGTATTGCCTAAAATAAGCCCTTCAGAGACTTCTTTTATTTCTTCTGGTGTCAAAGTTTTAACGGTTGCTTGAGTGCCTACTGGCATAAAAAAAGGCGTCTCAAATACACCATGTGGGGTTGTTAATTTTCCTAGTCTTGCACCACTTTGTTTACATGTGTGTAATACTTCAAATTTAATACTCATTCTATCAATCCTTTGCTCTTGATATTATATCACATATTTGATACAATGTTAAAGTATTTCAAATATTAGCTGTACCCTAGGAAACCAGCTAAAACAAAACAGGGAGATTAAAAGTGAAAAATTACGTTTTAAAAGATTTTATATTGCAGTCTATGATTGCTGCTATCTATGTTGTATTGGTATTTGTGTTTCAATTTTTAAGTTTTGAAACCGTACAGTTTAGAATTGCTGAAGTTTTACTTATTTTGGTGTTTTTTAATAAAAAACATGCGATAGGTTTAACTTTAGGTACATTCGTTGCTAATTATTTAATGAGTCCTTATGGTATTGTTGATGCATTATTTGGTACGCTTGCTACTGTCGTTGCTTTAACGCTTATGATCATCATCAGTAAACCAAAATTATTGTCATTATTATTCCCAGCATTCAGTAACGCAATTATCATTGGCTTGATGATTTCTATCATGAATCAAATTCCATTTTTACCGATTGCGATGTGGGTTTTTCTTGGGGAAGCCGCAGTCATGTTAGTGCTTGGATATCCACTTTATATTTACTTAGATGACAATCAACATTTTAAAGAAATAATGGGAAGCTAACGGCTTCTCATTTTTTATTTTTTATATGGTTTAAATGTAATAAATTGATGATATGGTTTATTCTTTTTTAAAATCGCATGATTTAGATGTTGATGATGGATGCCACCTGGTTCATATTGGCACTCAAATGTAAATGATGAATGGATAGCATCTTGATCAAAAGAACCTTCTAATGCAATGATTGCAGGATCATTATGGGTGTAAACCACGACTGCTGGATATGAAGTATAAACATCAAGTCCAATGTTGCTTTTTGGATCAAAAGCTTTGGCCTTTATTTCATCATCAGCTAAATCATCAAATATCCATGTATGATCAAATCCATAAAAAGAGGTTTGTTGCATCTCTTTTAATCTTTCTCTAAAAGGTATTGAGGTTCTAAAATCAAAAGGTGTATTTTCTACGTCATCAACGCTTTTTAAAAGATAGTTTTTATCAATATTTAAAAATTTAGAAGCTTTGATAGTAATTTCATGGTCAAGAATGGTTGGATATGCTTGATTTAAATTGAAATAAGTATGATTTGTAATATTACATAAAGTATCTTTATTTGCAAGTGCATCAAAATAGATATGTAATGATCCATCTAAGTCTAACTCATATGTAACATCTAAAATGAGTTTTCCTGGATAACCTTCTTCTAAATCTTCTGATATATATCTGAAAACCACTTTCGATTCTGTTTTTGATATGACATCAAAATTTTGTGTTGAAAAGCCTTTTGGACCTCCATGAAGCGAAGTAAAATCTGAACGATATGGCTCAACATCATATGTTTTACCGTTTATTTCATAACTAGGGATAACCAATCTTCCACTTGTTCTTCCAATCGTTTTACCATAATAGGTTAAGTCATGCATATACTCATCTACTGTTTTAGGTGTAATCACGATGTTTTCTCCTAAAAATAGATATTTATAAATACCTGCTCCATAAGAAATTAATGTAACTTCTGCGATTTTATTTTTTAATATTATCTTTTCAATCATATAAGTTCTCCCATCATTTGATTTTACGATGTGCGATTGCCATCGGTATATCTTTTATATCTTTTTGATCAAATCGAATCCAATCAACTTTAGGTTTTGATAAAAGTTTCACTTCATAGACTTTCATCATCCAAATTTGATGTGTAAAGATATGTTTATATGTTTTTTGATCGCTAATCATATCTAAGATAATACCTTCTTCTTCAAATTGACTTAAACAATCATAAATACTTTCACTTTCAACTTGCGGGTACTCATACATACCCTCTAGTAAACTTTCAGTACGCTTTCTAAGATAGATAAACCCTTCACGGTCATAGATCTTTAAAGTGATATATGAAAATTCCTTTTTGTCATTTAATTTTGATAAGACTGGTCTTTGTTCTTGAATGCCAAGTTCAAAAGCCTGGCAATGCTCACTTAATGGGCAAGACTCACATTTAGGGTTTTTAGGTCTACAGATTGTAGCTCCTAATTCCATCATGGCTTGTGTATATTTATAGGGTGTCGCATGTTCAATATATGATTGATTGATTTGATCTAGTTTTTTTCTATGTTTTTCTACTCTAAAATCATCATCTATGTTTAAATACCTAGATAATACTCTAATGACATTACCATCAAGCGCACTATAGGGCTCGTTATAGGCGATAGACATAATCGCACCTGCTGTATAATGACCAATACCAGGAAGTGATAAAACATCCTTATATGTATCAGGAAAGATACCATTATACTGATCAACGATGATTTGTGCTGCTTTAAGCATATATTTAAATCTTCTATAATAGCCTAACCCTTCAACATCTTTTTTCAATGTCTCTTCATCTGTTTTTGAAAGTGTTAAAACATCTGGATATTTCTTGATAAAACGCTCAAAAAAGGGTAAGACTGTTTCAACTTGTGTTTGTTGAAGCATAATCTCACTTACCCATATTTGATAAGGATCTTTAGTTTCTCGAAAAAGAAGCTTTCTATGATGTTCATCATACCAAGCTTCTAATCTTTTAATATCCATTATAAATCAACTTCTCTGACACCACAGTGTTCAATAATATCATCAAATCTTGTGAGTGAAGACATAACGATACCATGACACACAACGATGACTTTCTTATAGTTCTTGTATTTTAATAATGTTAATTGTACACGTTTTTTTAAATCTTCATAAGACTCCCAGCGATATTTATGGGAGACATTTCTTTTACCTTCTGCTTCAAAATATTCTTGAAATGCACCACTAACTTCATAATCATAGATGAATTTAGTATCTGGCATCCATTCATGAAGATCGTTTTCTACAACTAATTTGATACCTGTTTCTCTAGAGATGATTGCTGCTGTTTGTAACGCTCTTGTATATGGTGAAGAAATAATGATGTCCGCATCTTTTAGATTTGGATCTTTTGCTCTATCTTCTGCTTGTGCAATTCCATTTTCTGTGAGTTTACCAAACTCATAGCCCATCCCAACATAGCCTCGTTCGATGACTTCATCATATCTAGGTTCGCCATGTCTAATTAATATAAAATGTGTTGTCATATGAATCATCCTTTCAAAGTTATTATAACACAAAGAAAGATTTGTTATCTTATTCACATAATTTTATAAAAAGGATACAAATTAGAAAGAAACATTGACACATATATATAAGCATTTTTCACCACATCAATTTATGCAAATGTTATAATACAACAGTACTAAAGGAGGTATAATATGTCAGAATTATTAAATCGTAGATCGATTAGAAAATATGATCCAAATGTAAAAATATCAAAGGAAGAGTTAACAGAGATTTTAGAAAAAGCGATGCGTGCCCCTTCTTCGATGAACATGCAATCTTACCGTTTTTTCATTGTTGAATCTAAGGAAGCTAAAGAAAAATTAAGACCAGTTTTATATGGTAATCACTTACAACTAGATACATCCAGTCAAATGATTTGTATCTTTACAGATTTAAAGAAATTTGAGTTGGCTGAAAAAATTTTTGATAAAGCAGTTGATTCAGGATTAATGCCTGAAGAGGTTAGAGAAAAACAATTAAGAAGCATATCAAACATGATTGATAATCTTAGTGAAAACTCAATTGAAAAAACAGGTTGGCTAGATGCAGGACTTATGGCAATGCAACTCATGCATATTGCAAGAGAGCATGGTTATGACACATGTTCAATTGGTGGATTTAGACATGAAGAAATTGCTGATGCTCTAGGCATTGATAAAAAAAGATATAAACCAGTCATGTTATTATCTATCGGTAAAAAAGCTGAAGATGGTTATCCATCTGTTAGACTTGATGTCGATGATATAACAAAGTGGTTATAAATGAGAAAAGGGCTCAAAGGAGCCCTTTTATATTGTTTAAATATCGTATTGTGACATGATTTGTGCTGGTGTTTTTCTTAGGAGCATTACAATTGGGAACATACCTGCAAGTATGTTAATTACATATGCTAATACAAGTCCAACAACAAATGTTAAGGCATTAACGGTAAAGAAATTAAACTCACCAATGAATCCCTGTGATAATTTACTTAATCCAAAAGATGCGACGATATACCCTATCAAAGTTGACACAGATGTTAAGACAAAAATTTCAAGTAAGAATGATACGAAAATATCATTTTTCTTAACACCTAATGCACGATATACTGATACTTCATATATTCTAGAAATTAAACTCGATCTAATCACAAAATAAAATCCAATCATCGATATACCAATTAGTACTCCTGCGGTAATTGATGTAGGGACAATCACTTCAGCTCTTGCTTCTTTAGCTTCGGTTAAAGCTTCATCATAAATATCTTTTACAGTGATATTGTTCATGATATCTTCAAGCGCTGTTTTTAATGCATCAGGATCATCTGAGTAAATCATGAGTCTTGATGTATCTTGAGCTTCTACTCTTAAATCTAACATCACTGAATTAGGAATCACATAAGAAACATCATCAAATTCAGTGAACACACCTGAGATTTCTAAGTCACTTCCAGGCATTGCTTTTGGAAGCTCAGTTGTATAGTTGCTATTACCAAACATTTGTAGATATAAATTTGTTGATATTAATACTTGATCATCTTCAGGTAATACACCTGCAACAAGTGTTTCATCAAAGTAATCTAATGGCAACATTGAATCATCTGGTGAGATATATAAGAATGCTAAACTTTCTGTCATGTAAATCATTGGAAGTTCGCTATCAACAATACCAGAAATTCTAACATCTAACCCTTTAACTCTAACTTCTTCTTTGACCAAATATTCATAAGACCAAATCCCTATATCTTGACCGCCTGCGCCTTGGAACATACTACCATCGATTAAGATATCCGCAACCAATGATGATACAACAATTTCGTTATTTGTTGGCATCTCACCATAGACTAAATCGCGTTCTTTGATATGATCAACGACATCAATTCTACCATTGATTGTGACTGATGATAGTGTATCATTTGGTTGTACGAATTGTAAATTAGCACTGCCAAAGATATTGATATAAAAGTCATCAACATATGTAGATGCTTCATCAAGATCATCCATATCAAACCTAATCGCATTTGTTCTATTAACTTCTAAATAACCCTTAGGCATTGTCATGAACTGTTCAGGCTTTAAAAGTGCTGTTGCAGAAAACATCGATACTGTTACTGCAATGACCATACCTGCAATCATAAATGAAAACAACATCAGTTTTCCTTTACGGCTTGTATTTAAGATCTTTTGAAATGCTAGCCATAAGGTTTGCTTGATAGAAACCATGGTTTTTGATTGTCTATCAATGTGTTCGTTATCTAAAACTTCTTGATCAAAATTAGTTTCAATCAGTTCTTCTCTTGTTTTTTTAACATAATGTTCATCTTTAATGACAACACCTGAGTTATCATCAACGATTTTCATTTTTTGATAAGGTGATTTAATATCTAAATAAAGCGTCTTATTCTTAACAATAAGTTTGATATCTAAATCTTTTAACTCATCTTCATGATCACTATAAAGACTTAAATTAACACCTTTAGATGAAGCATCTGCAATATGACTGTAATCTTTTAAGTAAATGGTGTCATCTTTACCAATATGATGCTCATCTGATGATACATTTTCTTTATCTGCGATGATTTGACCATCTTTAACTTCAATGATGCGATCACCATAAAATTCTGCGATATGTCTTTCATGTGTAACTAGAATAACGAGTTTTTCTTGTGAAATTTGCTTGATAATATTCATGATATCAAGCGTATTTTTACTATCTAAATTTCCAGTAGGTTCATCTGCGATGATAACTCTTGGATTTTTAACAAGTGCTCTTGCGATTGCGACTCTTTGTTGTTGTCCACCTGATAATTGTAATCCTTTCTTCTTTCTAAAAGGATACATATGTACTGATCTTAAAATATAATTGACGCGTTCTTCAATGATTTTAGGATCTTTGATGCCCATCATTTTTAATACAAAAGCAATATTATCAAATACAGACAATTGTGGCAATAAATTATAATTTTGGAATATATAACCTACATATTCATTTCTAATCTTATCCCATGTATGCACATCATATCCAGGAATGACTTTATCATCAAAATGGATGGTTCCAGATTGAACTTTATCAAGTCCACCTAATACGTTAAGTAGTGTAGTTTTCCCTGATCCAGAAGGCCCTAATAAGACAACTAGTCCTTTATCAGGAAACTCTAAAGAAACATCGTTTAAGACGTGAATTTCATTTCTTTTTCTACGATTAAAATATTTATTTAACTGTTCTACTCTAATCATATTTATTCACCCCTACTTTGTGTTAGTGTTTCTATGACTGACTGTTTAAATACTTTCTTGTTAAATCTTAGACCTAACCAAGCGCCGAAGAACATAAATGCAGCTAGTAAAATTAAGTAATCTCTAAGTTCCATATACTGAATATCAGCTGCAATTAATGTAATGTTTGCACTTATGATATTAATGATAATCATTGTGATGATAAACCCAACAGTTGACATAATGACTTGTTCTAAGACAACCAGTTGAGCAAGTGTTGTTTTATTTGCACCAATGGATCTAAATATTGCAAAATCTTTCTTTCTTGCATTCATAACGTTCTTAGTTACAGCATGAACGATTGAATATAGGAATAATCCAAATAAAGTCAGTAAGATTGCTGCTAAGAAGCTTAAGAAAAATACTTGGATTTCTCGCATTGCTCCTGATATATTTGCTGGATAATACACTTTATATAAATCAGCATCAACACTATTAATCACTCTATTACCTGCATAATAGCCGTCAACACTTAAAGATAAATAGTTTTTAGGACTGACTGTATATTGGCTTTCCCATAAATCCAAGAAATAATCTTTGATTTCTTGATGTGTATCTGGATGCATACGTGCACCATACATATCTTCTGGTACTGATATCGTTAAGTTATTCATTTCATATGAAAACTCATT
The DNA here is from genome assembly GCA_002838185.1 of Tenericutes bacterium MO-XQ. Classification (GTDB taxonomy): domain Bacteria; phylum Bacillota_I; class Bacilli_A; order Acholeplasmatales; family Acholeplasmataceae; genus Mariniplasma. The sequence goes on along the minus strand of CP017948.1, from coordinate 1,253,524 downwards.
ATAATTTATATCATAAGTCATGAATGTCAAAGTTTGGCCAGTTAATACTGTTCGATTACCTTCACCATCAATATAGATATCTTCTGTGAAATTAGAGAAATCATCCCTGTATGTCCACATGCGATCTCCACCAAATTCAAAAGATAACTCATAATTTAGTCTTTGTTCAATTTGTGCTAAAAGACCATAATTAATAATTGCTTCATCTGAGGTTGGTTGCATGAGATATGCTTCAGAAAAATATAGGATTTCGCGGTCTAATTTATCTATACCTGTGACTGTAAAAGTTCCAATAGAAGTATCATTACCATCATCCCCATACCATTCATAGGCAATACCAGCATTTAATGTAACGGTATCACCAACATTAAAATCCAAGTAACTACTAATCACGATTTCGTTCATAGCAGTTGGTAGTTCACCTTCTATATCACTTTGATTAAGCATGTTTGCGGAATCTGTGGCTCTAATATTTCCACGACCATAATAATCTCCACCTGATTTAGAAACAAATAAATTTGTTTCATTATAAAAATTCATGGCTTCTTCGTAAACTTCATTAACAACACGCATCGATCTAAATGATTCGATTTCAGCAGCTGTAAATTCTGAACCATCCCTTTTTTCAATTAAAACCCTTGTTTCAGGTACAGAAGGGAATGTCGATGACTGTTCTAGGCCAGCTTCCCTTATCCCACTGATCTGATTCGTATAAACGATTGTAAAAACTGCAATCACAATGATTTGCATAATCATTAAGAAAATAAGTTTTTTAGGTGTTGATAGTAAATTTCTAAGTGCAAATCTAAACAATGTTAAAAGACCCATACGTTTAGGTTTTGGAACTTCATTTAAATGTGCAAGATCATAATCTTTGATTTTTCTATCTTCGACAACTTCGCCATCATGCATTTTGATTTTTCTTGTAGCATATTGTTTCACTTGATCATAATCATGTGTAACAACAATGACTAATTTATCTTTTGCAATGGTATAAAGTAATCGCATAACTTGTTCTGCTGAACTTGAATCTAAGTTACCTGTAGGTTCATCAGCAACAATTACAGGACAATCTTTAGCAAGTGCTCTAGCGATGACTGCTCTTTGTTTTTGTCCACCAGAAAGCTTAGAAGCTTTGTGGTTTTTGTGTGAAGTAAGTCCTACTTTATCAATGAGCTCTAAAGCTCTTTTTTTACGTTCTTTTGGATCGTAACCTTGAATTTCAAGGGCTAGCATCACATTTTGATATACTGTATAAGAATCAATAATGTTATAGTTCTGAAATACGAATCCTATGTATGTGCCACGATATCTTTCCCAGTCTGCAATCGTATAATGAGAAGTTTCTTCACCAAATAGATATAACTCTCCATCTTCATAGCCATCAAGACCACTAATGACGTTTAAAAGTGTAGATTTCCCACTACCTGATTCACCTGTTACTGCGACAAATTCACCTAGCTCAAAATCTAAGCTTATATTTTTCATCCCAACTGAAACAGTTTCTTCAGAACGATAATATTTTGATACCTGGTCTAATTTAATCATTGCCATGCGCATTCACCTCGTTTATAATCTTAATTATGTCTTTTGGTTGATCGATAATATAATCTGCTTTATGTTTTATTAATACTTCTTTTGAACGATAGCCCCAAGTGACACCAATACTTTTTATGTTTGCATTAGTTGCAGTCATCATATCGACATCGGAGTCCCCAATAAAAATGACTTCATCTTTTGATAAGTTCATTTCTTTAAGAGCAATATGGATCATATCAGGAGCTGGTTTGATCGGAACACCATCCATCTCACCCATTGATATATCAAAATAATCTTTAAATATATCATGATTTAGTGCTTCAACTAAATATCTATATTTATTAGAAACAACAGCTAATTTATATCCGTTATTTTTTAATGTCTTTAGTAAATCTAATATACCTTCATATGGAGCAGTAAAATCATTGGTATGTTGATCATAGTAAGTTTGATAAACTTCATAAATCTTATATATATCTGCTTCTGATGTACCTCTTGGTACAACATCTTCTATTAAGTTAATTGCACCTCTACCTATGCCGTCTTTAACTTCCTGAACTGTCTTTTCGGGAAGATTAAAATATCGCATCGCATAATTGACACTTGCTACTACATCATCGATTGTATTTAAGATGGTTCCGTCCATATCAAATATAATGCCTTTGATCATCTTTTTCACCTCGCGTATGGATTATTTTATCACATATTCATAGTGTATCAAAATAATTTCTTATTACTTACATATTATACACTATAACTTACATTAAGACATAAAAAAAGGGCTAACAAATGTGATTGTTTATGCCCTGTTTGGCCTTAGCATGAGGTTCCCCCTCCACTATTTCTTGTAGCACGAGACTCATACTAACACACCAGTTTGTGATGACAAGGTCTTTGTCTAACTTAAATATAATGTGAAAAAACCAAATGTAATAGGGCGTATATGTCCCATTCGTACATTTTTTTAAATTTTCTTTACTTTTTATATGAAATGATGTAATATATATGCGCTGGGGATGTTCTGGATTCGTCACGGCATGAATTCACATATAAGCATGTCATGGTTGCTCATGTAAAAAAGCCGAGGTTATAAAATAACCGGAAACCAAAATTTTTCTTACGCTGCCTAAGAACAGGTGCGAGCCAACTATGAATTTACTTACGGTTCATACGCGGTCCAATTCAGTAAGTTATATTTATCCGATTTCCTAGTCAGATAGACGAATTTAATTTAGGATATGGTTGTTAACTTTTGTTTGTTTAGTTGATGACTAGAAACCATAAATAAACTAAGCATGTAGAAGTTATGTGATGAAGTGTCTTGCACAGGGGTTCAATTCCCCTCATCTCCACCAACAGAGAGTTTAAACTAATCCCTATATTGAAGTCATTTCTAGATACATTATAGTAACCTTTGGCTTGATTAGAGATTTGTAAAAAGAAAAAACAATCAACTTTACCCCAGTTGATTGTTTTTATTTAGGTTAAATTTAATGTTTACTTAGAAAACCTACTTATTCATTGAGTGGTATTTATTAAGGCTACAAAAGCATTAATCTCATTTTGAGAATATACTATTTTCCTTTGATAATTAATTCTAGCATCTTCAAATTCAGATGTGTATGAGAGATAATCATTCATAGAACCTTGATATATTGTAAACCCCCACGTACTACCTTCAAATGCATAGTTATTAATTATTTCTTCCTGCCATAAAGCACTATATTCTATTAAATAATAGAAATTATCTTCGGTTTCATAAACTTCAATATTTAGTATTGTTGTATCTGTTGTTCTAGTCAATATTCTTTCTAATCCTTCAATAACAAATTCATCATGATAAGTTTCACTTGGTTCAGTTTTAGGATAAAATCTAATTATAATTAACACTAGTAAAACTGTTATAATTATTATTGAGATATATTTTTTATTCATCCATGATCCCCCACATTTGATTATTTCTTTAATTATATAACAAAATAAAAAAAAAACAAGGTTGCTATATGTCTTTGCATTTGATTTAATTGATAATTCCTAGTTACTGGTGTATTAAGAGTTGATGTTGAAGTATTAGGTTAGTTTATACTCGCTTAATCTCATCAATAGGCTCAAAGTTCACTTTTACTCAAGAAGTTTTTATGAAATAGAATACCATTTAACTATGTGTTTTTTATGCTATAATGAAGTTAAATAGTTATGGGGGTTAATATGAAATATAAAAGAAGACTACATAAAGATTTTATTGAAGTAAACAATACAGAGACACTAAATGTCATGTTAAATGATTGTGCAAATTTTTTTGATTCTATAATTGTTGATATTCAATACACAAGTGGTAGTTCACGAAGTAATGACAACAGATTATATCCTTTTGATGATTTAGCTGAGCTTCAAATAGTTATTGAGTCACAAATTGAAAATGGTATGAAAATCATATTACTTTTTGAAAACATTACTCAATTTAATCTTGTACCATCTGATTTATATTATGATAGTTTATTAGGTAAACCATTTGTTTATATTGATAGTGAGATACTATTCTCTTTCATATATCCTAGAGAACAAATTAATGAGGATACCTCTAAAAACAACACATGGGTAAAATCAAGATTTCTTAAGTATAAAATTATTAAACATTGAATTTAAAGTCAATTTTACTTTGTGCCTAATATAGTACTTTCCCCCTCAACTCCACCAGGGCTTCAATGGGAATCAAAATAGTGTTTTTGTTAACCGGAAGTTAATTTGAGTTAGCTTCTGGTTAACTATACTTAGGAGGATTAACAATGAATAAACGAATCAGCAGATTAAGACTATTAAATTTATTTATCTATACTTTTTTTATTGCCTCATTCATTTTTATACAAATTCTATTTTTTAGTGATATTGCTGTAAATAATAATGTTATTGGTGTAATAATGTTTTTAAACGCATATGCAATTACTTTTTACATAATAAATAATATTTATTTTTCTTCTTTTATTGATAATAAAGTTAATAAACCAGCAAAGATTAATATGCTATATAAATATATACTTTTCTTGTTGATGAATATTTTATTTGCAAATAGAATAGAGTTTTCATTGTTTTACATCATAATAGTACTATTAATTTCGCTCCTTTCAGTATTTGATAATATTTCTTTGAATAAGTTTTTAACAATGCTTATAAGTAGAGATGTAATGGATAGCAAAGACGTTTCTATTGAAAATAGAGATAATAGGATTAAAAAATGGGAAAATTCTGAAAATTTTAAAAGTTTTCAATACAATTTAGCATATTTTATATTTTCTATTTTTGGAGTATATGCCACAAGTTATTTTACAGATTTTTCTACTGTATTAGATTTATCTGTTTTTGTTTTACTTTTTACAGTAACTCTATTGTTAGGTATAATGTATTGCCAAGGGCTTTCTAAACACATTAAAATTAAATGGTATGAATATGTACTTTTTGAAGGATTTTATGGGTTAGTATTATTACTATTATATTTTAATATGAATTTCCTAATTGGGTTAGCAATTATTCCACTAGTACCAATTTTGAGAAAAGAAAATAAAATACGCAAAAAAATTCTATCTAATGAAGATGATAAAATAAAATAGACAAAACTAAATAAGAACTATAACCTTTAATAAGAATATAGGAGATGACTAATCATTGAGTGAAGATTGTGCAAATTGTTTTTATGTAATTAAATGGCTGCATCCAAGTATTTTAAATGTTAAACTTGTTTTCTCTTGAAAAAGCAATGTATCTTCGTCGTGAAAGTGGATACATTTAATAAGAACTTCTAATGTTCTATCACTAAAAGCGCATAAAAAAAGTAAACTTAGGTCTGACACTATAGTAAACTTAGGTCAAGAGCACTTGAAATTAACGTAAACTTAGTAATGACACCACAATAATTGATGAACTGGTTCTAAAGAGTTAATGAGAAGGTATAATAATGATATCTAATCTTTAACAGGGGTCTTTTTTTATGATTTTTTTAAATCGATCATTTATATAAGGTATAATATACATGTAAATTTAAACAAAGAGGAACTTATGAGCATTAGAATCAATAAATATTTAAGTGAAGTCGGTTTCTGTTCCAGACGTGAAGCAGACAGACTTATTCAACAATCAAAAGTAACAATCAATGGTAAGATTGCTGTTTTAGGTGATCAAGTTGATGATCAAGATAAAATCAAAGTAAATGGTCGTCCGATAAACCCACATCGTGATTTTGTTTATCTAGCATTAAACAAACCAGTGGGCACTACATCAACAACCGATCAATCCATTAAAGGTAATATCGTTGATTTTATGAATTATCCTAAACGTATCTTTCATGTGGGTAGATTAGATAAAGATTCTGAAGGGCTTATCTTAATGACCAATGATGGTGATATTGTTAATCAAATTTTACGTGCTGAAAACGCACATGAAAAAGAATACATCGTTGATGTTGATAAAGAAATCACACCTGAATTTTTAAGTAAAATGGCTAGTGGTGTACCAATACTTAACAAAATTACTCAACCATGCATCGTCAAAAAAACTGCACCAAAGCAGTTTAAAGTCATTTTAACTGAAGGCATGAATAGACAGATTAGACGCATGTGTGACTATTTTGGATATAATGTCGTCAAATTAAAAAGAACACGCATTATGAACATATCTCTGGATATTCCTGTTGGAAAATATAGAGAGCTCACACAAAATGAGTTAAAAACATTATTCCAATTATTAAAAAAATATACCAAGAATTCTTGATCAGATTTCTTGGTTTTTTTTTATATGCATTTTTAAATTGTTAATTTGAATTTCATGATTACAGGATTATGATCACTATACAAAAACTCATGATTTATGGTCATCACTTGATACTCATGATCTATAGATAATGCCTCTAATTCTATATTGTCTGAAACAATAAAACCATCGATTAAGTAATATTGTGTACCTTCGGAACCCTTGACATAAGGTTGATTTAATAGTCTACATGTAGGTTCACTTAAATCTACTTCAAAGCGGTATCCCTCAGGTAAAAAGTCATCTTCTATCGTAAAAGCTTCATAGAAATTAGAATCTACAGGAAATACACCATCTGCTTCAGGAAACGTTTGATTAAAATCTCCACCAACAATCACATAGTTGCCTAATGTTTGTTGTTCTTCTAAGAAGGTCTTTAAATATTCCATTTCTTGATCTCTAAGGGATCCATCACTATCATAAGCAGACATATGTAGATTAACGACAACTAGTTTCTTATCACTTCCACTGATATCAAATGTTGAGACCATCATTGCTCTTTTTAAATTAGCGACTCTAAGTGGCCAACTAAAAGATCCAGGAAATTGATGACGTTCGGTTTGAATGCCTTCAAAGCGAGTTAAGGTTTGAATACCACTTTCCACTTGTCCAATATAATCGGTTAAAGATAATGGGAATGGAACAAAAATTGATTTAAAGTTAAGTGCATATTGGCTTGAATAATCATCACCTAAAGTATCCATGATACCTTGAACCTGATTGATCTGATAACTTCTTCTAGCTTTTTGGTCTACTTCTTGAAGTAAATAAAAATCTGATGGATACTCAGTCAATAAATCTTGGATACCATTAAAATAATCCTCAACAACATCAACTGAATCAACTCTACCTTTTTCGCCACCATCCATCACAAAATCTTCATCTTTACCTAAACCAGCATAGCCAATGTTAAATGTCATGATTTGGTATATTTGATCCAACTGAATCACTTCTTCTTGATTATTCATAATTTCAACATCTTCGAGATCTTCTGGTCGATATTCAAAAACCGTAAGTGTTCCGACAAAAAGTACAGCAATGATTAAGATAACAATCAGTATTTTAGATACTACCTTTAATATTTTCATAATTCCTCCACTTATCTTTTATTCTTTATGATACTTTAAGTATATCAAGAAGTTAAAACTTTATTATCAAAAATAGGATTTAAAACGATTATTTTTAACAGAATTATACCTTTTTTATTAGATATCAAGATTGTTTTTTTAGAGTATTATAGTATACTAATGATAAATAAACGATACTTAAGGAGATTATTATGCCAAAATTAACATTAAAGAAAGTTACATCAAAAAATTTTGATGCAGTTGTAAAATTATCAAAAACACTCACAGAATATCAACAAACATGTGTCGCACCAAACATCGCTTCACTTGCTCAAGCATACGTGAATAAAAAAAGAGCTTGGCCAAGAGCAATCTATTTAGGAAATAAACCTATTGGATTTATCATGCTTGCACTGTGGGATGATGACATCCCTAAAGAAGATAATCCTGCTTATTATTTATGGCGATTCATGATTGCTAAAGATTATCAACAAAAGGGATATGGTTCAAAGGTTTTAGATATGATTAAAGAAAAAGCAATCAATGACGGTATCAAAACCATCTATACTTCTTGTGAAATGACTGGTGATCAACCTTATAAATTCTATATCGGATATGGATTTACAGATACTGGTTTAAATGATGGCGAACAAATTTTAAAGATGTACCTATAAGCATATGCATACATATAAAGAAATTAAGAATTATATAGATGACGAATTAGCATCTATAAAACATCCAGTCACAAAAGATATTAGAAACATTGCACATAAAGTTTATGTGTCCATGGATAAAGACTTATCTCATGTCATTGATATTTGTGATCAACTCTTAAAAACAGAAAAGTGGCATTATAAAACCATAGCATTTGATATCATCTTTAAGTTTAAAAAACAATATAACAAACAAACTTTTGATATTTTTGAAACATGGTTACTTTCATACATTCATGATTGGTGGGATTGTGATGATTTTTGTACACATGCATTTGGTTACTTACTGATGATTTATCCTGATTTATTTCCAAGAATTCTAGCATGGAAAGATCATCATGATTTTGCAGTCAGACGAGCAACAGCAGTCATATTGATTTATGCAATAAGAAAAAATAACTATAAAGATTTCGATATACTTCTTATATCAGATTTACTGATGCATGATGAACATTATTTAGTCTTAAAAGGCTATGGATGGATGCTTAAAGTCTTATCTCAAAAAGAACCGTTAACTGTTTATAATTACTTAGTAAAAAATAGCCACCAAATGCCAAGAGTTGCATATAGATACGCTTTAGAAAAACTACCAAAAGAGCAAAAATACGCTTTAATGAGGCTCTAAAATACATAATTATCTTAATTATTACGAATTCGAAGCATATGCTTTGAATTCTTTTTTTATATATGTTAAATTGGAGTTACATTAATTTGAGGTGATACATATGAACAATTTAAAAGGCATACATCACGTAACTGCAATTACAAGTGATGCAAAAAAAATCTATGAATTTTTTACATACACATTAGGATTAAGACTTGTCAAAAAAACAGTCAATCAAGATGATATCCAAACTTATCATTTATTTTTTGCAGATGATAAGGGATCACCTGGTACTGATATGACATTCTTTGATTTTAAGGGTGTAGAAAAAGGTGTAGAGGGAACAAATTCAATATCAAGAACATCTTTTCGTGTCCCATCTGATGAAGCTTTAAATTACTGGTTAAAGCGTTTTGACATGTATGATGTTAAGCACGATGATATCAAAATATTTTTTGATAGAAAGTCCCTATTTTTTGAAGATTTTGATGGACAAAAATATGCTTTATTTTCAGATGAAAATATCGAAGGGATTTCTTCAGGTACCCCTTGGCAAAAAGGACCTGTACCTAATGAGTATGCGATTACTGGCCTAGGACCTATCTTTTTAAATACATCTGATATCAACTATATGACTCAAGTATTAGTTGATATGCTTTATATGAAAAAAATAAAAAATCAAGATACCTTGACTCTATTTGAAATGGGTGAAGGCGGTAATGGTGCAAGTGTTATTGTTAAGGATACAAAAGATATGAATTACGGTAGACAAGGCTATGGCAGTGTTCACCACGTCGCATTTAGAATTGAGGATTTAGACGAACTTTATGAGTGGGTTGATCATTTGGATCAACTAGGTGCAAGACATTCTGGTTATGTCGACCGCTTCTACTTTAAATCCTTATATACTAGATTACATCCTGGCATTTTATTTGAGTTTGCAACTGAAGGACCTGGTTTTATAGATGATGAGGAAGATTATGAGACTCTTGGTGAAACATTAGCTCTACCTCCTAGATTTAGAAATCAAAGAGATTATGTAGAAAAAGTTGTTAAACCCATCGATACAAAACGTAGTGACAAAACATTCGAAAAAGAATATTTTAAGGAGTAAACCCATGACTGATTTAAAAGCTGTAGCTATCATGCTACGTGCAACACATGCACTTGAAGGTGTTTTAAAAAAAGATATCGAATCTTATGGGATTAACACAACAGAATTTGGTGTTTTAGAATACTTATATCATAAAGGTAAACAACCCATGGCAAACATTGGTAAAAAACTGCTAATGGCAAACAGTTCAATGACATATGTGATTGATCAATTATATAAGAAAAAACATGTAGATAGACTTAAAAATCCAAATGACAAAAGAGAAATTACCATTGATATAACCCCTTCAGGAAAAGAATTTTTTGAGTCTATTTTTGAGCACCACAAAATCACTGTAAAAAAAGTCTTCAATATATTGAATACCGAAGAGCTTGTTACCATGACAACACTTCTTAAAAAAGTGGGTTATTACAGTGAGGAACTCCTTAAAAAGGAGGAAATCTAAATGAAACATTTATTTAGAAATGGTGAAAATGATCGAACGATTATGCTTTTTCATGGTACTGGTGGTAGTGAAAAAGACTTGATTCCTATTGCTGAAATGATCGATCCTAATGCAAACATATTGAGTGTTCGTGGTGATGTTTTAGAAAATGGTATGTCAAGATTTTTCAAACGCATAAGTGAAGGTGTTTTTGATGAAAAGGATTTAATTGAAAGAACTCATCAACTAAAAGCATTTATTGATGAAGCTATAGAAAAATACAGCCTTAATCAAAGTAAATTAATTGGATTTGGGTATTCCAATGGAGCTAATATTTTAGGTAGTTTATTGTTTCATTATCATGATGAAATTAAATATGCGATTTTATCACATCCGATGGTACCTTTCAAAGATATAAAACCTACTAATCTAGATAAAACTCATATTTTTATTGGTGCTGGATATGAAGATCCTTTAATTGATATCGATGAAACTAAGGCATTAATAAAATTATTTAAAGATGCGAACGCACACGTTAAAGAAATATATACAGACTATGGACATCGCTTCTCTGAACCAGAGTTAAAAGGTATCATCGATTGGTATCAAAACATTATCAAACAAATGAAGTAAGCAAATCTGCTTACTTTTTTTTGAAAATTTATTTTAAAATCTGACAATTTAATCATATAGACTATGGATTTGGTATAATTTGAGTATAAAAGTTCGTAAGGAGCATATGATGCATATATCTATGATGTCAACTGAGCACGTTGATGCTTGTCACATGTTATTCAATGAAATCAGTCAAACAAAAGATTTCTTGTATAAGCCTTTAGATAAGTTGTCTTTTGAAGAAAAGTTCTTAAACAGAAAAACTGAAGCATACGATATTATTTCTTTTGTTTATGAGAAGGAGTCTGTCATTTTAGGATTCATTTCTGGAGTTATGCACAGGGAAAGAAAAAAAGCTTATATTACAATGATATTAGTTGATCCAACATATAGAAGGCAACATATAGGTAAATCTCTTCTTAATCACTTTGAATTATTTATTAAAGAAAAATATGCATCTATGAAAACAATTGATTTAGTGTTTTTTAATCCCATAACTTTAACTTGGAAGATACCACACACTTCTTCTGATGATCATCCCAATAGTCCTGGTGTCGACATGGATTCAACTGCTTTTATCTTTTTTAAAGCTATGGGTTATGATACTTTTGCTATCCAAAATAGTTATTATAAAGATATTAGAAACTATCAGTACTCTAAAGATATACTTACACGTATAGAAACACTCAAGCAAAAAGATATTAACATTGTATATGCAACAGAAAATCACGAAGGATTTGATCAATTATTTAATAACTTAAATAATCCTTTGTGGAAAAAAGAAATTAAAGATGCCATCATTGCTCATAAACCAGTATTGATTGCAGAAACAAAAGGTAAGATGATTGGTTTTACCGGACCTCTTGCTGTACAACCAAGTTTAAGAGGGTATTTCACCGGCATTGGTGTTCATAGTGATTATAGAGGGTTAAGCATCGGAAAAGTTCTATTTTCTTCCTTATGCTATCATTTGAATGAAATCGGTGCGCATTACATGACATTATTTACTGGTGAAAATAATCCAGCAAGACATATATATGAAAATGAAGGCTTTAAGATTGTGAGATCTTGGGCTGATATGAGAAAGGAAATATCATAATGGCTAAAACAATTATGGCAATTGGTGCTCACATAGGAGATATGGAACTTACTGCAGGTGGTGTCTTAGCAAGCATGTCTTTAGAAGGACATAAAATCATTACAGTTGCGCTTACAAGTGGGGAAAAGGGTAATCCAAAAGATATGGATGTTAAGACGTATAGAAAACAAAAACAAAATGAAGCAAAAGCATTTGCTGATATGTTAAATGGAGTCGCTATTGTATTACCTTATGATGATGGAACTTTACAGAACAGTGATCAAATCAAGTTTGAAGTTGCTGATTTAATTAGAGCATATAAGCCTGATCTACTGATTACTCACTGGAAAAATTCAATGCATAAAGATCACGAAACAACACATTTAATTGTTAAAGACGCTCAGTTTTATGCGGGTATCCAGGGGTTTGAAAGAAAAGATCCTGCACATTTTGCTAGTGGTCCATATTATGCAGAAAACTGGGAAGATCCTGAAGGTTTTTCTCCTTATGTTTATGTTAAAGTATCAGAAGCTGGTTTTAAATTATGGCAAAAAGCAATATCAACACATTGGTTCGCTTTACATAGTACTTCATTTAAATATAAAGAGTATTATGAATCATTAATGTCTGTTCGGGGTAAAGAAGCTAGAACAACTTATGCTCAAGCTTTTGACATCTCACCACTATCTAAAAAAGTAATTAAAGATTCTCTAGAACAAAAGTAATTTAAAAATTACTCCTTTAAAACAATTCTTACCCAAATAGGTAAGTTCGTTTAGGCGTGTTCCAACCTTTAAACCCTGTCCCTAAGGCATCGGGGTTGCATTTTCTAATCATATTTAATGAGGCATTCAAATCTGAATTGATTAAGATGCCTTTTTTACTTTCATAAAGTCCTCTTTTGATTCTTCTACCAGAATACTCTTTTTGATGAAATGCATCTTGATCAATAAAAGATGCGACTGATGTGTATGACTCATTGATAACTTGATATGACATATCATTTGCTTCTGCTAAAGATATGATTCTATCTCTTAATCGTGCGATTGGAATCGATTTAAACCACTGATTATTTTTCTTACTTGTTTTCGCATCTTTAAATCCTTCATTATATCCAATGATGATTTCTTTGACATTTTCTTTTTTAGCATGTTCAATGATTAACTTAGCTGCTTTATATATGCCATAAGTCATTTGATGGTTCCGCTTTTCCATTAAACCAATCATTCTTTTTGTGAGTACATGTTGGTTTTCTCTTAAAGAAGCTATTTTTGATATACGTTTCCAATATCTTTGATTCATACTTTTTAATCTTAACCCATCGATTGATAGATGATGTCCACTTGTTAGGGCACACATCGCTAAGTTATTATACCCAAAGTCAATCCCCATCACTTCTTTTTTTATTTTATGCTCATTTATAACATCATCATCTTCATAGACATGAATCACTTCAATGTATTTGCCATCATATTTTTCTTTGATGGTGATTTCTTTAATTCGTTTGTTTGATATACATTTAGGTGTGTCTATCTTTAATGATAATGTTTCAATTTCTAATAATGATAATGCATGTTTGGATAACTGTTTAGATATATCTTCAAAGTCTTTAGATATCTTTTTGATAAAATTTCCTCTAGGTAGTATATACTCATGATCATTTGGTTTATAGACCATTCGATCAACCAGTGAGAAAAAGCCATCTTTTTTTAAGTATCTGGGTAGTTTTACTTTTTTACTTTTCTTTGATCTCATAGATCCAAAAAAGGCTTTCATTGCTTCATCAACTTTTTTTATGACTGACTGTCCTAAAGATGTCGATAATATTCTATAATGGATGCTATCTTTTAATAATTTGTAATTATCAACATAGCTTAAATACGCTCCATATTCAAAATAATGTTGTCTAACATGATATAAAGCTTGATTATATAAATGCTTGCTTCATGCATTAAAAATAGTAAAAACTTCTTCTCGTTTTCATTTAAATATAACTTCGTTTTTATGGCTTTATAGCGCATGTAAATCCCCCCCCTTTCTTCAATGTTTACTATATATCTATTTTACCATTTTTATAAATATGAAAAAAGGTTTAAATAGAATTTCCTATTAAATAAAAAAAAGGATTGATTTGAGTGTTCAAATCAATCCTTTATGCTTTATAAATCTATATTGATGCCACCAGAAAGTGTTGACTTCTTGATGATTTTTATTTCTTTTTTCTCTTTGTTTTTGATGTCTAAATCCCCACTTATGGATTTAAATCTAATCATTTTTGGGTAAAACTCTTTACCATCAATGTCTCCACTTACAGAGTCAACTTCAAACATATCACAAGTCACTTCTTCTAGTTCAATATCACCACTCACAGTTCTAACTTCTAAATCGCCATCAATGACAGTGTTCGTGATTTCTAAATCACCACTAACTTGTGAAGAATATAAAGTGTTTGCTTTGATGTTATTTAGTTCAATATCTCCATTAACAATATGGAATTTTAGCCCTTCGGATATAATGTCTTTCATTTCGATATCGCCATTCACAAGATTTAAACTGATGTGTCTAGTTTTTAACTGTTTAAGTTCTAAATCACCATTTGTATGTTTATCGATAAGAGACTTAATTAATGTATCTTTAGGCACATGAATCACAACATTTGTGTTCTTAGCTTTACTAGTGAAATAACTGAATATTTTATTTTGTTTTTTACGCGTAATATTTAATGTATGATCATGAAATTCAACAACATAATCTTTCAAGTTGTCTGCATTTTCAATATCGACAATTAATTTAGCTTTTTCTGAAGATTTAATGACAATATCTTCATTTGTAAGTTCAATTTGAATACTGATTTCATTTTGATCTAGATCATACGCAAACGTTTGATCTTTTTCTACTTCTTTTTCCTCATCTTGGTTATCCTTTTGTTCAACAATCTCTTCTTCACTTGCTAGGGTTTCAGCAATATTTTCAGGTGTACCAAAACGTTTAACTAGATCTTCTTCGCTAAGACCATCTTCTAAAGCTTCTTTGATCATGTCTTCATGATCTGTAATAATGTCATCAATCGCATCCGGTGCGATATTTCTTTTACTCAATTCTTTCTTTAAATCTTCGATAAAGTTCTTCATTATTTTTTCCTCCTTTATGGATGATTTGATAGACGCCACCAATAAACTCATCCCATTGATTTCTTAACTCAACATAATACAAAAATCCTTTTTCTGTCATTTGGTAGTATTTTCTAGCAGCACCTTCTGTTGAAGATTCTAAATATGTTTTAAAATATTGATCTTTGGTTAATCTTCTTAATATCGGATAAATTGCATTCTCACTAACATCAATGAATTTAGATAATTCACTGATGATCTCATATCCATAACTGTCTTTTTCGACGAGCATGGATAATACACATAGTTCTATAATTCCACGTTTAAATTGTGCATTCATATGATACCTCCTACATACTAATCATAACACAGTATTATTCGTTATGCAACACTGAAACATCACTTTATGTTTATAAAAAAAATACTCACTATGTGAATACTTTCTTTACGCGACAAGTTCTATGAAATACTGTTCTAGCTTAAAAACTGCTTCATAGTAACCATCACCAGTATGTCTTGGGCCAGAAACAATTTCATAACCATCTGTTTGTAAAAGCTCTGTGAGTTCATCAACCTTCTTCTTGGTTCCCAGTTTAAATGCGACATGATGATACCCTATTTGAAGCTCATTAAGTGCTTTTTTTGATAGATTTGGTCGATACATTATCTCTAATCTAGTATCATTTTCAAATGATAAAAAGTATGTTTTTAGTCCTGTTGTTTCATTATGGTAAAGCTGATTTGCTGTTGAATGAAAATATGTTTCAAAAAATCTTTTTGTTTTCTCTAAATCATTTACGTATAATCCAATATGATCAATAATCATAAACTCCCCTCCTAAATACGTTTGTAAGGTGTATAACTTTTATCCGGTTTTACTTTGGGTTTAAAAACGACAAAAGATTTTAGTTCTAGTTCAACTTTTAAAAATCCAGCTAAGCATTCTATGTGTTCTGATTTTCCTAAAAGAATATCAAACCCACTATAATTCATGATGTTTGAATCTTTAATCATCATACTTTCAGTTATTTTTTGATCTGTTGTATTGATAACGACAATGATTGTATCTTCGATGCGATCAGTATATCTTTCATATGCAAAAAGTTGATCAGTAATAAGTGGTTTAAAGTCACCTACTTTTAAAGCTCTATTTGTTTGGTGTAGATCAATGAGTTTTTTTGTCCATGTGTATATTGTATTATCATGCAATAACATATCCCAACGCATAGGTGCTCTGTTTTCTGGATCATTGTCACCATCCATACCTAATTCAGTACCATAGTATAAATTTGGTGATCCAGGAAGTGTAAATTGCATAAGTTGTGCTATTTTTTGATCATTTGGATGTTTTAGTTCTGTTAATAATCTTTTGACATCGTGATTATCTAAGACATTCCATGATTTCAATATAGGTTCAATGCCTGCATCATCAATCATCTCTTTGATCATCTTTAATGCCATCTGTGTAGATATTTCTTCTCGAATTGTTCTATATATGATTTCTCTAAGTGTAAAATTCATAACACCATCGATAGACTTTAACCATTTTGCTGGATAATTCCAAATTTCACCAACAATCATTGATTTTTCTTTTTCATCATGTGCATGTTCTGTCAAATCTTTTAATATGTCATAACCAATGTCAAAAGCTACATCTAATCTCCAGCCATCAATACCTGCTTTAAGATAAGTTTTTAGTACTGAATCAGTATTTCTATAAATATAATCCTTGACTTCATCATTTTCTAAGTTTAGTTCAGGTAAACTTTTCGCATCCGCCCATAATCTAACTTCATCAGGGTATTTAGGATTAAAGTCAAACCAATTTCTATATGGACTTTTTTTGTCTTTCAATGCTTCTTGAAACATAGGATTACTGATACCTACATGATTAAATACACCGTCTAGCATCACGCGAACGCCTAAACTTTTAAGCTTTTGTGTTAACTCATTTAAATCTTCAAACGTGCCAAACTCCTCTGATATTTTTAGATAATCAGAAGCGTCATATTTATGATTACTTACAGATTCAAAAATAGGATTTAGATATAATACATCTATACCTAAGTTCTTTAGATAGCTTATTTTAGCCATCAAGCTCTTTAAATCCCCTCCCCAATACTCTAATTCATGAGACCAATATTTCGCATCCTCAACAAATTTTCCACGCTTAGGTAGTACATCCCAGGTTTTTAAAATCTTTGGATATTGATATAAATTTTTCTTGTTATCTAGATCAAGCGATGGTGCAAATCTATCAACTAAAACTTGATATACTATTGCCCCATTTCTCCAATCTTGTTCTCGTTTTTTATATATGTTTTCTTTATCACTTTTCATAAATACTCCTTTAAATATCCATTTGATTGAGTAGATTTTTTAGAATTGCTGCTGAAGATTTTAATTGTTCTTGTTCAGTCTCACTAAGTTTTAATTTAACAATGTGATGCACACCTTGATGATTAAGTACTGCTGGTAGACCAATATATAAATCCTTATCAATATCGTATACGCCGTCATTATATACACTAATCGGAATGATTCTATTTTCGTTGTTTATGATTGCTGCTGTGATTCTTACCAAAGTCATTCCTATACCATAATAAGTTGCTTTTTTACGTTTAATAATTTCATAAGCAGCCTCTTTAACATTCATATAGATCTTATGAAGATCTTCAAACTCAATTTCTCTCATGCTCTCTATAACATCTTTCATTGGTTTTACACCAATATAAGCATTAGACCAACAAACAAATTCACTATCTCCGTGTTCACCTAAGATATATGCATGAATGTTACCTACGGATATATTGATTTTTTTAGATATCTCATATCTTAATCGTGCTGTATCTAGAGATGTTCCACTACCAATCACTCTATTTGCTGGGAGATTTGATGCTTTTTTTGCAACATATGTAAGAATGTCTACAGGATTACTAGCAACAAGCAAAATACCATCAAAACCACTTTCCATAATGTTTTTGACAACACTCTTCATAATCGTTGCATTTCTATTGAGTAAATCAATTCTTGTTTCGCCTTCTTTTTGATTCACTCCTGCAGTGATCACAACTAAATCTGCATCCTTTGCATCTTTATAGTCTCCTGCATAGATATGCATCTTTCTTGGTGCAAAAGCAAGTCCATGATTTAAATCCATAGCTTCTCCTTCTGCTCTATTTTTATCTATATCTATTAAGACAAGTTCTTCAACAACCCCCTGGTTCACTAATGAATAAGCATAACTCATCCCTACCATACCTGTCCCTACAATAACTACTTTACTTTTAGGCATATCATTCAATCCTTTCTATTTGATTTCTTTTAGCCTTTTTAAAACTATTGATGCAGTTGATAAATACCATAGCGGTTTTAAATCATCCATGGATTCTTCTATATATTCTATATAAGAGGTTTCTTTTTGCCTTAGCATGACCATTAGAGCATTTCTAAGCAAAATCGTTTTACCTTTCCATAAATATGACATGTAATCATATTTCTTTGAAAAATCTTTATTTGATAGTTCAAATAAATCCATAATGGAAACCATTTCTTTTCCTGATAACTCAAATTCTTGATGAACTTTTTGTCCTTTATTGATATTTTTAGGACAAACCAGTTGACATATGTCACAACCAAATAGTTGATAGTTCGCTTCCATTTCTTCTTCAGTTAAATCTTTTTTCTCCTGATTATAAAAGCTGATGCATTTATGCATATCATATCCACCATCAAAAAGTGCGTTGGTCGGACATGCAGATATACATTTTCTACACGTTCCACAATCATCATCAATGTCTAATATAAATTCTTCTTCTATCTCAACATCAACAAAAACGACACCTAAAAACATATATGTTCCATATGTTTTATTAATAATAAGTTGATTTTTTCCGAAATACCCAACTTTTGCTAAAACAGCTGCTAATCTTTCATCATAAGGGTGATTATCAACACCAAGCGAGTACTTTATATTTAACGGATCCATCACATTCTTGATTCTATTCTTTAATACAGTGTGATAATCACTTCCAAAAGTATAAAAAGAAGGCACTAAATGTGTTTTTGTAGGCTTAATGATTCTTTTTGGATAACTAAGACCTAAAACAACCATTGTAGGATATAAAATATCTTGATAATGCTTATTCATTTTTTTCGCTTCTTCGATATATGTTTTTGATTTGATGACACCAACAACATCAAACTTCTCTAAAAAGAGAGCTCTTAGTGCTTTTGAAGTCATAAGTCACCTTCTTTTACTTATTTTTATGCTCATACATTTTCTTATCTGCTGCATCAAAAAGTTCATCTGAATTCATTTGATGTTCATGTAACTGATACCCATACGCAAAACTTAAACCGTGTATCACCCTTAAAGGACTGTGATTAATATGATCATGAATATGTTTTAAACAATCATCTAATTGATTATGATTTTGTTCAATAACGACTATAAATTCATCTCCACCTAATCTTGCAATCATTTTTTCATTATGAAATACTTTTTGTAAAATAATACCAAATTCTATAAGAACTTCATCTCCTATTTGATGACCATATTTATCATTAATTTTTTTAAATCCATTTAAATCAATGAATAATATACCAAACGAAATTTGTTCTTCTATATATTGTCTAATAAAAACACGATAACTATATCTTGTATAAAGTTTTGTTAAATAGTCATAATCACCAGTACTTGATTCTATATAAGTATAAATAATATATATGCTCAATGTAACTGCTGTCCATGACACAAATAATCTTGATTCTATCATTTGAATAAGCATACCTACTAATGGCAATAAAAACGAAATGATAAACACTTTTTTAGTAGTTCTATTTGTTTTTTGTGCATATTTTAAAAGAACAAAGATCATGTAGAGATAAAAACATAGTACAATTGCATAACTCATCCAACCTAATGGTTTTGATACAAAGGCATTAGTCACTGGATCCACATCGAATATAAAAGGATAAAATATATTGATACATAATAGTATAAAAACGATTACTGATGTATGTTGATAATACAAAAGTTTCATCAATCTTTTTTTACTATAGAAAATTTTAAAATCAATATATGCTGCAATTAATCCTGCTAATATAGGAGTCATTAGATAAAGTAAAAAATTAGATGCATATTCTAAAAAATAAACACCATAATATAACTTGCCATCAAAGATCCAACTCATGGCTTCTGATATTAATCCAATTATATTTGCAACAATAATATAAAGTAACAAGCGTTTTGCATAATTAAAGGATTGTGCTCTTCTATAAATAGTATAAAAAAGTAACACCAATCCTGATAAAGCAAATATACTCATTTGAAATTGTATCAAGTAATCCATAAATATACCTACCTTACATATGATTTTATTTCTATCTTTATTTTATCATAAATTGAGCAATACACTTTTTTTAGGTGTAATCTTCTATCTTTTTTTGGCTTAGTGGACTAAATCGTTTCTTTTCATTGATATAAGTTGAAATAAATTATATAATATATAAAACAATAAAGAAAGAAAGTGTGTTGATTTTATGAAAAGTAGAACAGTTAAAACAACTATTTTCATAAGTATACTCTTAAGTTTAAGCTTCTTTCTTTTAGGTTGTGAAAGACAGCAAACATTTAATCCTACAGAACACTTCTACATTAACGATTATGCGGATGTTCTTGAAGATGCAACCATAGTAAACATCGCCAATGAAGGCCAAAGATTATTTAATAGTACAGATGATATTATGCATCCAGGTACTTTATTAGTTGTCAACACAATTATTGATGATGGTGAAACAGATCTCGATGCGAATGATGTTGATATTCTTATGAATCATTGGTCAATAGATAATAAAGGTATGGGTGTTATTATCAATATCTATTTTAGATACCAAGGAGACACACTAGAACTTTACAAATCTGAATATGCAATTAGTCCATTATTTGATACCTATATGAACCCACAGCAAATGAACTTTATCATCAATCGAACTTTATATCATTCAAATTGGGAAGATACCAATCAAATTGATTTACCCATCATGCACATGTATTATGAAATGTTAGAATTCATATATGTTAATATCTATGATTATGTAAACTTCACTTACGACATGAACATATTTGAGCTATACTTAAACTCTTATGATGGCGATGATCCAGTTTACAAAACACCTATGAATTTTATGAGTTATATGTTTTTCCAAATTGGTTTACACAATAAAATATTATGGATTGCATTTGGTATTTTCGTTATTTTAATTGTTTGTTTTGCTTATTTAATCATTAGAAAAGATTTTCATATAGCCGTTATACATAAAAAATAAGGCGTCGGCCTTATTTTTTTATGCTATATGTAACTTTTGTTTTTGTTCTTGGATGTATCAATGTGCATGAGATAAACTGCAAAGCCAAAGGACCTGACATTTTTTTAAGATGTCCATATAATTGATCACCAACTACAGGATGTCCTATAGCTGCCATATGCACTCTAATTTGATGCTTTCTACCACCAATAATTTTGATTTCACATAAAGATTGATCATCATCTCTTCTAATCACGCTATACATAGATGTAGCTTTTTTACCACTTTGACTGATTCTTTGTTTGCTTGAATGTCTATCTCTAGCAATCGGTTTATCTATAGTTCCATGATCTTTTTTGACAACACCTTCAACTGAAGCTAAATAGATTTTTTCTACAAGTCTTTCTTCAAATTGGTGAGAAAGAAATGCTTGAGTTAACGGATTTTTCCCAAAAACTAACAATCCTGATGTTTCAAAATCAAGGCGATGTACTGGCAATATTTGATAAAGATGTTCACTTTTATGATAGGCTACTCGATTCGTTAAGGTATCTATAGTTTGTCCATCTGTATGAACTAATATAAACTTAGGCTTATTTAGTATTAGGATATCTTCATCTTCATAAACAATATCGATAGGTCCATCAAATGGTTCAACTTCTTTTTGCTCAATGACAGATAAGTCTATTTCAATCGCATCGTTTAGATTGAGTATCTCATGTTGATGAATAACCTCTTGATTTTTAGTGATTTTATGTGCTTGGAATAATTGATGTATTTTTGCTTTTGATAAATGAAAGCTTTCTAAAAAATCTTTTGCTTGTTTGCCTGTATCACTTTTTGTTATCGTTATCTTAATCATAAACCCTCCACTAATACTCATATGTATAAAAGAAAGTCATACATGCATAAGTTGTATGACTACTTTTATTATTTCATTAATCCTGTGCGTAAAGCTTGTAAAAGGATACCTGTTGTATCTGTACCATATTCCCAAAACATGAGTCCACCTAGTTGTTCATCGATGATGTATCTACTCTTCTCGAGGATTGATTTAGGATTATCATATGATATAAATACTGTTCCTTGGTCATTAATCAAATATGGAACTCCTGCACCTTTATCATAATATTCAGTGAAATCATCATTATTATAATAACTATGATATATTTCATGATAATAGACAGATCCTGCACTCGTCCAAGTTGAATATGAACTTGTTGCAGCATTATAGGTTCTTGTTTGCTTAATACCGTAAAATGCTAATCCTACAATGATTTTATCATAATCTACTTGGTATGTATCTCTTAATATTTTAACACTCTCATCAATCGATGCAGTTGATAATGTGCGTCCTGCTAAAAACTCTGGATAATGATATGTTGTTTGACGATACAATGGGTTTTGATATTGACCAGAACCACTAGTTAAACCATAAGTCATTAGATTGATATAATCCAAATATTGATTTGAATAAATTAAATCATATTTTGGAGGTTGCCACTGTCCACCAGTAATTGCGGTTGTAACTAGATGATGTGGATTGTTTTCTTTAACTTTTTCATATATGACTTTCATCAATGCTGTATAAGATTTTGATTCTGAAGTCGTTGGTGTTTCCCAATCGATATCAACGCCATCAAATCCGTACATATTGATATAATTAACAATTTGATTTGCAAAATTTTCAGATTTTGTTGGACTTAAAGCAATAGTTGACCACTCTGTACTTGGACCTACTGACATAATAACCCAGTTACCATGCTTTTTAGCTTCTGGCATGATGTAAGTTGCTACATTATTTAGATAGCTGGTTCCATATAAATCTCCATTGCTATTACCTAAAATAAATGCGGTGTTAATGATATCAAGTGTTTCAAAGAAATTATCATCGACCATATCATATGCTCTATAGATATAACTTGATGCAATCGGTTTATCTAAAGATTTATAGCCAATCACTGAAACACTATAAGTTAATGTTTGTGTATCATCACTTGAAGTAACTACTGCTTCTAATGTTACTGCTTGGGCAACATATGGTCTTACAAATTCACCTGTTGGCTTGATGATATTTTCATCACTAGATGACCATGATATGGTAAATCCACTATACTCTGTTGGTAAACTGATATCTTCATATACTTCATCGGGTATCAAATCATTTAAATAAGATTCTAAATCATTCATACTATATTCTTCCCATCTAGCTTCATAAGTAATTTCATAAACATCATCTATAAGTTTATAACTTGGATAAGTGGTTACTTCTTGATCATCTAAAAACCATCCTACAAAAACAAATTCATCTCTTATTGGTATAGGTAGTGATGATGGTTCGGTAAGTGTTTGATGAAATGATTCACTAACAATATCTTCTGTATAAAACTTCGCTACCAAAGGACCATCTTCATATGTATCTAAATCTTGATCAAAAATAATAAATTTAAGTATCTTTTCTTCTGTAGTATATGAACTGATTGCATTTAAAATATCCTCATCTTCAAAATATTGATCAACTGCAATCACATATTCATAGTCATCAATCTCAATTTGATTCATGGATGTTGTCACTGGATCAACATATACAACTTCATAAGCATCATAAGTTTCATTATATTTAATTAGAATTTTATGAAAATATGTAAGTAAATATCTCGTATCATCAATAATTGTGAACGTTGATCCATAAGGATCATTTTTAGTTGTAATTGTAAGTTCGCTATCCGGTTCAACATTTTCGAAGTCTGATTTAGTTAAAGAGCCACCATTTAAATTAAATGTAACGTCTACATCTACAATGTAGTCTGGATTAATTTCGTTGATATCATCAAATCGATAGGATAAAAATGTAGGAGTTATATCGTAAGATTCAAACTCAATTAACATATCATTAATGTATAGCTCAAAGTTTTGATCAAAATATACATTTTCATTAAGATTAATAATGAGTTCATATCCCTCATTTGTCGTGAATTCAGCAGAAAACAAGCTAGATTCATAGCTTAACTCATTAGTTTCTATATCGATTGTCATTCTAGCTTCTTCAACTTTTTTCCCTAATATTTCTTCAGTTTCACATCCGATGATCACAAAAAGTGAAGTGATGATTAATAATATATATAATATTTTTCTCATAAAGTTCTCCCAAATTATGTTTACACTTTTAGTATACTATATTTTATATATTTGCTTAACTCATCCGTCTAGATTTTTATGTTTTGATAAATAATTTCAATTATTTATATAAAAAAAGCACCTAAGGTGCTTTTATAAGTTATGTAATTAAATCCAACCTCTAAGTTTAACAGCATCCGCAACTCTTTTAATTGCGATACCATATGCAGCATCTCTCATATATAGATTCTTCTTTTGAGATAGCTTATACACTGCATGAAATGCATCAGTCATCTTAATATCTAATTTTGTTAAAACTTCATCAAGACCCCAATAATAATTCATGTTACATTGTACTTGTTCAAAATAACTACATGTAACACCACCAGCATTACAAAGGAAATCTGGAATCATGAAGATGCCTCTTTGTTTGATTACTTCATCAGCTTCAGGTGTTGTAGGTCCGTTTGCGCCTTCAGCAATCATCTTAACTTTTTTAGAGATTTGTTTTACATTATCTTTTGTGATTTGATTTTCAAGTGCACATGGTAATAAGATATCAACATCTTGTTTAATCCAATCATCTCCATCAAGTACTTCACAGCCAAGTTGTTCAACAGCTTTTTGCTTATCAATGGTACCATATCCATTAGAAATGCTTAAAAGTTCATGAATGCATATACCATCTTTTTTACGGTAAGTGATTGCTTTTTTCTCATGAATATCCCAACTACTTACTGATATGATTTTACCACCAAGTTCTTGGTATAGTATTGCAGCATATTTACCAACTTTACCAAAACCTTGTAATGATGCAGTCGTGTTTTTAATATCTATACCTAACGCTTTTAAAGCTTCTCTAACTGTATAGATAACACCATATCCGGTTGCTTCATTACGTCCTAATGAACCACCCATGCCTACTGGTTTACCAGTAATGGCACCTGGATAATGACCCCCATAAATCGTTTCTAATTCATCTAACATCCATAACATATGTTGTGAGTTTGTCATCACATCTGGTGCAGCAACGTCAATCACTGGACCGACATTTTTAGATAATTCTCGAACATAACCACGGCATAGTCTTTCTTGTTCTCCTTCTGACATTTCTCTAGGATCACAAATGACTCCACCTTTACCTCCACCAAGAGGTATATCAACAACAGCACATTTCCAAGTCATCCACATAGAAAGTGCTCTAACAGTATCTACAGTTTCTTCAGGATGGAATCTAATCCCACCTTTAGCAGGACCTCTTGCATCATTATGATGTATTCTAAATCCTTTAAAAACTTTGGTTGTTCCATCATCCATTTTAACTGGAATTGTAATATGGATTTCTTTTCCAGGTTCTCTAAGCAATGCTTTTGCAGCTGGATCTAATTGAATATTGTCAGCTACATTGTCGAATTGTTTTTGAGCAATTAAAAACGCATTGTAATTTTGTTCTTTCACAGCATTTTCTCCCTTGTCTATTATTTCATCATAACATCGTTATGGATAAATGTAATCTTATGATTATCGTGATTAAAAAGAGACATTAAATCTCTAATTGTCTTTATAAGTTTACGCTTTATCTCATCCATTAACATTGTAACATATACATATAAAAAATGAAAGCGCTTTTATTATTTTTATTGAAAATTAAAAACACAGGTGATTTCCTTAAGAAATATCCTGTGTTTGTGTTTGATCATTATGAATTATTTTCTCTACCGTCTCCAAAAATTTGGTTAAATTGACGATGAACTCTTACAAATGTTGTAGATCTTGGTAGATGTTTTAAAGTAGGCGCTCCAACATATGTACATGTTGAGCGAATTCCACCTAAAATATCTTTTACAGTATGATTTAAATCTCCACGATAAGGAATTCTAACTGTTTTACCTTCACTAGAACGATACTCAGCAACCTCACCATAATTCTTTTTCATAGCAGTTTCTGAACTCATGCCATAAAATCTAACATATTTCTTTTCATCAATCAGTGGTTTTCCAGTTTCAATATTGATTTTGCCATTTAAGACATATTCAGTAATCACTTCTCCGCCACCTTGATCATGACCTGCATGTAATCCACCGAGCATTACAAAATCCGCACCACCACCAAAAGCTTTTGCGACATCACCAGGGCAAGTACATCCACCATCACTGATGATATGTGCACCTAAACCATGTGCAGCATCTGCACATTCAATAATCGCTGATAGTTGTGGGTATCCAACACCTGTTTGAATACGTGTTGTACATACACTACCAGGTCCAATACCAACCTTAACAATATCTGCGCCTCTTAAAATTAATTCTTGAGTCATATCAGCTGTTACAACATTACCTGCTATGATTGTATGTTCAGGATAGTTTTTTCTAACTTTTTCAACGAAATCTCCGAAATGTTCAGAGTACCCATTTGCAACATCTATACAAATAAACTCGATTTCTGGATGTGCTTTAAGAATGTCTACTAAGTTTTGATAATCTTTTGCGTTAGTACCTGTACTTACAGCAAAATATCTAGGATCTAATTTCTTTTTAACTTCATTAATATCTTCTTTTGTATAAGTTTTAACTAGACAAGTAAATAACTCATGTTCTTGTAGAGTTAAAGCCATATTTATCATACCAACGCCATCCATATTGGAAGCCATAATTGGTACACCTGTCCATGTTTTTTTACTGTGTCTAAACGTGTATGTTCTATTTAGATCAACATCTTTTCTACTTTTTAATGTAGATCTTTTCGGTCTAATCAATACATCACTAAAATCTAGCTTTTGATCATCTTCAATGCGCATACTTAAAACCCCTTTTCTTATTTTCCCCTATTTATTATACATAAATCGCTCATAAATATAAAGGTTATTTTTAAATAAAGTATATTGTCTATATGAATTATAATATAGTTTGATACTTCAGCTGAAATGATGTGAATTTTATGTTAAAAATCTTCATTTTCATCATCGCTTTTTTGATGATCAACAATAATCTTATCATTAACAAATTTTTTAATGCGGTCTTCCCAATTGTTTTCTTTATTTTTAAATTTAAAATTATCGTAAGGGAAAAATATAGTATTAATAATAGGTATTAAAAATAAGATAAGCCATGTTGGATGCCATTCGTCTAAGTATAAACTTAATCCAATGAATCCACCAATAACGATAACATTGACTAATTTTCTTGGCGTTATTTTTCTTTCTACAATCATGTTGAAAACTGGTACTAATAAAAATACTACCCAACCAGGATGCCATAAGTCAAATCCGAATCCTAAGATCAGAAATATGAATAATGCTAAAACTGGTGCAGCATCATTTAGTCTTTTAAAAATGTGATTCGAAAATAAAATCCAACTGAGTGGTATCAATAAAAAGAAAACCCACCCCAATTTCCAATTTTCCAAGTATAATCCTGAAAATAAAAACAATGCTAATGCAATCATCGGCATAGCCGCTACAATTCTTTTTCTCATGTACTTACGATTTAATCCAATCGATTAAATCACTCCTTTCGTATTTTACAGTGTCATTATAACAAAAAAGTGTTAAATAATGAATATCTATCTAAATGTTTGCATGATGTTTGTCATAAAAGTAATGATTTCATTTCAATCAATTGAAATATTTGCTAAATTGCTATATAATGCAGTTATAAAGTCTAGGAGGTTTTATCTATGAATAAAGCAAAATACGGGTATGGTTGGGTGCTAAAATTTGTACTAGCAGCAATTTTACTTGGTGTTGGTATTTATATGGTGTTTGCAGATGAAGTTGTTTATGCAATTACTGGTGTAACCATTGTCATATTTTCATTATTTAGAGTCTATCCATTAATTAAATCGTTGAAAAAAGAGGTTTTAAGAACTTTAAACCTCATCGAAATCATTTTTGATACACTCGTTGGTATATTGATTATCTATATCGCTTTTACTTATAAAGATACTTTAAGTGATCAAGCCATTTGGAGCGCAGTTTATAGATATGCTTTAGTATTCTTCTTCTATGCAAGAGGTCTTGTATATTTTAATTCAGTAGTCTTTTTAGGAGAAAAAACTGAAATTCCTAAATTTTGGGTTCACATTGTTGTCTTATCTTTAGGTGCTATGATTGCAGTCTATCCTAATTTTGATTATGAACTTGTTGGTATTTTCTTCTTGATAATATCATTAATTGGATCAGCATATTTAGGTATTGATGGTTATGGTGGTTATAAGAAATATCGTGAATTCTCAAAAGAACTTAACGAAGGTGAACAACCACAAAAGAAAAAAGAAAAACAAGCACCAAAACAGCCAGTCATTGAAGAGCCAGCTGAAGAAGAAAAAAGACCATACGTTAATTAAGAATCATAAAAACACTGTTCATTCAGTGTTTTTTTAAGGACATAAAAGGAGATTGTCATGACGAAAAAAATTCATATAGCAGGTATATTGTTCGCATCCATTTTTGGATTTTCATTTCTATTTTCAAAAATAGCATTATCATATGTTACTCCAATTGGACTAATAGCATATCGCTTTTTAATTGCATTTATTACATTTGAAATTCTAAGACAATTTAAGGTAATTAAGATCAGTATCAAAAAAGACCAAATGAAATATTTGGTTGCGGTTGCTTTTTTTCAGCCTATTTTGTATTTTTTATTTGAAACATTCGGTTTAAATTTAGTGTCTAGTGGAGAAGCAGGTATGATGATTGCTTTGATACCAATATTTGTCGCAATCTTAAGTTCCTTAATCATCAAAGAAAAACCAAAGCCTATCCAAGTCTTATTTATTTTATTAAGTGTAACTGGAGTGATCATCATACAACTGAGTAAATTGGGTAATGACAGTACTTCAGAATTCTTAGGTTTTGTATTATTATTACTTGCAGTTATCTCTGCAGCAATGTTTAATATAGCTTCAAGAACTGCATCTCAAAAAGCATTGAGACCTATGGAAGTGACTTATTTTATGATGTTGTTTGGGGCGTTCGCATTTAACATCATTTATGTCGTTCAACTTATCATCGAACAAAGACTTAGTGATTATTATACTAATCTAATGAATATAGATATTTTGTTTCCGATTGTATATCTAGGTATTGTTGCTTCTATCGGGGGATTTTTCTTAGTCAATTTAGTTTTAAGTAAAGTTCCTGCACATGTCTCATCTATATATGCAAATCTATCAACAATTGTTGCGATCATTGCAGGCATTATTCTATTAGATGAACAAATTACTTTATATCATATCTTTGGTAGTATGTTAATTATTATAGGTGTTTATGGAACCGTTCGTTTTAATCGCAGGCAAAAAGGGCAATTGAAATCTTCATAATTAGATTCAAAACATAAAAAAAAGCAGTTAGACTGCTTTTTTTGTTTCTTTCGGTTTTAAAGTTTTTAACCAGATACTAATCAAATCAATACCTGTAACTACAATTACTATAACAGTAATCCAGACCAGTATATTGTTTAATCCATCTTGAACAAATGAAACATCTTGTTCCATAACTGTAGCTAACTCATTTAAAAAAGCAAATGAGAATAAGTTAGGTTGATTGATAAATAATAAACCTATGGTTACTGAAATGATGGCATTTGCTGTATAGCATACTGCAACTTTAACTTGCCACTGGCCAACATAAAGTTGTACAAGATGCATTATAAAGCCAATGATAAACGAAATGATGAAAAAGATGATAAATGGATCAGTTACATGTTCATTAAATAGTGGTGCAACAAATCCACTTTCGTTATACCAACCAATTTTAGGAATATATCTTAATAAAATGATAATAAATATAACTGAGAAAATGACATGGAAGATTAAGCTTACCATAGCGCTTGCTTTTGATATATTTGTCTTCTTTGGTTCTGGCAAGTCTGGAAGATCTTTTAATTTCCATTCATTAGGTTTGATATTAATACTATTTCTTTCTATAAGTACAAAGATAATGGTAACAATCGCAAACATACTAAACAATGTTGATACTAATTCTCCAATAATTCGACTAATCACATAGCCCATCGCTTCAAAAATAGACGCATGATCAACATCAATGATTGCATCAATTGAAGTCGTCACTAGTGAAATTACACCAAAGATAATAAATACTATTTTTAAAACTCTTAAGTAATCATCATAATAAAGTGGTGATATCAAATATCTTTTTTGTTCCTTATAATTATTCGCAATTTCCCTAGGATGACCTAGTTCATGCAAAACACGATCAATATCTTCTTCTTTAGGATCCTCTGGAAGCATATCATAAATATTATCACTTAGCTCCTCTTTGACTTCTTCCTGATTTTCTTTTGGTAATCTTCTAGTAACATCATAGATGTATCTTTCAATAAACTTTTTCATATTATATCTCCTTTAATGATTGGTTAACATCATTAACCATGTCTTCCCATGCTTTTTTTAAAGCCTTTAAAATTTCAGCACCATTTTCACTAAGTTTATAGTACTTGCGTGGTCTACTTTCTGTTGTATCCCATATAGAATCTAGTAAACCTTGTTGATCAAGTCTTCTAAGCAATGGATATAATGTACCAGCTTCAATGTTTACATTTTTTTCATTAAGGACTTGGAGTAAACTATATCCATATTGCATGTCTTTGAGTGCTGATAATACTATCATGATTTGAGTACCTCTTTTAAGTTCCTGAATCATGTTTTCAAGTAAATCTTGTGTCGCCATAACCTCACCTCGATTTCATTATACTGTATGTCATACACTATTGTCAATAGCATAATATTATTTTTTCTACTTTGTTACCTAACACACTATATTAAAACTAAAAAATTATCAACATTTTAAATATAATTTTTCTCAAGTAAAGCCTTTTCATTGTATTTTCATTTTTAACATTCTATAATAAAGGTAAACCATATAGGCATAATGTTTAAAAAATGGGAGGTTATTATGTTAATCGTGATTAAAGAAAGAAAATCTGTTAGAACGTATTTAGAAAAAGATTTAACTGAAAAAGATTTAAAAGCAGTTAAGCAAATTGTTAAAAAGTACAACGAAACCAAAGGATACTTTGGTCATGAAGTCAAATTAGATTTCTTTGATAAACCATTCGTTTATACACCTAAAAAAGCTAAGATTGGTACATACGGTTTTATCACGAACCCACCAAGCTTTATTGCTGGATGTGTTGATAACTCTTTTTATGGTATGGTTGATTATGGCTTCATATTTGAGAATATGATTCTTGATTTGACTGAGAAAAAACTGGGTACAGTTTGGATTGGTGGCACATTTGATAGACACACATTTGATTTCATGCATAAAGATCATGAAATTGTACCAACCATCACACCTGTAGGCTATGAAGATGCTGATCACCATTCATCAAAGGAAGATGAAGTTAGAGAACGTGTACATGCAGACCGTAGAGAGCCATTTGATAAGTTATTCTTTAATAACGATTTTGATACACCACTTGATGAAACACATGCTTTTGCAAAAGCATTAAATTATGTGAGATTAGCACCATCTACTGATAACAAACAACCTTGGCGCATACTTGTTAAGGATCATGATGTTCACTTCTATCTAGAAAGAACACCAGCATATGGAGAATCTCTTGATTTTGATGTTCAAGCGATTGATATGGGTATTGCGTTATCTCATTTTGTTAAAGGATTAGAAGAATTAGGATTGAAGTTTAAAGTTTCAAATGATTTTGTTAACATTAAACTACCTGATTATGAATATGCCTTTTCTGTAAAAGTTTCTTCTTAATGTTTTTGTCTTTATATTCGTCATGATAAGTGATAAAATACACTTAAGATGAGGACACAAATACATCATCAAATTACAGCTACATGTGTCGTGTAGCTGTTTTTTATAAAAGGTGGTTCTTATGTATGATTTGTTAAGTAAATACTATGACCGTTTATTTAAATTTAATCCTAAACTAGAATCATTTCTTTTTCCGTATATAACAAAAAATGGTCAGGCACTTGATTTAGGTTGTGGTACTGGAAGATTAACAGCACTGATTGATTCAATGCATATGCAAGTCAAAGGTATTGATTTAGATCCTTTTATGGTTCATGAAGCCTCCAAAAAATATCCTCATTTATCATTTTCAACTGAGGATATGATTGATTATGTGAAACATCCAAGTGAAACCTATGATTTGATTACTTGTTTTGGAAATACAATTGTTCATTTAAATGAAAAAACTTTAAATGAACTCTTTATCCATGTGCATTTAGTACTTCATAAGAATAAATATTTTATAGTTCAGTGCTTAAATTATTTAAATATTCTAAAAGAAAAACCAGAAAGTTTACCAGACTTATCTGATCAAGATGTACTTCTTCACCGAAATTATACTTATTACAAAGATTACATCATGTTTCAAACAATCTTATTTGAAAATGATGATGTCTATGAACTTGGTGAGACAAAACTTTATCCATATATACATACTTATCTCATAGATTTAGGTAGACAACATGGATTTGAAGTTGAAATCTATAGTAAACCTGATT
This sequence comes from Tenericutes bacterium MO-XQ, assembly GCA_002838185.1. Taxonomy (GTDB): domain Bacteria; phylum Bacillota_I; class Bacilli_A; order Acholeplasmatales; family Acholeplasmataceae; genus Mariniplasma. The sequence continues at coordinate 1,220,532 of CP017948.1, read as the reverse complement.
TTTCATCTTATACATACGAGGATTCACACGTTTATCTAGTTTTTAAAAAAATATAAAGAGAGGTTAGTTATGAATTATCAAAATTATTTAAGTCATGAAAATCCAGTGGTAACCATAAAGGTTAAATCGTTTGGAACTATTAAATTAGAATTATTTTCTCAAGTAGCTCCAAATACAGTCTACAATTTTATTTCTCTCATTCAAAAGAAATATTATGATGGACTCATTTTCCATAGAATCATTCCTGGATTTATGATTCAAGGTGGTCAAGGAGAGCCTATAAAAACCATTATTGGTGAGTTTGATATCAATGGTCACGAAAACCCACTTAAACACACCAGAGGTGTTATTTCGATGGCTAGAACCAATGATCCAAACTCCGCAACATCACAATTCTTCATTATGCATAAGGATGCACCACACCTTGATGGTTCTTATGCTTCATTTGGCGGTGTCACAGAAGGCATCGAAGTTGTTGATAAAATCGTTACTCAACCACGTGATGTTAGAGATCGACCTTATGATGATATTGTGATTGAAAGTATCACTGTTGATTTAAAAAACAAGGTTTTTCCAAAACCAGAATTATACTTATAAAACACAAGAAATTTTCTTGTGTTTTTTTCTTTTTTAGAATGTAAATAAATGTAATATTTTTCTGATAACACTTTCATGTAAAATCATACAAGATGCTCTTTTTTTTCAAAAAATAATTGATATAATAAGTGCACAAGGTAGGTGAGATCATGGATGAATACAAATTACATAGACATATTTTATGCATTGATTTAAAAAGCTTTTATGCATCTGTCGAATGTGCAGAAAGACAACTTGATCCCTTTAAAACACCTTTAGTGGTTGCTGATGCAGGCCGTGGTGGCGGCTCTATTGTTTTGGCTGTATCTCCTTATCTTAAAAGCTTAGGCATTCCCAGTAGACTTAGATTTTATGAGCTACCAGAAAATATCGATATGATAGTAGCTAAGCCAAGAATGAGTCTTTACCTTGAATATTCCGCTAAAATTATTGAGGTTTATTTGAAGTTTATTTCTGAAGATGATTTATATGTCTACTCAGTCGATGAAGCATTTTTAGATGTCACTGAATACTTGAGTTACTATCAAATGACTGATGTTGAGCTTGCTAAGAAAATTCTAGAAACTATATATAACGAAACCAAACTATTTGCAACCGTTGGGATTGGTCCTAACATGTTAATTTCTAAACTAGCACTAGATATTGAATCCAAAAAAGCTCCTGATTTCATTGCCCGTTGGACTTATGAAGATATTAAGAAAAAACTCTGGCCAATTGAACCTTTAAGTGAAATGTGGGGTATTGGTTATCATATGCAAAAAAGACTCAACAGACTCGGTTTAGTTAAGATTGGTGACATTGCAAATTACTCTGTTTTAGAACTCAAAAGACAATTTGGGATACTTGGTGAAGAATTATACTATCACACCCATGGTATCGATATGAGTATGATTCAACATAAGCACCAAGTACGTTCAAAAAGTAAGAGTTATGGCATTGGGCAAACGCTCTTTTCTGATTATTATGTTCCAGATGTTTTTCAAATTATCATTGAAATGGTTGATGATGTTTCAAGACGATTAAGACTTTCTCATAAAGTTGCAAAAACCATTCATTTAGGTATTGCTTATAGTAAGGAAGTTGGAGGCGGTTTTTCTAGACAAATCACTTTAGAACAACCTACTTCTTCTGAAAAAACAATTTATGAAACTTGTCTTGCTTTATTTGATAAATATTACGATAAGGGTACCCCCATTAGACGTGTTCATGTGAGTGCTTCTAATTTACAAAAAGCTCATGTTTATCAGTTTTCTTTATTCGAAGATCCAGAACGTCTACTTAAAGAGCACAACTTATTTCAAACTGTTGATGAGATGAAATTCAAATATGGTAGAAATGCAATCAATCGAGCATCTACTGAATTAGAAACATCAACAGCCAAAGCTAGAAATAAGATGATTGGAGGCCACCATGCATAAATATGTCGATCGTGGCATCATTAAATGGGCTCCATTTGATGCTCTTGTTGGATATTCCACGTTACTTAACGAACTTAGATATAAGCTCAATAAAAAAAACAAACCCATACTAAGTGATGATCAATATGAAGAATTAAACCGAAAACTTCATTTTGCTTATCATCACAACATTGATATTGAGCTTGAATTCTTCTACGATGGCTATGTGAAAACTAGTTATGGGACTATTAAAAGACTTGATTTTATTCATAAGAAGGTCATTTTATCAACATTTGAGAAAATTGATAGTGATGCCATCTTAAATATTATATTTTAAAAGGGACATTGGATGACCAGTGTCCCTTTTACTTATTATTGATTCATATGTTCGACCACTTTTTTTAGAATGTCTTCTAAAACATGCTTTTCTTCTTCTGTAATAACAGAAAATATCTCATCTAAAATTTCATCATTTTTATGTTTGATTTTAACTGCAATTTCAAAGCCTTTGTCTGTAAGATAATATTTATTTTTATATCCTTTTTCATTATCCTTATATGCGTAATTAAGCTCAATGAGTTCCTTCAAGGCTCTAGAAGCATGTGCTTTATCATGCTTGATGATATCAATGATTTGTGTTTGAGATAATCCTCCTTGATGGTTTGAAAGTATCATCATATAGGGAATATGTTGTTTAGATAATCCTTGTGACTCAAAATACTTCAAATGTTCGTCCATAATCTTCTTTTTCATCACATGTAAAAAAACTGAGAATATCGGTGTATTGTTTTCCATCATATCACCTATAAATCAAACTGACTATTATATAGATCAGCATAGAATCCTTGTTTATCTAGTAAGGTTTGATGTGTGCCCATTTCAATGATATCTCCTTCATTAAGGACTAGAATAACATCAGCATTTTTAATTGTCGATAAGCGATGTGCAATAACAAATGTTGTTCTACCCTTCATCAAGCGATCCATAGCTTCTTGAATTAACATTTCAGTACGAACATCAACACTTGAAGTCGCTTCATCTAAGATAAGCATTGGCGCATCTGTAACCATCGCTCTAGCAATTGTAAGAAGCTGTTGCTGTCCTTGAGATATTGAACTATTTTCTTTAAGTTCATGATCATAACCAAATGAGAGTGATTGAATAAAGTGATGAACGTTAGCTGTTTTAGCTGCTTCAATAATTTGCTCATCAGTCGCATTTGGATGACCATATTTCAAGTTATCCTTGACTGTACCATGGAACAACCATGTATCCTGTAGTACCATAGAAAAGAGTTTATGAACTTCATATCTTGTGAGTTCTTTTGTAGATATACCATCGATTTCAATATGTCCTTCGTTGACTTCATAAAATTTCATCAGTAGATTAACTAAAGTTGTTTTCCCAGCTCCTGTTGGACCAACGATTGCGACTTTTTGTCCAGGTTTAACATCTAAACTAAAATCATGAATAATTTCTTTATCTGGTTCATATCCAAATTTAACATGTTTAAATGAAACATGACCTTGAACATTCTTAAGTTTTAAAGTTCTATCTTCTGGATCCATTTCTTCAAGATTTAAAAACTCAAATACACGTTCTGTTGCTGCTAGTGCAGATTGAAACTGAGTAAGACTTTGTGCAATACTTCCTAAAGGCTGATTAAAGTTTCTTACATATTGGAGCATACTTTGAATATCTCCGATTAATATAGTTCTTCTAACTGCTAATAATCCACCAAATACTGCAATTAACATATAACTTAAATTACCTACAAAGTTCATAATCGGAAACATTAAGCCAGAAAAGAATTGACTTTTCCAAGCAGACTCGTATAGATCATCATTATGTTGATCAAATACGTTTAGAAATTTATCTTCTGCTTGGTAAGCTCTTAAAATTTGCTGACCGGTAAATGCCTCTTCAATGTGACCATTAAGTGCACCTAATGTTTTTTGTTGTTTTCTGAAGTAGGTTTGTGATTTTTTCATGATAAATCTCATGATAAAACTTGATAACGGTAATGATATAAGTGCAACTAAAGCAAGTTGCCATGAAACAATGATCATCATGACCAATATCCCAACGAGTAAAGTAATCGATGTAAATATTTGTGTAATTGATGAGTTGACCGCTTGACTGATTAAGTCAATATCATTACTCATACGACTGAGCGTATCGCCATGTGAAGTTTGATCAAAATACTTAAGAGGTACTTTGTCAATTTTATCGAAAACATCACTTCTCATTTTTTTAGTGATTTTTTGAGTAGTTCTTGTTACTATGACGCCTTGTAATACATTAAACACATAACTTAACGCATATAAAACAATTAAGATAAATACAATTTCATAAATGCGATCAAAATTAATACCAGCTGTATTAAAAATACCAAGTTGTACTTCATTTGTTATTTGTCCAAGTAATCTTGGACCTAAAATATTAAATACAGCAGATAATGAAGCAAATACAATAACTGTAATAAATATGAGTTTATAAGGTGCTAAATATTTGAGTAGCAACTTAAAGGCCTTTTTCATAGACTTAGGCTTTTGAACAACTCTCATATGTCCAGGACCTCGCATAGGTCTTTGTGTATTTTTTTCTTTAGCCATTAGCAAGTTCCTCCTTTGAAAGTTGCGCATAGGCAATGTCTTGATATGCTTTACATGTTGCTAATAACTCATGGTGTGTACCATGACCAACTATATCGCCTTGATCTAAAACGATAATTTGATCAGCATCCATGATTGTTCCTATGCGTTGTCCAACAATAACATTTAAGGCATCTTTAACTTTAGATTTTAAATTTGATCTAAGTTGCTTATCTGTTTTATAATCTAATGCGCTAAATGAATCATCAAAAATATATATTTTAGGTTGCTTAACCAATGCTCTTGCGATGGATAATCTTTGTTTTTGTCCACCTGAAACATTCTTTCCACCTTGATCAATGAGATAATCTAAACCTTGCTCATTATCATCAATAAAGTCTTTAATTTGCGCAATCTCTAAAGCCTTAATGATCGCTTCGTCTTTGGCATCTTTGTTTCCGATGAGCATATTTTCACGAACAGTACCTGAAAATAAGAGACCTTTTTGTGGTACATAGCCCATGATTTTATATAAAGTTTCTAATGCATATTTTTTTATATTAATACCATTAATTAAAATTTCACCTTCTGTTACATCATAAAATCTAAGTAATAACTGAATGATCGTTGATTTACCAGATCCTGTAGATCCAATAAATGCTAGTGTTTCACCTTTGTTTACTTTGAAATTAATATTTTTGATAACACAAGCTTCAGCATTTGGATATTTGAAACAAACATTCTTAAACTCTATATCAATATCATTAGGTATTTGATATTGATCTGCATGGCGATCATCAATCTTATAAGATGTTTCAATGACCTTCATGATACGTCTTGCAGAAACAAAAGCTCTAGGCAAGAAGATAAACATCATAATAAGCATCATAAAACTCATCATGATCATCATGCCATAAGAAATGAACTCTATTTGTATAGCTAAGCCTTCAATTGGTGTTGAGCCTAAAAGATTTTGACTGATTAGAGTTGCTCCCACAACAATTAAAGCAACGTTTAAACCATTGAATACAAGTGTCATACCTGGATTCAAAAAGCTCATCGCTGTATTCACAAATACATGTGTTTTAGTGAGTCTTGTGTTGACACCTTCGAACTTAGCTTCTTGAACATCTTGTGCATTATGTGAGCGAATAACTCTAAGACCGGTCAATGTCTCTCTTGTAACTTCATTTAAGTCATCTGTTCGTTCTTGTAATTTTGTAAATTTAGGACCAACAATGATAAATATGACTGTAACCATCATAATGATTGCAACGACTCCACCGACAATAACCATAGTCATGGAAAGATTAAGGCTAGTTACTTTCAAAATTGCTGCTATAGCCATAATTGGTGCTCTAAAGATGAGTCTTAACATGATGATCAATGCCATTTGTACTTGTTGGATATCATTAGTTGATCTAGTAATTAATGAAGGGGTTGTAAACTCATTAACTTCTTCTAAAGAAAACCCTTGGACGTGTTCAAATAACTTCTTTCTAGTTATGTTAGCAGCTCTTGTTCCAACACGTGCAGCAAAATAACTAGCAACTATGGTTGAAACAATACTACCAAAAGTTACGAGTAACATCCATAATCCTTCACTAAGAATAGCGCTTGTTTGATTCTCACCGGTTTGATACGCGTTACCAATGATTTTAATAATATTTCCCATATATTCTGGTAACATTAAATCTAGTCTTACCTGTATATAAATGAATATTAAGATAAATAGAATGAATACATAATGATACCATTTTAAGAATTTAAATATTTTTAACATATGTCACCTCAATTTTGTACTTTATAATCTATTATCAATATTTTTGTTGATTTGTCAACAATTTAACATAATCTTATTAAAATTAGCATCTTGACTATCTTTATGATTAAGTTTATAATAAGTATATAAGTTAAGAAATTAAGAGATGAGAGCAAAGTTATAAATAGATTTCTATTTTACTTTGCATATTTTTTTAAGGAGAGGGTGAATCATGCCAATTGAGCAACAAGTTATCCCAGCAATAAGTAATCATCAAGCGTTAAAGAAATTTATCGATTCATCTTATACATATGGTATTTTGATGAGTTTCCAACTAGCGCAACTCCCTGATTTAGTAAAAACTTTAAAAAACCATCATAAAAAAGTGCTCATTCATTCTGAACTCATTAAAGGACTTTCAAGTGATGAATATGGTGCAATCTATTTGATTCAAGCACTAAATGTTGACGGTATTATATCAAGTAAACCAAAAGTCATAGAAATTTGCAAAAAGAGAAACGTTATTGGAATATTTAGATTTTTCTTAAAAGACTCAACTGCTTTGGAGCAAAGCTTATCCATTGCGCAAAAATTAAATCCAGAATATATTGAGATTTTACCTGCTGCTTGCGTAGATATGATTCCTTCTATTAAAGATCAGGTACATGCAAAAATACTCATGGGTGGTTTAATTCACGACAAACAGCAAATGAATAAATGCATCAAAGCTGGTGCAATCGCTGTGACTGTTTCAAATCCAGAACTTTGGATGTAAATGTTAATAATGAATAAGAGAAAAAGAGAGAGAAAATTGATTAAGATCATTTTTTCTCTTTTTTATTTATCATAGGAGGATATTTTATGTATGATTACACTATTATAGGTGCAGGCATCATTGGTTCAATGATTGCTAGAGAATTATCAAAATTTGATTTAAAAGTATGTGTTTTAGAAAAAGAAAATGATGTTGCAAATGTTCAAACAAGAGCTAATAGTGCAATTGTTCATTCTGGTCACGATCCAAAACATGGCACTTTAAAAGCCAGATTAGCTGTTGAAGGAAATGATCTTTATGATGCATTAGAAAAAGAATTGCACATTTCACTTTTAAGAACAGGTGCTTTTGTTTGTGCAAAAGATGAAGATGAAATCATAGATATGCAAAAACTCTATGAAAATGCTAAATTAAATGGGGTTGAGGATATGGAATTTCTATCCATCGATGAAGCAAAAAAATTGGAACCCAATCTAAATTCAAACATCAAAAAAGTATTGTCTTTACCTACAACTAAAGTGTGCTTTCCTTGGGAAGTTGCGTTTTTCGCTTTAGAAAATGCAATCAAAAATGGGGTTGAACTATATAGAAATACACATGTTACCAATATTTCTTATACGAACAATCATTTTAAAGTTGAGACTAAATCTAATAAAACATATTTAAGCAAGCATTTGATTAATGCTGCTGGTGTATACAGTGATCAAATTGCTAAGATGATTAATCCCGATATATCGTTTGAAATCAAACCTAGAAAAGGTGAATATTACGTATTGGATAAAAGTGTAAAAGGATACATGAATCATGTCATATATCCTATGCCTTCTAAAAAAGGGAAAGGTGTTTTAATCACACCTCAAATACATGGCAATATTCTATTAGGACCTACAAGCGATTGGGTTGAAGATAAAGATGATATAAGTACTACTGAAAAGGGACTAGCATATATCAAAAATAATATTAAAGATATGGCTGAAAATGTACCATACCATCTCATCATTAGGCAATTTGCAGGTGTAAGATCTACATCTACCTATGAAGACTTCTATATTCAAGAAGATCAAAAAGTCAAAGGTTTTTATCATGTTGCTGGTATAGACTCACCAGGTATTACTGCAGCTCCTGCAATCGCAAAATATTTAGTCAATGAAGTTATTCATATAGATTTACCTATAAAGCCAGACTTTAATCCAATTTTAAAAAAGAAAATCGTTTATAAAGATTTATCGGATGATCAAAAGAAAAAGCTACACAAAGAAAAACCGTTGTATGGTCGTATCATCTGTAAATGTGAGGACATTACTGAACAAGAAATTATTGATGCTATATCTGGTCCGTTAGGTAGCGATACCATCAAAGGTATTAAAAAACGAGCTCGTGCAGGAAGTGGTCTTTGTCAAGGTGGATATTGTGAGTCATTAGTTCTTAGAATTATTGCACGAGAAACACATAAACCTTTACATGAAATTAATTATGATCAAGAAAACACTCCAATACTTGATCAAGAATCGAAGGTGGGCTTATGAAAAATACATATGATATTGTCATCATTGGTGCAGGTGCTGCAGGATTATCTGCTGCTCTTGAAGCATATGATGAGCAACTAAATATTCTTATCATAGAACGCGAAAAAACTTTTGGTGGTATATTAAATCAATGTATCCATAATGGATTTGGATTGCATGTGTTTAAAGAAGAGTTAACCGGTCCTGAATATGCTCAAAAACTCATTGATTTGGTATTAGAAAAAGATATTGATTATCTTTTAGATACAACTGTACTGGATATATCTAAAGATGAATTTTTTAAAATTAAAGCTACAAACATTGAGCACGGAGAAATGATTATCACATCAAAAAGTGTTGTTTTAACAACAGGATGTTATGAAAGAGCAAGAGGACACGTTGATATTCCAGGAGATAGACCTAAAGGAATTATGACTGCTGGAAGTGCACAAAGATATTTGAATATTGATGGTTATTTAGTTGGAAAAAAAGTGTTTATACTCGGAAGTGGTGATATTGGTCTAATCATGGCAAGACGTATGACTTTAGAAGGTGCTAAGGTATTAGGTGTTGCTGAACTCATGCCTTTTTCAAATGGCTTGACAAGAAATATTGTCCAATGTCTAAATGACTATGATATACCACTTTATCTTTCTCATACGATTAAGCAAATCATCGGTAAAGATAGTATTGAGAAAGTCATCATTCAACAAGTTGATCAAAATCGGAATTTTATTGAAGATACAGAAAAAGCTTTTGAGGTTGATACTCTTTTACTTTCTATAGGTCTTATTCCAGATATCAAACTTTTTGATGCGCTTAATATTGATATTGATCCACTAACAAAAAGTGCCATTGTTAATCAAAAATTAGAAACTTCAATCAGTGGTCTATATGCTTGTGGTAATGCGCTTCATGTCCATGACTTAGTAGATGATGTTACCATTGAAAGCAAAAAAGCAGGAAAAAACGCAAAAGCATATGTTTTAAATTCTACCTCTATGAATAAAATTCAAATACCCGTTAAATTTGATCAGCATATTCGCTATGTGGTCCCACAAATGATTGACTATAATCAAATTGATGAAGCATTTGATATTTTGTTTAGAAGTACACAAAAACATGATGTTTTCAAACTTATGATCAAGCAAGGCGATCAAATAATAAAAAGAAAAACCTTAAAATACGTAGCTCCAGCAGAGATGCAAAAAATTCGTATTGAACCAAGTGATTTGATCAATACGTTACCCTTAGAAATAATGATTGAGGAGGCCTAATAATGAATGAAAAACAAATGATATGTATCATGTGTCCAATAGGATGCCATGTTACAGTTGATGAAAACCTTAATGTCACCGGTAATAAGTGTCCTAGAGGTAAAAATTATGCTATTGAGGAAATGACTTGTCCTAAACGCATTTTAACAACAACTGTTAAAACAGATTCTAAGATGATGCCTAGATTATCTGTGAAGACAGATAAACCTATAGAAAAATCATTGCTCTTTGAAGCTTTAGAAAAACTTAATCATATAACTGTTAAAAAAAATGTTAAAATAGGAGATGTAATTGTCAAACATATTTTAGATACAGATGTTGACATCATCGCAACCAAATTATTGATAAGGGAGTAAACAAATGAACTCATATATTTTAGCAATTGATCAAGGAACTACATCAACACGGGCAATTATCTTTGATAAGAATAGTCAAGTTGTTGCTGTTGCTTCTGAAGAAATTAAGCAGTATTATCCAAAACCCGGTTGGGTTGAACAAGATGCGAATGAGATTTGGATTAGTGTTTTAACAGTATTAGCAAGAGCTTTGATTGATGCAAATATTAAAGCAAATCAAATCAGTGCAATTGGTATCACCAATCAAAGAGAAACTTCTGTTATATGGGAAAAAGAAACTGGTAATCCTGTTTATCATGCGATTGTATGGCAATCAAGACAAACTCAAGATATTTGTAATACACTTAAAGATCGTGGATTAGAATCCATGATCAAAGAGAAAACAGGGCTTGTCATTGATCCTTATTTTTCAGCTTCGAAAATCAGATGGATTCTTGATCACATACCTAATGGGCAAAAGATGGCTGAAGATAATAAACTTTCATTTGGAACCATTGATAGTTGGTTATTATATAAATTAACAGGTGGTACTCATAAAACAGATGTAACAAACGCATCTAGAACAATGCTCTATAATATTAATTCACTGACATGGGATCAAGATATATTACAAGCACTCAATATACCCAAATCTATATTACCTGAAGTTTGTTCTTCTTCTGAGATTTATGGATATACTAAACCCTATCACTTTTATGGCGAGGAAATTCCTATTAGTGGTATAGCTGGTGATCAACAAGCTGCTTTATTTGGACAAACATGTTTTGAAGATGGTGCAGTAAAAAACACCTACGGAACAGGATGTTTTATGTTAATGAATACTGGAAATCAACCAGTTCAATCCAAAAACGGATTATTAACAACCATTGCCTGGAAAATTCATGATAAAGTAACGTATGCACTTGAAGGATCAGTATTCGTTGCAGGTTCATCTGTACAGTGGTTACGTGATGGTTTAGAAATTATCAAACAAGCAAAAGAGACAGAACCTTTATCACTTGAATTAGAGGATAATGAAGGTGTATATATTGTTCCTGCATTTGTTGGTTTAGGCACACCATATTGGGATTCTGAAGCTAAAGGTGCTATTTTTGGATTAACCAGAGGAACAAATAAAAAGCATTTTGCTCGATCTATATTAGAATCCATATGTTATCAATCTATGGATGTTTTAAACGCTATGCAAAAAGATGCTAAATTACCTATAAAATCTTTTAAAGTTGATGGTGGAGCAATTGTTAATAATTTTCTAATGCAATTTCAGTCTGACATCATAAATATAGATGTAAATAGACCTAAAATAACTGAGACAACTGCACTTGGTGCTGCTTATCTTGCAGGATTAGCAGTTGGATATTGGAAAGATTTAGAGGAGATCAAAGCATCATGGCATCTAGATAAGACATTTGTTCCACATATGAGTAAAGCTGATAGAGAAAAAAATATAAAGGGTTGGCAAACTGCTGTTAAAGCTACAATTGCGTATAAACCTAATCAATCATAATATAAAAAATGACACTTTAATTAGTGTCATTTTTTTGTATTTACTTGTAGTATCTAATTAACTCTTTTGCTGGTGTTCTACGCTTTGGATTGTTTCTTTGATCTGCATAACCAACCATCACTAAGCATGTAACAAGTTCGTTTTCTTCAATGTCTAAAACATCTTTAAATAAATCAGTTTTAATAAATAATGGTGTTTTAACATGTGTTGACAAACCTTTTTCGTTTGCTAGTAATAGGAAATTTTGAACTAACATTGCATTTGCTTGTAAATCTTCGATTTCATCATCATAGTCTAGACTAAGTGGCATTATAAAAGCTATGACCACTGGAGCTACGAATATTTTGCTTAATTTTTTACTCGCATCTTCTTTTTGATCCTCTGGTAGTTTTTCTAAATATCTACTTTTCAATAACTGTTTTTGCTCACCTTCAATGATTACAAAATTCCAAGGCTCACGCATCTTATGATTTGGAGCAAATACACTAACATCTAATAACTCTTCTAACATATCTAAATCTACTTTTTTTTCTATATAAGATTTTTGACTTACTCTAGTTTTTATTAAATCACTTAAAGACATATCACCAACTCCTTTCCTCTATCATACAATGAAATAATGATTTTCTCAATTTAAAGGCAAAAAAAAGATGAAGATAATCCTCATCTTATATATATTAAATAATTTGTTTTGGGTGTCTTTGTTTATAATCATCTTGATAAATGTATCTTTCTTTCATTTGGTCAATGAAGACTGTAAATATAATATACAATATAAAACAGATGATAAATAAATCAATTGTTAAATTGAATATTGTTAGACTAAGAAACATAAGTGTAATTAGTAATTCTAAAATCATTAATAAATAAATCCCATGAACACCTTGCTTAGAAATTCTCTCTAATTGAATAAAGGTATTTATAAATATGAATATAATTCCTAAAATATATCCAATTAAAATACCGATTTCTAATAAGAAAAAGTATTCAGATCTAAAAATATGATCTTCAAAAACATATTGAATCCATTTATAAGCATTACTATTAAAGATGTGCGTTAAATATAATATATTCATCATAATCCCCCCGGATTGATATCAAAATAATACATTACTGATCTCGAAAATATACGTTATGATACTTGCATACGTGATGCCGAAAATGAATATCATGGTATATTCATATAAAAAGACTTTAACGACATTATCTATGAAAAACTTTTTATATGTATGATTACGATAAGTTAACATAACCAAAATAATAATAATACTCAAAATCACATTAATTGTACTGTCTAATATCCATCTTTGATCAAATATTTGAAATTCTTTTTCTATAAATTTGATTAATAAGTATGAACTCCACCACGTAATTGTAGCTAGAAATGCTAGACTAGTTAACAATTTTGTGAATTTTTCTTGTTTTTGAGACATTTCATATGAATTTTCAGATAAATAATGATTTTGAAATTTAGCAGCACTAAAAAAGATATAGAAAGTAAGTACAATTGTAACGATCATCAAGATAACTCCAAATATCATATTAATGCTCCTTGCCCAGTTTCCTGCCGTCCATTGTTTGTTCTAAAGTGCACAATGAAGCCTATAAATTAAATAAAAATATGTTATAATAACTTATGTGAATTAAAATCTATCAAACTCGATTGTTTCAGGTAATCCTGAGTTCTTAAAATCGTTGTTTCTTCTAAATCTATTACTATAACCTCTAGCTTCAACGATTTCAGACCATTCTGGTTGTCCTGAGTTTTCAAAATCTAAACTAATACTGTCAAAGAATTTACTTGCTTCAACAACTTCAGACCATTCTGGTTGACCTGAATTTTCAAAATCTAAACTAATACTGTCAAAGAATTTACTTGCTTCTATGATTTCAGACCATTCTGGTTGACCTGAATTTTCAAAATCTAAACTAATTTGTTTATTAGAACCTCTGTTAAAAAATAAACTATAAGCTAACACCATAACCAAAACAACTACTAAAGATACAACTTTTACTAATTTTTTCATATAATGAACCTCCCTTTATGGCTTCATTTTATGTCACAAACTAGATATTGAATAGGGCGTATATGTCCCATTCGGCAGAAAAAGGTGATTTTTTTGATAAAAAATAATGGATTATGCATTTATTTAGAGCAATTACGCTCTGCAAGACACATTTCTCAACTTTCTTTTGTTGAAGATATCATATCTTTAAGACAGTATCGAAGATATCTTAAAGGTGAATCTGATATCCCTTTTAGTGTTGTTGCACAATTAGCGTCTAAATTAGGCTTAAAAACTGATACCATACTACGTGAATTTGAAGCATTACGATTAGAAGAAACAAAAACTATGAATGATTTATATAATCTTGCTGTTAATTATGCCCATAAAGAGTTTAATAATCTATTAAAAACGATTAATCCAGAAAACATTATTGAAGCATCTAATCTTCTACTCTATAAGCATAGTATCACAGTTAATGACTATTATCGTAAAGCAATTACTCATCCTCAAGTTAGACAAATGAATATTGATTTGGTAAACTATCCCGCAGTTTTAGAACAAGGTATACTAAGTACTTACGAAATGCTAATTTTAACTTTTTTAATCGATGTTATGCCTGTAGATGATAGCAATAAAATTATTGATAAACTTTCTTCTTATTTAAACGATCAACGTTTGATAATAAGTGGTGGGAATGATAAAGTATACACATTGATATTAGCAAAACTTGCAAAACGCTCTGGTATTTTGGAATCTTATCATCAAGTAATCAAATTTTGTGAAATTGGAATAACTAGAAATCGGTCACTTTATTCCTATTATCTCATGGAGTTCTTCTATTATTATCAATCTTTGGCGTATCATCGCTTAGGTGATGATGAAAACTTTAAACTCTCCTTAAAAAGATGTTTCAATGTTCTTGAATTTGAAGGCAATGAAAACAAAATTAAAAAATTTGTGAATCTCATTAACGATGATTATGATATCGAGTTTAAAACTTACGTACTAGACATGTATCAAAAAGAACAAGAAAAAGGAAAATAACATGGATTATTGTAAAATTTATTTACAACCAAATGAAGAAATAAGAATTGAACAAGGCCATCCTTGGGTTTATGGAAATGAAATTAATCAAATTAAAGGACCCATAAAAAGTGGTAAAATTGCTTATGTTTATGCATCAAATGGTCAATTTATTGGCAAAGGGTTTTTAAATACTACATCTAAAATATTTGTACGGATATTATCTAGAAACGAAGATGAAATCATTGATGAAGATTTTTTTAGAAATCTGATTGAAAAATCTAATCAATCCAGAGTTGATATGGGCTTTAAAAATAGTTATCGTGTAGTATTTGGTGAAGCAGATGGTATCCCAGGATTTATTGTTGATAAATACGATCAATATCTTTCTATTCAAATACTTTCTTTGGGTATTGACTTAAGAAAAGAAATGTTTATCAAAATTCTTGTAGATATTTTTCATCCAAAAGGAATATATGAACGTAGTGATGTCCCAGTAAGGAAAAAAGAGGGATTACAACTTTTCAAAGATACAGTTTATGGAACTGTTCCAGATATTGTAAGCATTAAAGAAAATGACTTACTCATGGAAATTGATATCAAAAATGGTCAGAAAACAGGTTCATTTTTAGATCAACAAGAAAATCACAATGCTTTAAAACCTTTTGTTAAGGATAAAACCGTATTGGATTGCTTCTCACATATCGGTGGATTTGGTTTACATGCTGCATATCATCAAGCAAAATCAGTAACATGCCTTGATATCTCAGAGCATGCAGTCAATCAAATCAAGAAAAACGCAAAACTTAATCATTTAGATCAAGTTGAAGCATATAAAGCTGATGTCTTTAATGAACTTAGAGCATATCAAGAGAATAAAAAAGCTTTTGATGTCGTTGTCTTAGATCCACCAGCTTTTGCAAAAAAACGTGATGATATTAAAAAAGCATATAAAGGCTACAAAGATATTAATCTACAAGCGTTAAAAATCATCAATCCTGATGGATATCTCATCTCGTGTTCATGTTCTCATTATATGACACCTCAACTATTTTTAGATATGTTAATGGATGCATCGCATGATGCAAAATGCATCACTCAAATGATTGATTTTAGAATTCAAAGTAAGGATCATCCAGTTCTTTTGGGCTCAGATGAGTCATTATATTTAAAATGTATCACACTTAAAGTAAAATAAAACCACAGAAATCTGTGGTTTCAGGCTGTAGACAAAGTACCGTATCTGAGGATATGGTATTTTTTTAAAAATTATTATAAAATATGAATATGAAGATCAGTTTGGTCACTTGTAGCATAGACTACTAAAAATCGGTGTAGATAGAACTACTTAATAGACCCACGTCCGCTTCTGATCTTCTTTTTTTTATACAAAAGTTACTTTTACCTATATATAAATATATAGGTAACATGGTAAAATAATAACAAAGGTTGGTGATTTCATGTTAACAAAACATCAAATAAACAATCGCGAAAACATCTTCATCATGGACATGGATAAACTCGTTCCAAACAATCATCTAGTTAGAAAAATAGATAAAGCGATTGATTTCAGTTTTATTTATGATATTGTAGAAAATTTATACGCAGATGATATGGGAAGACCATCTATAGACCCAGTCATTTTATTTAAGATTGTCTTTATTCAGTATTTATTTAACATTAGATCCATGAGAAGAACAATTGAAGAAATCGAAGTTAATGCTGCATATCGATGGTTTTTAGGATACGATTTTAATGATGTCGTTCCACACTTTTCAACCTTTGGGAAAAACTATGTACGTCGTTTTGAAGGCACTTCTGTTTTTGAAGAGATCTTTAATACGATTTTATATCAAGCCATGAAATTAAAGCTTGTCAAAATGGATAATATATTTGTCGATGCAACACATATTAAGGCATATGCAAATAAAAGACAAGTCAATGACATTATCATCAATGATTCAACGAACCGGTATGTAGAATCTCTACAAACAGAAATCAATGAAGTTAGAGTTGAAGAAGGCAAAAAAGAAATAGATTTCAACGAAGCTAAAAAAGTAACAAAGAGCCTTACTGATCCGGACTGTGGCATGTTTCATAAAGGTGAGAAAGAAAGACAGTTAGCCTATAGTAACCAAGTGATTAGTGATGAAAACGGATGGGTATTAGCATCTCAAGTATTTCCAGGTAACTTACACGATAGTCAAACTGGACTGGAAACAGTCATTAATTATATAGAAGCTCATGAAGAAGTTGACATGGCAGTTATGGATTCAGGGTATGATCATCCAGTATTACTTCATGAATTATTTAAACGAGGTGTTAAGCCTGTGATTCCCTATAAAAGACCTAAAGGAAGAAAAGGTGCTGGTGGATCATCCAATATATTATATTTTACAAAACATAGATTCAAATATATTGAACTTCATGATTATTATGTTTGTCCAAATGAAAAAGTCTTAACTTATAGAGGTACCAACAAACAAGGCTATAAAGCATATAAAACAAAAACGAAAGATTGTTTAAATTGTCCTTTTAAGACTCAGTGTACAAATCAGAAAACAAAAGTGATACTAAGACATTTTTATGAAGCAGATAGTGAAGAAGCTAAACTGATTCGACTATCTGAGATTGGCAAAGAGGTATATCCGAAAAGAAAAACATCAGTTGAAAGGGTGTTTGGAATTTCAAAAATGAATCATTGTCTGGGATTTACGTTTCTTAGAGGACTTAGGAAAAATGAGGATCGAAGCTTCATGATTTTAAGTATGTACAATTTGAAAAAGTTAGCCACAATCATGTGGTAATATATCTGCGATTTGACTGGAATTGAGTGAAAAACTCTTTTTTTTATACTCAAACAAAAAAAGAACATCTCAAAATGAGATATTCTTCTTAAAAAACTGTTTTTGTCTACAGTCTGAAACCACAGAAATCTGTGGTTTTTTTATAGTCTTTTTCCATATTCTAATCTAACTTCTTTGTTTTGAACATCTTCATTTGTATAAGCGATAGTATTAAGACCTATAAAATGGAGTCCATGTTTTTCATAAAAATTTATAGCAGGATCATTGCATGATTGCACTTCTAAAACTATAGCTCTTGCTCCTAAGGATTTTGCTATAGATTCCATGTGTTCAAATAGTGCAGTGCCAAATCCTTCTTTTCGATGTCGTCTTGTCACATATAGATTCCATATGCGATATGTATTATTCCAATTTTCCATCGAACCTTCTATAACTGCGATTAATTTTTTTCTCTCGAAAATCCCAAATGCTTGTCCGTGCTCTACGTAATCTTCAAATAATTTAAACTCTATGGATCTTTCTTTATTTCGAAATATCCTTTTTTTCTTGATGTAAATGTGTATTCCTTTTGATTTTTTTATTTTCACTAGATGCAAATATTTAGTGATATATGTATCTTCGATGAGGTAGTTATGATACTCGTTTTGATCTAGTTCTACGATTTTCATATTATAATTCAACCATTTTCACAAGTTGCTTGATGTATAACTTCCGAAATTCTGGATCTTTAAAAGTTTCAATTTTAGTGGTAGATTTTTGATTGATTTCAGAAAGTTGAATAAACAAAGGAATACTAAAAGAAGAAAATAAAATCATATATCTGGATGCTAATTCTTTTTGATTATCTGTTTTATGAGCTTGTTTTAAATTTTGATAAACCATCCTAGTAAACTCATTTTCAGTAAAAAATGTTTTAATGAGAGCATTTGATGACTCATTTTGGAGTTCTTTTGTTAAGAACAAGTAGTTTAGAATACCAATATTATCGATAGCATAATTATATATATAAGTTACAATAGATTCAATGAAGTTTTCTACAGGTGTGACATCTTTATGTTTCTCAATAAGATTGATAATATCTAATTTCAATTTTTCAACAACTTCATCCATGACTGCCATCAGCAAGTTTTCTTTGCTTCCAAAATGATAGTTGACTGCTGCAATATTGATATATGATGCATCAGCAATATCCTTAATGGTTATATGAGTATTATGTCTCATCAAATTTCTTGTGGTATCCATGATTTTTCTTTTTATTTCTTGATTTTTCATGAGATAGCCTCCTTAAATATGGTTTCAAATGATATTTTAAATATGGTTTCATATCTTATTTATACCATAAAATAGATATAATTAAAATAGATATTTAAAATCTTTATTTAAAATTATGATTTGGAGGTTTTATTATGGTTAAAAGGATCGTTATTTTAGTCATTGTGGTCTTAACAACACTTTTATTTTCAATACTCATACCAAAAGTTGAAACAAACTATGATCTAACCACATATTTACCTCAAGATTCTGAAACTAGAGAAGGTATCGACACTCTAGAAAATGAATTTGGAGTTCATAGCTTAATCGAACTACAGATAAATGATATATCTGTTGATGAAGTGATTGCTGTCAAATTATTTTTAAATGAGATCGAACATGTCGAACAAATCATTTGGCTAGATGATTATGTTGATTTATCACTCGTTCCTATTTCACTCGTAGATGAATCTCTGAAAAGTGCTTTTTACAAAGATCAAAAAGCGCTTATGCAAATTTCTATAGGCTTAGATGCTTATGATCTAGAAGTTGAATCCGTTATTAATCTTATCAAAGACGAATTAAGAGTTTATGACTATGCACTTCGTGGTGAAGCTTTAATGAACATTGAAAATAGACATATCGCAAATCAGGAAGTCATTAAAATTATGTTACTCATATTGCCAGTTGTTTTAATCATTATGTTTGTTGCATCAAAATCTTGGATTGAACCTATTATATTGTTGATGAGCATAGGTGTAGCTGTTCTTCTAAATCTAGGAACAAACATCTTTTTACCTAGTGTATCATATATTACACAAACCATGGCTTTAGCTTTACAATTGGCTTTATCACTCGATTATGGTCTATTTCTTATGCACAGATTTTATGAAGAGAAAGAAAAAACTGATGATTTAAATCAAGCGATTAAAACTGCTTATAGACGAGCATTCCCATCAATTACTGCTTCCGCACTTACAACCATTGCTGGATTTCTATCATTATTATTTATGAGTTATAAGATTGGATTTGACATTGGTATTGTATTATCAAAAGGTATACTACTTTCTTATTTATCTACACTTATATTACTACCTATACTTATCTATTTCTTTTATCCATTGATTAAAAAAACAATGCACAAACACTTTTTAAGTCCTTTTAAGTCTTATGTTAAGCATATCAGTAAAGTCAAGTATATCATTGTTATAGTCTTTTTAATGATTACTATTGTTGGTATGTACTTATCTAGCAAAACAGAATACTTATATGGTAACAACACTTCTTTTGATGAAAATAGACGCGTAATGATTGATCAAAAAGAAATATCTGAAACTTTTGGAAGTTATCAAAACTTAGTGATATTAGTCCCTAATAATCACGTTGAAGATGAAGTTAGTCTTGTTAGTGAATTATCACAAAATGCGGATGTGCTTGAGGTAACCAGTTTAGTTAGTGTAGTTGATCCAAACATACCAAGATCAATGCTGCCTGATTCTTTGGTATCAAATTTTGTTGGTAATCAATATACGAGAATATTAATTAAATCATCACTGACAGATGAAAATGAAGCCTTATATATGTTTTCTAATAATCTTCATGAATCTGTTGGGACATACTATGATAATTATTACATCATTGGGATGGCAGCTTCAACAGCTGAAATCAAGGATTTAGTGACTTCAGATCAACTTATGATTTCACTGCTTTCGATACTTGCTATATTTATTATTTTATGCATCACTTTTAAGTCAATATTTGTACCCATCATTCTCGTTTTAGTCATTCAATCAGCAATATGGTTTAATTTATCTATACTCTATATTCAAGATACACAAACCATTTTTATTGGCTATTTGGTTGTGATGGCAATACAGTTAGGAGCAACCATAGATTATGCTGTATTAATGACACATCGTTATATCGAAAAAAGAAAGACTTCAAGTGTTTTTGAAGCTATGGATTTTTCATTTAAAAAGAGCTTTATTACAATAACTATTTCTGCTTTTGTTTTATCTTGTGCAGGATTTGTGGAAGGCTTGTTTTCAAACATCTCAGCTGTTAAAGATATTGGTTTTTTACTCGGAAAAGGAGCATTTATCTCATACATGTTTGTTCTTATATGTTTGCCAGCACTTCTTATGACACTTGATAAAATCTTAATACATTTGAATAAGAAAAAAGAAAAAACGCTCAGTGAAACTATTTGATTAAAACGGACAACTTAAAAAAAGGCTAGGACATAGTATAGTGTTCTAGCTTTTTTTGTTAGAATGAATATAAAGGAGTCGTTAGAATGAATGAAAGAAAAACAAGAAAGCATCCATCGTATACAATCGATGAGAAAAACAAGATTGTAGAACTGTATTTAAGCAAAGAGAAAACACAGCGTCAAATACTTAGAAGTTTTGATATTGCTCATAGCCAATTAGATTTATGGGTAAAACAGTATCGAAAGCATGGCACTTGTGTAGATCGTAGAGGAAAAGGCACGAAAAAAGAGATACCAAACAAAGGTAGACCTAAGAAGCTTAACTTGGACATCATGAGTAAAGCGGAACTGTTAAAGTATATCAAAAGTGGTGAAGACATAAAAAAAGCGGTAGCCTACCTAAGAACGCGCGAGAAAAATACCAAGTCATAGACCAATTAAAGGATCGTTATTCTATCATCTATCTCTGCATGAGGATGTCATGTTCAAGAAGCGGTTACTATGAATGGATTCGCTTAGGTAGGCCAAAATATAAAGCGTTCAATGAATTGCTTAACCATCAGATTGTTAGTCTCTACCATAAAGATAAAAGATGGGGCATAGAAACAATTCAAATGAAATTAAAGAAAATACACGGCGTCTTTACCACGAAGAGCACCGTGTATCGATACATGAAACTGAATGGTATTCAGTCCATTATCAGACGAAAGAGAAAAAGATATAGCAAGGTCAACCACCATCGCATTCCTAATCTCCTTCAAAGAGATTTTACCACAAAAATGTCAAATCAAAAGTGGAGTATAGATGTTTCTTATTTGCCCACAACACAAGGAACCATCTATTTGTGTGCGATAAAAGATCTCTATGATAAATATATTGTCAGTTACAAAGTTTCCAATAGAAATGATCTAAAACTGGTCATGGATACTTTAAAACAAGCCACAAGAAACGTACCCAGAAATTATCGCAAAGGATTAATACTGCATTCTGATCAAGGCACCCCATTTGTTGGACAAACTTACCATAGGTGGTTGAAAAGACATTGGATAAAGCATAGTGTATCAGCTAAGGGTAGCTGTGTTGATAATTGTCCAATAGAATCTTTCTTCAGCCAATTTAAAAGTGAATGTATGCATCTTCATCATCAAATCACAATAAAACAAATGAAAATACTTGTCGATTCTTACATCACATATTACAATGAAGACAGACAAAGTAAAAAAATAAAAGAGTTGACACCTCTACAATTGAGAATGTCAACTCTTCCTAGTCTTTTTTAATTACTGTCCATATTTAGCAAACAGTTTCGTTGAGCGTTTTTATTATATGAATAAGTTATGATTCGAGTCTTGAGTGTCACCTAAATAAGTTGCTACACCTGCAATTTCAATGCCATCAATAAGTTCTTCTTTATGAATACCCATAATGTCCATACTCATTGCACATGCTGTAACTTTTACACCCATATCCATTGCTGTTTTCATTAATGTTTGTAATGAATCAACATTCTTCTTCTTCATAATACCTTTGATCATTTTAGGTCCCATACCAGCCATATTCATGTTTGATATTGGAAGTTTTTCTGTACCTCTAGGCATCATTTTTCCAAACATTTTTTCAATAAATGATTTCTTTAATTTAACTCTTCTAGGCTTTCTTAAAATATTAAGTCCCCAGAATGTAAAGAATAGTGATACTTCTTTACCCATTGATTTAGCACCATTCGCAATGATGAATGCTGCAATAGCCTTATCCAAATCTTGACTAAAGACAACAATTGTCGTACCATTTTTGCTTTCAGTGACTTCAATACCTTTATCTAGATTTTTAGATTTTCCTTTTTGAATATAAGCTAAAATGATTTTATCTTCTTTTTCTATATTAATTAAGGTATTACCAGTTTTTTCTGCCCATGTTTTAATGTCTTTTTGGAACCCAGGGTCAGTTGCTTTTACTTCTAGTATATTACCGTCTTCAATATCTTGCATCGCTTTGTATACTTGAACAATAGGTCCTGGACATTGTAAACCACAAGCATCAATAGACAATGTTACTTTAGCTTCATTTACAACAGGTATTGCTGCTTCTTGTTTTCTTTATCAACAACAGGAATACCTAAATCATCTGTAAGTGTAAAACAGATCTCAGAGCCATCATGATCAAATACACAGCTATATGATTTAAATCCACCATCTAAGTTTTTAACATGGTATCCATGTTGTTCCAATACTCTTGTTGCAGTATATCCTCTTGTTCCAACATGGCAGTAAACGTAAATTTCTTGATCCTTTGGAATTTCATCCAAACGATTTCTTAGTTGAGATAATGGAATATTGACTGAACCAGGTAAGTATTCTAAGACATATTCAGCTTCTTCTCTAACATCAAGTATATAACTACCTTTTGATGCTAAATCTTGCATATCTTGCCATGTTATTGTTTTTACTAAGTTAGAAATAATATTTTCTGCTACAAATCCAACCATATTTACTGGATCCTTTGCAGATGAGAATGGTGGAGCATAAGCTAAATCAAGATGTTTTAAGTCTGTAACCTTCATTTTTCCAAAAATAGCTGTAGATAAAACATCAATACGCTTATCAACACCATCTTCACCACCAACAGCTTGTGCTCCATAAATTTCTTCAGTTTCAGGATTAAACAATACTTTTAACGAGATAACTGAAGAACCAGGATAATAGCTAGCGTGATTTGTAGGGTGAATATGAATTGCTTTATATGGTAAACCTAATTGTTTTAAAGTTTTTTCATTTGCACCAGTAGATGCAACTGTTATATCAAAGATTTTAGCTGCTGAAGTTGCTAAAGTACCATGATATTCGTCTTTAATTCCGCAAATATGATTTGCGACATATCGACCTTGTTTATTTGCAGGACCAGCTAATGCAGCTGCCATGCTTTGTTTGGTAACTATATTTGGTATTTCAATAACATCACCAATTGCATAAATATCTTTATTTGATGTTTGTAAATACTCATTAACTTTAATAAATCCACGATCAGTTAGATCCAAATTCGCTTTCTTTGCGAGAATGTTATCTGGTCTAACACCAATTGCAAATATGATTCAATCAGTCATAATTGATAATCCAGATGCTAAAGTAATTCTTTTACCTTCCATATCAAATGACTTAACTCCATCACTTAATACCAAACTTACACCATGATCAACAATTTTTTGATGAATGATTTGCGCCATTTCGTAATCAAACATGCCCATCACTTGTGGTGCCATTTCTACGAGTGTCACCTGCATGCCTAAATGATGTAGATTTTCCATCATTTCGACACCAATAAACCCACCACCAATTACTACAGCCTTTCTTGGCTTGTGTTCATTAATATATTTAATGATTTGATCCATATCTGGGATATTTCTTAGTGTAAATAGGTTTGTAGCTTCATTGATCCCTGGAATCGGTGGCTTAATTGGTTGACTTCCTGTTGAAACCACCAACTTATCATAGGTTTCTTCGTATGTTTTGTCATCTTTTAAATTATGAACAACAACTTTTTTATTCTTTGCATCTATATCAATAACTTCTGTTAGATTTCTTACATCAATATTAAACTTGTTGTGCATGTCTTCAACTGTTTGAACGACTAAACTATCTCTAGATGGTATCACTTTACCAATATGATATGGTAACCCACAATTTGCAAATGAAATATATTCACCACGTTCTATAAGAACAATTTCAGCAAATTCATCTAATCTTCTAAGGCGTGCTGCAGTAGTCGCACCACCTGCAACGCCTCCAATAATAATTATTTTCTTTTTCATGATTCGTACCTCCAACCTTATATATAATACGCTTTTTGATATCTAATGTCAACTTATTTTATTTTATTTTTTTAATTTTTTTAATTAGTTTTTAAAATTTCTAAACAATTGATTTAAATACATTTAAGTTTGAATTATTATGTATTAAAAATACTAAAACCTATGATAAACTGAACATAGAGGTGAACTATATGAAAAAAGTACTAATTACTGGATTCACACCATTTGCTGGCGAGAAAATAAATCCTTCTTATGAAGCAGTAAAACAACTCGCAGATGAGATTTTAGGATTTGAGATTATAAAAAAAGAAATTGAGACATCTTTTGATTCTTCCATTGAACAACTAGATAGCTATATAGAAAAAAATTCTCCATCAATTGTCATTCTTGTTGGTCAAGCTGGTGGTGCAAAAAACATACGTGTTGAAAGAGTTGCTATTAACATAGATGATGCACCAATAAAGGATAATTCAGGAAATCAACCAGAAGATAAACTCATCAAAGAAGATGGTGAAAATGCCTATTTTGCAACATTGCCACTAAAAAAAATAGTAAATGCACTCATGGATGATGGTATCCCTGCTGTAATATCTAATACTTCTGGTACTTATGTTTGCAACCATTTAATGTATACTTTGCTATATACCCTACATAAGAAAAATATGAACATACCTGCTGGATTTATTCATGTCCCTTAT
Organism: Tenericutes bacterium MO-XQ; assembly: GCA_002838185.1. Lineage (GTDB taxonomy): Bacteria > Bacillota_I > Bacilli_A > Acholeplasmatales > Acholeplasmataceae > Mariniplasma. Next base: position 1,194,960 of record CP017948.1, on the reverse strand, counting down.
ATATTTAGTCAGATAGAAGATAAACCAGACACATATGCAACTGACTTATATGCTATCACTAGAGCTTTAGATATCGCAATCAAAACAACCATTAAGGAGATCATATGAAAGAACAAACTGTAAAATCACTGATACAACAGCTTGAACACAAAAAAACAACGATATCAGATATTACTAATTATTATCTTAAACGCATACGTTTATATAATCCTAAACTCAATGCGATTTCTGAAATTAATCCAGATTTGGACAAAATCATTTATGATCTTGAGTTATCAAAACCAAAAAGTATGCTACATGGCATACCTATTGTTATTAAAGATAACATTCATACAAAAGACCATATGCATACAACTGCAAACAGTTATGCTCTTAAAGATTTTTATGCCCCTTATGAAGCTACCATCGTAAAAAAGATACGAAATGCAGGCATGGTTTTTTTGGGTAAAGCTAATTTATCTGAGTTCGCTTATTTCATGAGCTTTGATGATATGCCTAGTGGCTATGGATCTCTTCATGGACAAGTAAAAAATCCTTACAATGAAATCATAGATCCTCTTGGCTCATCCACTGGATCAGCTGTAGCTGTTGCTGCTGATATGATTCCAATATCTATTGGAACTGAGACCAATGGTTCACTTATGGCACCTGCATATAAGAATAGCATTACAGCTATTAAACCTTCTTTGGGGTTTGTATCTAGATATGGTATTATTCCAATCTCTCAATTTCAAGATACTGCAGGACCAATGGGAAAAACTGTGGAAGATTGTGCCATGCTACTGGATATTATTTATGGCTATGATCCAAATGATCCATCAACAGATATCTGTAATCATTATGTCCCACAATTTTTCGAAGCCACTAAAAAAACTATAAAAGGTAAGAAAATTGGTTTACTTAACTACAAATATAAAGATTTTAAATATACTGATGAAGAAATAAATATTATGCATGAAGCTAAAAAATTGTTTACATCATTAGGTGCTACAGTAATCGACATAGATTTTGCTCTCGATGATTTAAAAAATGACAAAACATTAATTCATGAATTTAAACATGATATCAATCATTATTTTGAATCTCTTGGAGAAAAAGCACCTATCAAATCGCTTAAAGAACTCATTGAGTTTAATGAACTTCATAAAGATCGTTGTTTGAAATATGGTCAATCTATTTTTACTGCTTCTGAAAAAACAAATGGTGATTTAAATGATTCTGAATATAAAAAGCTAAAAGCCGAACAGATGCATCTTGCACAAAAACTAGAACAAACACTTAAGTCATATGATTTAGATGCCGCATATTCAACAATTAGAAACTCGTATGCACCTATTTTTGGGACACCAACAGTAAGTGTTCCAGCAAAGGCTCTCACTGATTTATCACCACTATCTTTAGTTTTTTTCGGTAAAAAATACAACGATGAAACCGTCATTACTATAGCACATCATTATGAAATACATACAAATCATAGAGTACCACCAAAATTAGAGGGCTAAGTACATTTAAAGTGGACCCAATGTCAAGGACACTTTAAAAAAAGGCAGTAATATTAATTAAGGTGTAGATTCCTTTAGAGGAATTTCACCTTTTTGTTTTGTTATTAGTAAATCTCTGTATTTGATAGGTGGTAATCTATCCAATTTTCTTTGTGGTTTATAGTTGTTGTAATAGTCCAGAAAATGATCTATCTTCACTAATGCTTGTTCGATTGTTTCACAATCACTCAGATCTACATGATCTTTGTACGTTCCAAAGAAAGATTCTATTGGAGCGTTGTCCCAACAATTCCCGCGACGTGACATGGATTGTGTTATTTTGTACCTACTAAGAAAGTCTCCAAAGTCATTTGATGCATAATGACTTCCTTGATCTGAATGAATGATCATATCATTGTTCTCGTCAAATAATGGATGCTTTGTTAGGTTATCTAGCGTTTCCATCACGAAATCCATTCTAAGCGATGTTGATGCTGCTCTTGCGACTATTTCCCCTGTTTGGCTATCCTTGATTGCTGACAGGAATCCTCGTCTGTTCTTTCTCCCAAAACTGAAATATGTTATGTCTGTTAAAAGAACTGCGAATGGTCTTCCTGGTTTGAAATTACGCATCACATGGTCTTCATGTATATGATGACCTTTTATACTTTTAGCCATTCTTTTATATGGATTGGCCTTTCTAATCGGACAAATAATCTCGTATTTTCTCATGACTCGTTGTATTCTTTTACGATTCATGATGATTCCATATTCGTTTAAGAGAAAATCCTTGATTTCTCTTGATCCTTTCTTGTAACCTTTAAACTTGTATACTTCAATAATTAAATCTAGTAAGGCTTGATCCTCTTCCTCACGGATTTCTCTTCGTTTAATTGCTTTAGGACTGAAATAATTGTAATATCCACTTCTAGATACCTCAGCTTCATCACATAAGAATGTAACCATTCTTGTGTAACCATTCTCATCGATGATTTCTTTGATTAATTCATAGATTATTTGTGTTTTTTCTTGCTTTTGGGTGTATACACGCCCCTTTCTATCATGTCTAACTTTTTTTGGAAATCTAGTTGTACCTCCAAAAACTTAATCCTAGCTTCTTTTCGTTCTAGTTGCTCTTCTAGGCTTAATTCTCTTTCCAATGGTCTCCCTGATAATCCTTTTCGCGTGTCTTGTAGTCCCATTATTCCAGATTTTTTATATGCTATTTTCCATCTATCTAACGCTTTTTGTGCTCTTGTTCGACCAATAATTGTTAGATCAAATCCTGCCATCTCAAATATTTCAGTGCTCAGAAATCCTTCTTCTGATTTTGCTATTGCGAACTGTTTGAGTTCATCGCTGTATGTTATTCCTTTTGATCCAACTCGTTTTACATACTTGTTTTGTTTTAATATCTCTATTTCTTGCTCTGTGAATAGTTTTTTACTCATTGTTCATCACCTCTCTTTATTAGTATACAAAAAAAGAACCTAAAAATAGCTTCCTTTTTTCAAAGTGTCTATTTTATAGGTTCCATTTTAATTAGTACTTAACCCTTTTTTATTTGACCCAGTATGCTTTGCCATTGTCTAATCTATCTAAAAATTGATAATCAACTAAGTATCTCCTTATGATTACATAATCTTCATATACAGGTTTTAAAATTTCATTTATTTCTTTTTCTGTATACTTTACACCTTTTTTAAATAGTTTAATAATATACGTCAACAAAACGTATTTTTTCTTTTCTTTTGCAGGAAAAACTTTCAATATAAAAGGATCTAATGACTCTATATGTCTCGTTTCCGCTTCTTTTAAATCTTTATCTGTCACTTCATAACTCATCATCATAAACTACCTCCACTTCGTTATACCATTTGCTTGATGCGTTTATTTCTTCTTTACTTAATTGATGTCCATAATCTGTCCAAAAAACATCTACATCAGCATTTGCACTTTCAAACATTTGAGTGAGTTCTTCTACTTCATGTTCAGGCATCAATGAATCAAATCTTCCAGCACCAATAAAAACTTTAGTATGATTTAGATTAGGAAGATTGATATGTCTTAAAGGAACCATAGGATGAAACAATATAGCTTTATGAAAAGCTTTTTCGAAATGAAAAAGTATGCATGTCGCAATATTAGCTCCATGAGAATATCCAATAACAGTAACTAAATCTCGGTCAAATCTATATGTTCTTGCACAATCGTCAATGAAATCTCTGATATTATGCGTTTCTTCAACCATGCTCTCATGATCAAATTGATTAATCGATTTTCTTTTGTAAAATCTTGGCATACCATATTCAATTATACTGCCACGCAAACTTAAAATATTTGCTTGTGGATCTATCATATGTGCAACTGATAGTAAATCATGTTCGTTTCCACCATCACCATGAAGTAAGACCAAAGTCTTATTGTTGACTCCCTTTTCAAATAGATGTATCATAGGACCTCCTTATTAACAAAAACATAATCATTTGAAAAATCAATAGTTGTTTGTGTCATACAGGATGTTAATCTTATATATAGTTTACCACTTTTTTTTATAAATATTACAGCTATTTTTGTCTAATCTATTATCTTTATTCTGAAATAAATACGAAAAAAAGTGTATAATGTAAGTAGACACTATATATTGAAACAGGGTGTGATACATTGAAAAAAAGAAAATACTGGTACAAACTTGATAATGCAGCAAAAATTTTTCCAGCTGTATCTAAAGATGATCGAAGCAATGTTTTTCGTTTGTCTTTTTATATCGATGAAGTCGTAGATTCAGAAATACTTGAACAGGCAGTCAATAAAATACTTCCACGTTTTGAAACATTTGCAGTACAAATGAAAAATGGTTTATTCTGGAATTATTTTTCAGAAAATCATAGACATTTTGAAGTTGAGGAAGAACCTGCACAAGTTTGTAAATACTTTAAATCTATTAGAAATAGTGGTTATATGTTTAAAGTATACTACTTAGATAATAAAATCACTTTAGAAACATTTCATGCGATATCAGATGGAACTGGTGCTTTACAATTCTTAAAGTCCATTGTTTTCCAATATTTTAAATTGAGAGGGTTTAAACTAGAACACGAACACCTTATCTTAAGTGAACTTCCTTATTCTAAAAAAGAAAGTGAAGATAACTTTGTCTCCAATTATGATAAAAATAATAAACTCAATCTTAAAGAAGAAAAAGCTTATCATTTGTCAGGAGAAAAATTCCATCAACATTGGGTTTTAGTTTATAAAATTAGACTTAATACTAAAGCTATGATTGATATTGTTAAAAATAAGTATCATGTAACTGTGACACAATATGTAACTGCACTTCTCGCATATAGCATATATAAGGAAACAGTAGATTTTGTTGGTCATAAAAAACCATTGAAAATATTTATTCCTGTAAACTTGAGACCATATTTTGATTCAATTACATTACGTAACTTTACATTATATATAAAATCTACCTATACAAGTGAGAAAAACGACTGGACATTTGAAGAAATGTTAAAACTTACAAAATCATATTTTGAAGATCAATTAGATAAACACAAGCTTCACGGTAGAATCAATGCACTTGTTGGCTTTGAAAAAAATGCATGGATTAGAACTTTACCACTGATCTTAAAACAAATAGCCTTTAAAGTTGGATATAATCTTTTAGGTGAAAGCATAAACAGTTGTTCTATATCTAATTTAGGTATTTGTAAATTACCAAAAGATTTAGAAGAAAAAATTGTTGATGCTGACTTTGTCAATGCAGGATATGGCATAGCAATGACATTAATCTCCCTTAAGGAACATACAAATATCATTCTAAGTTCTCCTTTGAAGGACTTAAGTATCATGAGTTATTTTACAAAAATGCTCGTTGATGAAGGATTAGAAGTTGTTGCAGATACAAACTATAAGGAGGATTATGATGAGATATTGTAAAACATGTAAAATTCATTATGATACCGATTTAGAACATTGTATGTTTTGTGATGGTGATTTAGAAATTGATAAAGATGATCAATCCACTTATAAGTTCAAAGAAGCTTCAAAAAAACCAAAATCCAATTTTTTCTATAGACTATTCATATTCTTAAATATCATAAGTGTTATGGTTTCTCTAGCTATTGATTATGTGAGTGGTGTTCCACTTACATGGTCGTTAATTGTTTCAGCAACCAACATTTATACCATAGTTTTATTAGCTATATTGGTAAATCCTAATTTTTGGGCATCGAAATTTACTAAAATTATGATTGCTACAATCTTAGTGGTCGTGTTAATTAGTCTATCACTAAGAGATCATAGCTGGGCGGTTGGTATTGTCTTTCCATTAGCAATCGCTTCTACGATTTTTGTACTTACTATTCTTATCATTACAAATAGAAAGAAATGGTTTGACTATTTTGCATCTTTATCTATCATAACCGTTATTGGATTAGTTCCTGGTTTATTAATTTTACTAGATGTATTAGAAATCTTATGGCCATCAATTGTTTGTTTTAGTTATTCAGCTATTACACTATTAGGTATGATATTCTTACCGTCAAAAAACTCTAGAGAAGAATTTAAAAGAAGGTTTCATATATAAAAAAAAGCACATCATTGAAATAGTAAAGAGTTTGTAGACACTAAAAAAACATTAGTTAAATAATTGCTCAGTTCGATATTGAACTGGGCTTTTGTATTTTAGGGCATAAGCTGTTCTTGTTTCGTTATAGTATTTAACATAATCTTTGATCGTTTGTTGTATATCTTCGCTGTATTTCATATTAAAATCAATCATCAGTTCATCTTTAATCCAACCATTAATTGATTCTAAAACTGGATTATCTGTTGGTGTTGCTATACGCGACATTGAACGTTTTATGGTAGAATCAAAGTGAGCATTAAATGCTCTGGAGGTATATATTGCGCCTTGGTCCGAGTGGAGAATCGTTACCTGGCTTTTATATCCTCTTTTTTCTTTAGTTTTTAAGAAGCGTTTTAACGCACTATAATGATTTTTCGCACCATGTCCTGATTTGCTTATCCTTAAATCATAACTTATGATTTCATTGTTGTATAGATCAAGATAGATGTTCCAATCATATTTGATACTTTTATGATAAAAACTTGTGGTATCTGTACAGACTTTTTCGAAGGGTCTCGATGCTGTGAAGTTCTTCCCAATAAGATTGGGATAAATTTCATGCTCTTCACCTGGTGGGTTGTAATGTTTTCTTGCTGTTGATCTAATCCCTGCAGCTTTACAGCACCTGTGTGCTAAGAGGTCTGAAAATATCCATCCAGTTTCTTTTCTAATTTGATCAGCTAGATGTCTATATCCCCATGTAGAATGTTTTTCATGCATTTCAATAAGTAGTGCAGTTAAGTCTTTTCTATTGATTTCATATTGGTTTAACTGGCCTTTTCTTTTTATCCATTTGTAATAACCAGATCTCGATACTTCCATATAACGACATAATCCTTTAACATTATAATTATTACTTAATAATTTTATGATTTCGTATTCTTTTTGGATGATCTTTTTCGTCTTATGACCATCACCTCCTCTGTGGAGTATCCTTTTTTTAAGCGTTCATTTTCTATCTTTAATTTCATATTCTCATATTCAAGTTGTTCCGTAGGTGTGAGTGACTTTCTCCTTAGATACTTCGACAGTGGATTGCCAGGCTTTCTTTTATTTTCGAGCGCTTCAATACCTCCTTCCTGATATCTCTTTACCCAAGTGGATAACATACCTAAAGATAAATCGTTGTTCTTCGATAGTTGTGTTAAACTGATCTCACCTTCAATAATCATTTTCACATATTCATATTTCTCATCTTTAGTAAAGTATCTCATAGGCTTTCTGTTAGGTGTTCCTTTTGGTCTTCCCATCTTCAATACCTCCCTTTATATTTAAACATAAAAAAGATGCTAGTAGACTTTTTTGTGTGTCTACTAACATCTTATCATTTCAATCATGTGCTTTTTATTTTGGAAAATTCATATCCTTTTTTAAGTTTTCAATAACTTCTTCTATACGCTTATGATCAATGATATAACCAGCTTTTTTATTTTTATCTCTACTAATAATCACAACACCACTCGTTAAAAATTCGTTAATGTGATATGAAATAGTAGCACTTGAAACATCTAACTGACTAGCGATATCTTTTATTGAAGTCACACCTTGGGCAAGTAGTTTTAAAGTTTCATAACGTGTTTGATCACCAAGTGATTTAAATATTTTAACTCTTTGAATCATCTTATTTTCATGTAATTCTTGTATTTTCTCAAATGATTTTTCCATATACATGCCCCATACAAATCTACATTCCTCAGAACTAATAAATCTTAAAGAGTATGGGAATACAGATGAAATGTATAAAAAGCACTCATCAAAACCTGAAAAATCATAATTAATAGAATTTTTTGTAATCCCTTTAAAAACTTCATTTGTATCTTTTCCGGAGAGCATTTTTGATAATCTTTCTCCAGTGCTCATCATCATAGGTAATGTTTTTTGATAATATTGATCAAAATATGGCTGAATCTTGCGTAACAAATTGATGAAATTTTGCAAGTGCTCTTTAGGATTTTGAACCATCATCAATAGATTCCATTTGTTTGCTGGATCTATTTTTAATCCATTAATATACTTAATAGCATTAGATTGATTTAACTCACTTTCATTAAGTTCTGCTTCCATTGAAAGTAATGATTTGATGATTTCATTTCTAAACTCGTTATCATCCATTTGCATTAAATCATTTAAATACTCATGTTCACTATGATAATCATAGATCTTAAATGCATGCAATAAGATATTGCAAAACTCATATTGAGCATATACACCTTTTTGATAGTATTGTCCAATCTCATTATCAAACGGTGCTAAATCTGAGCTCATTTTATTAATAAATGAAAGATAATTTTCGTCAACTACTTGTTCTAAAAGTCCTTCATCATCTTCTTCATCATGAGCATAATAAATTCTAGGAAATAATAAATAATCATAAATTCTACTTACATCTGCATTAAATTTAAACTTCATTAGCCATTACACTTCTTTCTATAGAAACTTTTTTTATGTAACCTTTTTCTTCATTATCAATTTCACGCAATCTATGATAATATATTGCGATAGCAATAACGATAATTAAGCCATTAAGTATGATTACTATACCTGGATTTATTATATCATAAAGATAACCAAAAAGCATTTGTCCAAGTGGAACTGAAATAGTTGCAAACAAACTTAGTGTTGTAGATGCTCTACCCATAAATTCTAAAGGTACTGTCTTTTGCATTAATGTACCAACAGAGACGTTTATTGCAGTGACTAGCATACCAATTAAAAAGCATAATAGTAAGACGATGCCATATGATACATTACCTTGATATAAACTAAATATCTGACTTTGAACACTTAGAGATATGAGTACAATTAAGATGCCCGTACCTAAGAATAATTTGATCATTGCATCACCAAATTGCATTTTTTTAAGTTTCTTAGTTAATAACATTGGTGATATGATCATAGATAACGATAATATGGTGTGTAAAAACCCAAGTTTAAAATCAGATTGCATGAGTACTTCTTTAATTAAGAAAGTAATACCGACAGAAAACAATGGTGCTGCACTGAAATTAACGATGATTGCTAATGAAACGATAATCTTAAGCACTTTTGAATCTCTAATGATGTGAAGTCCTGAAATAAAATCTTCTTTAAATTTTTTAACTGATAGCTTATGTTTTTTATCTTCTTTTTTTGGTAATTGAATAAACATCTCACTAATAGCTGAGAAAAAGAAACTTAAAGCATTGATAACAACAGCTATGAGTAATCCAAAGGAACTAAATAAGATTGCACCTAATATAGGTCCCATAAGTTGACCAAAAGATACTAACATCACTCTTAAAGAATTTGCCTCTAAATATTCTTCTTTATCTACTACAGTAGGTAAAACGACAGACATTGCTGAGTGAAAGAATACTTCGGTTATCTCTAATATAATGACGAGAATATAAATAATAAATATTGATGCATTTCCTTGATAAAATAATATACCTGCAAAACCAAATAAGATAATCGCATTTGCAATATCTAAAGTGATGATTGCTTTTTTCTTATCAAACCAGTCACCAAAGACTCCAGCTACTGGTGAAAGCAATATTCTAGGTAAAATTGAAATAGCTAACATAGACGCAAAGAGTGTAGCTGATCCGGTTATAGATAATACATATAAAGATAATACAAATTGTTGAATATTGCTTCCTAAAAGCGAAATGAAATTACCGATAACTAATAACATGTAATTTCTATTTTTTAGTAACTTCTTGTTCATGAATGGGCTCCTTTATGTTTATTTACTACTATATGTTTTAAATTGTTGCCAGAATGTCATAGGTGATAAGGACATAAAGTAATGTTCGTTTGTCTTACATTTTTTTTCGTTACAATAGAATTTCATATGATTTTTCTCCCTTCTCATATAACTAATGTAATTTTCTTATTGATAGACATTTATCTAATTTATTTTTTTAACCGCTTTTTAGAGCGATTTGACTATCAATACACCTATATTATAATTCAACATTTATCAAATGTCAAGCATTTAATTAGATATTTGTCTAATTTTATAATATGTTTATTGATTTTTGTGTACTTTTTTATACAAGATTAGATATTTGTCTAATATTTAAATAAAAAAAGATGCCTGAGCATCTTTTGAGTTATTTTTTAGTTTTTTTGTTATTCGTCTTGTGTAAGTTGTTCTTTTATGTTCATTTGATCTAACATATAATTAAAAATATCTTTTCTAGTGACAATACCGATAAAAGCTCCGAAATCATCAACTACGGGTACAAAGTTTTGTTGTGTAGACATATCTATAATGTCATCCATCCTTGAGTCAACCTTTATTGAATCAATTGTTTTATTTCTTGGAATCTTTGATATACTCATTTCCTCAGTTTTATCAAAATCTAATTTATGCTCTTTGATAAACCACAAGAGATCTCCTTCACTAATTGTATTAACATAATCACCATTTCTATCTAGTACTGGTATCGCACTATATTTGTAGATTTGCATTTTCTCTAGCGCTTGTCTAATAGTTGAATCGCTATAGATGTATGCAACCTTCTCTTTAGGTGTCAAACAAAATAATATATTCATAAAAACTCCTTGTAAATGATCTTGACACGGACTTAAAAACTCGTATCTTATTAGGTACGAAACAGATAATTTATTTTTTCTAGTCCCTTGTTTTTGCCATCCTTATTATAGCATATTCTTAAGTTAAACTCTAACAAACACACATAAATTGAAAATATGGTAAAATACTAGTAATTAATTTTCACAAGAGGTGTTATTTATGTGTGGAAGATTTACAATTACCTTATCAAAAGAAGATTTCATAAAGTATCTATCAAAATACAAACAATTAGAATTAATCATAGATGATGTAGAACTTCCTAACTATAATGTCGCACCTACAGATCATGTAGTTGCAATGATCAAGCATAATGATACTTATCGTGTCGGACCTCTCAAATGGGGATATATTCCTATATATGCAAAAGATCCTAAAAACATCATTATTAATGCTCGAAGTGAAACTCTATTGGAAAAGAACACATTTAAAGCAAATGTCAAACAAAAGCGTTGTGTCATCTTTGCTGATAGTTTTTATGAATGGAAAACCATTAATGGCAAAAAAGTACCTTTTCGAATTTTATTAAAAGATGAGAAGCCTTTTGCATTTGCAGGCATTTGGAGTCATTATCAAAAAGATGGTCAATCCATATATTCTACTGCAATCATAACAACTCAAGCAAATGAACTCATGCAAGAGATTCATGATCGAATGCCAATTATCCTTGATGACGATGGTGTAAATAAATGGTTAAGCAATCCTTTTGATGAACAGACTCATCTTTCTTGTCTAAGCGGTTATCCTTCTGATCTTATGAAATATTATCAAGTCTCTACTTATGTTAATAATGCTTCACATAAAGATAAGCAATGTATAGACAAAATAAAAAGCACCTAGTGAAATGATAAGATGTTAGTAGACACACAAAAAAGTCTACTAGCATCTTTTTTATGTTTAAATATAAAGGGAGGTATTGAAGATGGGAAGACCAAAAGGAACACCTAACAGAAAGCCTATGAGATACTTTACTAAAGATGAGAAATATGAATATGTGAAAATGATTATTGAAGGTGAGATCAGTTTAACACAACTATCGAAGAACAACGATTTATCTTTAGGTATGTTATCCACTTGGGTAAAGAGATATCAGGAAGGAGGTATTGAAGCGCTCGAAAATAAAAGAAAGCCTGGCAATCCACTGTCGAAGTATCTAAGGAGAAAGTCACTCACACCTACGGAACAACTTGAATATGAGAATATGAAATTAAAGATAGAAAATGAACGCTTAAAAAAAGGATACTCCACAGAGGAGGTGATGGTCATAAGACGAAAAAGATCATCCAAAAAGAATACGAAATCATAAAATTATTAAGTAATAATTATAATGTTAAAGGATTATGTCGTTATATGGAAGTATCGAGATCTGGTTATTACAAATGGATAAAAAGAAAAGGCCAGTTAAACCAATATGAAATCAATAGAAAAGACTTAACTGCACTACTTATTGAAATGCATGAAAAACATTCTACATGGGGATATAGACATCTAGCTGATCAAATTAGAAAAGAAACTGGATGGATATTTTCAGACCTCTTAGCACACAGGTGCTGTAAAGCTGCAGGGATTAGATCAACAGCAAGAAAACATTACAACCCACCAGGTGAAGAGCATGAAATTTATCCCAATCTTATTGGGAAGAACTTCACAGCATCGAGACCCTTCGAAAAAGTCTGTACAGATACCACAAGTTTTTATCATAAAAGTATCAAATATGATTGGAACATCTATCTTGATCTATACAACAATGAAATCATAAGTTATGATTTAAGGATAAGCAAATCAGGACATGGTGCGAAAAATCATTATAGTGCGTTAAAACGCTTCTTAAAAACTAAAGAAAAAAGAGGATATAAAAGCCAGGTAACGATTCTCCACTCGGACCAAGGCGCAATATATACCTCCAGAGCATTTAATGCTCACTTTGATTCTACCATAAAACGTTCAATGTCGCGTATAGCAACACCAACAGATAATCCAGTTTTAGAATCAATTAATGGTTGGATTAAAGATGAACTGATGATTGATTTTAATATGAAATACAGCGAAGATATACAACAAACGATCAAAGATTATGTTAAATACTATAACGAAACAAGAACAGCTTATGCCCTAAAATACAAAAGCCCAGTTCAATATCGAACTGAGCAATTATTTAACTAATGTTTTTTTAGTGTCTACAAACTCTTTACTATTTCACTAGGTGCTTTTTTTATACAAGTATTAAAAATATCAAGAATATGATGGAAAAAAACAAACCAATCGCAATAGAAAATGATTGCTCTTCATAAATTCTGCTTCTTTCAATTTCTTCTTTAGATAAATAAGTCAGTAAAGTTTCTTCTTCGTCTCGTTGTTTTGATTGTGTTTTATCCCAATTACTGTTTGTTATAGCATCAAAAGTTCTTCTATAACTTAACATATTAAACACCACCTTATACCGTCATCTTACCACTTTTACTTTGAAAGTCAAATTAAAAGCATTTCAATTAAGAAATGCTTTTTTTATTCTTATGCTTTATCTTTTTTTCTTCCTCTAAAAAGAAGAATCGTGGCGAAAATAATTGTATATAAACTACACCCAACTAGTGCGATGATACTCCATAATAACTCATTTGCTCCACCATATGTTAATGAAGGAATGAATAGGATTGCAAATAGAGGTAAAGCCATTGATATTGCTGTACCAGAACCTAAAACCATTTCTTCTGCAACTGGTGTTTCTAAGTTCGGATCAATCCCTTTTAATAGCGCGAGCCCTGTAGATGCAACACCTGTTAACATACCAAATAGTCCAATAAAATATTGATCTTGATACTCCCCATAGACTTTAGTTGTCATGTATCTTAAATAGAACATTGTAGCAACACCTGCAAATATAGCTGTTACAATCAATTGAACTCCATAAGTTGCTAAGAAATCTAAGGTAATTGTTAATACAGACCCGGCAATCATAATATTAAATGCTAATGATGTAATATTAGATAACATATAGTTATTTGTGATAAATTTAACATTTTTACCACGTCTTTCAAGCCAATATAGAATTTGTTTATAAATGAGGGCATACATAATACCTATAATAAAGTTAAATCCTTTTAACAATCCAAATATCGTATCTCCAATATTTCCTAATCCTGCCAAGCCTACATTCGCAATGATTAAAGTTAAATATACCAAACCATATATGATTGCGATAATAATCACTTGAGTTGTTAAACCATCTAATAAACTAATTTCCTTAACTGTATCAATTTCAATGGTTTCTTTACCAATACCTTCTTCATTATAGTTTTTAGGTTTCGCATAACCTTTTTTTCTACTCATAATGTTAATGATAAGAACTCCGATGGTTCCACCAAAGACGAATCCTAAAAATGCATAAGATACACCTAAAGCTGCACCATTACCACCTAACATGGCATCCCACATTTTACCAATGGATAATGCTAACCCAGGCCCTTGACCAAATCCAAGTGCAACTAACATACCACTACCAACAAATTTATCGCTAAACAGTAATAAAACAAGAATAATCCCGATCGCTGCCTGCAAAGCATATGTTGATGTGATCAGCATGCCTGTAGACCATATCTTCTTTTTAATCTTGCTTGTTGATCTCTTTAATGCTAATGCGATAAAACCAATAGCTAACGCATGATATACAATATATCCCATTAAATCAACATCGATAAAGGTATCTTCGCCAATAATGATTGGCGCAAACACAAGCGAAATAATCAAACCGATGGTACCACCAAGTAAAGATGTTGGTATAACAACTTTATTTAATCCTGGTACCCACGTTTTAAGAATTTTCGCAAAAAACATTAAAACCCCAATTAGTAAAGAGTAAACGATAATTCCCCATTCTTGCATGTTATAAATCTCCTTTTAGCATTTTTATTCTATCCATAAATAGCATTGGATCATTGATTTTAATCATATATGATTCTTTATCATAATCAAATGATAAAACATTTTTTTGAGTTAGTGTAAGTCCGTATATCTTTTCCACATCAAATGGCTTTTGAATAGTTGTATTCGTTAAAATCATTTGTTTTTGATTTAATGATATACTTACTTTTCCAAGTGAGACACGCTTGCCTTTAATAAGATCAATTAAATAAAAGAAACCTGATGATTCAAAAGTTCTTTGTAATGGCTGCTTTTTTAACAGGTCTTTTTGAATTTGATCCCATTTGATAAGGTTATCAAATGGAAGACCTTCTAAATAATGATAATCATTAAAATGTGCAAGTCTCCCACAAGATGTACATAGCACATCATTTTTATGTGTTTGTATTGTTTGAAGTTGTTCACATTTAGGACACGCATATATGTATTGTTCTAAACCAACTGCTTTTTTGGATGACTTATACTTGATATGCTTATCGCGATTCCACTCGTAATCATTATAACGAATTGCTTCTTCAATCGATTTTGCAATAGCTTCTAATGACATCTGATCAAGTTCTTCTTTTTTATGTAACGTATAATAATGGATATGAAATTGTGGTCTTCTTCTTTTTACACCCCATCTTGGACTAGAAAAAAAGCCACCATCAATTTTAGCCATTACTAAATCATGACTAATCTTTTTAACGATTTTTGCTGTTGCCATATAATCAGTTGGAGTTTGTTCTCCAAAAAAAGAAGAATTCCCTTCAGGAAAGATCATAATACCTCTTTTGTCTTTTTGAAATGCATTTAATATGAGTCTAATCGTCTGAATATCAGACTGACCTTTTCTTTTAGGAATCGATTTTACTATATGATTTAAAGCAAATTTCATCACAGGATGTGTGTATAATATATTACTTGCTACTGGATATGGATAATGTTTAATGTTCATTCCAACATATAAAGGATCATTTAATGAGGCATGATTTGAAATCAGGAAAAATGGTTCTTTTCGCTTTCTATCAAAATCCTCATATGTTATTACAAACCTATATTTTGAATGAAAAATAAGTTTAAGTCCAAGTCTTGCAATCTCTACTCTTAAGTTCATATGTCATCTCCTTAAACATATTATACGATAAATGCTTTGAATTTCCAATCATTTTATTACAAATAAAAAGGGGGAATAGTTTCCCCCGATTCACATGACGTTTCTTATAACTCCATATATGGTAAATCAAATGCTTCTGCAACGCCTAAACAAGTCATTTCACCATTATATGTATTAACACCTAATTTAAGCGCTCTTGAGCGATTAATAGCCATATCAAGACCTAAATCTGCAATCATTAGACCGTAAGGTAATGTTGCATTGTTAAGTGCATTTGTTGAAGTCATTGGAACAGCTCCTGGCATGTTTGCTACTGTGTAATGAACGATACCATCGACTACATAAGTTGGGTTATCATGATAAGTTGCTTTGCTAACTTCTGTTGACCCACCTTGATCGATTGCTACATCGACAATAACACTACCAGGTTTCATGTCTTTATAGTATTCACGCTTAATTAATTTAGGCGCTTTTGCTCCAGGTAATAAGACAGCACCTATTACTAGATCAGCACGTTTAATAGCAATTTCTAAATTTGCTTTTGAACTATAAAGTGTTTGTATTTTATTTCCATATATATCATCAAGATAAGTAAGTTTTCTTAAGTTAATGTCTAGTACTGTAACATCAGCATTCATACCAACTAGCATTTTTAGTGCGTTTTCTCCAACAACACCAGCGCCAACGATAGTTACTTTAGCTCTTTCCACACCTGGAACACCTGATACTAATATACCAGAGCCACCAAATGGTTTTTCTAAATATTTTGCACCTTCAATAGCACTTAAACGTCCAGCAACTTCACTCATTGGTTTTAAACATGGAAGTGTACCATCTGATTCTGCTATGGTTTCATAAGCTACTGATTGGGTTTTACTTTTTAATAATGCATATGTTAAGTCTTCATTTGCAGCTAAATGTAGATATGTATAAAGAATTAATCCTTCTCTTAAAAATTTGAACTCAGGTTCAAGTGGTTCCTTAACCTTTACGATCATATCAGATTTTTTCCAGACTTCTTCAGCAGTTTTTAATATAGTTGCTCCAGCATTTATATAGTCTTCATCTTTAAAGCCAGAATTTAAACCTGCATTTTTCTCTACATAAACTTGATGTCCATGTGAGATATACTCTTTGACACTACCAGGTGTCAATCCTACACGAAATTCTAAATTTTTGATTTCTTTGACAGTTCCGATAATCATGTTATACTCCCTTAAAATTGAATTTGATTGTTATACATTAACATGATAACATAAAGCGCTTTCAGTTTAAATATCTTTTTACTATTTTTTGTATTTATTATAGTATTTATTGATGATTTTTGTTAACTCATCTTTGTTTTCTAGCATCTTTCTTACTGCTTCAAGACCTTCTACGTTTTTCTTAGAGTCTAACCACAATTTTAGATATCCTTTTCTCCCATATTTTTCTTCAATATGATCGATAGCACGGATGATGTGCTCTTCTTTATTGATATCAGGATAATGACTTAATCCAAATTGCACTGTTCTTTTAATGATGATTTCTGGAATAATGTCACGATCTGCTTCAGCAATGATTTTCCCATAAATAGAACGTGGTGGTTGATCATGTGATGCTCTATGATCTTCAATTGCTTCTTTCATGATTTTTATATCTTCTTGATTGAAGTATTTTTGAATCATTTGATCATCCTCTAAATATTTAGCTCCAGTGAGATGATGCTCATCTCTACCAAAAAGATTACCAATGTCATGGTAAAAAGCAATCACATAAACTAAATCAAGTCTGATGTCATTTAGCTCTCTTGCAATTTCTAACGACGTTTTTAAAACTTGATGCACATGATCGTTTTGATGTGCTTGATCAAATGTTTGATATTTTGCTAATATATCAAGATATAAATATTCAACAAGTTCAATAGGTAAATGATACTCAGTAGTCTGTTTGTATTGTTCATAAACATTCGTGAACGCTTCTTTTGCATTTTGATGAGTCAACGTATGTAGTACATCTGCTTCATCTATCCAAAATGCTCGTTTCACTTCGGCATCTTGTTTCATAATTTGACTAGATAATGGGATACCTAAAAATAAAACAACTTCTTTTTCAATTTCATTCCTGATTTGATACAACATTCTCGTTTGGATATCTCCAAATAAAAATGATTTTATGTGCGTTTCTTCATAGACTTCTCTCATTGCTGTTTTGACATCTGACTCATTAAACTCTTGATGTCCCTTTGGAAATCCTATGAAATCACCATGGAGTTGATGGATAAGTAAAAACTGTCTTTTACCTTTATGATATCTATATAATATTGCGCCACAAGACTTTTCTTTTATCATGATTATCACCTGTTAAAAGTATATCATATTCTTTATATTGAAAACATATTTTACTAATCTTTTACGATTTTAGTACATTGATAATAACGCTTTCATCATGTATAATGAAATTAAGAAGTAAGTAAGGGGTGAAATTGTATGAAAATCATGTTTTGCAGTTCAGAAGTCTTTCCTTTCAGCAAAACAGGTGGTCTAGCTGATATGGCTTTATTTTTACCTAAATCGTTACAACATTTAGGGCACGAAGTTAAAGTGATTACTCCATATTACAAAAGCATTAGCAAACATCATAAAGAAATGACTTATAAAGGGACAAAAACCATTAGTATGGGTGGTATTGAAACAATCGTTCATTTTTATGAATTGATTTATCAAAATATGAGTTTTATTTTTGTCCAAAACATGCATTATTTTGAACGTGATCATCTATATGGCTATAATGATGATGCCGAAAGATTTTCATGCTTTAGTTATTCTATATTAGAATCTTTAGATGTTTTAGATTTTTATCCTGAAATTCTCCATCTAAATGATTGGCAAACCGGAATGGTTCCTTATTTACTTGATGAACATTATCGTCATAAAAATGACCATTACTTTTCTATTCACACATTACTTACCATTCATAATCTAGAATACCAAGGTTCATTTGATCCTTATGTTGCTAGATTTTTCAATACAGATTTTAATTATACATACATTCATTTTGACCGAGTAAACTTTTTAAAGGCTGGTATTGAACGCGCAACAAAAATCAATACTGTCTCACCAACATATAGAGATGAGGTTTTATCTCAAGAATATGGATTCACATTAGATGGTGCGCTTAATCATCGGAAACAAGATTTTATAGGTATACTAAATGGTATAGATGATGAAGTTTTTAATCCTAAAACAGATCATCTCATTGAATATAATTATGACAAGAGAAACTACTTTCAAATGAAACAAAAAAATAAAGAACATATTTTAAATCACTTTAATCTAGATATTGATGTCAATCAACCATTGATTACTTATGTTGGTCGACTTGCGACTCAAAAAGGAATCAATTTGATGACTCAAGTTCTTGAAGAAGTTGTTGAATATTCAAATGCAAGATTCATTCTCATGGGTTCTGGAAATGATTCATATGAAGATTTTTTCAGATATTTATCTTATAAATATCCAAAAAGAGTATCTAATTACATTGGATTTAATGAAGAAATCGCCCATAAACTTTATGCAGCTAGCGACTTATTTATGATGCCTTCTAGATTTGAGCCATGTGGTCTTGGACAAATGATAGCCATGAGATATGGCACATTACCTGTTGTAAGAGAAACAGGTGGCTTAAAAGATACTGTAGATCCTTATAATAAGTTCACAGACATAGGTACAGGTTTTACATTTAGAAATTACGATGGACAGGAATTAAAAGAAAAATTATTTGAGGGTATCCAGTTATATCAAGATAAATTATCAATCTTCAAAAAACTCATGAAACAAGCCATGGATAAAGATTATAGTCTTAATCAAATGGCCTTATCATACGAAAATTTATATCAAATCATATTAGGAGTGTAATTTATGGAAACTTTAGCATTAATTTTAGCCGGAGGTAAAGGCAGTCGACTAGACATTTTATCTCAAAGAAGATCAAAACCAGCAATGCCTTTTGCAGGAAAATTTAGAATTATAGACTTTACGTTGTCCAATTGTACACAGTCTAATCTATTTGATATTGGTATTTTAACTCAGTATTTACCTCTATCTTTAAATGAACATATCGGTAGTGGTAAAGCTTGGGATTTAGACCGTAGAGATTCAGGTGTTACATTGTTACAACCACATAATTACTGGTATTTAGGAACAGCTGATGCTGTATTAAAGAATTTGGAGTTTATCCAAAGAAAAGAACCAAAATATGTACTTATTCTATCTGGTGATCATATTTATAAAATGGATTATCGTAAGATGATTGCGGTTCATAAAGAAAAAAACGCAAGTTTAACAATTGCAACTCAACCTGTTGATCAAAAAGAGGTTTCTCGTTTTGGTATTATGTCCGTTAACGAAAATGATGAAATCATTAAGTTTGAAGAAAAACCTAAAACATCTGATTCAAACTTAGCTTCTATGGGTATATATTTATTTAATTATGAATTGTTAGAAAAAGTGTTACTGAACATTAAACGTGAAGATCTTGATTTTGGAAAGCATATTATTCCATATTTAATTGAAACAACAAAAAGTGAAGTATTTGCTTACCAATTTAAAGATTATTGGATGGATGTAGGTACTTATGATGCTTATTGGGAAACTAATTTACAGATGACTCAGGATTTTACAGCATTAGATTTATACGATCCAACTTGGAAAGTATTTACGAAAAGTGAAGACTTGCCACCAGTAAAAGTCGGATCAGATGCAAAAATTCAAACATCTTTAGTTTCTAACGGGTCAGTTATTGAAGGTACAGTAATCAATTCAGTTTTAAGTCCTGGCGTACGTGTTGGAAAAGGCAGCGTTATTAAGGACAGTATTATCTTAAATAATGTTATTATTGGAGATCATGTAACCATTCAAAAAAGCATTATTGATAAAAAAGTGGTTATTGGTAGAAATTCATATATTGGCTATGGTGATGATTTAACACCAAATAAAGAAAAACCTGATTTATTAACTTCTGGAATTACTGTCATTGAAAAAAGAACCACTATCCCAGAGGATGTACAAATCGGAAGAAATTGTAGAATTTTCAAATCGCATGATTTTAAAGAAAAAACAGTTAAAAGTGGTTCGACACTTAGATAAAAAAATAGAGGTATCACACACTTGTGTGATACCTTTTTTTATGCTTGTTTAGTTTGTGTTTTTTTAATCAAAATTGCTTGTCTTTCTATAAACATTATACTTGATATAACCGTCATAAAGACAATTAAAGCAACTAAAGTGAAACCAAAATAGTATACAAATATGAAGGTAATATCTCCTACTAATGGTTGAATAAGCGATAGTACAGGAATGTGATTATCATATTTTGGATTGATGAAGAACATATTGAAAGTTCCTTGTGCAATCCAAGTGTTATGGATAAAGTTTAGTATAATCGCAACCAATACAACAACTGAAAACATCACACTTGCTTTTAAAACAGTTTTGATATTATATGGTACTTTCTTAGCTAGAATAAGACTAAATCCTACAACAGATATTCCACCATGATGAACCATCGTTTGAATATTAATTCCAATAGTCTCTATGAACACATCTTGAGGATACATCATGACTGCTGTCCCAGCAAATAAACCATATGTAGCTAAAAAAGCTAGAGCCATATCGAATATCTTTTGACGTTTTGTTAGGGCCGCTAATAATGATACATACATTGGAATCGAACAAAATTGATATGGAAATGCATACCATCTATACGTCCAGTCATTTTGATAGGTGAAAATGACTTGTTTATATACTTCAAATGCTATCAGTATGATTGCAAATATAAGTAGGTACTTTTTTATTCCTTCTTGATCTTTACTTTTGAAATATCTAACACTCCATATAATCATAAAAACAACAATCAGTAACGCTAAATAATGAAACCAACTTTCTGATATTGATTTAAACGCTACTGGTTCTTTCATTTTTAAACTTAATAATTCTAACAACTTCATTTCTATCTCCTAAATCACATAAAATCATACGGTGATAATTGATCCTCTTCTTCCACTTGATCAACAATCTCTTGATTTAGCCTTAATGCTAATGTCGTTTGTCGTTTGTTTGACAAATGATTAGCCGCATAAATTAAGAGTTTCATATCACCTAATATAATTAAATATTGTTTTGCTCTTGTTATTGCTGTATAAATTAATTCTTTTTTCAACATGTGCATATAGCTTTTTACCATAGGCATCATGACAATCTTATATTCACTACCTTGAGATTTATGAATCGATATCGCATAAGCTAAATTGATTTCATCAAGATCCTGTTTTTCATATAATACATCATTATCATCATATGAGACAATAACGAAAGTGTCATTTTCTTCGTTTGTATCAATAGATTTAATGACACCAATATCACCATTCATAATGAGTCGTTTGGGATCATTAACCAATTGTATTACTTTATCACCCTCATAAAATACTTTATCTTTATAAATTAACTTATTTTTTTTATTTGGATTAAACTCATCTTGAAGCATTTGATTGAATCTATCTATACCTAATTCACCTTTATACATCGGTGCCAAAACTTGAATATCTTCGATCAGAGAATATCCTTTATCGATCGCACCTTTGACTTGACTTATAATCGTTTTTTGAATTTTACTGTAATCCGCATGATATAAATATACATCATTACCAGATTCTAAATCTGAATATGACAGTTGTTGCATGTTGACAGATCTTGCTAAAGATATAATATTAGAATCTTTTGCTTGACGATGTATTTCATTTAAACGAATGACTTCAATCGTTTTTGAGTCTATGAGGTCACTGAGTACTTGTCCAGGTCCAACTGAAGGTAATTGATCAACATCACCAACAATAATTACTTGAGCACTAGGCTTTATAGCTTCAAAAAGTTTGTTTGCTAAAAACAAGTCGATCATTGAAGATTCATCAATGATGATTAAGTCTTGAGGTAATAGATGAAACTCATCATAGTTAAATACACCTTCATAATTATACCCTAAATGTCTATGAATTGTTGATGTTTGGATATTAAGTAATTCTTTCATGCGTTTTGCTGCACGACCAGTAGGTGCTAAACAAGCTATTTTTTCATAAATCTCTGGATGACTAAAATCCAGCTTATTATAAACCTTATATACTTCTAATAATCCATCGATAATGGTTGTTTTCCCAGTACCTGGACCACCAGTAATAATTGATATTTTATGAGTTAATGCTTTTAAAATAGCTGTTTTTTGAATGTCTGTGTATGCTATATTTTTCTTTATTTCAACCGCGTCTATTAAAGACTCAATATAAGTTTCATTGATCTCTTTTTCCATTGAAGTATTGAGTTCTTTGATTTTTTCAGCTAATTTAAGCTCAACTTGATATGACTGATTCAAATAATATCTATCATCTTCGATAATAATTCTATTTTCTTCAATAAGTGCATCAATGGCTTCATTAATATCATATGCTTCGCTTAATACCTGTTCTGTCTGCATATTGAGTTGGTCTAAAGTCAAATATATATCTCCGTTTTGATACGCAATATACTCTAAAACATATAAAACCGATGCTTTTATTCTTCTGAGATCAGATTTTGCTATGCCTAATTTTTGGGCAATATCATCAGCCTTTTTAAATCCTATACCTTCTATATCATCAATGAGTCTATATGGATTTTCTTCTAGTTTTTCAATCGTTAACATTTGATATTTGTTAAGCAATTTCATTGCGAGCTTTCCTGATAGTTCATAGCCATATAAAGTAACTAAAATATGTTCATTAGTTTGATTTTCTTTAAGTTGTTGAAAAAATTTTGCAATTCTTACATTATTTAATCCAACTTCTTTTAGTACATTAGGATCATTCATAATTTTTGCGATTGCATCGTCGCCTAATGTTTCAACAATTTTTTCTGCTGTTTTTGGGCCGATGCCATTAAAAAAAGAGCTAGATAAATAACTGATCAATCCAGCTTTTGATTGCTTTTGCGCTTTTTTAAATGATTGTACTTTAAGTTGTTCGCCATATGTTTGATGTTTTACCCATTCACCTTCGAACTCATAAATCACATCTTCACTGATTTTTGGGAAATAACCAACCAAAGTAACAATATCATCAGACTCTGTAATGAGCCTAGCAATTGAGTAACTATTTTCTTCGTTATGAAAAACATAATTCTTAATCTTTCCGATTACTGTGTCCATAATGCCTCCATGATGCTTACTCTTATGTAAAATTATATCATGTAATTCTCATTAAAAAAAGGAACTAGGTTCCTTTTAACTATATTGTCTTTTATTTTTTTCCATAAACACTTCAGAGATAAATCCAGAGCCTACACAAACTTCTTTTTGATAAAAAGCACAAACTTGACCTGGAGTTACAGCTCTAACTTTTTGAGGATATTTTACATTTATGGTATGTTCATCTATCCACTTGACAATAACTTTATGGTCTTGTTGACGATATCTAAATTTCGCAGTCATTTCTCCATCTGTTTTTGGACCTCTCCATACGACATCTGTGATGATTGCTTCATCTGAATATAAATATGGATGATGGAATCCTGGTTCAACAAATAATGTGTTCGTTTTTAAATCTTTACCAACAACATACCAAGCATCAGATTCTTCTTTAGTCCCACCTATACCTAAACCTTTTCTTTGACCAATTGTATAATTCATGAGTCCAAAGTGTTTTTTCATATAAGTTCCATCAAGTCTTTTCATATCTCCTGGCTGAGCTGGAAGATAATTACTTAAGAATTCATTGAAATGACGTTCACCAATAAAGCAAATACCTGTTGAATCTTTTTTCTTTGCAGTAGCTAATTCTTGTTCAATAGCTATTTTTCTAACATCTGATTTATCTAGATGTCCAATAGGGAACATCACATTTTTTAATTGATCAGTTCTTAATTGAGATAAGAAATATGTTTGATCTTTATTTTGATCTTTAGCTCTTAGTAATTTAGGATATTCACCTGATAAATCAACTTGAGCATAATGCCCCATTGCAATATAATCTGGATTGAATTTTTGAGCGTAATCTATAAAAGCTTTAAACTTAATTTCATTATTACATAAGACATCAGGGTTTGGTGTTCGATTTTTTTTATATTCATCTAAAAAATATGAGAATACTCGATCCCAATAGTCTTCTATGAAATCAACTTTATGTAATGTTATACCTAGCTTGTTAGCAACAGCTAAAGCATCTTGATAATCTTTTTCTTGTTCGCAAACTTCATCAAAAGCTGTGGGATTTCCTTTTAAATCTTTATTGGTTGCGCTATCCCAATTACGCATAAAAACGGCTTCTACATCATAGCCGTCTTTAAGAAGTAGATATGCAGCAACACTGCTATCTACACCACCACTTAATCCAATAATAACTTTTTCTTTTTTACTCATAATACCACTTTCTTTTTTACATCACTAGGTAATCTATATTCACCTCTAGGTGATAAACTAACACCTAAAATTTTAGGTCCCTCTGGTAATGTTTGTCGTTTAAATTGTTGTGTGTAAAAGCGCTTAAAGAAGCGGTTTACATATGTTTTTGATGTTGCCTCATCAAGACCAAAAGCTTGTTGTACTAGCCAATGAATCTTGATTTCATCAGCTCCCATTTGTAGATGATGATACAATATAAAATCATTGATATCATATCTTCCAATGGTTTCTTCTGTATCTTGATTTGTTGTTAATTCTGGGGTGATTGGTGCTTGAATGATAGCATCCAATATATCAGAAATATCTCTATATTGATGTTTTGAATGATATTCAATAAGTGTTTTCACCCATGTTTTAGGTAGACCAGCATTAATTGCATACATGCTCATTTGATCACCATTATAAGTCATCCATCCTAATGCTATTTCTGATAAATCTCCTGTGCCTAAAACAAATCCACCATACTTATTCGCAAGATTCATTAGAATCATAGTTCTCATTCTTGCTTGAGTATTTTCATATGTTACATCTAAATCTTCATGCTCAATAGACTTAAGATGTAGGTTGACTGCTTCGCTTATAGGTATTTCCATATTGGTTACACCAAGTGTTTCCATTAACTTGATTGCTGTTGATTTTGATTGATTTGATGTTACTTCTGCTGGCATAGTCACAGCAATAATATCCTTTGGATCACGTTTTAAATATTGCATTGCTTGATGACTCACAAGTAAAGCCAATGCAGAATCAAGACCGCCAGAAATGCCCAGAACAATTTTATTTGCTGAATTTGGTAGTGACTGAAGTTTTTTTATGAGGGCAAATATTTGTAAGTGATTTGCAACTTTAATATCTTCGATTGTATTTGTTTTTGAAATAAATGGTGTTTGATCTAGAGGTTTTTCAAAAACATAAGCTTCTGATTCATGAAGATCAAATGGAATATATTGGTATGTATCCTTTAGTTTCAAATGCATATCTCTATATGTACTATCTTGTCTTTTTTGATAGTTAATACCCATGACATCTATGTCTGCATAAAGATGAGTTTCTTCATCCGTGAAAGCTTGACTTTCTACGATTAACTCTCCTAACGAAGCAATCACTTTGTGACTTGAAAATACTGTTTCACTGCTTGATTCGTAATGACCAGTTGTTGTATATACATATGCAGTCATTTGTTTTCTTGAATGGTCTAAGACTACATGTCGTCTTAATGATTGTTTACCAACATATTCACTGGATGCTGACAAGTTAAAAATGATATTTGCACCTGCTAAACTCATATCATCACTTGGTGCATAAGTTGCCCATAAATCTTGACAAATCTCAACTCCAAATCTAATATTAAAATCTTGATTTTCAAAAATCAAATATCCAAAAGGTGCTTTTTGACCTAAAACATCTATAGATTTTAAAGTAGTTTCTATGCCTGAATGAAACCATCTTTTTTCATAAAATTCATGATAATTCGGTAAATAATGTTTAGGTACTACACCTAATATTTGTTTATTAGAAACAACTAATGCACAGTTATATAATATACCATAGATATCTAGAGGTAATCCTAACATATAGATACCTTCATAAGTTGTATGTTCAATAATATATTTTGCTGTTTGGCTTGCTTCATTGATAAAAGATTCCTGATAAAAAAGATCACTTGCACTATATCCAGTGATAGTCAGTTCAGGAAAAACAGTGATAGCAGCTTTAGATTGATTAAGAACTTTGAGGATTTGCTCTTTGTTATAATCAATATCTCC
Organism: Tenericutes bacterium MO-XQ; assembly: GCA_002838185.1. Lineage (GTDB taxonomy): Bacteria > Bacillota_I > Bacilli_A > Acholeplasmatales > Acholeplasmataceae > Mariniplasma. The sequence continues at coordinate 1,168,025 of CP017948.1, read as the reverse complement.
TACCATTATTTTAGGTGTCACAGCAGCAACTTTAATGATTCCTTGTTTGTACATAATTATCCCTCATATAAATTGTTTTTTTTGATATATGTGTAAACTTCTTCTGTAAGATATTTTTTGTGTTTTTCTATATTGTTTCTGATCATTGTAGATGATATATCCATGTCAAACTCAATAAAAATGAACTTATGCTCTTCGTCTTTAAAAAGATTTTCTGCATGTTCTTTAGTCATGTAGTGATTTCTATTCATTACGATGATTGGATATGTTTTTAATAATGCTTTATATTCTATCCAATACTTTAATTGCTCTAAATGATCTGAACCTATCACAAAATATAATTCATCATATGTTCTATATAAATCATTTAACGCATGAAATGTTCCTTTAAAACCTTTTTGTTGTTCTAAGTAAGAGATATCAACCTTATCCTTTAAAGGCTCTATCATCAATGATAACATCTTATTCCTATACTTAAAATCTATCAAAGAAGCTTTTTTATAATCATTACCGACAGGTAAAAGGATGACTTTAGCATCTTTAAACTCATCCAGCAGTTTTTTTATAATATTTAAATGCGCTTTTGTCGGTGGGTTAAAGGATCCACCGTAAACAATATTCATTAAACCACCGTAAATATTATACCATATCTTATGATTAGATTTTATCGTTATCTTCCAGATAATATCTAAAATAATTCTAAAAAGCGTTTTATTTTGAATTGAAAAATAGAATTGATATAATAAAGATGTATTACAAGTAACTTACGCGATCAAAGGAGAGCGATATATATGGATTTAAAAGAAAGATATTTCAATAAAATAAGATCTGAAAGATTAAGATTAACTAAATCAAGAAAAGCAATGATCGAGATATTGCAAGACAAACACCTTACATTTAAGGAAATTCAAAAAGCTTTAGCGAGCCGTGGTTTTTATAATGTCTCTACAATTTATAACAACTTAGAATTTCTTATGGAGCACAAGATGGTTGTTGAAATTTATATCAACAACGTAAAATATTACGATTTAGCAATGGATAACCCAATGCATAGTGCTGATAGTCATATTCATGTGATGAATAAAGAAACCAATGAAATCACAGAAGTTAATAGTCCTGAAATATTTGATTACATCATGAAACATGAATCATTTAAGGATTTAGATTTGGAATATATTAGAATTATCATCTCAGCTAATAAAAAAAGAAAGTAAATCATCAATATAAAAGGTGAACAGCCTCTTGTCAAGTTGACACAGTAAATAAATAAAAATCAATTAAGCCATATGTCTATATTCCATTGGACTATGGCTTTTTAGTTTGCTTTGTAACCTGATATTGTTATAAAACTTAATATATTTATGTATTGCTTTTCTAAGTTTAATTATTGAGTCAAATTTATTAATATAGAACATTTCTGTTTTTATGATTCCCCATAGATTTTCTATTGGACCATTATCAATACATTTCCCAACTCTAGACATGCTTTGAATCATTCCTTGCTTATCTAGCATTTGTTTGAATTTCTTACTCGTATATTGATAACCTCGATCGCTATGGAATATAGGTTTTGCGTTTGGATATTTTTTTATAGCTTTCTTAAATGCACTAAACACTAAAGCGTTATTGTTGCTAGTACTTAATTCATACGAAATGATACTGTTATCATAAAGATCCATAATCGCACACATATATAGCTTTTGACCCGTACTAATCTTAAATTCAGTGACGTCACTTAGCCATTTTTGATTAGGCTGTTCACTACCAAAATTTCTACTTAAAATATTTTCACCAATTTGTTCAGGTGTGTGCTTTACATGTCCTGGTTTTTTTCTTCTAATAATTGCTTTAATTTGATAAGCATCTGATAATCTATAAATGTAATTTAAAGAGTGGTTGCTTCCAGTATATTTATTGATATGCTCTTGAATCCTTCTATAGCCAAATGTTAAATCAGTAAAGAAATACCACTCTTTGATTTGTTCTAATACTCTCTCATTCTTGATTTCATATGCAGGCTTATCCCTTTTTTTCCACTTGTAATATGCTTGCCTAGTAATCTCTAAGACCTTACAGAGCCAATCAATTGGATATTGATCTTTGTAAAACTCTATGGTTTCATACTGTTTTTGATATCTAACTCGGCTAAGTGGGCTTTTTCCTCTAGTTCCTCGTTTTTTTTTAGAACCTCTATCTCAGCTTGACTCAGTTCAAGTGCCCTTCTAAGTCGTTCGTTTTCTCGTCTTAGGATTTCATTTTCCTCTAGTTCATGCTTTTGTTTCTTAATACCGCGACGATCTATGAGGCCTTCTACACCTTTTACTAAATATTTTTGATACCACTGATAAACTTGTTGATAACTTACCTTGAACTTTTTGGATGTCTTATGATAGTCAATTTCAGTTTCAATGAGATATTTAACAACTTCAACCCGTTCCTCTAATGTTGTTTTTCTACCTTTCATAGTAACACCACCTTTACCCCGATGTGCAGTCTTGTTACTACCATTATAACCTAATACCCATCTGGCTATTAATGAAGGATTTAAAATCCCATACTTTATTGCCAAATCTTTATAAGTGTATCTCCCCGTGTTATATTGCTCAATGATTTGTTCTTTTAATTCTTTTTTATACGTTTTGTTTGTACTTTTCATTTTTAATGCTTTTGGTCCATATTTCTTATATTTAAAATACATTGCCTGAAATCCACTTCTTGAAATATTATACTTTTTTGCTATGGATACTTGTCCCTCATTTCCTTGCTCATATAGCCGACATGCTTTTAGTTTTTCTTGATAACTTAATCTTTTTTTCTTAGACATAATAAAATACCTCCAAGTATCTACGTTTATAATAATCATTTCTTTTTATTATTTAACGTGTCAACTTTAGAGGTATCATATCAGCACAAAATGTGCCTTTTTTTATTTTTCTAGTGCGCTAATGAATAAATCTGCTGTTGATCGGTTTGTAGCTAGCGGTATTTCATAATGATCACTTAATCTTAATAATGCAGAAACATCAGGTTCATGTGGTTGTGCAGTCAAAGGATCTCTAAAAAAGATAATCATATCAATCAATTGATTTGCGACCATGGATCCTATTTCTTGATCTCCACCAAGAGGTCCTGATTTTTTTAAGTGAATGTTAAGTCCTGTATATTTTATTAGCATTGAGCCTGTTGTTCCTGTTGCGTAGAGTTCATGTTGTCTAAAGATGTTTAAATGTTCTGTAACAAATGCGACCATGTCCGCTTTTTTCTTGTCATGAGCGATGAGTGCTATTTTCATATGAAGTCCTTTCTGCTACTCTTAATTTAGCTGATTTGGATCTAGAGTTATTTTGCATTTCTTCATCTGTTGGATAAATTGGTTTTTTTGTAATAAGTTTTAATTTTACATGATCATCCATCATAACTGGTAAGTTTTTTGGTAGTTGACTTATACTTTCAGTTTTGAAGAAATGTTTAACAATTCTATCTTCTAAAGAATGAAAGGTAATGACTACGATTCTTCCACCTGGATTAAGCATATCTACTGCTTGAGTTAAAACTTCTTCTAATACACCTAGCTCATGATTTACAGCTATCCTAAGCGCTTGAAACACTTTTTTTGCGCTATGTCCTTTTTCTTTATAATTCACTTGATCTGTTATTTTTACTAACTCTGATGTCGATGTTAATGGACGTTGATCTATAATTCTTTGAGCTATTTTATAACTATTTTTCTCCTCACCATAGATATAAAAAATCTTTGCTAAAGCATCTTTGTCATAAGTATTAACAATTTCTTCAGCAGTTAATGCTTGCGATTGGTCCATGCGCATATCTAATTTTGCATCTTTTAAATATGTAAAACCTCTAGATGGATCATCAATTTGAAAACTAGACATTCCTAAATCAAGTAATAAACCATCAATTTTATAAATATTCTCTTCGTTTAATTTTTGTTTTAAATGTCTAAAATTACTTTTAATAATCTTATAGTTATCAAAATCTTTTAATACTTGTTTTGCAAAATCTATGGCATAGTCGTCTTGATCAAATGCATACAAAAAACCATCCTTAAGATGTTTCAATATCATTTTTGAATGTCCGGCTCCACCAAGTGTTCCATCGACATAAATACCGTCTTCTTTTATATTTAAATACTCAATAGCTTCATTAAGTAATACTGTTTTATGTTCCATACTTACACTTCTTTTCTTAAAATAATTTGCATAATTCAACTATATATGAATTAAATATATTTGTCAATCAAGCTAAAGAAAAAGGTGCCTCGGGCACCCTTCCTTAATCCTCTTTGGATTGTTTCTTGGTTAATACTTGTTGACCTTTGTAATAACCACTGTTTGGTGTTACACGGTGTGGTAATGTGAATTCACCAGTTTGTGGGCAAACAACTAACGCAGGAGCAGTCAATTTGTAGTGTGTACGACGTTTTCTCTTCGCAGTCTTACCCGTTCTTCTAAATGGAACAGCCATCTGTTCACCTCCTATTTTTTCAAGAGCTTATCTAGATCAGCAAATGCAGGATGTGGACTCTTTTCCTTTTCAAAAAGGAGTTCTTTTGCATCTGGATGATAGATGGTATACGGTTTTTCACTGATGATATATCCAAAAATAATATCAGATAGTTCAATCTCATTCGTTAATATAAAATCTGCATCTTCTTGTTCTCCAAAGATGGCTTTTTCATTAATATCCATATGATATGGAACTGGCTTTAATGTTTTTGAACATGCTAATTCCATGTCCACTTTGACATTAAAATCAAGAGTTAATGAATCATCATCAAAGAATATGTCTACATGGATGTTTGCAGGTTTTATCGATAAGATGTCTTCTATGTGCTCGATTTCTTTTTGATAATCATAAGTAAAATCTAATGAGGCTTTTTCTTTAATTTCATGTAGTAATATTTTCATAACATCACCTCAACGAAAGTATTATACAAAATAAATCTTAAAATGTCAATGAAATGTATATATTTGTCTCTTAACAAAGAGCATTTATAATGATTTTTCACTTCTGACTTTAGTTTTAAACATATCTAGGATTTGTTGCTCTGTTGGTGTTAGTATTTCTGATAGGTCATAGGTATCATGGATACGATGATTTCTTAGGTGAAATTGGACTTTTGTTCCATTAGATAACCCTACTTCTAAATCTAGCATAATATATTTAGGCTTATCAGGATTGTCATATTTGATTTGTGTTTCTATATGAACTACGTCGAAATAATTGAACTCACCAGAAATATCATAAGCAACATGTCCATTTCTATGATCTATATTTGCTTGATAATAGAAAAGTGTTTCTTTACCAAAGAATAGCATCGTAATTAATGCTTGATCATAGATTTGAGTAAATGTACCATCTGGTTTTTGATCTAATCTGTAATGTACAGTATCATGTTTTCCAAAAGCATCTGGAATAGTAATAATTATAGGTTTTTGATATGCGTTTCTATTAATGCTTGATAATCTTTCAGCTCTTAAAATAGCTTTATTGTAATCATCTTGCATGAAATTGATGAAACTATCTTTTTCTCTACCAGAGAATTTTTTAAAATATTTTTGTGTCCATTTTGAACGATTTTTAATTTGTTTTGATTTTTCTAATTTACGTGCCTTTTTCTCAGATTTTTTTAAAGCCTTCTTTTCTTTTTTATCTAATTCTTTTGATAAATCTGCATCTTCTAAAGCTTTAAGCTCCTGTTCTTTTAGTGCTTTTTTCTCAGCTTTAGATAGTTTTTTAGGTGCTTGCTCTTTTTCTTGTTTACTTGATTCATCTACAGATTGTTGATTATCCTCTTGTAAAGTTTCTTCTGGGGTTAATTCTTTATCTTTTTTCATATGAATACCGCCTTTCACCTTTATTCTATTTTAACAAATAAATTGATTTATCGTCAAACTTTTCTATGTTTTTATAAAAAATCGTTATCATTCGTCTACAATGACACCTTCATATAAAAATGATTTAAACTCGTTTTTGTCAATATCCAAAATATAGTCATCAATATCATTGTTCTCAAATATTTGATCAATCGTTTTTTTAGTAAACTCTTTACCAATAAAATTTTTCTCAAATCTTTCTAAAGGATTAGTATCAAAAAAATCACCTAAAATTTTAAAGTTTTCAATTAGTCCATCATGTAAGTCAATCATTACTTCCATTAGACCGCCTTTAATCCTTTTTTTCAACGTCTTTGTGTGTGGTGGCTGTTTTTTGTAAATCCAATCTTTAGATTCATATTTTTTTGCCATTTCTTTAACTTTAGCGATTTCTTCATCAGTAAGTTCATATGTTTCATTAGTCAATGTGTTTTCAAAGTGTTTAATGAGTTGTTCTTGTGACATACCACTTAAATATGGTTTCAAATTAGTAACTCTTGATCTTACACTATCAACACCTTTACTCACTAATTTTTCATCTGAGGGCGTAATTGCTCTAACCATAGTTTCTAAATCACAGTCATATAAAAAAGTACCATGCATTAACATACCATGCTTGTTTTGTAAAAATGCGTTACCTGATATTTTTTTACCATCAAAAAGTAAATCATTTCTGCCACTAAATTCAATATGGACATTAAGTAATTTCATAGAATCTATGATTTTTGATAAATAGGTTTTAAAGCTGAAATTTTTATTCGTTTTCTTAGTTATGATAGAAAACATTGTGTTTCTATGGTCAGCATAGACACAACCGCCGCCTGTGGGTCTTCTATAAACATCAATATTATTTTCTCTTAAAAAATCTAAGTTAACTTCATTTTCTATCACTTGATTTTTTCCAATAACAACACCATGGATTTCCCAAGTAAAAAAATAGGTTTCTCCATTTTTAAGTTTCTCATTTAATATATACTCTTCAAGCGCAAAATAAAAGTAAGGTTTCAACTGTCCTTCGTTATGATGTCTGACTAATATCATTTGATAGCCTCCTCAGTTCATTCTATTAAAAATTATACCATGTATAGATTTTATAAAAAAGCAGAATGTTTTGAATGTGAAAATATTATGTGAAAAAAAGCAATTTATAAACTCTCTAATGTTAAAAATGATATAATGTAAGCAATAAAGGATGGTGTTATGATGTTACTATTTATTAAATTATTTATTATTTCCTTTGTAATTTTCTTTGCCATTGACCTTATTTGGTTAGGTGTTATTGCAAAAAACTTATACCAAAAATACATAGGGAAATTATTAAAGAAAGACGTAAACTGGGTTGCGGCTATCGTGTTTTATTTGCTTTTTATTGCAGGACTAGTATTGTTTGTATTGATCCCTGGAGTTGATAAAAACAGTTTAAGTCATGTTATGATCTATGGTGTTCTATTTGGTTTTATTACGTATGCTACTTACGACTTAACAAATCTAGCAACATTAAAAGATTGGCCAAAAGAGATCACACTTATTGATTTAGCTTGGGGAACCTTCTTAGGATTCTCAACTTCAACCATTTCATATCTATTATTTCAACTTATATTTTAGGAGGCTATAATTATGGATACAATCGCATTAAACAACAAACTCATATATAACGCATTTGTCATTGGTGCAAGAAATGTTATTTCCGAAAAGAATAGCTTAAACAAAATCAACGTTTTCCCTGTCCCAGATGGAGACACCGGAACAAATCTTGCTTCTCTAATGCAAACCATTATAGATAAGGCAAGTATCAAAGATACAACTGCAGAAACCATGCAAACGATTGTCGATGCAGCTATTGAAGGTGCACGTGGGAACTCAGGTATTATTTTTGCTTCTTATATCAATGGGTTTTATGAATCTATCGAAAAAGATGAAATAACCATTGATGAGTTTATTGCAATTATTAATCATGCATATGATGAGGCTTATCAATCGATTAACACACCTGTTGAAGGTACAATGATTACACTTATGCGTGCATGGGGAAACGCTTTAAACAGCCTTAAAGACGCAGGACACACAGTAATAGATCTTTTTACTAAAGCTTATGAAATGTTACAGCTAGAGCTTAAAAAAACAACTGAAATGCTAGCTGTACTTAAAGAAAATAAAGTCGTTGATGCTGGCGCGAAAGGTTTTGTACATTTTGTCGAAGGATTTATCAAATCATTAAAAGGTGAAGAGGTATCTGTAGAATTTCATGATATCCCTGAAGTTACTGAGGCTCTTCATATCGATCATTTAGATGAATCGCAATTTAGATATTGTACTGAAGCATTGCTTGCTGCTAATGATTTAAATGTTGGTGAAATTAAATCATTTTTAAATACTTTAGGAGATTCATTAGTTGTTGCAGGTAATGCAAGAAGATTACGTGTGCATATTCATACTGATGTCCCTGATCAAGTATTCCAATATTTAGCATCACACGGAAAAATATTAGAACAAAAAGTTGATGATATGGTTAGACAGTTTGAAATGGTTAACCATAAGAAATATTCTATAGCGCTTGTTACAGATTCCATTGCGGATCTTCCACAAACACTAGTTGACAAGTATCAAATTCATCAATATCCTCTAGGATTGATGATTAATGATACAACTTATTATGATAAACTAACTATTTACTCTAAAGATTTTTATAAGATGATGGATAGTCTAGAAGTTTATCCAACGTCTTCACAACCAAATCCGAAATCATTAGAAAATTTCTTCTCACAACTAACTACTTATTGCGATCAAATCATTGTTTTAACAGTTTCATCAAAGATGAGTGGAACGTATCAAACATTTTTAGATGCAACTTCTAAATTCAGTGACAAAAAAATTACAGTTATCGATACCATGCAAAATTCAGGAGCTCAAGGATTACTTGTTTTAAAAGCTGCTGAAGCTATTGATCAAAACAAATCATATGATGATATCGTTTCTATGATAGAAAGATTAAAGCATGAATCAAGAATTTTAGTAAGTGTTAAAACTTTAAAATATATGGTTAAAGGTGGTAGAGTTAAAAAAGTTACTGGTCTTGTAGGAAAAATTTTAAATCTTAAACCAGTAATCTCGATTGATGATAAAGGTGAAGGTATTATTTTCGATAAAGGATTTAGCATTAAGACAAGCAATAAAAAAATATTTAATCATGTTGAATCTATTTCAAAAACACATCATATTGATAAATATGCGATTGTCCATGCAAATGCACCTGAACGTGCAGAAGAGTATGAAAAAATATATACAGAGCTTTTAGGTAAAAAGCCTGAATATATCATGGATATCTCTAGTATCGTTGCTTTGAGTGCAGGGATAGGGACTGTAGCTATTGCTTATATTAAAGGTGAAGAAAAATAATATTTGAAGGATGTGATCATTGGATGACATCCTTTTTTTTGCGAAAAAAAAGTATTTACATGTGTAAATACTAATTTTTAAACATATTTTTAAATTTATCCCAAGCAGATTCTTTATGTTCTGATTCTAGTTTTTCTAATTGTTCGTAAAGTTTCTTTTCTTGAGCAGATAAATTCTTAGGTGTTTTAATTTCTACAATGACTTGTTGATCGCCTTTTTTCTTACTTCTTACATTAGCAATCCCTTTTTCTCTCATTCTAAGTATGGTTCCATGTTCAATACCCGCAGGTACTTTTAAATTCACATCACCATAAATCGTAGGCACTTCAATGGTTGCACCTAACACAGCTTGTGTAACCGTAATTGGAACTTCTAAGATGACATCATCATGATGACGTTTAAATACTTTATGAGGTCTAACTCTAAAGTTTAAATATAAATCACCTTTTGATCCGCCTTTAGTTCCACCATTACCATATCCAGCAACTTTTAAACTCATATTTGTATCAACACCAGCTGGTATATTCACATCAACTGTTTTAGTAACTCTTTCAATACCGGTACCGTGACAAGTATTACATTTTTTAGTAATAACTTTACCTTGTCCACCACATTTTGGACATACTTGTTGTGTACGCATTGTACCAAACATTGTTCTTTGATCAACGTTGATATAACCATCACCATGACAGCGATCGCATACTTCAACATCTTTAGATGATTCAGCACCTAAACCATGACACACATGACATTCTTCTTCAACTTGAACTTGGATTGTTTTTTTAGTTCCAAGTGCAGCATCCATAAAATCAATGGTCATCGTTTTTTCTAAATCATCGCCACGTTGTGGTCCGTTATGGTTACTTTGGCGTTGTGAACGTGATGCTCCACCACCAAAAAATTGAGAGAATATGTCACTAAATCCACCAAAGTCTCCAAAACCACCACCGAAACCTTGTCCAGCATTCCCAAATGGACTACCTTCATGGCCGTATTGGTCGTATTGAGCTTTCTTTTGAGGATCATTTAATGTGTCATATGCTTCTTGTACTTCTTTAAATTTAGATTCAGCATTCTCTTCTTTTGAAATATCAGGATGATACTTTTTTGCAAGTGTTCGATACGCTTTTTTTATTTCTTCTTGACTTGCACCTTTTTTAAGTCCTAATACATCATAATAGTCTCTTTTATTTGCCATAAAGCATCAACTCCATAGTGCTAAAGGGGCAATGCCCCTTTTGCTTATTTTTCTTCAAATTCAGCGTCGACAGTTGTTTTACCGTCTTCTTCTGTAGAATCATTTTGCGTATCTTGTTGTCCTTGTTGAGCTTGTTGAGCCTTTTGATATGCTTTTACAGCAATGTCTTGAGCATCTTTTTCAAGTTGTTCTTTCTTCGCTTTAATATCTTCGATGTCATCGCCTTTAAGTGCTTCTTCTAATGCTTTGATTTGTTCTTCTAGCTTAGTCTTAGTTGCTTCATCGACTTCATCTTTAAGATCGTTAATTGCTTTATTTGTTTGGAAAATCAAGTTAGAAGCTTCATTTCTTGTATCTGCAGCTTCACGTTTAGCTTTATCTGCTTCTGCTTGTTCTTCAGCTTCTTTAACCATACGATCAATTTCATCATCTGAAAGTGATCCAGTACCAGTAACTTGAATAGATTGTTCTTTATTTGTTCCTAAATCTTTAGCTTTTACAGATACGATACCATTAGCATCAATATCGAATGTAACTTCAATTTGTGGAACGCCACGAGGTGCAGCTGGAATATCCGCTAATTGGAATCTACCTAAAGTCTTGTTATCTGCAGCCATTGAACGTTCACCTTGTAAAACGTGAATGTCTACTGCCGGTTGATTATCAGCTGCTGTTGAGAATACTTGTGATTTTGATGTTGGAATGGTTGTATTTCTTTCGATTAATTTTGTAAATACACCACCTAATGTTTCAATACCAAGTGATAATGGTGTAACGTCTAATAATAAGACATCTTTAACATCACCTGCTAAGACACCACCTTGAATTGCAGCACCCATTGCTACAACTTCATCAGGGTTAACACTCTTATTAGGATCTTTACCTAATTCACGTTTAACTAAGTCTTGAACAGCTGGAATTCTTGTTGAACCACCAACTAATAATACTTGGTCAATATCTTTAGGTGTTAATTTTGCATCTGATAATGCACGTCTTACTGGTTGTTGACATTTATCGACTAAATGAGCTGTTAATTCATTAAATTTAGCTCTTGTTAAGTTCATTTCTAAGTGAAGAGGTCCAGATTGACCCATTGTAATAAATGGTAAGCTGATTTGTGATGATGTTACACCACTTAATTCTTTCTTAGCTTTTTCTGCAGCATCTTTTAGACGTTGAACAGCCATCTTATCTTTTGATAAGTCGACTCCGTTTTCTTTTCTGAATTCTTGAACTAAGTAATTAATAACTTCTTGGTCAAAGTCATCTCCACCAAGTTTATTATTACCTGCTGTTGATACAACTTCAAATGTACCGTCTGCTAAGTGAAGAATTGATACGTCAAATGTACCTCCACCTAAGTCAAATACTAATACAGTTTGTTCTTTATCTGTTTTATCAATACCATAAGCAAGCGCAGCTGCTGTTGGTTCATTGATAATACGTTTAACTTCCAATCCTGCAATTTTACCTGCATCTTTTGTTGCTTGTCTTTCCGCATCATTAAAATATGCTGGAACTGTAATAACCGCTTGTGTTACTTCTGCACCTAAATAATCTTCTGCAGTTTTCTTTAAGTTTTGTAGAATCATTGCAGAAATTTGTTGAGGTGTGTACTTTTTACCTTGGATGTCTACTTTATATCCTGCATCACCCATATGTCTTTTAATTGAGCTTACAGTATTAGGGTTTGTGATTGCTTGTCTTTTTGCAACTTCACCAACACTAACGTCGTCACCTTTAAATGATACGACTGATGGTGTTGTTCTACCACCTTCTGCGTTTGCTATAACTTTTGCTTCTCCGCCTTCCATTACTGAGACGACTGAGTTTGTTGTTCCTAAGTCAATACCGATAATTTTATTCGTCTTTGCCATTTTCATCACTCCATTCATTTACTTTGACCATGGCAGGTCTTAATAGTTGATCTTTATATGTGTATCCTTTTTGTATCACTTCTAAATTGATGCCATTTGGTTTATCTTTATGGCTTTCTTTTTCAATTGCATAATGATATTTTGGATCAAATTGTTTATTTAATGCATCTATTTCTTTTAATCCATCAGTTATTAATACTTGATAGAACTTATCATTAATCATTTTAAATCCGTATAGGAAATTTTTTAGAGTTGCATCATCAGTTTGAATGTTAACAATTTTGTCCAACTGATCTAATGGTTCTAAAATATCATGAACTAAATTTTTTGATGCGTATTTTCTGTCATTAATTCTTTCTTGAGTCATTCTTTTCTTGAAATTATCAAGTTCTGCAGCATTTCGTAACAACTTATCCTTTAATTCTTTAATCTCTTTTTCTAAGGCATCTATTTGTTCTTTATGCTTGTTTTTCTTTTCTTTTTTAGATTTTTCTTCTTTTTCAGGAGAAACATCCTTTTCTTCTACAATCTCTTCAGACTGCAGATCTTTTTCTTTGTTTTCTGTTTCCATTATAATCACCCTTTATCATTTTTTATAAAGTTTACCTAAGTTGCTAGCGATATATTCTACTAAAGGTATGACTTTATTATATTGCATTCTTGTTGGTCCAACGACCGCGATAGTTCCATGTTCTTCCTCATTAATTCTGTAAGGAACAGATATGACTGTACAATTTTCCATCGGAATTAATCTAAGATCGCTACCAAACCTTATCGACAGTCCGTCTTCTTGACCAATGAATTTTAGAAGTTCCCTTCGGTCTAACATATCAACAAAGTTTTTAATGTGTGCTGCACTGTGAAACTCCGGTTGCTCAAAAATATTCGTTACACCAGATAAGTAGAAATTTTCTTCTGCAAATTTAGAAAATGCATCGATAAACGAATCAATAATTTGTTCTTGATAAGCCATAAATGATTCTATTTGTGATTTTGCAAAAGCATTTTTCAATATTTCACTTGCTTCAATAATATTCCTATTTTTAAGTAGATCATCAAGTGTTTTAATAACTTTTCTTACACCTTCAATATCACCATCTTCAGGTATAGTAATGGATTGATGTTGCACGTGTCCTTGATCAGTAACAATCAAGATGACAGCTTCATCTTCTGACAGTGGAATAAAGTCTATTTTTTTAATCTTTGCTGACTGACCACTCGGTCCAACTGCAAGTGCTGCATAATTAGTGAGTTCAGATAACAAATTGATAGCTTCTTCAATTGTTTTTTCACGAGCCATTTTATTTTTTAAAAATATTTCATCAATAAGTGGAAAAGATTCCAAAACATCTTGATCTCTAGTTACTAAATGCTCAACATAATAACGATACCCCAATTCAGATGGAATACGTCCACTTGATGTATGTGTTTTTTCTAAATATCCTAACTCTTCTAACTGTGCCATATCATATCTCAGTGTTGCACTTGAGAAATTCAAATATGGAAGTTGAGTTAAAGCTTTAGAACCTACAGGTTGCGCATCTTTTACGTAAAGTTCTATGATTGCTTTTAAGATCAATTTTTGTCTACTCGTTAACATCCACTCACCTCTTTAGCACTCCATTTTGGTTTGTGCCAATATCATTGTATTATATTTTATTGGCACTGTCAAGAATTATGTGCTATTTTTTATAAAAATAAGAGCAAATTTTAACTTTCACTCTTACTTTTTCTTTTGTTTTGACCATTTAACATAATATGAATTATGCTTTTGTTCATATCTAATTGTTGTTGTTTCGTCATGCCCAGGATATACTTTAACAGTCGCTGGTAGCTCCATTAAGCGAAATATACTTTTTCTTAAATCAACTAAGTTACCAGAATAAAGGTCATGTCTACCTACACTATCTTTAAACAGTGTGTCTCCTGTAAAAAGTTTTTGCTCATATAGGTAAGATACACTTCCTTTTGTATGTCCAGGTGTGTGTATGACTTCAATAAATCCATCAGCAAATGGTATTTTCATACCATCTTCTACATATTTTAGATCTAAGTTTTTTCTTTGGTATGGATGTTTATTTGGATGATATCCATTATATTTATCCTCAAATAGCAAATGGGCATCATCAAGATGTAGATAAATTGGTGTATCAAACATGTGAATCAAATCTATATGATCCATATGCGCATGTGTCAGCAACACCCCTTCAAGTTTATATCCCTCTAATGCTTCCATAATCGCTTCTAAATCATGAGATGGATCAATCAAGTAACAGACATCAAATCTACATAACAAATATGTGTGCGCGTAAATTTCAGTTTGTTTAAAAGTTTTCATTTTATATTCCTTTATATAGAAAAAAAACTATTCTTAGAATAGCTTATTTCTTTTCTCTGTGGATTGTATATTTTCTTTCACGTGGGCAATATTTTTTCATTTCTAAACGTTCAGGCTTAGTTTTTTTATTTTTATCTGTATGATAATTTTCATCGCCACATGATGTACAAACCAATTTGACATTATCTCTCATGTTAATCCCTCCATACATACGAAGTTATTATATCAAAAGGACTGATTTATTTCAATCTTTTTATGCTTTTTATTTTTATTTTTTTATCTGGTTGTAAAAAACTACCATTTTCAGTCCAATTACTCTATAATATGTATAGGTGATAAAATGTTACAGAGAGAAAAAACACGTTCAATAAAAATTGGACCATATACCATGGGTGGAAATAATAAAGTCTATATCCAGTCCATGACAAATACATACACAAAAGATGTGGACGCAACTGTTAAACAAATTCAAACATTGGAAAAAGCTGGTTGTGAAATTATTAGAGTTGCAGTCTTAGATATGGTAGATGCACAAGCAATTAAAGAGATTAAAAAACAAATCAATATACCGCTTGTTGCTGATATCCATTTTGATTACAGATTAGCACTAGAATCGATTAAAAGTGGTGCTGATAAGATTAGATTAAATCCAGGAAATATTCCTAAGCGTGAACATGTTGAAGAAGTTGTTAAGGCATGTAAAGAAAAAAACATTCCAATCAGAATTGGAGTGAATAGTGGTTCATTACCTGGTCGTGCAGAACCGACACCAGAACTTATGGTTGAAACCGCTAGACATCATGTTGAAATCTTAGAATCTATGGATTTTTATGATATTGCTTTATCTTTAAAAGCAACCGACATGAATCTTATGATTGAAGCTTATAGATTAGCTGCAAAAACTTTTAATTATCCACTTCACTTAGGTGTTACTGAAGCTGGTACTGCTTTTAGCGGTGGCATTAAAAGTGCGATGGGTATAGGTATCCTACTTCATGAAGGTATTGGAAATACTATTAGAGTATCATTAACAGATAATCCGATTTTAGAAATACAAGCTGCAAAAGAAATTCTAAAAAACTTGGGATTAAAAGATAAAGTACCGAACTTAATTAGTTGTCCTACTTGTGGACGCATTCAATACGATATGATTGACATTGCTAAAAAGATTGAAGCTTATTTGCTGAAAGTCAATAAGACTATTAATGTTGCGATTATGGGTTGTGCAGTCAATGGCCCAGGTGAAGCTAAACATGCTGATATCGGCGTTGCTGGTGGTAAAGGTGAAGCTTTATTATTTAGAAAAGGGCAAATCATTAAGAAAATAAAAGAGTCCGAAGTCTATGATGAACTCGTTAAAGAAATTGATAACTTTGATGACTCTGTTCATGAAAAAAACGCTTAGAAATGTCTAAGCGTTTTTCTTTATTTTATATATTTTCGAATAAGTTGTATAACTTCCGCAATTTTTTCATCGCTTGATCCATCTTGAAAAGACTCTTTAACACATGTGTTAATATGATCTTGTAAGATGAGTAAATTTGCTTTTTTTAATAGAGAAGTGGTTGCAACAATCTGATTTGCAACATCCACACAATATCTTCCATCTTCTGCCATACGAATGACTGCATCAATTTGTCCTTTTGCAGTTTTTAGTGCATTTAATGCTTCAGTTCTATCATGCTTCATATGAGACCTCCAAATGTTTATTAAGATTTACTTTTTTCAATCTTAATGAATTATAGATTACATTTAAACTACTTAAAGACATCGCAGCTGCACCTATCATTGGATGTAATAGTCCAAACATAGCAAATGGAATGGCGATTGCATTATAGAACCATGCCCAAAAATAATTTTGCTTGATTTTTCTAAAGATAGTTTTAGATAGTTCAACTGCTTGTAAAATGGTTTCTAGTTCACCTCGTACTAAAGTTACATCAGCAGCTTCAATAGCTATATCTGTTCCAGTACCAATTGCAATTCCTACATTGGATTGTTTAAGTGCAGGCGCATCATTAATACCGTCTCCAACCATAGCAACTAAACCAAACTTATCTTGTAAGTTCTTAATTTCATCGACTTTACCTTCTGGAAGGACATTCGAGATGACATGAGATATACCTGCTTTTTTAGCTATAGCTTTTGCAGTTCTTTCGTTATCACCTGTGATCATCGCAGTTTTGATACCATAGTTTTCGATTGACTTAATAACATCATAGACATTATCTTTAAGTGCATCTGCTACTGCAATAACGCCAATGACTTTTTTTGTTGAAGCGACTAACATTGCTGTTTTTGCTTCTTCTTCAAGTCTAATCATATCATTATCAAACGCTTGATAATCTATTTGATTAGAATCAAGCAGTTTTCTATTTCCTATGAAGTATGTTTCTTCATCAATGGTTGCTTTAATGCCATGACCAACAACAGCTTCAAAGTTTTTAATACCTTTAAACACTGCATGAACTTCCCTAGCTTTTTCAATGATTGCAGAAGCTAAAACATGTTCTGAACCTTTTTCTAGTGATCCTGCAATGGATAATAGTTCTTTTTCATCTTCAGTAATCATATCAGTTACGACAGGTTTACCATAAGTTAGCGTTCCTGTTTTATCAAATGCAATCACTTTGATATCTTTTAAAGTTTGCACAGCTTCTCCATTACGAATTAAAATGCCTTTTTCAGCGCCTAAACCGCTACCGACCATCAATGCTGTCGGTGTACCTAAACCAAGCGCACAAGGGCAAGCAATGACTAATACAGCTGTCGCAGTTACAAATGCCAATGTCAACATTGATTGATCTGTATTAATCCAAGGCAGTACGCCTTCAACCGATTGTAAAATGCTTAAATGAAAATCCGAGAAAATATTAAATGATATAAATGTTAGGACGGTAATCACCATAATTGCTGGTACAAAATATCCTGTGATTTTATCTGCAAAAGCTTGAATTGGAACTTTTGAACCTTGACACGCTTCTACTAAATTAATGATTTGAGCTAGGAATGTATCGTTACCAGTTTTGGTAACTTCGACTTTTAATAATCCTTGTTTATTGATGGTTGCCCCAATCACTGGATCTCCAGTTCTTCTTCTAACTGGCATAGATTCGCCAGTTGCAAGTGACTCATCAATTAAAGATTCTCCTTCAATCACTTTACCATCAGATGGTATTTTTTCACCCGGCTTGATGATCATGATATCACCAACAGATAGTTCTGATGTTAAGACTTCTATTTCATCTCCATCAACTAATATTCTAGCAGTTTTAGCACCAAGTTCAATGAGTTTCTTAATGGCTAAAGATGCTTTCCCTTTAGCTCTTGTTTCCAAGAATTTTCCTATTAAATGGAAAGTCATGATGGTAGCAGCCATTTCGATAAATGTTGTAATCGGTAAAAAGAGACCTAATAAACCAATTAAATAAGGAGGTAATGATCCTAAAGATACCAAAACGTCCATATTAGGTCTTCCAGATTTAAGAGATTTATAACTTGCTTTATGAACATGAGAACCTAAAATAAAGACGACAGGGAAACCCATGAGTGCAACAATCACTGTATAACCAAAAATAGGGATGATGAACATATGGATAACCATTAATGTCATCATAACAGCGGAAATTGATGCTGATATCAGCATCTTTTTCTTTGCTTTTTGCATTTTTAAGACATCTGGATCTACACTTTCATCAATATCATCTTCAAGCATGATATCATATCCAATATCTTGAACCGCTTTTTTCATATGACTGAGTTTTAAAACTTCTGTATCATATGTTACAGTCATTTTATCATTTGCAATATTAACATTAACTTCTTTGACACCTTCTAAGTTTTTAACTGCATGATCCACATTACCTGCGCATGTTGCACATGTCATGCCTTCAACTCTAAGTGTTATCGATTTTAACGTTTCTTCTTTTAATGTCGCATCATATCCAGCACTTTCAATCGTTTCAATCACTTGATCAATGTTGATTTTTGATTCATCAAATGTAATAAATGCAGTGTCATTTCCTAAATTGATATTAGCTTTTATGACGCCTTCTTTTCTTTTTAGGACTTGATCAATTGCGTTCGCGCATGATGCACAAGTCATGCCTATAATGTCAAATTTTTTTGTTGTCATTGTTTAACAGCAGCTTTAAATCCTAAACGATTGATTTGATCAATAATCGTTTGGTCATCTAGTTGAGATTCATCATATGTTACAACAACTCTGTTTTCCATATTTTCTACTTCCATATCAGAGACACCTTTATTTCTAGATACAACTCTTCTTACACTACTTGCACAACCTCCACAAGTCATACCAGTTACTACATATTCTACAGTTTTCATAAAAAACCCTTCTTTCTTTTTCATAGTTTACCCCCCTATATAGGGGGGTTCATTTTTATTTTATCATGATTGTTGCCTTATGTAAAGAAAAATGAGTGAATCAATCACTCATTTTACTCTGGTTCATATAATGTAATTTCATAATCACATATATCTTGATAAAATTCTTTTTCATGTGATACTAAAATCAAAGTACCCTGATAGTTAATTAATGCATCTTTCAATGCTTCTTTTGCTTGAACATCAAGATGGTTAGTAGGTTCATCTAAGATTAAAACATTTCCTTTTTGATGTCTAAGTCTTGCAAGTCTTACTTTTGTTTGTTCTCCACCAGATAGAGTATTTAGAGATCTAGTCGCCATATCGTAATCAATACCATGATTTCCTAATAAGCTCATCACATCTTTTTTGGTGAAGTGCTGATATTCATGATGAATGTACTGAAATGGTGTAAGTCCATCTTCAAATTTTAAATCTTGAGCAAAATATGCGATTTGTGCTGTATCAATCCAGTGATACGAGCCACCTAATTTTGGAACAATGTCTAATATTGTTTTGATGAAAGTAGATTTACCAACACCATTTTTACCTGTGATCGCAACTTTTTCTTCTCTTAAAATAGCCATTGAAAGAGGTTCAAGTAGAGGTTCTCCATATCCGATTTCCAAATCAACTGATGTGAATACATCTTTACCTGTAGATTTTGACATTGGAAAATGAAAATGATATTTTTTATCTTTTTGTGGTGGCTTGATGCGTTCAATTTTCTCTAACATCTTTCGTCTACTTTGAGCACGTTTGGTTGTGGTTGCTCTAACAATATTTTTTTGAATAAACTCTTCAGTTTTTTTGATGAATTTTTGTTGATTCGTAAATGCTTTTTCTTGTTGTTTGAGTCTAAGTTCTCTTTCTGATAAATAGAAAAGATAATCCCCTTTATATCTTGATATCTGTCCATTTTCAAGTGCGAATACTGTTTGGGCAATCTCCATTAAGAATTCTTCGTGGTGAGAGACAACAATAAATGCTTTTTGATAATTATTTAAAAATTTAGAAAGCCATTCGATATGTCTTACATCTAAAAAGTTTGTTGGTTCATCTAATAAAAGAACATCAGCATCTTCTAATAAAAGTTTGCCTAAAATAATTTTAGCTCTCATCCCACCAGATAGATGTTTGATCGGTTCTTCTAATATGTCCATTTGAAGACCCAATCCGTGGATGATATTTCCAACTAATGATTTGATTTGATAAAAATCAGAATCTAAGAGTTGTTCTTGAAGATCAGCTGCCCAATGCAAAATTTTTTCATGCTTTTCTTCTGGTTCATGGGCAATTGAATGATAGAGTCTTTCCATTTCTTTTTCTTTTTCGAAAAGCGGTAAAAAAACGTCATATAAATACGTCTTAACTAAAATATTTGGATTTATTTTTGCATATTGGTCCAAATAACCAATTTTTTTATTTGGCATCCAAGTGATGCTACCAGCATCTGGTTTAATCCTTTTGTCTAAAAGTTTTAAAAACGTAGATTTTCCAGTACCATTTGGTCCTACCAATACAGCATGTTCACCTTCAAATAGGCGCATGGATGCTTTTTGATAAAGTTCTTCTCCACTGTAGCTAAACTGAATGCCTTCTACGTCTAATATACTCATTTTGGTAAATCGAAGGATAATGTTTTGAATCTTCTTGATCCTCAACGTATATCCATTGCTCCTTTACAAAGTCTAAATTGTCAACAATTTCATTGACATGTTTAATAAAATATTTTGCTTTTGCAGTAGCTAAAATGACTTTGTTCTCATCACAAATATAACCTTCTCCTTCAAACATTCTTGATTTGATATTTGTGATATAACCAACTGCATAAAGTGTTTGATCTAGAGGTACAGGTTTTTGATATCTAATATTTAAATCTACTGTTACACCCCAGATATCTTCATCATGAATTTGAATCGCTCTACCAATCGTTTCATCTAAAAGTGCTGCAATAATACCACCATGCATACGCATTGGATAAGATTGATGAAGTTCATGACCTTTAAAAACACCGATAAGGCGTTCTTTTTCGAGTTCATAGTAAGAAGTGTTTAATCCAGCATCGTTATGAATACCACAGACAAAACACATCTCTGAATTATTTTGTTTTCTTAATACTTTAAAATTCATAATAACATAAGCTCCAATTCTGTATAAGCAATATAAATAAATGCGATAAAGCCTGTAACAAAGAATACAATCACTAATATCCTATAGATTAGGCTAAACATATTTTTGTTTTGATTATATTTGTAATACCCTAAAGATAGTGGTATAAACATAATCATTAGTTTTTCATTTAAAGAAAAATCTCCTTGATAAGCATATATAGTTCTTAGAATAAATAATGTTGTAGTTCCTATAATCAAAGTGAACCAAAAGGCATTAATTAAGACAAAAATCATGATATCAAACATGTTTTTTACCTCCTATGATTACATAAGTAAGCGGGATGAGCAAAAGGATAAACCATAAGAAAGATCCGGTAAAAAACAACCCTAAAACACATAAGAAAAATGATTGTAACATCACTAAAATACGATCTTTTAATCTTAATTTCATGATGATACCTCACTTTCTAAAATTACATAGGTTGTTAATACTTCATTTGTAATTTCAATGTGTCTTCCACCGCGTTCTAGATATCCATAAGCTGTATACCCAGATATTCTTCCATAAGCAAGTAAAATATCATCTTTCAAAAATGAAAAATCGTTTAAATGGTCATGTCCAACAAAAACTGCATGAGATAATCCATAGGTAACCATTTCATCAAAAAAACCTGTATCAACACCTTGAGCATAAACTTTATCTTCTAAAAATACACCAGTATAATTCACTGGATCCATATATTGTCTTAAAGGTATATGCATAAAAACTGTCGATTTTTTTAAGTCTTGTTGAACTAAATCTTCATACCATTGTACTTGAGCTAATGATAAGTATTCATATTCGCCTTCTTCTTCAGTATAGACGTCTCTTTCTGCTTTCGTATCTAAGAAATAAGCATGATATATAATATCATCATTATATTTAAAATCAATTTTGAAATTACCTACACCACCATCTTCTAATTGTGGTCCATTTTTGTAATATAAATACTCAGTATCATCAAAATGTTTAACTAAATCTTTATATTCATGAAAATCAGTGTCATGATTACCAAAAACTAGTGTCCATGGTGTTTTCAAACTTTCCATAAAAGTTACAAATTGACCATATAACATAGATGCTTGAGGACTCATCGTGATATCTCCAGTCACAACAATCAAATCATAATCATCAGCTGAAGCTAGATTTTTGATTAAGTCATAAGTCATTTGATCTCTATTTGATATGCCATACGCAAGATGTAAATCAGTAACTTGCAAAATTTTTATGGTCTCACTATCAACTTCTAGAACTAAAGACTCATTATCCGTCCAAATAATCTCGTCATTTGCACATGCAAATAAAGTTAATGATAAAAAGAGCAATAACAAAAAACCAAATATCTTTTTCATAGATGGCCCTCTTTTAAAAAGTTATCTAACTCAGTTAGTCTGATAAGTCTCATATTGTAAAATTCATCAGATTCATCAATAAACACCATTTCGTTCTCATTAATGAATCTTTTAATCTTAGACTCTAACGGATATATAATCACTAACTTTTTATGATCACCAACTAAAAAACCATTCTGATTAATGAGTAAGTTCCCACTTGATTTATGAATTTCCCAAATATATTTACTATTGATGGTTAATTCATGATGTTTTTGAATCTTGTAAAATAAAATTTCATAAGTCTCTTGGTTTTTTTCAAACCATATTTTTCCATCTTTTGATGTAATAGTTCCATATGATTTAAGTATATTGATCGCATCTTCTTTAGTTTTTTGAGTTTGCTTGTTATTTAATATAAACAAAACTGATATCGCAATGACAAGCACTGCACCTATGATAAGTTCAGGCATGGTGTTCCCTCTTTCACATTAACTTTTATTAATAATTTTTTATCAAAAATACATTCGAACTCATATGTCTTAGGATCATTGATGACTTTATCTAAAAAATAAGGGATATTTTTCGCAACCCCTTCGTTATCATAGTTTGATAACCAAGAAATATCTTTAAAATCCAATATACCTTCTTCCACTTTGATTGGTGTATTAAAGATGAAATCATCATCTAAATGATAAATATAAATATATAAACCTTGACCATCAGCAGTAAAGACATTCCATGTGACGCATCCTTTAAAAATAAATTTTTCAATATCTAAATTTAATCCTGTTTCTTCTAGAACTTCTCTATGAACGGATACCAAAGGCGTTTCTCCTTGTTTAATCTTTCCACCGAGTCCATTCCATGATCCCATCCATGGAGACTTATTTCTATTAATGACAAGTGCTTTATTTTTATGAAGCAAAAATGCGAGTGTATATTTAAACATATAATGTGAGTCTCCTTTGGGTTAATCTATAGAAAATTATACCATATTTTATGAAAAAATCGGACCAGAGCCCGATAATAATGTTTGGATTTATTTTAATGCTATATTTTGCTTATGTTTTTGTATAAGTTTAGTTAAAAAATATTTGATTTTTTATGTGTTTATGCTATAATATAAAAGCATGATTAATTGATGCCCTCTTAGCTCAGTTGGTAGAGCAACTGACTCTTAATCAGTGGGTCGTAGGTTCGAGCCCTACAGGGGGTACCAAATAACATTTAACAACTAGCAAATTGCTGGTTGTTTTTTTTATTCATCATCTTCGATATCAGGCTGGTGTCCAACGAGGATAAAAACACCACCAATTATGATTCCCGTAAATATACCTAAAATACCGACAAGTAAATAATTTTTAATTATATTCAAATGATAAAGTAATGTTAAAACAAAACTTGTTATAGCAACTATTAGCAACAAAAGCTCCTCAATTTCTAAAAAGCCTACTCTAGAAAAAGTGACCATCAAAGAAAATATATAAAGTGTTGTAATAAAGTAAATAATCCATATACCAATATGCTCAAGTTGAGTGAGTTTCTTTTTTTCCATACAATTACCTCTTTATCTCTAATTATAACAAAAAAAACTAGAACAAGGGTCAGTTCTAGTTTTATAGTCAAATTTTATTAAATTAAATTAACCAATACGTTCATGCACAACAAATTCTGATCTCATGTATTGTGCTTCAATTCTTACATGATAATTAGGCATCTCTTCTGGAATTTCAACACTCCAACCAACAAAGATATAACCATCTTTTAAAGGTGCGTCAGGAATTTCTAAATCTGATAAATCTGTACCTGGTTCAAAATAGTCTCTAAAGACCACATCTTGATCATATGTTACAAATTCTAACATCTTAAGTTCAACTGGGTTTGCATGTAGTTTTGATACTTCTAAGGTGAACATCATTGCTGAAAGTATGACTGCTAATATAACGATGATTTTCTTCATATCATCACTCTTTCTGTATCAAATAGTTGATACATTTACATTATAAAGATATTTCCTTAACATAATATGATGATTTTCTTAAGAATTTATTAAATCGTATACTCTCGATCCATTAAGTGATACAGGTGTTCTTTAAGGGCTTCAAGCTTTATATCTGTATGATACATGGTAGGTATTTGGTAATTGAGTTCAATACTAATCTCACTATTTGACACGAAGTGATCTAGCTTTTTTTTGGCTTCAATAACGTCTAAATAGTCAATACTTAAACCATGCATCATTTGATCTTTAATATAACAAAGTGCATGTGTTTTAATATATCCTTTTTTCTTATTAAAATTCTTTATCCTGATCAACATGTCAAATGTCTCTTTCATATTCTTTTCAAAAAAATAATCAAGTTTCCTATGATCGTATTTATGTAAAAAATTACTTACATCATCAAAACTAAGCACATAATAACGATTTGATAAGCCTTCTTTTTTTTGAAAATATTCAGATAAATGGAGTTTTACCATTTTTGTGTCATGATTCACTTGAAAATAAAATGACCAGGGGATTTCATAATGCGTCATCAAATCACCCTTTCTAATTCATTATAGTCATTTTATATGTCCCAAATCTTAATCAATTCTTAATTCTTTATTAAATAAAAAAAGTAGAGCAACTATTGTGCTCTACTTGATATCTATTTGTCCAAGTTTATATCCAAATCCCCACATGGTAACTACAATCTTAGGATTTGATGGGTCTTCTTCAATTTTCTTTCTTAATCTTCTTATATATACATTGATGACGTTATCATTAAAATAATACTCTTCATTCCATATCTTGCGATACATTTCTTGTTTAGAGAATGTTTGATCAGGATGTGTAAGTAAAAGCTTTAATATTTCAAACTCTTTGAGTGTGAGTTCTAGCGGTTCTCCCGCCTTTTTAACCTGAAAGGTGTTTAGATTCACAGTGATATCATTAAACTCATATAAGGCTTGTTTAGGCTTTTCTTCATGGTGCTTACTTCTTCTAAGTAATGCTTTAACTCTAGCAAGCAGTTCAAGCATTGAAAAAGGTTTAACGACATAGTCATCAGCACCTAATCCTAGATTAATTGCTTTTTCAACATCAGTATCTTTGGTTGAAATAATGATCACAGGCGTATCACCTTTTGATCTTATATGTTTTAAAACATCTTCACCACTGACCTTTGGTAACATAAGATCAAGTAATACGACATCGTATTTATCTTTATCATATTGAGTAATAGCATCTTCACCATTAAAAACAGACTTCACATCGTAAAGTTCAGATTTAAGTTTTTGTTCAATGCTTTTGCTTATAATGACATTATCTTCAATTAAAAGTACTTTATTTGGCATATATAAACCTCATTTACATCTTCTTATACATTGATTATATCACACAATAAAGCAATTCATAAAGGTAATATAAAAAAAATGAGCCCTAGTGATTGGGGGGGAGTTATCACTAGGGCATTATTGATAATTATCATGATAAGCAAGTCTTACAAAAAAGGTAAAACTCACTTTGACTATCATGCAACTATCAATACATTCATATTATACACAACTTTGAAGTAAATTGCACGTAAAATAATAATTTTTTATGTAAATTTTTTTTAGACGTACGTAAAGGATAAAACTTGACTAATTTCAGAAGTTCTACCTAAGAAATCAATTGCTTGAACTTGAATTTGATATGATCTACCGCTTTCAAGACGATCGAAAATATATTGATTTAAATTAGCATGATCATAAAGCTCTCCATCAACATAAATCGCATATTTTTCAACACCATAATCATCTTCTGCTGCATCCCAATAGATTGCATTTTGGAGTGGTGAAATAGATAAATCTTCTATATTTGATGGTGCTTCTTTATCGATAGTCGCATAGTCATATTTATAAACTCTAACATAGTCGATTTCAAAAGCTTGTGGGAAAATTGAGTTATCAACTGCTCCACCTAAATTACCACCAATCGCAAGATTTAATATCAAGAAGAAATCTTGATCAAATGGAAATGCTGCATGATAAGGTACATCTTGATTAAATGCTGCAGTATATCTGAAAGTTGCGAAAGGTTCACCATTCATGTAAGTGACGATTTCACCTGGATTCCAAATGATTTCATATTCATTGAACTCTGTTTCTGCAGTTGGTGCATCAGTATCAAAACCAATTTGTGTACCTAAACTATGATTAAACTTCGCAGTATGGATGGT
Source organism: Tenericutes bacterium MO-XQ (assembly GCA_002838185.1). Lineage (GTDB taxonomy): Bacteria > Bacillota_I > Bacilli_A > Acholeplasmatales > Acholeplasmataceae > Mariniplasma. The sequence continues at coordinate 1,141,243 of CP017948.1, read as the reverse complement.
AGAAAATAAATTCCCCGGATCTCTACCAACATATTCCATAATATCAATTTCTCCACTGTTTGGCCAACCACCATAAACACTCATGGTAGGCATCATCCAGATTGCTGGCCATGTGCCAGCACCTGAAGGTAGTTTTGCAGAGACAATAATACGTCCATATGTAAAATCACCTTTATATTTTGTTGTAAGACGACTTGACGTATAATCTTTACCTAAATAAGATTCTTGTTTCGCTGTAATCACTAATTTGCCATCAACGATTTCAGCATTTTCTCTTGTATAATATTGAAGTTCATTGTTACCCCCGCCGTAACCATTGACTTCAAAATTCCATTTATCTTCATCGATGGAATCGCCTTCAAACTCATCAGCCCATATACAGACCCATCCACCTTCAAGGGTAGCTTCATTACAGTCCTCTACTGGAACTAAAGGATCTACATCTATCGGGTCTTCTGAAGGTTCACATCCAACGATGACGAACATCAATAAGATTAAAATTAATAATTTTTTCATAAAATCTACTCTCCTGTGATACCAGTTCTATCGATACTTTCAACAAAGTATCTTTGTGCAATAAAGTATAACACAAGAAGTGGTAATATGGTTAACATGTTGCCTGCAAGCATGATTGCTTCATTAAGTTCCGATCCTGCAGATCCAGGAGGGAATAGTGTTTCATAGCTTGATCTAAATGCTTGTAACTTAAGTGGTAAGGTAATGCGTCCACCAACATATAGAGATGTGATAAACGTTTCATTCCAATACCAAACAAAACTAAATAAGAATACAATCAAAAACGATGGAATTGCAAGTGGAATTGCAATTCTTGTGAAAATTCTAAATTGTGATGCACCATCAACCTCTGCTGATTCCATTAATACACCCGGAATCGTCTTAAAGAATTGATAGAAAATCAAAATATAAATCGCTGCATTGACACCTTGACCAAAAATAGCAGGTAAAATCATTGCATTTTGAGTACTCATTAAGCCTAGGTTATTAAAGATAACTAGGTTTGCTACCATCGTTACTTGTGAAGGTAAGATGAATGTTGCAAGCATAAGTACAAACAACAAGTTTTTTAAAGGGAATCTAAATTTCGCAAACCCATATCCAATGATTGCAGATGATATCGTAACTGATATCGATACTTTTAATACATAAGAGGTTGTTGAAACGATAGATCCAGGTAATTCTAAAACTTGTAAAGCTCGCCCATAGTTTTCAAACTGCAAGGCTGTAGGAATCCACTTAACACCTGGATTAATAAGATCATCAACAGTCATAAAACTGTTAACTGTCATAAATAGGACAGGATATAAATAGATATAACTAAAACTGATGAGTAATGTGTAAATGACAAACTTATACACAAATCCATCCACAAAATTCATACCAAATAAGAATTTTCTTGCTTTAATTTTAAAATGTTTAGTATCAAATTTTTTCATTAGTTTTTCTCCTTTCTTCTTGCTGAAAGGATTAAGATGAATATACCCATAATGATAACCATAAGCAAGAAATAAACCCATGCGATGGTAGCTGCATATCCATATCCAAACCAGAATGTAGAGTCAGGTGCTCCAACGAGCATATGACTTCTAGCTAAATCTAGAATACCACCTGATTCAACAAATAAACTCATTGAAACAACGATATAAATCACACTCACACTAATGAGTGGACTAATCGATGGTAATGTAATCTTCCAGAAACGATCCCAAGGTGAAGCACCATCAATCGCTGCTGCTTCATAAATGGATCCATCAATTTTTTGAAGTCCCGCTAAGAAGATCAAAATAGGAATACCTGCATACCATAAAATAAGTAACATCGATGTTAAAATTGCTTCAACTGGACTTGCAATCCAAGGTCCTAAGTTTTCAGAGATAAACACAATTAGTGTACTATCTTCTAAAGAAGGTATAGAGGTTGCATCTTGATTGTTTAATTCAGCAATCACGGGTCCTGTTGAAATAACAACTGGTAAGAAGAAAATTGTTCTCCAAAAACCCTTAAGCTTAATTGGATTATTAATGAGTACCGCAATCAATATCGAAAATACAATAATAAGAGGTACTGAAATCAACATTTTACCAATGTATGTTGCAAATAAAGGTAATAACGTTTGACTTCTAAAGACATTTAAATAATTCGTAAACCCTATAAATGTTGTTTCAACACCAGTTTCCAAACTATAATAAGCTTCTGTGAAACTTAAGTATAGTGAGTAAAACATTGGATATAGGGTAAATATTGCAAACCCTATGATCCATAACAAGATGAAGATATAACCGTAAAACGCTTCTCTTCTTCTTCTTGTAATATCAATTTTTATAAATCCAAATAATGTTAGTTTTAAGCCCACTCTTCTGATAATAAAGTTATGGGATAAGGCATATTTCACTTTTTCAACATGTTTTGCGATTTTTTTATCGTAGAATGCTGAAACTGAAGCCCATGCTTTAGCAAGTGGAGTCATGATTTTACTAAGTACTTTTTTCATGATACCACCACCTTATAATCTCTTGATTCAACTGTATGACCATCCAATGTAACATCCTCATAGTTATAGTTAACATAAATGATCACACCATTTGAATAAGTGACTTTTACAAATCCTGTTTGAAGCACTTCTCGATTTTCAATACTTGCACCAAGTACATGATTTAAGGCATCATCTAAATACCCATATGTTTCTATAATTTCATCTTCATAATCACTTCTAGTTGTTGTATAGAATACTGATGCATTGGTATAACGCATTTCATAAGTGTCTTCTTCAGTTAAAATATAACTTGGATTGATACCAAAATCAACCATCATTAAGAGTCTATCTTCACCCATCGCATTGAAATTCAAAAACGGTGTGTAATAAGAGATACTACCTTTTAATATTAATGGTAAAATTGGCACTAAATCAGTGTAGTAATCGTATTGTGCATTTGTAATTGGCATATCTAAATAACCACTGATGTCGTCAAAGAAATAAGCATTCGGATTACTTAACAATACGTTGTCATATAAATCAATAATATCATTATAATAACCCAGTGAGACTGAACGCTCATAATTGCCACCATCATAATAGCTGTATAGTAGACTACCGATCGTTGATAAATATAAACCTGAGACACCTAAGTCTTGGAAAAATGCTTGATCGTCAAGTGCAAATTTATAACTTTGTTCTGGATATAAAAAGTAAACTTCTGTAATTTGAGCATTTAAGCTTCTAAAGTTTCTTTGCATCTTTAATCTAGATAAGTCTCTTGCAACATCTCTGTTAAATGATACTCGATCAGTAAGTTCAGAAGCATTTACATAATCATTATCTAAATACACTGTGTTTTGATCAGACTTAATTGTTTCAAATAGTTCTTTATAATCATTTTTGTTCGCAATTTGTCTATCATAAGGTGCTTGGAAGACATATCCGTCTTTACTCCATCCATATAGAGTTACTTGCTGATTACCTAAATTATTTTCTTTAAATGACTGATAACTATTATAGACATCCTCAACAGTTGTCATCTTAATGTTTGTAGAGCCTATAAATGATTGTTCTTGATCACCCATGATGTATCCTAAATGAATCGGTATTTGATTATTTAGATCTTTTTCTTGAGCACTCAAGACACCAGTATCGATGAGTTTATCACGATAGATTTTTGCCATACCAACATATGATGCATCATCATCTGATAAGAAATAATAATTGATCTTAAAATCGCTTGTCGTAAAATCATCGCTGATGGTATCATTACCGTCTCCAGCTTTATTAATGATATAACGGTACATTTGTCTAACATTATATCTTGTACCTATGCGCTGATATCTTGTGTTAGTTCCCCAAAATTGAGCACGTAATGTAGTCACATCAGCGCCTTCTTCAACTTCAGCTAAATATCCATTTGCGCCATGCTCATGAACCATACCAAAAATAGGAACTGATAATTGAGGAATTGATGTTTGTGTATATCCTAAATCAATCCCATAAAATGGTGAAGTAAATGATGTATTGTATGCTTTATTCGTTCTTACTAAAGCACCGACACCATCTGGAATCATCATATAACCTGGGAAATAGTCTTCTCTGGTTGCTCCTAAATAAGGGAATACTTGTATTGATAATAATCGATAAATTTCATCATATTCTTCAATAAGATCAACTGGAATATGTACACCTAAAACACCATCAATCAAACTGATGTTAACTTCAAACTTAATATCAATTGTTTTCAAATCAACAGCAACTGTAAATCCAGTTGTTGTTTTATTTTTAATAGATGTAGATACTCTTCTTGTTGCATAACTTCCTGCTTCAAGTTGATAGACATTTAGCGGATCCTCTTGTCCTTCTTTAATCGATCCATCTGTCACATATGAAGCTTCTGCTAATGAATATAGTGATTCAGTAGAAATCGTTGATGCTGTTACATTTTGACTTCTAACATAGCTCACCCATAATCCAGAATTCATAAGATTTCTGTTTTGAGTATTGTTTTCTCTATTGCCACTAATCCCTTGAAACTCTGGTCTTGATGACCATAAGTAATCAGTTACTTTATTATAGACCATCATTGAAAATGAGTCTTTTTCAAAATAAACTGTTAATTCAGGGGTATCAAACATGACTTCAAATCCTAAGCTTAAAATATCTGCGGAAGTGAACTCAACTTGAAAATCATCATGATAAACATCTAAGATTGCTTGATCAACTTGATCTTTTTGAGTATATCTAGAAGATTCTAAAAAGATTTGGTTGATATAATTGAAATTTGTTTCAACATCGGTTTCTTGAGATACTCGAGGTGGTTGATAACCATAAGATATCACAAGAACACTCATACTAAATATGAGAACAATCAATACATATTTCATATATTTAGCCACGGTTAATCAACTCCCTTACAATATCTGCAAATAAACCAAATACTTCATTAAGTAATAAATAAACTATAAATAACACCGCAACAATCATCAGTGCTGTGAATATTGAAATTAAAATATTGCCAATCGTTGGTTTCATATCATAGAAATGAATTTCTTTAACCATCACGATGAAATAAATCACTGTAATACTTAAACCGATAATTAATAGTGCATCATAAATGAAGGCTTCGTTATAAGTTAAGCCCTTTGATACAATCGTTACAATCGGGAATGTGATGATCATTGGCAATAATGTATAAGCTGATGCTTGGAAAACGTCTCTTAATTTACCTTCTCCATCTCTAATGCTACATACAAGATAATTTGCAACAACCCATAGCATAAACGGTACAACAATCTTTATTAACTCTTCAAATAAATTAATTTCAGATGGTATTCTACTGTTAAATAAGAAGCTAGTCTCATAAATCCAGTATATATACGCTAAGAAGAATACTAATATATATATTGTCGCAGTAAAATTAGATCCCTTCTGCTCACGCTTTATACCATAGTATCCATCCGCTGGATGTTTAAAGATATAAAATGGGAATACTAATTCTTGATAAATCTTATATTTAGATAAATATGTTTTTGCTTTTTTAAATGGTACTTTTACATAATCCATAAAATGGGTAAATAAGTTTACAAAGTATAATACAATAGCAATTAAAACAAACGTTACTGCAACACCACCACTGTTAAGTAAAACATCATTTCTTACTTCCCAGTATGCATCAGAGTATCCTGTTTGATCTCTTGCAACTTCATAATATTCCATTGCTTTTTCATAATCCATATCAGAGAAATATGCATTACCGATTCCTTTGTTTGCTAAATCAAATAAGCCATTCATCTTTAATACTTCTTGCCAAGGTTCTAAAGACTCACTATAACGCCCGTCTTGATATAAGCTGATTGCATAATGAACTAAATCTGCAAACTCAGTAGGAATAAATACTTGAAGTGCAGATGTTTCTTGGTCAAGTGCATAAATATTATTTTTTGAATCTACCGCAATACCAGTCGGTGCTTTAAATAGACCTTTTTGATTACTTGTATCAAGTCCACTAAAGACAAATAATACGGAACCATCTGGAGCATACTCAACGATATATCCATCGGTTGTGATGTTAAATATTGTATCGTAAGGTCCAACAAATAAATCTTCTGTCGTATCAAATCCCCAAACTGATTCGTTATAAACAAAGTTTGCGATATTTAGTTTCTTGTATCCGTCTACACCTTTTGTAGTAGTCAAGATTAATCCATCTCTATCCACTGCAATATTATAAACAGGATCTGGAATCATTTGGAACCATTCTCTTCTTTGATCTTCATCAAATAAAATGAATCTTAAAACGTTATCCCATGTATTAGGAATCGTGTTTCCACCAAAGAATCCAAAGAAATCTCCTGAGTTTTCATATTCTGCAAGTCCATTGATATTACCGGCTAAAAGGATATAAACATTATTTCCTTTATCGGTAATGATTTTTGTTGGATCAAATGCATCTGAATCTGAAAAATAAGGTGTGTTTACAGGTTTTTGATAAGTTGTTTCTAAAACATACTCATTTAGACCTGCATCATAAACAAATTTTAGACCCATTTTTAATCCAAAATCTGCAACGTATAAATGTCCATCTTCACCTACATGTATCCCTGTAGGTTGATCTAAAATACCTTCACCAATCGTTAATACAGTATCATCTGCTAAGCTATATCTGATGACACGTTTATTGCCATAATCAGCGATATAAACATTATCATTAGCATCAATGGTGATATCACTTGGTTGATCTAACTCTAGACCAGCAAGTTCTGTTTGAATGGATAATGGTATATATGCATCTTGTGTCCAAACCATGCGACCAAGTGCACTACTATAAGTAAATGTAGAATAAGGTAAGCCGTTTGCATCTACTTTTAAAGTTGGGATGAGTGTTAAAGTTAGTAGAAAGAATAATATAAATAACTTTTTCATTATTTGATACCTGAATGAGCCATGGTATTCATGACTTTACCTTGTAAGAATATAAATAGAGTTAAGTTTGGAATAAACATGATCAAAGATGCTGCAGCGGCCATCCCTTGTCCAGCTACAGTGTTTCCTTGAAGCGATGTTAAACTTTGCATATAAAATGCTAATGTTCTTTTTGATTCATCATTAATGTATAAAACTGATGTAGATACATCATTCCAAATCGCTTGGAATGCAAGAATACCTACAGTTGCTATTGCAGGTGCAATAACAGGTAAAACAATCTTCATAAAGATTTGCATCTCGGATGCACCATCTATTTTTGCTGATTCTATAATTTCATTAGGTGTTTGATCGATAAATTGCTTGATCAAAAACATCGCAACCGGCATGACAATGACCGGTAAGATGTGTGCTGCATATGTATCAATTAACCCAGATCTTGCAATAATCAAATATCTAGGAATTTGAACAGCAATTGGAACGAACATCAATGCTAATGTATTAATTTCAAACAATAGTTTCTTTCCTCTAAACTTAAGCTTAGAAAGCGCATATGCTGAAAAAGCTGTAATAAAAATTGCAAGTGTTACTCCAATAATTGTAACAATTAAACTATTGACTAAATATCTAGAAAAAGGAACACCAGATGCTGATACCAATCGAGATAACTCATTAAAGTTATCAAATGTAGGGTTTCTTACGAAAAATCTTGGTGGATATGCAAATAATTCACTTCTTGGCTTAAAGGCATGATTGATGATAAATAAAATTGGTAAGATCATCAACATCGAAAAAGGAATTAGAAACAGAAAGAATGGTAATTGGCTTCTATGTAATCTCGTCGGATTTATTTTTGTACCTTGAAAGCTTGCTGATGCCATACGATCACTCCTTTTCTCCTAGAATTTTCCATGTTACTTTTGATATAAAATATACCATGAGTAATAAAACCACTGAAACTGTTGCAGCATAACCCATCATATATCTAATGAACCCGAAATCCTCAATGTGATTGACGATGAGCTGCCCGGCATATTGTGGTGTCGGATTGGATCCAGAAAGTTGAACCCCTATACCACCTGCCTGGAATGTTGTAACAACCGCCATAACAGCACCAAATAACATTTGTGGTTTCATTGATGGAATAGTAATAAAGAATATTTCTTGTGCTCTATTTCTAATACCATCCACATAAGCGGCTTCGTATAGTGTTTGGTCAATGTTTAGGACCCCAGCTAACATCGCAAGGAAACCTACACCCATTGAAGACCATAAACTAACAACAATCATAATGGTCATTAAATAATCTGGTGATTGTAAGAATTGAATAGGTTCTAAAATGACACCCCAGTTTAAAAGTAAACTGTTTAAATAACCTTGTGAGTCACCAGAGAAGATAATACGCCACATCGCTGCCATTGCAACCCCCATCGTTAAGGATGGTGAGTATAAAATGATTGCTAAAATTGTGCGATATCTCTGAGGAATTTGTGCAAGCATCCAAGCAAGCATAAATGCCATGATATAGCCTACTGGACCAACAATTAATGCGAATTTTAATGTATTTGATAATACATATTGCATAAAGACTGTGTCCATCGTAATCAATTCTATATAATTGGTAATCCCAATAACTGATGGAGCTTGTATTGCATTAAAGTATGTAAACGATAAGAATACAGCTGCTAGCACTGGAACAATAACAAATACTAAAAATAGCGTCCAATATGGTAGGATAAACCATGCTGGATGATTCATTCTTCTAGTCATGATTTACCTCCGTTAACCAACGATCAATGTTATAAATACTTGGAACAATATATTCCTTAACAATGACCCCGTTTTCTGTATAACCAAATTCTGCCATCTTATAAATAATTTCTCTATCTGATACACGTACTGCTTCATCAAGTGCTTGTCTTGGGTTAGTACCCTCAAAGACAATAGATGTCCATGCGTTACTAATTGAACGTTCAACCATGTACGCACCTGGAATTCTAGATGCTTCCATACCGTATTCCCATTGTGCTAAGATAATATCTTTATATTCGTCAGGCATTGAAATGGTTTCAAAAGCTTCCATATTTGCTGTATTCCAGAAATATGCTTGACCATAAGTAGATTGTAATAAGAATGCAAACTCACTTTGAATAGAGGTTGACATCCACCATTCTAAGAAATCCCAAGCTTCTTCAGGATACTCAGTTGAACTCATAATCATTGATGCTTGACCACCAACAGATGAATATCTAATGATTTCATCAGTTTCTTCATTATAAACACCTGGATGTAGATCCATTGCCCATAATCCGTCAAGTTCTACTGCTGCTGTTTCTAGTAAGATGTAGGTTGCTAAATTGGATATACCAATTGGAAGCAATCCATATCTAAAGTGGTTGTAGAAGTTTGGTACATATTTAGGAAGGTTATATAACGTAAATAAATCACTCATTAATGTAATACCTTCTAAAGTTTGCTCAGAGTTAATTGCAGTTGACATACCATCAGGAGCATATAAATCTCCACCGAATTGATAAATAAATGGTAATGTTGCAACATAAGGTTTAAGTCCACTAAATTGTGCAATCGGTACAAAATAATTCATACCATAACTTTGAAGTAGTGGAAGTATTTCAATAATTTCTTCCCAAGTTTGTGGGATTTCAGTAATACCAATACTATTTAAAATATCTCTTCGGTAATAAGTTACCCAGAAATCTTGAGTTTCAGGAAGTGCATAAACACCGTCTTCAAACACATAAGGAATCATCGCACCTTTTGCAAATTTAGATACTGATGTTTCATAACCTTGAAATTGTCTTAAGTCTAGTGCTGCATCTCTTACTGCAAAATCATAAGGAATCCAGTGATCAACACCAATTGCTAAGTCAGGAGCTTGCCCACTAGCATTCGCTAAAACGAGTTTGTTTTGATCAGGCATTTGTGATAATGTGACTCTTCTATTTCCTGTATAGTTTTGATCAATTAAACGTTGCATGATTTCAATGTATTGTCTTGGATGATTCACCCAAACAGTTAAATCTTCATCATTTCTATCTGATGCAGAGTAAGGATTATTGATAAATGATAAAACTAATCGTTTTGCACCTTCAAAAAATCTCACAAAGAAATTCGCATATGGTTTTGGAATGTCAGTGTCACCATGAACAATCATACGTTCCATTTCCATATTAGTTCTAAGTAGATTTTCCATTAAATTACCTAATATTTGATTGACTGATGAATCTCCATCAGAAAATTGAACCATCATGGATGGTAATTGATTGATATCATCAGCGATATTATTTAAACGTGTAGCAGCAACTTTTAAATTAGCAATTTCTGCAGGTTCTTCGATATCAGATAGAGGAATATATGCATTATATGTATCTTCTAATAATAAAGCCCAGTCTCTAATATCACTTTCTGCATTAGGGAAATACAATTCAATATCCCAGTCTCTATAACGATCTGTTCCACCTGCTGTATAACGTTTAATTTCAAGTGAAAGAGATTGTATGTTTTGCATAACATATTGAACTGTTTCAATGATGTCACGATATGGATAATTCACTGATTCTAATGTGATCTCATGGGTGCCTGCTTCTAAATAAACCTTGATAAACTCATTGTTTTCATCAGTAAGTGTTCTATTGATAAAGTTTGTTGTGTAAGGGAAAGCGTAACTTTCAAATAAATCAAAAGGAACTTCTCCATCAATACTAATCTTTTTATATACAGGTAAATCTTTTATCATATATTGACGGTATTTAAATGACAAATGATAAAAACCTGATTCTTCAACTTCTACTTCATAAGTGACTTTATCTCCAGAGTTTTGCCAAGAATCACCAAAAATGACATTCAGTCTTAAAAACTGAGTATCATAATACATATTTGATGGATCTTGTTCTGTTCTAAGTCTAATCGAAGGATTATTTCTATATAAAATATTTCTAGCTGAAATCATTAGTTGATCATCTATGACTTCTGCGTTTGGATACATATCTAAATAAGATTCATATGATTGATAAGATACATTGTTAATATAATATACTTGACCAATTAAAACTTCTTGATTTACAAATGATATCGTAATTTCATCACCTTGTTCTAGGTAAAAACCAAAATAACCAGGATGCATACCTCTATAATCGTAAATTGGTTGATTGTACCAATCTTTGATTTTATTTGAACTAGGCATAATTTCGTTTTCATAACGGTCTAATGCAAAATCATACGTTTCATATACCCATTTAGAGTTTAAAACGAGTGTTTGAGCTTCATAGAATTGTGGTTCTCCATTAATAGAAATCGCAATTTGAGCTTGATCGATATTTTCTTGAAGTTCATAATAATCGATAGCAAAATAATACAAACCTGATGTTGCTTCATCATGAATCCATGAAATATCTGTTGTTTCACTTAATAAAAATACATGATCACTGGTTTGATTTTCTGCTAAGTAATCATCTACGATGTCCTGATATTCATCATCATTAAGATCAATCATCTCACCTTGCATCTCACTTGTTACAATCGTTCTTTCAATATTTGCATCTTCAATGTTTTGATTAAGATACCCTTGTTTTAGTTCACTATATAATGTTTGTTCATAAGCTTGTGAAAGTGTTTGGTTTGAGTAATCATAAGAGAGAGATTCAGTCTCATAAAACTGATGATTATCAGATACCTTAAAAAAAGAAACCGTCACGACAGTTAAGAGAAAAATAGAAAAGAATAATATCAATCCTTTCTTAATAGTTAATGATTTAAAAAAAGTTACAACAGTATCTAATCCCTTTTTTAAAATATCTAATGTTTTTTTCATATTGCCTCCATAAATATAGTATCAAGAGGGGACCGGGTCCCCTCTTTCAACTTTTTAAATTATTATCAATCTGAACCTAAAGTATTGAGTTGTCCTTGGACAATTTCATTCGCTTTATTTTCCCATTGTACTGCATAAGTACTTACTGATTCAGGACCAGCAGTTACTAAGTTTTCCCAATTATATGGGTTTTCAGGGTCATTAACCCATGCCCAGAAATCTTTATAGCCTGGTAACCATTTGTCTAAGTCAGGTTTAGCATATTCAATGCGATTAAAGATATAATCGATACCTTCAATACCATCAACTAAATCATAAACTCTATCCCAAACACCTGGATATTCAGCTACTGGGAATCTGTCTAAATGCAATGGTTCTTCACCATTTGCAAGAGCTTCATCGCGGTCTTCTTCTAATAAATCTAGACGTGCATTCCATCCATCTTGACCAAATGTCATCCATTTAGCAAGTAAATATGCTTCTTCTGGATAATCAGTTTGAGATGAAACAGCTTGATAATCTAGAATTGTAGGTGGGAATAAACCAGCGTCTCCACTTGGATAAGGCCAGAATCCTAAATCAATACCATTTGTTTCTTTAGCATCTTTGATCACCCAAAATTGCCAAGAACCTTCGATATCCATCGCACCAACACCAGTTTGAATCAAGTAATTTTGAAGAATTTCATTTTCATCATAAACTTCTTGAGTAAAACGAGTTGTTGTACCATTTGTTAATTGGTGTAATTTAACTTTTTCTTCCATTGCATAAATCCAATCAGCAGATGTGTAGTTAAATTGTGTACCATCCCAAGTGTCATATTGAACATCTTCATCTTCCATCATTGGCCATACTTGTTGGAAATCTGGAGATCCATACCAAGTATCTAAACCAACAACAGTGTTTGCAGGATCAACTAATGTATCACCATTAAGCTCAAAGTTTTTGATAACTTTAGCAATTTCAACAAACTCTTCGAATGTCCAATCTTTAACAGGATAACCATCATTGTCGATACGATATTTGCCTTCAACAGTTGTTAAGTTCGCTTCTTCAAAGATATTTAAGTTAATCATAATACCTTTTAAGAATTGGAATGATGGGACAGCATAACGCTTACCATTATAAACACCTGTAGCAGCAACGTTTTCATAAACTAAATCTGTATCTGGATCTGCATCCCAATATTCAGCAACATCTAAAGTTAAACCTGCATTAATAACTGTAGGTACGTTATCAGTTGCAAATACGTCAGGTAATAATCCAGCTTGAGCAGCTGTAACTAAGTTACCTGTAAATGCTTCACCACTACCTTCAATGTCACTTCTCAATGTAACATCGATATGTGGATATTTTTCTTCAAATGCGTCAATCATGCGTTGGTTAAATTCTGGATCGCCCCAATCTGCATAAGATAACGCGATTGTTTGTGTAGGTCCGTTAGGATCAACTGGATCTTCGCCGCCTCCACAAGCGTAGAGAACAAAGCCCAACACAAGAACCATCAGTAATGTAAATAATTTTTTCATCATTTACCTCCTTAGTTTAAATCTTGATAAATAAGTACTTCAAAAATTGTAAATGTTCCAACTTCAGAAACTAAATCAGGAAGTGTACCAAAATCTAATTCTAATTTAACATTAGTCACTTCATTTGTCACTGTAAAGTTAACATAAACGACATTAGTTTCAGTTGTAACGACACTAAAGTCTACAGAACCATCAGGTAAAATTGAAGCATAACCAGCATCTGGTAAAACTAAATTAATTCTAAGATCTCTAGCAACGCTAGCATCTAAGACAAGTTTTAATACATAGTCACCTGGAGCTAGTTTTTCAATCATTTGATAGAAATGAGGTGTATAAGGTTGTGAACCTAAAGTAGTAACTTCAATAACTGCACCACCATCAGCACCTAACATCATAGAACCAGCACCTTCGCCAGCATTGTCATAAACAAAGCCAACAACTGTAGTTGCATCACCATTAACGATAATTTCTGGAGCTTCAGCTACATCTTTTTCTTTAAGTGAAATATTGTCAAGTGAAACAGTACCAGCAGCAAAGTTTGCTGTTGCACCCATTTCAAAACTTAATGTTAAATCAGCCATTTGACCTTCAGCAGGTGTTGTAAATTCAAATGTGTATGTAACCATTTCTGTTGTTAACATTTGATCTAATTGTTCAAGATAATTAACATAATCAGCACGGAAAATCTTAATATTAATGTCACGTGCTACTGAAGCCATAGCATCAACTGAGAATACATAAGTTTTACTTGGTTCTAAAGTTAATACTTGGTTAAATTGGATAGCCCAATTTGCTTCACCAGCTTTGTCAGTTGTAATATTGAAAGTACCACCAGTACGATCATAAGTTACATTTGGCATATCGCCCCAGTTTTGGTACCACAATGACCAACCATCAGCAAATGTACCATTAGTAACGATATCATCTAATATTGCTTCATTAATAGCTACACTATCAAATTCAACAGTACCATCTACATAACCACCAGTGTTACCTATTTCTACAACAATTTGTATGTCACTAGAGGTTTCTTTTGTTGATGTAAATAAGAATTCATAAGTTTCAAAGTCAGTAGTAATCTCAACTCCATTAAATCTAGCGTATTCAATCCACCATGGTTCAGATGCTAGAGGAATACCTAAAGCAACATTGACAGTTCTAGCAGCTGAAGCCTTCATAACTAATACAACTCTGTATGTATTGCCTTCAACTAATGTAATATCACTTTGCATTAATTTAATATCCCAAGGATTTCCTGGAGTACCTGCAGTTGTAATTGAATAAGTCCCTGCAGTTGTATCAATTCCTGAAGCTGTTACAAAAGCACCACCTTCATCATGTACTACCCATTCAGCAGGATCACCTAAATCTAAATCAAAATCACCATTAACAACTAAATTGCTTTCATTAAATTGCATGCCAACAACTTCTAAAGTTACTACGAACTCTGCTTCATTGCCAGCAGCATCGCTAACTGTATAAGTAATTGTAAATGTATCTTCAACTGATGTATCAACAGTAGTTACAACATCACCAAGACCATTTTCAATAACAACAACGATATCTTCTGTAACATCGCCATCAACGATATCGAATGCAGTTACACCTGCTAATGGATCAACTGTACTACCAATTAATGTAGTTCTAGATGCAACTAAGCCAGTAAATGCTGGAGCAGTTTCATCTGCATCTGGAGTTGATTCTTCAATAGTAATATCATCAAACCATAAAGTTGCGTCAACACCAACACCACCAATTGCACCTAATTCAAATAATAATCCACCGCGTGGGTTATCAAGAGTCATTGTAAACTTATATGAGTAAGTTGCCCATTCTGTAGTAATTGTTTTATGAATAGTTAATCCTTCTTTAAAGTCTGTAAAGTATGGAGGACCATCTAATAATTCACCAACTTGTAAATTAATTACTTTTTCCACACTTGATTTAGCTTTAAATGAAACTTCATAAGTTACACCTTGTTCAAATGGTACATTCATTTGACCAAATCTTGGTGTGTATGAATTTGTACCTGCAACAACTTCAGCTTTTAAAGCAGGGTTGCCATCAACTTCTTCAGTTGATAAAGTCATAGCAGCACCATCCGCAATATAAACTACTGAAGGATTGTCCCAACCAGCTGTACCTTGTGAAAAGTCAGGGTTAAGCAACATTTCTCCTTCAACTGCTTGAGGTTCTCTTACAGTAATTGTTCTGAATTTTTGAGCTAAAATACCTTCAACTTCTACTTCATACTTAACTACGTGATTACCAGTTGCAGTCGTATCTAATACACCCTCATCTGTAATTTCCGATGTTGAACTAAAAGTGATTAAATCACTATAATCTACATCGTTATTACCTGTAGCAGTAACTCCATCAAGTACATTAAATTCTTCCTCGAAGTCAAGAGTTACGTTGTCTGCGCCACTAAATGTTATCGCTGTTAGAGGATTTTCATCAATCGGATCTTCTTCTCCACACGCAATCAGTGTGAATACAGCTACTAACATTAATGTGACTAACATTAATTTCTTTTTCATCTATTTTCCTCCTTATTGTAATAGACAATTATTTCAAAGACATTTTTTTCTCTAATGTCATTTGCCCAAATTCCATCCACAAAGCCTTGATTAAAGGTCTTTGTTTCACCATCTTTTTTGACAATGATTTTTTCGATATAAGCATCATCATCAAATGTGTTTAAGTTCTTCGGATTTACATAAGTTACTTTGATTGATCCAAAGAGTGTTGTTTCTACTTTTTGATCTTTAAAGAATGTTATACTTAATTTAGGTTTTGGTTTATAAATGAAGTTACCATCTTTAAATTCAAAAATATGTTTACCATGGAACATAAACTGATACATAGATAACATTTCAGCTGTTGATCCAGATAATCTTGCTACAAAACCTTGACCATGTTTTTTAGGATCAGGATTTGATGAAGTCGCAATAAATGATGATACTTCAAGAGGTGAGCGACCATAAACCTTTGGATCCATAAAGCACGTATAATTTGATTTGATTTCTTCATAGAATGTCTTATAGAGACCTACTTTTAACAACCCTAGTAAATATTTATATGTCATATGCAAGAAGTTTGATTCTCTTTCTAACCACCCAGGGGTGAAAGCTTTTAATCTTCCGATTTCAAAAGATTCATTTTCAAGTGAGACACTTGTTTGATAGAATTTATGTTTTTTGTCATATAATCCTGTTTTCTTAACTTTTTGATAAATGTCAAATGCTTCTTCTTTGTTGTTTGAGTTCTTGATGTATCTTGCAGGTCCTTCTAAGAAACTTGGAAGTGGCTTCATCTTAAATGAATTTACTTTAACAAGTGGTAACCCATAATGACCAATGATTGGTTTTTTGTTTGCATCTAAGATTTGTTCATAACGATCAGCCTCAAATGTTAAGTAAGTGGGTATGACCTCATCAACCTGTTTAGCTTTTTCAGTAGATATCTCAAGTTGTTTCAAGATTTTCTTTAAGATTGATAATGCTAACTCATGGTTGATTTCAACTGTTTCTACGCTTCTGTTTAATCGTTTTAAACGATAGTCTTCTAACAAGTTCATACGATGATTCCAATTTGTTAGATCATCTTTTTCTTCCATATCATTAAGTCCCATAAGTAATTGTGCAGTATCTTCAAGTAAGGTAAATGATTGATTTTCAGATTTTAATAATTGAGTATGAACAAATTTAGCTAGTTTTTTTAGTTCAAACATTTCAGATACACCAGATCCAAAGAGTCCAGGAAGACCATTACATGCATCATTCCATCCTGGTTTGTTACCTTCATATGATAATCCAATACCATATGGATCTAAGTGTGCAAATTTGTTTAATATGAGTGTCATTAATTTCCCGATAATTGGTACTTTTAGTTCTTGTTTTTCACCCTTTAACCATGTATCAACCGGATCAAGATGTTTTAATGCTCCAAACTGTCTAACTGTTTGGTTCTTAGTTAATACGTATTTTTCATTTCTAGGAACTACATATGCATTGGATTGATAAAATCCTACATGTTCATTAAATAGTAATTCACTCATTTGGTCTGGATAAACCGTTTCAAAATTCTCGATCAAATCTAATAAGTAAGTAAAATGATCTTCCCAATACCCTTCTCCAAATGATGCTTGGAAATTAGCTTTAGATTTTTCAAGAATGCTTTCGAATGCTTGTTCTAATCCATGATCTTCAAGTGCCATTAATAATGTTCCAGGTGTATATGGTTGCATAAGTAGATTTTGAATAGCATTTGGATAAGTATCTGTTTGATCCAGGTAGGTAAATGTTACACCTTCGATAGATAGTGGATTGTATCCATCATCTTGTATAAATGAAGCGAACATTTTAATATTAAATGCTTTAATTTCTGGGAAGAATATTAAATCATTTCTTCTATTTTGCAATACATCTCTAAAGTTCCCATTACCTTGAGAGTAATATGCTGGTTCTAAGTTGAAGAAATTATAATCTCTTTCAAGGTCACCATGTTTTCTTGAGTAAACATAATATGATGCAAACCCATCTTTAACTTTGAGTTGTAATGGATATCCGCCTCTAAGAACGTTGTCCATATAACTTTGTTTGATATAGGCATCATAGATTGGGAAATTTGTTTTAGTTTCCACAACACTTGTTATATCTTCATGGAGTTTTTGATTTTCTAACTCTTTATCATTCATATAAGTCAAGCTTGTCTTATTGACTAAACTACTTAGTTTTTCTTCATGTTCGACATATCCAAACATGGACACAAACTGTACTGATTCTTCTGCTTTTATACCTTTATATGTTTGATATGAGAACGCACATGGAACTTGGTTCACATGTGTTTGTTTTTGAGTTTTCAAAGATCCATCAATCAAATGAT
Source organism: Tenericutes bacterium MO-XQ (assembly GCA_002838185.1). GTDB lineage: Bacteria > Bacillota_I > Bacilli_A > Acholeplasmatales > Acholeplasmataceae > Mariniplasma. The sequence goes on along the minus strand of CP017948.1, from coordinate 1,123,074 downwards.
ATGGAACATTTAAAGAGGTATCTTCTCCAAACAATGCTTTGTAATCATAGATGTAGGTGTTATCTACATTTGATATCGTGTGAATGAAATGACCTTCTGCGATTTCGGAAACCTCAGCTTCATCTCCTGTAGATCCTCTTAATGTGTAAAATACATAATCTTTTGTGTTTTTTGTTTCCATCCAACTTTGTAGTAAGTTAGATACTGCTTTATATCCGCCAAAATCAATACCTGTAGGCAGAATTTGTGTTAAACCATCAACAATTTCAACATCTATGTTTTCATCTTTGTGATTGATGATTTCAACTTTTCTGTTTAATGATGCTAATCTTTCATTTGGTAATGTAAAGTATGTTACCTTTACAGTGATATCAAACTTATCAATACGTTCAGATATTGATACTTTATCTTGAAATATATCTAAAACTTGAGAATCATTTTCTTCCTTGAAACACTCATATGTTTCGTTATTTATTTTGATGAATGTTCTAAATCCAATCTTAGATACATAATGATATGCAGCATTTGCTGGAAAGAACTCCATAATTTGCCCATTTTTATTTTTTACTCCAAAAGATGCAATCAATTGACCTCTATTTACATAAAACGCCCATAGAGGAATACCTTTTAAGCCGGAAATCCCACTTAAGAAGCTTGAGAATGGTTTTTGTTTTTGATAGTTAAGTTGTTGAAAGTGATATTTTTCCATACTTTTTCTCCTTTTAGGAAACCGGTTTCTTTAACCTATATATTTATATAATAACATAATAAGAAACCGTTTTCAATATTTTTAATTCATTTTTTTCTAGTTGAGTCTCTAACGATAAGTTCCACAGGAAGTTTCACAACTTCTTCGATGTCTTCATGAGGGTTTTCTATAAGCTCAAGCAATAGCTTGGCTGCAGTTTCTCCTAAAGATTTTCTATCTTGTCTAATGGTTGTTAACGATGGGGTAAAATGTTTTGCAAAAGCGATGTCGTCAAATCCAATTACACCAACTTGTTCAGGCACTTTAATTCCAAGGTCTTTTAAACCCTTTAAAACCCCTAAAGCAATGTCATCACTTGCTACTAAAATGCATTCAGGCATCTGAGTAACATGTTTTGCTAATTCTAAAACTGCATTATAACCACTAGTAAATCCAAAGCTTTCAGCATAAATGACATCAATAATGTTAGTCATTTCATAAGTGTTTACAAATTTGTGATAAGCTTCAACACGTTCATTAAAAGCTTTTGATGTCTTTGGCCCGGAAATAAATGCTAATTTTTTTGCATGCAATTGATCTTTTATGTAATCGAAGATTAATTTCATTCCTAGTTCATTATCACTAACGACAGTATGAAGACCAGGAACAAGCATATCAGTTGATACAGCAGGTATTGGGCTTTCAATGAGTTCATATAGACCTTTATCATTATAATTACCTACAACAATATAAACACCATCAACTCTTTTATTCATGCACCATTCTAAATAAGATAGTTCATGTTGACCTAGTTTTTTAACAATAAAACTGAGTTCATAACCTTGTAATTCTACATATGTCTTAAAATGTTGTAAAATACTTGAGAAAAATGAGTGCTCTAAACCAACATCAGATTCTTCTGTAAAAACAATGCCTACCGTGTAAGTTCTCTTAGATTTAAGCATGCGTGCTGAGTTATTTGGAACATAACCAACTTCTTTGATATAAGCAAGCACTCTTTCTCTTGTTTTCAAGGAAACATTACCAGTTTGATTGATTACTTTTGAAATTGTACCAGGAGCTAGATTCAGTTCTTTTGCGATGTTATATATCGTCCGTTTTTTTGTCACTTATGATTCACTTCTTTCATATACCTTTACAGATTTAATTTGCAATTCAACAGGGAATATCTGATCATCAATTTCTCCACCCCAGTGTCCACCAATTGCTAAATTGATCATGAGATGAAATGGCTGATCAAATGGCCAATCTTCAACCGAAGCACCAGTGCTTTTTTTGAAAGTTGCCATAAGCTTGTTATTGATATAAAATGAAATTTGTTTCTCATCCCAATCGATAGAAAATATTTGAAATCCCTCTAATAAAGAAAGATCTTCATAGACATAAGTTAAATGATTATTTTTTCTATGATTAAACGATTTAGAATGTAGTGAAAAATGAAATTGTCCAGGTCTTCTTCCGATATGTTCAATGAGATCAATTTCTCCACAAAGTGGCCATCCGACCTCTTTATTATTTTCACCTAATAACCAGATTGCTGGCCAAGTACCTTTGCCTTTGGGCAGTTTTGCTTCTACTTCTATACGTCCATATCTAATATGCTTTTTTTGATATGTGGATATTTTAGCAGAGGTATAGTTTCTATGTTCATACGCTTCTTTATGTGCAGCTATATGTAACATCTGATCTTTAACAAAAATATTTTTCTCTTGATTGGTATAAAATTGAGATTCATTATTCCCAAATCCATGTCCACCTGTTTCTATAGTCCAAATATCTGGATCAAGATTACCCTCTTTTTCAAAAGTATCTTGCCATAATAGTTTATAATTCATGATTAGCACCTAATGCAAGTTTTTTTATCGTTTGCATTTCTTCTTGGTTTAAATAGATTCTGTGCGAGTTACCGTCACATGTATTTTCTTCTTCGATGATTAGTAGTTGCGCATCTTCTGAAAGTGCATGAGCATGATATACACCTTTTGGAATACGGTAGATTTTAAAAGGTTCCATTGAAAAATACTCAAAAGTTTTATGTTCTTGATCTTGTGTCAAAAACATATGACATTGACCATTAAGTAGTACAAAGACTTCATCTGTTTCTAAATGGCACTCAATAAAGTTTAAATGTTCTATATCCAACTCTTTGATATAGTTAAGTCTTGCAATTCTCCATGATTGAAAATTGAATAGTTTTTCATATCCAATACCTTCAGCAAGATATGTGTCAAATAATTTCATCTAAATATACCTCAATATTATTTTCTAATTGGTTGATAGGTTGTTTGATTAATTTTCCGTTCGATAAGATTTTAGATATTTGATAAGATCCATATTCTAAGTGCTTATGATTATGATATGTCACTTTTCGTTTTTGATTAAATAGATAAGTCGTAATCGAAGCTTTACCATCGATAAAATCAGCTTTTGTTAATTTTGGTTGTAGTGTGAGTTTTCCTAAATCAAAACGAATACCAAAGGTTTGATTTCTAATAAGTAACAACAACCAACTTGCTGAACCTGTTAAGTATGTATATTTACCTACACCTTTTTCAGTGAAGTACTCAGGAATACCAGCCCAAACATGAGATTCAGTTTTTTGCGATTGATATAACATACTAAACGCGGCTTCTCTACCTTCTTTAGATAAGTTGTACACATATAATCCATATGCGTACATCATAACCATATGAGAGAATATTGCTCCGTTTTCTTTATGATTATAAGCAAATCCAAAAGCTCTTCCCATGTTGTGAAGAACCTTGTGATGATCAGAATTCAAGTGATATCCACCAATACTTGGATTAAACAGTTTTTCTTTTGTCTTTTGCGCAATTTTTAGCGCTTGTTCTTGTGATGGTGTATGTGCTAAAAGCGCCATAGCTTGTCCAGTTAAACTCAATGTTTCTTCGTTATCTAGAAGCTCTCCATCATTATTGTAATAACTTTGATATGTATCATTTTCAAATGCTTTTTCATTTAAAAATGCTTTTTTATCTTCAGAAAGCTTATTTAAGATATTTGCTAACTCATCTCTATTTTTTGTGATTTTTATACCACTAAAAGCTTCTGCTTTTTCAAAATATAATGATAGATTAGCGTTAGTATCTAACAATAGTTCAAAGCCTTCAAATAGTTCAATATCTTTTGTTTTTAGATTCTTAATCAAATGGGCTAATATGCTAAGGTTTTCAGCATACATATGTGTAAACGCAATAGTTTCACCTAATTTAGTGGCCATATCAAGTCCATCATTCCAGTCAGCATCTTCTAGTTTTGTAAAACCATGTTTACCAACATTATGATAACCTACTAGATTTTCAACAAGTAGATGTTCTAAAATAGTACCTTCATATACTTGGTTATCTTTTGATCTTAAAAGATTTTTTTGATGTGGGGTTGTCGTTTGTTTTGTGTAATGTGTAAATTTATCTTGAAAATATGTTTGCTTTCTTAATAAAAAGTCTATATCTCCTGATTCATCAATATATAATTTAGTTGTAATGAGTGGCCAAACACCATGATCTGACCAAACGCGTGTAATAGAGTTTCTGTCAGCTTTGAATTCTCCTGGTTGATCACCAATAATGGTTGCATTTGATCCATCAATTCTTATACCAGCAAAATTGCTGTATAAAAGTTCAAAAACACTGTCATCATTAGTCATAATGAGCGCTAATAAATCTTGCCATAGATCTCTCCAACCACGACCGCCTTTACCATAATCATGAAGTGGAAGAAAAGAGTTCCCATAATATCTTCTCAATAACGGTTGTAAAGCAACCCATCTTAATTGATTCGATGTTTCTTTTGAATCAATATCAAAAGATAGTTCTTCAACATATTTTGCAAAGAATGCATTTGTTTTATTTAATGCATCTTTAAAAGATGACTCATTAAGATAAGTCTTTTTAAATGTGTTTAAATCAAGTTCTTTATTCGTAATCGCAATAGCCATATAGATTGTGATAGATTGATTAGGCTTGATTTCTACTTCTTCAAAAGAAACAGAACCCATAGCCTCATAACCATCAATATGTGTATTTTCTAAAACCAAGCGATCCAAACCTTTTGGAAAATGGAATGATCCACCATTTAAATATTCATCAACAGTTGGAATATATCCATCGATATTTAAGTCATTACTATCAGCTATGAACGTATATATCGTATCATTGTCTTGGTGTCCTCTTTCGTCAAATGATAACGTTGGATTAACCACTATAGCACCTTGTTTAACATCAATTCTATTAAGTAGTGATGTCACATGTCTATGATCTCTTAGATTATCAGCACTTCTACCATAGATAGGAGTTGCTGTTAAAATTCTGAGTTTTTGATTTTTTGTTGTTGTGTTTTTATATGTAATTTGATGAAGTTCCGCCATTTCATCTAGTGGGACAAAAGAAATTGTCTCAATTTGATGACTAGCATTGATTCTGATTACCTTTTGGTAAAGCATATCTGTTTCATAAACGATGTCATCATCTTGTTGAAGATGTGTTTGTCCATTTAAGAAATAAGTATTTCCATCAACTATAAAAAGAACATTTCTTGATTGAGTATGTTCATATAATTCTAATTCAGATGCAGGTTCAATGGCATAATGATGTAAATCGGTTTTTACATCTCCAGCAAAAAATGGTGTGATTGCTGATCTGAACCCTTTAAGATTAAATAGTGGAAAATAGTAGCCATAATTTTCATAGTTTTTAAACTGCTTTTTTATCATGTCGTCATCACCTCAAGAAATCGGTTTCCTAATTCCATTATATTAAAAAAAATTGAAAAGTAAAGTCTTTTTGTAAAAAAAATTGAAACGCTTACAAAAAAAGGCGAATGACATCGCCTCTATTATAAATAGATGTATAAATTATTGTATGGTAAAGTATATGCTATAAATAATAGTGTGGTATACCATAAGATTATTTAAAGCATTTTTTGAAGTTGTTAAAAAAAGAAAACCTCTTTATACTATAAGTAACTGTTGACACTTAAGCTAAGGAGGTTTTCATGTATGATTATACCATAGATATTTTACATCTTAATGCTTATAGACATCACATTGAATTATGTGAAACTAGGCAGTTAAATGATACGCTGATCATTGAGTTGAAATTTAAAAGAACACAGCTTATGTGTTCTATATGCGGTTCTACAGACCTTAAATTTCTAGGTTATAAATATCGAAAGATTATACATTCTATATTCACACACCAACAGTGTATTATAAGATTTCATCAACACAGATATCAATGTAAGATTTGCCAAAAAACACTGAGTGAATCTAATCCGCTAGCAAGCAAGAATGAGAACTTAAGTTTATTTACTAAGGTATCTATACTTAACTACTTAAAAAGTTATGATCATACCTTTACAGACGCAGCGCTACGTTATTATGTATCCATACAAAAGGTAATTGATCTTTTTGACACACATGTAGAAGCAAAGCCCAGAATGCTTCCAAAAGTCATGAATATAGATGAATTTTTCACAGCAAAGGTCAACAAATATAAATACGCTTGTGTTTTATATGATTTTATGAGTAGAAAAATTATAGATGTTCTAGCAACTAGACATAAACACTATCTATTAGACTACTTTTCAAGACGATCAATCAGTGAAAGATCAAGAGTTGAAGTCATCGTTATGGACATGTGGGACTCTTATAGGCAAGTCGCTAAAGTCGCTTTTCCTAAAGCTAAAATAGCCGTTGATTCATTTCATTTAATTAGAACACTAAATGAAGTTATAAAGCGTATAAGAATAGAGGTAATGAATAAATACCGGCTATATAAAAGTGGGCCACAGCATGACGATATGTATTATTACATGTTAAAGAAGTTTCATTACTTCTTTTTGAAAAACTATGAAGATATCTATGATGGTAAATTTAAGATTCATAAGCTGAATAGTTATTGGCACAAATCTGATATTATGAACTATCTGCTGTCTATTGATGATGAACTCACAAGTGCTTATAGACTGAAAGAAAAGTATAGAGAATTCAATTTAACAGCACATTACGAATCATGTCAAGATGAACTAGAGCAGTTGATTGACGCATTTAGAAACCACACACATAAAGGCCTGAGAATATTTGGGAAAACACTAATCAATTGGAAAGATGAAATCATAAATTCATTTTTAATTTATGATGGTAGACGTATCTCAAATGGTCCGATTGAATCCGTCAATAACAAAATCAAGACAATAATTAAAACTGCTAATGGTATTAAAAAATTCACAAGACTCAAAAATAGAATCATGTATAGTATTAACAAAGATATTCCGATCAAAAAAATGTAAAAAGATAAGTGTTGACAGAAAAAAGGCAGACCCATTGGATCTGCCTTGATTTTGACCATACGATTCTTGAAAGGTCGGTATGACCATACAATAATTGAAAGCCTTATTTAGTGTTTACCACACTATTATTTAAAGGCCCGTTTTATTTAACTTCTTTTTTAGGTTTATCGCCTTTAGCAATTTCAGCAGCCATCATAATTGATGATGCTAAATCAGTAATGTTTGTTGGAACAACAATCTTAGTTGATTGTCCATCAGCAACTTTAGCTAATGCTTCATAACCTTTAATCTTTAAGACAGCTTCATCAGGTTTAGAATCTTTAATTAACTTAATACCTAATGCTTCAGCTTCTTTTAATTTATAAATCGCTTCAGCTTCACCTTCAGCTTCTCTAATCTTTTGTTCTTTAACAGCGTTTGCTCTTAAGATTACAGCTTCAGCTTCACCTTCAGCTTTAAGAATTTCTGCACGTTTTTGACCTTCAGCAATCAAAATGGTTTGACGTCTTTCACGTTCAGCACGCATTTGTTTTTCCATTGAATCACGAATGTCTTTTGGTGGAAGAATGTTCTTAACTTCAACACGGTTAACTTTAATACCCCATGGGTCAGTAGCTTCATCTAAGATACGTCTCATTTGAGTGTTAATTAGATCTCTTGAAGTAAGTGTTTGGTCTAAATCAAGATCACCAATGATATTACGTAAAGTAGTTGCGGAAATCTTTTCAATTGCTAACATTGGATTTTCAGTTCCATATGTATATGCTTTTGGATCTGTGATTGAGAAGAATACGACTGTATCAATTTGCATCGTTACATTATCTTTTGTAATCACAGGTTGTGGATCAAAGTCTTTGACTTGTTCTTTCAATGAAACAACACTAACTACACGGTCAATAATTGGAACTAGGAAGTGAATACCTACGCCCCAAGTTGTATAATATCCCCCTAGACGTTCAACAACATATTTTTTCGTTTGTGTAACTAATCTAAAACTAGCTGCGATAATTAATAATAAGATACCGCCAACGATAAGTAAAGTTAATCCGATAGGACTTAACATTACAGGTGAAATGAATAAATCTAATAATTTCATATGTTTTCCTCTTTCTTATCTATATATTATATTTTTTTAACAATAAGCTTAACGCCTTCAACATCTAAAACTCTAACTTTTTCACCAACAATAATAGTCTCATCTGAGATTGCAGACCATTCTTGAGATCTAAGTTTAACAGTTCCAACAGTAGAAGGAGTAATGTCAAAGGTCACAAACCCTTCTTGTCCAATGACTGAATCAACGTTTGTCTTAATCTCGTTGACTTTAAAGTATTTCATTACAATAGGTCTAGTGAATAAGAATAATACTGTAGTGACAACAACAAATGATACAATTTGTAGCCATTCTGGTAGACCGATTAACGCAAATATAAAACTTGGAATCGCACCTAATGAAAACCAAATGCTTACCATATCTGCAGTCGCAAACTCAAAAGCTAAGGCAAATACAAAAATACCTAACCAAACCCAAATTAACCATTCCATATATTAAGCTTCCTCCTTCAAATCCACGATCAATATCTGCTGTTTCTCGTGCCATGTTGCTTTATATTTTTTGACATCCTCAGATAGATCAATGTTTGCCATTTCTGAGACCTCATCCATAAAGGCTTTGTTTGTTACACGACTATATGATGATTTTACAGTAATACGATATTTATTATTATCTGGAATATCATGTCTTAGCGCATGTTCCTTATCCAAAGGCTTTATAAAAATTTTTAAATCCTCTTTGTTGTAACCTAGCATGACACTATAAGCTGTTTCAAAGAATGTAGTAGCAGGCTTATTCAATGTCAGATTTCCCTTAGCTAAGGTTACAATGCAATCTTTTGGTTTTTCGTTAAACCATGTAATTTCCATATGTTATCACTCCTTTGATAATCATATTATACACCTAAATTACAAAAAATACAATAAAATTACAAAAAATTATTTTATATTAAGATTTCTTATATGAAAACCATAAGTTTCTGCATAATCAATGGTTTCTTCAATGAGTTCTTCTTTATCTATTTCAGAAATTATAGAATCCACAATATATTGATGGATTGTTTCCTTAGCATCAAGTGAACCATAAACAAAAGTTTTCGGATCAAAGACTTGCATATCGTAATCAATCTCAACCGTTTTTATCAGATCGTTTTCTTTATATTTAACTTTTTTATGGATATGTATATCATCTAAAGACACAGTTTCTATGTTTCTATCAATCAGTGGCATAATAAAATATATGCCTGGCTGATCAAGCATTCGGTGAAACTTTCCAAATCTTTCTATAAACATAACTTCGTTTTTTCTAACAATTTTAAAACTTGGAATCATGATGATGAGTAGTAGTGCAAACATAACGAGTATTGCAGTTGTAATTTCATTTGGCATTTGTAACACTTCCTTATCTTATTTGTTGAACTTGGCTTATGAATATGGTATGATTTAAGTGATCACTACGGGGAGCTCTTTGCTGAGAGGACTAATAATAGTCGACCCGAATTACCTGATCTGGATCATACCAGCGGAGGGATAGTCGATAAATATAGAATCTTTCGACCTATCAATTTCTTTGGTAATCCATAGAAATTTTTTTATTTTTCTAAGGAGGAAAAGAAATGAATCAAAGTATTGAAACGAAAAAGATGATTGCTACGATAAACCTACTAGCAATTGCAATCGTCTTGGATGTTGTTTTAAGTAGCATACCAGGTTTAAACTTAAGTATGCCGTTTGGAGGTAAGTTCTTTGGCTTATCTATGTTACCAATTGTCCTCATCGGATTGATGTTTGGATTGAAATATGGACTTATTTCTGGTTTTATTTATGCTTTATACAACTTTGGTGTTGATTATATTGTATATTTAGAAACCCTAAGAATAACGCTTGAGGGATGGACTGGAGAATCATGGGGTGCATTTAGAATATTCTTACTCATTCTATTTGACTATATCATTCCATTTATGGCATTTGGTTTATCAGGACTTTTCAAAGATGGACTCAATCAAAAAGTACAGTTTGTATATGCATTCGTCTTTGTAAGCTTGATTCGTCTTGCATCATCAACAATCAGTGGTGTTATTTTATGGAGTAGTAGTATTGAATATGCGTCTAGTCAAGTTGAATCAGGAGCAGAATCTCCTAATATTGCAACTAGATTATTTGCTTTTGTTGGTAATCGATTATGGCTTTATAGTTTAGGATATAATTTCATTTATATTGCAACTACTTTAGCAACAACATTAGTAATCGGCCTACTTATTCATAAACGATTACAAATACTCAATAGAGATTACTTTTTAGCAAAATAATAAGTATCAATCACCTTTAGATAATCTAATCTAGGTGAATAGCTAAATTGAATTGGATATGCTTCGTTTTTAAAAGCACTATAAGGGATGGATTTCCGTCCCTTTTTTTCGTCATATTGTAAATCCCAATATTTAAATAAAACATGGGATGGTAAGATGAAGTATTCATCAAATTGTTTAAAATGAACGATTAAAAAAGCAATCCCACCATGTTTATCGACATGTCTTAAATGCTCGATTTGATGTGAATGAATGTTTTTTAAAGGCATCGATGTTTTAGAGTTTGTTTCTTTCGCATCAAAATCGATGTATCTACCTTTATAAAGTCCATTAAAATCAGTTGTTGAAGGTGTTTTGTAATAAGCTTCAACGATTTTTGCTTTATTACGTGCAGGATAACTCACGTTAACCACTTGAATAGGAGTAGGTTTTTTATGAATGACGGCTATATTTGCATTTAAGTAATATTGATTTGTAGATTCAATATCGCCTTCTAAGGTCATTCCTAAATTTGCACGATTATTTGTTTTTTCTTGTTTTTTTCTTTTAATTGGATAATTAATCATATATGTTTCACCTATATTCATCATATCATATTACCGAAACAAAATCATTGTTATATTAGAAAAAAATGGTATAATAAATATAGTAAAAAGCGTTGCTTAGTTTTTATATGAAGGATGTGTTATTTTGAGTCAAATTAGGTTTTTTGCTTTAGGTGGACTCGGCGAGAATGGGAAAAACATGTATGTCGTCGATGTTGACAAAGATTTATTTATATTAGACACAGGGATTAAGTATCCAAGTGCAGAGTTATATGGGGTGGATGAAATCATACCAGATTACAGAGTCTTAATACGTGCTAAAGACCGTATTAAAGGCATTTTTTTGTCGCATGCTCATGAAGATCATATCAGTGCACTTCCTCATATTTTAAGAGATTTAAATGTTCCAGTTTATGCAACTAATTTTACAATGCAAATTGTTAAAGATTTACTTAAAGAAGAAGATTTTAATTTAGAAGATTATACTTTAAATACCATATCTCAAAACAGTATTATTAAATTTGGTGGCGTTAGAGTTAGTTTTTTTAATACAACGCACTCAATACCAGAATCTGTAGGGATTGCAATTCACACACTTGATGGTGTGATTGTTTATACTTCGGATTTTACATTTGATCAAAGTGGACATATTCAATATCATACAGATTTCAAAAAAATCAATGAGTTAGCTGAAAAGAACGTATTAGCTTTATTGATGGAATCATTGGGCTCCACTTTAATTTTAAATGGTGGCGTTAATCAAAACTTAGATCACAAGTTAAATAGTGTGTTTGCGAATGCTGATGGTAGAATCATCGTCTCATTATTCTCTTCAGATTTGAAGAAAATTCAAAGAGTCGTTGATATGTGTCTTTCTCACCATAAAAAGATTGCGATTATTGGTAGAAGAGCACAAAGAATTGTAGATATCGCGATTGGTGATGGATATTTAGATATTCCAAAATCAAGTTTGATTAATTTAAAATTTATCGATGATAAAAATAAAAATGATGATAAAGATATTGTAGCTTTAGTTACAGGTAATCGTCATGAGCCATTCTTTATGTTACAAAGAATGTGTAAAAAAATAGATCGACTCATTCATATTTCAGATAGAGATACAGTGATTTTAATGACACCTCCAGTACCAGGTACTGAAAAGATGGCTGCTAGAACACTAGATGTCTTATATCGTAGTGATGCGAAAGTCGAAAATATAGATAAAAGATTATTAACTGCAGCACATGCTACAGGTGAAGAATTAAAGATGATGATGAACTTACTAAAACCAAAATATGTGGTTCCAACCATTGGTGAATATCGTCATCAATATGGCTTAAAGAGGTTGGCAGTTGAAATCGGTTATGATCCTGAAGAAGTCTTTATTTTAGATAATGGTGATGTTTTAAACATTAAAGATAAAGATGCTTTTGTATCTAAGAACGAAATCACAGTTGGTGATATATTAATTGATGGAACAGCTGTTGGTGATGTTAACGATTATGTCATGAAAGATCGTGAACTTTTAGCAGAAGATGGTGCATTATTAATTGTTGCCCATGTATCTCCAAAACAAAAGAAGATTCTTGGTGAAGTTGAGATTGTAACTAAAGGTTTTGTTTATGTACAAGAATCAGAAGAAATTTTAGCAAAAGTTAAAGAATTATTCTATAAGACAAGTGAAAAACATTTAAATGGTAAATATATCAATTGGAATGAGTTTAAACGTGATGTGAGAAATGATATCAATCGTTATATCTATCAAGAAATTAGAAGAAGTCCAATTACAATTCCAGTTATTATATCAACTGAGTTATAGGAGGTTTCATGAAAATCTATACAAAAAAAGGAGATTCTGGTGAAACGGATCTACTTGTAAGAAGAGTTAAGAAAAATGATTTACATATTGAAGTTAACGGACAAATTGATGAAGTGATGGCAACCATTTTGGTAGCAAAACAACACATCAATGACCAAAAAACTTTAGAAATATTAGATCAAATTCATTACACTTTTTATCAAATGGCTTATGAGATTGCACTTGATGATATTAATCAATGTAAAGTGTTTGAAAAAGACGTTGATTTTCTTGAAAACGAAATCGATTCAATGGATGAAAAACTAGAAAAGTTGACTAAATTTATACAACTAGATGAAAATCCAGCTCAAGCTTGGCTTAATATGTGTAGAGTAAAATCTAGAGCATTAGAACGTGTACTTGTAGAGCTAGATAGTCATAAAAAGATAAACCCATATACATTAAAATATGTCAATAGACTTTCAGATTTCTTCTTTACTTTAGGAAGATCTCACTAAATAAGATAAGATAAGTTAACTTATCTTATTTCAGACTGTAGACAAAAACAGTTTTTTAAGAAGAATATCTCATTTTGAGATGTTCTTTTTTTGTTTGAGTATAAAAAAAAGAGTTTTTCACTCAATTCCAGTCAAATCGCAGATATATTACCACATGATTGTGGCTAACTTTTTCAAATTGTACATACTTAAAATCATGAAGCTTCGATCCTCATTTTTCCTAAGTCCTCTAAGAAACGTAAATCCCAGACAATGATTCATTTTTGAAATTCCAAACACCCTTTCAACTGATGTTTTTCTTTTCGGATATACCTCTTTGCCAATCTCAGATAGTCGAATCAGTTTAGCTTCTTCACTATCTGCTTCATAAAAATGTCTTAGTATCACTTTTGTTTTCTGATTTGTACACTGAGTCTTAAAAGGACAATTTAAACAATCTTTCGTTTTTGTTTTATATGCTTTATAGCCTTGTTTGTTGGTACCTCTATAAGTTAAGACTTTTTCATTTGGACAAACATAATAATCATGAAGTTCAATATATTTGAATCTATGTTTTGTAAAATATAATATATTGGATGATCCACCAGCACCTTTTCTTCCTTTAGGTCTTTTATAGGGAATCACAGGCTTAACACCTCGTTTAAATAATTCATGAAGTAATACTGGATGATCATACCCTGAATCCATAACTGCCATGTCAACTTCTTCATGAGCTTCTATATAATTAATGACTGTTTCCAGTCCAGTTTGACTATCGTGTAAGTTACCTGGAAATACTTGAGATGCTAATACCCATCCGTTTTCATCACTAATCACTTGGTTACTATAGGCTAACTGTCTTTCTTTCTCACCTTTATGAAACATGCCACAGTCCGGATCAGTAAGGCTCTTTGTTACTTTTTTAGCTTCGTTGAAATCTATTTCTTTTTTGCCTTCTTCAACTCTAACTTCATTGATTTCTGTTTGTAGAGATTCTACATACCGGTTCGTTGAATCATTGATGATAATGTCATTGACTTGTCTTTTATTTGCATATGCCTTAATATGTGTTGCATCGACAAATATATTATCCATTTTGACAAGCTTTAATTTCATGGCTTGATATAAAATCGTATTAAAGATCTCTTCAAAAACAGAAGTGCCTTCAAAACGACGTACATAGTTTTTCCCAAAGGTTGAAAAGTGTGGAACGACATCATTAAAATCGTATCCTAAAAACCATCGATATGCAGCATTAACTTCGATTTCTTCAATTGTTCTTCTCATGGATCTAATGTTAAATAAATACTGAATAAAGACAATCTTAAATAAAATGACTGGGTCTATAGATGGTCTTCCCATATCATCTGCGTATAAATTTTCTACAATATCATAAATAAAACTGAAATCAATCGCTTTATCTATTTTTCTAACTAGATGATTGTTTGGAACGAGTTTATCCATGTCCATGATGAAGATGTTTTCGCGATTGTTTATTTGATGTTTTGTTAACATGAAATCACCAACCTTTGTTATTATTTTACCATGTTACCTATATATTTATATATAGGTAAAAGTAACTTTTGTATAAAAAAAAGAAGATCAGAAGCGGACGTGGGTCTATTAAGTAGTTCTATCTACACCGATTTTTAGTAGTCTATGCTACAAGTGACCAAACTGATCTTCATATTCATATTTTATAATAATTTTTAAAAAAATACCATATCCTCAGATACGGTACTTTGTCTACAGCCTGAGATAAGATAAGTTAACTTATCTTATTTTTTAATTTACAATGTAAGCGGTTTCGTGTTATCATAGTCTTGATGAAAGGCGGTAAAAACATGAGAACAATAAAAGTAGTTATATGGGGATTTGGAGCCATGGGACAAGGTATGGCAGACATGTTACTAACAAAAAAAGGTGTAGACATCGTTGGCGTATGTGATATCAATCCTAAAATCATAGGAAAAAAAGTCAATGAGTTGTTAGAAAGTAAGACTTCATGCGATGCTGTAATCTCTAACGATATTGATCAACTACTTGATCAAGAAAAACCAGATATCGTAATGTTATGCACAGATAGTTTTGTTAAAGGTGCATATCATAAAATCAAAAAAGTTGTTGAAAAAGGTGTGAACTGCATCACTACAGCAGAAGAAATGGCATATCCATATCAATCACATCAAGCATTATCTGAAGAAATGGATGAACTTGCGAAAAAACATGGCGTTACCATTTTAGGTACAGGTATCAATCCAGGTTTTGTTATGGACCTTTTAGTGCTTGCTTTAACTGGAACGATGAAAGATGTGAAACATATTGATGTTAAACGTATTAATAGTTTGAGTCCTTTTGGTCCTGCAGTTATGGATGAACAAGGTGTCGGGGATACACTTGAAAAGTATCATGAACGTATTGAAAATAATGATTTAGCTGGACATGTAGGTTTCAATCAAAGTGTGCATATGATCTTTAAAGGTCTAGGCATTCATCCAACTCGTTTTGAACAACAAATGAAGCCAATTATTACATCAGTTGATCGACAATCAAAATATGGATTTGCGAAAAAAGGCACACTAGCAGGTATCAATATGACTGCACAAGGATATATTGGTGATGATCAATTTTTGAAAATGGATCATCCTCAACAAATTGAACCTGATTTAGAAGGAGTAAATACGGGTGATTATATTGATATTTATGGATCACCTGAAATTCATATGGCAATCACACCTGAGATAGATGGTGGACTTGGGACTATTGCAATTTGTGTGAACATGATTCCACATGTAATTAATGCAAGACCTGGGTTAAAAACAATGATAGATTTACCTATTCCAAGAGCTATATTAGGTGATATGCGCAATATGATTGAAGAAGATTTATCATAAAGGAGGGATATATCATGATTAAAAAAGGAACGTATGTCATGATAAAAAAGATTGTATTAAAAAAAGAAGAGCGTTCGATCAATCTTCCTGATGATACAAAAACTAAAGATTTTATGATGAAAGTTAAGGGATACTTATTAAATGATGCAAATTTACATGATGAGGTTTCAATTGAGACTGAAACAAAACGCATCGTAAAAGGTATTTTAATAGAAATTAATCCTTCATATACACATTCTTTTGGGGATCACGTCGATGAGATTGATGTGATGAAAAAAGTGATATTGGAGGAAACAAGATGACAGATTATGAAAAAATGATGTCCAAAAGACAAGCACTGATGAAATCATCTTTGCATCTTGATTATGAGAAATTTGAACTTGAAGGTATCGCATTTGATTATGAAAAAATGATGGATGATGCTGGCTATACATTTGAAGAAGTTCAAAAAATTCAAGTTGAAAATCACGTTGGGCAAACACCGCTTGTCGAACTCAAAAACATAACTGAATATGCGAGGAAATTTGCAAAACCAGGGTTTGGTGCTCGTATATTTTTAAAAGATGAAGCACTTAATTTAAGTGGTTCTTTTAAAGCAAGACGTGCAGCAATCAGTGTTTATCATGCGAAAAAGTTTGGATATAAAGGCGTGGTTGCAGCAACCAGTGGAAATTATGGTGCTGCAGTTGCGGCAATGGCAGCAAGATTTAAACTCAACTGCATTATTGTTCAAGAAGTTTTTGATTCAAGTGAAAAAAATCAACCTGAGATCATTGAAAAAGCAAGAGCATGTGAAGCCTATGGCGCAGAAGTCATTCAATTATCTGTCGGTCCTGAACTTTTTTATGAGTTCTTACATATTTTAGAAGAAACAGGTTATTTTAATGCTTCACTCTATTCACCATATGGTGTAAAAGGTATCGAAACACTTGGATATGAAATTGCAGAAGAAATGCTTAAAAAAGAAGGAAAATATCCAGAAGTAGTGATTGCAACCAATGCTGGTGGTGGAAACCTTACAGGAACTGCAAGAGGACTTAAGTATTATGGAGCAACATCAACTAAAGTGATAGGGGCAAGCGTTGATTTAACAGGGTTACATATGGCAAGTGATCATGATTTTAACTTAAAATCTTTTACAACAGGCCATACAGGTTTTGGTATACCGTTTGCGACATTCCCTGATCGTTCAGATGTCCCTAGAAGTGCAGCAAGACCACTTAGATATATGGACGAATATGTTTTAGTCAATCAAGGCGCAGTTTTCTTTATTACTGAAGCATTATCGCTTTTAGAAGGTATGGAAAGAGGTCCTGCAGGAAATACGAGCTTAGCTGCTGCATTTTCAATGGCACAAGAACTTCCAGAAGATCATATTATTGTGGTCCAAGAAAGTGAATATACAGGTGCAGGTAAACATTTTAATAGCCAAATCGCATTTGCGAAATCTCAAGGTATTAAACTATTATTTGGAAATCCATTAGATGAGATACCTGGAAAAAACCTTATATTTCCAAAATCTGGAAGTATGGTTAAACATAAGTCTTTAGATATGAATCAACTCAAAATGTCATACTTAAAAAGATATAAAGGACATCAGTTTAAAGATGTTGAATATAAATACTTATCTGATGAGCTTAGACTCGATCAAAAAACAATTATAGAAATGGTGGGAAAAATCAATGAAAGCTAGAAAAGATGATTTCGAACAAAGACGTTCTCATTTGAAAAACATGTCAGATCAAGAACTAAAAACTTATTTTTATAAGTTACTAGACGATATGATTGATCCAATCTTGGATTTAGCATATACCCATACGTCACCTTCAATTGAAAGAAGTGTTTTATTACGCATGGGGTTTTCTTCTTTAGAATCAAAAGCACTTGTTGATTTGATTTTGGAAAATAATCTTATTAAACATGGCGCAGGTCATGTAATTTATAAATATGCACAAAAAGAACAATTAGATATTAGAGAAGCTGGCTTGAAATTACTGGAAACACACAATCTAGATAGTATCAAGGGGGCATTCAAAAATGATTAAACCAAATGAAAAACTTGATATTAAAAACCTATTAAATGATTTAGAAAACTATAGACCAAAAAGAAAAGGATGGGTATGGAGAACACCTAATCCACAAACCATAGGACCTTTTCATTATCAAGATGTAAGTGATTCTTTAAAAAATTATGTAGCACTTCCAAGTGCTAGACATTTAAATCATATTGATCCACAACCAGCATCTACAATTACAACAGAAATAGCTTCTGGAAGATTTGAAGATGATATTAGACGTATGCGTATGGCTGCATATCATGGTGCAGATCATATGATGGTTATTAGAACTGCTGGTCAATCACATATGGATGGTCTACTTGAAGGAACACCTCAAGGTGTTGGTGGTGTACCCATTACAAGAAAACAAGTGAGAGCTCAAAGAAAAGCACTTGATATCATTGAAGAAGAGGTAGGTAGACCAATTAATTACCACTCTTATGTTTCTGGTGTTGCTGGTCCTGAAATCGCTGTAATGTTTACTGAAGAAGGAGTTAACGGTGCACATCAAGACCCTCAATATAATGTTTTATACAGAAATATCAATATGGTTAGAAGTTTTGTTGATGCTGCTGAATCAAAGAAAATCATGGCATTTGGTGAACTAGCACAAATCGATGGTGCACATAATGCAAATGCCACAGCAAGAGATGCTTGGAAAGTCATGCCAGAACTTCTTGTTCAACACGGCATTAATTCAAGATTTAGTGAACGTGTCGGTATCAAGCCAGATCTAATTTGTTTATCAACAGTTCCGCCTGCTGCCCCACCAAGTCCAGATATTAAATTAAATCTACCTTATGCACTTGCACTTCGTGAGTTTTTTAGCAATTATAAAATGCGTGCACAAATGAATACAAAATATATGGATTCATCAACGAGAGAAGCTACAGTAACGCATGTTCTAAACTTACTGATCTCAAAATTAACTTCTGCAGATATTCAATCTACCATTACACCTGATGAAGGTCGTAATGTCCCATGGCATATGTTTAACATAGAAGCATTAGATACAGCTAAACAAGCCATGGTTGGTATGGATGATTTAATGAGTATGTTAACGTTTAAAACAGATGGAGATCTTTTTAAAACAAAGCGTGAGTTAGAAGAAAGAGCTATTCTAATGATGGAAGAAATCATTGAAATGGGTGGTTATTTTAAAGCTGTAGAAGCCGGTATGTTCGTCGATAGTGGATTATATCCAGAACGTATGGGCGATGGCATTAAACGTGCGATTGATGGTGGTATCGGTAGTGATACTACATATAAACGTGCTAAAGATTATATGGCACCAGTATCTGCACATTATGGATTTAATAATATTGAACAATATGGATTAAACGATCATCCGGAATCATTGATTGATGGATCTACTTTTGAAAAACCAGATAAAATTCAGTTCATTGATGAACTTGATGAAGAAGATAATGTTAATAATCGCATGGAACAAACAAAAGCTTATAGAAACACAAACCTTATCAAACCAGAAGTTCAGTGGTTAGGTGATGGTGTTGTTACGGTTGATTTATTTTTCCCAACAGATAAAGATACTGCAGAAGCTGCAGCTTTAGAAGTTGGTAAAAAGATGAATCTATCAAATGTCGAAGTCATTCATGTTGAAGTCCTACATCCAAGTGAAGGAACACGTATCCAGTTTAAAGGTGTTTTTGATATGGATATTGATGTAACTCAATTAAAAATTGTTAAAAAAGAAGAAAACCTACCAGAAAAAGAAATCATGGCTTATGTTAAAAAACATAACTTAAAGATTGTTGCTGGTACAGGTGGAAATGATGAACATAGTGTTGGTATGAGAGAAATTCTAGATATTAAACACGGTGGTATTGAAAAATACGGTATCAATTATACTTATTTAGGAACCAGTGTACCAATTGAGAAATTTATTGATGCAGCCATTGAAATTGATGCAGCCTGTGTCATGATTTCACTTATTATTTCTCATGATGATATTCATTATAAAAATATGCAAAAACTTAATGATTATGCCATTGAAAAAGGCGTTAGAGATAAACTGATCTTAATCGCTGGTGGTACACAAGTGACTCCAGAACTTGCAAAATCTTATGGCATGGATCAAGGGTTTGGAAGAGGAACGAAAGGAATTGATGTTGCTTCATTTATTGTGAAACAACACAAAAAGATCTATGAAAGTTGATGTTTTAGTTGCCGAAATCGGATCAACAACAACCATTGTCAATGCGTTTAATTTATTCCAAAAACCTTTTGGATTTTTAGGCAAGGGTTTTTCAAGAACAACTGTTGAAACCGATGTTACCATTGGACTAAAAAAAGCAATAGAACATTTAAAAACAAATCTTAACATAGATGAACTCACATACGATGAAATGTTTGCGACATCATCAGCTGCTGGCGGTTTAAAAATGACTGTTCACGGTCTTGTTTATGAGATGACAGCAAAAGCTGCTAAGCAAGCAGCACTTAATGCAGGTGCAAACATTCATTTGGTCACAGCAAATTTAATAGAAGATAGTGATATCGATAAAATTAAAACGATTAAACCTAATATAATTGTTGTTGCTGGTGGTACTGATTACGGTGAAAAAGAAGTCGCATATCAAAATGTATTAAAATTAAAGGATTTAAATATCCCTATGATTTATAGTGGTAATATTCAAAATCATGACCGAATCAAAGCAATAAACATCAAGCATTTAAGAATCGTTGAAAATGTGTATCCAAGAGTCGATGACTTTAATATTTTACCTTTAAGAAAAGCGATTTATGAAACATTTGAAGAAAATATTGTGCATGCAAAAGGTATGCATAAAATCAATGAGATGATTAAAGGACATATCATTCCAACACCTGGTTCAGTTATGGAAACAACATTAATACTAAACGACTTGATTAAAGGAGTCATGACCATCGATGTTGGAGGTGCGACTACAGATGTGCATTCAGTATGTGAACCCAATCAAATCTATCAAAAATATCATGACGGTGAACCGTTATTTAAACGAACGGTTGAAGGTGATTTAGGTGTTTATATCAACAGACAATTGGTTTATGAACAAACTAAAATCAATAAACTAAAACAAGCCTTTAATGAAGATGATGATTATATCAGAAAACTCATTCAAAATGAACCTTATATCCCAGAAAGTAAAGATGGTAAGAAACTCATCGATCTACTTACCGAAACGTGTGTTGAAAAAGCTTTAGACCGCCATGTTGGCGATTTAAAGCGTGTCTTTACAACGAACGGTATGAAAGTCATTCCAGATGGTAAGGATACCTCACAGGTCCAAGCAATGTTTTTAACAGGTGGTGCGTGTTTATATCATGAATACATTGAATCTTTTATTAGAAACTATTTAGAACAAGCAGTAACAAAACTTGTGCCACATCATCAAGTTAAGATATATAAAGATGAGCAGTACTTATTTTCATCGCTTGGTGTACTTTCATTAACCTATAAAGATGAAGTTAAACAACTGTTAAAAAAGATGTTTAATATTAAGGAGGGATAAAATGTATCCTCGAGTAATGATTGACTCAAAAAAATATGCTTTTAATGTATCTTATATTACTGATTTATGTCATAAACAAGGTATTTCAGTGATGGGTGTATCTAAAGTATATTGCGCAGATCAAATATTAGTATCAGTTTTGGATCAGTCACAAGTGGATTTTATTGCGGATTCGAAATTAGAAAACCTTATGCATATGAAAACGACAAAACCAAAAGTTTATTTAAGAATTCCTGCTTTATCAGAAGCATCTTTGGTTGCTAAGTTTACTGATATGTCTTTAAATTCTGAACTTGAGGTTATTCAAAAGATTAATGAAGTTTCAGAAAAAATGAAGAAAAGACATAAAATCGTTTTAATGTATGATTTAGGTGACTTAAGAGAAGGTATTTACTATAAAGATTTTAGTTTAGATGTCATCAAAGAAATTTTAGCTTTAGATCATATAGAACTTTATGGTATAGGGACGAATCTAACTTGTTATGGCAGTGTTATCCCATCAGTAGAAACATATCAAAAATTGAAACATATTAAAGATGAAATAGAATCTCACTTTAGGATCAACCTACATATGATATCGGGTGGTAACTCGTCATCGATACCTATGGTACTTGAAAAAAACATGCCAAAGTTCATCAATAATTTACGCATCGGTGAAGCGATGATTGTAGGTAGGGAAACAGCTTATCAAAATCGAATAGACCATCTATATGAAGATGTAATTACTTTAGAAACTGAAATTTTAGAAATCAAAGATAAACCTTCATATCCAGAAGGAGAACTTGGATTTGATGCATTTGGTCAAGTTCAAACATACAAAGATATTGGTATGATTAAAAGAGCTATCTTATCAATTGGTAGACAAGATGTTAAACATGATGATTTGATTCCACCAAAAGGTGTCGATATCATTGGTAGTAGTAGTGATCATTTAATCGTGCATATCAAAGAAGGCCAATACAAAATTGGTGATATTATTTCATTTAAGTTAAAATACGGTGGCATTTTGAGTTTAATGACATCACCTTATGTGGAGAAAATATATGTCTGAAATCTATCGTCCAACATATGCAAGTATCAATCTTGATGCACTTGATCATAACTTAGCATATGTGAATCAATTAAATCCAAATAAGACCATTATTCCAGTGATTAAAGCGAATGCATATGGTCATGGAGCTATAAAAATCATGGAACACTTAATTAAAAAAGGTGTTCATGTGTTTGCTGTGTCATTATTAGAAGAAGCGATTGAACTTAGACTTATAAACCAAAGAGTAAAACTCATCATGATGGGACCAATTCTTAAAGATCAATTGAAGATTGCTGAAAAATATCATGTAGATATCACTTTATATGATGAGCATATTTTAAAAGCAGCTTTAGCATCAAAATGTATTCTAAACGTTCATTTAAAAATTGATACTGGCATGCATCGATATGGTTTAGAAGATAAATCAGAAGTGTTAAATGCTATTGAAGCTATTCAAAAACATGAAACCATTCATCTTGAAGGTATATATACACATTTTGCTACAGCAAATGAAAATGAAGCATATTATCATATGCAATTAGAACGTTTTAAAGATATTTATGATGATATCAAAGTAAAACCGTCTATGGTTCATATTTCGAATTCCTCATCTGGTATCAAATATGAAAAAAACTATGATTTTACAACACATATTAGATTAGGCATTTCATTATATGGGTTGTCACTTGATGAACCAAAACCTCCATTAAAGCCAGTGATGTCACTTTATAGTCAAGTTGCTGAAATCAAGCATATAAAAGCGCATGATAAGGTTGGTTATGGAGCTTCTTATGAGGCTAAAAAGGATGAATATATCGCAGTGATACCGATAGGATACGCTGATGGATGGATAAGAAATAATAAGAAAAATGATGTTGAAATTAATCATAAGAGATATCCTATTGTAGGTATTATCTGTATGGATGCGATGTTTGTTAGAGTAGATGAAACCATTAAAGTGGGAGATGAAGTCATCTTATTTGGTGGGTTGATTTCAACTGATGAAGTCGCAGAAAAACAAAAAACAATTGTTTATGAAGTGTGTACCAATATATCATATAGGGTACCAAGAAAATATATAGGGAGAACATAACATGAATTTAAAAGGAAGAAGTTTATTAACACTGCTTGATTACAAGACTGATGAGATTCAGTATTTGATTAATCTTGCAAAAAGACTCAAAGAGGAAAAAAGACAAGGTATTCCTCATCGTTATCTAGAAGGAAAAAACATTGTATTACTTTTCCAAAAAGACTCAACAAGAACAAGATGTGCATTTGAAGTTGGTGCGTATGATTTAGGCATGCAAACCACTTATTTAGGACCAACAGGTTCACAAATGGGCAAAAAAGAAAGTGTTAAAGACACTGCAAGAGTTTTAGGTCATATGTATGATGCGATTGAATTTAGAGGGTATTTACAAACAGATGTGATGGCATTAAGTGAATTCTCAGGAGTTCCTGTATATAATGGATTAACTGATTTATATCATCCAACCCAAATTCTTGCTGATTTCTTGACAATTCAAGAAACTTTTGGAACTTTAAAAGGATTAAATTTCACGTATTTTGGTGATGCTAGAAATAATATGGGTAATTCATTGATGATTGGTTGTGCAAAAATGGGGATGCATTTTAAAGCAGTTGCTCCTAAAGCATTATGGCCAAGAAAGGAACTGATTGAAGTTTGCGAAAACATCGCTAAAGAAACAGGTGCAACATTATCTTTTGAAACTGATCCATTAAAAGGTGCTAAAGATAGTGATATTATCTATACAGATGTATGGGTATCTATGGGTGAAGCAAAAGATGTTTGGTTAAAACGTATTAAAGAACTCTATCCATATCAAGTATCCAAAGATATTATGAAAGCTGCAAACAAAAAAGCAATTTTCATGCATTGCTTACCAGCATTCCATGGATTAGATACAGAAGTTGGTCAACAAATTGCTATGGAATTTGGTGATCAATATCCGACTGTCAAACATGGAGAGTTAGAAGTGACTGATGAAGTGATTGAGTCTAAACAAAGTGTTGTTTTTGAAGAAGCTGAAAATAGAATGCACACGATTAAAGCAGTGATGCTAGCTACACTTAGTGATGACTATGAGTAAGTATGTCATATCGCTTGGAGGAAATGCTTTAGGCAAAGATCCACAAAGCCAAAAAGATTTGCTAAAACATGTGAGTCTTGCAATATTACCACTGATTAAAGAAGGTCATGATATCGTTTTAGTTCATGGTAATGGACCACAAGTTGGTATGATTAATTTAGCTTTTAATGAATCAAATTCAACACCTTTGATGCCTTTTGCTGAATGTGGTGCGATGAGTCAAGGATATATAGGGTTTCATATTCAAAATGCTTTAATCAATTTAATTGAAAAAGAGAAGTTAAATCGAAAAGTAACGACTTTAGTGACTCAAGTTTTAGTAGATGAAAATGATCCTAGATTTAAAAATCCTTCAAAACCAATTGGAAGTTTTTATAGCAAAGAAGAGGCAGATGAATTAGCGAAATCTTTAGGTTATGATATGGTTGAAGATGCAGGTAGAGGTTATCGTAGAGTCGTACCAAGTCCACTTCCTATAGATGTCATTGAAAAAGAAAGCTTACTGGCATTACTTGAAAAACACCACATCGTTATCAGTGGTGGCGGCGGTGGTATACCCGTTGTTAAAAATGATGAGGGATATCATGGTGTTGATGCAGTTATTGATAAAGATTTTGCTAGTGCAAAAATCGCTGAAATTATCGAAGCTGATGCACTGATAATTCTTACTGCAGTTGATCATGTCTATTTAAATTTCAATGAACCCAATCAAATCAAATTAGAGAAAATACACGTAGATGAATTAGAAACACTGATTGAAGATAATCACTTTAAAAAAGGGTCTATGTTACCGAAAGTTGAAGCTTGTATCAGTTTTGTTAAAAAAAGCGGTCATAAAGCCATCATTGCATCACTTGATGAAGCATATGATGCGATTGTTCATCATAAAGGTACAGAAATCTTACCAAGATAAAGTAAAATCACGATTCTAAATTGAATCGTGATTTTTTTTAATCTCTTTTTTTATGTTTGATTTGATCAATCATTTTCAAACGATCAGATAATGCTTTTTCATATGCACTTTCAGATTTTGGTTTATAATAAACTTTATCTTTAATTTTATCTGGCATATAAGACTGATCATTAATCGATTGGTCATCATTATGCGGATAATGATAAATTTCTGGGTTTAACTTAATTTTTCTATTACTTGCATGATCTGGAATTACACCACAATCTTCATTTTCATAATCACTAAGTGCTTCATCTATCGCAATAATACCAGTATTACTCTTTGGAGATAAAGCCATATCAATGACTATGGTTGATAAAATAATTCTAGCCTCTGGCATACCTACTTTAAGTGCAGCTTCAGTTGCAGCTAAAACTTTTTGTCCCATCATTGGATTAGCTAGTCCAATATCTTCATAGGCAATGACTAATAAACGTCTGATAATCGATAATAAATCATCTAAGGTAAGTAATCTTGCTAAATAATGGATAGAAGCATCAACATCTGATCCTCTTATCGATTTTTGAAGTGCACTTAATAAATCGTAAAAGTGGTCTTCATGGTCGTCCAAATCAAGATGTTTTTTTCCACTGATGCGATCAATATGATGACTCATAAGTGTATCGCCATCATCAAGAAGAAGAGATGCACTTTCTAATATATTTAAAGCAGTTCTAACTTCATGATTGGAAAACTTTACGATCTTATTTAAAGCTTTTTGATCAATATGAATATCGATATCTAAATGATGAATACCATTTAAAACAGCTTTTTCTATCGCTTCATCGGTTAGTTTTTTAACCTCATATAAATGACATCTTGAGCGAATCGCAGGATTGACAGATTGATATGGATTAAGTGTCGTTAACCCAATGACGGTTGCTTTTCCATTTTCCATAAATGGTAGCAAATAATCTTGTATATCTTTTTTCATGCGATGGATCTCATCAACCACTATAAGGATATCTTTATATGCTGTTGTATCCAAGATATCTTTTAATCTTTGTTTATTTTCAGTTGAAGCATTAAAAAAATAAAATTCGTGTTCTGATTTTTCTGCAAAAATCGTCGCAATCGTTGTTTTACCAGTCCCAGGAGGACCATATAAAATAAAAGATAACAATTTTCCTTTTTTAAGCATTAAACTTAAAACACCATCTTGTGAAACAAGATGGTCTTGTCCAAAGACATCAGTAAATTCCGTAGGTCTTATTCTGTATGCTAATGGTTTCATTTTATCACCTACCAACATTATAGCACACTTGTAAAAAGTTATAAAATGCGATAAAATAAATAAGTGATACAAAAAGATATCGGAGGCTTATCATGAACTTAAAAGACTATATTGCAGAAGTACCAAATTTCCCGAAAGAAGGGATTTTATTTAGAGATATTACACCACTCATGTTAGATGGAAAAGCATATAAATATGCATCAGACCAATTTACAAATTTCGCAAGAGAAAAAAGCGCAACAGTAATTGTTGGTCCAGAAGCTAGAGGATTCATTTTTGGATGTCCTGTAGCGACTAATATGGGCATTGGATTTGCACCTGTAAGAAAACCAGGGAAGTTACCAAGAGAAGCTATATCTGTATCTTATGACTTAGAATACGGATCAAATGAATTATGCATGCATTCAGATGCAGTTAAACCTGGAGATAAAGTATTAATCGTTGATGATTTACTTGCAACAGGTGGAACGATGGAAGCAACCATTGAACTTGTTGAAAAATTAGGTGGCGAAGTCGTTGGATTAGCATTTTTAATTGAACTTACAGAATTAAATGGTAGAGATAAACTTAAAGGTCATGATATACTAACACTAATATCATATTAAAAGGGGTGAATCTGTGACTGATCCACTATTTCAAACTTTAGCTGAGGCTTTTGGAAAATACATCAAAAATGAAAAAGACGTAGAGCTTATTAAAAAGGCTTATTTTTTAGCTAAGGAAAAACACGAAGGACAAATGCGTAAAAGTGGAGAACCATATATCACTCACCCTGTTGCAGTAGCAAAAATTCTTTCAGAATTAACTGCTGGTCCTGCAACAATCATCGCAGCATTACTTCATGACACAGTAGAAGATACTGACTTATCTTTAAAAGATGTTGAAAAAGATTATGGTCCTGAGATTGCAGCACTTGTTGATGGTGTTACTAAAATTGGTAAACTATCGTTTAATCAAGTTGCATCTCAAGCAGATAATCATCAAAAAATGTTATTAGCGATGGCAAAAGACATTAGAGTAGTCCTTATCAAAATTGCAGATCGATTACATAACGTTAGAACATTAAACTCAATGTCACCAGAAAAACAATATAAAATCGCAAGTGAAACATTGGATATTTATGCACCACTTGCGCATCGTCTAGGGATCTTTAGAATCAAAGCTGAGCTTGAAGACCGTTCACTTAGATATACTGATCCACCAATGTATTACCGCGTTTCAAATATGATTCAAGCGAAAAAAGCAGAGCGTGAAGCATCTATTGATCGCATTATTGAGAGCATCAAAGGACTTTTTAATGATAGTGATTTAGCAAACTATGAAATTAAAGGTCGTATTAAAAATATTTTTTCAATCTATAAAAAAATGGTAAGAGATCATCGTGCTTTTGAAGACATCTATGATTTGCTTGCTGTTAGAATAATTGTGCCTAAAGTAGAAACTTGTTATCAAGCTTTAGGTATCATCCATGCAAATTACACACCAATTCCAAGAAGATTTAAAGATTATATTGCTGTACCTAAGCCAAATATGTATCAATCCCTTCATACAACTGTTTTATCAGAAGATGGAACGCTTTTTGAAGTGCAAATTCGTACTCAAGAAATGGATCAAGTCGCTGAGTTTGGGGTTGCAGCACATTGGGCTTATAAAGAAAACAAAACATACTCTAAAGAACGTGAACAATTTGAGATTGCTCAAAAACTTAAGTGGTATGGAGAACTTATGAAAATGACAGAGGATTCAGATGAAACCGAAGGGACAGCTGAAGAGTTTGTTGGTACAGTTAAAGGTGACATTTTAGATGCAAACGTCTATGTGTTTACACCTAAAGGGGAAGTCATAGAGCTTCCTAAAGGTGCAACACCAATTGATTTTGCATATCGTATCCATACCGATATCGGTAATAAAATGGTTGGAGCAAATGTTAACAACCGTATCGTCACTTTAGATTATGAGTTAAATACTGGAGATATTGTCAGTGTAAAGACAAATAAGAGTTCATATGGACCAAGTGAAGATTGGTTAAAAATAGCGAAATCTTCTCATGCAAAACATAAAATCAAGAGTTTTTTAAATAAACAAAACAGAGATAACTTAATTCAACTAGGAAAAGACCAATTAGATAGAGAAATGAGTGCACAAAAAGTTGATGGATCTATTGATGATCAATTTGCTAAAAAGCATTTTGAGAAAAACATGGTATCAGATCTTGAAGGCTTGTATTTAGAAATTGGTAAAGGGATCATAAGTCCTAAAACAGTTGTAGCAAAACTTCTTGGCAAAGAAATTGATAAAGAAGTTCTACTTCAACGTCAAATGGAAAAAGCTGCTAAACAACTGATTACACACAGTGAAACTGGTGTTGTTATCGAAGGTTTATCTAGCCCACAATTAAAACTTGCAAACTGTTGTCTACCTATCCCAGGTGATCCAATTATTGGCTTTGTCAGCAAGACAAGTGGTATTGTCATTCATTCAACATATTGTCCAAATTGCAGTCAATTTGATGAAAATAGATTGATTGAAGCATTTTGGTCAACTGAGATTAATAGAAAGTATCCAACACGAATTAAAATCATTGGAACTGCAAAACCAACATTATTAACTGATATTGTCACTGCAGTCAATTCACAAACCATTAGTATTGCTGAAGTTAACGCAACCAGCGGAAATAATTTAGAAATGGTGATCAAATTAAAAATTTTAGTCGCTGATCAAAATCAACTTCAATCTTTAATGGTTAACTTAAGAAAAGTTAGTGATATATTTTCAGTAGAAAGAGATTTCAAATGAGAGTTGTTGTTCAAAGGGTTAAAGAAGCTTCAGTAAAAATTGATCAAAGCCTTGTGGGCTCAATCAAAAAGGGATATTTGCTTTATATTGGCATAACTCATGAAGATGATATGTCTGTCATTAAAAAAATGGCAGAAAAAGTCAAAAACCTTAGAATATTTGAAGATGAAAATCAAAAAATGAATTTGAATTTATCAAAAGTAAAAGGTGAAATCTTAGCGATATCTCAATTTACTTTATATGGAGATACGAAAGGTAATAATAGACCTTCATTTATTAAAGCAGCTAGACCAGAACATGCAAAACCTTTATATGAAGCTTTTGTTAAATTATTAAGTCAAGATTTTCATGTAGAAACCGGTGAATTTCAAGAACATATGGAGATTTTATCAATTAATGATGGTCCAGTGACGATAATCATCGAAATGGATTGACAAAAGCCTATAAAAAAAGATAAAATGATATTAAATATAAATAGCCTATGAAAAAGAGCATTTATTTATAAATGGTGACAACTTTGGAGGCATAAAAAACATTGAGGGCTAGAGATTTTCTAGAACTAAGGTGGTACCGCGAATATATTCGTCCTTAGATTTTTTTAAGGACGATTTTTTTTAAATGAAAGAGTGAACCTATGAGAAAACCCTATAAAAACATGCCAGTTATAACATTTGATCACATCATGTTAAGAACGATTAAGAAAAGTGATTACAAAGATATGTTTATCTATGGCAAAGATGAAGAGACAACTAAATATTTATCTTGGGGACCATTTATTGACCCTATAGAAGCCAAATTTTCGATTACAAAGATATTTTATCCAAGATTAAAACAAGGATTACCGATTGGATATGCCATCGTTGATACGACTAAAAATCAAATGATTGGAACTATAGATTTTCATACAAAACCAATGAATAGGAATTATGCAGAAATAGGGTATGTTATTCATAAGGACTATTGGGGTCAAGGTATTATGACAAAAGCTGTTAAAGCATTAGTAAAAATAGGCTTTGAACACCTAAATTATGATAAAATTGTAGTGAAACATATCAGTCAAAATATAGGAAGTAAGAAAGTAATATTAAAGTCAGGGTTTAATTTTGTAAAAAAAGAGCCTTATATATTAGAAAAAAGATATTATGTCATCAGTGATGATTTGTTGACATATGAAATGACGAAGGAGCAATACAATGAGCGCAAACAGAGTTAAAGGAACATATGATGTTCTTCCAAATGAATCACATAAATGGATCAAACTAGAAGAAAGTATTAGACATATTTTAAATTTATATAACATTAAAGAAATTAGAACACCGATGATGGAGTATTCTAATGTGTTTCATAGAGATTCTGAAGGATCAGATATGGTCACAAAAGAAACATATGATTTTGTTGATCGTTCTAATCGTGCATTAACACTAAGACCAGAAGGTACTGCAGGTGTGATTAGAAGCTATGTAGAAAACAAATTATATGCTTCTCAAGAATTAGAAAAAGTTTACTACATTGGTCCTAATTTCAGATATGAAAGACCACAAAAAGGTCGTTATCGTCAATTTTATCAATTTGGTGTTGAAGCGATTGGTACAGTTGATGCAGCTCTTGATGCTGAAATCGTCATACTTGCTTATGATTTCATCAAACGTTTAGGACTAAAAGGCGTCAAAGTTAGAGTCAACACATTAGGAGATCAAGCATCAAGATCAAGTTATCACGAAGCTTTAGTAAAGCATTTTACACCACACAAAGATGAGCTTTGTAATGACTGTAAAGAGCGTATCTATAAAAATCCACTAAGAATATTGGATTGTAAAATTGATCATAATCACGAAGCTGTTAAGTCAGCACCTACTCCGTTAGATTTACTTAATGACGAATCAAAAGCGTATTTTGATGAAGTGATTGGCTATTTAGATGCTGCTGGTATTGATTATGAAATTGCACCTCGATTGGTTAGAGGGTTAGACTATTACAGCCATACAGTATTTGAAATTGAAGCTGATATCAAAGGCTTTGGTGCTCAAAATGTATTAGGTGGTGGTGGTAGATACCAAAACTTAGTTAAAGAGTTAGGTGGTCCTGATTTAGGAGGCATCGGATTTGCTTTTGGAATGGAAAGACTTTTAATGGCATTAGATGCCCTTGAAATTGATTTTTCTAAAGATCTTGAAGTAGATGCTTTCGTTGTGACTACAAGCCCTAATCTGCGCAAATATGCGATGAAATTATTATATGATTTAAGAAACGCTGATTTGGTATGTGATATGAACTATACTCAAAAATCATTTAAAGGACAATTCAAGCAAGCTCTAAGATTAGATGCGAAATATTTACTTATTTTAGGTGATGAAGAGTTTGAACGTGGTATGATTAGCGTTAAAAATACAAAAACAGAAGTACAAGAAGAAATTAAACTAAACGAAGTTGTGAATTATTTAACACAAAAATTGGAGAAATAACATGAAATATACACATCATAATAATGAATTAAATTTCAAACATGTCGGTGAACATGTATACTTAAAAGGTTGGGTTCAAAAATCAAGAAACCTTGGTGGTTTAGTATTTATTGATTTAAGAGACCGTTTTGGAATTACTCAAATCGTGGTCAAACCTGACCATAAAGACTATGAAAAAGCACTTAAAATAAGAAGTGAGTTTGTCATTGAAGTTAAAGGTGTTGTTTTAGAGCGTGAAAGCAAAAACTTAAATATACCTACAGGTGAAATTGAAATTGAAGTAACAGATTTAATCATTTTAAGTGCAGCTGAAACCCCACCAATGACTGTTTCTAACGATTCAGATGCTCTAGAAGAGACAAGACTTAAATATCGTTATCTAGATTTAAGACGTCCTGTCATGCAAAATTACTTAATTCAAAGACATAAAATTACTCAAGCTATTAGAAGTGTTTTAGTTGATGAAGGCTTTTATGAACTTGAAACACCAATTTTAGGAAAATCAACACCAGAAGGAGCAAGAGATTATTTAGTACCATCACGCTTATATGCGGGTCATTTTTATGCACTACCTCAATCTCCACAAATCTATAAACAATTATTTATGGTCGCTGGTTTTGAAAAATATTTCCAAATCGCAAAATGTTTTAGGGATGAAGACTTAAGAGCAGATCGTCAACCAGAGTTTACACAAGTCGATATCGAAGCTTCTTTTATTGACGAATCAGATATTCAAAGTTTAATTGAAAAAATTATGGTTCATACATTTAAAAAAGTTCTTGATGTTGAAGTTAAAGCACCATTTAGAAAAATGAGTTACAAAGAAGCAATGGAAACTTATGGAACAGATAAACCTGACTTAAGATATGAGTTACATATTTCAGATTATACAGATACATTTAAAGATATTGATATCCCGTTATTCAATGGAAAAACATACGTAAAAGGCTTAGTATTGCCAAATGGCGCAAGTCTTTCAAGAAAACAAATAGACCAGCTATCTCATTTAGTTAAGAAAAACCATGGAGATGCATTAGCATTTATCAAACTTACATCTGAAGGATATTCAGGAAGTTTAAATAAGTTCATGAATGATGAACATTATGCTTCATTTAACTTAAATGAACAAGATATACTATTTTTAGTTCCAGGTGATAATGACAATGCACTTAATGCTCTTGGGGCTTTAAGAGTAGAACTTGCAGACATGTTTAACTTAGCAGATCCAAATAATTACCAGTTCGTTTGGATTACAGAATGGCCACTTTTAGAATATGATGAAGAAGAAAAACGTTATTATGCTAAACATCATCCATTCACACAACCTAATGATCCAAAAGTATTAGCGGAAAATCCAAAAGAAGCATATGCGAAAGCTTATGACATTGTTCTAAATGGATATGAAATTGGTGGTGGTTCGATAAGAATCCACAATCAAGAAGTTCAAAAACTTATGTTTAAGACATTAGGATTAACCGATGAAGATGTTAAACATCGTTTTGGATTCTTTGTTGATGCGCTTAAATATGGAACACCACCTCATGGCGGTTTAGCTCTGGGGTTAGATAGAATTGTCATGTTAATGACACATACATCAAACATTAAAGATGTTATTGCATTTCCTAAGACACAAAGTGCTAAAGATCAAATGATGCAAGCACCAAGTGATGTTGATGAGATTCAATTAAAAGAATTACATTTGAAAGTAGGTGAATAATATGAAAAGTATTGTTTTAGCAGGAGGATGTTTTTGGGGTGTTGAAGCTTATTTTGACCAACTTAAAGGTGTTACTGAAACATCGGTAGGTTATGTAGATGGAAATCGTAAGAACCCAACATATCGTGAAGTATGTGATGGTACATGTACACATGCAGAAGCTTGTAGAGTGGTTTATGATGAAAATGTATTATCATTAGAAGGTGTATTAGAACACTTTTTTAGAATCATCAATCCTTTTAGCATCAATAGACAAGGTAATGATATCGGTTTTCAATATCGTAGTGGTATTTATCTTGATGATATGAGTGAAAAAGACCGAGTGATTGCTTATATGAAGTCTTACTTTAAAGGTGATTATGATGATGTTCAAGTCATCATAAGAGAAAATAAAGATTATGAGCTTGCAGAAGAAAATCATCAAAAATACTTAAAGAAAAACCCATTTGGTTATTGCCATGTTAATTTAGGTTTAGCCAAAAAGGAAGAGAGAAAGTAATGAGAAAAGAATTTATCACTTGGGATCAATATTTTATGGGTGTTGCGAAACTATCAGCGCTTAGAAGTAAAGATCCATCCACTCAAGTGGGTGCATGCATTGTAAATAGCGACTTAAGAATTGTAGGTATTGGTTATAACGGTATGCCTTCAGGTGCAAAAGATGATGAGTTTCCTTGGGGTAATATGGGTGAATATTTAGATACAAAGTATCCATATGTCGTTCATGCAGAAGCAAACGCCATTTTAAATGCTACCCAATCACTAAAAGGCTCATCTATTTTTGTAACGCTTTTTCCATGCAATGAATGCACAAAACTCATCATTCAATCAGGTATTAAAGAGATTGTTTATGAGAGTGATAAATATGAACATACAAAAGAACACCAAGCTGCTGTTAAAATGTTAAAGGCAGCTGGTGTTTCATATCGTCAAATAAAAGTTGGTGAGTTAACTTATGTTAACCTTCATTAAAAAGAATAAAACATTATTAATTATCTTATCTTTTGCCTATCTATATGTCTTTTTTGTTGCGGTTGTACCAACTAACTATACAGTTACAGCACCTGGTGGACTTACACCTTTAGAATCATCATTTGAAATTGAAGGACATGAGATGCCTGATCAGTTTTACAGTGTTTATGTGTATTCTTATGATCCTATAACAGCGTTTCAATATATGTTACTTAAAAATGATGAGACAGTTGTTGTTAGAAGACCTACCATTAGAGAACAAGAAAACACAATTATCGATGAATATAGACAAGGACAGCTTTCAAAAAGCGTTTCATATCAGATTGCTTTAATAAAAGCATATGAAATGGCAAAAGAACAAGATCCATCAATCATTATGGATTATGGATTTGAAGGTTTATATATCTATGATTTTCCTAAAAGACTTGATATGGTAGATATTGGAGATGTCATCATAGAGATTAATGGAGAATCATATCAAGATTACGACCCTCAATCCTTTTTTGAATTATCAGATCATATCAATGTGACTTATTTAATTCAAAAAGAAGACGGATCCACATATACACTTGATTATGAACAAGTATTAGGAGAAGTATCATTTCTTTTTTATACCAAGTATGTGATTTATGATGCTTATCCAGCCTATGAACTTCCTGGTCTTAATAGTACTGTCGGAGGACCAAGTGGAGGTATGCTGCAAACCCTTAGTATTTATGTAAGTTTACTAAATATAAACATTCCGGATGTTGTCATCGCTGGAACAGGGACCATAAATAGCAGTGGAACAATAGGTAGAATTGGTGGGATTGTTCAAAAAATATATACTGCAGAGTACAATAATGTTGATGTTTTCTTTATTCCAAAATCGCATTATGATGATGTGAAAGATATCAATGTTTCGTATGAATTAGTACCTGTAGAAACTATTGAAGAGGCGGCTTTATGGCTTTATGAAAACTATAATTGATCGTATTTATAAATTTTATCATAGATATCGTAACCTAGTAAAAAGGATTGATTCTAAAACGACGATGAAGACATCTGTAAAGTCAGTACTAGGTGCGTTGCTCATATCGTTTTTGATCATCTTATTACCAAGTATCTTGGTCATCAATATGTTTATATATACTAAACTTACATTTATATTATCAGTGATTTTGCTTATATTTGTCTTAGGATGGGTATTTCTTTATTATCACTTTTACTATATACTTATAAAGAATTACCATGAAGATATTAAAGACATCAACACACGTATACCTAAATATGTAGAATTTTCGTTTTCTGCATTTGTAATACTTATTTTAGGTATTGTTGTTTTAGCAACTGTGTTTTAAAGGAGAATTTTATGTTTATAGGACTAATCATTATAATTGTCACGCTATTACTTGATCAAGTGACAAAACAATTAGCTTATCACCTAATCGCACCTACATTTGAAGGGATCAATGATATTGTTATCCCACGTGTTTTAGAATTAAGTTATTATGAAAACACAGGTGCATCACTAGGCTTACTTAGTGATTTTCAATATAAAGATCTATTATTTTTTATCATTACTGTCTTAGCACTTGTTGTATTCGGTTATTTGTTTAAAGATAGTGATTTTAAAAACAAAAAAGTCTATTCAATATCGATTGCCTTATTCATTAGTGGCACTTTAGGTAACGCGATTGATCGCGCAATTTATGGCTTTGTTATCGATTTTTTACATTATCCATTCTTGGATTTTTTAAATGATATTGGATTAAGTAACTTCACAAACAACTTAGCAGATAATTTCTTATCTGCTGCAATAGTATTATTTGCAATAGACATATTCTTTTTGGAACCAAAAAGACATAAGAAATTAGAAAGTAGAACCGATGGAAAAGAAAATTAAAATTACCGCAGATCATGAAAAAGAAAGATTAGATATGTACTTATCTGAACATGAATTTGCCTCAAAAAGTAGAAGTTATGTTCAAAATCTTATCAAAGATAAACATATTTTAGTCAATGATCAAAAAGTTAAAACTGGATATTTATTAAAAACTGGTGATATCATCACCATTTTTGAAGTTGAACCAGTTACTTTAGATATTAAACCAGTAGATCTTGATTTGGATATCGTTTATGAAGATGATGATCTTTTAGTGATTAATAAACCTGTTGGTTTAGTTGTTCATCCAGCATCCAGCTATCATGAACCTACACTTGTACATGGACTCATGCATCAAGTGGACCATTTAAGTTCTATTAACGGCGTCATTAGACCTGGAATCGTTCATAGAATTGATAAAGACACAAGTGGATTGCTTGTAGTCGCAAAGCATGATGAAGCGCATCAATTGCTCAGTGAGCAACTAAAACATCATGAAATCAAAAGAACTTATATTGCGTTAGTTTATCATGATTTTAAGGAAAATGAAGGAACGATTGACGCACCGATAGCAAGACATCCAAAAAACCGTTTGAAAATGGCTATTGTTGAAGATGGTAAGCGTTCGGTTACTCATTTTAAAGTGTTAAAAAGATTTGGAGATTATACACTTATTTCTTGTGAATTAGAAACAGGTAGAACGCATCAAATTAGAGTTCATATGGCTTATATTAACCATCCAATTGTTGGAGATCCACTTTATGGACCAAAACAAGTCATTGGAGATCAAGGCCAATTTTTACATGCAACAAAACTTAGCTTCATCCATCCAATAAAAAAAGAGCATATGACTTTTACAGCCGATATGCCCGAAGATTTTAAATCATTTATTGATCAATTAGGATAAATCATTTTTAATCATTTATCACCAATTAGGATAAATCTTGTTTAGTTACATTTTTGAAATTCATTTTTGCAATCAGATTTAACCCTTTATTACCTTTTTTCTCATGTAAAATTTGAATCGCTTCATCAACTTCTTTGCCAGCACCTTTTGGTAATTTCATACCAATTTTTTGGCTATATTGCTTCATTTTGACTAAAAATGCATATCTAGCAATAATAGATGCAGCTGCGACACTTAAGTGTACTTGTTCAGCTTTTGTGTGAAAATCGATATCTCTATAAACAAGGGTTTCATCTTTTAAATAATTAAAGTATAATTGTGGTGTGCAAAATTGATCTAATATAACTGGAACACTCTCTTTTAACTTAGATGAAGTCTTTACAATGCCTTGATTATGGAGTAAAGCTTTCATTTTATTTAAATTATATCCCTCACTAACTAGCTTATTATACTTAGATGGTGGTAGAATAAGTAATGAGTGAATGAGTATTTTTGCAAGTTTTGGTGCAATTTCAATGATTTTTTGATCTGTCATGTTCTTAGAATCCTTAACACCAAGTTCTTCTAAAAGTGGGATTTCAGATTTGTTTACAAATACAGAACAAACAACAATTGGACCAAAAACATCACCAGTTCCAACTTCATCAGAACCGATTGCTGCATAGTCTTCCTTATTTAAATGGGTCTTGATTGCGACTAACTCATGAGTGACTTCAGCACCTTGGAGTAGTACTTTACCTGTTTTATATCCTAGGATTTCAATATCATTATGCTTAGCATGAAAAAGAAGATAAGGATTTTTATCTTCTACTTGATGATATTGATAAACTTTATTTAATTTTTCTAGTTCTTTTTCAGTTACAGACATTGTGTAATGTTTCATAGTTCACCTCTACGCTCAACTATTATTATACCACATTTTTATAGAAAAAGGGTGCATTTTATGCGATTTATGACAAAAACCTTGGAGTTAGACCAAATCATTGAAAAAATATCAAAGTATTTAAAATCTGACTCTGCTAAACAAAAATTGAATCATCAAGAACCTTCTACAGATCTTAGTCATGTCAATCATATGCTAGTAGAAGTTAATGATATGCTTGAACTCATTGCGAAATTTGGAACCATTCCTTTTTTGGATGATTTTGATATATATACATTGCTTCATTATGCCGAGATTAAAAGAAGATATAGCATTCAAGACTTACTTTATATTCGTCTTTTTTTAGTCATGGAAAGAGATATATTACTCTATTTAAGACAAAGACAAACACTAAATATTAAATCAACAAGTTTAGTACCACTTTTTGATCAACTTTCAACTCATAAAAGTTTATTATCATATATTGAATCAAAACTTGATGAAGATGGCGTGATTTTGGATGATGCAACACCAAAGCTTGCAAGTATTAGAAAAGATATTTCAAGATTTGATAAACAACTTCAAGACAAATTACAAAAAATACTTGTCGATTATTCCAAATATCTAAATGATCAAGTGATTGTGATGAGAAATGAGCGTTTTTGTATTGGTGTCAAAGAGGCATTCAAGAATAAGATTAAGGGTGT
Source organism: Tenericutes bacterium MO-XQ (assembly GCA_002838185.1). Taxonomy (GTDB): domain Bacteria; phylum Bacillota_I; class Bacilli_A; order Acholeplasmatales; family Acholeplasmataceae; genus Mariniplasma. The sequence continues at coordinate 1,083,771 of CP017948.1, read as the reverse complement.
TATTCATGATATGTCTGCATCCAAACAAACAATATACATTGAACCTGAACAAACACGTTCAATTACAGCTCAAATCGAGTCATTAAAGGTCAGTGAACAAAAAGAAATAGATCTAATCATAGAAGATATGAGTAAAGAGATACAAGTTTCTTATCTATCTTTAAAACAAAATTTAGATGTATTTGTGCATATGGATTTAATCCATGCAAAAGCTATCTATGCACTTGATATTGATGCTCATATGCCAAACATTAATCAAGAGGGTTTCATACAACTGATCTCTGCAAAACATCCTTTACTGGACCAAAAAGAGGCTGTTCCTATCAGTTTATCTTTAGATAAGCATTTAAAAACACTACTTATTACTGGACCAAACACTGGTGGTAAAACCGTAGCATTAAAAACATTAGGATTACTTACTTTAATGACACAAATGGGGATGCTTACACCGCTTAATGAAGCTAGTAATATCGCAATATTTGATCAAGTGTTTGCGGATATAGGTGATGAACAATCTATTTCACAATCCTTATCAACCTTTTCATCACATCTAACTAAAATTATCAATATGATTAAAAACATGAAGGACAATACATTAGTCTTACTCGATGAAATTGGTAGTGGTACAGATCCAAATGAAGGGGTTGCGCTTGCTATTTCAATTTTAGAGGCTTTTAAAGATTATGATGCAAGAATGATGGTTACTACCCATTATTCAGAACTTAAAAGCTATGCATACGAACAACCTCATATGACGACAGCAAGCGTAGCATTTGATAAGCAAACCTTAAAACCCTTGTATTTCTTACAGATGGGAACCACGGGTTCTTCACATGCATTTTTAATTGCTAGAAGATTAGGTCTACCAGAAACAATCGTTGAGCAAGCATTAAAACTTTATGAAGGTAGACAATCAGATTTAGCAAAGACCATGGAAAAACTTAATGATGAAATGCTTGAGATTCAAAGGGAAAAAGAATCACTTAATCTAGAGTTATCCAAAGTTAGAGAAGAAAAACAACATTATCAAGATATCAAAAATGATCTTTTAAAACGTCAAGATGATATGATAGAGAAAGTTAAACATAAAGAAGAGTCAAAATGGCTTAAATTAAGAGAAGAAGCCATTGATTTAATTAATGAACTTCAGAAAAAACAATCACTTTCTAAACCAGAACTTGCAGATTTAAAAAACAAACTAAATCAAAGTATTGGAGGAGATAAATCATTATATTTCGATGAGTCGCTAAATGTTGGAGATGAGGTGTTTATTACATCTTATCAACAATACGGAACCATTATTGACATTAAAGATGACGTTTATGTTGTTAAATTTGGAAAATTTGAGTTATCTTTTGATAAGTCTGATTTAAAGAAGGATAAACAAAAACCAAGCGACAAACCGAAAATAGTCCAAAAACAAAAAGCAGAAGAGATTAAACCACAAAAACAAGGAAAACTAGAAGTGGATTTAAGAGGATTCAGGTACGAAGAAGTTAAACCTGCATTAGATGATGCTATAGATGGTGCACTCATGTCAGGATTAACAACTCTAAGGATCATTCATGGGTTTGGAACAGGGGCAGTAAGAAAAGCTGTTCACAGCTACATCAAGTCTAGTCCTTACATCAAAGAGCATCGTTACGGCGGTGAAGGAGAAGGACTAAATGGCGTAACAATTGTCACATTAAAATAGTGCTTTTGTCTTGCAATATTATAAAAATCATATATAATAAAAATATAATAAAATTATTAAGAAATGAGGAAAATTTAATGACTGAATATCAAGGACAACCTTATGAACAAGTCGTAGGTCAACAAGGGTTAATCGTTGTACAATACTACGCAACATGGTGTGGACCATGTAAGATGTTAAAGCCTGTACTAGAAAGTTTAAGTGAAGAAATGAACGACTCAAAATTCTACAGAGTGGACATCGATTTATTTAGATCACAAGCAATCGAAGCTGGCATTCGTTCAGTACCAACTGTAGTACTTTACAAAGACGGTGAAGAAGTTGATCGTCAAAGTGGTTACCAACCAAAAGAAAGAGTATCTGCTTGGCTGAATCAATACAAATAATTAAAGCACTTTTGTGCTTTTTTTATTTGCCAAAATTTAGTATAATAGATATGGTGATAACATGAACGGATTCTTACTTGTAGACAAACCTAAGGATATGACATCTCACGATGTCGTTTTATATCTTAAGCGTAAGTTTCGTATAAAGAAAATAGGTCATACAGGTACGCTTGATCCTTTTGCAAGCGGTCTTTTAATCTTATGCATCGGTAAGGCGACCAAATTGTCAGATTTATTTATGAACATGAATAAATCTTATGAAGGTACATTTGTGTTTAATAAACATTATGATACTTATGATGTCACTGGGCAGATATTAAAGACAAAAGATCAAAACATTGATGAAGTCACTTTAAAAAATGCAGTTCATGATATGATTAAACCATATGATCAATTACCACCGATGTATTCAGCAATTAAAATAGATGGAAAAAAATTATATGAACACGCTAGAGCAGGTGTAGAAATAAAAAGAGAAACAAGACCTGTTGAGATTTACGATTTTAAATTAACATCTAAGTTGAATATAGATACTATTGACTTTAGCATAGATGTCTCAAAAGGCACATACATAAGAAGTGTCGCAGTTGATTTAGCAGATGCTTTAGATACTTATGGTGCATTAAAAGAATTAAGAAGAACTAAAATAGGACCATATCATATTAAACAAGCAAAACCATTAAATGATATTATGGAAAGTGATATCATATCATTAGAGGCATACTTTAAAAATCATCCAAAAATTATACTTAATGATTACATGATTAAACTTGTAAAAAATGGTGTATATTTAGATGAAAGACAAACAACCATTGATCAAGATTTCATTGTTTATGATGAACAAGGACACATGATTGCATTTTATCAAAGAGTAAAAGAAAATACATATAAACCAAGTTTAATTTTTTAGGAGTAAGACATGATTATTATTAATGACACATATGACAAAATTGAAAATGAAGAAGATTTAACGGTCACAATGGGTAATTTTGATGGACTACATTTAGGACATCAACAGCTCATTAACCGTGTTTTAAGATATAAAGATACAAAGCATGCGGTGATCACATTTGATCCACATCCATCTGAAATCTTAAGAAAAAAACCTTTTAACACGTTAACGCAAAAACGAGACAAGATTAAGTTGTTGTCTAAGTTTCCTTTAGATTACACATTTATTATTAAGTTTAATGAAGAGTTTTCGATGCTTTCTGTACCAGACTTTATTGCGTTTTTAAAAAAAATACGCGTGCAAAGATTAGTCATCGGTCGTGATGCTAGATTTGCATATCGAGGATTAGGGACGATTGATGATTTAAGAAAATTCTTTGTTGTAGATATTATCGATGATCTTGTTTATAACCATACACGTGTTTCAACAACATATGTAAAAGATTTTTTGATACAAGGTGATATAGCATCTGCTAGAAAACTCTTAAATAGACATTATGAAATCACAGGTACTGTAGTTCATGGTCATAAAATAGGTAGAGTGATTGGATTTCCAACAGCAAACGTTGACTTTGGAAACTATTATATGCCAAGAAATGGTGTATATTATGTTAAAGTATTCATAAAAGATTCATGGCATCATGCGATGGCAAATATTGGAAATAACCCAACCTTGAACTATTCAGCTGAAAAAAGACTTGAAATCTATATTCTAGATTTTGATCAAGAAATTTATAATGAGAGTATCACAGTTATGTTTATGCACTTTTTAAGACCTGAATATAAGTTTGGCTCTAAAAAAGCGCTTATCAACCAACTTAAAAAAGATGAAGAAACAGTTCGAGCACTATCAAATTATTAAAAATATGCTATAATAAGTATATATGAAAAGAGGTGTTGTTATGAAAATGATCATTGCGATTGTATCTAATGACGATGCAAATAAAGTACAAAAAGCATTAGTAAAAGAAAAATTCTTTTCTACAAGATTATCTACAACAGGTGGATTCTTACGTGCGGGTAATGTGACCTTTATGATTGGTGTAAATGATGAAAAAGTTCCTCAAGCACTTGAAGTCATTGAAGCTCATTCTAAAAAGAGATCAAAACTTGTTCCTAACACGATTGTGAATGAATTCGGTTCATTTTCATCACTACCTATTGAAGTTGAAGTCGGCGGAGCAACTGTGTTTGTTCTTAACGTTGATCAATTCGTTAAAATTTAACAATAATGTTGCATTTTTGAAAAAAAATGTTACAATAAAAAAGGCGGTAACAAGGTATAAGGAAAGCCGACCTGTACTTTAGTTATTCGAAGGAGGAAACAATAATGGCATTAACAAAAGCGCAAAAAACAGAAATCATTAAGAATTATGCAACTAAAGAAGGAGATACTGGTTCACCAGAAGTACAAGTAGCTGTATTATCTGCAGAAATCAATTCTCTAAATGAACATTTACAACAACATATTCATGATTTCCACTCTCGTCGTGGGTTATACATGATGATTGGTAAAAGACGTCGCTTATTAAACTATTTACGTCATAAAGATGTAGATCGTTATACAGCATTAATCCAAAAATTAGGATTACGTCGATAAAAGGGTTGCGTAAGCAATCTTTTTTTTTGGATATTATCTAGATTATTATGAAATCTAGCGATTTTATGGTATGATATATAAGGTTAAATATAAAAAAAGTATATGAGAAAACATATAAAATGAAGGAGATTTTATATTATGAACAAAAAAGAATTTGAAACAACCTTAGGCGGTAGAGTGCTTAAAGTTGAAATTGGAGAAGTTGCTAAACAAGCCAACGGCGCAGCAATGATCCATTATGGAGACTCTACAGTATTAAGTGTTGTGACTGCAAAGACAGAACCATCACCTATGGATTTCTTCCCACTTATGGTTATCTATCAAGAAAAACTATATGCTGGTGGTAAAATCCCTGGAGGATTTTTAAGAAGAGAAGGTAGACCTTCTGAACATGAAACATTAACATCAAGACTTATTGATAGACCACTAAGACCAATGTTTCCTGAAGGATTTAAAAATGAAGTTCAAATCATTAATACAGTATTAAGTAGTGATCCAGAAGCTACAACTGAAATGGCTTCACTGTTTGGATCTTCACTTGTATTAGGGATATCTAATATTCCATTTAATGGCCCAGTTGCGGGTGTGACTGTAGGTTTAATTGATGGAGAATTCATCATTAATCCAACACCTGAACAAATCGAAAAGAGTCAAATCGAACTTATCGTAGCTGGTACTAAAGATGCAATTAACATGGTTGAAGCTGGCGCTAAGCAAGTTGATGAAGATACAATGTTAGATGCGATTTTATTTGGACACAACGCAATTAAAGCTTTAGTTGCATTCCAAGAAAAAATCATTGCTGAATTAAAACCTGAAAAAATGGATTTTGAAGTCTTTGAAATCGAAAAAGCTGTTGAAAAAGACGTTCATGATTTTGCATATGACAGATTAATTAAAGCTGTATCTATTTTTGATAAGTTAGAAAGATATCATGCAATTGACAAAATCAAAGAAGAAACTGTTGAAAAATTCAGCGAAAAATCATTTTTCAATGAAATTGACGGTGTTAAAGTCTTCGATGAAAAAGCTCACAAAAACTATATCCAACAAGTTAAAACTGTTGTTGATAACATCGTAACAAAAGAATTAAGAAGATTAATTACTGAAGATAAGGTAAGACCTGATGGACGAAAAGTTGATGAGATCAGACCATTATTCTCAAGAGTTGATGTACTTAAACGTACTCATGGTTCAGCATTATTTACTAGAGGTCAAACTCAAGCATTAGGTGTTGTAACTTTAGGTGCACTTGGTGAAAACCAAATCATCGATGGATTAGGTTTAGAAGATTCTAAACGTTTCATGCTACATTACAACTTCCCACCATTTAGTGTTGGTGAAACAGGACGTTATGGTTTTGTTGGAAGACGTGAAGTTGGTCATGGTGCACTTGGTGAAAGAGCATTATTACAAGTACTACCTGATGAAGAAAAATTCCCATACACAATCCGTGTGGTTTCAGAAATCTTAGAGTCAAATGGTTCATCATCACAAGCAACAATTTGTGCTGGATCAATGGCTTTAATGGCTGCTGGTGTTCCAATTGAAGCTCCAGTTGCTGGTATTGCAATGGGACTTATCATGGATGGTAAAAACTATACAATCTTAAGTGACATCCAAGGTATGGAAGATCATGAAGGCGATATGGACTTTAAAGTTGCTGGTACTAAAAAAGGTATTACAGCGCTTCAAATGGACATTAAGATCTTAGGTATTACAAAAGAAATCTTAAAAGAAGCTTTAGAACAAGCAAGAAATTCAAGATTATTTATTCTTGATCATATGGAACAAACAATTGCTGAAACAAGAGAAGAATTATCAGCATATGCTCCAAAAGTTAAGATGATTAGAATTAATCCTGACAAGATTAGAGACGTCATTGGTGCAGGTGGTAAGATTATCACTCAAATCATTGAAGATCATGAACAAGTTAAGATTGATATCGAACAAGATGGTCGTGTCTTCTTAATGCATACTGAATCTAAGTGGATTGAAGCTGCTGCAGCATATATCCAAAACTTAGTTCGTGAAGCTGAAGTTGGCAAGATTTATGAAGGTAAAGTAACACGTGTTGAAAAATTCGGATGTTTCGTAGAACTTTGGCCAGGTGCTGAAGGACTTGTACATATCTCAAGACTTGCTAAAGAAAGAGTTGAAAAAACAGAAGATATCGTTTCTGTTGGTGATCAAATTTTAGTTAAATGTATTGGTATTGATGATAAAGGTCGTATCGATTTATCAAGAAAAGACGCACTTAAATCAGCTTGAGTAAGCGAAAATAATATGATAAAATAACAGTGTCAGTGGAAGGTGACCGAGCCTAATATTTAGGTTAGGAAAGTCCATGCTAGCACATTCTGTAATGAATGTAGTGTTTGTGCCTAAGGAAACAATAACTTAGGGTGCATCAATTGATGTAACGGCGTTTGATGATCTAAAGCTTCGGCTATGATCTAGAACTTAATGTGCCACAGAGACGAGTCACTTAGAAATAAGTGAATGAAACGCGGTAAACCCCTCAAGCTAGCAACCCAAAATTTGGTAGGGGCACGCATATGAGCGAACAAAAGTGAATATGCGCTACACAGTAGAGATAAATGGTCACACCCGTAAGGGAACAGAACATGGCTTATGCACATTGACACATTAAAGGTCCCTAAGGACCTTTTCTTTTTTTTGAAAAAATATGATACAATAAATGAAACAAGGCGGTGATTACTTTGGGCATAGGATTTATATTAATCTTAATCTTGATCTTAATCTTGATTAATGGCTTTTTTGCAGCAAGTGAAATGGCATTGGTATCTGTTAATCTCACAAAAATGAATCATTTAGCAAACGAAGGCAATAAAAAGGCAAAACTTGTATTAAAAGTTACAAAAGATTCCACTAGATATTTATCAACCATACAAGTTGCGATAACACTTGCTGGTTTTATGTCTAGTGCATTAGCAGGTGCAAGATTATCCCTTAATTTTGTTGTATTTTTTGCAAATTACGGAATTACTATCAACCAAAACTTAGCAGTTGTGATCATCACTTTTATTTTATCGTTTGTAACGCTTGTTTTAGGTGAGTTAGTTCCTAAAAAATTAGCACTTTCTAATCCTAATAAGTTTTCATTATTTTCAATTTATGTCGTTTATATCGTGATGATTGTGACTAAACCCTTTGTATGGTTATTGTCTAAATCCACGCAGGCTGTCCTTTTGTTATTTGGCAAAGGAGCATCCAAAGACCACGATGAAGTCACTGAAGACGATATTAGACATTTAATCGTACTAGGACAAGTTCAAGGATTATACAAAGATCAAGAGCGAAAAATGATTGAAAACATCTTTAGATTCGATGATTTAAAAGCATATATGATAAAAACACCTAGAACTAAAGTTTATGGCCTAGATATTAACTTACCAAAAAAGACATTAATCAAAAAAATGGTCGCTTCCAAATATTCTAGAATCATTATCTATGAACAAGATATTGATCATATTTTGGGTATCATTCATGTAAAAGATCTTTTAGAAGCGTTGAGTCAAGAAAAACTTGATGATATCGATATTAAATCCATTTTAAGAAAACCATATTTTGTTCCAGAAGACATCAAAGTAAATATCTTATTTAAGCGAATGCAACACACAACTGAGCAATTTGCTTTATTAGTCGATGAACATGGTGGATTTGAAGGGATAGTGACGATAGAAGACATGCTAGAAGAGATTGTTGGTGATATTTATGATGAACATGACCAACTACCTAATCAAATTAAAAAAATTAAAGAAAATAAGTACATTGTTAAAGGTGATTTGACCATTTTAGATTTAAATAGATATCTAAATTTAGATATTGATGAGTCACATGAATCTTTTCAGACAGTAAGTGGGCTTTATATTCATTTGCTGGGATATTTACCATCGAAAAAAGTAGATAAAATCGAAAAATATGACAACATTACTTTAAAAATAAATCGCATGAAAAACAAATTTGTTGATGAACTAGAACTAGAGGTTTTAGAGCCAACTGATAAGAGCGTTAAAAAATAGACAAAATGGCTTTATTATGATAAAATATTCATAAGAAAACTAGGAGGAAATAAATTATGAAAGTAAATTTACGTACTAGACCACTGCGTGAAGTGAGAAAGGAAAGAATGATTCCTGGTGTTATGTATGGAAAATCCATAGATTCAACTTCTATTGAGGTAGAAGAAAAAGCATTTAAAGATGCTCTAAATGAATATGGAAAATCAATGACATTTAAAGTTACTCTTGATGGAAAAAGACATAATGTCTACATTAAAAACGTACAAACTGATATATTAAAACCAGATGATATCATTCATTTTGAATTACATAGAATTGCTAAAGATGAAACAGTTTCTGCACACATTCCTGTAGTGATTCATGGTAAAGAAGAATTAGAAAAGAGAAGACTTTATGTTCAAATTGGTTTATCAGAAATCAATTGTGAATATAAATCAGGATCAGGTATCCAACATTTTGAATTTGATGCTAGCGAAATGGAGCAAGATGAAGCCGTTTATGTTAAAGATATTAAAATTCCTGATGGTGTTACCATTCATGAAGATCCAGAACACATCGTCTTTATCGTTAAGGAAGCTCATCAAGTATTAGAAGAAGAAGAAACTAATGAAGAAGCCGTAGAAGGTGAAGAAGAAGTTTTAGAAACTGAAGAAGAAGTGACTGAAGCATAAAAAAAATGGTAATGAGCTTGCTCATTACCTTTTCTTTTATGATAAAATAGTTATGGGTGATATGATGCATATTAAAGTAAATCAAATCGATATACATTACGAAATATTTGGACAAGGTGAACCTTTAATTTTACTGCATGGAAATCAAGAAGATTTCCATATTTTTGATGAACTCATCGATGTCTTAAAAGATGATTTCATGATTTATGCGATAGATAGTAGAAATCATGGTGAGAGTGGAAGAAGTATCGATTTTTCTTATGATGCAATGACACAAGATATTTATCAATTGATTAGACATTTAAAGATCAATAAACCACATATTTTAGGATTTTCCGATGGTGGTATTATTGCATTAAAACTTGCGATTTTATCGCCAAATTTGCTTAATAAAGTAATTGTTTGTGGTGTAAACTATAAACCTAAAGGATTAAACAAGAAAATTAGAAAAGCATTGAAAAAAGAGTATGAAGAAGAGATGAGTCCTTATATTAAGTTGATGCTTGATGAGCCTAAGTTTAATAAAAAAGACTTAAAAAGCATACCATTAAAAACACTTATATTAGTAGGAGATCAGGATGTTATCAAACCAAAACATACCTTAAAACTCCACAATCTGATTAAACGATCAAAACTCATCATTTTAGAAAATGAAACACATGATAGTTTTGTCGTTCATAGTACTAAGTTACGACCATATATACTTGATTTTATAAAAAAATAGCGCAACGAAACTGTTTGCTAAATATGGACAGTAATTAAAAAAGACTAGGAAGAGTTGACATTCTCAATTGTAGAGGTGTCAACTCTTTTATTTTTTTACTTTGTCTGTCTTCATTGTAATATGTGATGTAAGAATCGACAAGTATTTTCATTTGTTTTATTGTGATTTGATGATGAAGATGCATACATTCACTTTTAAATTGGCTGAAGAAAGATTCTATTGGACAATTATCAACACAGCTACCCTTAGCTGATACACTATGCTTTATCCAATGTCTTTTCAACCACCTATGGTAAGTTTGTCCAACAAATGGGGTGCCTTGATCAGAATGCAGTATTAATCCTTTGCGATAATTTCTGGGTACGTTTCTTGTGGCTTGTTTTAAAGTATCCATGACCAGTTTTAGATCATTTCTATTGGAAACTTTGTAACTGACAATATATTTATCATAGAGATCTTTTATCGCACACAAATAGATGGTTCCTTGTGTTGTGGGCAAATAAGAAACATCTATACTCCACTTTTGATTTGACATTTTTGTGGTAAAATCTCTTTGAAGGAGATTAGGAATGCGATGGTGGTTGACCTTGCTATATCTTTTTCTCTTTCGTCTGATAATGGACTGAATACCATTCAGTTTCATGTATCGATACACGGTGCTCTTCGTGGTAAAGACGCCGTGTATTTTCTTTAATTTCATTTGAATTGTTTCTATGCCCCATCTTTTATCTTTATGGTAGAGACTAACAATCTGATGGTTAAGCAATTCATTGAACGCTTTATATTTTGGCCTACCTAAGCGAATCCATTCATAGTAACCGCTTCTTGAACATGACATCCTCATGCAGAGATAGATGATAGAATAACGATCCTTTAATTGGTCTATGACTTGGTATTTTTCTCGCGCGTTCTTAGGTAGGCTACCGCTTTTTTTATGTCTTCACCACTTTTGATATACTTTAACAGTTCCGCTTTACTCATGATGTCCAAGTTAAGCTTCTTAGGTCTACCTTTGTTTGGTATCTCTTTTTTCGTGCCTTTTCCTCTACGATCTACACAAGTGCCATGCTTTCGATACTGTTTTACCCATAAATCTAATTGGCTATGAGCAATATCAAAACTTCTAAGTATTTGACGCTGTGTTTTCTCTTTGCTTAAATACAGTTCTACAATCTTGTTTTTCTCATCGATTGTATACGATGGATGCTTTCTTGTTTTTCTTTCATTCATTCTAACGACTCCTTTATATTCATTCTAACAAAAAAAGCTAGAACACTATACTATGTCCTAGCCTTTTTTTAAGTTGTCCGTTTTAATCAAATAGTTTCACCGCGCTATTTTTGTTATACAATTGATAAAGCTCTTAGTATGATATATGTAATATATAATACGTAAATTGATAACATCATGATACCATCAAATTTTGAAAGTTTATTTTTAGTATATCCTAAGAACGCTACTAATGCAGTGATACCAATTAAGATAATCATATCAATTAATACATCTTGATTAAGCCCTAACGGAACGATTGTTCCTGATAAACCGACAATTAATAGGGTGTTAAACACATTTGAACCAACGACATTTCCTAATGCAATGTCAGCTTCACCCTTTTTAGCAGCCATCGCTGAAGTGACTAACTCAGGAAGTGATGTTCCTAATGCAACAATACTAAGACCTACTAAGGTGGTTGCTCGAGTAACTGTCATACCAGATTGAGTCAGTAATTCAATAGCGATATATTCAGCACCTTCAGTAACTAAAAATCCACCAATCGATACACCAGCTAAACCAACAATTAATAATATAACAGCTTTTTTAATATCTACGAAGTGCAAATGCTCTTCAGTCATATCTTTTTCAGATGTGATCATTAAATACATATAGAAAGCGAAAGTTGCTAATAAGATTAATGCTTCCCACCAAACAATAGCAGCATCACTTTGGAATAAAAAGCCCAATAAAGCGATTAAGATAGTTATACCAATAAGAAATGGAAACTCTCTTTTTCGCATAGACTTATGAACAAGCACTGGCATGATAAGAGCACTTGTACCTAAAATCAATGTAATATTAGCCATATTTGATCCAATCACGTTACCCATTGCAATATCAGCAGTTAATCCTTGAGATCTTGCTGATAGTGATGCAGCAAAACTGACTGCAAGCTCGGGTAGCGATGTTCCAAAAGCAACAAGTGTCAACCCAATGATAAGTGGTGAAATCTTAAATTTTCTAGCGATAGAACTTGATGATACAATGAAGAAGTCTGCTCCTTTAATGAGGAAAACAAAACCAACAATTAAAAATACGATGTTTAATAAAATTTGCATAATATACCCCTTAATTTTTATGTTTGATCTTGATGTAAATTTCAAAAAATAAAAACCATCAAGACGAAAAAGTCTTGAAGGTCTCGTTACAAGGCTTGCTTGAAATTAGCCGGGCGTTTGCCGTATTGACGACTAATTTAGAGTTAACTACTCCCCTTCAAAAAGTATTTTAGCATAAATGGTATAAACTAACAAGTGGATTCCTTCATAAAGAGGATGAAAAGGTTATCAGCATTGACTTTTTAAGCATTATATAGTATCATATTCTCATACCGATTTCATGGAGGAATCAGACAAGAAATGGAAGATTGCAGTAGTAGGATCGACGATCCCATATCAGAGCGTAGCAAAGACATTGAACAAACCCCTTTTTTTGGTGTCTTTTTTTGTTGTATAAAAGGTGATCAATCATGTTAATACCAATAATATCGATTATATTAATCATTATACTTACAGCAATATTTAGTGCAGCCGAAGTAGCATTGGTTGTAGTTAGTGACAGTAAAGTCAATGAAGATGTGCTTAATAACAATAAAAAAGCACTTAAGATACAAAAGTTTACAACTGAATCTAAAAGATATCTATTATCTATTCAAGTCATGATCACACTTTTAACCCTTGTTAATGGTGCGATTGCACTCGATGCTTTTTATAATGATGTTTTATCTTTATTTAATGATGTAAGCTGGTTAAGACCCATTGCGAGATTTATAATCATCTTTGTAATCTTATTTGTACAACTAGTTTTTGGTAGATTAATACCAAGAAGACTAGCAAATAAATACACAGATACAATTGCTTATCAATCCATAGGATTTATTAAGTTTATTCATACATGTTTACTACCAATTACATGGCTTTTGAATAAGTCATCGATGGTTTTTGGTAGATTTTTCGCGTTAAAACCTGAAGAAGGGGAACGCAGAATGACCGAAGAAGAAATTAGAACAATTGTTGAATATAGTTCTAGATCAGGAAATATTGATGAAGAAGAATCAGAGATGATTCAAAATGTATTTGATTTTAGTGATACATCAGTTGAAGAAATTATGACACATCGTACAGAAATATCTGCAATTAATATTAAATCTACTAGAAAACAAATCATCGAATATGTGCAAAATGAAAGATTCACTAGATTTCCAGTCTATGAAAATGATATCGATCATATTATTGGTACATTCCACGTTAAAGATTTACTTAAATTTTTAGATAATGCGGAAGAAAAATTTTCACTTAAAAAATTACTTAGAGAACCATATTTTGTACCAGATAGCAAAAAAACAGATGAACTCTTTAGAGAGATGCAAAAACAAAAAAACCATATCGCAATCGTATTAGATGAATATGGCGGAACAGCTGGTATTGTAACTATAGAAGACTTAATCGAAGAAATAGTTGGTAATATACAAGATGAATATGACGAAGATGAAGAAGAAATCAACCAAATTGATGATTTTACATACGAGATTGAAGGACTTACAAATATTGATGATGTAGAAGATGAACTCGAAATAGGATTACCTGTTGAAGATTATGATACCATTAGTGGATTCATATTAGGACAATTAGGTAGATTCCCAGAAAAAGATGAAGTTGTAAGTATCGAGTTTAATCAACATACATTCGAGATTATTGAAACAAATGAGAACGTAATTACAAAAGTTAAAGTTACAAAACCTCAACTTGTTTCAGACGAGGACAATGAAACATGACAGATCAAGATTTAATACAAATAGGTATACTTATATTAATGATTTTATTATCTGCATTCTTTTCATCCACGGAAACTGCATTTTCATCAGCTAGTAAAATCAAATTAAAAAACTTAATACAAAATGGACATAAAAGAGCTATTAGAACGCTTAAATATGCCGATAACTTTGATGAACTCATTACAACCATCTTAATTGGTAATAATATTGCAAATATCCTATCTGCATCGATTGCTACGGTGTTTTTCGTAAGAAATTGGGGAGATATCGGAGTTACCTTATCAACAGCTGTAATGACAACCTTAGTCTTAATTTTTGGTGAGATTGCACCAAAGATTTTAGCAAAAAAAATGGCAGAGAAATATGCATTAGCTGTTACACCGGTTTTACAGTTCTTCATATTTATTTTAAAGCCATTAGCTATCATATTTGGTTCTATTCAAAAATTAATGAACAAGGTATTTACGTTTGATGAAGAACCAACTATTACTGAAGAAGAGTTGCTAACTTATGTGAGTGAAGCCGAACAAGAAGGAAGTATTAACGAAAACGAACGTGAACTGATAAAAAGTGTAATTGATTTTGATGATCTCATTGTTGAAGAAATATTTACACCAAGAGTTGACGTCATCTCAGTTTGTGAAACTGATGATATTGAAACTATTAGATTAGCATTTAAACACTCAGGGTATTCTAGACTTCCAGTTTATGATACGAGTATTGATCATATCACAGGTGTTATTAATCATAAGGACTTCTTTAACTTAGTACTTATTGAAAAACAACCACTCTATACGATTATTAAACCTCCTGTGTTTGTAACAGAATATATGAAGGTTACGAATTTGCTTTATTTACTTCAAGATACTAAAGCCCATATGGCTATTGTAAAAGATGAGTTTGGTGGTACTTTAGGTATTGTTAGTATGGAAGATATATTAGAAGAAATTGTTGGCGAAATATGGGATGAACATGATGAGATCATTGAACAAATCGTAAAGGTTAATGAACGCAAATATCGAGTTAAAGGTAATGCAGAGTTGGATATGCTATTTGATATGATTGGGTTTACAGATGATTTAGATTTTTCAACCGTTAACGGATGGATACTAGATGAAATGGGTAAAATTCCATTCATTGGAGATACATTCACATATAGGAACTTATTGATCACAATTACAGGCGCAGATACGAAAAGAGTGCTTGAAGCAATGATTGAAGTTCAGGATATTGAAAAAGAACTTACTGAAGAGGTGCTTTAATTAAGCATCTTTTTTTTATATTAACATAAAGAAAAAAGGATACCAAATGGTATCCTTTAAATCTTTAAGTTTTTAATTAAACTTCGTAGTTAGCAAAGTCAAATAATAATGCGAATACTTCACTATAACCACTGTCACCTACTGATGCACCAGTGATATTTGTGATGTCTCCATCTTCGTTAACTTGGATTGAATCAGCACCGTTTTCAAATACGTATGCAGCGATAGCGTCAGCTTGTTCAAACCATTCTTTACCGATAGTACTTGCATCTTTCATACCATATTCTAAACCTAATTCTTGTTTAGTTTGGTCTCTCCATGCAAATGTAGCACCATCAGGTCTACCTTGAAGTACGTCTAATACTAAGTCTGTTGCAACACCTTTTTCATCAACCATCATTGTAGCGATTACTAAATCGTCAGAAGTACAGTATACAGCTTGGAATTTACCAGCTTTAGCTAATTCTAATGCTTCAGCAGCAAGTGCAGTATAACCACCATCTTTGATAGTAACACCAGTAATGTTTGTAATGACTGTATCAGCATCAACTTCAACAGAATCAACACCGTTTTCTAACATGTAAGCTTCGATTAATGCAGCTTGTTCATACCATTCAGCAATTGCACCACCATTAGCTACCATACCATAGTCATCACCAAGTTCTTTTTTAGTCTTAGCATTCCAAGTGTATGACCATTTGTCATCTGATGTATCTTCAGTAGTGTCAGCACCTTCAGTTTGAGTTGCTCTACCTTGTCTTGCATCAATATTGAATGCAACAACTTCTCCATCTTCAATAGTTACAGAAACCATAGTAACCATTGGTGCATTTCTGTGAATGCTAACTTCATAAGCTAAGAATTCACCATCTACTTTGTATTCAGATGAATTACATCCAAAAAGCGTGAATGTAGCTACTGCTAATATAAGCAGTAAAAATACTTTTTTCATTATTCATTTCCTCCTAATGTATTGTTTATCTACAGGTTTATTATAACAAAAATTACAAATAATTTGCAATCCTTTCTATAATTTTTCATAGTAAAAGCGTTTTACTAGTTAAGATATCATAAAATCTAAATCATTTTATTCTTTATCTCTTTTATTAAGCACATAAAAATGATACAATAATTAAGCGGAAAGGTATGTGAAACATGGATAATAACAAACTAAATGAAAGACAAAAGAAAATCCGAAACTTTTCTATTATAGCGCATATTGACCACGGTAAGTCAACACTTGCTGACCGTATATTGCAAAAAACAGAGACAGTGAGTGATCGCGAAATGAAGGAGCAACTTCTAGATTCTATGGATCTAGAAAGAGAGCGCGGTATTACGATCAAATTAAATGCTGTTGAAGTTTTATATAAAGCAAAAGATGGTGAAGAGTATATCATGCATCTGATTGATACTCCAGGTCATGTCGATTTTACATATGAAGTTTCAAGATCATTAGCAGCTTGTGAAGGTGCTGTTTTAGTCGTAGATGCTGCACAAGGTATTGAAGCTCAAACACTAGCAAACGTATATTTAGCTATTGATAATGATTTAGAAATTGTTCCTGTCATTAATAAAATAGATTTACCAAGTGCTGACCCTAAAAAGGTTAAAGAAGAAATTGAAGATATTATAGGCATTCCAGCACAAGATGCTGTTTTAGCTTCGGCTAAAGAAGGCGTAGGTATTGATGAAATATTAGAAAGAATTGTAAAAGATATACCAGCACCACAAGGTGATGCAAATGCACCGCTTCAAGCACTGGTTTTTGATTCAGTATTTGACCCTTATAAAGGCGTTATTCCTTCAATAAGAATTGTTAATGGAACAATTAAAAAAGGCGATGTCATACAATTTATGGCATCAAAAGCAAAATATGAAGTTATAGAAGTTGGTGTACATACACCTAAAATCATCAAAAGAGATGTATTAGGACCTGGTGATGTAGGCTATTTGACAGCATCAATAAAAGATATAAATACCGTTCGTGTCGGGGATACTGTAACCCATGCAAATCGTATTGCTAAAGAACCACTTCCTGGATATCGTAAAATGAACTCTGTTGTATTTTGTGGATTATATCCAATTGATTCTGATAAATATAATGATTTAAAAGATGCTTTAGAAAAACTTAAATTAAATGACGCATCATTAATTTATGAACCAGAAACATCACAGGCACTAGGTTTTGGTTTTAGAACTGGGTTCTTAGGACTTCTTCACATGGAAATCATCCAAGAAAGAATCAGTAGAGAATTTGGTATAGAACTGATTGCTACAGCACCATCTGTTATTTATAAAGTATATTTAACTGATGGATCAATGATTACGATTGATAACCCATCTATGTTACCTGAACCTCAAGTAGTTGATCGCATTGAAGAACCTTATGTAAAAGCTACTGTGATGAGTCCTAAAGACTATGTCGGTGCTATTATGGATATTTGTCAAAAGAAACGTGGTATTTTTGGCGATATGAAATATGTTGATGCAAACCGTGTAACAATTACTTATGAACTACCTTTATCAGAAATCGTTTATGATTTCTTTGATAAACTAAAATCATCAACTAAAGGTTATGCTTCATTTGATTATGAGATGTCAGGCTATAAAACATCTAGACTTCAAAAGATGGATATATTACTTAACGGAGAAGTTGTGGATGCATTATCGACAATCGTTCATAGAGACTTTGCATATCATAGAGGTAAAAACATCTGTGAGCGCATGGTAAACTTGATACCTAGACAAATGTTTGAAATACCTGTGCAAGCTGCACTTGGAAATAAGATTATTGCAAGAACAACCATTAAAGCGATGCGTAAAGACGTATTAGCTAAGTGTTATGGTGGAGATATCAGTAGAAAGAAGAAACTTTTACAGAAACAAAAAGAAGGTAAAAAGAAGATGAAATCTATTGGTAGAGTAGACGTTCCACAAGAAGCTTTTATGGCAATTTTATCTAACAGTGATGAGTAAAACCTCATCACTTTTTATTTTAAATAAACAGCTAGATAAGGTATAATATATATAGGAAGCGAGTGATTAAGTGAAAGGATTATATATACATATTCCTTTTTGTGAATACATATGTCATTATTGTGATTTCGTAAAAAGAGTACCTAAAAATAAAGAAATGATTGATGAGTATTTACAAGCGCTTGTAAAAGAGATCAATCAGTACAAAGATCATTTTGAATCTATTGAAACCATATATATTGGTGGGGGGACACCAAGTATGCTGGATCAAGATCAACTTGTTTTTTTACTCAGTCACTTAAAAGATATCCATCCAGTTGAGTTTTCTATTGAAGTGAATCCTGAAAGTTATACCAAACAAAAAGGTGAAATCTTTAAAAAATATGGAATTAATCGAGTAAGTTTAGGTGTACAAACTTTTAATCAAGATCTTCTTCATTACTTAAATCGTGGTCATACTAATGACCAAGTCTTTGAAGTTGTAAAGCATTTAAAAGACATCGGTATTGAACTTATTAGTGTCGATTTAATTTATGCTATACCTAAACAGACATATGAAGATTTGAAATATGATTTAATAATGATCAACAAATTGGACATTAGTCATGTCTCTTGTTACTCGTTGATTCTAGAAGAAAAAACGTATTTTTACCATCAATATATGAGAGGTAATTTTAAACAAGTGGATGAAGATGTTGAAGCAACCATGTATAAAATGGTTATGGATGAATTAAAAAAACAAGGTTTTGAGCACTACGAAATATCAAATTTTGCGAAAGATGGTCACTACTCATTCCATAATTTAATTTATTGGACTTTAGGAGAATATATAGGTGTTGGACTTGGAGCTCATGGATTTGTTGATGGAAAAAGAACCTATAATGAAAGAGCACTTTCTAAGTATTTGGATCATTATCTAAAAGAGGAAACCACACAGATAAAAGAGATGCTGATTCAAGATGAACTTATATTTGGATTAAGAAAAATTAGTGGTGTTAATATCAATGAATTAGAGAATAAATATGATATAAAGCTATTTGAAACCTATCCTAATTTACAAGAAAAAATTGATATTGGTTTAGTCGAAATTGATAAAGGATATCTTAAATTAACCAAACAAGGGTTGTTTTTAGGTAACCAAGTATTTATGGTGTTTATATGAAATATATACTAAAAGATTATGAGTATTACTTAAAAAAAGAAAAAGGATCTTCAAAAAATACGATCAGTGCTTATGTCAGAGATTTAGAACAATACAGGTTATTTTTGGAAAAATATCACCAAATCAAGAAACCATCACACATCCAAAAAAAGCATATTGAAGGCTATTTGAAAAGTCTGGATAAGAGAGTTTCAAGCAAAACAATCGCAAGAAAACTTACAGCAATCAAGAGTTTTCATCATTTCTTAGCACTCGAAAAAGAAGTTGATATAGATATTACAAAAGACTTTTCAACACCAAAATCTAGTAAAACATTACCTAAGGTTTTATCTATAGATCAGGTAGTAAGTCTACTCGAACAAGTTGATAAAGATAGTGATTTAGGCTTAAGAAATAAAGCATTATTAGAGTTGATTTATGGATCAGGACTAAGAGTAAGTGAACTTTTAGATATTCAAATTGAGGATATACATTTAAACCAAAGTTATGTAATTGTTCATGGTAAGGGATCAAAAGAACGCATGGTGCCTATTTCAGATATGGCAAATATAGCACTTAGAAAATATATGGCAGATGCTAGACCAAACCTATTAAAAGATAGGAAAATAACACATGTATTTTTAAATCAAAATGGGCAAAGATTATCAAGACAAGGCTTCTTCAAAGTTCTAAAAAAACTTGCATTAGATGCTGGTATTGACTCTGAATGTTCACCACATACATTAAGGCATTCGTTTGCAACTCACTTGCTAGAAAACGGTATGGATTTAAGAACACTACAAACTTTGCTTGGTCATGAAGATATATCGACCACACAAATTTACACACACATTAGTCAAAAAAGAATTAAAGAAATATACAAAAAAGCACATCCACGTGCGAAGGAGGAATCATAATGTATAAACGCATATTTTTAATTGTATTAGATAGTTTGGGAATCGGAGAAGCTCCAGACGCAAAAGATTATAATGATTTAGGAGCACATACTATAGGTCATATTGCAGAGCGAATGGATCTAAATATTCCAAATATGGAACGTATGGGTTATGGTAATATAGCGAAGATAAAAAACGTTAAACCAGCAGATCATCCACAAGCTTTTTATACAAAAATGCAAGAAGCATCATTAGGAAAAGATACAATGACTGGTCATTGGGAAATGATGGGGATGTATATAACTAAACCATTTCAAACGTTTACTGATACTGGATTTCCACAAGAACTTATCGATGAGTTAGAAGAAAAAACGGGACGAAAAGTGGTCGGAAATATCTCAGCATCAGGTACTGAAATCATTAAAGATTTAGGCGAACACCACATGAAAACAGGTGATTTAATTGTCTATACTTCAGCTGATTCAGTGTTACAAATAGCGATGCATGAAGAAATAATACCTATTGAAGAGCAATATAGAATCTGTGAAATTGCTAGAGAAATCACAATGAAACCAGAATGGAAAGTAGGTAGAGTTATCGCTAGACCGTTCCTTGGAACAAATAAAGATAACTTCAAACGTACACCAAATCGTCATGATTATGCATTAAGACCACATGAAAAAACAGCATTAAATTTCTTAAGTGAGAAGGATTATGATGTGATTGCATTAGGTAAAATCAATGATATTTTTGATGGATATGGCATCACTGAATTCAGTAAAACAAAGAGCAATGATGATGGTATGAAACAAATTACAGAAGTTGCAGATAAAGATTTCACAGGATTATGCTTCTTAAATTTAGTTGATTTTGATGCACTATATGGACATAGAAGAGATCCAATTGGATACGGAAAAGCTATAGAAGCATTTGATGAACAACTACCATTATTAGTTGAAAAATTAAATGAAGATGACTTATTAATTTTAACTGCTGATCATGGAAATGATCCTATACATCATGGTACAGATCACACTAGAGAATACGTCCCACTTATTGTTTATTCTAAACGTTTTAAAGAAGGAAAAGAACTTCCAGTTTTAAAAACATTTGCTGATATAGGATATACAATAACAGATAATTTTAATACAGAAAAACCAAAAAACGGTTCATCATTTTTAAAATATTTGAACAATAAATAACTATAAATATTGAGTAAAATAATAAGGTCTAAGCACGATTGCTTAGACCTTTTTTTGAGTTATTTTATTTATATAGCTTATGGTAAATTTTCTGTTTTAAAAATAGAAGTAAGTAAGAAAATAATGTAAACAATGGTGCAAGTAAACCAAGGTTAAAAGCAATCAATCCTAATGTTTCACGCTCATAATTTCTAGGATCTAGAAAA
Organism: Tenericutes bacterium MO-XQ; assembly: GCA_002838185.1. GTDB lineage: Bacteria > Bacillota_I > Bacilli_A > Acholeplasmatales > Acholeplasmataceae > Mariniplasma. The sequence goes on along the minus strand of CP017948.1, from coordinate 1,061,963 downwards.
GGATAAACATACCTTGCACTTTCAAAATTAGGAACAGTATTTTCAATCAAATCTCCAAATAATGGTTCAATTAAAATATACACAGAAGCCATGAAAACAAGTGGATAAATAAGTGCAATCCAAAACTTATTTAAGGGTAGTTTTTTATCATAAATAAAGTAGTAAAAAAGAATATATAATATTGGATTTACAGTGTGTAATATATGATGTATAAAACCAATTTTTTCCATGTAAGGAACGAGCAATACATGAAACACAATACCAGTAATTGTTATATTTACAAGTGTGATAAATGCTAGATAATTTAATGATTTCTTATGTCGTTTTTTTAATAAAAAAAGAAGAAGTGTTATTGTCAAAAGCAAGTTCGATTGGGTAGTAAAATATAAGAAAGTTACAAATAAAGATGCACCAAAATTGTCATCATATAGTGCTCTAGCAATCTCTAAAGAGATACCTAAAATCCCAAATAATAGAACAAGTATTGAAAAAAATAATATAAATTTTTGATCGTGAAGTAGTCTACTCAAGATAGCTCACTCCTTAAAAAAAGGTCTCAATTTCATTAAGATTTTGGGTCACGCCTAGAGCTAGCATAAGACGAATTCTTGCCTTTTGAGCATTAAGATTATCAGTGAAAATAACACCGAGAGTTCTTAAATGATGACCTCCACCTTCATATCCATAGTTATCTAGAACGCGACCTTTCGGACATCTAGAGGTTAATATGACAGGTATGTTTTGCTTGATTGCTCTTTTGATTCCAGGGACCATCATTGGAGGAACATTGCCTCTACCTAATGCTTCAAGAACAATACCTTTTGTGCCATTGTCAATTAGAAAGTTTAGTATATATGAACTTGTCCCTGCAGCAGCTTGAACAATCTCTACCTCTTGAACAACATTTTCTGGATTTATAATTTTTCTAAAATCAGGTGCTTTTCTAGTATAGATCACATTTTCTTGTTCAACGATTCCAATAGGTCCAAACTCTAAAGACTTAAATGTATCTAATGATAATGTGTGAGATTTAGTTACCTCAGAAGCTGTATTGATTTCATCATTTAGACAAACAAGTACACCTTTATCTCTGGAGTCATCATGTGCAGCAACCAGTATTGATGATACTAAATTACTAAGACCATCAAAACCAAGCTCAGAGTATGATCTCATAGAACCAGTAAAAACAACAGGTTTTGAAGAACTTAAATATAAGTCAAGAAAGTATGCAGTTTCCTCTAAAGTATCAGTACCATGAGTAATAACAACACCATCATTCTCAGGGTCTTTTAACATACTATTAGTCAACTTCGCTAACTCAAGCATGTCAGACGGCGTCATGGATGGAGAGGGTTTTAATGAAAACAAATGTGTCTTTAGTGTGACATGTTTGATCTCATTTGAGATGTTTTCTACCAACTCTTTTTGATTGTTAATGATCTGATTCTTGTTAGTTAATTCATTGCGTTCCATTGATATTGTGCCACCAGTAAAGATGACAATTATTGTTTTTTTCTTCATATAATCACCATTTATATTGTATCACACTATGCATACAAACGTATCAGCAAATCGTATACTAAATAAAGTCGGTTTTCGATGGTTTATACAAAACATACACACATAAGGCCAAAATAAGTAGATAAATCAGTTATTAACTTATCCACATGAAATCACTTAACCGCACGGTTGCAATCATATCTAATGGTTTACATAATATATATTATACGCACAAATCATAAATAGAAAAGATGTGAGAGAGGTGTTTTATCACGTTGTATAAATACCGATGAGTATAATAAAAATGTTATATAAACGCTTCTTCCCTTAATAAATATACGCATATAATAATAATGAGTATATTATAAAAAGTTGAGAGTGGTTTATGAGCTGATTAATATACTTCAGCTGGATAATTGTATGTCTATATGGCTAATATCATGATATAGTGTATTTTGGGGTTTTTTTAGTAAATTATATCAAACAAGAAATGCATGCTACTCTTCTTCTACTTGAGGGTGCATATGTCTAAAAATTTTGATATCTGCGATTATGCTAAATATGTAATGAATCCTCATTTAAGTTCATCTGATCAGAAGTCAAACTTATGACTCAATGATTTTTTATCTCTGAATAATATTATTAAATTTTGCAAACACGTTTTGAGCAATCGACTATTAGTCATTATGCATCTTAGTAATTTTAATCTGCTCATATGTAGTCCGTTGATTTCTGATGCTATTGGTTTCATGGATTTCATGTTTCGAAGTTTAAACCTTTTTTTACACATCGTGTTTTTCTTCATGATCTATTTTTAGTTTGTTTGTTTGAACTTCTTCTGCCATAATAATTTTTTATCTCTGAAAAGTGTATGTGTATCTTTCTTCGATTTATTAGTACTATCTAATTAAGGAAGAGTCCTTGTTTTAAATTTATATCATAAATCTTACATCACTGGTTTATGCATGAGATAATAATGCATCTTATATCTTATATATTTCTTGATTAGATTCAAAGCATATGTAAATGAATATCAAAATTCATTATTTTTGAATTTTGTTCAAATTTTAAAATTCCTAAAAAATATACAATTAGTTTATATATACTAAACATACATTTATTTATTATTGTTTTTACTTATATGTATATCAAAACAATTCTAAAGCTATTCTAGCTAAATAAAGATATAACTCATTTTCATTTATTCTTCTATCTTATCTTTTATATCTATATCAATAAAACTATGTTAGTCATTATCAATCATTTCATTTTCTTTGATTTTTCTATGTTCACCAAAGTCGACTATTTTCTACGGATGAACTCCAGTCACTCATAATTTAGTCTAAAAATACGCATCATATCGCAGGTTTTAGCTAGACGATTATTCATATGTAAGTTTTACCTTCTCTTAAAATGCGCATGTTCTTAGATTGCTTTTTAGAGTTAATACGTTAGGTAGGTCATTTATACATATAAATCTTAAAAATAAATATATACCAAGTTTTTCCATTTTTCTATCATAATCATATGATCACTAAGTTTTCCCATTTTCTAGAACATAAAAAAGCATTTATTTGTTCTCTGAGTTCTTCATGTTAGAGCCATAATATTTTTATACATTTTTACTCTTAATGGAATAACTTAACTTAAATAAGACTTCTTCTAACGCAAACAAAAATGACCTTTGTTATTCATAAATATCCTTGTGAATTTTTATACTTGAATTTCTGTTTTTTTAAGTCTCAAATAATACTGAAAAATCAAATTTCTAAAATCTATTTTTGAATAAAAATGATCTAGATATTTCGATCTTTTTTATTTATGTTTATTATCCAAAAAATTATATGAGATATCTATTTGACTAGAATCTTATCTCATGTTTTTTTATACTTACAACATTTCAAAATCAGTCAATGTTTCACGATAAAAAAAGAATGAGTTTTACCTCATCCTTTATATCCTATAAAATCTAAAATATCTTTTGTTAATTGATCTGGAACGTCAACTAAAGGTGAATGTCCACAGTTCTCATAAACAACTAATTTTGATTGTTCTTCTAATGCTTTTACATTGTCTTTAATCATGTATTCAGGAACTGTAATATCCTTATCTCCCCAAGTGTGTAACACAGGTGCTTTCACCTTTGAAATGTTATTCATTCCAGCGTTATAAAAGTTGTGTTGATCTGACATGTTAAGGTTTGCTAGTGCCCAGTCAGCATCTGGTAAATTTCTTTGTTTTAATGATTCATTAATCCAAAGTTTGTTATCATCTACAGATGGTTTATTTACTGTGTAAATCGTCACATCAAAGATGTAACTTACAAAGTCAAAGTTCTTATCCTTTTGTGCTTTTAAAAGCGGTAAAACTTGAACTGGGTCGTTTGCCATCTCATCTGCTGATTGATAGACTTCACCAACAAGTGGTTTTCCATCTGCGCCCTTTTTAAAGACTGGATAACCTTTATGTGTTGGTGAATTTATTAAGACTAATGATTCAACAGCTTCTGGATGGTGTGCAGCAAGTTCTAATGCAACACCACCACCAAGTGACCATCCAACAACATGATATGATTTAGTTTCTTTTGCTTCCATAAACATATGTACATCTTCTGCAAAATCATTTAAACTGCTTATACGTCTATAATAACTAGAGTCACCATATCCTCTTAAATCTGGTGCAATCACTTTGATGTTTTTTGGTAATCTTTCTAAAAGTGGTGTGTAGTGAAGTGATGATGAGAAATTACCATGAATGAGTAATAACACTTGATCCCCTTGGCCTTGTTCTACGTACTTGTAGACTTCACCATTTTTTAAAGTGATACTTCTTTTTTCCATTTAAGAATCCTCCTATATATTATATGTCGTTTGTTTGGTATTAATAAATCCTAAAACAAGTGATGTAAATAACATAGGTCGTTCATACATCGATGCATGACCAACACCTGGTAAGATAATTAATTCTGAGTTCTTCATTAATTCGTGTAGTGCTTTTTGATTTTGAATCGGTGTCAAATAATCTTCATCAGCTGCAACAATTAGTGTTGGAGCATCTACAACATGAAGTTCATCTCTGACATCAAAATTTTCTGCACTGTTTGTTAATCTTTCCATTGCATCCAAGAAATCAGGATTAGAGAAAACTGGTAATAATATTTGTTCACGCTTTTTCATCCAGTCTAATCGCTTCTCATAAAAGCTTGGAGAATAAATTGCTGGAATGGTTGCTTGATAATATGTTTGACCATTTCTAGTTCTACCAATAGAATTCCATTTATAACCGATTTCTGCAAGCCATGGTGAGGTGTAAGGTGTTGTATTAAATAAAACCATTCTATCGACCAAATTAGGGTGTTTAACTGCGAATGCTAATGCGACTTCGCCACCATAAGAAATACCAACAATATTAATCTTTTCAAGCTTAAGTGCTTTTAATAATGATTCTATAATTTGAACTTGAATATCTTGTGTATAAACACTTGATACAAGTTTATCAGATTGACCTTGATCTATAAAATCTAGACGTATAATTTGGTTGGATTCAACCAATGATTCCATAAATGGTTCCCAGCTTTTTGTAGACATCATGATACCGTTTAAAATCAAGATGGGTTTACCTTCACCTTGAACATCATAATAAACGTTTCTACCTTTATAATTTAAGATACTCATGATTGATCTCCAGAGATGTATTGTAATCTGATTGCTTCTTTTCTAAGTTCATCTCTAAACTTAGGATGTGCAATGCTTATTAACAATTCTACGCGTTCAGCAATTGATGTTCCTCTGAGTGAAACACAACCGTATTCAGTAACGACATAATCAACATCATTTCTAGATAAAGTCACAGCAGCTCCTGGTTTTAAGAAAGGAACAATCTTAGAGATTTCTTCTCTTTCTCCAGTTTCAGGATTTTTAACATTAGCTGTTGAATAAAGTGTAATGAAACTCATGCCACCTTTTGAATTTTGTGCGCCTACGGCTGTATCTGATTGACCACCAGTGCCACTAAATTGACGATGTCCAATCGATTCAGATGCACATTGACCTGTTAGGTCTATCTCAATGGTTGTATTAATAGACACTTGATGATCATTTAAACCAATGATTGCTGGATCATTGACATAATTACCATTTAAGATTTGAACACTTGGATTATCATCAATGAAGTCATAGAGTTCTTTTGTGCCTAAAGCGAAACATGCAACATGTTTATGTTTGTGAGTGTTTTTCTTAGATCCATTTGCGGCACCTGCTTTGACTAGATGCATTAAACCGGTAGTAAACATTTCTGTATGAATACCAAGATCTTTTTTATCTAATAATGCATGTGCTACTGCGTTTGGAATACCACCGATACCGAGTTGTAATGTAGATCCGTCTTTAATCTTTTCGGCGATGAAATTTCCTATTTGAATATCTTTTTCATTTGGAACTGCATCTGGAAGTGTTGGTACTTCATAATCTGCTTCAATCATATAATCGATTTTAGATTCATGGATTTCCACATCCCCAAATGTTCTTGGGAAGTTAGGATTCACTTCTAAAATGACAATGTCCGCAAGTTCAATAGCTTCTTGTTCATATACATTAGATAATGATAATGATAAGAATCCATGTTTATCTGGTGGGGTTGCTGTTCCAACAAAAATGTTGGGTTTTGTATGTTCAAAACGTTTACGACCTGCTAAGTGTAAGTGATTTGGTATAAAACTGATGTTTCCATTGCTGTGCACTTTTCTTAAGGAAGCCCCGTAAAACCAACAATCAGTTGAAAATGATGATTTATAAGTTGGATTTATAAAAAATTCGCCATTTTCAAATGGTAAACAGTTTGTCACTTTGACCCCTTTGACATGATCTGCAATTTCATGAAGTTTTTGAATAAATAATTTAGGTTCAGCTCCAGCCATACCAAAAACAACACTGTCATTGTCTTTAACAAGTTTAATGGCTTCATTTACTGTGATTTTTTTAGGTGTTTTCATCTTATGCCTTCTTTCTTTATATTTAGATGAGGGGAGAGTAAATACCCTCCCCATGTCTAAATTATATGATTATTTTGCTTGAATGTCTTGAATTGTTTCGATATTTCTAACTTTTGCCCATGCAGGAAGATCGCCAGAGTTGTCTAATTGTAATAATGCCATTGAAGCAATACCCCAACGTTTACCTTCTGTGAAGTCAACAACGCCACCCATAGGGACATTGATTTCTGCAGATTCCATAGCATCGATATAAGTTTCCCAAGTTAATAGGCCATCATCAACACGATTTAAACCTTCAACAAAGATTGATGCAGCAATATAACCAGCCATAGCAAATGCATTTGCAGCATAATCGCCATATCCAGCAGCTGTCATGTCAGTTGCGAATGTCCAATATGCATCTGATAAACCATTAGTTCCTTCTGGATCAACGATATCTAACCATGCATTTGCAAACATAGGGAATCCATAGTCAATTGTTGGATCTACTGAAGTAGCATCAGCATTAACATATGAAGTGAATACAGGAACTGTTAAACCAGCGCTATCTAATGCACCAACAGCAGCCTTGAAAGGAGCTTGGTTAGAAGCAACGATAACAGCTTGAACACCTTCAGTTTGTAAGTCTAAGATAGCAGCAGCTAATGCAGCAGTATCAGCAGCTGAGAATGATCTGTAAATGAAATCATCTTCTCTACCTTCTGTAGCAGCTTGTACTTCGATACCAGCTTTAATTGACATACCATCATCAGTTGTAGTGTGTAGAACACCAACTTTAGCATCAGATGGAAGTTGAGCATCGCCATTTGCACCAAATAATGATTCGTTTAATGCTCTAGTAGTCATGATTCTACCATCAGTCTTATAGATTGGTTGAACTGCCATAACAGGATTTGATAATCCATCTTCTTTTTCAAAATATAATGAGTTGATACCTGTTGCAGCATATACCATAGGAACACCAGTTTCTTGGATGTAACCTAAAGTAGCACCAACAGTTGGAGTACCAAAGTGACCAACAAGTGCGAATACGTTGTCTTCTTCAACTAATTGCTTAGTATAGTTAAGACCAGCTGTAGCATCAAATCCATCATCATAAGTAATGAACTCTAATGTACGACCATTGATTCCACCAGCTTCATTTACTTTGAAGAAATAAGCTTCGATACCAGCATTAAATGGAATACCTACTGCAGCAAAGTATCCTGATGTAGCAGCTGTATTACCAACTGTAATTGTAGTATCAGTAACACCTTGAACGATAATTTCTCTTACTTTGTAAGTAAATGTAGTTGTTTCTTCTTCAAATGTAACAGTAATAACACCATCAAGTTTAACAGCTTCTGATGTGAAACCAGTTAATGTATATTCTGTAACTTCTTCACGATCACCATTTTCGTATAAAGCTTCAATCACTAAACCAGTGTCATCAAATGATTCACCAACAGCATATTGTTGTGTTGTAGGTAAACTCTTAACACTAATAGATCTTAAAACTCTTTCAGCATCTGGGTCAAATACGTTTACTGTAAATGTAGCATTCATTCTTTGATATGTTACAGTAATTGTTTGTTCTGAAGCAGTTGTGTTGTCAAAACCAGTCACTGTTAGGTCGGCTACTGCTAATTCAACTTCTGTTTCATCAGAATAAACAGCTTTAACTGCTAATCCAGTTAAGTCAAGTTCTTCCCCTAAATTGTATTCTACCTTTGTTGGTTCTGCTGTAATAACGATACTGTCTAATGTTTTTTCATCTTCAGTATTATCAACACATGCAATTAAACCGAATAAAGAGAATACTGCAACTAATAATAAAACTAATTTTTTCATTCTTTTTCTCCTTTTGTCGCTTTTTGCGTTATTTTATTTTTCTGCTTTTCGCAGTTATAACTATTTTTTAGATCCGAGATATGCATTGATGAGTTCTTCATCATTAAGTAATGCTTCTCCTGTACCTTCTTTTTTAACTTTTCCAAGTTCTAATAAGTATGCATAATCAGCGATTTTTAATGTTTGATATGCATTTTGTTCAACAATGAGGATGGTTGTTCCTCTTTGTTTAATCGTTTCAATAATCTTAAAGATATCTCTAACAATCAGTGGTGCGAGTCCTAAAGATGGTTCATCTAGTAATAAGAGTTTAGGATTTCCCATTAAAGCTCTACCGATAGCTAACATTTGTTGTTCACCACCAGATAGAGTAGAAGCTTGTTGTTTCTTTCTTTCTTCTAAGATTGGAAAATATCCATAGACTTCTTTAAGCATGTTGTTTGTTTGTTCTTTGACTGTTATCTTTGTTTTAACTTCAATGCCATTATCAATGGTTGTTTTTATGATAGGTTTTAAAGCATATGCACCAACTTTTAAGTTTTCTTCAACAGTTAGACCATATAAGATCAGTCTACCTTCTGGAGATTGTAAGATTCCTTTTTGCGCAATCTTGTGTGGATCTAAGTTTGTGATATCTTCATCTTTAAATGTTACTGATCCTGATGAAATTTTTGTGACACCGGATAATGATCTAATTAAAGATGATTTACCAGCACCGTTTGCACCAAGGATCGCAACAATCTTTCCTTCTTCAACATTTAAGTTCACACCTTTAACAGCTCGAATGATACCATAATCAATCGTTAAATCTTTGATTTTAAGTATATCCATATCATTCGCCTCCTAAATATGCTTCTTTTACAACAGGATGATTTTGAATGTCTTCAGGTGTACCAACTGCAAGTTTTTTACCAAAACTAATGGCACAGATGGTATCACAGATACTCATAACTAATCCCATATCATGTTCCACTAAGAAAATAGTTGTATCATAATCTTTTTGGATTTTTTTAATGGTCTTAGCTAAACTTTCTGTTTCTGAATCATTTAAACCTGCTGCAGGTTCATCTAAGATGATCAGTGAAGGATTTGTCATTAATGTTCTAGCAAGTTCTATCTTCTTTAAGACACCATATGGTAATCCTAGAGGATAGAAATCTTTATACGCGTATAGTTCTAAATCCATAAGAATCTTTTCAGCTCTCATCTTTAGGATTTTTTCTTCTCTTTTAAAACTTAATGTTTGAAATGAATGATGGAAGAATTTAGAACGATATAAGCTGTGAGCACCAACTAGCATATTATCTAAAATTGATAGTTCCCAGATAAGTTCAACATTCTGGAATGTTCTTACAATGCCTTGTTTGATGACATCATGAACTTTATAATCTAGAAGTGAGATGATATCGTGTTCTCTATTTTTAAAGATAATCTTTCCTTCTGTTGGTTTATAAAACTGAGTAATACAGTTAAACACTGTAGTTTTACCAGCACCATTTGGTCCAATGAGACCAAAGATTTCACCTTTTTTAACATCAAATGATAGACTGTCAACAGCTTTTAACCCTCCAAAGTTCATGGTTAGATTTTCAACTTCTAATAGTTTATCATCAAAATGATCGATCGCTTCAATATTTTTTTCATTGAGCTTTTGTATGATTGGTTTTAATTGAGCTCTCTTTTCAGATAATTGTTTTTGCTTATGTTCAATCTTTTGATCAATGAGCATTTGTCTTTGTGAAATTAAAGTTTCATGTTCAGCTTTTAGATTATCCTCAAAAGTTTTAATATGCTCTAAAACTTCTTTTTCAGATGCTATAAAGATTTTTTGTTTCTCTTTGAGTTCTTCTTTTGAATAATTTCTAGTGTTATATGGAGCTTTAACTTCAAGTATTTTTTCATCAAGTTCTTTTTGAAGTGCTTGAATTTTTTCTTTAGCAGCTTCTTCAATGTTTACTAATTGATCAGGCTCACTTTTGAACTTTTCAAGGTCACGAACTTTTTGAGCTCTAACAGCTCTTTGTTTTAATGTATATTTCTTTTCTAATTTTTCGATCTTATCTTCTGTATGATATTTAACATAATCTTCATTAGATAGTTGATCAATTTCTTTTTCTAATAAATCTTTACGGTATACTTCTTTAAATGCTTGAACTTTTTTGTTGTAAGTTTTATTAAGTTTGTCTTTATAAAGCTCAATATCTGCTTGAAGTAGTTCGATTTGATAAGCTAATTTTGCAATTTGCTTTTCAAGGAGTGTCTTTGTTAGACTTTTAAATGTCTTTGCCATAACGATACTCCTTCCATCTTGTATTTAATTGGTTAAACCATTTAACTGCTAAATTCTTAATATCAGTAAATAGTTTAATCACACCACCAGGATAGAACATAACTACTAAGATAATCAGTGCTCCAGAGAACATGAGGTGAGCATTTTTATATGTTTGGAAAAATGCAAATCTTACAAGGACTAAATCTTTTAGACCAAAGATAATGAATGTTCCAACTAAAACACCCCAAATGTTTTTAGTTCCACCAATTACTACAGCAGCTAAGACATTAAGTGATAAATCAATACCCCAGCTTGTTGGATATGCTGTCAGTGAACGCGCCATGTTAAGCATACCACCAGTGACTGCAAATAATGTTGCTAGTAAGAATGCTGAGAGTCTGTATTTAAGTAAGCTAATACCCATGGCTTGTGCAGCAGATGTTGAATTCTTAATTGATAAGAATGCACGTCCTGTAGGACTTTTAATGATATTGATTGTCCAGAGCATTAAGATGACCATGAAGATAACAATCACATAATAAATCGGGTTATAAATCAAAGTGTTTGAACTGTAGATACCAAAGAAATTCATCCCTGCTTCTAAGTTCATTCCGTTTGCTCCACCGGTAAATGGTGAGTTTTCAAAAAATTTCTTTAAGATTTCTGATAAACCTAAAGTTACGATTGCCAGATACATCCCTTCGATTCGAAGTGATATAAATCCGACGATTGCACCTAAGATTAATGATAAGATCAGACCAATCACAAATGCGATTTCTGAAGCGATACCAGCGGTTTCAAATAAATAACCGATTAAGTATGCACCAAGTCCCATAAATCCAGCAGTTCCTAAAGATGCTAATCCAGCATAACCTAGTAGAATTAAGAAACCTAAAGCTACAATGTATCTTGTTAATACTGGTGATAAGAAGTTTAGAATTGATGGTCTAATTAAACCTGTAGATCCAATCACTTGTAGTAATATCAGTAAACCACCTAATAATATAATCGGAAAATATGGATGTTTGGTGTACGTACTAAATCTTGATATAACTGCATTTTTTTGAGTTTTCTTGTCGTATGTTAGTTTCATATCATTACACCTTCTTCGCAATCTTCTTGCCAAACAATCCAATAGGCTTAATTAAGATGATAATGAGGATGATGATATAAACGACAACCTTATAATATACACCTAAATTTTGTCCACCGATTTGTAATTGTGGCATAATATAGTATGATATTTGGTTTAATATTGGAATGATAATCGCGCCGACGATAGGTCCAAAAAATGTGGAGAATCCTCCTAAAATGGAAGCCAAGAATCCGTTGACTTGCATTTCGGTCATAAATCCAACATTAATGGTGACATTGTAAGATGCGTAAATAATTGCACCTAATGATCCTAAAGCTCCAGCAATACCCCAACTCATCGCAGTAATGAATTTTGTGTTAACACCCATCATACCTGCAACACGTTCGTTTGCAGCTGTTGAGCGCACACCTAAACCCCATTTAGTATACTTAAGCATGACAAACACAGTAGAAATCACAACGGTTGTTAAGGTAATCGCATAAATATAATTCTTTTGGATAATAATATTTTTACCCATCGCAGTTTCTATAACCAACGTTCCATCAAATAAGAATGGAATAGTTGGCATATTTAGTTCTGCTTTAAAGAATAAAGTAGGTAGTAACCCCATCACGAATAATACAATCCCCATGGTGATCATTTGCTTTGTCAGTGCATTACTAAATTTGGATTTTCGAATCAATACCACATCGATGAATACACCAAATAAAAATGCTACAATAATTCCTGATAAGAAAGCAATCAGTGTGAAAATCACAACATTACCTTCTGGGAATTTCAAGATTAAATAACGATTATATAGTATGGTAACGATATAGGCTCCCGAAGCTGCAATCATCCCTTGCGCAAAGTTCGTTGTAAATGATGTTCTAAAAATAAGAACAATCGCTAATGTGACTAACGCTAATGGTGCTGCATCAGCTAGTGCTAATATGAGTCTGTTTATTATATCAACTGCCATAACTGATCGTTACCCCCATCTGATAATATTCGCTGCCCATACATATCCAATACCAGCGGCTAACATGCAGACAACAGTGCCGTCTTTAACCTGTCCAGTTTGAAGTGCTAAGTGCAGTGATAATATTTGATCGATTTGACCGATATGACCATAATCTTCTAAATAAATCGATTGGTTTTCTTCAAGTCCTAATTCATCAAGCATAAACTGATGACCAGAACGTTTGATATGTAGTATATCTAGATAACCAATGTCTTTTCTTGTTAAATTTGATTTTCTTAATGACTCATCGATACAAGTAATCCAGTTTGGCATGGATACTTCGTTGAGTCTTTCTTTCATCTTTTTAGGATCCATGAGTCGTAATGATTTTTTGGCTTCATCAACATTGTCTTTGGTAATTGGATTGCAAACGCCCCCAATTTCGACCCCAGCTGTTCTTGATAAAGATCCATCAGCGATCATATGTGATCCTAATAATAAGTTTTTATCGTGGTTTTTCTTTAAAATGATTGCGCCACCACCTGCACCTAAGTTATACATCATTGACATATCCTTGTCTGTATAGTCCACAAAATCGCCATTGCGATATCCACCGACGACCATGATGATATTAATCTCATCATCTGCAACGAGCATGTCTTTCGCCATCTTCATTGCAGAAACGGTTGTACAGCAACGGTTTTGTACATCTATACCCCAAGCATTGGTTGCACCAATTCTGTCTTGTATGTATAATGCAGAAGTTGTTAATGGATATTCTTTCCATTCTTCTGTAACACTTAAAATTACATCGATATCTTTTGGATTAACACCTGTGTTTTTAAGTGCGTCTAGTGCGGCAAGAGCTCCCATTTCTTGTGTGCCATCTTTTGGCATGTCTTGTGGAATTGTTTTTTGTCTAATCCCTAATTTTTCGATGACTGCTTCTTCTGACCAAACACCATTTGTTTTTTCAGAAATTTCTTTTGCAGTCATGCGTCCTTCAGGCAAATAGATCCCAGTTCCAACAATGCCTACTTGTGCTTTTTCCATAGTAGGAACCTAACCTTTCTATATATATATGATGATTATAATCTCATGCCACCGTTAACACTTAGTGTTTGTCCTGTGACATAAGATGATTCTTCTGATGCTAAGAATAATGCTGCATTTGCAATTTCTTGTGGTTGACCTAAACGTTTTAACATAGTCATCGCTGCAAATTTATCTAGTAAATCTTGAGGAACAGTTTTTAAAATGTCTGTCATGATATAACCTGGAGCAATCGCATTGACTCTAACATTTTGACCTTTTCTAGCAAATTCTTTTGCCCAAGTCATCGTTAATCCTAGAACACCTGCTTTAGTTGCTGCATAATTTGCTTGTCCAATGTTCCCATATAAACCAACAACTGATGAAATGTTAATGATTGATCCATAATTATTTTCAGTCATATGTGGTCCAATTAATCTTGTTAAATTGAATACACCTTTTAAGTTTACGTTAATTACAGCATCCCACATGTCATCTGTCATTTTATGTGTCATTGCATCTTTAGTGATACCTGCATTGTTAACTAAAATATCAATTTTACCGAATTTTTCAACGATTTCATTGAAAAATACTTGAATACCTTCAACATCTGTAACATTTAATTTATAAAAATGAACGTTTTTTGCTTCATAAGTCATTTCGCCCATATCAGCTGCAATCACTGTTGCACCTTCTTTAGCAAATGTTTCAGAAATAGCTTGTCCTAATCCTTTAGCGCCACCTGTAACAACGGCAACTCTTCCATTTAATCTTCCCATGATATCCTCCTTATTTCACCTTTTTAACGATCACTGCAGTTCCCATACCGCCACCGATACATAAACTTGCAAGACCTATATTTTTATTTTCTTGTTTTAACATTTCATGAAGTAATGTAACAATAATTCTATTACCACTTGCTCCAACTGGATGTCCAAGTGCTATTGCACCACCATTAACATTTGTTTTTTCTAATATTTCTTCTTTAGAAACACCAAATGCATCAGTTAATTCTCTAATTACACCTAATGATTGAGCAGCAAATGCTTCATTTAATTCTAATAACTCAAGATCATTAAATGATAAGTTAGCAGTTTTTAATGCTTGTTTAATAGCAGGTGTTGGTCCTAAACCCATAATAGATGGATCAACGCCACCTTGTCCAATACCTACAACTTCAAATAAAGGCGTTAAATTATATTTTTTAACTGCTTCATCACTTGCTAGTAATAAGAAACTTGCACCATCATTAATACCTGATGATGAACCAGCTGTAACTGAACCATCTTTTTTAAATGCAGGTCTTAATTGAGATAATTTCTCATATGAAGTTCCTCTATTAATGAATTCATCTTTATCAAAGATAACTTCACCTTTTCTAGTTTTGATTGTAATAGGTACAATCTCATCTTTAAATTTACCAGCATCATCAGCTGTTCTTGCACGTAATTGTGAGTTCCAAGCAAATGTGTCTTGTTCTTCTCTTGTTAAACCAAATTTTTCTACGATATTTTCTGCGGTAATACCCATGTGATACCCTTCAAAAGCATCTGTAAGAGCATCATAAAGCATATGATCTCTTAAAGGTTGTTCACCCATTTTAACACCAGTTCTTACTTTACCTGGTACTAAGTATGGTGTATTCGTCATAGACTCAGCACCACCAGCAACAACGACATCATGAAAACCTAACATAATGTTTGCATAACCATTCATTACTGTCTTCATACCACTACCACATACCATGTTTACACCATATGCAGGTACAGTTGAAGGAATTCCAGATTTGATAGAAATCTGTCTAGCTAACCCTTGACCAAGTCCAGCAGGTAAAATGTTACCAACTAATACTTCATCAATCTTTGAAGGATCAATCTTTGTTTCTTCCAGTAGTGCACGTAACACTTGTGAACCAAATTCAGCTGGATGAACATCAGATAAAGATCCCATGAACGCACCGATTGGACTACGTTTTGCGCCTACTACATAAACTTTTCTCATTTAAATTCTCCTATTCTTAAAAGCGTTTACAATTTTTTCTTAAAAATATATGACTACATACAAAAAGCACAAAAAAGGCCTTTGTAGTGTCATTATTTGTTTAAATTGTTTATTTTCTTACTATGAATATATATTCATAATACGATTTAATATTATCATAGGTCATATATTTTGTCAATCGATTACATATATATTATTTGTAAAAATTAAAAACGTTTACAAAAAAAGGCAATAAATGCCTTATTCGTGTTGATGTTGATGCGATAGTTCTTCTTTTAATATTGGAAGTACTTGATTCGCATCAGATATGATTGATACATCTGCGATATCAAATATCAATGCCTCAGGATCTGTATTGATCGCTATAATGAGTTCAGATTTATCCATACCACTCACGTGTTGTATAGCACCACTTATACCTGAAGCTAAGTAGACTTGAGGTCTTACTGTTGTACCAGTTTGTCCTACTAATCGGTCCTTTGGTTCGATAGCCTGATCTACGATAGCTCTTGATGCAGCAAGCTCACCACCGACAAGGCTTGCGATGTCTTTAAGTGTAGAAAAGCTATTTTGAACACCTCTACCACCAGCAACAATGAGTTTAGCTTTTGTTAAATCTGTATGTGATTTTTCTGTTTTTTCAATATTTAATACTTGAACTGATGATTTTACGTTTAATTCTTGATTAAAATAAATAAGTTCTGCTTGATGGTTTTCATAAAAATCGACAGGAAACACACCTGGTCTAATCGTAGCCATCTGTGGTTTTGTTTTTGGACATATGATGGTTGCAAACAAATTTCCACCAAGTGCAGGTCTTGTTGCTAATAATCTTAAGTCATCATCTTCTGTTTCAAATGCTAAAATTGTTGCATCCGCAGTTAGTCCTGTGTGTAGTCTTGCTGACAATCTAGGCCCTAAATCTCTACCTAGAAGCGTCGATCCTAATAATAAACAATCGAAATGATATGTCTTTACAATAATTTCTAATGCTTTCGTATAGATAGCAGTATCATATACTTTAAATAAATCGTTTTGATAGATAATAATTTGATCAGCACCAGCACTTGATAAAGCTACTATCTCCTCATCTTTTATGTCAGATGTTAGATATATAGCAATTACTTTATGATTATGATCTAGTAATCGTTTAGATTCAGATATAAGCTCTAAACCTACATTACATAAGACTTGATTTCTTTTTTCAACAAAGATTGCAGTTGTACTCATTTTGATACCTCCATATATGGATATATAAGTTTTAAAATACGTTTAGCAGCTACACTAGGCTCTAAAACTTCTTTTTCAGATTTCTTAGTTACAGGTTTTGTAAAGGTAGCTTTTACACGTGTCGGAGAACCTTTTAAGCCAATATATTCTGGATTTAATTCTATGTTTTCATAGGTAACTAAGTTGATTGGTTTTTCTTGAGTTTCCCAAATCTTAAATGCACTCATCAATCTTGGTTCATTCATGGTTCTCACTGTAGTGATCAAACATGGTATATCCGAAATTAGTGTATGTACTTCATCTTCAAATGCTTTTTTTACAGTGATTTTTCTTTGGTTTATATCCAATATTTCTTTTATATGAGTCATTTGTGGAATATCTAGAAATTCTGCCACTTGTGGTCCAACTTGTGCAGTATCACCATCTATTGCTTGATAACCAGCGATAATTAAATCATAATTTAAAGTTTTTAAAAATGAAGATAATATGTATGAAGTTGCCCATGTATCTGAACCTGCAAACTTGCGATCAGATAGTAAGTATGCTTCATCGACTCCTCTAGCATATAGAGATTTAATCATTGAAGTTGCATGCTCTGGACCCATGGTTACTGTTATAACCTTACCACCATAGGTTTCTTTAAGTTTTAAGGCTTCTTCTACACCAGCTAAATCATCTGGATTGATAATATTTTTTACACCCGTTCTTATTAAAGTGTGTGTTTCTTTATCAATTTTGATTTCTGTTGTATCTGGAACTTGTTTTACGAGTACGACGATATTCATGATTTCATCACCTTTCCTGCAATTACCATACGTTGAACTTCTGAAGTACCTTCATATATTTCTGTAATCTTAGCATCTCTTAAATATCTTTCAACTTCATAGTCTCTAATATAACCATAACCACCCATGAGTTGGATCGCATCATCAGCAATTTTCACTGCAACTTTTGATGCATAAAGCTTTGCCATTGCTGCAGATTCAGAGTAATCCAAGTTGTTTTCTAAGTCTGAAACTGCTTTATTAAGTAGCCCTCTTGCTGCTTCAATCTCTGTTTTCATATCTGCAATTTTGAATTGTGTATGTTGAAAATCAGCAATTGATTTTCCAAATTGTTTTCGTGTTTTAACATATTTCAATGCACGTTCAAATGCACCCTCAGCAATACCTAATGCTTGAGCAGCTATACCAATACGACCACCATTTAAAGTTTTCATTGCGATCTTAAATCCATCACCTTCTTTTCCAAGAAGATTCTCTTTAGGTACTTTAACTTTATCAAATATAAGTTCACAAGTAGCTGAGCCACGTATACCCATCTTTTTTTCTTTTGGCCCTACAGTAAACCCTTGCATATCTTTTTCTAAGATAAAAGCTGAGATTCCTTTGAGTCCTAACTCTGGTTTTGTCATAGCAAAAATCACATAGATATCTGCATAACCAGCATTTGTAATAAATATTTTAGATCCAGTAATCTCATAATAGTCACCTTTATCAAATGCTTTCGTTTGTTGTTTTGAAGCATCTGTTCCTGCACCAGACTCAGTGAGCCCAAACGCACCCAAAAAAGTGCCATCATTTAGCTTAGTTAAATATTTTTGTTTTTGTTCTTCAGTTCCAAACTGATATATTGGAGAACTACATAAGCTTGTATGAGCTGATATAATAACGCCTGTAGTTGCACAATCTTTTGATAATACTCTTACAGTGTCTATATAAGCTTTGTAAGGCGCACCAACACCTTTATATATACTAGGATAGGGTAATCCCAATAACCCAAGTTTTCCTAATTGTTTAACAGTTTCTAGAGGGAATATTTCTTCTTCATCAACAGTTTTCGCTTGCGGCTTAACATAAGTTTCGCTAAATTCATCTAGTAAATCAAAAAGTAATTGCTCGTTCATCTTGGAGGCATAACCAATGCTTGTCCTGTAATTACAACATCACCATTTTGGTTTGTGGCTGTTGTTTTTAGGACAACTCGGTTTTTACTTTCTATGATTTCAATGACTTCTACTGTTGCAGTGATTGTGTCATTTAGATAAACAGGTTTGATGAATTTAGATTCTTGTGATAAATAGATGGTTCCAACACCAGGTAATGATGTCCCTAAAACTGTTGAAAATAGGGCTGAAACCAATCCTCCATGACATATGCGGTTTTTAAACATTGATGTTTTCGCATAGACATCATTCATGTGTACAGGATTCATATCACCTGTAACACCAGCAAATAAAACAACATCTGCTTCGGTAATTGTCTTACTAAATGATGAAGACTCACCCAAACAGATGTCTTTGATTGTTTTAGCAATCATTTGACATCCTTCTTTCTTTATGTAATTTTATAATATGAATAAACGTTCATGTTATCTTTATCATAAATCTAAATTCAAAGATTGTCAATAGTAAAAAAAATTTTGATTGTTTTTTTTATTTTTTTAAGTTACACTATGTATAGAAGATTAAATTTCTAATAAAAATCAAGAATTTACTATAACTCTTAGTTCATACAAATGAATTACTATGCAATAAAAATGTATTGTTGATATTAGAAAATCTTGAATTTTAGTAAACTATTATAAGGAGCAAAGGTATACTGTAAGATAGGTTTACAGTAATATCTTACATACTATTATGAATCAACAAAACTATAGATTACCTAAACGTAGTGATGGACAAAAAACGTTTGATCAAATCATTGATACAGCTAAAAAACTTTTTTCTAAAAACGGATACCTTGCAACATCTGTAAATGAGATCATAGAAAAAAGTGGTATTGCAACCGGCACATTTTATATATACTTTGATGATAAATTTGCACTATATTCATATATACTAGCGAAATATCGTAAACTTATTCGCAAAACAATTAGTGAAGCAATCAAAGATGCTCATACGAGATATGATAAAGAGAGATTGGGACTTAGAGCATTCTTGAAGTTTGCTTGGGAAGATCCTCTTGCATATCGCATTATTTGGGAATCTATGTTTGTTGATCAAAAGCTATTTAAGGAATATTATCAAACATTTAGTGTAGATTATCAAAGACAACTAAAGCGTTCAGTGGATAGTCATGAAGTCAATGACAACATTGATTTAGAGACATTATCGTATATATTAATGGGTATTTCTAACTTCGTTGGTTTACAAGTGCTTTTTAGAGATACACTGACTGATAAAGATTTAGATAGAATTTGTGATGAAGTCATGAAGGTATTAGATCACGGTATGTTTAGATAAAATAATAATTATGCTAAGATGTTAGTTTCCCAATGGAGATTAACATCTTTTTTTATTGTTTTTATGAATTGTTTTAGATAAAGATTATCCTCTTTATAATGCAATTTATACATTATTTTATGATAATGAGTCATATCTATTTACTTTCTATAAATAAGTGCTATAATATGTTCACGATATCTATAATTAGGAGGTGTTTGCAATGAAAAAAGAACAAAAAATTATACTTATTGTGATTGGCATATCCGGAACAATTGTACTTCTTCTTACCCTTATTATGCTTTTTCTAGGAGATGAATTAGAAGTTCTTTTTAACGTTATTGGTATTAGAGTTGCAGCTATATTTATTGCGTTTGCTACTTTCTTATCGAGTATGCTGTTTAGTTTACTAATCCTTATGCATAATAAAACCACTGTAAAAATAAATGATGATACAAATAAGCGTGCGGAACTATTTAGAGAATTGCAATTTGCATCTTCAAATTATTCCGTCATAGATTTTATCGATCGCATGCTAATCTATCCTGAATCTGATAGATACATAGAAAAATTTTTAAAACAAAAAAGTCCAATGTTTCATATGTTAGAAAATGGACTAGATAAAAAAGATATATTTGAACATCCAGAAAATTATCAGTTTCTAACGATTCGAATCCCTTTTAGAGTTATAGAAGGGAAAATTGTGTCAACTATAACGTTTGATAAACTAAGATTTGAAAGAGATGGCGTTGATTATGAGTTTTATCCACCTGATCACGGTACAGAAAGTAGAGCATTTTTACTATATAATGAACGAACTAAGAGAAATAACACGATTATTAATTTGATTATGTCTAAAGATAGTAGTTTTTATCATTTTGATGAAGTCAATCAGTTCACTAAGATTAAAATATATGTAAATATCACAAGTTTACTAGGCGTTAAAGTTAAAGGGAACAGTGAACTTTATTTCACGAATCCTGAGCAAATTGAAGGCGATAACAGTAATACATATGCAATTCATTCTTCGAATTTCTTAATTACAGAACAACCAAAAATAATTAAAGCATAATAAAGAATTGTTGACTAAACCTTTAAGACAAATAAAAAGCCCAGTTCATGATGGACTGGGTTATTTTTATATATTAAGTTTATAATTAGTAAACTGATGTCACTGTTATTTTTGAACCATCACAAGGAATATCAAGTCTACAATTAAGTTTATTATCTATGCCTTGTCCAAGCTCAAATTTGAAAAAATCAATGATTTTAATGTCTTCTTTGTTGATGAACTCTTTCACTGATAGTGATTGATCTTTTATCCATTGTTGTCTTAATAGCGTCTTTTGAGCCATATGATGATTGAAATCTTGCTGATCAAATGAGCCATGTTGTTTTTCGTACATGAATTTTTCATAGTTCATTGTATCTTCATCAATTAAGCTCGAATCAAGATATTCTGCGTTCATTGAAGCGACTTGCATCGCTAATTGATTTGCTATGTCTTTGTTGTCTTTGTTTAGTATAACTAAAGTTACTAGTTTTCCTTGCATATGTGTATATGTACCAAAACCTTGTGTCTTATCCTTTTTGACACGGTAAAATCTTCTTAGTGTAGCTTGTTCACTAATTAAGCCACTCGTTCTATGAATAAGGTCTTCTATTGTCTTATCATCAATCATTACTTTAAGCGCTGTTTTTGCATTTGTTACATCACTATCGATTAAATGACTACCAATAGTTTCTACCATACTTGTGAAGTGTTCGTTTTTTGTTACAAAATCTGTTTCTGCATTAACTTCAAATAAAATTGCTTCGTCATCTTTAATAACAACTTTGCACATCCCTTTTGAAGCTACTCTTTGATTGCCATCTTTTTTTGTAACATTTTCTAAAATATAATTTAATGCATCTTCATATTGATCATCAAATTTTGCTAGTGCTTCTTTACATTCTAACATGCCAGCACCTGTTTCTGTTCTTAGTTTTTTTAATAGTTTTATATCCATGATATCCCTCAACTTTCCAATTCATTATACAACAAAAAACAAAAATACTATTAAATAATGCAAATAATTTAACAAAAAAAGGCACATGGCCTTTATTCGTTAAACAGTGATAGTTGTTCCATAATGTTTTTCTTGTTGCCTTTAATAATGCGTTGCCATTTTGATCCTCTACCTCGACCAAGCGGTCTAATTTTATTTTCGTCTTTTAATCGCTTTAATGTGCGATCAATGGTTGCATCACTTACATTTGGATGTCTTTTTCTTAAATCTTCTTTTGTAAAGACTTCTTGAAGTTTTAAAATACTGTTTTCAATGTTATCAGATTTATTTAAATTCTTCTCAAATTCGTATTCATGTGCCATTTGATCGACTTCTTCATAAGCTTCAATCAAAATATGCACAAGCAATCTATTAAGCATATCGGTTTGTGCAAATCCACTTGACCAATAATAATTAGCTGTAATAAGTCCAGAATGCCATGTATCTTTAACTTTTAAGAAGTATTTAAAGAAGCTTACATATTTAAATACATTAAAGTGTTTGAGTAATATAGCATATAAGACAATCATACCGACTAAATCATTATGAGCATTATAGATATTCATGTTCATAAAATCGACATAAAAGTTAGAAATCAACTGCGTAAGCTCGTGTTTTTTAGATTTCAAACTCTTCTCGAATAAATTAAGTAAGTGTTCTAAATCTTCTCTTTTTGAAATCTTCTTAGTTTTTAACATACCATCTTCAGCTTTATCATAAGTATTGAACTGTATATGATCATACTCCTTAGATAATAGCTTAGCTAGGTTGTTTATTTCATTAACAAGAAGTTCAAAATGTTCAGGATTTGATTGTAATTGCTGCAAAGCAACCTTTATATTTGCTAAACAATGTTCATCTTTTGTACGAGGAACCATTTGCTTTTTAGCAAATAACTTGATTCTTGCTTCAGTCATATTAAGTTCTAAATATGTCGCAATCGATATTAAATTGGTTTCCATTGTATTTTTTTCAAATGCACTTAAGTCTCGATTAAAAAGTTCGTCATAATAAAATGATTTGCCTTTTGATTCATATAAAGATAATAAGAGTAACATGACTTCATTTGTGATTTGTATGCGATCAATATTTGCTAATGCTTTCATGGGTCTTCCTTTCTAATGATTAAAACTGCTACCTCCGATGAATTCTCTAAGTAAAGAATTACATGGTACAAGTTCATCTTCAATATCCATAAAATATTTTAAGAATTTTAGTAAACGGTTTGCGGTAATAAAATGTTTGTTATCCTTTGGAATGGCTCTTAGTTGAGCAACAGCGTGCTTCTTTAGAACCGCTAACTCATAAGTTAATTCTGAATTAAAAACGTAATTTGCTTCTTTTTGGTTAGGATAAATCCATTTAAACTCCCCACGTCTTACGCTTGGCCACATATCCATCGTATCACTAGCTGATGAATTTCTGTATTTTTGATCTCTAACGATTCTTCTAAGTAATCTTAATTCTGTAATTGAAATAGGATTGTGATCATCAATATGTAATTGTGTTTGTGGTGCGATATAGATGTTAAACTTTTGATGTTTAGGAATTGAATGAGTTAATTTTTCATTTAATGCATGAATGCCTTCTATGATTATGGGTTGATCGTGTGGGATTTGAATGGTTTTACCTGTTTCTCTCTTTCCTTTTTGGAAATTAAAATGCGGTAATGTCACGCTTTCACCTTGAATAAGCTTTAACATATCATGGTTAAATAATTCAACATCAAGCGCATCAACATGCTCTAAATCAGGTAAACCAAACTCATCTTTTGGTGCATTATCTTTACCAAAATAGTAATCATCAATGCTGATCATGACAGGTTTAATACCTCTTGTCATCAGTTCAATGCGTAAGCGATTAGAAAACGTTGTTTTACCAGATGATGATGGTCCAGCGATACCAATCAATCTAATATTTTCGATATTGTTTTCAATCAAATCACCAAGTTCATTTAATTGATGTGCATGTTTAGTTTCACACATATTAACAAAATCAACACTAGAAACAACTTCTTTGGCAAACTTATTCATCTTTGGAATAGTATTACCAGAAATAATACGTCCCCACTTACTCGCTTCTTTTAAAGCTTTACCAAAGGTAGGTTCATCTTTAAATGGTGGAATTTTCCCATCATATTCAGCTCTTGGGTATTGAATTAAGAACCCTGGATGGTAAAGAATGAAATTAAATGTTGATAGATATCCTGTTGATGGCAACATATATCCAAACATGTAGTTGATATATTGATCACATTCATATAAGTTTACATAGTCTTCATCACGATATTTAAGAATCTCAACTTTATCATGCATATCTAACTCATCATAAAGCTTCATTGCTTCACCAAGAGATATTCTACGTCTAACAATTGGTATATCTTTTTCTATAAGATTATGAACTTCTTTTTCTATATCGTTTAATGTTGTTTGGTTTAGTATGCCATTAAATTGATCAAATACTGCAAGTATTGATCTTGAAATGCTATAGTTAAAACGAATTTTTGCATTCGGATATAAGTTTTTAACTGCCATTGCAACTACATATCTTAATGTTGATTCATAAATCTTGATTGCATCTGGATGTTTATAATCCAAAAACTCTACAGTCGCATCATGCGTTGGAATATAACTAAGTTCACGTAAACGCATGTTAACAGTTGCTGCTAGAGCATCTTTTTTTCCGATTTCCTTTGCAATTGTTTTTAAATCTGTAGGTTTATTATACGTATGTACTGCTTCATTAATTGTAAATTTCATATGTTTTCTCCCTTACTCGTCATCCTCGTCAAATAGATCAAATCTACTTAAATGAATCTTTTTATGATCCTTTGTGATGACTTCCTCTTCTTTTAATATATCAAGAGGTTCTTCAATGTTTTCTACGATTGGTTGTGGTTTTTTTGTTGGTTTTTGGATGTCAATATCAACTAAAGCATCATCTATTTTAATCATTTCTGCCATACCTAATTTTTGATCATCATAGATTTTTTTACCAAATTTATTACCAGAATATTTAAGTTCAGATACAGATGTATGGATTGCTTCTTTCTCAGTAACAATCAATACATGCACATCTTCTTTGCTTTGTGCTCTTGATAGTCTATCTGCTGAGACTAAGTCATGAGGATTTGATTTTAAATGTTCAACGACCAAGATACCACGTCTATTTCTGTTATAAACTGGTAGTTCCTCTACGACATCCTTAATCACATGACCTCTAACAGATAACATGATAAACTCATCACGTTCACTCACATATAAGGCTTTAACAAGCTCATCTTTATCTCCAATATTCATTCCTTTAACTCCACCAGCTTGTAGTCCGTATAAAGGCAGGTCATCAGTAATATATCTTAAAACATATCCGCGTTTAGATATAGATATGATGTTTTCTTTTTGTCCATAATGAATGGATCTAAGTTCATCACCTTCATTGAGTTTCATACATTTCATGGGTTTATAAAATCTTGTGACTTCAAAATCAGAAAGTTTTGCTTGTTTCATCATGCCATCTTTGGTTGCTAAAAGAACTGTGTCATTGTCTTTAAAGCTTGAGACACATAAAGTATCAATAATCACTTCATCTTTTTCAATCGGTGTGATGTTATTGATATATATACCTAAATCTTTCCATTTTTGATCATCGATCTTATAGACTGGAAGGTAAATATAATTTCCAAGGTTTGTAAATAATAATAAAGTATCTAATGTATTGATTTCCTTTTCAAAAATCAACGCATCATCTTGTTTAAGCCCAGCCGTTTGAGTTGCTTGGTAGCTTCTTGTAGAAGAACGTTTAATATATCCTTCTTTAGTAACTCCAACCATCACACGTTCTTCAGTAATCAAGTCTTTTTCATCGATTTTAATGGTTTCGATTTCTTCTTCAATTTGTGAACGTCTAGGGTCACCTAGTAATTTAGATACATCTAAAAGTTCACGCTTGATAACTTTTCTTAACGCATGTTCTGAAGATAAAATGTGTTCTAATTCTAAAATACGATCTGATAATGCTTCATCTTCGTGTTCTAATGCAAGTATATCTGTATTAGACAAACGGTAAAGTTGTAAGGTAACGATGGCTTCTGCTTGTAACTCTGTAAAGCCAAAACGTGCCATAATGTTTTCTTTTGCGTTTGCTTTATTATTAGATTCTCTAATTGTTTTAATGACTTGCTCAACGATGCTTACCATCTTGATTAAACCTTGAACGATGTGCTGTCTTTTTTGAGCTTTTTCTAATTCATAATTTGAACGACTTGTGATGACTTCTTTTTGATGGTCAACATAAGCCTTTAATATTGGAAGTACACCAACTAAGACTGGTCTATGATTTAAAATCGCAACCATGTTGTAGTTGTATGCGACTTGCAAGTCTGTCGATTTATATAGTAAATTGAGCATTAAATTCGCGTCTGCGCCTTTTTTAAGGTCAATCGCTATTCTTAGTCCTTGTTGATCAGATTCGTCTCTAATCTCTAAAATATCATCGATTTTCTTATCAATTCTAAGGACATCAATGGCTTTAACTAAGTCTGCTTTATTAACTTCATAAGGAATCTCAGTAATCACGATACGATCTTGTGATTTTGACATTTCTTCAATTTCAGCTTTGGCTCTAATAATGACTTTACCAGAACCAGTTTCTAATGCTTGTAAAATACCTTCTTTCCCTTGAACGATACCACCTGTAGGAAAGTCTGGTCCTTTAATGACTTTAGCGATTTCTTTAAATGTCACTTGATCATTATCTAAATATAAAATAGTCGCATCAATCACTTCTTTTAAGTTATGCGGTGGTATTTTAGTTGCGTATCCAGCAGAAATACCAGTTGCTCCGTTAACCAAAAGGTTAGGGAATTTAGCTGGAAGTACTGTTGGTTCTAATTCTTCATCATCAAAGTTAGGTACAAACGGTACTGTTCTCTTATCGATATCCCCTAATAATGCTTCAGCAGCTAAAGAAAGTCTTGCTTCTGTATAACGCATTGCTGCAGCACTATCACCATCGATTGATCCATTATTCCCGTGCATATCGATTAGAATCGTACGCATTTTAAAGTCTTGAGATAAACGTACCATAGCCTCATAAATACTTGAGTCTCCATGAGGATGATATTTACCCATAACTTCTCCGGCAATTCTTGCTGATTTTTTATGAGGTTTATTATGATACATGCCTAATTGTTGCATCGCATATAAAATACGTCTTTGAACTGGCTTTAAGCCGTCTCTTGCATCTGGAAGAGCACGGTCTTGAATGATATATTTTGAGTATCTAGCAAATCTATCACTAAAAATTTCTTCAACGGTAGATTCGATGATATTTTCGACAAAGTCGTCTATTTTCTTGATGACTGACATTATTCCACCCCTACTTCTAGATCAAAATCATCACTGATTTCAAAATCTACATTTTCTTCAATCCATTCTCTACGTGGTGCTACTTGATCACCCATCAAAATAGATACACGCTTATCAGCGCTACCTAAATCATCGATTTTCACTTGAATTAATGCACGTTTTTCTGGATTCATGGTTGTATCCCAAAGTTGTGGTGCATTCATTTCACCTAGACCTTTATAGCGTTGGATACTGACTTGTTGATGGCCATTGATGAGTTCTCTTAACTCTTCATCACTCCATGCATAGTGAGATTCTTCTTTTTTACCTTTTTTAATAGATACTTTGTATAAAGGTGGTTGTGCAATGAATAAACGACCATCTTCAATTAATGGTCTCATATATCTAAAGAAGAATGTTAAGAGTAATACTTGAATATGTGCACCATCGGTATCCGCATCGGTCATGATGATGATTTTTTGATAGTTACATTTCTTTAAATCAAAATCATTGCCAAAATCTGCACCAATGGTATGAATCATGGTTGCAATTTCTTCATTTTTTAAAATTTGATCTAAACTAGCTTTTTCGGTATTAATAACTTTACCTCTTAAAGGTAGGATTGCTTGGAATTTACGGTTTCTGCCTTGTTTAGCAGAGCCACCAGCAGAATCCCCTTCGACTAAGAACAATTCGTTTTTCGTCTTATCTTTTGATTGTGCAGGCGATAATTTACCAGATAAAGTAATTTCTTTTTTATTTTTCGTTTTACCGTTTCTAGCTTCATCTCTCGCTTTTCTAGCTGCATCTCTTGCTTTTTGAGCACTCACTGCTCTTTGAATGATTTCACCAGCTACTTTTCTGTTTTCTTCTAGATATGTTGTAATATTTTCATAAACAACACTATCTGTAGCATTTCTAGCTTCTGGTGTCCCTAGTTTACCTTTAGTTTGTCCTTCAAATTCTAGGACATCTTCAGGGATGCGTAAAGAAACGATTGCAGTTAATCCTTCACGGATATCTGAACCATCTAGATTTGGATCTTTATCTTTAATTAAATTATATTTTCTTGCATAATCGTTTAGTGCTCTAGTTAAAGCTGATTTGAACCCAATTTCATGGGTACCACCATCTTTTGTTCTAACGTTATTAACAAAAGATAATATGTTTTCAATATAGCCATGGGTAAACTGTAATGCAATATCAACTTCAATAGATTTTGATTTTTTATGTTCTAAGGGATATGCTTGTTCAATGACATATGTATCATTAATAAATTTCTTATCTTTATTTATAAAATCCACATATGCTTTAATACCCTCATGATACTGAAATGACTCTTTTTGGTTATTTCTTTGATCAATGATCGCTATCTTTAATCCTTTGATTAAAAATGCTTGTTCTCTGAGTCTTTCTTTAATAAGATCATAAGAAAACAAAGTTGTTGAGAAAATCTTAGGATCTGGTTTAAAAAATACAGTTGTTCCTGTTTTTTTAGTATCACCAATGCGTTCTAGTTTTGAGATATTCTTCCCACCATTTGAGAACTTTTGGTGCCATATACCTTTATCTCTATAAACAGTTACTTCCAAGTATTGAGATAATGCATTAACAACGGATGACCCTACACCATGTAGACCACCAGAAACCTTGTAACCACTATCTTCAGAAAACTTGCCACCAGCGTGTAAAACAGTAAAAATGATTTCTGTTGTAGGACGACCCGAAGTATGCATTTTATAGGGCATACCACGTCCATTATCAGAAACCTCAATACTATTATCTGCTTTAATTGTACATGTTATTTCGCTACCAAAACCTGATAGGGCTTCGTCAATAGAGTTATCAACGATTTCCCATACCAAATGATGTAGCCCTCTTTGATCTGTAGATCCAATATACATCCCAGGACGTTTTCTAACTGCCTCTAGACCTTCTAGGATTTGAATCGACTTTTCATCATATTGTTTTATCATTTTGCTCACATCATCACCATCTTATTTTTATGATATTATTATATCAAAAAATATGGTCATACACAATGTTTGATTATGTTTTATTTTTTAAATGTTGTTTAAAAAAATTTATGTTATAATTGTTAAGTAATGAGGTGAATTTATGACTTATGTATATATAAGTATGCTTATGATCTTATCATATTTTCTAGGAAGCATACCAAGTGGACTTATTATAGGTAAAGTATTTAAAAATATAGATATTAGAGAACATGGATCGAAAAATACAGGTGCAACCAACGCAATTAGGGTTTTAGGATTTAAAACAGGTATATTCGCTTTTGTATTTGATGTAGCTAAAGGTGCATTAGTGATTGCATTAGTTTTCCTGATTGGTGATCAATCATTATTTATTGTAAGCCAGTATAACATCAACATTTCAAGCATATATGGTATGACAGCTGTTATCGGACATGTGTTTCCGATTTATATTAACTTTAAAGGTGGTAAAGCTGTTGCTACATCTGCTGGTATGATCTTAGCGATTGAACCCTGGGTAGCTTTAGCAGTATTAGTGGTGTTCCTGATTATGTTTTTTACAACAAGATATGTTTCCCTATCGTCAACAACAGCAGCTAGTGGCGTCGTTCTTTATTTCTTAATCAGAATCTTATTTGAGCACCCACTATATAACCTAGCAACGCGTATTATGGATTTTGTTGTGATCAGTGTGTTAGCAACCATTATATTTATTAGGCATAAAGCTAATTATAAAAGATTAAGAGAAGGTACTGAAAACAGATTTTAATATCTGTTTTTTTTACGTTTAAAAATAAAAATCCGCGTCTTCAAGGCGCGGTTTTTCTCATCGCCTTCAAGGCTCATTACTGGCGACCCCCATTTGAGGGTCTTTTTATTTGCCCAATTGCCTTTGTCACCCTTACTTACCCGTAAACCTGTCTCTTTACTCTTTTAGACTTCTCTTGTCTTTAACTTGGTCTTCTAATTCTTGATTCCGGATGTAGTTTTCGACTGTTTTTTTGTTTAGACCTACGGTCGAAACATAGTACCCTTCTGACCAGAAGTGCCTAGATCCATAGTTATATTTTAAGTTTGCATGCTCGTCAAATATGATCAAGCTACTTTTACCTTTCAAATATCCCATGAATGAACTTACTGCTAGTTTTGGTGGTATCTTGACGAGCATATGTATATGATCACTCATGGCATGTGCTTCGACTATCTCTACGCCTTTGTATTCACAAAGTCGCCTCAAATATCTGCCTATATCACTTCTTAGCTTACCATATATTGCTTTTCGTCGATATTTCGGACAAAATACAATGTGATATTGGCAGTTCCATTTTGTGTGTGATAAACTACTAGTGTCATCGTTTCTCTTTGACATCGGTGATAGAATCCTCCTTGGTTTGATTGGTGTAAGGCAATTGGTTATGTCCATTATACCAACCAAGAGGATTCTTTTTGTTTATCGCTTCCGCTTTTCTGGTCTCACCCGCATAGCAGGTGGTTTTATGTTACTCTTCGAGCAACATAATAAAAAAAGACATCGTTGATGTCTTATTTATATTGATTCATTGAATTTAGAATTTGTCTTACTTGTTTTTCTGATGGTGTACGTCCCATTTGACGCATCATTTCGCGGATCATTTGTTCGTTCACAGGAGGATTCTTTTCTAAGTATTTTTTAAACCATCCTCTTGATAAGAAAAAGCCAACGCCGCCACCAACAAGTAATACAACAACCAATAATACAACAAATAACCAAATTTGAATAGTCATAATGTTTCTTCACTCCTTCTTCTTCCATACTTATTTTACTTGATAAAACTGTAAAATACAAGCGTTAATCTATAAAGTTTGACAATCATGTGAAAATTACTTATACTAAAACATAATCACCCTTATTTAGGAGTTTTTTTATGAACGATATCGTAAGTTTTATTATGAGTGCATTATCTTATTTCATCATCTCTCATTTCATTTACAGAATCACAAATAAAATTAAATGGGCATATGGATTTTTGATCATAATCTTTTTGTCATCAATGTATGAATTTATACCTGTCGTTTTGATGACAAACGATTTATATGTGATCCTTTATGTGTTTTTGATTAGGGTCTTTCCAGTTTTATTTTCTTCTGTTTTGTTTATTAAGTTTACAGGTGGGTTATCATTTAGATCTAGACGCATTAAAACACCTAAGCTTAAAGAGAAGAAAGATGAGATCTTTACGACATCATACTTAATCAAATTTACTTATTTGATGTTTGTGTTCGCTTTAATCGTTATTGGATTATCAATATTTTTTATAGAGGATTTACTGCAATATATCTTATTCTTTTTAGGTAGTGGTGTGATTATCTATGGAATTGTGGTTTTATACCAGCTTAGAGCTTTTAAATCCGATGTTATTGTATTGATTGTTGGTAAGCAAAAAGAAAACATCTATATGCGTGAATTAAATCCAAAACAAGCCATTATCACTATCAAGGATATATATCAAAACGAAAACTATTTAATTGATAAATT
This sequence comes from Tenericutes bacterium MO-XQ, assembly GCA_002838185.1. Classification (GTDB taxonomy): domain Bacteria; phylum Bacillota_I; class Bacilli_A; order Acholeplasmatales; family Acholeplasmataceae; genus Mariniplasma. Next base: position 1,029,944 of record CP017948.1, on the reverse strand, counting down.
TGCTACCGTTTATATTTATGAACAAAACAAGCTTAAAGAAAAGCATTATCTCTATTGGATTGCAACTTCACAGCCATTTGATATTGAAGATCCTATGTTTAAGAAGACTACACTGGGCTATAAAGAGCATATTGCTGAGCTTATGAAATATCATGATGCAATTATCAAACTTGAAAAACATAAATTATCATACACTAAAATTAACGAGAAAAAATACAAAAAATAAGGTATCCTTTGGATACCTTTCAGGCTGTAGACAAAGTACCGTATCTGAGGATATGGTATTTTTTTAAAAATTATTATAAAATATGAATATGAAGATCAGTTTGGTCGCTTGTAGCATAGACTACTAAAAATCGGTGTAGATAGAACTACTTAATAGACTCACGTCCGCTTCTGATCTTCTTTTTTTTATACAAAAGTTACTTTTACCTATATATAAATATATAGGTAACATGGTAAAATAATAACAAAGGTTGGTGATTTCATGTTAACAAAACATCAAATAAACAATCGCGAAAACATCTTCATCATGGACATGGATAAACTCGTTCCAAACAATCATCTAGTTAGAAAAATAGATAAAGCGATTGATTTCAGTTTTATTTATGATATTGTAGAAAATTTATACGCAGATGATATGGGAAGACCATCTATAGACCCAGTCATTTTATTTAAGATTGTCTTTATTCAGTATTTATTTAACATTAGATCCATGAGAAGAACAATTGAAGAAATCGAAGTTAATGCTGCATATCGATGGTTTTTAGGATACGATTTTAATGATGTCGTTCCACACTTTTCAACCTTTGGGAAAAACTATGTACGTCGTTTTGAAGGCACTTCTGTTTTTGAAGAGATCTTTAATACGATTTTATATCAAGCCATGAAATTAAAGCTTGTCAAAATGGATAATATATTTGTCGATGCAACACATATTAAGGCATATGCAAATAAAAGACAAGTCAATGACATTATCATCAATGATTCAACGAACCGGTATGTAGAATCTCTACAAACAGAAATCAATGAAGTTAGAGTTGAAGAAGGCAAAAAAGAAATAGATTTCAACGAAGCTAAAAAAGTAACAAAGAGCCTTACTGATCCGGACTGTGGCATGTTTCATAAAGGTGAGAAAGAAAGACAGTTAGCCTATAGTAACCAAGTGATTAGTGATGAAAACGGATGGGTATTAGCATCTCAAGTATTTCCAGGTAACTTACACGATAGTCAAACTGGACTGGAAACAGTCATTAATTATATAGAAGCTCATGAAGAAGTTGACATGGCAGTTATGGATTCAGGGTATGATCATCCAGTATTACTTCATGAATTATTTAAACGAGGTGTTAAGCCTGTGATTCCCTATAAAAGACCTAAAGGAAGAAAAGGTGCTGGTGGATCATCCAATATATTATATTTTACAAAACATAGATTCAAATATATTGAACTTCATGATTATTATGTTTGTCCAAATGAAAAAGTCTTAACTTATAGAGGTACCAACAAACAAGGCTATAAAGCATATAAAACAAAAACGAAAGATTGTTTAAATTGTCCTTTTAAGACTCAGTGTACAAATCAGAAAACAAAAGTGATACTAAGACATTTTTATGAAGCAGATAGTGAAGAAGCTAAACTGATTCGACTATCTGAGATTGGCAAAGAGGTATATCCGAAAAGAAAAACATCAGTTGAAAGGGTGTTTGGAATTTCAAAAATGAATCATTGTCTGGGATTTACGTTTCTTAGAGGACTTAGGAAAAATGAGGATCGAAGCTTCATGATTTTAAGTATGTACAATTTGAAAAAGTTAGCCACAATCATGTGGTAATATATCTGCGATTTGACTGGAATTGAGTGAAAAACTCTGTTTTTTATACTCAAACAAAAAAAGAACATCTCAAAATGAGATATTCTTCTTAAAAAACTGTTTTTGTCTACAGTCTGTAAGGTATCCTTTGGATACCTTTTTATATGATTTTTTGATATATGGTGACTCTTTTAATCCCATATGTCTTTTCTTTAGTTTTTATAAGGTCTTTATACTGATCATTTAACACGTTTTGCTTTTTGGTTTCTACAACGAGGATACCATCTTCTTCAACTAAATCATTCATGTCTTCAAGTAATTTGTCGTATAGTTCAAAATCATATGGTGGATCAATAAAAACTAAATCAAAATAGATGTTACCGACACCTTTTAAAAATTGATCGTAATCTCTTTGTAATATCGTCATATGTTCTGTGACATCAAGCATTTTTGCATTATCAAAAACAGTTTTAATCGCATCTTTATCTCTATCAACAGCATATAAGTATTTGGCACCTCTTGATAAAGCCTCTAAGCCATATGCACCTGATCCAGCAAACAAATCTAATACCATATGATAAGATCTGCCTTGGATCATATTAAAAACCGATTCTTTTACCATATCAGCTGTTTCTCTGGTTGTTTTTTTACCAACTCTTTTTAATACTCTACCTTTATGATAGCCTGCAATAATTCTCATAAATCTCACCCCACACTCACAAACATATTATAGCAAATTTTGTAATAAAAAAACACCCTCAGGTGTTTAGTTATTTAATAATTCATCAACTTTATTTCTGTCTAATTTTTTAACAACAGCTAAAACCAGTTTAACTGTGTTTTCATAGTCATCATAATGAATAATTGATGTATGTGAGTGCATATAGCGTGTAGGTATACCTATAGATAATCCAAGAGCTCCTTGATGCGCTAAATGCATATGTCCAGCATCTGTTCTACCACCTGTTATAAATGCTTCTTGATAAGGAATACCTTCTTCTTTAGCAACTTCAACAACAAATTTTCTTAAATTTTGATTAGGAACTAATCCTCCATCATAAAGTAAGATTTGTGGACCTTTACCTAGTGATTGTTCATTTTTATCACCATCAGGTACGTCATTAGCAAGACCAGTATCAACTGCAATAGCAATTTCTGGATGCACGACATAACTCGAAGTCTTAGCACCTCTTAGTCCAACCTCTTCTTGAACAGTGAATGTAGCGAAAAGTTCATTTGGACATTTTTCTTGGTTTAAGCGTTTTAATACTTCCATAACAACAGCGCTACCAATACGGTTATCCCATGCTTTTGATAAAAGGTGTTTTCCGCTTCCTAAGACTTTAAATTCACTATGAGGAGTAACCATTTGTCCAGGTAATACACCAAGTGCTAATGCTTCTTCTTTGTTTGATACACCAATATCTAAATACATTGATTCAATAGAAATAGCTTCTTTTCTTTTATCAACTGGTATAATATGTGGTGGTTTAACACCTGTTACAGCAGTAATGATTCCTTTTGGTGTATGAATATCCCATACTTGTGCCAGCATCACTTGAGAAAACCAACCACCTAGTGTTTGGAATTTAATAAATCCATCTTTAGTAATTTGAGTGACGAGTAGACCAACTTCATCCATATGACCAGCTATCATCACTTTTGGACCATCATTTTTCTTGATCGCAATCAGCGATCCTAAGTTGTCTATAACAAACTCATCTGCATGTCCTTCTAATGATGATTTGATATATTGTCTAACTTTAGTTTCTTGTCCAGGAACACCTGGTAATAATGACAATGTTTTTAATGCTTCATAAGTTTTATCCATAAAAAAAACTCCTTTTTTAAGTTAGCTATATTATAACATCTTTAAGGCATAAAAAAAAGCCTAGAAAGCTGTGAGAACGGGATACGTTCAAGTGGGTGTCAACTTATCAATACTTCGGGATTCCAATTGCTTGGCTTTCACGCCCGTATCGTATGACCCCCGATCAAAAGATTTGGGTTCCACGGCTGCTTCCTAGGATAGTTTTAATTTATCATTGATTTGATTTTATGTCAAGTTTTTTACGCACGATTAATGGCTTTATAATCTTTTTAAACGCTATTTATAAAATCGAGCAATTGCATATACAATTATGCTGTGATATAATATATAATAAGTAATATGTCATCTTTAATGTATATGAAAAAAGTCCATGAAAATGGACTTATTTTTTTTAGTAATACACAGATATTCTTACAAACTGTCCTTGTTGAATTAAAAGATTTAATAATAAATCTCTAATTTTGGTCTCAATCATATACTCATTATTAATCGTTTTGATATCAATTCTTACGGTAATATACCCTTCTACTTTGACAGTAGGTAGGATCGTGATTTTATATTCATCAGATAACGCTTTAATCTGTTCTTGATCTTTAAAGTAAGCAATGACAGAGATGATGATGCTTGCGTCAATACTTAGTTCTTTTAAGAGTTCTGCAAGTCTTTGAGCTCGTGCGATAATATATTCTGGTCTATGGAAGAATTTATCCTCATAAAGTGTCTTTTCCGGATCAGATACTAAATCGAGTGGCACTGTTGTTTTATATTTAGTTTCTAAATATGTTTTAAATTTCTTAGCTCTTTTAAACGCTTTTTTATTAAACTCAGCATAGACATGAACACCATCTTTATCTATCGTATACGCTGTAATAATAAAATGAAAGAAGTTAGCATATATCAAGATATCTTGGAAATGCTTTCTAAATTCTTTTTTGGTTATCTTGATTTGATAATGCCCACATAAAGTAAAGGTTTCATTATAAACTAAAGGTTCAAAAAGCGCATTTGCATAAACTTCCATTTGTTCATCAACATCATAATAGTGATAACTATCATAGGCAACCCGTTTATGTAGGTTGATGAGTTCTATGGTTGCGATCACAAGGCCAAAAATCACAAATGATCCAGCTAAAGAATATTTTAATACATCATGAAAATCTGATATCATGATCATGAAAATAATCGGTGGAAATAGTGATATCCCTAATGTTCTAAATGTCGATGTAAATCCCTTTAAATGGATGAAATAAGCAAGCAAGAACACGATAATGACTGCATATAAAGTAAAGAAGTTATACCAGTTAATATCATCGATCCTATTTGCAATATAATTTATTTGTTGTATGAATAAAAAAACACCTAATGTATAAAGTAGGATCATGGATGCTTGTCTAGCATGTAAGTACCATTTTTTCGTATACAATTTCTTTTGTTGTGGTAAATGATAGAAGTTCTTCATTTCTCTACGATATTCAAAAAATGGCCAATATGAACCTCTAATGCTAATTCTAATCGGTAAGACATCTTCATCTTTCATCTTAGACTCTAAGAATTTTTCAAATATTGATAATGGATTTAAGATGAAAAACATAGTCCCAATGATAATAACAGGCATTTGATACTCATATGGAAGCACCGATAGAATTAATGCAATCAAAATTCCATAAATCGCATAAATGATGAGTTTTGGGATTCCCCCAAATACATAAACACCAATATAGACAAATGATACAATTGCAGATATCATAAAAATACCTTGTCCCCTAATATTAAAGAGACTTAAGGCAATCGGCATTAAGACAAGGATTAAGATGGATAAAGTAAGTGCAATAATTAATCTGGATTTCATAGCTTTCTCCTTACCATTAATTATACAAAAAAAGAGCGGTAAATACCACTCTTTACATTTTTATTTATCTGATTCTTCTAAAGCTGCGATTAATTCAGCTTTTCTCATTGTGCTGTATCCAGTAATGTTTCTTTCTGAACATAATTCTTTAAGTTCAGTAACAAGCATACTTGAATAATCAACTTTTTCTTTTTTAGGAGCTTCTTTTTTAGCTTTAGGAGCAGCTTCTTTAGCTGGTTCTTCCTTCTTAGCTTTAGGAGCTTCTTTTTTAACTTCTTTTTTAGCTTCAACTTTTACTTCTGTCTTTGGAGGTATATAACCTTCTAATGCAGCTTGTGCTAAAGCACAGTAAGCTTTGAAGTCTTCAGGTTGGTTGATTGCAATGTCAGCTAACATTTTACGGTTTACTTGTACGTTTGCAAGTGCTAAACCATGAATTAACTTAGAATATTTCATTCCATTTAATTTTGCAGCTGCATTGATACGAGTAATCCATAATTTTCTGAATTCTCTTTTTCTTTGTTTTCTATCTCTATAAGCATATGCTAATGAACGCATTACTTGTTCATGAGCTGTACGATATAAAGCACGTTTTGAGCCAAAGTAACCTTTAGCTAACTTTAATATTTTTTTACGACGGCGTCTTGTTGTCGTTCCACCCTTAACTCTTGGCATGTTCTAGTTCCTCCTGTTACTTAAGGTTCGAAATAAGTGATTTAATACGTTTTTCATCTGATGGATGAACACTTGTTTCGCCTCTTAATTGTCTATTTTGTTTCGTTGTTTTTGATGCTGCTAAATGTCCTTTATATGCTTGTCCGCGTTTTAATTTACCAGTACCAGTGATTTTAATTCTTTTCTTTAATCCACTATGTGTCTTTTGTTTTGGCATGTGAATACGTCCTTTCTGTTAGTTAGTTTGATTTGGTGCAATTATAGCGATCATATTGCGGCCGTCCATTTTTGGATAAGATTCAACTGTTGCCTTATCACCGACAGCTTCAATAAATCGTTTGATCACTTCTTTTCCAACTTCTTGATGAGTGATCATTCTACCAAAGAAACGAATGGTGATTTTTACTTTGTCACCTTTTTGTAAAAACTTAAATGCATGTTTAAGTTTCGTGTCAAAATCATGTTTGTCAATGGTTGGACTTAGTCTTATTTCCTTAATATCAACAACACGTTGGTTCTTCTTCATTTCTCTGAGTTTTCTTTGTTGATCGTAACGATATTTCGAGTAATCCATAAGTTTTGCAACCATTGGTTTAGAATCCGGTGAGACAACAACTAAATCTAAGTCTTTTTGACCTGCGATTTTTAATGCTTGATCTCTTGGAATAACCCCATGATTTGTGCCTTCATCGTCAATAAATAAAATTTTGACATTTGGAATCGATTCGTTTACTAATTCAGTAGATTTCTTGTTTTGATTTTGCTTAATATTTTCACCTCCGCAAAATAATATGTTTTTTATGAAAAGAAAAAGTGGTTACGTATAGTACCCACTTTGAATGTCAATTAAAATCAAAAATTTTAAATGTGACTTTTTTGCCCATGAATTTGTCCATCAGGCGAGAGGGTACCTCTTCTTTTCACTACCTTTTAAATTATACTCAATTTATGAGTTAATGTCAAGGATTTAATCGTTTTTATGGTTCATAGCTCATGCATTTACGTATATAAATCATAAAACCAAGACAAATATAACATATTTTGTAATAAAGTTCAAGAATTTGATAGTTTTTATGGATGTTAAAAAATGGTATAACATACTGATAGCTATACGGTAGAGCATCATTAAATAGTGTTTGAAAGATATAAATCATTAAGATGATAATTGATAAGCTCTTATATTTGTGTCTGATTAAAATCAATATGAAATTCATTAAAATCATCATATCTAAAAACATGTAAAGCATTTGATTGATGTTAATATTTATTTCAAGAGGTGTTAGTATGTCTAAAATCACAACATAAGACATCATCACAAATCCACTATAAAATATCATGATAAGCAACAAATAAATATATTTATAAAAACTTACCTTTAATCTTCCAAAATAGCTCATCAACGGTTTTAAAAATGCTTGATCATGATCCATGACTAAAAATAAAACAAACATTGCATTGACAATTAAAAACACTTGTGTAAATACATCATGAATATAAGTTAAATAATAAAGCTCTTCTAACATCATGTCATAATACGCATCTTTTTCATAGATAATTAGAACTAAAAAACCAATGACTAAAAGTTCAAAGATTGATAAAACCATGAGCTTTTTTCGATCAACATAAGAAAGATATAAAAGCTTAATCATAAATGAACCCGTTTGGTCACTAACTCAGTAAACAGTTGTGGCTTATGGGTTGATACTAAAAAACTAAGACCTGAATCAACTTTCTTTTTAATATAAATCATCAAATCATTCATACTTGTATCATCAAGTCCTGAAAATGGTTCATCAAATATAATTAAGTCAGGTTTTCCGATAAATGCTGAAAGAATCGCTAATTTTTGTTGATTTCCCTTGGATAGTTGATAGATATATTTATAGAGTGGAATATTAAACAAATGAATCAAATCTTCATGAAGCATATCTTTTTTTACCTTAGATAATGTTTCTAAATATTCACTTGCTTTAATTAATGGTGGTAACATCATCACTTCAGGTACATAACCTATCTTTAACTTCTTTTTGTCAATAATGCCTTGATCAGGGTGTTTAAATCCTAAAATAAGTTCAATTAATGTTGTTTTCCCTTTTCCGTTTTCACCGCTCACTAAAATAAAATCGTTTTTCTCAATGACTAAATTAAATACTTTTGGACAATAATGCTTTTTAGCTTCACATAACTTAATCAAGTGCATAATGGTAAATGAGTTGTCCAGATTGTTTTAATACTTCATAGTCATTGATATAAATAAAATAGTTAAATACTTCTACTTCATAATCTGTAAATGTAATGGTGATTGGACAGGCATTAAATAGTTGTGCTTGATAGGGAATACTTAATATAATTTGATGGTCTTTTACTTCAAATGAAACATCATATAGCGATCCCACTGATACCGATAAAATTGATATATCTAATTTTTCGTAATCAATTGTGATTTCATGAAGTCTTGATAAATATGATTCTGGTTTTTTGATGCCACTTAAGCTTGTCCAACTTAAATGCTCACTATCATCAACAACCGTTTTTAAAGATAAAGAACCGATATAAAAATCATATGTTACTCCATTAGTAAGTTCGGTTTCCAAATAGCACTCCAATATATCAAAATCATGACCTAAAACTGGCATTTCAAAGGCATATGTATATTTATAGTATGTATCGTTTAAATAGGTCTCTTGATGTCTAAAAATGACATTATCTAGTGTTAAATGAAGTGATTTTTCATCATCTTCATCATGAATGACTGTACTTCCATATGACTTTATATCAGTTAAGGGATGAAGTTGTGTTGATAGATAAAAATCAATATAAAGAAATTCACCCTCGACATCTAAATAACTGTAATAAGTATCTACAGTTAATACTTTTGGAGATAAAGTCTTTTCATTCTTATTGATTAAAATGACCATAAAAACGATACATATACTCATAAAGATATATATAACAGCTTGTTTCATATACGTTTTTTCTCTAATCTCTGATATTGTGTAGTTACAACAAACGCCTCAAAACCACCTTTATGAGATCTCATCCATAAAAAGTATCTAGCTGCAACCCCATTTGTGATTAAACCTTCACCATAAATATAAAGATCAACTTGTGTACCTGGATCAACTTTTAATGATACAGTATAAGACTCTTCTGATGATTCTGTTGTTGTATAATCTGCAGAAAGTCTTAATGAACCTTCTAGATTTTGTTTGAATGTCGGTTTGGTTCCATTTTGTTTAATGCCAATCGACCCAGATGACGATAAACTGACCTTAGACGTAGTTTTTTGATCAAGTTTGTATTCATACTCAATTGCAGTATAACCATCGTTATAATAGGAAAATAGTGTTTCTGTTATATAAGAAACTTCGACATCTTTATTGACGGTATGAACACGCCATCCATAAAACTTTCTTTTTTTTACTTTCTTATAGTAATCCTTATAATCAGATGATGAAAAATCACTTAAAAGCTCACCGGTTGACATCGTGATTTCTTCATAAGATTGATAATTAGAATCCGCATAACTTTGATGCGTTAAAAACATCAAACATAAAAATAACATACTTCCAAAAACAATTTTTTTCATATAAAAAATCCCTCCTATCTCATAGTAAGGGATTTTCTATTTTTTTACTTTTATTATTTTTTCATGAATGCTTCGATATCTTTAACTTCTTTAATAATCGCTTTTGTGAGATTGATTGCGCCATCTTTAGTGACAACGACATCATCTTCAATACGAATACCAATACCTTCTTCAGCAATATATAATCCTGGTTCTACAGTGATTAATGCACCTTCTGGAATTGGTTTAGCATAATTACCTACATCATGTACATCAAGTCCTAGATAGTGACCTAATGAATGATAGTAATATTTTGATATCTCACTATCTTCTTTAATTAAACCTAGTTTTTTAGCACCTTCAATAAGAATTTGTTTACCGTAATCGTTAAATTCTTTAATAGTTACACCTGGTTTTAACCATTCGATAGATTTCTTATTTGCTTCTAAGACAACTTCATAAACCTCTTTTTGACGTTTAGTAAACGTTCCATTTGCTGGAATTGTTCTTGTTACATCTGAACAATAATAATCATAATCAACACCTAAATCAAATAAAACGAGTGATTCATCAGGAATCTTTGAATCATTATCGATATAATGAAGCACAGTCGCATTTTTCCCAGATGCAGCAATCGTATCAAATGATGGAGTTGTTCTATGTTTATTTAAAACATAATTGTATTCAGCTTGAAGTTCATACTCAAAAAGACCTGGTTTCATATGACTCATGATGCGTTCGATACCAGTTTTAGTAATTTCAACTGCCTTTTTAACTTGTTCAATTTCAAATTCATCTTTTACAGTTCTAAGTTCTGCTAGAATCAATTGGTTTGTTTTAATATTAAGATATTGATATTTCGCTTTTAATTGATCAGCAAACAGATGAGCCTTTGTAGGTAATGATATTTCTGATTGTCTTTCTAAATCGAGATAAACAGATGAAATCATGCCATAAACTGCACGTCTATTGGTTGATAGTAAGCCGTTTAGATACCCTTCTAATTCTGTAATATCTTTAATATTTTCTAAAGGAACCTCTGCTTTTTGGCTTGCTTCTTCGAATGTTAAGCCTGCGCCATCCCATAATGCTTTGACAGGATCAATTTTATCAATGAAAATATAACTATCAGTTTTTTCGTTGCCTTTAACCATCATTAACACAACATTTTGTTGCTTAATGCCTGTTAAGTAAAAGAAACTGCGATTCACTGAGAAATGATAATTTTGATCATTTGATTTTTGAGGTGCTACACCTGAAAATAAAAATGAAATTGATAAATCTTTAACTTCTTTAAAATAGTTTTGTCTTCTTTGTTCAAACATAGGATTCTCCTTATATTTCATCGATAATCTTCATGATCTGTTTATCAATGGTTTGTAGATAAGCTTTCGCTTCTTCTAGTGTCTTTTGTTTTGTACCATAATAGATCTTAATTTTAGGTTCTGTACCACTTGGTCTAAAGACAATCCAAGTATCATCTTCAAAGATGTATTTTAATACATTTGATTTTGGTAAATCTAAATGTGATTTGATACCATCTTCAACTCTGATGCTTTTTTGTACATCATCGTATCCTAATAAATGTTTATCATCTAGTCTTGGTGGATTTTCTCTAAAAAATGACATAATCTCTTGAATTTTCTTACTACCTTCAATGCCTTTTAATGAAATTGAATGTGTATATTCGTAATATGCTCCATATGTATCATAAATCTCATTTAAATAATCCATAATGGTTTTTCCTTGAAGTTTTAAATGGTTTGCAATTTCTGCTAGCATATAAACTGCCTGTACAGCATCTTTATCTCTAACAACATCTGAAATTAAGCTACCATAAGATTCTTCACAACCAAAGATATATGGATTCGTTTCTTGGTACATTTCTGCTTTTTCACCAATAAATTTAAATCCAGTAAGTGTTGTAATGACATCAAGTTCAAAACTTCTTGCGATCACTTCAATCAACTTGGTTGTTACATTGGTTGTATATACATGGCCATTTGGAGGTAACAAGTTATATTTCTTTCTTTGTGATAATAAGTAATATAACTCAACACTAGCTGTTTGATTACCTGTAATGAGTTCGTATGTGCCTTCATGCTTAACCGCAATTCCTAATCTGTCTGCATCAGGGTCTGTGACCATGACGATATCAGCATCGATATCTTTAGCAAACGCAATCGTTTGTTCGTATGCTTCATGATCTTCAGGATTTGATGATTTCGTATTTGAAAAATTAGGATCCACAATCATTTGTGGTGTGTAAGGATGCACTTCATAGCCTTGATCCATTAAAAACTGTGGAATGATTGGTCCACCTGTACCATGAAGTGGAGAATAAACAATCTTCACTTTTTTAATTTCATCATTAATCTTGATGTCTTTGATTGCATTTAAATAAATATCATCAAAGGTTTCATCAACAGAATGAATCAAATCATTTTCAACTGTATCAATATCAAATGGATTTTTAATATTATTGATTTCTTCAATAATTAAATCAGCAGTTATAGGATTTACTTGAGCACCTGTTTGATCGTATGCTTTATAGCCGTTATACTGTTTAGGGTTATGTGAGGCTGTAATCATAATGCCGCCACTTGCTTTAAAATATCTCACTGCAAAACTAAGCATTGGTGTAGGTCTAAGCGCATTAAATAGATAACTTTTGATTCCATTTGCAGCTAAGACTTTAGCAGCTTCTTCTGCAAATTTTTTTGAATCTTTTCTATTATCATAGCTAATCGCAACACCATCAGTTAAATTGTGTTTAAGTAAATATCTTGCAAAACCTAAAGTCGCTTTTCTGATCGTATAGATATTGACACGGTTAGTTCCAACACCCATGATGCCACGAAGACCACCTGTTCCAAAGGTTAAGTCTTGATAAAATGCTTCTTCAATTTGGTTTTCATCTAGTGTATCTAATTCTTGTTTTAGACTTTGATCTAAGTCTTTATAGTTTTTCCATAAATTGTAATTTTCTTTATAGTTCATATATAATCACCTTCTTTTATATTTTAACAAAAAATAACCAGATTTTCCTGGTTATTTTCTAATTTGTTCGTTTTTATTGTAAATTTTTAAAAGTCCTTTTAATATGATGTCTTGATCGACAACTAAAGGATGAGAACATAAAGGTGCAATCAAACTCGATAAACCGCCAGTTAGAATCACTTTAAAGTCTTCATTAACTTCAGCCTTAATACGTTCAATTAAGCCATCGACTTGAGCTGCAACCCCATATGTTACTCCAGATTGCATACAGTGAATTGTATTGGTTCCCAATACTTTTTTAGGCACTTCGATGTCAATATCGGGTAAAAGTGCTGTTTGTCCTACTAATGCTTTAATAGAGACATTAACACCTGGCGTAATAATGACACCTAAAATAGTTTTATGTTTGACATAAATATATTTAATAGCTGTACCCAAATCAACGACGAGTGCTGGGTCCATATCATCATCTAAACCAACAGCATCACAAATCAGATCAGCTCCAACTTCTCTTGGATGGTCAGTTTTAATGTTTAATCCTGTTTTTACACCTGGACCAACGATTAAAGGTTCGATTCCAACAAATTTTTTTGCGATCTCTTTTAGTTTTTCTGTAAGTCTAGGGACAACAGAAGAAATTGCGATATGTTTGACTGCTTGAAAATCGATTAAATTTTTCATTTGAATATAATACTCATCTGCAGTCTTTGTCACTTCTGTGTTTAAGCGATAAGTATCAATGATTTTAAACCCATCTGAAACACCAATAAAGACATTCGTGTTCCCGACATCAAATAGTAAAATCATGTGACGCCTCCTATATGTTTTGTGCTTTTAATTGGTTAATTGCAATAACGATTGGTGTTCCTATTAAAACAGCTAAAATAGCTTCAATAAGACCATTGGTTACCGCAACAGTATATATAAATCCTAATAATTCTGATGAAGGAATATATTGTTCAATAAATGCTTTTTCAAAAATAACTAGTGCACCTAATACAACAACAGTATGAAATACAGTTGCGATTAAGAATGTTGAAGGAATCACCGTTTGTTTATGATCATTTTTTCTAATCAATGTATAATACACGGTAATAAATCCTGTCATGATAAGTAATGCTAACGGATAAATAAGATTTGGATTCCATGAAGTTGCATCAATAATAACCCCTGATGCATAATATAGTGCAAACACTGTTAAGATCGTTACAATTAAAAAGATATAAATATCTGAATTTTTAACCTTTTTGTCAAACCATTTAAATAAATCAAAAATATAACTAGCAGCTAGTGCAAATAACATTCTTGGTAAAACTGATACCAAAGGGTTAACAAACGCTGGATCTAAGACACCAGTTGGTGTTGTAGCTGCTCTAATTAAAGATCCAATCCCAAACATAAAGCCTAATAAAACAACATATTTTTTAGGCAACAAAAAAGCACCAATCAATACCGGAATGTGAATTAAAGTTAATGCCATAGTTCCTATTGTAATAAATCCTACTTGTGGCACAAACGTCATCACTAAGATGATTGCTGCAAATACAGTCGTAAGCGTTAAAGCTTGCATTTCATTTCTTTTCATAATATTTTCTCCTTTTTAGGCCTCTAAGGGTCCCATAAGTCACATTTATTATATATGATAATCCTTCAATAATCAAGAAAAAAAGATGATGCTTAAATCAATTAATTAAAATTGATTAAGACATCATCACCACTATAATCTAAAACGACTGTCATAGACTCATTTAAGTTGATTTTATTATTGGTTTCATTTTTCAAATATGCAATAACTTCTATGGTTTTGTTATCATCATGCATCACTGAACTACTTAATTTTTCATAATAAGCTTTTAGATCGCTATAGGATGAAAACACACCTTGATCAAATACTAACTCATTCATTTCAATATATGGCATACGATAGATTTGACCTTCATGCTCAAAATCAATAAAGCCACTATAAAGATAAAAAGTTAATAAATCCTCATCATATTTAAGTGTAAACAAAATATCTTCTACTAAAAACAAATAGTAATTACTTAGACTATTATTTGTTGTAAATTTCTCACCAATATAATATTCATGTGTGACCACATGCTTATCAATAAAATTCTTCGCATCACTCACACTAAATGAGACATAGGCTTGTCCATCAATTTCATCTGTCACATAATCACTTAAGATATAACTACCTAAATGAAGTGTTTCACCACCAAATGTGGAAGATACTTCAACCCGATCATAAATTGTTACAAAAACGATGGTTAAAATAAGCCCAAATAAGAGCATGACGCCACTATAAATTGTTAAGTTTCTTCTTGTCTTTGTCATAAACTACTCCCTTCTTGCTAGGAAAAAAAGTGACCATACGGTCAACTTTTATTCTGTATATGGTCCCCATGGTGAATTATCTGGGTCTGTATAGACTCTTTTACCACGGTTTAAATCATTAATTTTTTGCATCTCTTCTTCTGATAATTTTATGTTTTGCGCATCATAATTTTCTTTGATGCGTGTTGGGGTGATTGATTTAGGAATCATAACGATTTGTCTTTGTAATCCCCATGCAATAACTATTTGTGCAATAGATGCATTATGTTTTTTTGCGATTTCTCCTAAAGTTTCTCCCCATTGACCTTCGAAGACGCCACCTCTCATTAAAGGTCCATATGATTCTAATTGAATACCTTTTTTATCTAAATATTTTTTAAGAGGTACTTGAGATAATCCAGGATGCATTTCAACTTGATTAACCATTGGGATGATCTCAGCTGTTTCTAAAAGATCTTCGATATGATGAATTTGGAAATTAGAAATACCAATATTTTTTGCACGTCCAGCTTTATAAATAGACTCAAAGAACTGCCACGTTTGTTGATTGATTTTCTTATCATGGTTTGGCCAGTGAATTAAATACAAATCCACATAATCCGTACCAAGTCTTTCTAAACTTTCATCAAAAGCTTTTTTCATGTTATCTAAATTTGAATGTCCTCTTTGTTTAGTTGTAATAAAGATATCTTTACGATCGACACCTGAATCTTTAATTGCTTTTCCAACTAGTGCTTCATTTAAATACATTTGTGCGGTATCAATGTGACGATATCCTATACTTAAAGCATATTTGACTGCCTCATATGCTTCATTTTCTTTTGCTAAAAAAGTACCTAAACCAAATAATGGCATTTCATATCCGTTATGTAGTTTAACTTTTTTCATGCATTACACACTCCCTTGTAATTTTTTTATTTTTTTCGGTGTTAAATCTTTTAACACTGTAAATATCATTTGTCTAGCCGCATCTAAATCATTAACATCCATCATTGCTGCTGTTGAATGGATGTATCTAGCAGGTAGTCCTATTGTTGTTGCAATCACACCATCTTTTAAGTCTAACGCTTTTGCTGCATCAGTGCCACCTTTTGATGTGAAGTATTGATAATTAATTTGATGTTTTTCTGCAAGTTTTACGAAATAATCTAAGATGCCATGATGCATGACATTTCTTGGATCATATAGTCTAAGTAAAAATCCTTTGCCAAGTGCACCTAAACTATCTTCTGATGCCATATCATTAACTGGTGATGCATCAAGTGCTAAAAATATATCTGGCATAAATTTATTGACTGCTGTTTCTGCACCTCTAAGTCCAACCTCTTCTTGAACAGTTGCGCCAACAACAAGAGTAAACGGTAGTTTTTTGCCACTAAATCTCTTAATAACCTCTAAAGCTAATCCACATCCATAACGGTTATCTATGGCTTTAGAAATGATTCTATCAGGGTTTTTAGTGTTAAAAAATGGGTTATCAAATA
Source organism: Tenericutes bacterium MO-XQ (assembly GCA_002838185.1). Taxonomy (GTDB): domain Bacteria; phylum Bacillota_I; class Bacilli_A; order Acholeplasmatales; family Acholeplasmataceae; genus Mariniplasma. The sequence goes on along the minus strand of CP017948.1, from coordinate 1,013,390 downwards.
AGACCATATCACCAAGTTCAACACCAAATGATAAAGCTTCTTCTTTTGAACGAGCACCAATATCCAAAATTAAATCAGCAATCGTTGTTTGTTGAGATTGTTTTAAGTGAGGAGGTAGTGCGCCAACAACACCTTTAATGACTCCATTTTTTGTATGGACATTTAAAACCTGAGAAATAAAGACTTCTCCGTTTAATCCACCAATGTTTTGCAGTTTTAACATCCCATATTTAGTAATACCCACAACCATAAGACCTACTTCATCCATATGACCAGCAACCATCACAACAGGTGCATCTTTATCTTCAGCTTTCTTGACTGCGAAAATTGATCCTAAACGATCTTTTTGGACGTCATAATCTTTAAATTTAGACATAAAAGTTTCCATATAAGCTCTAACTGGTTTTTCATATCCTGAAGTTGCTTCTATTGTAAATAAATCTTTATATATCTTTGGAATCATCTTGTTTTACCTTCCCTTTTAATTGATAAATTGGACCTAATACCCTTTTTTTCTCCTCATATTCTGTCATGTATGTTGAAGGTTCTAAATCATATGTAACATCCATGATATCAAAATAGGTTTCCATATACTCTAAACTATCTAAAAATAGATTGAGATGATCAGTTCTAAACTGTAAAATCGCTTGTGGTTTTAAGACCTTTAAATAGAGTCTTAAAAAACTTGGAAATGTTAATCGTCTCTTGTGATGTTTTGTTTTAGGCCATGGATCACTAAAATTCAAATAAAGTTGATCAATTTTATGGTTAAGCATATAAGTTTCTAAATCTTTTGCGTCACCCAATACAATCATCAAGTTATCCAATTTTAGTTCAAGTTTTTTCTCTAAGATACGATAAATCACATACTTATTCACTTCCATGGCGATAAAAAAATCATCTGGATGATCTTTTGCCAAGGATGTGATAAATTGACCTTTACCACTACCTATTTCTAAAAAAACTTTTTTATCCTTTGGTAGATCTAAATGTTTAACTTCGGTGATTACACCATGTTCTTTAAGTAGATCTATAGTTACATATTTTATTCTTTTTTGCCTCATGATGCTCCTTAAATAGACATAAAGTGGCTTATGGCCACTTTATCATTTTTTTAAGCTAATCTGCCTAATCTTTCTGTCATTATAAAATCACTTAATTGTTGAATAGCTTTTTCGCTATCGTGACCTGTAGCTATGATTTTAACTTCTTCCCCTTTATAAATCCCAAGAGACATCAGTCCCATGATTGATTTTAAGTTGACTGTTTTACCCATTGCTTCAAGCATGATGTCAGCGTCGAAACTCATTGCTAAATTGACGAGTCTTGTTGCTGGTCTAGCATGAATGCCATACTCAGATGTGATGAGAAATTTTTGTTCCATTATACTTCCTCTTTTCTTTTTTCAATTAAGTATTGGTATACTTCTTTTGTATTGTCTTTAATTAAAATAGTTATCTTTTTACCAGTAACAAATGCTGGCATATTTAAGGCTTTTAGTTTCTCTTGGTCAATTTTCTTAATTGATCCAACTTCGATTTGCAATCTTTTTTGTACAAGTTCAACCTGTTTGATATTTGATGCTGTACCTAATGCTTGATATAAAGTTTCTATCAAGCTAGGATCTAATGGTTCAACTTTTGTTTTTTGACGTTTAGTTAGTAGATAAAACGTCATTCCTAGTGCAAATAATGCTACTGCACCAATGGCAATATATAAATAATAACTTGATGTGAGTGCTTGTAGGTTAATCTTATCCATATATATCTTCCTTCCATACGTCTATATAAATTATAACGATTTTATCTCAATTTTTCAATCATTTAATAAACATTGCGTCTCCAAATGAGAAGAAACGATATTTTTTGTCGATTGCTTCTAAATATGCTTTTTTAACAAACTCACTTCCAGCAAGTGCTGAAACTAACATAATGAGTGTTGATTTTGGCAAATGAAAGTTTGTAATTAGCTTGTCACAGGCTTTAAACTCATAGCCAGGATATATAAATATATCAGTAGCATAAGTGCCTTCATGAAAGCCGTTATTGTAGTTTGCTTCTACGGTTCTTAAAGAAGTAGTTCCTACACAAACAATTTTTTTATCCATTTGTTTAACTTCATTTAATCTCTTTGCACTTTCTTTAGAAATCGTGTATGTTTCATGATGCATGATATGTTTTTCTATTAAATCTACTGATACGGGTCTAAATGTGCCCAGTCCAACATTTAAAGTCACTCGAATAATTTCAATGCCTTTATCTTCGATTTTCTTTAATAAAGGTTTTGTGAAATGCAGACCAGCTGTTGGTGCTGCTGCACTTCCAGGATTGGTTGCATAAACCGTTTGATAACGATCTTGTTCTTCTAGTTTTTCTGTGATATAAGGAGGTAATGGCATCGTACCTAGTTTTTCTAATACCTCGATTAATATGCCTTCATAATGCAGTTTATAATCCCTTAATCCTTCATCATGAACTTGAACACATTCTAGCGTTAATTGATCGCCAAAATGGACTTTAGTGCCTAATTTAACACGTTTTGCGGGTTTTGTGAGTGCTTGCCACACATTCTTTTCTAACTCTTCAAGTAATAACACTTCAATCACTGCATTGGTTTCAGCTTTTGAGCCCAATAGTCTTGCAGGAATAACTTTCGTATCATTAATAACTAAAACGTCATCTTTAGCTAAATCATCAACGATATCATAAAAATGTTTATGTTCAATCGTTTCATCTTCTTTATGTAAAACCATTAATCTTGAATGGTCTCTTTTTTCACTTGGGTGTTGAGCAATCAGCTCTTTAGGCAAATGAAAATCAAAATCACTTACTCTCATTTTTCAAACAGTCCTTTATAATATTTTATGCCTAACGCTTGATAAGTCTTTTCGGTTGCTACTCTACCTCTAGCGGTTCTTTTAATATACCCTTCCATCAGTAGATAAGGCTCATAAACGTCTTCAACAGTTGTCATTTCTTCAGAGATGGATGCAGAGATGGTTTCAATACCTACAGGACCTCCACCAAATTTCTCTATAATCGATTTTAAATAACGATAATCGGTATGATCAAGTCCATTATGGTCAATACCTAGTTTAGATAAGGCATGATCTGTAATCTCTTTATTAATCGTTCCATCACCGATGATTTCCGCAAAGTCTCTAACTCTTCTAAATAATCGGTTTGCAATTCTAGGTGTGCCTCTGCTTCTCTTAGCTAAAGCATTAACCGCATCTTCTTCTATATCATTTTGATAAACGCCTGCTGTTCTTCTTACGATTTGTTCTAAATCGTTAACACCATAATAGTTTAATCTAAAGACAACACCAAAACGATCTCTAAGTGGTGCAGATAAATCACCAAACCTTGTGGTTGCTCCAATTAAAGTAAATGGAGGCAAATCGATTCTTATGCTTCTAGATTCATGATCTTTACCGATGACGATATCTAACACATAATCTTCCATAGCAGCATATAAAACTTCTTCAACAAATCTTGGTAGTCTATGAATCTCATCAATAAATAAAACATCACCAGGTTCAAGTGATGATAAGACAGCTGCTAAATCTCCACTACGTTCAATCGCAGGTCCGCTTGTCACTTTAATATTGACTCCAAGTTCATTAGCAACGATTTGTGCTAAAGTTGTTTTACCTAAACCTGGAGGTCCATATAAAAGCATGTGATCAAGTGCCTCTTTACGCTTTAATGCAGCTTTGATATAAATATCAAGCATCTCTTTGATGTCATCTTGTCCAATATATTGTTCAAGTCGTTGAGGGCGTAATGTTTGATCTTCATCTTCTTTAATTGACATTGCAGTTACAATACGTTCTTTATCCATAAGAAACCTTCTTTTAAGTTTATTTCATCAGTAGCTTAAGTGCATCTTTGATCATCATTTCAACACTTTGATCAGGATTTACCTTCTTAAGTACTTTCTTAATTTCTGTTTTTGAATATCCTAAAGCTGTTAATGCTTGTGATACATCTGATTCTTGAGTTGGGATGAATTCTAGTTCATCAATCACAAGTTTACCTTTTAAGTCAAGAATGATTTGTTGTGCACTCTTTGGTCCAATCCCAGGAAATTTTGTCAAAAATTTAACATCTGAAGCTTCGATAGCCATAATGATATCATCAATTTGATCACTTGCTAAAATGCTAAGTGCACTCTTTGGTCCAATTCCAGAAACACCAATAAGTTTTACAAATAATTCTTTAGAATCTAAACTTGGAAAACCATATAAAACATTAATGTCTTCTCTCACGTAATGATGGGTATAAACTAATACATCATCTTCAAGTTTATAATGATATGAATTTGGAGTTAATATTTGATATCCTACACCTGATACATCGACGACGATGTAACTTGGTTTAATAAGCGTAACCACGCCTTTTACATACGCATACATAAAGTCTCACCCAGCTTTTTATCTTTTCATTTAATTATAACATTTTTTCGTGCTTTTTTCTATCTTAACTCTTGATTATGTTATAATAATTTTAGGATGTGATAACCATTTTAAAGATAGACAACCTAGAGACGTTTGAACGTCTTTTCAAAGATGAATTAAATCACGGACAAAAATATCTACCAATCTCAAATGAATTGGTGGTTCTTTTAGATGATATTAATCCAAATTTGACATGGATTGATCAACATATCCATTATAAACATAAAATTTCCATCGATGTGAGCTTACAAATCCATAAAAACTATGTAAAACATATTGAGCGTTTAAATAAGGATATTTTAAAGAGTGTTGAAGATCATAAAACCAATCTTGATCAATTTCAAAAAGATAAAATCCAAGATCTACAAAAAATAAATAAAGATCAAAGCGTTTTAACTAAGAAATTAGAACAAGATAAACTAGCATTAAAAGAAACATACGAAGACAAACTTAAAAAACTTGAACAACAACTAAAAAGAGAAATATCACAATTTGAAAAAGAAAAGGCAACTGCAAGAAAACTTTACCAAGAACAATCAAATGATATCGAAAAAGAAAAGAAAGACACCCAATCAAGTTTAGAAACCAATTATAAAAAGAAAATTGAAGATGTAAATCTAGCAATTGAAAATTTTCAAAAAGAAAAAACAGAAGCTTTAATTGATAACGACAAAGAAACACAAACAGTAAAAGATGCTAATGATCAAACATATTTAACTATTAAAAACAATTATCATTTATTAACGACACAGTTTAACACAGCAATCAATAAGCTTAAAAAAGCGCATGACAAGGCTAAAAACACTCTTAAAAAAGAACATCAAAAGAAAATTGACCCTGTTCATGCTAAACTTGAAGAACTAAATACTGAATATCAACAAACCGTAGATAAAACCAAAAAGGATCATCAACAACAATTGCTAGACCTTGATGAAGCTTTTAATGTGCAAAAAACAACGTATGAAGAGAAAAAACAACGTATCGTTCATCAATCTAATGAGACGATTACTTTATTAAACTCTAAATTATCAGCATTTAGAGAAGCTATACACAAAGAAAAAATCATTCAATCAAGAGCATATAGAGAAAAGATGAAACATGCTGATGATCCACATGTAAAAGAAAAGATCAATCATAATTTAACTTCTGTATTAAGAGGGTTAGATAATGATTTAAATAAACAAATCTTAAGAACACAAAAAGATATCACAATGAAACAAAAAGAATTACAACAAAAACTTTATCAACATGATATCAATCATTTAAAAGAAATGAATGATTGGCGTTTAAAAAGAGATTTTCTTGCATATGATTATAAACAAGACATTGCAAAAATTGATTTAAATTTCAATCATAATCTTTTAGCATCTAAAAAACATTTAAATCTATTAGAAGAAACCTATAAATATCAACTACATGTCCTAAATATGACATTAAAAAATGATTTGCTACGTTTAGAAATCCAACTTCAAATCCAATCTCATATTCAAGAAAGAGAATTAAATTTACTTAATAATGACCAACATTTGGCATCATATTTATCAAAACTTAAAACTGCAGAGATAGAACATGATTATGCATGTAAGATTGAAAAGGAAAATGTTAAAGCTATCGTTGCAAAACTTGACTTTGAATCTGAAACGCAATTTTTACAAATATCTACTCAACTTGAACTAGAAAAGATGAAATCAAAAAGAGATTTCACAATCAGTGAGCAAGATATGAGAAGAGAAATTGCAGAGTCTGTTTTTGAAAAAAACAAGCATCAGATATTTAAAACCTACACGTTAAGTCTTGAAGAAGCTAAGCATAAAGACAATTTAAATTTGATTGATAAGAAATATCAAGTAGAACTCATTAAGCTTGACCAACAAAGAAAACATCATGAACAAGAGTTTCTTCTACTTGAAAAGAAAACCAATCATCAAAAAGAATTATCAAACCAAAAAGCCATCCGATTGATGAAACTATATTTAAATGACTTAAATCTAAGACAATATCAATCTGAAATGCTCTTTTATGGGTTAAGATTATTCTACAAGAAACATAAAACCATTCAATCTGTCATCAAAACTTTATATCTACTTCCATCACATCCAGAGATTTTTAAAAAGATGTTAAATCATCTTAATGATCTTGAGCAAGTTTTAAAAGATGGTATTACACAGATGATTAATGAGTTTAAATCTATAGACTTAGAATACTATCAAAAGAAAATTGATGACCAAACCAGTTATAAATATATGTTGAAGCATGAAGATGCGATGAACTTATATGAACAAGAATTACAAAAGATTCATACAAAACAAAAAGATATCCAAAAAGATATCAATCTTCTTGAACAAAAGTTTTTCCAAACACAACAAGCTTTAGAAAAACAAAATCAGTTTGTGATTCAGCTTCAAAAGATCAATGATAACATTGCTAGTGGTGTAATTCCTGCTAAACATAAACATCATGATATGAAAGAAAATCAAAAATTGATTCTTAATCATGAAAAAGAAATTAAGAACTTAAAACACCGATTATCAACCATTGAAAAACAAATAGATAAGAAACATCAAAAAATGTTACCATACGATAAACAAGTTGATCATATCAAAGAAAGTATGGAAAAACAACAAAAACTTCTTAAAAAACATCAAACAAAAGAATCTAACTTCTATTTGAAATATCAATTGGAAAGTCAACATTTACATGAAAAGATTCAATCTGATTTTGATAGTCTAATCAGTGCACATCTAAGCTTTATCGAGAATTTAAATGATACTGCTTATGTTACTGATTCACTATTATATCAAGAAGATAAGAAACTAAAGAAAGCTCAAATGATATTTGAAAATCATTTAATCAACAATCAGCAACAAATGCTAAATCATATGTTTGATTTCTATCACGCAAGTGATAAGAAACAAGATGATATCGTTGAAGACTTCAATAAAGCTCAAGAGCACTTGCTTAATGAACTTAAGTCTAACCAAAAACAAACCATGGATCAACTTGACTCAAATGAACTTAAGATTAAAGATCAAAAAGAAAAGGACTTGAAAACTGAACTTCAAGGCTATAAGGAAGGCAAAGATCAAAAGAATCAAGAATTAGAAAAATCTTTAGCAACTATACAAGCTACCATTAAACAGCTGGATATTAAGCTTCAAGGTCACTTAGAGTTCATGAAACAAGAATTAAAATCACTCAATGATAATCAAACTCAAGTTGCTAACCAATCGTTTGCAGATTACAAAAAACAAATGGAACATATTGAAGCACAATATCAAAAACACGTGCAAAAATATGATCAGCATTTAGAGCTTGAAAACAAGACTTATCAAAACTTCTTACAATCAACTGAAAACAAGAATCAAGGTTTACTTACTCGTTTTGAACAAACCAGACTTAAAACACTTGATACGTTTAAGCAAAAAAATATTGCTTATGATGAAGATATGAAGAAATCTAAGCTCTCTATTGATAAAGCTCATAAGAATAACACCTTAGATTTACAATCACTTAACAGTAATAGAGCACATGAAATTAGAAATATGAATGAGCATACTACAAAATATCATGTTAAAGCTCAAAAACTTCAACAAAGAGTGCTACGTCAAGAGTTAAAACACTTAAGAAAAAACTATCGATTCAAAATTAAATCATTACACTTAAAATAGGAGACCTCTCCTATTTTTTTATAAAAAAAGACAATCGGTTGATTGTCTTATTCGATAAATTCAAATTCAAAATCGAAGATTCTTACAGTGTCTCCATTTTGAGCACCTTTAGCACGCAATGCATCATCAACACCTAAACTTCTAAGTTGTCTTGCAAAACGCTTAACTGCATCATCTTTGGTAAAATCAGTTCTTTCAAATAACAGTCTAAGTTTATTTCCTGTTAATTCAAAAACATTATCTTCTGTCACATTAAGTTCAAATGCTGGACCTTCTGCTTCATATTTATATAACTTAACTGTTTCATCTTCAACTTTTTCTATCTTAGGTGCTTGTTTAAGCATTTCATATGTTTTATACATGAGATCCTTAACATTTTCTTGTCTAATCGCTGAGATTAAGACAATATCTTCTTTGATTTTAGATTTTAATGCTTTAATCTTATCTTCTGTATCAGGCATATCAATCTTATTAATCACCACGATTTGTGGTCTTTGTGTCAATGACTCATCATATTGTCTAAGTTCTTCTTTAATCTTTAAATAATCATCATATGGATCATCTCTGGTAATGTCAACTACATGTAAAAAAACTCTACATCTTTCAATGTGTTTTAAAAATCTGATACCAAGTCCATGTCCTTGATGTGCATTTTCAATTAATCCTGGTAGGTCTGCTAAGACAAATGAATCCTCACCGACATAAACCATCCCTAAATTAGGTTGTAGGGTCGTAAATGGATAAGCTGCAATTTTAGGTCTTGCATTTGAAACTACTGAGATGATGGTTGATTTTCCAACACTAGGATAACCAATCAGTCCAACATCAGCTAATACTTTAAGTTCAATGTGTAGCTTTCTAACTTCACCTGGATCGCCATTTTCAGCATAACTCGGTGCAGAGTTTCTTGCAGTCGCAAACGCCATGTTTCCACGACCGCCTTTGCCACCTTTAGCAACCACTAATTCTTGACCTTGTTCAGTAATTTCACCTAAAAAGAATTCTTTATTTTCACTATACACAACAGTGCCTAGGGGCACTTTAATATATCTATGTTCTGCATTTGCACCATGCATCCCTTTAGACATACCATTAACACCATTTTGAGCTCTGATGTGTCTTTGATATCTAAGATCAATTAAGTTTTGTTTACCTTCATCACCAACAAAAATAACGGATCCACCGTTCCCGCCATTACCGCCCCATGGGCCGCCATATTCAACATATTTCTCGCGTCGGTATGAAGCCATACCATTTCCGCCTTTACCGCCGAATACCTCAACGGTTACTTCATCTATAAACATTTGTTCACCAACTTCTTTTTCGAAAAAAAAGGATAACTAAGGTTATCCTTCGTAAACTGATACTTGTTTTCTGTCTCTACCTAAACGTTCGTATTTAACGGTGCCACTAACTTTAGCGAATAATGTATCATCGCCACCGCGGCCAACATTGTTACCTGGGTGGATTTTAGTTCCTCTTTGACGATAAATGATTGAGCCTGCTGATGCATATTGTCCGTCAGATAACTTTAATCCTAGACGTTTAGATGCTGAGTCGCGACCATTACGAGTTGAACCTACACCTTTTTTAGATGCGAATAACTGTATGTTTAACTTTAACATGTTATCCCTCCTTTTGATTTTTAATATATTTCGGATATTGTTTTTCTAATTCATTTAAGGTATATTCTAAATTTTTTAAAAGTCCAATGACAGTATCCTGTTTTTCTAATAGACTGATTTTAAAATATCCTTCACTTACATCTAAATCAATTGCTTGATTTAGTTTCAAATGCTCAATTGCGTTTGCAGTAAGGATCGTTGCAGTTGATACAGCTGCACACACGATATCTTCACCTTTCGCTTTATAATTGGCATGTCCTTTAACAATTAAAGTTTTTAATTGTTCGTTTTCGTAAATCTTTTGTACTTTAATCATAATTAAGCTACAATTTTTTCTACGACTAACTTAGTATATGCTTGTCTGTGTCCTTGTTTTATGCGATATTTCTTTCTTACTTTGTATTTGAACACGATGATTTTTTTACCACGACCATGTTTTAACACTTTAGCAACGACTTTCGCATTTTCAACGACTGGAGTTCCGATTACTGGTTTTTCTCCACCAACCATTAATACTTCAGTAAATTCAAAGTTTTCGCCTTCTTCAACATCAAGTTTTTCTACATAGATTTCTTGACCTTCAACGACTCTTACTTGTTTACCGCCTGTTTTAATAACTGCATACATACGTTGTTACACCTCCTTATTTTTTGTGAAGACTCACTATCAAGGTAGCATATTTTATGCGTTTAAAACCTCTCCTATGTGGTACAACATAGATATTTTATCGTAGATAGGGGCAAAAGTCAACAAAAAAGTTGAGATAATTGCTTTATTTCCTACGTTTTTCAAACTGTGTGCCAATGAGTAAGTCTGGATAGAGTTCAAATAAATGTTTTTGTTGTTTTTTTCTGATTTTAAATAAGTACATATCATGATGAATATGTTCTGTAATGATATTGATCATAAGTTCGTTTTTTGTGGTTGTTGCGCTCCATTTATGGGTTAATGGATGCTTATTAGCAATCATAACTTTTTTCATATCAATGACCATCATCAGTCTTGTTGGTTCAAGAGCTTCATACTCATGAGAAAGTATTGTAACATTCATTCTTTTTGATGATTGTTCTCTAAATGAAAAGATATAAATATCTACGCCTTTTTGTTCTAAAAAAGTAAATGCATCATCAAAGACAGAAATATCTAAATCGGTATTGATATAAATATCTTCTTTGGCTTCATAAATCATCGTTCTTGCTTGACCAATGATTTCATCATAACCATGATAATTGAGATAAGGTTCTTGATGATAATTTTGTGATAGATGGGTTAGATCTTTTACAAGCAAATCAGTTTCTTTGATATATTTAGTTTTGAGTTGATTTAATAAATCTTCTGGTTTTTCACTATAATATAAATCTTTAACCCCATTTTCTAACAACACGATCCCTTTTTTAACCATTTCATCGACTGCATCTACTGTTTGATTCTTAGTTAAATGACATCCCATCGTTATTTGGTACATGGTTTGTCCAGGATTTTGAAGTAAATAGACGTAAATGGTTGCTTCTATTTCAGAAAAATATAAAGATTTTAGTTTTTCTACAATCGTTTTAATAAGAATCACTCACTTTTAACATCTTCAATATCTAGATCTTCTGCTTTTTGTTGTTTTTTAAATAAACCTAAAAACTTTTTAGGTAAGATTAACATCGCATCACCAACAACTGATGGTAACATTTTAGCAGCTTCTAATAAAGCATCTCTTCTAATCTTTTCTTTAGTGATCTCTTTAGCATCACTAAATAAGTATTTACGAGTTACAATACCAATTCTAAGCGTTAATAATGCATTTGATATCCCTTGTGTCACACTGCCTAATACAGGCTTAATTAAAGGGATTTCACCTAAAGTGTTCATCGTTGATTGTGGGACAACATCACCAATATCAATATTTTCTAAACCTTCTGCAATCAGTGCTGTTGTAAAAACATTGATTGTTAGTTTTGATAAGTTTTTATATGACGGTCTAAATCCACACATTTCTACAAGTTCTTTAATCATTCGTAGATTAACAACGATCACAGTAAAGAAATCTAATCGACCATTTTGAGAAATAGCTGTTGAAATCATCACTGTTTTTGCATGTTTTCTAATACGTTTATTAATCTCTTTTTTTACATATTTATTAAATGTATGATTTAAGCTTTCTTGAAGCTTATCTTTTTCAGATAAAGCGTTTAATAAAGCTGCTTTTTCTTCTTCTGGTAAATAAGGTTCATCTAATAATCTCTTAACAACTTTTTTATATAAACGATAATTTTTTCTTCCTGATTCTTCATCATCAATGGTTGTTTGTACAGAAAATGTTGGTGAAAACATGATGATACTTACTGGTCTTAAAATTAATAGATATAATAAAATGACCACGAGTCCATAAAAACCATATGCCAAATATGGGGATATTGAAGTTAATCTATCACCTACATCAAGTACTGATGATAATAACATCAATAAAAATAATACAATGAAGCCTATGGCTGTTAAATACCAAAATATCTTTGTGGAATCTTTTTTCTTCACATGATCACATCCTTTTAAAAAATTATATCATGAAAAGCTACATTTTTGTTTTAAGTTGTGATTTAATACTATAAAATTCATGATGTCCAATGATGATATGATCTATGAGATCAATACCCATGACTTCAGATGTCTTTTTTAAATGTTCTGTTGCTCTTAAATCAGCGTGTGATGGTTCACTATCTCCTGATGGATGATTGTGAATTAAGATGATTGCAGCAGCTGAGCATTTCATTGCTTTTTTATAGATTTCTCTCGGATGAATAGACATTTGATTAATCGTTCCAATATAAATCGTTTCTTGTTTAATCACTTCACTTTTAATATTTAAAAATATAGCGATAAAATGTTCTTGTTCTAAATGTGCAATATCATGAACGAGATAATGATAAACATCTTCTGGTGAAGTTATCTTTATACGTTTATGTCTTTTAAATGTCGCAAGCCTATAGCCAAGTTCTATGGCCGCAAGCAACGTTGTAGCTTTCGCACTTTTAATCCCTTTAATCTTTAATAATTCTTCGTAACTAATCGTTTTTAAATCCTCAAGCGAATCAAGTTCATATAACACATGTTTTGAAACTTCAATGACTGAAGCTTCTTTGTACCCTGTTCTAAAAAGGATAGCAAGTAATTCTTCATTAGATAATGATTTAGCCCCATATTTCATTAAACGTTCTCTAGGACGCTCTGATGTTGGCATTTCTTTAATTAAATACATAAAAAAACATCTCCTTTATATCATCATAAAAGAGATGTCTTGTTTTTACTTCTTTAAAAATTTCGCTTTAACGTATCCCACAAAATGAAGTGATCCAGTAATTAAGATCATATCATTATCTTTTAAGTTATTTTTTAAACTTTGATATGCTTGATCAAACCCTTTAATGTATTTAACATTTTCAGTTTCATAATCATAAAGATCATCAAATCTAAAATCATCAAATGAAGTGAGTGTAATTGAATCTGCAAATTGATCAATTACAGCTAACATGTTTTTAATATCTTTATCTTTAAGTGCACTAAATAACACATGAATCTTATAGTCTTTAAATGTATCTTTAAGTGTATCTTTTAAAGCATTTAAGGCATGTTCATTATGAGCACCATCAATATAGACTTGTTCTTCTAGTTTTTCTAATCTTCCAGCCCATATTGCCTTTTTTAAAGCCTTTTTAATAATTTCTTTATCAGTGTTCGGATATAGGTATAAAAGCCCTTCTAATGCGAGTATCGCATTTAATACTTGATGTTTGCCAAGTAAAGATAACTCGATATTCATATCATTATAGTTAAACCTTAAAGGTCTAAGATTTATAATCTTGTAATCAGCTGATGTAATGAATTTTGATGTGACATTTAAATCTTTGATGTAATCTTTAAAATAACCATGGAGTTTTGGATCAACGGTTGTGATTAAATGATTACCTGGCTTTAATATGCCTAACTTATTAGATGCAATCGACTCTAAGGTATTACCTAATTGTTTCATATGATCAAATCCAATATTTGTGATTAAAGATAAGTCGTAATTTAAGACATTTGTTGCGTCTAATAATCCACCTAAACCAACTTCCATGATGATGACATCAACGTTTTGTTTCTTATAATAGTTTAAAGCGATTAAAGTAATCAGCTCAAAGAATGCTAGATTTTCACCAAAAGATTTTGTAAAAGTTTCATTAAACGCATACATGAAGTTAATTTCTTTTAACAAATCTTCATCACTGATGTTTTGATCATTGATTCTGATACGTTCATTAAATACGATTAAATACGGTGAAGTATATGTCCCTACAGATAATCCTTTTTCTAATAACATATGGGTTAAATAAGCACATACCGATCCTTTACCGTTTGTACCAGCAACATGAATCAGTTTAACATCGTCAAAAGAAATGTCTAAAGCATTAAGTGCGCTAGACATTCTTTTTAAATCTGTTTTAGGCTTAAATTTTATTTGTGTTTCTATCCAATGGATAGCATCTTTAATATCATTAAACATATTTTTCTAATTTCTTAACCACGATTTCATATTGTTTTTGATAATCTTCATATTTTTCTTTTTCAAGGTTTAGTTTGTGTTCAGGTGCTTTATCAACAAAGTTCTTGTTATTGAGTAAGCCCTCACTACGCTTAATTTCACCTTCAAGTTGTTGCTTTTGCTTGAGCAGTGTTTGTTTTTCCATTTCTGGATCAATAATATCTGCCTTTAAAACGTAAACTAAAATCTTAGATCCAACAAGTAAAATAGTTTCTTCTTTTGTTTGTAGTTTTTGACTAAATGTTAATGTGTTTGCGTTTAAGAACTTGTTAAAATAAGCTTCAAAGCCTTTAAAGATTTCTAAGTCTTCTTGATTTTCAATGACAAGTTCAATATCTAAAGGTTTAGATGGTTTAACATCATGTTCAGCTCTTAGATTTCTTAGTTTAACAATCGCATCTTGAACATCTTTGAAATATTCAATAGCCTTATGATCTACTTTTTCAGCTTCTGGCCAAGCAGACAACATAATGGTTTCTTCATCAGAGATTTCTAAGAATAGTTTTTCTGTAACGAATGGAATGAATGGATGCATCATCTTTAAAATCGATTTTAAAACCTTAAGTAAGACAAATTGTGTTGTCTTTCTTTGTTTAGGATCATTAAGTGAAACTTTCGCAAATTCAACATACCAGTTCGCAAAATCTTCCCAAATGAAATGATAAAGCGTTCTTGAAACTTCTCCAAATTCAAACTTATCATAATTGTAATCAGCTTCTTTAATAGCTTCTGATAATCTTGATAAGATCCATGTATCTGCTAAGTTATAATCACTTTCTTTTTCTACATGAATATCATCGATGTTCATAGTAATAAATCTTGTGATGTTCCATAATTTATTGATAAAATTCCATGAAGATTCAACTTTTTCTTCTTCATATCTTAAATCTGCACCGGGTGCAGAGTTAGTTGTTAAGAAGTATCTTAAAGCATCAACACCATAAGTATCAATGACATCCATTGGATCAACACCATTACCAAGCGATTTAGACATCTTACGACCTTCGCTATCTCTTATGAGTCCATGTATCAAGACTTTTTCAAATGGATCTTGTCCTGTGAATTCTAGACCTTGGAAGATCATTCGTGCAACCCAGAAGAAAATAATATCATATCCAGTCACCATGACTTGGGTTGGATAATATCTCTTAAAGTCTTCCGTGATTTCTGGCCAACCAAGCGTTGAAAATGGCCATAAAGCACTACTAAACCAAGTATCTAATACGTCTTCATCTTGAACCCATCCTTCACCTGGCGATTCAATTTGAACCTTAACTTCTTTATCTTTATACCAAGCAGGAATACGATGACCCCACCATAATTGTCTTGAAATACACCAATCTTGCGTATCTGTCATCCAGTTTGTAAAGATCTTTTTAAATCTATTTGGAACAAACTCAGCTTTAGAATCATCAAGTGCTTGTTTAGAAAGTTCTTCCATCTTAACAAACCATTGTAAAGATAGTCTTGGTTCAACAACAACACCTGTTCTTTCGCTATATCCAATATTATTGGTATAATCTTCAATTTTTTCAACAAGATTTAATTCATTTAAGTCTGAAATGAGTGCTTTTCGACATTCAAAACGGTCCATACCGTTATATCTAAATGCCATTTCATTCATCATACCGTCTTCATGCATACATAAAGGCATCTTTAAATTGTGTCTTGTTCCTACTTCAAAGTCATTTGGATCATGTGCTGGTGTAACCTTAACAACACCTGTACCAAATGTCATATCGACATAATCATCCGTAATGATTGGAATGATCACGTGTGTACCAGGAATATATACATTTTTACCAATATATTTTTGATATCTTTCATCATCTGGATGAATCATTAAGGCTTGATCGGCAAACATCGTCTCTGGACGTGTCGTCGCAATCACCATATAACCATCTTCTTCAACAAATGGATATCTAAAATAATAAAGTTTTCCTTGTGTCTCTTCATGTTCAACTTCTATATTTGATAAAGCAGTCTTCGCTTCAACATCCCAGTTAATGATACGATGACCACGATAAATAAGTCCTTTTTCATATAAGGTTAAAAAGACTTTATTAACAGCATCATTAAGCTTATGATCTAAGGTAAATCTTTCTTTATCATAATCTAGAGAATTACCAAGTGCAGCCCACTGCGTTCTGATAAACTCTGAGTACTCTTCTTTCCATGCCCATGCATGTTCTAAAAAAGCTTTTCGACCAATATCATATCTTGATATACCAGATTCTTTTAATCTTGCATCAATTTTAGCTTGTGTCGCAATCCCTGCATGATCCATACCTGGAAGATATAGCGTATCATAACCTTTCATACGCATACGTCTAATGATGATATCTTGAAGGGTATTATCCCATGCATGGCCTAAATGTAGTTTACCTGTGACATTTGGTGGTGGAATCACTATTGTAAATGGTTTGGCTTTTTTATTGACTCCTGATTTAAAATATCCTTTTTCTAACCAAGTCTGATAACGATTCTCTTCAACTTCTTTAAAATCATACTTCGGTTTTAAATTTGTCATCTTCTAACAACTCCTCATAACGTTTTTTTGTGATGTGATACATATGGATGGTAATATCTAACCCTTTACTATCTTTTCTGATCTCATCATGTGTATAAATAAACCCGCATTTTTCAATGACGCGTTTTGATTGTAAGTTCTTTGATGAATGCCCTACAGTAATTTCTTTTAATTCTAATCCAATAAATCCGTAGGCTAAAACTTTTTTTACAGCCTCAACCATGTAGCCTTTACCCCAATAAGGTTCATCAATGACATAACCAACTTCTCTAATGTCTTCAAGTGCATTTTCTAAGTTTCTCACATGAAGTCCAATCGTACCGATGATAATATCAGAATCTTTTAAAGTGATGCCCCAGACTTCTTGTTCTGCAATCATCATCTTTAAGATTTTTCTTGATTGTTCGATATCTTTGTGAGGCGGCCAACCAGCCATAGGACCAATATTTGGTTTTTTGGCATAATGATAAAAAGCGTTTAAATCTGTTAATCTCAAATCTCTTAAAACTAATCGTTTTGTCACCAATGTTTTCATTATTCACCTAATAAAAAAACGCCCTTAGAAATATCTAAGGACGAATATGTTCGCGGTACCACCTTAGTTCTAGAATATGTATTCTAGCACTCAATTCTTTTAACGCAAGATCTACGCTTTTGACTACTATCAGTTCATCAAAAGAGCTCCTAGGCTACCTTCACTAATCATCCCTCAGATTTTCCACCAACCAATCTGTCTCTATAAGTCTTTGATTAATTACTCTTCCTATTCATCGCTTATGTCAATATATTAGCACATAAGTCTTTAGTTTACAAGTCATTCATCCTTATAATTTTTCTCAAAATGCCATGAATCCTTGCACATATCAAAAATAGTTTTTTTAGCTTTCCATCCGAGTTTCTCATAGGCTTTGTTTGCATCTGCCCAATATGCTGGTAAGTCACCAGGTCTTCGATCTACGATTTTATATGGGACTTTGACTGCATTTGCTTTTTCAAATGCTGAAACAATCTCTAAAACGGATACACCATGTCCAGTACCTAAATTATAGATTTCTATAGCATCTTGTAGTTTTTCGATTGCTAAGACATGACCTTTAGCTAAATCAACCACATGGATATAATCTCTAACACCTGTACCATCAGGTGTATCATAATCATTACCAAAAACACTTAAAATCTCTAACTCACCTTTAGCAACTTTAGACACAAAAGGCATTAAGTTATTTGGAATACCATTAGGAGATTCTCCAATAAGACCTGATTCGTGTGCACCAACTGGATTAAAATATCTTAATAGCGATACTTTAAAGTTTTGATTGACTGTCGCAGCATCCTTTAAAATACGTTCACTCATCGCTTTGGTTTCACCATAAGGATTCGTTGTTGGTAATAAATTCATCGTTTCCACAAAAGGAACTTCTTGATCACCATAAACGGTTGCACTTGATGAGAATACAAAACGATCAACTTTATACTTAATCGCTAGTTCACTTAAATAAATGGTTGATAAGACATTATTATGATAATACATAAGTGGTTTTTGTACGGATTCACCAACAGCTTTTAATCCAGCAAAGTGGATCACACCATCAAATGGATGTGCTTTAAATACAGGTTCTAAAGCTTCTTTATCTGTACAATCTATTTCATAAAATGTTGGTTTTATACCTGTAATGGTTTTTATTTTGTCTAATACACTTTTTTTAGAATTAACTAGGTTATCAACGATGACAACCTCGTGACCTGCTTGAATCAGTTCAACAACGGTATGTGAACCAATATATCCAGTGCCACCTGTAACTAATATGATCATATAACTCTCCCTCTATGATTTAACGATATATAAAATACCAATCGTACCTGCACCACAATGTGCACTAATGACACATCCTGCATGTGACTCGATTAAATGATTGACTTTAACCTTTTCATTTACTTTTTCTTTCATATAAACTGCTTGTTTATCTGCAAATGAATGTGTGATCATGACATAATCTAAATCTAGATTATCATGATCATGCTCATCAAAAAAATCTTTAAGCATGATATCTAAAGCTCTGCTCATCTTACCTGCAGGTTTCTTATAGACATCAAGTTTACCATCTCTAACTTGAATAATCGGTTTAATACCTAAAATACCACCAATAAGTTTAGCAGTTCCACTTGCTCTACCGCCTTTATGGAGATAATCAAGTGTTCTAATCGCAAACTGACTTCTTACTAAAGGTACAAGTTTATCGATTTCTTCTTTGATTTGTTTGGCTGTATAACCATCAGCTCTTAAATCTTTTGCTTTTAAAACTAGTAACGCAATCCCAGAACTTAAGTTCTTAGAATCAACTAAATAAATATATTCATGACCTAATTCTTCTTGAGCAATTTTTGCAGATTGAAATGTGCCAGATATCTTTGAGCCAATACCTATATAAACAATATCATAGTTATTAATGATATATGGCTTAAAAAAATCAATAAAATCACCAGGAGATACAGCTTGTGTTTTAGGTAAGAATCCTAAATCATCAACTTTGTCATATAAAGCTCTTGTGTCAATGTCGACACCATCTTTATATGCATCATCTCCAAATAAAACATAAAGTGGAATAGACTTTATGTGATATTTATCAAGCATTTTCTCTGATAAATCAGCTGTTGAATCTGTCACAATTAAAACGTCACGCATCAATGTCCCCTCCATAGATTTTTTCTTTAAATAAATTTTCTACTAAGTTCATATTATCTTTAGTCACATTAGAAACTGAGATAAAGGTTTTAGGTTTTCCTAATGCTTCTTTAATAAGTTTTTCTTGTTTGTACTGTTTTGTTTTTGGAATCTTATCTTTTTTAGTCGCAATCACAACGATATCTTTGCCCAATTCTTTTAGAAATTGATAAGTATCTAAATCATCTTTTGTAGGACCCACTTTAAAATCGATGAGTAAACACACAAGTTTTAAATCTAGATTATCTAAAAGATAGCGTTCAATCATGATGATAAAGTCATCTTTCATTGATTTTGAACGTTTGGCATATCCATACCCTGGCGCATCAACTAAATAAAATGCTTGATCAATTAAATAAAAATTAAGGAGTAACGTTTTCCCTGGAGTTTTCGATACTCGTGCTAGATTTTTTCTGTTGGTTAAACTATTAATAAAAGAACTCTTACCGACATTACTACGACCTAAAAGCAGTATCTGTGGTAGAGGATCTATTTGACCATCAACATGGGTTAAACTTTTAATATAATTTGCTTCTTTAAACATGTGTGACACATCCTTTACATGAAAAAAAGTAGTCCTGAGACTACTTTTATTATACCTTATTTAAGCGCAATTTTAAAGACTTCATTCACATTTTCAACTGGAATGATTTCCAGTGCATTTCTAACTTCTTCTGGAATGTCATCGATATCTTTTTGGTTTTCCTTAGGAATTAAAATTGTTTTCAAACCACTTCTATGAGCAGCAATTGATTTTTCCTTTAAGCCACCAATTGGAAGGACATAACCACGTAGTGTGATTTCACCAGTCATACCAACTTCTTTTCTAACAAACTTTTGTGTACATGCTGAGACAATTGCAGTTGCAATCGTAATCCCTGCAGATGGACCATCTTTTGGAATCGCACCTTCTGGAACGTGTACGTGGAAGTCGTTTTCTTCAAATAGTTTTGGATCAAGTCCTAAACTATCTGCATTTGCTTTTACAAATGATAAAGCGGTTTGTGCTGATTCTTTCATCACATCACCTAGTTTACCTGTTAACACTAAATGACCCTTACCTTTGTAGTAAGTGACTTCAACAGGAAGCGTATCGCCACCAAATGCTGTATAAGCAAGTCCAGTAGCAACCCCAATTTGTTCTTTTTCATCTGCTAAGTTATGTGTGAATTTTTGTTTACCAATATAGTTTGCTAAATTATCTTCATTGATATTAATGTTTTCTGCTTTTTTAAGTAGAATTTCTTTAATACCTTTTCTAATTAATGCGCCAATATATCTGTTTAATTCACGGACACCAGCTTCTCTAGTGTAGTGTCTAATGATATGATAAATCGCTTCATCAGTAATTGAAAAATCTTTTTCTTTAATCCCATGAGCTTTTAATTGTTTTTTAATTAAATGGCGTCTTGCGATTTGGAATTTTTCTTGTTCTGTATAACTAGAAAGTTCAACGATTTCCATACGGTCACGTAGTGGCGCAGGAACGTTTTCTAAATAGTTGGCAGTTGTGATGAATAAGACTTGTGATAAATCATATGGTTCTTCTAGATAGTGATCACTAAATTTAGCGTTTTGCTCAGGATCTAAAACTTCTAGCATTGCTGATGCAGGATCACCTTTAAAATCACTGCTCATCTTATCGATTTCATCCAATAAGAAGACAGGATTGACGGTTTTCGCATCTTTCATGCCTTTAATAATACGACCTGGCATCGCACCGATATATGTTCTTCTGTGTCCCCTAATTTCTGATTCATCACGCACACCACCTAATGATTGTTTAACAAACTTACGGTTAAGTGCTTCTGCGATTGAAATTGCAAGTGATGTTTTACCAACACCTGGAGGACCTGCTAAACATAAAATCGTTTGTGGATTACGTTTAGTCATAATCTTAACAGCTAAATATTCAATAATTCTTTCTTTAACTTTTTCTAGTGCGTAATGATTTTCATCAAGTTTGTCTTGAACTTTCTTTAAATCATAATTATCTTTACTTGCTTTCTTCCATGGAAGATCGACAAGTAAATCTAAATATGTCTTAATGATTGATGATTCAGCCATTGCAGAAGGTGTTGATTGATATCTTGCAAGTTCTGCTAAAGCTTTTTCTTCAATCGCTTTAGGCATCTTAGCTTTTAAGATTTTAGTTCTAAGTTCATCAATTTCTTCTTCTTTTTTCGCTTTATCGCCTAATTCATTTTGAATGGCACGCATTTTTTCTCTTAAATAATATTCTTTTTGATTTTCATCAATAGATTTCTTGATTTCATCATTAATCTTTTGTTCTAGATTAACGATCATCTTTTGTTTGTTAATATCTTCTAAAACCATTCTTAAACGTTTATTTAAATCATTTTCTTCTAAGTATCTATACTTTTCTTGTTCACTTGATTTTAAATTAAACGCAACCATATCACACACTTTTTCAGATGTTAATCCTTGTTGGATTTTTTCCATGAGTTGATTGTTTGGTTGTAATATGGTTTGTTGATGAGATGCGATCTCAGAAACAACCATCTTAACAAGGGTTACTTCTTCATCTGTATCTGTCATCACAGTTTCTTGCTCATCATATTCGACGACATAATATGGGTCAGTTAAAAAATAATCCTTGACTTTAATACGATTAAGGATTGATAACTTCACTTTATATGCATCATTTGGTAATTTGATTTTCATTTGAATCTTGGCTAAAACACCATATTTCTCTATATCTTCTGTCGTTGGTTCTTCGATTAATGGGTTTTTTTGAATGAGGATAATCACATAAGATCCAAAGTTTTTTTCAGCTTCTTCAACTGCTTTTAAGGAGATCTTACGTCCTACTTCAATTCTAAAATCATTATTCGGAATTGGCATCGTACCACGAACAACGATTGCCGGAAGACTTCTTGATAATTCCATAGACTTCACTTCCTTTGATTTGTTTCAATATTATTATAGCATAATTGTTTTAATTTGCAATCAATATGATTGAGTGCCAATTTAATTTTTTTAAAAGAGGGGAAAAGTGGTTTTCCCCTTTGTTTCATTAAACTCTTTTTGCGTTGTCAATAACGAATTGGTAAGCTTTTTGAATCAGTACATCTTTTTCTAAAATCGATGCTGGGATGTATTTTTTGATTTCATCAACTTCCATCTTATATTGAGCAGCTAATTCTTCATATTTTGCTTTTAATTCGTCTTCAGTTGCAGTAATACCTTCAACTTTAGCGATTTCCTCAATGACTAATGTTGTGCGTACACGTTTTTCTGATTCAACTTTAACTTGTTCGTCAAATTGTTCAGGTGTAATACCATTCATTTGTAAGAACATTTCATATTCTAGGCCATATTGTTTTGCTTGGTTTGCGACATTGTCTTTGTATTGTTTGATTTCGTCTTCAACCATCACTTCAGGAATGTCTAATTCTGCTGCATTAACAACTTTATTAATAACTTCATTTGTGATTGTGTTTTCAACTTCTGTTTTTTTCTTGTCTTCTAATTCTTTTTTAGTTACAGCTTTTAGTTCTTCAACTGTATTTACATTTTCTTTTTCTAATGACTTAACGAACTCATCGTTTAGTTCAGGTAAGTTTTTAGTTTTGATTTCATGTAATTTAACTTTGAAGACAACATCTTGACCAGCTAAGTTTTCAGCTTGATATTGTTCTGGGAATGTAACATTTAAATCTTTTTCTTCACCAGTTGTCATACCAATCATTTGTTCCTCAAATCCTGGAATGAATTGACCTGATCCAATTTCTAATTGATAATTTTCTGCTTTTCCACCTTCAAATGCTTCACCTTTAAGGAAACCTTCGAAATCAAAGATTGCAGTATCGCCATGTTCTAATGCGCCTTCTTCTTTTAAGACTAACTCAGATTTTTGACCAAGTAAACTTTTAATTTCAGCGTTAACTTCTGATTCTGTAACATCAGTTTTCATATCTTTAACTTCAACACCTTTGTATTCACCTAATTTAACTTCAGGTTTAACTGGTGCATCAAATGATACTTCAAATGATTCGCCTCTTTTGATATTCGCAAAATCAACATTTACATCAGGTTGACCTACGATTTCAAAATCAGGATGTTGTTGTGCTTCATGATATTTATGATGAAGTACATGATTGATTGCTTCTTCATATAAAGATTCAACACCAAATTTAGTTTCATAAACTTTTCTTGGTACATGACCTTTTCTAAATCCTTTTAATTCTACGTCTTTTTGTACATGATCAAATGCATGATCAAGTCCATGTTCAAATTCATCTGAAGTCACTTCAAATGTATACTTTACACGGTTTGTTGATAGTTTTTCTACTTTCATGTTATATAACTCCTTTAAATATTTTTTGGTATGTATCTATTTTAATTCGACCTTTTCTATTATAACATAGATTAATTTTAAATAAAGTAATTTAGATAAAGATTGCACAATTTCCCAAATTGATATAAAATAATTCTATGTGATGGAGGTTACGAGCAATGATTACAATTAAAGAAGTTAAAAGTTGGTTAGATGGTATTCGCTTTACAGAGTTTCCAAATAAGTTATATAAAGACGTCGATCCTTTCGTCCCAGCACTATCAATGGATGAAAGAAATGTCTTTAACCCAAAGAAAAATCCTGTACACGATTACTGTGATTCAATTCGCTTTCTAGCTTACAAGGATGGCAAAATTGTAGGTCGTATCGCTGGTATTGTTAACCACAAGCTAAACGATGCGTTTAATAAAAAGGAAGTTAGATTTACTAGAATTGATATGATTGATGATTTTGAAGTCACAAAAGCATTGATCAAAGCTGTTGAAGATTGGGGTAAAGCTAAAGGCATGACAGAGATGATCGGACCGATTGGCTTTACAGATTTAGATCGTCAAGGATTATTAGTTGATGGTTTTGATCAGTTATCCATGTTTATTACGATTTATAATCATCCATATTATATGGAACATTTAGAAAAACTTGGATTCTTAAAAGATGTCGACTGGACAGAAAAACAAATCCAATGGCCAAGTGAAGTGCCTGATAAAGTTAAACGTGGTGCTAAAATCGCAAGAGATCGTTATGGATATGAACTGATCAAATGCAACCGCAAAAAAGACTTATTCAAATATGTCTATGAAGCATTTGAGATGTATAATGTAGCATTTGAAGAATTATATGGATTTTTCCCAATCACAAATAAAGTGATGGATTACTATATCAAGCAAGTGATTGCACTGGTTCAACTCGATTATATTTGGTTTGTATTAGACAAAGAAAAAAATGTTGTTGGCTTTACAGTCATTATGCCAAGTTTAGCTATGGTAAATAAGAAAAATAACGGTCATTTATTCCCATTTGGATGGATTAGACTTTTATGGGGATTAAAACATTATGATGTTATAGACTTATATTTCATCGCAATTGATCCAAAACATCAAGGACGTGGACTGATTGCCTTAATGTTTGAAGATGGTATTGCAGTTGGTAATAAAAATGGTGTTAGATTTGCAGAATCTGGTCCTGAACTAGAACTTAATGTAGCCATCCAAAATCAATGGAAAACTTTTGATTATAAAGAACACAAACGTAGACGTTGTTATAGAAAAGATATCTAAGGCCTCCTTAGATATTTTTTTTAAATATATGATAAAATAGATAAAACACATAAAGGATATGATGACATGAAAAGATTTCATTTAACAGAACATTATGCTTTAATTAATTTCAATGCTTCACTATGTGATAGCGAGATTCAAATCGTTTCTTCTAAAAGCTTTGAAATGGTTTTAGCACAATATATCAGAGATTTAAGAAGACAAAAAGATCCAACCATTTTAAAACTAAAAGGTGTTAGGGTTAATACCTTTCATGATGCATATAAACAACTACTCATTTACACCTATGATGAACTTTTAAAGAAAAATCCAAATCTTTCAGTGCTTTTAAAAGAAAGAAATGCATTTTATCGCTTTACTGAAATGTTTTATGATCGTTGGAGAAAATTAGAAAGATTCGGAATGATCCTAAAAAATAGGAGATATCCATATCAATCCCATGCTCAAGATTTGATTTACACATCAGATAATTTCAATCAAAAAATCCTATTTTTATATCGTACCATAACCCAAAATATTCTTGGTAGAGAATTTTTAACATTTAGACAACTCCCTGCGGGGATTAATGCAAATATGGTTTTAATGCCATATAAGTTTTCTAATCTTCCTAAATATCAAATGCTTCAACATGTCCATTTCATTCAAGACATGTTGACAAGACCTCCATTTATCATTTATTCTAAATCAAATAAACGTGAAGGCTTATTTAAAGAAATTAAAGAAAACCCACTTAAAAAGCTAAGTATTAATCGTTTGCATTATATTGTGTATCCAATTAAAGTCGGAAAGCTAATTGCGTTTGTCTATATTCACAGAGACTTCTTACATCATGGTGTAGCCTTAAGTAATTTATTTGAGCCTGCTTCATTTAATGAATATGAAAATAAAAAACCGGATCTAGTCTATATTTATGGCGTTAGAGAAAATGAATATGACTGCACTTACTATAAAGACACTGATTTTATCATAGGTGTTGTCTCAAGACTTGATAAAAATGATTATTTTGGCTATTTAAAGAAAATGCTACTTACACTACATAATATATATCAAATCGATCATAAAAATCTTCCAATCCATGGTGCGATGGTTCGTGTCCTTCTTAAAAACGATACTTCTAAAAATATCGCAGTCATTGGTGATAGTGGTGCTGGTAAATCAGAAACACTTGAAGCCTTAAGAGTTATAGGTAAAGATTATATTAAAGATATGCGTATCATTTTTGATGATATGGGAACCTTTTTCATCAAAGATGATCAAGTATTCGCCAATGGTACTGAAATTGGCGCATTCGTCAGATTAGATGACTTAGATGCAGGATATGCCTATCAAGAAATGGATCGTGCAATCTTTTTAAATCCAGATCAAACAAATGCTAGAGTCATTCTTCCTGTATCAACATATGATTTTATATCTAGTGATCATCAAGTTGATGTCTTACTATACGCAAACAACTATGTAGATACTGATGAAGGTTTAAAATATTTCGATGATTTAGACCAAGCCAAAGAAACATTTAAATCAGGAAAAAGATTTGCCAAAGGAACAACAGCTGAAGTTGGACTTGTTGAGAGTTATTTCGCAAATCCATTTGGACCTGTTCAAGAAAAAGAAAAGACTGATGGTTTAATCGATCAAATGTTAAAGAAATTATTCGATGATAAGATTAAAGTTGGGGAACTTTATACAAGACTAGCCATTAAAGGTAAAGAGATGGATGGTCCGATTGAAGCAGCCAAAAAATTACTTCAATTCCTAACAAAAGAGATATAATTTATCTCTTTTTCTTTATTTAAAGATAAAAAGATATTATAATAGATTTAAGTCATCTTAGGAGACTAACTATTAAAAGTCAAGCATTAAAAATATCTCTATACGAAAAGACCTCCATAGGAAGTCTCATATAAATATGAATCAGATATCAAGCAGCTACTTCTTGATCTAATTATTTCATTAGTTGCTCATTAAAATCGATTTGGTGATATTCAATATGATATATCATTCGAATAAGCTTACGACATACGTGAGTTAAAGCGACCTTATGGATTTTACCTTCTTGTCTCTTTTTACGATAATAATCATGAAATATCGGCATAGACTTTAAAGCAGTTAATGCATATACCCAGATAGTCTTTCTAAGAAGCAGAGAACCGTGTTTGACAAGTTTACCATGATGTTCACTGATACCAGATTGATTAATAGATGTATCGAATCCTGCAAACGCGATAAGTTTTTGAGGATTCGGAAAGCGACGGATATCACCTGTTTCAGCGTAGATAGTTGCTGCTTGGATGATACCTAATCCAGGAATTGTTGTTAATTTTGTTTCAACGTTACTAAAGAGAGAAATGATATTTTGATCAATATGCTCTAACGATTGATCAAAATAATCATAATCCTTTAATAGACTTACAATGCGACCTGTGTAAACGGGTGATTGAACACCAACGGTGTCTTTAGCGAGTGATTTCAAATGACTAAATCTTGCGTAAGTGAACTTGCCTTTCGATAGTGACCTCAAAGAATCAAAATCTAACATGGTTAATGTTGAAATCTTCTTTGCTGATTTGTACTTTTTGAGAATGAATCTTGCTGTTGTGCCAAATCGCTTGTTAAAAAAAGGCTTAAACTCAGGAAAGACAATATCTAATACATTGGTTAACTTCACTAATGTTTTAGAACGATTCATTAGGATGTCATCACGATCTCTAACGAGTTGTTTTAATTCATTGATGTGGTAAAATCTAGTATGTAAGGTCTTGTAGTCAACAGAACCTAGCATATTAGAAATAGTTCTTGCATCTACTTTATCCGTTTTTGTTCTTCTTAACGACATAGCTTTGGCGAACTGGTGTGTTAAGTAAGGATTAAACTCGATATACGTATAACCGGATGCTGCGATAAACTGTTTTAAATTGGTGCCATAGTGTCCTGTTGACTCAAGACCTATTCTTATATCCTGAGTTTGATCGAGATTCTTTAAGGACTTATGAAACAATTTAAAACCAGAACGATTGTTCTCAAAGATGAATTCTTTGAGGATCACACCTGCTTCAGTAGCTATGAAACAGTTGTGTTTGTACTTAGAAATATCGATACCGACTAAGTACATGTGAATCACCTCCATTTAAGTTTGGCACTGATGTTTGACACGAGATCCTATTTACCATAACCTTGTGATAAAGCGTCTAGCGCTAACTAACTTATTGATGGTTAAAAAAATAGGAACTGTGGTAGGAGCCTCCGATGGTAGTCAAGCTACATACACATGAAACAAATCCACAGTGCCTAATGATATTATAACAATAGAAAGGAAGTTATATTCAATCTACTATTACAGTATTGAGTATACAAGGCACACATGAAACACATCGAAAAATTCTTAAACAGTGGGCTTTTTATTGCGATTATCTTCGCAATCACCTTCATTGCGTGGACGCAATTTGAAGAAACACCACCCCATGCATTTAATATTTATAATATATATGGTATTTTCATTTTAGCTGGTTTGATGTTTATCATTCTTGTTTTTTTTGAAAATACTTTATTCATAACACCCATCTTAATTTCATTTTTATTTATCGTTAATAAAAGTGATATGACCTTTGATACCACGGTGTCATTTTTATGGATTTATATTGCATTAGGTATTGTCTTTTTAGGACCTATCATTCATTTCATAAGGTTTAAACCAAAGTTTAAAAAAGGACATTTCACATTAGGATTAACTCTTATCGCGATATCTTATATCGCATCACTGTTCTTCTTACCTTTTGAAATTACCGCAATCCCTGTTTCCATTTTAGGATTTGTTTATTTAGGATTTTATTTATTCTTAACTTCTACTGTTAAAGGCAACATCTCATATATCTTTAAGATCATGTTATTTGCTAATATCTTATTATCACTACAAGTTGGATTTTATGTATATCAAGGCTATATCAATCATCCAGAATTAGGATTTGTTGATCGTATCTTTATTGGTTGGGGAAGAAATCTAGGTTGGGCAAATGTTAATGATATGTGTTTTTATATCGCATTAACCTTCCCATCATATATCTATTTCATTTATAAGAAACCTTATAGAAATATGTATTTATGGTTAGTTATGGTCATCCCACTGATTATGGTTTTATTAACCAAATCAAGAGGTGGTATGATCGGATTTGCAGTAAGCTTTCTTGGAGTTTTAGCTTTTAATACTGTTAAAGGTCATAGGGTTCAGTTTATTCAGATGTTAGTCTTCTTATCCATTATTGGTATTATATTCTTCACTAATCAAGACGCACTGATGCGTTGGTGGGAAATCTTCTTAGAATCTTTAGGTGATGATATTAACGATTTTTCTACAGGTAGAATTGCGATATATCAACAAGGCTTAGAAGTCTTTAAAGCACATCCACTCTTTGGTGGTGGTTGGTTATCCTTACAACAGTTAAATCCAGGCACAAGACTATTTATGTATCATTCAACGCCTGTTCAATCACTAGCAACCATGGGATTATTCGGGTTTGCAGCATTATTGGTTCATTATTTCCAAGTGATTACATTCTTCTTTAAGAAAATCACACTTGAAAAATCATTATTTATCATTGGTTATTTGGCTAGTCAAATCCACGGGTTAATCGATAATGTGCAATATGCTGTTCCTTATTCCTTAATCATGGTCATCTTCTTTGCAATATGGGAAAATAGTGAGAAGCAAACAGATTTTAATATTGTTCATTTAAGATATGAACAGATATAAAATAAAAGCGGAACTTTCAATTGAAAGCTCCGCATTTTTTTATGCTACAAAGGCGTATATTAAGCCAGTAGCGAGTATTATTAATTCAACAATTACTATGATGTGTTTTCTCTTCATGTCTTTTCAATCCTTTTCTAACTAATTTTGTATTTTCTAAGTGTTTAAAAATAAACTACTCATTTGGTTTTAAAACTGTAATCCAATTGCTTGGATCATTGATATCTCCTACTTGAATACCAGTAATGATATCTAGGAGTTGTTTGGTTACTGGTCCCATTTCTTTGTGACACTTAAACTTATGTATGTGCCCTAAGTGCTCAATGGTTCCAATCGGTGTTACAATCGCTGCAGTACCGCATGCACCTGCTTCATCGATATGATCAAGCTTATCAATAAATATATCTGTTTCCTCAACATCTAAGTTTAACATATGTCTTGCGATATATCTTAACGATCTATTGGTAATACTATTTAAAATAGAAGGTGATTTTGGTGTGATATAAGCTTTTTGTTTTGTAATCGCAAAAAAGTTTGCTGCACCAACTTCTTCAATTTTCGTATGGGTTTTAGGATCTAAGAATATTGTATCCGCAAATCCTTTTTTTCTAGCTTCTACTTGTGCATATAAACTAGCAGCATAATTTCCACCGACTTTGACGTGTCCTGTACCAAATGGTGCAGCACGATCAATTTCTGAGGTAATCATATCAACAGGTTTTGCTGGTCCTTCAAAATACTTTTCAACAGGTGATACAATCACACTAAAAATATATTCAGGTGCTGGACGAAGTCCTAAGTTGTTCCCCACACCAATCATAAATGGTCTAATATAAAGAGTTGCACCTGTCCCATAAGGTGGTACAAACTCATGATTTGCTAAAACAGTCTTTTTGACAGCTTCAATGAAGATATCTAAAGGTACTTTGGGCATCATCATGCGTTCACATGATGTTTGAAATCTTTTCGCATTATCAATGACTCTAAATAGATTAATATCTCCGTCTTTTCTACGATATGCTTTTAATCCTTCAAAAGCTTGTTGTCCATAATGTAGTGATGTAGATGTTGCAGCAATCGTCAATGTATCTTCTTCTCTTAAAACCCCTTCAGTCCAACTACCATCTTTAAAATATGATATGTAGTTGTAAGGTGTTTTAACATAACTAAATCCTTTTGCCTTATTTTCCATAACTTCCTCCGATTATGTCCTATATTTTTTGAGATTCTTCAGATTTAATGGGTTTTGAACTCACCAGTTGTTTTAAAAATAATAGTGTATCTTCCTTATCATAAATGAGACATAACACAAATGCGATCAACCCACCATAAACAATAGTAGGTAAGATTAACCAAATGACTGGCACATAAAATGTAAACTCATACACTGGATGTGTTAACATTAAGAAACTTGGGACGAATATACCAGCAATCATGCCTAGACCAGAAAATTGTTCTTTAGGACCAAAGATAAATGATGGATTTCGTCTATTTGGATCAAATAGATGTTCTTTTGGAACCCATCCTAAAGCAGTTATAACAAGCTCATTGATAAAGATGATTAAGAAGATGAGTATAAGCATAAATGGTGCTCGATAGGCTCTTCTAATGGATATTTCGTGCATTTTATAATGCATCATTAAAAAGGGGATTAAGAAAAGCAAATAGTGTGCGAAATAAAATCTAATATTCTCTAATAAGAATGGTGCTCTTGGACCAATCGATATTGATCCGTTAAAAATTGAACTCATCGCATCCAAAGGTACTACAAACGTAATAACACCTGATGCAATCCCAACCATAATCATATAATCTTTAAGTGTCTTATTTTTAACAAAATATAAAAATGGAAATAATAATACACTTGAAGCACATATATTTTCAAAAGTTACTTTTGTCCATACATGATCGACTAAAGTATATGGATAAATCACAACTTTTAAGAAGTGAATAATCAAATTGATCATGATTAAACTAAAAATAAAACGACGTCTGAACTTATCCGTTTTATGGTCAAGAAATTTAACTGATATGATTGTAAATAGGACTGCAATCGCTATATATAAAAAATAATAGAAATTAAATAATTGTATTTGTTCCATAAGCTTCCCCATTTCTTAAGTTGATTATACCACGAATCAATTTAAATATAAATATTTAAAAACAACCACTCATGTGGTTGTTTATAAGTCGATTCGATGAAATAATAAATCTAATGATGCTTCATCATAATGCTTTTTAAGGACTTTTCTAGCCTCTAATAAATTAGGTGGCCTCTTTTCCATGTTATGAGTGTCGGTCGCGATGATATCGATTAAATTTTCTTTAATCAGTTTTTTAACTGTTTTTTTATTTGCGAGTTTATCAATGTTTAGGATTGCTGAAGCATTTGTCTGAATTAAAGCTCGAGTTCTTTTAATGTTGATAATATCTTCGATCTTTAAATAATTATATCTTTCGATATGAGCAACAATGACTTGATAACCCATAGCCATGACATCAAAACATATTTCTTCAATAGGAGTCTCTGCTTTTGTAGAAAATTCTATCAAAACATACTTATTTTTGCCAAACTGATATTTTCTATAGTCAGTTTCAATATGTGAATGATACATAATCTCTGCACCTAAGTGAAGATTAATGTTTAATCCTCTTTTTGAAACTTCTTCTTTCAATAACTCAAATTGTCTTATTCTTTTTGCAGTGTTTGCTTTTGTTACAGTTGATTGAACATGTGGTGTTAACACAATATCTGTGACACCTTGTTCAATTTCACGCTCAATCATTAATATAGATGTTTCAAGATCTTTTGATCCATCATCTACATTCGGTAAGATATGTGTGTGAATATCAATCATTACTCATCATCTTCTTCTGAATAGTTATAGTAAGAATAATCTTTATTATAACCATATCCAGATTTCATATCAAATTGAGTAAGTACCATACCTAAAATAGGTGTACCATGATCTTTTAAGTTTGAGATTGCTTCCTTAACCAATGCTTTTTTGGCTTTATTTTGAGCAACAACGAAGATGATACCATCAGCTAAGCTAGCGATATAAAGCGCATCAGAAACAGAAATAACAGGTGGCGTGTCAAGTAAAACATAATCATATGTTTCTCTTAAATGTGCGATTAAGTCTTTTAACTTCTTAGCTTCTAAGACGTTAACAACAGCACTTGTTTTTTCACCAGCTGTGATAAAATCAATACCAATTTCATCAGAGTGATTAATTGCTTTTTCTAAAGAGATTTTACCTGCTAAATAGTCAGTTAAACCATCTTTATTAGGCACACCAAATACACGATTCATCTTAGGTTTTCTCAAATCTAAGTCTAATAAAATAACTTTTTTACCTTTTTGACCCATCAAATAAGATAGGTTAGAAACGAATGTTGATTTACCTTCTGAAGGAAGTGTAGATGTAAACTGAATGACTTTATAATCGCCATCAACATTTGAATATTCAATATTGATAATGACTTTTTGGAAAGATTCAGTTACAAATGAGAGGGGATCTTGTTTGGTGACTAGATAATCATATTTAGAAACACGTTCACCATTAATTAAACGTTCTAATGAAAAATTCTTTTTCTTTGCCATCTTAGAAATCCTCCTTTACTTCAAATTCAGGAATAACACCTAAAACTTGAATCTTAAAGGCTGTTTCAAGTTGTTCTTTTGATTTATAAGAATTGTTCATAAGTTCTTTAATGAACACAAATCCTAATCCTGTAATACCACCTAAAATAATGCCGATAACTACATATAATGGTTTATTAGGTGCTTCATAGACACCAACATCTGCATAAGATGTGCGTGTCATTTTATTTTTAAGTGATGAGAATGCATCATTTCCGTTTGCAACTTCAATCGCATTATTAATGACTTGATCAACGATTTCACTTGCCAGTTCTGCATCTTTATCCACAAATTTAATATTGATAAAGAAACTTGTATTTGAAGAAGTTATAGTCAGATTGTTTCTGATCTGTTTTGTTGTATAACTCAATTCCAAATCTCTAACCACTTCATCTAAAACTACATCTTTACTCATAAACTCTGTTATTGTTGCAAGCAACTTTTGTGCTGTATTGTAGTCATATGATCCATCAACAGTTTGATCTGTCTGTACTTGAACCATTACATCTGCGTTTGATGCATAAGTTTCATCAACAATAAAGAATGCATAACCAGCAGCAATCATCGCAAATAACGTTGTGAATGTCAAGATGAGGACGATATTCTTTCTAACGATTAAATATAAGTCCAATAAACTAATTTCATTCTCTTGTATATCCATGTTTTGCTCATTCATCTACTAATCCTCCCTTGGACATTTGTTTAAATAAATTATAGCACATTTTCATCACGTTAAACAACTCATATTATTTTTTAAATAATAAGATAACTTCATCGATATCTTTCTTCACTTGTTCAAGTGATGAAATCCAGAAATCTTTTGAAGTCACATCAATATCCATGGTCTTAGCAACTTCTTCAACTGAAGTCTTCGTTGTAAGTTCAAGTAAGTGGTCATAATGAAGTAAGAACTTATCAGGATCTTTTAAATAAGCAGCATATAAACCTTTTCCAAAAAGTAATCCAAATGCATATGGGAAGTTATAAAAACTTAATCCAGCACTGTAGTAATGGCCTTTGTTAAGCCACATATAAGGATGTAAGACTTCATGGTCAAGACCATCAGTATACGCTTCTTTTTGAGCTTCTAACATCCACTCTTTCATTTGTTTCTTATTGATAGGTCCTGTTGCATTTTCAAATAATTTAGATTCAAACATATATCTTGATAAAATATCAATAATGACTTGTGTATCTCCTTGAAGAGAGTTTTCTAAAACAGATAATTTTTCTTCATCTTTTTTAAGTGATTTTAATAGATAATTATTAACAATCGTTTCACAGAAAATGGAAGCGGTCTCTGCTAGAGGCATTGGATAAGACCAATGAAGTGGATCATTATCAGCAATCACTTCTCCATGATATCCATGTCCAAGTTCATGAGCTAATGTTAAAACATCAGATAATGATCCTGTGAAGTTAGATAGGATTCTTGATTGTTTAATTTGAGGTTGGTTAGAACAGAAAGCTCCACCACGTTTACCTTTTTTAGGAAATGGATCAATCCAGTTATGATCAAATGCTTTCGTTGCAAAATCACCTAAACGTTTTGAATAGCCATAAAATGCATCTTTGATGATTTTTTGTGCTTCTTCATAAGTATACGTTTTTGTAAGATTTCCAACTGGCGCAAACAAATCATAAAAAGGAAGAGACCCTTTATGTCCTAAATAAGCTGCTTTTTCCTTTAAGTAAGCCGCAAAATAAGGACGATACTCTAACATCGCTTCAATCATTGCGTCTAAAGTTGCTTTAGTCATATTGGATTGTGTTAATGTTTTTGATAAAGCTGATTCATAGCCACGAAGGTCATTCATGGTAGTCACTTCACGTTTGATATTAGATAATGCAAACGCAACTTGATCTTCAATCTTTTCATAAGCTTTAAGTTCTGCATGATAAGCTTTTTCTCTGATATCTTTATCATTGTCATAAGCTAAGTTTCTAATTTCACTTAAAGTGATTTCTTTACCTTCAAAATCAACAGGTAAATTCGCTGTTGTAATTGAATGTAATTGTGACCAACCTGATGAAGCAAATTCTCTCATCTTAGAGTATAATACTTCTTCTTTTTCAGATAAAAGATGGGTTGCATCTTCTTGGTCTTTTTTAAGTAAGTATAAGTACTTTCTAATTAAACTTGAATGTTCTTTAACTTTGTTTAAATCTACACTTGCTAAATATCTTTGGAAAATGACTTGCTCTGCAGTCACTTTTCTAAAGATTTGTTGAAGTTTTGCCATATATCTAGGTGCAACCTCATGATTAACATCTGTTGCCATCGTAAGTGATGCAAACGCACCTAAAGATCTAGATAATCTAACAATTTCTTCTTCTCTTTTAATATATCCTTCAATGTATTGCATATCATTTTCTTGTTTTTGATATAAAATGTAGTTTTTTAAATCATCCATCTTATCTTCTAGTTTTTTTAGATCACGCTCATATGCGTCATCAAAACCATGATACAAATCATTTAAATCCCAGTTTTTCATTTTAATCCTCCTAAACGAATATCTTATTTAAATTATATCATTAAATAGACATTAAAAAAAGGCGTTATTTCGCCTTTTAAATGATTGGTAAGTACTTTTCAAGCTCGTAGGCAGTGACTCTGACTTTATACTCATCCCATTCTCTGGTTTTCGCTTCAATCAGTTTTGCATATAGAAAGTCACCAACTGTTTCTTTCATTAACGATGAACCACTAAAGTTTTCAATCGCTTCTTTTAAAGATTCAGGAAGATTTTTGATGCCTAAACGTTTACGTTCTGCATCACTCATCTTAAATAAGTTTTTCTTTAAAGGACTTAAAGGACTCATTTCATTTTTAACACCTTCTAAGCCTGATGCGAGTAATCCTGACATTGCTAGATAAGGGTTAGCAGATGGATCTACAGATCTTACTTCAATACGTGTTGCATTCCCTCTAGCAGCTGGAATTCTAACCATCGTTGAACGATTTGCATCACTCCATGAAATGTAGCATGGTGCTTCATATCCTGGAACTAATCTTTTATAAGAGTTAACCGTTGGATTTGTTAGAAGTGCGAATTCTTGAGCATATTTCATGACACCAGCAATAAATCTAAGTGCTGTTTCTGATAATTGATTATCTGTTGATGGGTCATAAAATAAGTTCTTTCCTTCTGTTGATAAAGAACAGTTTGTATGCATCCCTGAGCCATTAATACCTTGAATAGGTTTTGGCATAAATGTTGCATGATAGCCATGTCGTCTTGCAACATTTTTAACAACAATTTTAAATGTTTGAATATTATCACACGCTTCAAGTGCATTATCAAAATGGAAATTAATCTCATGTTGACCAAACGCTACTTCATGATGTGACACTTCCATATCAAATCCCATTTTTTCAAGTTCCAAAACAATATCACGTCTGACATCTTCTGAACCATCGATAGGTGCAAGATCAAAATAGCCACCTAAATCAGAAAATTCCATCGTTGGCTTACCATGTTCATCTAATTTAAATAAGAAAAACTCAGGTTCAACACCTACATTAAACTTTTCAATGCCAAGTGCCTTCATCTTTTCTAGGTTTCTTCTTAAGATATATCTAGGATCACCTTCGAATGGTACGTGATCTGTGGTGTATACATCACAGATTAAGCGTGCAACTTTTCCTTCTGGAAGACTCTCCCATTCTAGGATTAACCATGTTGATAAATCAGGATATAAATACATATCTGCTTCATCTATACGCACAAAACCTTGAATAGATGACCCATCAAACATAATTTCGTTTGATAACGCACGTTCAAGGTTGGTTGCAGGTATTTCTACATTCTTTACAGTACCTAACATATCTGTAAATTGTAGTCTAACATATTTAACATTGTTTTCTTTTGCTTCTCTTATAATATCTAATCTTGTATATTCTTTCATAAATTCACACTTTATCCCCTTATTTTTGTTTAAATTGTAGTTCAAAAAGGGTAAAATGTCAATACTAATGTAAATTTTTTACATTTCTTTACATTAGAATGTTCCAAATGTCACATATTTGACAAATTGATTGTAATAGATACATCCTAAATATGGGTCATCATCATCTGCTACATTTAAAATTCTTTCATCTAACATATCGATTTTTTCGATATGCCCATCGACATAACTTAGAATAATATCTTTTATTTCTTCTAGTCTTTGGATTAAACCACCAAATCGATAGGATTGTACTTCAAATCCTTGAAGTTTATTTTCCTCATACCATTGTTTTCTAAAGACAAAGAGTAGTTTTTTGATATCTTTAATAATCTTGACGATTTTATGTTCTGCTATATCTCTAAGTATATTTAAATTCTTTTGTTGATATGCAGCAAAGATATCTAAGCTTAATACTGATTTGTCTTCTAAGATATGCGTTAATCGATAAATTGTATCAAATATATAATTATAGTCTGAATTTACTCTAGTATATGGTTTTAATCTTTCTTTTATACGATGATACGTATGTTGATAGGAACGATGCAGTTTAATATTAGGATCTCCAAGTAAAGCATCCTCAAATAATAAATATTTAGATGGATTAACAGTTCTTATTTCTTTAGATGGATAGATTTGATTAGGTAAATCCAAATCCATCCAAGCTTTTTTGGTATATCCTGTTAACCCTAGTAAAAACTCATTCATATTTCCTAAACCATCATCATAAAAACTTTCGGAAATAAAATATAAACTTGGAAGAATTGAAAACATCGAAGCTTCTGCACCATTATCTCCCCAAGATGTAACAACAAAATGCTTAACATCGGCTTTTTTACATGCAGCTATTGCTGGAATTGAACTTCTTTTTGAAAACCCATTAAAGGGCACAAATCCTACCCATTTCCACGCACCACCGGCAAACGCGTAATTTGAAGTGAGTGTCTTTAAAGATTCAAACTTATCATCATAATCTTTTTGTTCTGTATGATAATAGTCCCAGTAGACCAGTTCAACATCACTCGGGATCATATCTTTGATATCTTCAAAAGATGTGACTCCTTTAGCAAAATACTGTCCACCTCTTAAATGGAAAAACATATCTGTCCACATCGATGCTTTAATGTTATGTTTCACGCATAGTTCTAATACCTTATTCAAATGTTTGATCATAATATCCATACGGTTTTGATAGCCATTTTTTGATAGATATTTACCTAAACCAAGCATCCATGCCTCATCCATACCGATATTAATGACATTTGTTTCAAATAAATCTTTAACAGTAACTAGCATCTTTTCAACTAGCTCATATGTTTTAGGCTCATCAACAAGCATAATATCGTTAATATCTAAGATTTGACTATATTCCTTATGTTTAAATATGGCATTTAGATGTGCTAACGTTTGGATATATGGAATGACCTTGATATCAAAGAGTTTAGAAAAAGCGATTAAATCCTTAATTTCAGCCTTAGTGTAGCGTCCACGCATATAACCAAACTTAGGTTCGCTTTCAATTTCAAATAGATCTTCTAAGTATAATCCAATATAGGTATATCCCATTAAAGATAAATTAACGATTTGTCGTTTTAATGTTTCTATCTTTGGCACAGCATTTCTTGCACAATCAATCATATATCCAAGATCATCTAGAAGTCTGGTTCTTTTGATATCATAATCTTGATTATTTAAATGACTAAAGATATATCCTAGTGCAGCATAGATATCTCTTTCATTATTATAAAATACTTGATAGTTATGCTTATCTTTAATGATGTGATAATCTTGATCACTTGATTGTTTAAAATCAATCATGTCAACTTGATTCATATCAAATTGACTATAGCTCTTAATTATTTCTAATTGTTTATCAATCTTTATTCCTTTAATGTTCATCACAATCTCCCTTTCAATGAAAACATGGCTTATTGCTAAACCATGCGTGTGTATATTTTTTTACTGTTATCAATAGGTCTTGCACCTGACGCTTTTTCATAAAAAGCCCAATTCTTTGGTTCAACACCACCGATGATTGCATATCCGTAACCATCATGCTTCATAGAAACTAAGCATTTTAAGAGTAATGCTTTACCAATGCCTTGTCCTCTATAAGTTTCATCAACACCAGTTGGACCAAAATAAGCTTTAGCTGTTGAATCATAACAAGCAAATCCAATGATTTTACCTTCATCAACAGCAATAAAGCACGTTGGATGATTTTGATACAATCCAGCTTTTGCTTCTGAAACCCATCCAGCAGAGAAGTTTTCTTCAATAAACTTTAAAACTTTATCACTATTTGGTGATAAAACTCTTTTAATTTCATATTTACATTCAACATCTTTAATGATTGGTTGATATAAATCAACTAACATATCTTTAGAATCGCTTGCCATTTTAATAATCTCCCTTAACTCTTATTTATAATTTGATTATATCATAATAAAAATGGCTTAAATAAAGTTTAAGCCATTCTTACACTTATTGAAATTTATTTACATCATTTATCATCTTTTGGTTTAGGTTTAATCAAGTTATGATAATAATCTGCTTTATTGATTTGATGATTTCTAGCAATAGAAAGAGAACCTTTAGGTACATCAGTGGTTACTGTAGATCCAGCTGCGATAAACACTTCATTTTCAATCGTAAGTGGCGCAACCATATTGACGTTACAGCCAATAAAGACGTCATCACCAATCTTAGTCTTATGCTTATTAACACCATCGTAATTAACTGTAATGGATCCACAACCAAAGTTAACGTTAGATCCTACTTCTGCATCTCCAATATAAGATAAGTGAGCAGCTTTCGTATTCGTTCCAGTAGAAGATTTCTTAACTTCAACGAAGTTACCAATTCTATTATGCGCTCCAATTTCCGCATGATTTCTCAAATGAGCAAACGGTCCAACTGATGTATATGCACCAACAATTGAATCATAAACAAGAGAGTGCTTAATTTCTGCATGTTCATCAATACGTCCATTATGAATTTCTGTATTAGGTCCAATGATTGCATGTTCTCTAATCACTGAATCACCAGTGATAGTTGTATTTGGATAAATCGTAACACCTGGTTCAATAATAACATTATGACCAATGGTAATGGTATTTGGAGATACCATCTCAACACCATTTAACATATGATTACGGTTAATTTCATCTCTTAAGTAACGCTCTGCGATACTTACAGAATATAAATCATTAACACCCATCATTTGATATGCGTCACGCACAACAAATGATCCAATCTTATAATCATGTCTCATGAGTGCAACGATGTCAGTTAAATAATACTCACCTTTACGTTCATTTTTCTTAATGGTTCTTAATACTTTAAATAATGCTTTATTGTTAACGACATAAACACCAGAGTTCACTTCTTGTATTTTCTTTTGTTCACCTGTGCAATCTTTATCTTCTACGATTGCAGCAATCGATCCATATTGATCTCTTACAATGCGACCATAAGATTTAGGATTATCAAAAACCATGGAAACGACAGTTAAATCATTACCCATTTCCTCATGTGCTTTTAAAATCTTATCTGTGAGTTTGATTTCCATTAAAGGCATATCACCAGGTAAGATAAACGTAACCCCTTCTTTATCTTCTAAGATAGGTGCAGCAGATAATGCTGCATGTCCTGTACCTAGCTGTTCTGTTTGTTCAGCGTAGTGTACTCGATCTTTAAGAATATCCATCAAGACTTCTTTTCTGTGACCCACAACAACTACTGTTTCTTCAATTTTTGTTTTTTCCAATTTTTCAACGATATATTCAATCATTGGTTTTTTCAAGATTGGATAAGCACATTTTGGCATTTCTGTTTTCATTCTTGTGCCTTTGCCGGCTGCAAGCACAAGACCATAAGTTTTAGGCATGATTTTCATCTCCCCAGTTTTTTATTTTTGATACGATGCTTAAAATGGTATGTTTCATGATATGTTCATTTTGATGAGAAACTGTCACTCTAATTAAATTTTCCGTGCCAGATGGTCGAACCAAGAGTAGACTATCTTCTCCAAGTGAATGTTTCACATCGCTTAAAAATCTTTTCATTTCATCAGTTTTTAAAATTGATTTATCAACATCTTTGATATTAATCAGTTGATAAGGAAATAAGGTGATATCAGAAGTTAGTTCAGCAATTGATTTTTTCTCTTCTGCGATGATAGATAAAAGGTACATTGCGACTAATAAGCCATCACCTGTGTGAAGGAGATGTCTCATAATCACATGTCCACTATTTTCACCACCAATGATGTAATCATTTGAGGTAAGTTCTAGTGATACATATTTATCACCAACATCTGTGAGTGAAAAATCAATACCGTTAAGTTTAAGTGCTCTTAGTATACCAGGGTTACTCATTTTTGTTAAGACCACATGGTTTTTAGAAAGTTGTCCTTTTTTCTTTAAATAATTAGATATCACATAAATGATTTCATCACCATCATAGACTCTATCTTTATCACATATGAGTAAGCGATCCCCATCGCCATCAAAACTAAAGCCTAAGTCTAAATCATTGGTTCTGACATACTCTTGAATGAGTTCCATATGGGTTGATCCACAACCCTTATTGATATTAAGTCCATCAGGAACATTTCCGATTTGTACACTGTTAGGTGCAACTTTAGAGATGAGTTCATGAGCAATTTGATAGTTTGCTCCATTGGCACTATCATAAGCAAGTTTTACATCTGTTTCTTTTAGTTCAAATTGATCATAAACTTTTAAATATGTTTCCTTAAAATCAGTCGCATATTCAAATTTTCCAAAAGCTTCGATTGTACTTTTTGGTTCATCAATAAACTTTTCTAATATCTTTTCTTCTTCATCTGTTGTCTTAAAGCCTCTATTAAAGACTTTAATCCCATTATCTGTATAAGGGTTATGTGACGCAGTCACCATCACCCCAATGATTTCTTTTTCTTTTGAATAATAAGCTACCATTGGTGTTGAACAAACACCAGCAAATCTTACATGACATCCTTCTGATAAAGCACCAGCTGCTATCATATAAGCTAGCATCGGTGATGATAATCTTGTATCATATCCGATAATCACTTCTTTTGAGTCAATCGCATGAGATA
Source organism: Tenericutes bacterium MO-XQ (assembly GCA_002838185.1). GTDB lineage: Bacteria > Bacillota_I > Bacilli_A > Acholeplasmatales > Acholeplasmataceae > Mariniplasma. Next base: position 970,782 of record CP017948.1, on the reverse strand, counting down.
AGCCTTGACCAATTTTATAAGCAAGATGTGCATCTAACTTTTCAAATGCCACACCTCTTACACCATCTGTACCAAAATATTTTCCCATCTAAGTCCTCCTTATTCTACCGTTACACTTTTTGCAAGGTTTCTTGGTTTATCGATATCAAGTCCACGTTCTAAAGCTGCATAATATGCAAAAAGTTGTGTAGGAACAACCATAACCATTGGTGTTAACAATGGATGAACATCTTTTAAGATAATATCATCATCTTTATGCGATGTCTTTTTCATCGAAATTTTAATGGTTGATGCACCACGTGCAATCACTTCATTTAAATTTGATCTGGTGTTACTTGATATTTCTTTATTTGAAATCAGTGCAACTACTGGTGTACCTTCTTCAATTAAAGCAATCGTTCCATGCTTTAATTCTCCAGCAGCAAACCCTTCTGTTTGAATATATGATATTTCTTTTAATTTTAAAGCTGCCTCTAAAGCTGTGTAATAATCAATGGTTCTTCCGATATAAAAACAATTACGTTTCGTAATGATTTTATGAACAATCGATGATACATCTTGAGATGATAAGAAATCTTCAATCGATAAAGCTACATCTGTCAAAGCTTTCTTTAAATCAAAGGATTGTTCAGAAAGTGCATAAGCAAGTACTGCTAATACACCTATTTGAGCAACATATGCTTTTGTAGACGCCACAGCAATCTCTGGACCTGCAAAAAGTTCTAAGAAATAATTCGATTCTCTTGCAAGTGTTGATGTTTTCACATTTGTAACTGTTAATGTTTTATAATTCATCTTTTTAGTTTTCATCAGACATGCTCGTAAATCAGCAGTTTCTCCTGATTGTGAAATCATTAAAAAGAATGGTTTTTCAGTGAGTAATGGTGTATGATAAGCAAACTCTGAAGCAATATGTACCTCTACTGGAATTTCTACTAACTCTTCTAGAATATATTTACCAACATATCCTGCGTGCATGGACGTTCCAGCAGCAAGTATATAGATTCGATCAGAATTTTTAATATCTTTTAACACTTGTTTAGATATTTTAATGTCACCATCTTCAAAGTAGTTTTGAACGATTCTTCTAACCACTGATGGTTGTTCATAGATTTCTTTTAACATATAATGCTGATATTCACCCATATCCGCATCTGCTTCATCTAAATCGATGTCTAAGAAGCTAGTAGGTAGTATTTCATGATTTAAATTATACATCGTAACGTTATCTGCTTCACATCTTACAAACGTATGATCAGCAAGTGCAATATACTTTTCGCTATAGCCCACAAGTGCCATGAGATCAGATGCGATGGTGACACCATCTTCTGATTGACCAAGAACTAGTGGTGATTTATTTTTTGCAGCGAATATGGTGTTTGGTGATTCTGTATCAATTACTAAAAGTGCATACGATCCTTCTAAAAGCTTAAGCGTTGTTAAAATAGCATTTTCAACACTTAATGTTTCACTAAATGATTCAATCAATTGTGCAATCACTTCTGTATCTGTTTCAGAGTAAAATAAAGCATTTGCTAAATACTGTGCTTTTAATTCTTCATGATTTTCAATGACACCATTATGTACAATAATAAATCTTTTAGATTGAGAATAGTGAGGATGTGCATTTTCTTTCGTCACTTTGCCATGTGTTGCCCATCTTGTATGGCCAATACCGACGTTAGAGATCATCGCATCTTTAGTGAGTTCTTTAAGTTTTGCTACACGTCCAAAATCTTTATAAATATCAAAAGATCTAAATTTTGGATTAAATAAAGAAATACCTGCGGAGTCATATCCACGGTATTCTAATTTCGTAAGTCCGTTTAAGACGACATCTTTTGCGTCATGTTTATGTCCAATAAATCCAACAATACCACACATGTCAAAATCCTCCAGCTTAATTTTATGTTATGTCTATTATACAATAGATTTCTTTCATATTTCATACATTATGAAAAAAAGGGTGTCGTTTGAAAAAAAACTTTCACGACAACCCTTGTTTTTTCTATTCTGCTAGTGCATCAATGACATCATCATAGCCTAATACACCACGTAAACGACCTTTTTGGTCAATCACAGGAATATCATGATCTGATTCTTTTAACTCTTTTAGAACGTCTTTAATGTAGCTATTACGTAATACTGGTTTATACGTATTATCTTTGATTAACGTTTTAATTGTTTTATTTCTTGTTTTTTCAACATCTTCCTTTAAAACAACACCAAGAAGCTTATTTTTTTCATCAGTTACATAAACTGAATCTATTTCTTTTTCTTCCATGAATTGTTTTGCGTCTTCAATCGATGCAGTTGGTTCAAGAGCGTTTTTAACTTTTCTCATAATTCCTCTAACCTTTAAGATTCTTGAGCGATCAACATCTGCGATAAAATCGCGGACATAATCGTTTGCAGGATGTTTAAAGAAATCATTAAATGTTCCAATTTGCACAACTTCTCCGTCTTTCATAAGTGCAATCCTATCACCCATTCTAAACGCTTCATTCATATCATGTGTAATAAAAACGATTGTACGATCCTCATCTTCATCTTCTAAAGATAGAAGTTCATTTTGCATATCACGTCTAATTAAAGGGTCAAGTGCACTATAAGGTTCATCCATTAAAAGTAAAGATGGATTATTTGTAAGTGCTCTTGCTAAACCTACACGTTGTCTCATCCCACCAGAAAGCTCTGCTGGCATGTAATGCTCCCAACCATCTAAACCTACTTTTTTAGTCGATTCCATCGCTTTTTCAATCATTTCAGCTTTTTCAACGCCTTGTATTTCTAATGGGTATTGAACATTTTCTAAAACAGTACGATGAGAAAACAATCCAAAGTGTTGGAAAACCATGGAAACATCTTTTCTTCTATAGTTTCTTAAATCTTCTTTTGATAGTTTAGTAATATCTTTACCATTGATCAGGATTTCTCCTTGTGTTGGTTTATTTAGTAGATTTAAAGTTCTAATAAATGTTGATTTCCCACTACCAGATAAACCTACAATTACAAATAACTCGTTTTTATTGATTTCAAAGTTTACATTTTTATTGGCAACAGTCGCCCCAGTCTTTTTCTTAATCTCGTCAGCTGACAAACCTTCATCAATGAGTTTAAGTGCTTTTTCTTTTTGTTTCGGTGTCCCAAAAATAACGGATAAATTTCTTACACTAATATCTACACTCATTTTTGTTCACCTCTTTTTTCTTCAAGTTTTAAGGCAACGCCTTGCAAGACTCTATCTAAAATAATTGCTAAAAAGACAATGGCGAACCCTCCAACAAAGCCACTACCAATATCGATATTTCTGTTTGCGATTAGAACGATAGAACCAAGTCCTCCAGCACCAATCATAGATGCAATTACGACCATCGCAACAGCCATCATGGTTGTTTGATTTAAACCAGTAGCAATCGTCGATAAGGCTTGTGGTAATTCAATCTTAAATAGTAATTGTTTTGAGGTTGAACCAAAGGATTTACCTGCTTCAATCATTTCCTTGTCAACATTTCTAATCCCTAAGAATGTTAATCTAATTAGTGGTGGTACCGCATAAATGATGGTTGCAAACGTTGCAGGTACTCTACCGACTTTAAATAACATCACGGCAGGAATTAAATAAACAAATGATGGAATGGTTTGCATCATGTCTAATATGGGTTTTAAAATGCTTTCAACACGTTCTGATTTTGCCATCCATATACCAAGGGGTATACCGATTAAAAAACTGATGAATACAGCGATGATAATAATTGTCACTGTTGAAATCATTTCAGCCCATACACCAAAGATCCCAATGGATGCTAATAATAAAGATAAAACAATCGCTGTTTTATAGTTATATAGATATTTTGTAAAGATAAATAAGAATACAACAAATATCCACCAAGGGGTTTGTAAGTTTCCAAGGTTTAAATCAATGGCTGGATTTTCAATGACCATATTATAAAATAATAGCCAAACTAGTAATAATCCAAAGATGTAACCCCAAACATATTTAATCTTAAATACTTTCTTTCCTAAAATATAAACAAGTACTGCAACAACCCAAATCCACCAAGGTGTTTGAGTTAATAAGTTACTCATCATATTGATTGATGTTAGAATGACAACTCTAACAAATTCAAATAGCCAACTAAATGCTTCTTTAATCCAATTAAAAGCTGCATCAATCGCATTAGCTAATTGATCTCCAAAATTCAAAAACTCTGGAAAATTTAACATAAAATCAATTCCTCTCTTTTTCTCATAAAAATAATATGTAGTGCGGTGGCACTACATATTAGTTGTCTTTCTCTTAAAGTGAAGCTTCTACTTTAGATACCACATCTTCTGGTACCCAAGTGGTCCACATATCTTTGTTGTTTTCTAACCACCACGCTGCAGTATCAGCAGCTGATAATTCATTTTCTGCCATATAAGCAAGTGCATCTGATGCAACTTGTGCAGATGTTCTATAGTTTTCTAAAAATACTACGATTTCTGGATATGTTTCTACAAAATTATTTGAAGCAACAACAGTTACATCATTTGTAGGCACCATACCAGCACCAGTATCTTTATCATAATCTGCTTGATCTTTTAGTAAAGTCATATCAAATAATCCCATAATCGTTGTAGGTTCCCAGTTATAACCAGCCCAAGGTTCTTCGCTATTATATGCGTCAGTTAATGTCGCATCTAATAGAGCAGTTGATTCAAGTGGTCTAAACTCAAAATGTTCTACAAGTTCAGGATATACTTCTTCATTACTAAATTTATTCACTAGGAAAGTTGTTACTTGCCAACCTGAAGGTCCACCATAAACAACAGCTTTATCTGTTTCAGGATCCCAGTTTGTTACTTCAGGATCAGGGAATAGTTCTTTATGGTCAACTAGATCAGTAATAAATTCTAAGTCATACTCTTCTGCTAAATAAGTTGGTACATAAATACCTTGATAATTATCATTAAAGTTAAGTCCTAACTCTTGATAATTTCCAGTTTCAATATCAGATTCATATGTAGGCATATTATCTGACCATGTTTCTAAATTTAAATCAATTGATCCATCTGTTAAAGATGCTATCAATAAAGGTGTGTCTACTTGCATCACTTCAACCTCAACGCCATAACCTTCTTCAATCATGATTTTTGCGACTTGATTGTAGAATTGATTGGATTGCCAATCTCCTTCACCAATCACAATCGTGTTTGTTTCATATGTACATGCAGAAAATGATAATCCTGCAAGTAATACAGTAAATATTAATAATAGTTTTTTCATCTTATCTCTCCTTTTCTCACAATCCTAATTATATCAATAGGTTGTCAGTTTGTAAAGGAAAAATCAGATGAAAACGGTTGTAAGTAACAAAAAAGCCATCAAATGATGGCTTAACTGAAACGTTTTTAATTATTTATCAACATAAATGTTTTATCCTTAACTCTCTTATCTCCTAAGATATATAGTGTCATTTGTGAAGTTATTATTGTTTTTGGGGATGGTACTTGTGTAAGTAAACCATCAAGTTCTATTGCGAATATAAGTCCACCAGTATGATTATAAAAATCCAGTGATTCAATCGTTTGATTGATTAATTTTGAATCATCTGCTATATAGCATGTGAAGTATTGAAACGGGAATACATCTTTTTCATACGTATTTACGATTTGTTTAAACTTCTTTTCTAACTGCTGATTTATTTTAAAAGACTGATCTAATAAGTTTTTAGTTTCTAAAACGATATTTTTATTAGATCTGTGGAGTTCAAAATGCTTGATGTAATCTTTTGCATGACTCATCGAAGAGACATAAATGCCACTTCTTTCTTTTACAGACACCACATTGTAATTTGAAAGAAGTTGCATCGCTTTTCTTACAGTTTCACTCGATACATTATACTCTGATGATAGTAAAGAGCGGCCTCTTAACTTATCATTTTCTTTAATATCTCCAGAAACAATTCTTTTCGCGATTAAATATGCAATTTCTTCATATCTTGATATATGTTCATTTGTCTTCATAAGATCCACCCATTCACATATGTTATAAAGATATTATACCTTGATTGACTTGGTATTTAAAGTCTTATTGTCAAGTGTTTCATAAGATTTTAATTTAAAGATAAATAAATATCCAAAGACCAATAATCCTAAGATAGATATATAGAGATATAGGGTATCTCCTAAAGTATCAATAATCGATCCAGAAATTAATGTTGAAATGATTGCACCCAACCCATAAGCTGTAAAGATCATCCCATAAATTCTTGCATAATGTTCTGATCCATAATGGGTTTTAACCATGGATGGCATGATGGATAACCATGCACCAAGGTTAAACCAGAATAATCCATAGGTTAAAACATATAAGAAAAAGCTTTGTCCTTGATTAAGGATTCCAATAAGTGCACCAATAGCAATCAAAGATAAACTCATTAAACTTGGTTTAATTAACCCAAGTCTATCAATTAAATAACCAAATAGAGGTCTTGCAAATCCATTACAGATCGCAAATATAGATAAAGATAAAGTGACTAATTTATCATTAAATAAATAATACTCTGCTCCAGCTTGATATGATAATCCAATCATCATCAGTCCTATAGCTGTTGTGATGATGAATAAACCGTATAAGATGTAAAATTTGTGTTTTAAACGGGTATCTAATATTAATGCTTCCTGTTTGTCATGATCATCAAAATGAAGCTTATAAAAGGCTCCAAGTGGCAGTTGTGTGATTGCGAAGATTAACGCAAAAGTCATAAACGTTTGACTTAACCCAAAATTCACAAGTAATACTCTTCCTATGGGTGCAGTAATTAAAGGTGATAACCCAAAGCCCAATAACACTAATCCTGTATATAATCCCTTTTTTTCAATGTGTGATCTTTGAATGATATAAATCGGAATCCCATAAACCATCCCTACACCAGTTCCAATTAAAATACCATATCCTAATATTAATAATAAGAAATGAGTAGAAAGACTTGAGATGATAAATCCAAAGATAATCATCATCGATCCTAAGATCATCGTTGATCTTAGATATTTCTCTGATAAAAATCTTCCTGTCATCATCATGGATAATGCATAAAAAAGGAGCGAAAACATATAAGGGAGTCCACTTTCTAAAGTGGACAACTGATAAATGGTTTCTACTTCTGTTCTAAAAATACTATATGAGTAAACTGTGCCCATGAGTAACATCATCCATATGCTTGAGATGATGATGAATAAAAACTTACTTCTTGTCATGATGCCTCCTGATGTTTTGAAATTCAAATCTTTTTTATTATAACATAACCTATCTCTTGTGAAAAGCAAAAAGGTATACAGGAAACCTCATAATTGTTAAAATGAAGGCAAATGGAGGGTTACTTATGAAAGTTATAATCATCGGAGGAAATGCTGCAGGGATGACTGCAGCAGCAAAACTAAGAAGATTAGATAAGCATGATGAAATTGTTGTTTATGAAAAAGGCACTGATATATCTTACAGTGGCTGTGGGATGCCATATGTTTTAGGTGATGTCGTTAATGATCCTAAACAATTAATTGCGCGTACTGTAGATGATTTTGATCATCAAGATATCACAGTTAACCTTAATCATGAAGTCATTCAAGTGTTCCCAAAAGAAAAACAAATCATCGTTAAAGACATAAAAACAAATAAAACTTTTAAAACGAGTTATGATAAACTCTTAATCTCTACAGGAACATTCGCAAAAAGAACCAACGTTCCCGGAAGTAAAGATATAAAAGTTTATGTACTTAACAAACTTGAAGATATGAGACACTTAGAAAAAGCATTAAAAGATGTCAATCATGTCACCATCATTGGTGGTGGATATATTGGTGTTGAAGTCGCAGAAAACTTAAGACATCAGCATATAGAAGTTGATATCATTCAAAAAGGTGATCACCTTTTAAGTATCTATGATCAAGACTACGCAGATAAGGCTAAAAAAGTATTAGAGACAATGGGTGTAGGTGTTCATTTAAGTGAAAATTTAAAGAGTTATGAAGCTCATGGAAAGCAAATTACAATCACAACTGATAAACATACCTATGTCACTGATCTGGTCATTGAAGCGATTGGTGTCAGGCCACAGACTCAGTTTTTAGAAGATATAGATTTACATATGCTAAAAAATGGAGCGATTGTTGTCAATGAGTTTATGGAAACATCAATCATTGATATTTATGCAGCAGGTGATTGTGTTGCCTATAAGCATTTATTAAAAGATGATTTAGTTTACGTCCCTTTAGGTACACACGCCAATAAATCTGGGAAGATTGCAGCTTTAAACATGAAAGGGAATGGTGAAAGATTTAAAGGCATTATTGGAACAAACATTATTAAAATTGGTGATTTTGCACTAGCAAAAACAGGTTTAGGATTTGAGGAAGCTAAAGACATAGGTTTAGACGTAGATCACGTTGATATTAAAGCAAAACATCAAACCAGTTATTATCCAGGTGCAGTAGATATCAATATAAGACTTGTTTATAAGAAAGACTCTAAAATCATCTTAGGCGCACAGTTATTTGGTAAAAAAGGTGTTTCAGATAGAATCAATATCATGGCATTAGCCATCACACAAAAAATGAGGGCAGAAGATTTTGCAAAACTTGATTTTGCATATGCACCACCATTTTCTCCTGTATGGGATCCATTACTGATTGCAGCAAGTCAAATTAAATAAAAAGATAGAGCGATTTTTATCGCTCTATTTTCATATAAATTCATATATTTCAAATAATGTTTATATAGAAATATTTGTATGAGATCTTTATTGATAATGATTAGCATCATTTTATCTTCATTTTGATTTATCTTGATTTAAATGCATTTGTTTTAATGGCTCTAATAAACCAGGAGTCATATTAAAGAACCCCTGAAAATCAGCTAAAAACATGTGAACAGGTAAATCATACTCGACATCTTCAATATCTTTTATATCACATAAGACATCTAATAAATCAGGACTTCTTTTTAATAAATCAATATTGATTCTTTTGCACCAAAACGATCTTCATCATCATATCTGATGATTTTTTCATAGACTTTAATGGCTTCTTTAAAGTCTCCACTTTCTTTATATAACATACCCAGTGAGTCTAAAGCCAAGATATAAGTTTTGTTGTATTCATGTTTTGTAAATTCTTTTGGTGGATGATTAAACATTTCTTTATGATATATTTCATATGCATATACAAAAGCATTGAGCAAATCTAAATGGTTATCTTGCACATTTGAATCACTTAATAACATCTCGATAACTAAAAAAGCATGTGGACATACTAATAATAGATTGTAGAAATATAAAGGATTTGTGGCACCTATGGATTGATAAATAATTTCTGCAATCTCATGAGTTTCATCAATTAAATCTGGATCTACTTTTTTCTTTTTCATGGCTTTCATTAAAAACTGATATGGACGCTTTTCTGGAATCATGACCATGTTAGCATGATTGTGTTTTACAAAATAATCCATAAGTGGTTCAAGATAATCATTAAGTTCATTGAGTTCATTTAATTCGTGATCTGAAATCGCATAATAATATCTATTTTTGAGTTTGTTTATGTGAGATAAAGACTGATTTAATTTATGTTTACGTATCCACGGATTAATCACATCAAAATCAATGTCATGATGATCCATTAAGATGAATATCACAGCTGATAGCACATGAATAGGTTCTTCTACGAATATATCTAAAGGTACCTCTTCAAATAAAGCATCTATAAGATTTGATAAAGATGGATCAACTAAGTCTAGCAATGCACTAGGAACGTGTTTGAGTTCATCTGTGACTTTTTTCTTATAAGTTAATATTTCTTGTTGAGTAAATTCAAATGTTTCATCATAACTTAAGTCATCATTTTCCCATAAATTTTTTTCTAATTCATAACAACATCTTTTATATTTCTTTTGGCTACCGCAATGACATAAACCATTTAATGATGATATTGTCCCATGCATAAGAAAATGTTCATATTCATTAAAAGTTAAGGCATTGTATTTCCACATTCTAGAATGATTTAAAACATTTTTTAATAATTCTGTTAACTTTGAAAAATTAATGTTTTTAAAGTTAACATTTCTTCTTTCAAATTGTTTAAGCGCAAAATCGATATGATTTGTCTGCTGAGCTCCATAAAAAACATCCTCAATGATAAACTCAGCTGTTTTATGATCTTTTGGAAATACAACATTTAACATAAATGTTTCAAATAAATCGTGGTGTCTAGTCCTTTGAAAATAGAATTGATCTTCATAATTGGTTAACTCTTCAAGAGAGGGAATATAATAAATCAGATGATTTGCTGTTTCAAAGTGTTTATCCATATCTAGGTTAAAATATATAGCTTCATGAATAAAAAAATCTTTGATTTCATATACAAAATCATCATCTAGTAAGGTTAGATTGTAATCAGGAAGTTTATTCAACTCTGAAAAATGATGAAAATTATATAGTTTTAATACTCTATCTTTGTGAATCATACCATATAAATTAACACATGCTTTAATATATGATTCAATCGAATTTAGTTTATGCATTTTATATCCTCCCTCTTTTTACTCTTCTAATATTTCAGTTTTGATTAACTGAAGTGCTTGTTCATCCTTACACACAAATAAATTTTCATCTCCGAGTTGATAAGGTTCTCCTTTTTCATTGAGGAGGATTGCACCTGCTTCTCTTGCAAGTAAGATCCCTGGGCATAAATCCCATAGATTCGTCACATTAGAATAAAATAAATCAAAGATACCTTCTGAGCTTAATGTTAACTCTAATCCCATCGTGCCTAGTATTCTTAATTTATATTTATGGGTTATAGATAAATCAATGATTTTCTTAAAATATGCTTTATCTTCTTTTTTATGACTTAATCCACACATTGAGATCATAAAATTGGAAGGTTGGTTTTTATCGGTAGTTTTATACGGTTTGGCATTAATGTACGCACCTTCACCTTTAATCGCATAATAAGTCTTATTAAACTTTGGCATATATACAAATGATAAAGCGATATCATTTTGATCATATAATGCTATTTGAACAACATATAATCCTAAATCAGCTGCATAATTGCTTGTGCCATCAATGGGATCAATGATCCACATGCGATTATCTAAAGTGGTTTTACTATGATATTCTTCACTATGAAACAAATCATTTGGAAATGTCTCTAAAATCTTTTTGATTAAATGTTTTTCAATATATAAATCTGTAGAAGTTACTATATCTTGTACACCTTTAAATGCAACATCTTTAGCATATAGAGTCGCATCTTCATAAATCGGTTTAACAATTTCTTTTAATAAATCTAATTCTTTTTTATATTTCATGATTGCACACATCCTTTTATCTATAGATAGTATAGCATGAAATAAATTTTTAGATAACCAAAAAAAGATTCGCTTTTTATGCAAATCCTTTTTACCAGTCTTTTTATTATGATACTATATCTTCATCCATTTGTTCATATAACTCATCTTTAACATTTCCACTATAAAAATCAATACCTCTATATACTGCTAAACTCTTACTTTCTTCATATAAGGTTTCAATTGTGGTCGCAATTGACTGAACAGTAATTTCAGGATGATTAAAATCCATACCATATTTATTAAGATTAAGAATATCATTGGTAAGTTCATCTTTACTGATATCAATAGTAACACCGACATTTGCACGACCATATTCTGGATTTAAATCAACATTAAATTGTCTATATTCATCTTCTTCAAATAGCATAACATTATTGAAATATACACCTTGATTAGGATGTGCATTACTATCTAAGTATGCATAATCCCATCCAGTAGCTTCTAAGAGTTGAAAACGTAATGCAATATTACCATCTAAATAGTCTGTATAAGAAAAAATTGATGTTTTTTCGTTGAATTGTTCAAAATGTCTAATTGCTTCATAGCCATCAGCATAAATAGTTCTTATGTTTGTTTCTGGATTAAACCATCTTAATACATAATCATCTGGACCATATGCGTTTGAACTTAGATATAAGTCAAAATCTTCATTATTCACTTGATTTTTGTATGAGTATCGAAAATTATACTCATCACGATAATCAATTTCAATAAGTGATACATTTTCTAAAAACTCAAAATAATGATAACTATCTTGTATCGTATAATGCTTAAACTCTTTTACAAAGAATATATCATTCTCATATCCAAGTTTAATGCCAATATTGATTGGTTCTTCGCTAAACACACTAGTTGTTTCAAATTTAACGACAACGCCTTTATCTGCAGATAAATAGACATAAGCGTCCATAGTTTGACCAAATGTATAACTAATGCTAATATTTGCCTCTAAATCATCAATATCATAAGCTTCTAGTTCTGTATATAACTCATCTAGTAATTCTTTGTATATCCTTAAGTATTCTGTTAAATAGACATGATTAGAATTATCTATTTGATTATTGTACACATCTAAATAAGTTTCTCTAGGTAACATATCATCTGGATCATATGGTGTATTATTATAAAATCTAGTTAATATATTTTCTCCTGATAATGTAACTTGATCGTTATCGATAATCGTATTTAGTTTAGATTGATAAGTTGTTACAGCATCTTTTAATGTTTCAGGTAAAACAATTTTTTCTTTTTCTTCTGGTTGTTCTTGAATATCATTGTCAGTATTTGTACATGCTGATAATGATAAAAGTAAACCAAATAAAAAGATTAATAAAGTTTTTTTCATAGTAAACCCCCGTGAGTATAAATTTAATTGTTCTTAGTACTTATTATACTACAAAAATTATGGTTTCTGTGGTAGTTTTTTATTCCCACTCAATCGTTCCTGGAGGTTTTGATGTAATATCATAGACCACTCGATTAATCCCTCTAACTTGATTAATAATACTTGTAGAGACTTCATCTAGAAAATCATAAGATAATCTTGATACATCTGCTGTCATAAAATCAGTACTATTGACTGATCTGATCGCAAGCACATGTTCATAGGTTCTCATATCGCCCATGGCACCTACAGTTTTTACGGGTAGTAAAACTGCAAATGCTTGTGAGACTTGATCATAAAGATGATGTGCTCTTAAAGCTTTGATAAAAATGTCATCAGCTTCTTGTAAGATATGTACCTTTTCTTCTGTAATCTCACCTATGATTCTTATCCCTAATCCAGGACCTGGAAAAGGATGACGATTCACAAGTTCTTCTCCAAGACCTAATGTATGTCCTACAGCTCTCACCTCATCTTTAAAGAGTTCTTTTAAAGGTTCTAAAATTTTAAATGTTGATTGTTTTGGAAGTCCACCTACATTATGATGAGACTTAATTGTATGTGAAGGACCTTTGATTGATATCGATTCAATGACATCTGGATAAATCGTTCCTTGAGCTAAATAACTAGCGTTTTTAAGTTTTGATTTTTCTTTTTCAAAGACTTCAAAAAAGACACGTCCAATGATTTTTCTTTTACTTTCAGGATCTGTGATTCCTTTAAGTGCTTGATAAAATTCTTGTTTTGCATCTACTTTGATGATGTTCATGTCACTAAAGACTTCATAGTTTTGAATGACTTCAATGGCTTCATGCTTTCTTAGAAGTCCGGTATCTACAAAGATACACGTTAAGTTTTTTCCTATTGCTTTTGAAAGTAATGCAGCAGCAACCGTAGAATCAACACCACCTGAAAGACCTAAGATAACTTGTTCATCTTTGACTTCTTCTTTGATTTCTTTAATCTTTGAAGTGATGAAATCTTTAATACTCCAATTAGGTTTCGCTTTTGCAATTTCAAAAACAAAGTTGCTTAAGAGTGTTTTACCTTCTGATGTATGTGTCACTTCAGGATGAAACTGAACACCATAGATATCATGTTCTTTATGTTTCACCATTGCAATAGCATGTTTAGATGATGCAAGCATTTCAAAGGTTTCTGGAAGTTCTAAGACCTTGTCTCCATGAGACATCCAAACCGTTGATGTCTCATGCATGTTTAGTGTTAATAAACTTTCATGTTCAATATCGATTTGATTTTTACCATATTCTCTAATATCTCCTGGTCCGACTTTTCCACCAAAGGTTTGAATGAGAAGTTGCATCCCATAACAAATCCCTAAGATAGGTACATTTAAAGATAATACTGATGGATGGAGTTTAGGTGCAAGTTCATCATAAACTGAGTTAGGTCCTCCAGATAAGATGATTGCTTTAATGTTTTGATCATAAGTTATCTCATCAAGATGAGAAATCACTTCTGCATAGACATGCATTTCTCTAATACGCCTAGCAATTAATGCGTTATATTGTGATCCATAGTCAATGATGATTATTTTGTCCATGTGTGATTCCCCTGATAGTTCGGTGCAGCTCTAGTAATTGAGATATCATGTGGATGACTTTCTTTTAACCCTGCAGATGAGATTTCAATGAACTCTGATTTCGTTTTAAGTTCTGATATGGTTTTAGCACCTATATAACCCATACCTGAACGTAATCCTCCACAAAGTTGATATAAGACATCAGCAACTTCTCCTCGATAAGGCACTCTACCTTCAATGCCTTCAGGAACAAGTTTCTTTAAATCTTTTCCTTTTTGGAAATAGCGATCACTTGATCCCTTGTGCATCGCTGCAAGTGATCCCATACCGACATAGGTTTTATATGAACGTCCTTCATAGATGATTTCTTCTCCTGGACTTTCTTTTGTCCCCGCAAGAAGAGATCCTAACATGACTGTATCAGCTCCTGCAGCTAAAGCTTTTGTGATATCACCACTATACTTGATACCACCATCCGCAATAATCTTGATATCTGTATCTTTTAATGCTTCATAAACATCCATGATGGCAGTGATTTGTGGTGCACCAATACCAGCAACCACTCTTGTGGTACAGATAGATCCTGGACCTACACCCACTTTAACTGCATCAACACCTGCTTCTTTAAGTGCAAGTGCAGCTTCTTTGGTTACAATGTTTCCTGCGATTAGTTTTAAATTTGGATAAGTTGATTTAATCTGTTTCACCATATCAATCACACCTTTAGAATGCCCATGTGCACTATCCACTGTGATAACATCGACTCCAGCTTTTACAAGAGTATCTACTCTTTCTAAAGTATCAGATGAAACACCAACTGCAGCACCACATAAAAGACGTCCGTGGGCATCTTTAGCAGCATGTGGATAATCAAGAATATTATCGATATCCTTAGATGTGATCAGTCCTTTGAGATGATAGGCGTCATCAACAATCAGTAGTTTTTCTAAACGATGTTCCATTAAGATTTTTTTAGCTTCATCAAGTGATGTGTTAATCGGTGCAGTGATGAGATTTGATTTCGTCATCACTTCGCTAATTGGTGTATCATCAAGTTCCCGATATCTTAAATCTCTGTTGGTTACAATCCCTTTTAATATCCCTTCATCATTAATGATTGGAATACCAGAGATTTTGTAAGTTGACATGATCATTTCCGCATCATGAAGCGTGTTTGTCTCTTTTAGAGTGATTGGATGTTTGATCATACCAGATTCATTTCTTTTAACGTAATCAATTTCTTTTGCTTGATTTTCAATACTCATATTTTTATGAATAAATCCAATCCCACCTTGTCTTGCAATTGCAATCGCGAGTTTACTTTCTGTAACTGTATCCATAGCAGCAGATAATATAGGGATATTAAGTGATATCCCACCCACGAGTGATGTTTTTAAAGATACTTCACTTGGAACAACTTCTGAAGCTCCTGGAAGGATTAAAATATCATCAAATGTTAAACCTTTTTTCATTTGCTTCCTCCTATTTATAATAAAAAATGGCTTTATTTGCGCATATGCAAAAAAACCATTTTGGTCTTTTTGCGTAGTCTCAAATTTAGGGTTTGAGGTAGAAACTGCTTGCCATATTCAAGCTTTATACGCATATATTAAGAGTATTATAACAAATGTTTTTGTGATAAGCAATTGGAAAAAGAAAAACTTACACAAATGTAATGTGTAAGTCATATCTTTTTTGTAAAAACATCATATTAGTATTGATCTACAAAAATAGACGTTTTTTTCTTTGAATTAGTTAGACATTTATTATCTTAATAAAAACCAAATCATGCTATTACATGATTGGCATGTATACAATGTTATTAATCTTGTCTTAGTCCTAGTGAAATGACTGTCGGTTTCAATGAACCCCTTCACTTTGAACATAATTTTACGAGTTGACCCTACACTTTAACACACACAACTGTGTGTTTTTTGAAAAACGTTGCAAAGTGATTTGACGTCTATATGCCAACATCTTCAGGCAAACTGTTACAGTTTTCATACAGTTATGTGCCGGGTTGTCTCAGTCCTGCTTTAACAACTGTCGGTTTCGCTGAAACCCTTCACTTTGAACATAAATTTTGCATGATGACCCTTCACTATGGACTGTCTAAATTGTGTTTTTTTTCAACGAATTAAACACCACTTAACATCTCTAATAAGAGCAAAAGTCAAGTTAATTTTATCAAAAGTTCAAATCCCCTCGACTCCATGTCTCAGTTCTAGCGAAATGACTGTCGGTTTCACTGAACCCCTTCACTTTGAACATAAATTTCGCGTGTTGACCCTACACTATGAACTGTCTTTTGGATGTTTTTTTCTTAAGTTCAAACATCATTTAACATCCCAACTAAGAGCAAAAATTAAGTTAACTTTATCAAAAGTTCAAATCCCCTCGACTCCATGTCGTAGTCCTAGTGAAATGACTGTCGGTTTCAATGAACCCCTTCACTTTGAACATAGTTTTACGAGTTGAACCTACACTTTAACACACACAACTGTGTGTTTTTTGTAAAACGTTGCAAGGTGAGTTGACGTCTATATGTCAACATTTGCAGGCAAACTGTTACAGTTTTCATACAGTTATGTGCCGGTTGTCGCAGTCCTTCTAAAACAACTGTCGGTTTCGCTGAAACCCTTCACTTTGAACATGAATTTTGCATGATGACCCTACACTATGGACTGTCTAAATTGTGTTTTTTTACAACGTATTAAAACGTCACTTAACATCTCTACTAAGAGCAAAAGTCAAGCTGCTTTTATCAAAAGTTCAAATCCCCTCGACTCCATGTCTCAGTCCTGGTGAAATGAGTGTCGGTTTCAATGAACCCCTTCACTTTGAACATGATGACACTTATGGTCTAGACAAGACGTTATCAGTTACTTAGTAAAAATACTTTTGATATTGACCGTCTACTTGTACTCTCCAATCTTGATTTTGCTACTCAAACTCAATATTTTTTTTGTCAAAAGACCTTTATACAATTGATAATTTTAATCTAAAAATGCATTTATTCATTAAAAGTAATTAATAAATATTTTTCATAAATAACGAATCATTTCATTATTATCACTATTAGAAGTTAATTGAAAATTGAGAGATTTCCAGAACCCAATAGAATTTAGTGCGTTGACCCTAATTATCTTTACACCAATCTTTTCCATTTCTGAGATACATTTATTAATGATTCTTGTCCCATTCATAATATTTTTATAAATCACTTCAAAGTGATCAATCTCTATTAACTTTTCTTCTCTTTCAAGATAATAAGATATTAGAGCGTCTATATCATTATTTTCGTCTCTAATAATTTCAAAATCATACTCTTCCCAATTTAGTTTTAGATTTGAAGATAAAAGAAATGCTTTATCTTTTTTTGACAAAAATTCCCAAGATTTAGATTTTAGGTTTGTTTTTTTTGTTAAATCGATGTTTTCATTTATTATATTTTTCATAGTGTTATCATCCTGATTGTTTTATACTCTAATATTTCATGATAAAAATATTTCATATCATTTTTTGTGGAAATTTCTTTTATAATTATAAAAGCTCCATAAAAGTGTAATAATATATTACTCCGATGAAGACCATTAATAATGATAAGAGATTTCCGATAATAAAAGCATTTCTATTTATTATTTTAGATTCTTCTTGTTTAAAGTCAGAAAAAACTTTTAAACCTAGTACAACTAACAATACTTCATAAACACCAAAAATAATTGTTGGTGTTATTAATAATCGTTCTAGTATTCCTATATACTTTGCTGATTTGAAACTATTATCCAATACATAATCTTTTAATATGCAGTTCATTAAAAGCTTTATGAGCTCATGTCCAAAAAATGTTGATATTAAGACAGCATTAATCATTATGATTATTTTTAGGTCAATAGTTGATATATCAATTATATTAAACAACTCTAGTAAAAGAACAATACTAAGAACATGAATAAGTTGATCTAAAAGAAACATCCATGTATTAAATTTCTCACTATCAGTGTTTTTAACATACGGAAATTTCGGTTTAAAATTAACGAAATAGGTCTTTATTAAATCTATAAATAAATGCATCAAGGAGAGTATGCCTAACTTAATGGTATAATCAAAAAATAATTTAAAGTTCCCTGGATCCATAAGAAGCCAAAATATTATCAATAAAATTATATAGGAAACATATGTTTTAAGTACATGAAAAACGTTTCCGATAAAAGGTTTATTACTTCTCATGGTTACATCATTTTCATTTTGAATAATGAAGTCCCCAATCAAATGAAACATCAACAATAGCTGAAACATTTTTTCATCTCCTTTTTAATGTTTTTAATCTATAGGCACTAATACCAGATTTTTCCTTACACTTTTCAAGATCTTCAAACCCCTCTTTTAAAAGCAGATTATTTATTGTTTTTGTCGTAAGTATACCATCAAAAACAAACTCTTTATGTTCTAAGGATGTTCGATTATGATAGTATGCATATTTTGTAGAAGTATTAATAGATTGTCCAATTAAAAATTCTGATTTATGAATATCAGATTCAAACTTTATAATTTTGACCGGTGATTTTTGCATTCCAATACCGTAACCTAACTCTAAATCAGGATACGTTAACACTAATTTATTAATATAAGCAGTAACTTCCGAAATTAATTGATTTAAGGCCGGATAGGAATGTATAAATTTTTCTGTCTCATAAATTAAAATATATCCATCACCTGTTGATTTAGAAAAAATAGTGTTTCCTTTATTATCATAAATCAAATTATTAAACTCTAATATAATTTTTTCTGCTAATATTACATCATTATCATCATTAATTAAATTTGAAGAATTTCTCATATCGATAACAACTGTTATAGCATTATTAATAATTATTGAATTCATAAACAACCCCTATAATTTTCTTGAAAATATCTAACTAGATGTTACTGTTCATCCAATTATTCATTTCAATTTTAATAGCATTACTTGTGTAATAATCCTGGTGTGGGTGTTTTTCTAGCAACTCTTTTCTATTACTAAAATCTTTAATGTTTATATATGATGTGCTACTTATTGCAATAGGCGATGATGTTGTTTTATTTCCATTACTTTTACATGTTACTTTTGACAGATGATCCGCTTTTGCCAAGGCTTCACCTATCCAAACCTTATCATTTATTCCACTGCCTTTTTTTCCAGCTTTAATAATCAAATCTTCAGATGTTGCCATCCCAATACCTGCTTTTACGGGATTAAGGTTTTTATTCTTTAGTAGTTTATTAAGCATTTTTATATATGTGTTTATCCAAATACAAAGACTAAAAAGTTCATTTTCAGTTTGTTTATTTGGTGAACTGAAAATACCGTAAACACAATCACCTCTAACGCCTATTTCTCTAACCAAAGTCGATAAATTCATTATTTCAATTATCTCTGATGCATAAGCTCTAATAGTTCTTGCAACATCTTCTTTTTTAGCTTTTGAAAAAAAATCTGTAGATTCTCTTAAATCAACAAATATCGCAGTAACCCAGCTTTTAATCCCATTATCGTAAGTCCATTTAGTTTCATCTTTAGGGATACTATCAATATTCTCAACTGAAGTGCTTATATTAAGAATACTTTCCACTCTTTGCTTACCTTTTTCGTAATCATAACCCATTTACTTATACACCCCTCTAAAATAGATTTTTTATAATCATTCTATAATTCATCTATTATAACTATTCAATATAGTTTATATACTCTCCTCTTTAGTATATCTTATTTTAATTTAGCCAATCAGTTTAACCACAAAATCCGCCCTTCACTTTAAACATACTTTTGCATGTTGACCCTACACTTTAACACACACAACTGTGTGTTTTTTGAAAAACGTTGCAAGCTGAGTTGACGTCTATATGTCAACATTTGCAGGCAAACTGTTACAGTTTTCATACAGTTTCTCGCATTTATGTCTCAGTCCTGCTTTAACAACTGTCGGTTTCGCTGAAACCCTTCACTTTGAACCTAATTTTGCGAGTTGACCCTACACTATAGACTGTCATTTTATAGTTTTTTTTGAACAGAACAAAACATCACTTAACATCTCAACTAAAAGCAAAAGTCAAGGTTATTTTATCAAAAGTTCAAATCCCCTCGACTCCATGCCCTGAGTCTTTACTTTGAACTGTCGGTCATTATGAAACCAATGTACGTGGCTATGAAATGTCTTTGTTAAGACCTGGAAGTCACTTCCAAAATCTCTCATGTTCAAAGTGAAGTGTCAAGGGTCAAACTGAAAATTCACATAAAAAGTCGTATTGTTATACATCTACCCTTGACCCTTTGAAGTAGACTGTCATAAATAGAATATGTCATTGTTATGAAACTGATGTACGTTCTATGTACGTGGTTATGAAAATAAAATATATCTCTTGCCCTGAGTCTTTACTTTGAACTGTCGGTCATTATGAAACCAATGTACGTGGCTATGAAATGTCTTTGTTAAGACCTGGAAGCCACTTCCAAAATCTCTCATGTTCAAAGTGAAGTGTCAAGGGTCAAACTGAAAATTCACATAAAAAGTCGTATTGTTATACATCTACCCTTGACCCTTTGAAGTAGACTGTCATAAATAGAATATGTCATTGTTATGAAACTGATGTACGTTGTATGTACGTGGTTATGAAAATAAAATATATCCCTTGCCCTGAGTCTTTACTTTGAACTGTCGGTCATTATGAAACCAATGTACGTGGCTATGAAATGTCTTTGTTAAGACCTGGAAGCCACTTCCAAAATCTCTCATGTTCAAAGTGAAGTGTCAAGGGTCAAACTGAAAATTCACATAAAAAGTCGTATTGTTATACATCTACCCTTGACCCTTTGAAGTAGACTGTCATAAATAGAATATGTCATTGTTATGAAACTGATGTACGTTGTATGTACGTGGTTATGAAAATAAAATATATCCCTTGCCCTGACCCTTTAGTTTGAACTGTCGGTCCTTATGAAAGTCATTACTTTGAAAAAGTTATTTAGATATAAATTCAATGATAGATTTAGTAATAAACTCGATTTCTGAATCCGATAAGTATGGATGCATTGGTAGTGACAGAACTTTCTTACATAAATCCATTGATACAGGATAATCCTCATCGTTATTAATAAGATGTTTAAATGCAGTTTGATTATGCATGGTTTTTGTATAATAAATAAGCGTTGGTATACCCTTTGTGCCTAAGTAAGATTTTAGTTCATCTCGTTGCTTCTGAGACTTAAGCTTAATCGTGTATTGAGCAAAACTAGATAGATAGTTTTGTGGGATGATTGGTATTTCAACGATACCATCTAATAAGCTGTTGTATTTAAAGTATACTTTATTCACATCATCTAATTCATGACTTATAAAAGCTGTTAGTTTTACATCGAGTATGGCAGCTTGAATTGTATCTAAGCGTGAATTAACACCAATTCTAACATTGTCATATTTATCTTCACCTTTACCATGAACTCTTAAAGACTCAAGCAATAATGCCATCTCATCGTTGTTTGTGAAAATAGCACCTCCATCACCGTAACATCCTAATGGTTTAGCAGGAAAAAACGATGTTGTGGCAATATCTCCAAAGCTACATGCTTTTCTACCTTTGTATTCTGCTCCAAAACCTTGTGCAGCATCTTCTAAAATCAATAAATTATATTTTTTTGCAATCTTTTCAATTTTCTCATAATCAGCTAGTAAACCAAATAAGTCAACAGGGATAACTACTTTGGGTATAAGTTCATGCAATTCAATAACTTCCTGTATTTTTAACTCTAACTTATTTGTATCGATGTTAAAAGTAACTGGATCAACATCGACAAATATTGGAGTTGCTCCAACAAAAGATACAACTTCAGCTGTTGCAAAGAAAGTAAAGTCAGGAACAAAAACTGCATCACCTTTACCAATATTCCATGCAGTAAGTACTAATGATAAAGCGTCTGTGCCATTTGCGCATGAAATACAATGTTTGACTCCAACGTAATCTGCAAGCCGTTGCTCAAATGCTTTAACTTGTGGCCCGCTAATGAAACTTGATTCAGCAAAAACATTTTGCACTGCATTGTCAATTTCATTTTTATACTTCTCATATTGTGATTTTAAGTCTCTAAATTGCATTGGTTTTCACTCCTTAATCAATTCACATAATTGGTTTTCTTTTTGAATATATCTTCTATCACACGATTTACAATGAAGATTCTCAGGAAGTCTTAATCCACATTCACATACCCAACCTATTTGTTTTGCAGGTACGCCAGCAAAAAGTGCAAAATCAGGTACATTCTTTGTGACAACTGCTCCTGAAGCAATCATTGCCCATTTGCCAATAGTATTACCGCAAACTATAGTCGCATTTGCTCCAATTGTTGCACCGTATTTAATCAATGTCTTCTGGTAGTTTGAAGAACCTTTTGGATATTTACTTCTTGGAGTTAGATCATTGGTAAAAACCATAGATGGTCCACAAAATACATAATCTTCCAGTTCAACACCTTCATAAATAGATACATTATTTTGGATTTTTACATAATTTCCAACTTGAACATTGTTTGCAATATTTACATTTTGACCAATAGAACATTTTTCACCTATAACAGCCCCTGATTGGATATGAGAAAAATACCAAATCTTGGTTCCACATCCAATTTTCACATTTGAGTCAACATAAGAACTTTCGTGAACGAAATAATCCATTATCTAAATCTCCCTTTAAACTCAATTGAAGAGCAATGTTTCAGAGGAAATTTTATACTTTTTCCTTCTGCAGCTGATTTGTAAATTCCTAAAACAAGTTCTAATGCTCTTCTTCCATCTTCAGCAGTTACATATGGATTTCTATTATTTATAATAGAATCAATCACATCTTTGTAAAGTGGTGTATGTCCAAATCCATATACTGTTGGTGGATTTTCGCGAAATTTTATCTTTACTTCATCAGGATTGTCCAGTTTGTCAGCAAAAAGCCATTCCTCAATAATATTAACTGAGTTGCCACCAGCTTTAATCGTTCCTTTTTCACCAAACAAATACAATGTTTCTTCCAAGTTTTTTGGATATACGTTTGTTGTCCCTTCAATAATTCCATAGGAGTTATTCTTAAATTTGACGAGTGCTACACCTAAATCTTCTGTTTCAATAAAAGAATGATTTAGATTATCAGTATAGGCAAATACTTCTTCAATCTCATCACCCATCATCCATCTTAACAAATCAATATTATGGATACATTGATTCATTAATGCGCCACCATCTTGTTCCCAAGTGCCTCTCCATGGTGCTTGGATGTAGTAATCTTGTCCTCTATTCCACCTGATGTGAGCAGTACCGTGGAATAGTTTTCCAAATCTATTTTGCTCCATTGACTCTCTAATTTTTTGAATGGATTTGTTAAATCTATTTTGATGGCACGCACTTACTACTACATTATATTCTTTCGATAATGAGATGATTTCATCAACATCATCTAGTGAGAGTGCTATAGGTTTTTCTATGATTAAATGTATTCCCTTTTTGATGCAATATTTCGCAATTTCAGCGTGATTTCCACTTTCAGTTGCAATCGCAATCAAATTAGGTTTTTCAGCATCAATCATTAACTTGTAATCAATATAAGCATTGGTTCTTGTATTAAGATTATATTCTTTTATGTGATGTTTAGCTTTTTCGATATCTAAATCACAAAGTGCAACAACCTCTAAATCATTATTTACTGCAGCTAATAGATGATTTGGTGAAATTCTTCCGCAACCAATTAATGCATATTTCATATTCATTATAGATTACCTCCTGTTATAACAGTTCAATGTTATCTCGTTTCAATACTTTTTTCATTGCATTTTTCGTATCAAATATCATTCTTGAATTAGATTGTACAAAATCATAATCAATATTTGTGTGTGCAGTCGTAATAATAACAAGATCAGCTTTGCTCAAAACATCCCTAGTTAATGACTTCAATCCTTGTTTCTTTTTGCCATGTTCTATATACTCACCAATGTATGGATCAAAATAGTCAACAATAGCGCCTAATTTTTCTAGTTCGTTGATTACTTCTATTGCTGGGCTTTCACGAAAATCATCAATATCCTGCTTATATGCCACACCTAAAACAAGCACTATTGAACCATTGACTGCTTTTTTAGAACGATTCAAGATTTTTGTACTTCTTTCGGCACAATATTCTGGCATTCTATCATTTATCATCATCGATGATTCAATCATTGAAGTATGGAAGCCATATTCTCTTGCCTTCCAGGATAAGTAATAAGGATCGAGAGGAATGCAATGACCACCCAAACCAGGTCCTGGATAAAACGCTTGAAATCCATAAGGTTTTGATTTAGCTGCATCTATTACCTCCCAAATATTTATATTCATTTTATTACAAAGAATAGCCAGTTCATTTATCAGGCCAATATTAATATTACGATATGTATTCTCTAGTATCTTTTCCATTTCTGCAATAGCTGGTGATGAAACTTTATGGACAGAGGCATCTAATATAATTTCATACATAATAGAGGCGATGTTAGTGCATTCTTTTGTAACTCCTCCTACAACTTTAGGTGTGTTTTTTGTTTTATATATCAAATTGCCTGGATCTACTCTTTCAGGTGAAAATGCAAGATAAAAATCAATTCCACATTTAAGACCTGATTTCTCTAATATCGGTTTTAATAATTCCTCAGTTGTTCCTGGATAAGTAGTAGATTCCAGTACAATCAGCATATCTTTATGCATAAATGGAACAATACTCTCAGCTGAAGACTTAACATAACTTAAATCTGGTTGTTGATACTCATCTAAAGGCGTGGGAACAGCAATACATACTGCATCAGCTCTTGCAACCTCTGAAAAATCTAGTGTTGCTTTAAGGAAACCATTTTGAACAAGTTGTGCTAGATCATCACTGATTACATCACCAATATAATTTACGCCTTTATTTACTTTATCAACCTTGTCTTTTTGAACATCAAAACCAATTGTAATGTATCCTGCTTTCGCCTTTTCAACTGCAAGTGGCAGACCAACATATCCAAGTCCAATGACACCTAAGACAGCTGTTTTATTTTTTAATTTTTCTATTATACTCATACTAACCTCCTATTTTTTTTTATAATACTCACTATGAGCGCAACTGATTCTTTAAACGTTTTTATATTTATAAGAATTGATACAACTATTGCAAATATATTGAATAACCAATGTACACCAAATACATTTATTGAAGCCACAATAAATAAAAATAAAGTATTTATTACCAAATTTTTAATTTTAAACTTATACCACAAACTCCTTGAGATCATAGTTCTTAACCAAAAGAATATCATATACGAAACTCCAGTTGATATAGCAGCACCAACTCCACCAATAAGTGGAACGAGAAGTATATTACCTAAAAAATTAGAAACTAATACAACAACAGAAATGACTATATTTAGACTGGTTTTACGTTTAAATGTTATTCCTAATGTTGTAGTTTCTGAAATAGTATACATTATGGGAGATAGTAGTAAGAATGGAATCATCCGAGATGCAGTTGAATAGTCAGCATCTATCATCAGAATTATTATATCCTTGAATGTAAGGATTATTGTGAAAATTAACACCATGAAGAATGTGATATACCTTGTAACTTTTTCGAATTTATCATACTTCATTTCACTCTCATGCCATCTATATGCCGTTGGAATCCAAAAGTTTGCAAACAATAATTGAAAAACACCTAATAAGTTAACAATCTTTAATGCTACTGAGTAGATGCCAACTTCTGATAGTGTAGATAACGAACGTATAGCAAATCTATCCATTGAGTTAAACAGCCACATAATTAATGATGCTGGAACTAGTGGAAACCCATATTTTAAGTATTTTTTCATGGTCTCTACGTTGAAATTAAAAACATGTCTCCAGTATCTAAATACTATTAAAGTTTCTACAATTGTAGTAGCTAATATACTATAAAACATAGCGCTGATGACAGATGTGTAATCACTTTTAATGAAAACCAAAATAGAAATTAAAATAATAGCATTTAATACTTTATTCAGGAGGCTTAAAACTGAGTAAAGATTAGCTTTTTCCTCCATTCTAATAATAAGCATATTAAATCTGTTGATTGTGGTTAAGATGACACTAAGGGCTAAGTAGATTATAACTATAAAATTATATTCTTCAAATAGATACATCGATAGAGGCTCGGAAAAGATTATCATAAAAATTGATACAACAACTGAAAGAACAATTGGGATTAGAACTGAATTTGAAAATACATGGTACTTGTTTTTTTCGGTATTGAACTCTCTAACCAGAGCTTGATCCAAGCCTAAATAAATAATTAAAGTAGTCATAGTTAAAGTTAGTGTAAACATTGAAGCTTTACCAAATTCTGAAGGACTTATAAAATAAGTAGTTACAGGAACAACAATAAAACTAAAAAGTGTGGAAAATAGAGGACCCCATGAAAAATAGAACAATCTTTTTAGAAAATCTTTGCTAGTCTCTTGATTCATTAGATATATCAACCTTCTGCCATAAAGTAGTGATGTGATTTGCATAATCTTTTATGTCGAAATTTAATAATGCAAAGTCTCTTGACTTCTTAGAAATATCGTCCATTTCCAAATCATTATCGATCAATTCTATTGCATTAATTACTGCTTTAACTATTGATTCTTTATTCAAATCAACCAATAAACCAAACTCATCTTTAACAATCCTTTTTGTGTCACCCACATTAGTTGCAATAATAAAATTCCCAGAGGAAATAGCTTCTAATAGAGATTGTGAGGGATAGTTTTCAATAGTTTGTAACGATAAAAATAACCTAGATGATGCTACTATATTACTAGTATCGATATTTCCAACAATTTGAACTATATCAAATACAAATTCATTGCTAACTATTGACTCCAATTTTTTTTTCAACAAACCATCACCTGCAATTATAAATCTATATCCTCTATCTCTCAAAAAAGACTTACAACTAATAATTGAATCTAGTGCAATTAGAGGATTCTTTTGCTCTATTAATCGAGAGGCAAATACAATCAATTTATCTTTTGAAATGTTAGGTTTGTATTTTTCCAAATCTGTAAAAGAATTATTAGGATAAAAATATTTAATCTTTGGATTTATTCTATGGAATCTTTGCTTCAAAATATTAACATAACTCGGATACAAACAATCAATACTATTGACTAGGCTAATCAGCAAATAAAATGTAATTTTCTGTAAAAGATTTTTATATATTCCAGTACATAGCTCATAAGAATTAAGTGAAAGGACTATTTTGAACTTTCTTTTTGAAAGTTTTAATTTCAAATATAGAGGAAAGAATGAAGTGTTTACAGCAACTAAATGCAAAATATCAATGTCAATTTCATTCATTATCTTTTTAGTGCTAATTACATTCTTACTTCTAAAAATAATTAAATTTTCATCTAATGAATATTCTACTAAAAACTTATTTATGTGAAGATCATCACCTTGAATAATTAAAGTTAATCTATACTTTAATTCTAAACTTACTAATTTGAATAATCTAGCAAACCGTCTTTCTGCTCCACCATAGTTTTCTCCGATTTTAAGTATAATTACGATATTAGTCATTTTCACACCACCAGTTATTGTTACTTAAAATTTCATTATTAGCCTTAATCAGTTTTTCTAGAAATTTCAAACTAGAGAATTTTAATTTCGCTTCATGACTAATATTCACAAAATTTATCTGATTTATATTACTAATTAACAATTTAGCACCATTTTTTAAACTTTTTACATTGTCATCACAGATTTCCCCAATATAACTACCGTTCATTTCAGCCCACTTAAAAATGAATTCTGGTCCACCTTTTGCGCATGTTAAAATAGGTGTTCCATTGAATATAGACTCAATAAATATATTTCCAAAACTCTCATAAAAACTTGTATTGAGCAAAAAACTTGATTTTGTTAACATTTCATTTATATATTCCCTATCTTTATAGCCGTGAAAAAACACAACATCATTTATTCCGATTTTTATAGCATAGTTGCTTAGTTGTTTTTTAAGATTTCCTGAACCGACAATATTATATTCCACTTTAAAACCATTTGCTTTTAATTCATGTATCAAATCAAGAGCTAAAAAATAATTCTTAGTTTTCTTTAAAAAGCCAACACTTAAAACTCTAACAATACCATCAGTAATGTTATTATTTTTGTTATTGTAAATCAATCCTTTGAAATTTATCGCATTTGGAACAAAAACTATAGAACCATTCAAATCCCTTAAATATTCTACATCTAATGGTGTCTGTCTAAATATATAGTTAAATTTTGCAGCATATTTTTTAAAATTATACAAATTATTATCATGTATTCTTCTTAGTAAAGCATGATTCTCATGAAGATGCAAAATTTTACAAGTTCCGATTTCTTCATTAATAAATGAGTCAAACAAGTCTACTAAGAAAGAATAATATGAAGTGTTTATATGAAGTATAGAATATGTCAACTTATTTCTTGACATGAATCTATTTATTTTTCTTAAAACGTAAATTTCAAATATTGTATTGCCCAACTTATTTTTTCGAAAAAGCCTAAAAATATACGGAAGGGATAATTGGATTTCTGAAATATATTGGTCTATTGGAATTTTTCTTATATTTGCTTTAAAAAATATATTAAACTTAATATTTAAAAAATCTACATGTCGAATAACAGGATAATTTCCGAGATCTTTATAAAAATCGATAATCCATTTATTTGATACATTATTCAGTGTAGGTGAATAATGAGAAACACAAAGTACTCTATTCATTTTTATTTTTTATCCTATTTATCTCTATTTTTGCAGAAGTTACAAAACTTCCTTCGGGTATAGATTTATAAACTGTCGTTCCACTAGCTATTATTGATTTTTCACCTATAACCACATTAGGTAAAATCGTCACATTAGTCCCGATAAATACATCGTCATGTATTTCTATGTCACCAGACCTCATAATATTTTCTTTATTTCCACTGGAATCGTATGATATTTCATGCCATCTTGTAATAAAAGTGACTTTAGGACCAGAAATGACGTTATTTCCGATTTTTATATTACCATTTCCAAAAACGTGTGAAAACGATCCAATACCTGAATTTTGACCAATTTTAATTTTTTTTCTGATCTGATATGAAAAGTAAGTTTTATACCCAATCACTGAATTTTTTCCCAGTTTTACTCCTATTAACTTTTGAAAAAAACGTCTTATTTTTTTTCCTATTGTGCCATTTCCCCCAGGTATGTTTTTTATAAAAAGACTGTATATTGCATATATTATCATTTTAATATCCTCCTAATGCTAAAAAACGTTTATTATATTCGTAGTTTGAATAAGTGAAGAAAAAAGCCCAAATTAAGATCAATGCATTATCAGAAAGAATTCTACTTACTTGAACAGATAAAAATGGTAATAGAAGCAAGTATAAATTCACCATTAGAGAAAATAAATCACCTTTCTTTACTGATAAGAGGATTCTCAAAATATTGTAAAAGTACAAAAACAAAATTAACAATCCAATAACTCCTAATTCTACAATTAATTGCATTACTACAAAGTGAACATTTGTTTGGAAAAATAAATCTGATTGTCCAAGACCTATTCCAAATGGATTGTTAAAAAATACATTCAATGCGTCTCTGTAAATCTGAAATCTTCCATCATATTGATAGCTCATATATACATTATCTAAAATAAATCTAAAAAATCCTAACTCAATGAGTATCCCTATTCCTATTAACAGGCAAATAAATACTAGAATTGCCCTAGTAAAATGTGAACGATGAATCTTTTTTCTGAATATTTGAGTAAATCTATTGAAAATAATAAAAGCAGAAATGAAGAATAGTGCTAATAACGATATGTTTGAGTCATTCAAAATTAAAATTACAATTAATATTGAAGTCTGTATAGCCATAAAAAGTTTATAGTTGGATTTCTGAATTTTATAGAAAAGAATGAGAAGGTATAAACTAATTAGAAAAAGAGACAAATTATTACTATTATAGAAGAAAAGATATCCTCTATAATAATCATACGAGTTGTTAATAATATAAGGTGGATTAATATGAAAAAACAGAAAACCGGTTAGTACTTCGATTAAAACCAATATCTCGATCAAGAATAACATTAAACTTAATATTTTAAATAAACCATATGATTTAATCTTATTGGATTTAACGATATTCATTAAAACAAAATAATATATAAATGCTTGTAACACATAGACAATATAATCGAAATTTATAATTCCAACAATAAATACATTCAATAACAGACCAATAATCATTAATATAATAATAATACTTTCTCTTCTTGTTATCCTACGCACTATCAAGATGAATGCTGTTAATAAAAGTATATAGTTTAGTCTTATTGCCCCGAATGATGTGCTAAACAGACGGAAAAAAGTAGGACCTCTAAAAAAGACTGTAAGCAATACTAATAATAAAGCAATATGATAAACGCTTATTTTTCTATGACTAGTTTTATTCTCCATTTTCTGGTTTCCTATCAATTTCATTTAGGTATTCGTTAACGATAATATTTCTATCAAACTCAATTGATACTTTCTTATTTCCTAATATCCCCATCATTCTTTTTTCAATAAATTTCATATTATAAAACAGCATGAATTTTTCATATAGATCATCGTAATTTTTTTCCTCAAATAAAAAACCTGTAATATTGTCGTCAATTATCTCTTTACAACCATTTCTATTTGATGCAATAATTGGTCTTCCAGTAGCTGCAGCCTCTAGCATTACATTAGACATTCCTTCAGGGTAGTAGGTTGGATGAATTAGGCAATGTGCTTTCTCATACAAATATTCAATATTGTTTACTAATCCGTGGTATATTATTATACCTGAATCAGAATATTTGTTAAGAATATCTAAATAGTTTTCTTCACACGACCCAGCTATATGAAATTCAACATTCTCATATTTACTTTTAATATCCATAGCAAGTTTAAAGTATAAATCAATTCCTTTTTCCTTCATAATTCGGCCAATAAAAATACATACTAGTTTTTTTTCATTAGGATAATCTTTATACTTAAATTTAGACAAGTTTACACCTGAACCAGGAATCAATTTGTGTTGTCTAGGGAGTAGATTATGTTCAAGCATAAAATCTAAATTGCCTTTATTTTGCAAAAATACACATTTAGCTTTAATGAGTGATTTTTTGTAAAGATATAATAGTAATCTTTGTAACTTCCCTTTGTTCTCTAGTGCTGAACCAAGTCCTGTTATGTTGACTATATATGGTACATTAAGTTTTTTTGAAGCAAACCCTCCAAAAATATTTGGCTTAATAGTGTACGTCAAAACCACATCAGGTTTAAGATCTTTTATAATTTTTATGTAGTGCTTATACAATAAATAATCCTCAATTGGATTCTTTCCTCTACTATTCATAACAGTGTCTATTATATTGCATCCAAGTATCTTCACTTGCTCAATTGTAGTATCATATGGTACAGATATGTGTACTTCGTGATTAAGTCTTATAAAATTAACTATAAGTTCTTTCCTGAAAGAAACAATTCCAAATGATGAATTTGCTAACATTAAGATTTTCATATTATATTAGTAAACTAAAGCATAATCTGTAATTACACATTTCACTTGTTTCCCTTCTCTTTATTCTCTTTGTTGTATTATATGTAATGATTTTCTTCTACAAAATAGTATTTAACATACCAATCCGTAAATTTTTGTAATCCGTCTTTAATCAATGTATGAGGTTTATAACTAATTAATTCTTCTAACTGATTAGTCGATGCATATGTTTTATGGACATCCTCTGGTTTGATCGGTTCATATTCTAATTTGAATTCTATTTTTCTATTTAATGATATTGATAAACAGTTTTCGAGTGTTCTTATAAAGTTCATTAATTTTTCTGGATTGCTGTTACCTATATTCAGGACTCTGTGCATAGGATGTAAATCACTAGGAATTGATTCAATAACTCTAATGATTCCTTCAATAATGTCATCAATGTATGTGAAATCCCTGTATAAATCATTCTCAAAGTCTTTATTATTGTAAACTTTTATAGTCTTGCCTTTAAAAAAATTATTTATAAAACTAAAATATGCCATATCAGGTCTTCCCATTGGTCCATAAACTGTAAAGAATCTTAATCCGGTTGAGGCTATGCTATATAGATGTGAGTAAACATGAGCCATCAATTCATTACTTTTTTTCGTTGCCGCATACAAAGATACAGGATGATCAACTAGATCAGTTTCTTCAAATGGGACTTTGTTATTTCTTCCATAAACAGAACTACTAGATGCATACACTAAATGTTTTACAGGGTAATGTCTACATAGTTCTAAAATGTTATAAAATCCTATAATGTTGCTTTGTATGTATATATCAGGATTCTCTATAGAGTATCTTACTCCAGCTTGTGCAGCTAAATTGACAACATAATCAATTTTTGAATTTTTAAATACTTCTTCTAATAGGGAGCGATCTGCAATATCAATTTTATGAAAAGTGAAACCAGTTTTACCTTCCAAAAGAATCAATCTATCTCTCTTAAGCTTAACATCATAATAATCATTCAAATTATCAATTCCTATAACTGTTTTACCTTCACTAAGTAAGTAATTTGAAAGATGATATCCTATAAAACCTGCAGCTCCTGTTACTAAATATGTTTCACCCATTAATATCACCCCTTAATCTCTGTTAAATAAATCTCTAGTATAGACTTTATTTCTCACAGGTTCTAGTTCACTAAAAAATCTATTTGATACAATTACATCTGTTTTAAGTATGAACTCATCAAAATCATTTACTACTTTTGAACCAAAAAAGAATTCTTCATGAAGGACAGGTTCATATACAATCACCTCAATACCTTTAGCTTTAATTCTTTTCATAACTCCTTGTATTGATGATTGTCGAAAATTATCTGAATTAGACTTCATAACTAAACGATAAATACCAACAACTTTGGGCTCACGAGAGATAATCATATCCGCAATATGATCTTTTCTTGTTCGATTAGCATCTACAATTGCAGTCATGATATTTTGTGGGATATCTTTATAATTAGCTAAAAGTTGCTTTGTATCTTTTGGTAAACAATAACCACCGTAACCGAAGGATGGATTGTTATAATGTGATCCTATTCTTGGATCAAGTCCCACACCTTCAATAATTTGTTTTGTATTTAAATCTCTAATCTCAGCATATGTATCTAACTCATTAAAAAATGCAACTCTTAAAGCTAAGTATGTGTTTGAAAATAATTTTATAGCCTCTGCTTCTGTTGACTCAGTATATAAGACTGGCACTTCCTTTTTTTTTGCACCTTCTAATTGCAAATTTGCATATACTATTGCTGCTTTAGAGTCTGAACCCACTATAATTCTTGATGGATACAAATTATCATAAAGTGCTTTTCCTTCTCGCAAAAACTCTGGAGAAAATATGATTTCCATTCTAGGATGTTGTTTTCTTTTCAAAACTGTGTATCCAACAGGAACCGTTGATTTTATGATGATTATTGCTTTTTCGTTATATTGTGAAATGTAATCCATAACAACATCAACAGACGATGTATCAAAATAATTGAGTTGTGGATCATAATTTGTTGGTGTTGCAATAATAATGTAATTAGCCCTTTTAATTGCTTCGTCTAATACTGTCGTTGCCCTTAAATTAAGTAAACCACTTGTTAAATACTGCTCAATCTCCGGATCAGCTATAGGTGATACATGTTTATTTATGCAGTTAATTTTTTCTTCAAGTATGTCATGTAAAACAACTTCATGTGACAGTGATAGCAACACTGCATTTGACAAGCCGACATATCCGGCTCCAATTACTGCTATTTTCATTTGTTTTCCTCACTTTGAGATTTAGTTAATATTATATGTATGATTGCTCATAATTTATATTTAGTCTCAGATTTTTTTTAAATATCTTTGAATAATCCTTATTAGTTGTCTTGAATTATTTTTTATACTCATAAAAACCAATCCCTGTTTTTCTCCCAAGTTTTCTGTCCTTAACTTTTTTTATTAACTCTTTGGATACATCAATATTAGAGTTTTTAAGTTTGAGTGCTTCTATGATTGCCAGAGTAATATCATTTCCAATCAGGTCAGACAATTTAAGTGGACCCATTGGATGGTTTGCTCCAAATTTCATTGCTCTATCAACATCTTCTACCGTTGCTATTCCATCTTCAACTATTTTTGCAGCTTCATTTATCATAGGAATTAAAAGTCTATTCACAATAAAACCTGGAGTATCCTTGACTCGAACAACTTCTTTTTCAATTGAAACTAGCAAATTTGTAACTGGAACTATTTTTTCAAAATTGGTTTCATCCAAATAAGACAATTCAACTAACTTCATTATTTGAACTGGATTGAAAAAGTGTAAACCAATTACTCTATTGAACTCAATAATCCCTTTAAAAATCTCTCTAATCGATAAAGATGAGGTATTTGAGGATAAGACTGCACTTGGATTAATGTAAGGTAGTGCTTCAATAAAAGCATTTCTTTTTAAGTTTAAATCCTCTGAAACAGCTTCAATAATTAATTCACAATCAGCCAAAAGATTAAATTCATTTGCTGTTTTGATATTTTCTAATATTTGATCTCTATTTTGGAAATTAAACTTATCTGTTATTCTTTCAACCTCGATATGAAGAGCATCTTCAGATAAGTGTCTTTGATATGAAACCAAAACAACTTTGTTACCAAATCTCGCGAATTCAATTGCAATTCCTTTCCCCATGGTACCAGCACCAATTATTCCTATCATATTCTC
This sequence comes from Tenericutes bacterium MO-XQ, assembly GCA_002838185.1. Lineage (GTDB taxonomy): Bacteria > Bacillota_I > Bacilli_A > Acholeplasmatales > Acholeplasmataceae > Mariniplasma. The sequence continues at coordinate 935,613 of CP017948.1, read as the reverse complement.
ATCCTTTCCTGTATAAAGGGAAAAATTCCCCATCATCAATACCAATGATTAATTCTTTATATAATACCTCATTGAAAACTAGTTTTCCAACTTTAAATGAGCAATCGTCTAACTTACTGAATGACTTTTTGAAATTATATAAATTATCTTGCTTTCCACCTAAGCCACCACCTAAATGAAATATTTTCATACCATTTTCTGAAGCGTATCGTGCTACCTCAGATAATAAAAAATTTGTTGAACCTAAATGTCTATAATTTACATCAGAAGCTGATAAATGGTAATGTAGATAGTTTTGATGAAATAACACCGAAGAAATAGATATAATCTTTTCTTCATAAATAGCATAAAAGAATAACAGTTTGTACTTAAGGTCAGTAACTAAACTTTCAAAAAATTCTTCTGAGAAATAATAATATTGATCAGCATTGTCTTTATCCATAGTTTCAAAATATAATTTTCGAAAAACATTTAGTAATTCATTTGATAACCCCCAGTATATTTTCACGCCGTTTTTTTGACTTTTTCGTATAACATTTCTATTTTTTGAAGTAAAATTCATCCAGGTCTGATTAAAATTATCTGTTTTAATACTTACAGTTGGACCTATATCAGAAATTTCAATTAAATTTTTTAGGTTATTATAGTTTTGTAGAATTGGGTGGAATCTTATGAACTCTGATACAATATTTTGATTTTTACAAAATTCCATATACTCTTTGAGAAAAGTTATTTTTTCTTTTTTCAAGTAATTTTTTTTGAACAATATACCTCCATACCCATAAGGAGTTGTAAAGTCAAATATTTTGTTGGGTTCAATAACAGTTTTAAATTTGCTAATTTTTGATATATCTCTTTTGACAACAACATTAATTGCTTCAATTTTGTCATTAATATAATGAATTAGAATTGGTTCTCCGTCACCATTTTTTTTAAATGCTTCTGCATACTCTGGTAAAAAATAAATATCGGTATTTTTAAAGCTATTGACTATACTAGACCAAATATCTTTTTGTTCTAAATTGTAGACATTAATCATTTTTTAGACTCCTTAAAATCAGCAATAACATTTATTACTCTCCTCATATCACTGATTGAGTATCGATGATCGCAAGGTATTGATAATTCGACTTCATATAAAATGTTATTAGTTGATACTATTTCAGGTTTGCTCCAATGTATAGGAGTATAAATTTTATTCCTTACTAAAAATTCCTTTAATTGGTTTCTTTGTTCTTCATTTTCGAGCACTAATGGGACGAAAATAGGAGTACTGTTAATATAATCAATAACATTTAAATTGCTAAAGCCCAACTTAGTTAATTCATCTAAAAGAAACAAGGCATTTCTTCTTCTTCTTTTTATTAAATCATCAAAGTTAAAATGCTGAATTGTGTGAAATGAGTTGCTTGAGATTTGATACAAATTTTTATGTTTTTCCAAATAGTTTTCTGCTTTTTGATAAGCTTCCAAGTGCTTTGGTTCAAGTATACTCCCATTAAGAAATGCGCTTTTTAATTTGTTAGCATATACGTTTAATTGAACAAACACATCATTGATTTCAATTGTATCAAGATTAATTGCATTTCGTGACAGTAGTATTCCACCATCCGGGATACCAATCCATTTTCTAATGCTACAAATATAATAATCAGATTCTATGATTTTTTTTGAACTAGAAAATAACGTGTGTGTGATATCTTCGACAACAATAATGTTTTTTTGCTTCATAACGTTAACAAGTTCAATTAATGAATCATTTGAATTAGTTCCAAAATATCCCATATGGTAAAACAAACCAATTCTCTCATCTATTACAATACTTTGCAATAGAGGTTTAAAATCTCTAGATATTTCATAAAAGATTATTTCGTAGTTTTCTTCTAAGAATGGTTGAATAATCGAGTCACACAAATAGTTTGGTAATAATACTACTTTTCTCTTAATAAGTTTCGCAATGTATCTTATGCAACTTCTACCAGAATCAAGATAAATATGGTTTTGTGAGTATTTTTGAAGGTATTTATTGATAGTGTTTGAAAAAGACGGTTCTATTTTTTCATGGATGAAAAAACTACCAATTTCGTAATTATTCATTCCAGTATTTATTTTCGATTCTCAATTGTTCATACTCGCTTCTTAATATAGAAACCAGCAATTCGTTATGAAAAGAATTGTTTTTGAATACTGACTGTCTTTTAATGCCTTCAATTTTCCAGCCACATTTTTCAATGTAAAGTTTTTGTGAAGGCTCATTGTACTCAATAATTGAACCATCAAGTCTATTAAGATTTAACTCCTCAAAACAATATTTCATGACAGTCATTACAGTATCTGTTCCAATACCTCTAGCTCTAAACTGTTTATTAGCAATTTTTATCCCATGAAATGCTGATCTGTTTTTCCAATCAATATTGACTATATTTGCAAATCCTATGGCTCCATCAGCTTCGGTTTCTATTATTAGTCGAATGTTTGTTGAGTCATTTGAAGTTTTATTAAACCAATCCATTTGCTGCTTATAAGATACTGGGAAGGAATAACCACCAACCAATCGCTCAATTTCAGGATCATTAATCATGGTTAAAAGCAATTCCTGATCTTGTTCTTCAATTGCTCTTAATTTTACAATTTTCCCTTTAAGATTCATTTTGATTTCCCCTTTGCATAATCCGATATTTATCAAAATCTATTGCTGCATTTTGATTTCTTTCTCCGATATTCTCTCTTTTCAATACTATAAATCCAGTTTTAACTATAATTGATAAATCACTAAAAAATTTAATTTTGTTTGCATATTCTATATCGTATCTAAATCTTTCTTCCCACTTTATCGAGTTTCTTCCATTTACTTGTGCATTTCCTGTTAAACCAGGTCTAACTGTATGTCTAATTTTTTCATAATCTGTAAAAAACGGTAAATACTGTGAAACTAACGGTCTTGGACCCACAATACTCATATCACCTTTTAAAATATTCAATAGTTCAGGTAATTCATCTAAGCTTGTTGATCTCAAAAATTTACCAAACTTGGTTAATCTTTGATCATCAGGTAATAAGTTACCATTCAAATCTTTCGTGCTTGACATGGTTCTAAATTTATAAATATTAAATATTTTCTCGTTTAATCCAATTCTATTTTGTTTAAATAAAACTGGAGATCCGAGCTTAACTTTTACTAAAATTGCAAGAAAGACTATTAAAGGAGATAAAATAATAATTGTTAATAAACTGATTATGAAATCCATAGGTCTTTTAAAAAATCTAACATACAACCCCTCTTTATTCATAAACAAATAGACCTCTAATTGCTTTAATTACTCTGTTTTGCTGTTCTACAGACATCTTAGAATCACTTGGTAAGCATAGTCCACGACTAAACAAATCATCTGATACTTTATTACCAATGAAATCATATTTCTCGAAGAATGGTTGTAAATGCATGGGTTTCCATAGTGGTCTAGATTCGATATTCTCTTTTTCTAATGCTAGGATTAAATCAATTGGACTAATCTTTCCCTTTAAAGTAATACTTGTTAACCAACAATTAGAATAATTCCATTCATTCAATGGCATGAACTCTATGTCTTGAATATCTTTTAAGGATTCTTTATAGTAATGATATATTTGTCTTTTCTTTTCGACCCTTTGATCTAATACTTTTAATTGTCCGCGACCGACACCTGCAATCACATTGCTCATTCTATAGTTATAACCTAGTTCTGTATGTTGATAGTGCCTTGCTTGATCTCTAGCTTGAGTTGACCAAAAACGAACTTTTTGAATTTTTTCTGAATCATTAGAGACAAGCATTCCACCACCTGATGTAGTAATAATCTTATTACCATTAAAACTGAAAATACCATAATCGCCAAATGTACCTGTGTATCTTCCTTTATATGTAGTACCAAGCGACTCAGCTGCATCTTCAATCAATGTAACCTTGTATTTTTTGCACAAATCAACTATCTTGTCCATATCTGCTGATAATCCATATAGATGCACAATTAGAACTGCTTTTGCATTGGGATATTTGATTAATGCTTCTTCAAGATATTTAGGACTCATATTCCATGTTTCATAATCACTATCTATAAAAACAGGAATAGCATTTTCGTAAATGATTGGATTAGCAGTTGCAGAAAATGTTAGAGATTGACATAAAACTATGTCTCCTTGTTTAACTCCTGCTGCTTTTAAAGCCATTTGAATGGCAGCTGTTCCAGATACTAAAGCAGCAGCATAACCAATTCCAACTTTAGAAGCAACTTCATTTTCAAATCCTGTTACATTTGGCCCTAGTGGAGCAATCCAGTTTGTATCAAAAGCTTCTTTAACAAATAGTTGTTCATATCCTTCATCACTCATATGAGGTGATGACAATAATATTCTTTCTTTCATTGATTTATCCTCATTATCTATAGACTGAAGAACTGAATAATTTTATTTTTTGAGTATCCAGCCTGCAAGAGTTTCTTAAATATACTTTCATTGTTCGTGTAACTAGAGATTAATATTCCGTCATGTTCGAAATTATCAATAACGTCTCTTGAAATAATACTTGTAGAACCTATCTTATTTCCAATTTTATCAATGTCATCATCAATGATTGCTTGTGCTTTGATATTTACAACTTTGCTACTTTTAATAGCATTAAGCAATATTTCACAAACCTCTCCAGCACCATATAAAAGAATATTCTTAAACCCTTTGTTTTCAATTTGCACTAAGAAACTTTCAATGTTCTCTTTTGCTGAATTGTATAGTTGCTGAGATGCACTAAGGTAAGCAATATTTAAAACTTTTTTTCTTTCAGAGCCTTTCTTAGTGACAAAATACTCAACATTTTTGGTAGAGTGTTTTTTTCTTTTGATTAATCCTTTATTTTCATACCCATCAATGTGATCATTAATCATACTGACCGCAATACCAATGGTTTTGCTCATTTCCCTTTGAGTAATATTAGGATTTTTTTCAATCATATCTAATATCATATATTCTTTATATAAAACTGTTGGTTTAAAGAACTGGTTGTCTTTCATTAATTAACACCATCCATTGTTCGATAATTGAATAATTCTATTTTATATTATTGAAGTGTAAATTACAAGAGCAAATAACAATTTTTGTTATAAAAACGAACAGTTATTTCAAATCACTTTCTTAGATTTTCAAAAAAGTGGTTCTGCGTAAATTCTCCGTCCCGCTACACGGTACCCTAGGCGACGTGATTAATGCTACTGGGGGGGGAGTAAAAAAGACTATAGAATCATCTACAGTCTTCTTGTTCTTTAAGTCTAATTAATCCATATTCTATATAGTCATCCACTGTAACATCCTTAAGTTCTCCAATCGCCCATCTATCTCTAAATCTCTGATTAAGAGTTCTTGAAAACCATCGTTGATAACAGATATTAGGATCAAAAGAATCTTGGATAATAAAATCATTTTGTTTGCCTATAAAATCATTAATGACATAGATGTGATCTTTATCTGGATTATTTGATTTCGTGAAATCTAACTTTTTGGGTAAATATTCATTCAACAAAGCATTATCAACACCTAAATCTCTATGTGCTTGTTTTAACAGTTGCAGAAATTTTGGTTTATTAATTGATATCTTTTTATCTGAATCATATCTAAATACCAGAAACAATCCATAAAGTGTATTCATGAAAATATAAATATTGTGTTCTTCAAATTTCATATGTTCAACAACCCATGAATAGATATTTTCTTGAGTTGATTCTTTGACTGGATATTTTGTTCTTCTTAAATCTTTAAATACTTTATCTGTGCAATATAAATGCATATTTTAACTAACTCCTTTAATTTTTTTAATATAAGCTAACAATAGAGTTCTATTTTGTAAAAACTGTAATCGTTAACCAGTTGAAAATGATTGCTACTGAAAAACTGAAGTTATTTACTAGTTTATGCTCAAAAGCATCATTTTCTGATATTTCTATTTTTAGGTTATAAATAGTAATGTAAACACGGGTATTCATGATATGTCTATCTCATGTTTATTGTTTGTAATTTCTACTCATCAACCCCACAATAACAATCATTAGTCTAAGAGTTATTTTTTTGATTTTGACTTTTTGCAAGTTCTTCTAACATTTCAGTAATCGATTGTTTAGGTTGATAGTTTAATCTTTCGATATTTTCAAACATGGCTTTCTTAAAGAAACTAAACTTATCTATCACCTTTTTATCTTCTGATGCTTGTTTCTCATAATCTACTATATATTTTGTAATCTTTTGAATCATCGCGTAATCTTCTTTTGCAAGTACTTCTTCAAATAACTCATCATAACGATAAGAATCTAGATTATGAGCTTCAATATACCCATATTCAATCAGTACATTGGTTAAATGATGTCTTTTAGGTGCATGTTCTTTAATATCATTCATTTGACGATCTTTTCTAATTTCTCTTTTCGTTTTATTTTGAGGTTCACTGGCTTCTACCTTTTTATCATCTTCTTTAGTTTCATCAACATCTAATAACCAATAGGGATAGATTTCTTGTTGCTTCCGCTTTTTAGTCGCAAGTTTAAAGATCTCTTGGATCTCTACTGATGTAAAAACATCTTCTTTAAATAACTCCCTATCGAACAGGTCAAGACTTACCAGTTCCTTAATGATGTCTTGAAGCTTATGTTTACCACTGATATACTTAGCAGGAATAAACTTTAAAAGTAGATATGATGCTGCATCTAAATCATATGCTACATAATAGCCTTTAGAATAAATATGACTTAATAACACCATATAACTCATAAAACCTAAAGGACCATATTTATAAATCAACTTTGATACTTTAGCGTCTGTGAAGATATTCACATCGACGCTAAAGTAATCAAGACCTCTAATCCTCTCTTTCAACATCATTGTTAGCTTTTTTCTCTAGTTTTCGAATGTAGTCTTTTATTTCCTGATGTGAGAATCGCCATTTATTACCTGCTTTAAATCCTTTTAAAACACCATCATTTAAATGTTTATAAATCGTTCTTTGTGAAACTTGCAAGAATTCTGCAACATCCCCTACACTATAAGCTTGTAATTCATTATTGTTTTCTTTAATCATTTAGTCTTCCTCATTCCCTTGAAATAGTTCATTAGTTATTTTTAATACAGTATCATCATTAATACGATTTAAGTGATGTGCATAAATTAAGGTTGTTTCAATATTTGCATGCCTTAACAGTTGTTGAGTTTGCTCCAAAGTAGATCCTGTTTGTAGTGATAAGGTTGCGCAAGTATGTCTTAAGGAATGCACTGTGATTTTTGGTGAAGCTAAATCTGCTCTTTTTAACAACTCTTTAAGTGCTCTTCTAATCCCATCAGTACTTAATGCTTTGTCATCGTGATCATTATGATGAGAGATAAATAAAAACTTATTCTTATCATTTCTTAAAAACAAATATTCTTTTATCGCATCTCTTACTGGCTTAGATAGTTTAACAAATTGATCTGCACCATCTTTACCTTTACCTTGAACATATAAGACATCTTGTTTTTGAATTTTACCTAAATCACTTTTTTTAGCTCTTGCAACTTCTATGGTTCTAAGTCCTGTTGTTAACATCAGTAAAAGCATGCAATAGTTTCTAAGTCCATAGATGGTTTTTATATAAGTTTTAGATGTTTCAATCAAATGTCTTGCTTGATCGATACTTAAAGCTTCTTTACGATAGCTCTTTTCAACCTTAGCACCTTTAATGCCTTCTGCAATATCTTCAATATAGGATTCATGATAATAACTCTTATTGATATAGTTATGTCTTCTAAGCCATCTATAAAGGCTTTTGATCACCACCATTTGTTTTTGAATGGTGGTTGCTTTTAAGCCTTCATCTCTCATAGAATCTCGATATTTAATCACATCAGATCTTTTAGCATATTTGATGTTATATCTTTTAAGATAATCAATATAACGATTAATGAGTAATTCATAATCCTTAACACTTTTTCTTTTTAAGTCTAGGTCTTCTAAATAAGCATCTCTAGCTTCTTCTAATGGATGATATTTAATCATAATCTTTTAACACGCCCTTTTCTTTTTGATAAAGACATTCTTGATGATAAAACTCATCAATATTTATTTGATATGCTTTTGCAATCTTAATCATTAAGATAAATGATGCTTTATCTCCTTGATGTCCATTTTCAATATTTAATAAATAATTATAACTAACTCCAATATCATAAGCGATATCTTCTAATGTTTTATGTAATGCTTTTCTACGCATTTTTAAATAAGATCTTTTCATAGTTTTATAAAGCTGGCGCGCAAGCGCTTTTATCTAAATTTATCAATTTATCCTTTTTTCTTTCTCCTTTTTCTTTTTCTTTGTCTTTAATAGATAAAGACCTACTCACATTGCTAAATTCTTGATTTCATGAAATGCAAAAAAGTTGATTGTTCATCAACTAGTTAATTAAAGATTAGAATGTTTACGCCATCTCAAACCTATCGTCACTTATATAAAGACATAAGCAAACACATTTATTGAACACGGTATGTAAGATGTACTTCATAGACAAGACCTTATAGCTTTTGGTGAAGAACAAGGACGGTAGAAGACATCATATATTATGTTGTTAAACGGATAAGTAAAGGATGAAAAATTCTGCTTTACTAACTAGCCATAAACGTTTGGCCTACTTCTATTCTAACAATCAAGAAATCAATTAAAATAATTATTTAATAATAAAGAAATTTCATAAATGATCCTAGATTTGTTTATGAACTAATAGCATTATTTTTGTAAACATAGGTTAAAAACATAAAAAATGTGGTATCAATTTTCCTACTGAGGGCATGTTATGACTAAGGATGCCTATTGGTTTAACCGCTTTTTCCAATTTATTCAATTTTATAGATAATTTCTAGTTATTATTAGAAATTGTAACCCCCTTGATCAAAAACATAAAATATTTTCTAAGTAAAATCGATTACTTATGATACAATATGTTTTGACATTTTAAGAAAATAAGAGGAACTTCACCATGCCCTACAAAGAAAAAAAGTATTATGCGATTGGAAAATACGAAAGAGAATTAAATAGATTAACTGTACCTCAAGTCATTGAAGAACTTAAGTTTCATAAAATATATATCAACAAACAAACACTATATAATTACGAAAACGGAACCAGTGACATGCCCATGTCTGTACTGATTGCTTTAGCAGAGATATATCATTGCACGCTTGCTGAATTATTACAATACTATATTCCAACGAGTAAAAAAGAAAAAAGTGAATATTATGAGTTAAATGGATATAATGAGCTACTCAATGTATACCCTATGGATCTTATAAAAGATACATATGATCTTAAAAAGAATATCTTTCATTCAAAATACATTATGACTCATGTGATTCTTTTTGTTGATGATGTTGATACAGGCCTTCCTAAGTTTACAAGAATCATCTACAGGAAAACAGGTGGATTCAAATTTAATTTAACCACTGAATATAATTATTATTTCATTTCTATACCGGATATTGTTGATGGCATAGTTACGACAAGAAAACATTTCACAAAAGCTAAAGTTGTTGAAAACAGTGTAACGCCAAGAATTGTTCAATACTTCTATAAAGGACAAGTTGCTCACATAGCTGAAAAATATTTTAAAGAGATGGTTGAGGGCATTGTTGTTAAAGTCATCTATGATCGTCAGATGAAAAAAACTGAAGGTGCATTTTTTTATTAAAATACCAACAACTGTTGGTTGTGATAACTAAATTACTGTTATATACTGATAGCGGTGAAGACAAAGAAAGTGGACAAGACCTATCCCTAGTGGATGGCAATTGTTCACTTTCTTTTTTTATACTGCTTTTGACCCTTTAGTATCGCCAAAAAGACTTGCTATAAAGAAAGTAACTAGGTAATATACTCACTAATAAAAAGAAATAGGAGGTCTTCACCATGAGACAAATTGTAGAAATTATTGAACCAAAACCTAAGTTTAAAGACTTTATCACGAATCAAGTGATTAGAAAGAAAAAAGTAGCTGCTTACGCCAGAGTATCCACAGATGAAACAGATCAGCTTCATAGTTATCAAGCACAAATTGAAGAGTTTACACAAAGGATTAATAAAAATGATGAATGGGAGTTTGCAGGTATGTACTGTGATGAAGGTATCACAGGAACGATGATGAGTAAACGTCCAGGATTCTTAAGTATGATCCAAGCAGCTGAAGATGGACATATTGATTTAATCTTAACGAAATCCATATCAAGATTTTCACGAAATACCATTGATATCCTTACAGTCATACAATCCTTAAGAAATATCAATGTTGAAATTTATTTTGAAAAAGAAAACTTATCTTCTCTTGATCCAAAGATAGACTTTATTCTAACAGTCATGTCTTCTATGGCTCAAGAGGAATCAAGATCGATTAGTGAAAACACCAAATGGGGTATCCAAAAACGCTTTGAACAAGGTAGGCTCATCATGAATACCAATCGCTTTTTAGGTTATGACAAAGATAAAGAAGGTACCTTAATCATCAATGAAGAACAAGCTAAAACCGTTAGATACATCTTTCATAAATATTTAAATGGGATGAGTATTACAAGTCTTGCTAGACATTTAACGGATGAGAAAATCAAAAATGGACTTGGTCGTGTGAACTGGTATTCAGATACCGTTAAAGAAATATTGATGAATGAAAAATATGCAGGAGATTTAATGCTTCAAAAAACAGTAACCATTGATTATCTAACGCATCAAGCCGTGATCAATGATGGTCATGCAACAAAATATTATATTAAAAATGCACATGAACCCATCATTGACCGTGAAACCTTTGATATTGTTCAAACGATGATACATGCAAGAGATGTGATTTTATCAGAAGATTCTAAAGAAAGGTTTAAGCATCTTGCACATAAACCTATGAAAGGATTGGTTTATTGTTCTAGATGCCATCGCATCTATAATTCAAAGATGCATAACTCAGGGACAACATTTAAAAAGAGTATGCTTAAATGTCATACTTCAAGAAACAATCCTCATAACTGTGATAATCCATCCATACATGAACCATTATTAGAACGTGCAACACTTCATGTCATTGAAAGACTTACACAAACCAAAGATATGCAAAAATCAATTATGGATTATATGAAAGAAACATTAGAACAAACCAATTCACATGAACCATTAAAAACACTCAAACACGAATATGTTGAAATTGGTAATCAGATTAAAGCACTATCTAAAAATCAACTGCACAGTAATATGACAGATTTAGAATATAAAAAAGAATTTAAGCGATTAGAGCAGAATCTAAAAGATACAGAACTTAACATAGAGAACCTAACCAATCAAATCAAAAAAGAACATCTCATGCGTAGACGCTATTATGCATTAGAATCATTTATACAAACGAATTTTCAAGATTTAAGCATTATTAAAAGCTTCTTCGGTTTAGTTCTAATGATGGGTAAACATCATGTGAGATACGTCATTGATGATACATTCTCAACCATTGATGATCTACATTTACAAATTGATACCATAAAGAAAACACCTTCTATCTTAATAGGCACATATTTTGATTACACAACAAAAGAAAATATATACTACGAGGTAACCATTCATGAAGGAAATTAAAGTTATAGAGAAAAACAGTGTTAAATATGCACAAACAAGATTGAAACGCGTTGCAGCTTATGCACGCGTTTCAACCAAACTAGAAATGCAACAATCATCCATTGATTTACAAATCAAACATTATGCCAAAGAAATCATTTTTAATCCTGATTATATCTTTGCTGGTATCTATGCAGATCATGGCAAATCAGGAAGATCTATGGAAAAAAGAGACGGTTTGCAAAAGTTACTCAAAAAAATTAGAGCAGGACATATTGATTTAGTGTTAGTTAAATCTTTATCTAGGTTTGCTAGAAATACGGTTGATTCGCTTAAAATCATCCAAGAAACTAGAAGATTAGGTGTCGAGTTCTACTTTGAAAAGGAAGGTATCTATAGTTCAGATACAACAGTTGATATGATTTTATCCATGATGTCTGGTATGGCTGAACAAGAATCACAATCCATGGGACAAAACATCAGTTGGGGATTTCAAAAGCGTGCACAAAAAGGACAAGTCGCACTTCATAAACTTCTTGGCTATGAAATCACTGAAGATAAACAATATAAACCTATCTCTAAATTAGTTCACATTATCCAGACATTATTTGAAATGAAACTTAATGGATCGGTAATGTCAGAACTTATTGCCTACGCACAGTCACAAGACTTAAAATCAACTAAGGGATTCCCTATAACTAATTATCAACAAATTAATAGTATCTTAAAAGATATTAGATATACTGGTACCATTGAATATGGTAAAACGTACGTGAAACATGATGGAAAAGGAAAAAGAACGATTGTTAATGATGGTGATAAACCAAAATATGTGATAAGAAATCATCATGAAGCTATCATTGATCAGGATACTTTCCAAAAAGTTCAGTCACTAATGATTAGTGAGAAAAGAACCTATGATAAAAACACGAGTATACCCAATGTATTAAGTGATTTTATTTTTGACTTAGATAGTTATAAAACATTTGATAGACCTCTTGATAAGGATGTTGAGATAATAGATAATATGCTTGACCCCAATTACTTAAATAATCCCCATTTTCCCAAAGGCATGAGTAAAACACTTATCCATATACTCAAACGAAGTTTAAACGCCTTAGGACGCAAATTTTGCGACTTAGAACCAAAGTTTGATAAACGTGTTCAACAATTATTGTCTATTGATAAGATAGATGAACAATTAAATAACTTAGGCTATATCATCAAAACGTATAAAGATAAATATTACACATTAAAAAGAAAAGATCATAGAGATGCAGCTGAACTTGCAATGCTAAAGGATTTAGAAGATGAAATTATCAAATTCAGTATTGACTATATCAATATTGAAGATGAAAAGATTAAACATGATCATGCATTAAGACATGCAAATAATCTTAAACAAAGAATTCAGTCATTTGAATATCCTTTAGAGACATTAACACCTAAGATGCTTCTTAGCTTTGTAAAACAGTTGGTTAGAGTTGATGATCAGAATTATGTTTTGGTGATTAATGCTACCGGTGATATAGTATCACCGTATAAAATTAAAAAAGCAATGACAGAAAAGTCATTGCTTGAAGGTGATTGTAAAATGCATCATTCTAAAACATTTAATTGGAAGATAGTAATATTATGATATATTATTTTAACTCTTGGATGATTTCCAAAAAGTCTTTACGAAACATCATTTCAAATGAATTATGTTTACTCCATCTTTGTTGGAGTTTTTCAACAATATCATCTGATATGTCTTCTTTATAATATGTTTTGTGAATCCTATTCATACAACAATCTTTAAATAGCGCATTTGATCCGCAAAAGCATGGACCTGAAGGATTGATATTTTGATATCTAGCTAATTCGTTAACTCTATCTGATTCTGGACCTATCCAACTATCTGAAAAGTTAATTTCATTAAGTTTTACCCAGATCATGTGTTTGAATAACCAGAATGCTGTTTGTTTGATTGCAAAATCAATCTTTTGAGAAATAGACATTGTAATTAATTTAGAATATTCATCAGTATAGCATACAGACGCAGGATATACTTCCTCTTTAGATGCATTTAAATGAGGATGATTGGGATATTTATCAAAGTTAATTATAGGGTCCAATATGAATACCAAAGGCTGACCATGAAATTCTCTGAATGTGCCACTTGGTATATCAAACTTAGGTTCCTTTATTAAGACCTTAAATTTTAAATCAGACAAATCATTTATTATTCTTTTTAATGCTTTTTTCAAATCTTGTGGAATAGAATGCTTTTTCTGACAAGATCTAGAATGTAGCAGTTTCACATTCTGGTTAAATTCAATGGTTTCTTTCCTTATTAAGTCGCTAATTACTAAGAAAAAATCTCTGTCTGAGGGTCTGGGAGACATTTCAATATAATACCAAGTTCCTGAATATTTTCTAGTGAATCTTGAATCCACTTTTTTTAAGTTGTAAAACTCGCTCTTAACATTGTTCATATTTATACCCTAATTAGATAGAGAATGGGGGTCCGAAGGCTTCTCTGTAATAGGTTTGCCGGGACGCTTATCGCTATCGTTACCTTTTTCAGGTTTAGGGTCTGTACCAGGAATATGCTTAGATTTATCTAAGTTCATAGGTCATCAACTCCTAATTAATAGATTTTTAAATTTGAATTTATGTCTTATTGGATGTTTATGCGTAGAATCATATGTGAGCGAGTTTTTAATGAACAACATTAAATTTTACAATGATTTACTCTACACAAACCTGGTAAGTATTCACATCCAGACACATTAATTATAACATTTTTAAAAATATTAATCTAATTTATATGGAAAATCATTGTTTTTTTCTTTTCTATTGACATATTTGGTATTTTTTGATAAATTAGAATTGCTTTTATTCAGGAAAGCTTAGAGATTTAAATTTGAAAGAGTCCGGCTGGTAACCGGGCTTTTTACTTTTTAAATATCTCCCATGCTGTATAAACTGAACGATAACTATAATCCCATGTATCCAGTATGACTCCATCAACACACGCTGTTATATGACCAGCCATTTTAAGAATATAAGTTCCTCTAGGATATAGTTCTGTAAAATCACTACCTTTAATTCTTGGTTCACCTTTAACCGGTTTAAATATCAGTCTAGGATAATCTTTTAAGTATTCATATAAGAACTGAGTGTCTTTATAACTCGAGAACCCGAGTTCTTTTTTCTTTCTATTTAACTCTCTTCTAACTTCTAAGTAATCAGAGTTAGTTGTTGTTGTGATTGCTCTTACCACACAATCAGTTGTTTTGATACCTTTAGGATGTGCATTAGATTCTTTAAACATTGTCCTGCCACCCTTCATTAAACCAACTCACTAATTCTTTGATTGAATCTGTATTCAAAAGCGATGTATCAAAGTCGTTTTTCTTTCCGTAAACTGTATATCGCTTTTCTTCTCTAAAACAGTTAATCTGGATAGTGAAAAGTGTATCACCAGATTCTATATCAGCTATTCTAAAATCATCATAAAGTGGCCCAGCAAGTGGGCAGTTATTTTTGAACCAAACATAGATTTTATCAAGATTAACTTTTCCACCATCTTTAAATTGTTTGACGATGTTTCCCATACGTTTAGTTTTGTTTGCTAAGCTTTCATCTTTACAAAACCAATCATACCAACCAGCTTTAATTTGTGTTTGTAAATCTTTTGAGTCGAATTCACCTTTATTAAATGATTCGATCCACGTTCTTAAACTTTGTTCTTTACTCATAAGTCTATAGTCTCCTTATAATTTTTTGGTTACTATATATATCACTCTAAAGGCTAATAATAGCAACCCAATAAACTCACTATAGTGTACTATTCACATGATCAATTACAACAAGTAAAGAACAGACTGTTCTAAGCAACGGGACAAGGTCAAAACACTTTTCGATCGTCATCTATAATATATTTCGATAAAAATAATAAGTTAAGCATGATTAAATTTTTATAACCGCTTTTATTTGCTTAAGTTCCTACTCATTCGTTTCAATTCATATCAGACTCAAAACCTTGAATGAGTATATGATATATGGATATGTTTTTCACTTTTAATATATCAACTATGGCTCTATTTAGCTCATAAGTATATATCATGTTTGAAAATATGCATGGAAATGAAAACCAAAGATAAAAGACATTAAAAAAGACGAGTTTTTCACTCATCTTAGTGGATTTTACAAATATTGATGTAACAGATGTCAAGCGCTGCATAAGGATGACATAGTAACCGACAGTTTACTGTCCAAGGTCAAGGTGCCGACGCATAATTCACCCCAAAAGTCAAGTAAAAAATGACTTTTTTTCTCTTTATAAAGACGTTTAATCACTATGATTTTCATAACAAAATACATTGGTTTCATAGCGACAACATAACAAAGTACAGTTCTCAAAATTATAGCGATTTATCATTTTTCACACAATCACTGTGCTGAATGTGTCAAGACGATATATCATTTTACGTTTTCAGTATAAAGGGTATTTTATAAAATCTTATATTTTGGTATCATATTATGACAAGGAAGTGATCAACATGAATATAACATCTGAAGTGAAAGAAATAATCCTGCAGCTGCCAAAGAATCAGCTGTTTAATTCAAGAGAAATTTATGAAAGATATTTTATCGATTTTTGCATGGAATCAACTTATTCTAAAATTATAAACCGCATGCAAAAAGATGAATCAATTATCATGTTTCAAAAAGGTATCTTTTATCTCCCTAAATATCGAGATGGTAAACGCGTAAATATTAGACAATATCAAATTAAATCATTTGTCTTCTCTAACAACAACGATGGTACTCTAGTAGGTGATGGATTATATTATCGGTTAAAGTTATCTAAGGTTATTGCAAAAGAGTATCTTTATTATACAAATCGAATAGACGAGCTATCAAAGAAAATAGGTAATTCAAGATTCTTATTCTTGCCTTTTGATTTTGATCCCACTACAACTTCTATCATTCAGCTCATGGATGTTCTTTGTGGTTTTCATAAAATAACAAACATTGATCTAGACCAGTTTCATCAATTTTTAGATTCATCTGTAAAACTGTATGATGACATAGCATTTTATGATATCCATAAAATTTTGAGGTATCCAAAACATGTTATTGCATTTTTAAAAACTATACTGGATGATTTGGGTATTGATAATGTTCTTGAGAGATATTTATCTACAAGAAGTATCTATAAGATTCCAGATTGGAAATAAGCAACTTAGCTAATTTTGAATCTATTTAGAATTTTTTAAATTTCACTAAAAAAATCGGAAACTTAAAAAGTGACCGATTTTTATTATGTTTGTATGCTTTTATGATATATTTTATCTATTTTAAGAACAGTATTCGTTACAAATGAATAGATTAACAATAGAATACTTCTAATACATGCGTGTGCATTTATACAATTTTTTCTAATATGATAAGAATATTTGTCACAAATGTGTTGATTGATATGAGAATAGTTTAGTTACATTTGTATGGTTTTTATGACATCTTATCTTTTTTTGATAACAGTATTCGTTACAAATGTATATATCAATAAAAAATACAAAAATTTATATGAGAGAATCTAAATTTGAAATTAGAAATAAATTCTTAAAATGATGATAAATAATGTTAAGATAATAAAAATTCATAATTATTTTAGTCCAGCTAATTTATAGTGAATTATGATTCAGTGAATTACGTTTCACTAATAAATCATTTAAAAGCTATCTGATAATAAAGACTTATTTTTATCTAAACAATCATTTTACTTCCTGGTGAAAAAAGAATTTTGTCCAAAACTGTGTATTTTCATAATAATGGCTATATAAAGGCTATATAACATACAGTTCTCACAATGACAGTCCTTACAAAAGGGTCAAGGGCCCTAATCATTAATATTGAAAACTTAGTGAAAATTCTTGAAAAAACCATTATAAATCATTGTAAACCATCAAGAAATAGAGTGAATCTTTGACATCTTAACAAAGCCATTTCATAGCCACATACATGCCTTTCATCAGAACAGACAGTTGTAAATAATGGGGCCGTGTGAGTATTATACTAATGCTTATACCCTTATACTTTAAGCTCATTATATCTAATACATAAAAAACTTAAGTTGATTACGGATATATTTTTTTATCCTTATTAAAAAAACAAATTTTTATAAAATTCGTTTTATCTAATTATATTTAATTTTGTAGTACATTTCTAATTTTTTTGTAGTTCCAATGCAATATATAAGCTAATCAAGTCTTTTAATTGTCTTGGATTATAACCGGTCATCGCAAAAATTTTGTTTAATCGATACTGGACAGTATTTTTATGAATATATAAAGCCTCACTGACTGCATTAATTGATCCGTTATGAGCAATGTAGTTTTGAATAATTTCACTAATTTCTGATATTTCTTCTTTACTTAAATGTTCGAGTACTCTCTTAGAGAACTCTTTATTTGATTGTGATGCAAGTGATTGAAACAAAAATTCTAAACTTGATCCATCGAATTGCTTGATCAGTCCACTATCTTTATGAGAATCGATCTCAACAACCATATCCGCTTGTTTGTAGGCTTGATAAAAACCATCAAGTCCATTTATTTTTTCTGAAATA
This sequence comes from Tenericutes bacterium MO-XQ, assembly GCA_002838185.1. Lineage (GTDB taxonomy): Bacteria > Bacillota_I > Bacilli_A > Acholeplasmatales > Acholeplasmataceae > Mariniplasma. The sequence continues at coordinate 917,370 of CP017948.1, read as the reverse complement.
CCAACCGTCATTTTCACTCTGTATTTTTGCTCAACATAGTTCTTAATCTCCAAGAACTTATTTTTTAATGATTCGTAATCTTGAATTTCAGAAAGTAACATAAATTTAGATTCGCTTCTGCCTAAGATTGCATCAATATGAATTCTTTTTTCAATTGAATTATAAATCATATTACTTAATTCAATATTTTGCATATCGAAGTTGCTAAGCTCAGCAATTAAAAAATATGCATATTTGCGCGCATCAAGTCCTAACTCATCCATTTTGATCTTAAATATTTCTGGATTAAATTTACCTTTGGTCACTAATTCCATGATGACTCTATTATTTTCTCTTTTAAATTGTTTTTGTACATTTAAAAAATTTTCTTTAATTAAGATCTCACTCATTTTTACAATGACATTAGAAAACTGAATAATCGCCCCTGCTTCTCCAGTAATCCCAACGATTGCAATCAAGTTTTGATCATAAAAAACCGGAAGATTAATGCCTTTTTTTGCACCTAAATAATCATAATCACTACTGATAATCAAGGGTTGTTTAGTTTGTGCCACTTTAACTGCACCTTCGTGAAAATCTCCAACTCTAGATTCATCAGAGCTAGAAATAATAGTGCCACTTGGACTTATAAAATTGATATCTTCATTAATAACACTTTTTAAGTTTTTTATGATTTCATCTGCTTGACGTTTACTTATTTCCATAATCGATACACCTCATCATTATTGTATCATAAAAAAAGACCCAGAGGTCTTTTAATATCTTTATCAAATGATTCTTCGTTCGGTTTTCTTATCAAAAAACTGAACAATATCTCCAAATCCGATGTTGATCTTTTCTCCAACTTTCATATCAAGGATTTCAGATTGAATCTTAATATCATCACCATTTACATCAGCTGAAATAATAATATGTGAACCTTGTGGTTCAATTATTGCTGCTTTTGTTTCAAATAGCGCATCTTTTTTATTAATTGTAATCTTTTCTGGTCTAACACTTAAGATGATGCTTTGATCCAAGTACTCTTTTTCAAGTGTCTTTGTTACTTTAAGATCTAAATAGTACTTAAATGATGGATGCTCTAAATACAGCCCTTGATCGTCTTTTTTAACAACAACTTCAAAGAAGTTCGCTGGAGGTGATCCAATAAACTTCGCAATAAACATCGTTGCACTTTCATGATAAATCTCATTTGGTGTACCAATTTGTTCAATCACACCATGATTCATGACAACAATACGATCAGCTAAGCTAAGTGCCTCTGATTGATCATGTGTAACAAATATGGATGTAGATTTTAATTCTTGATGGATACGTTTTAAATCTGTTCTCATCGCAACTCTTAATTTAGCATCTAAATTAGATAGTGGTTCATCCATTAAGAACAATTTAGGTTTAACTGCAATAGCTCTAGCAACTGCAACCCTTTGTCTTTGCCCCCCTGAAAGTTGTGAAGGATAACGATCCAAATATTGAGAAATATCAGCTATTTTTGCAACTTCTTGAACGATTTCATCGATTTCTTCTTTAGATTTCTTCTTTAATTTTAAAGCATATGCAACATTATCATAAACACTCATATGTGGCCAAACTGCATAGCTTTGAAAAATCATAGAAATATTTCTATCCTTAGGTTCAAGTTGAATGATTGATTTACCCTCTAAAACAATATCCCCTTCGGTAACTGATTCTAAGCCAGCAATCATTCTCAAGGTTGTAGTCTTACCGCAACCCGATGGGCCTAAGAAAGCAATGAATTCACCTTGTTCAATATCTAAGTTAAATTCCTTTACAGCAACAACTTTTTTATTATACACTTTTTTAACTTTATCAAATTTTAAATATGACATATATACCTTCCTTTCTAGCCCCAAATCTTATTAATATAATTTTTAAGTAAAAACGTAAATGCTAATGCAGGTAAAATTAATATAATTGCCCCACTAGCCGCATAGTGAATCGATGATGATCCACCGATAGATTTATAAATTAAAAGGGCAAGCGTTTCATTTTCATCAGTCAATAATAATGATACCGCAGTATCATTCCATGCTGTAATAAATGCATACATCGAAGATGCAGCGAACGCTGGTAAAACTAAAGGCAATGTAATCTTTCTAAATGTTTGATTCTTAGTTGCTCCAAAAACCAAACTTGCTTCCTCTAGCTCTTTATTAACACTCATAAAAATTGATCTGGTAATCCATGCTGTAAGACCAATATTTGGAATGGCATAAATAATAGCCAAACCTAACATCGTATCAAACATACCATAGCGAATAAGTAATACAGCCATTGGAACACTAATAGAAACTACAGGAAACATTCTAACAATGAGAGAGCCTAATGAAATTGCATCTTTACCTTTAATTGGAGTTCTAGCAAGAGCATATCCGATGGCACCACCAAAACTCATTGAAATGATGATGGTATAAAGTGCAGCTTTAATACTATTGATAAGTGCACTATCCGCACCTGGAAAAACACTGAAGAACTTTTGAAAATTATTAAAAATTGATTTTCGATAAACAACTCCTATCACTGTACCATTATTTCTGGTTTCAATAAAATCAGCTTCTAACTCTTCTGGATCGACTCTCAAATTTAAATAATCTCTAAAATAATCGCTGATACGCTCAAAATTACTTGATGCATACAAATCTACGATGGTCCCACTTGCATTTTCTCTACTGACTAAGTAATACTCTTCTTCCTCATCCCAATCTACAATAAGTTCTTCTCTAAATGATGGAAGCATACTTTTTGGAAACTCACTTAGTTCAACAGAATTACTAAAAGAAATGGTCACTAAATAGCTAAGAGGAATTAAAACAACTAACATGATACCTACAATAAACATATAAAATAACGTCGATTTAACAATGCTCGTGTTCATGTTTGATTCCTCCAATCTTTACCTTTAGTAAGTTTGATAAAACCAAATGCAACGATAAACACAAGTGCTAATGTAAACACACTATAAGCAACAGCTAATTGATAGCTAAATTCACCTGTTCTTACTTTGTCTGAATAAAAGACGATTCTTTCTAGCAAGAAAGGTATGCGTTCAAATCCAAAGATCATGACACTAATGAGCCATACTTGAACACCAGCAATTAATCTTAATAAAAGTGCTGTAATTAAAGATGGCTTAATAATTGGAATAACGATATCTTTTAAAGCCTGGAATTTGGTTGCACCAAAGACTTGTGCAGCTTCCTTAAACTCTTTATTAAAGTTTTGAAGACCCGCTAATATGATAATCATCACAGAAGGCATAACTGTCCATGTATCAATCAATATGATTAGAAATACTGCTTGCATCCCAGAAACATCTTTCCAGATGATTCTACCGTCAATAACACTTAATCCTTCAAGTAATGATTGAAGTCCAAAAACTTCAAATAATGAGTTAATCCAACCTACTTGAATCAGTCCAGTATTCCATAAAATACCAACAGCTGATTGAGGTAATGCCATAGGAATTAACATCACAAATAAAAATAATTTAGAACCCTTAAAATTTCTATTAACTAATAGTGCAACACCAAGTGCAATAAAAAATTGCAAAATCAGTGATATCACTGCAAATACTAATGTATTTGTTAAGGCTTTCAAAAAGAGCGGATCATCAAACATCATTCTAAAGTTATCTAATGAGAAACCGCCATATTTAGCTGTAAAACTTTGGATTAACGATAGCATGACAGGGAAAAACCAAAACATTAAATAAAACAATAAAGCCGGTAATAAAAGCATATATGGAGATTTAAAAACATTCTTTTTCGGCTTTAAATCCATCTGTTCTACCATTTTCTCACCTCTTTTTCTTTCATCTTACATTTTTTTTAAAAAAAATACAAGAAGGAATGTCCTTCTTGTACTTTTATGGAGAAGGCTATAATTAAGCTAATAAGTCTTCCAATTCATCTTGTTGATCATCTAAAGTAGCTTCAATATTTGCATTAGTTATTGTACCATTCATAATGCCAGTAAATACTGTATCATAAACGCCTTTAACTTCTGACCATGAAGTATATGATGAAATCATTTGTAGTCCTTCAACATTTGCATTAGCAACTGTTTGTAAACCTTGTCTAATCACTTCGTCTTCAGGATCATTTCCTAATGCTTCTGATGCTTCTTCAATTGTTGGAATTGTACCTAAAGCTGCATGTACGATTTGCTCAGGAGCTGTAAACCATTTGATAAATTCTTCAGCTAATTCTTGGTTTGGTGCATTATTAACGATACCAATACCGTGTCCACCAATAATTGAACCAGCTTTACCTGATGTACCTTGTGGCCCTGGGAAAATTTCAAATGCTGCAGGAGATTGACTTACTGCTGTTGCAAGTGGAGCCATTAATTCAAACGCTAGTTTAACACCACTTTCTGCATTAACCATATGTTCATTAGAAACATTGCTTGTTAAGCTTTCTGGAGCAATACTACCATCTTCATATAAAGCAATAATATCTTGCCATGCTTTTAAGTTACCAGCATCGTTTAATACTGGGAATGCACCACCATTTGATAATGCCATACCGCCAACTTCATATAATAACATTGAAGTTGCTTGACCTTTAATATGAACACTATGGTCACCAATTTCATCTGCCCAAGCAATAAAGTCTGCCCATGTATAATCACCAGCTAATATTTCATCTTTAGTTAATCCAGTAGGTAGTGTATCAAATGCTTCTTTTCTAGCATATGATAAATATACATCTGAATTAATAGGGAAGAAATAACGATTGCCATCACTATTTGTTGATCCATTAAATGTTTGTAGGAATGTTCTATCATCCATTTCATCTTCTAGATCGTCAACTTCTTGCATATATCCTTCTGAGATATAGTCAGACATTGTACCGTAGTGAGAAATCAAAAGATCTACTGTATAATTTTCTGCTTTTTGCTCTGTATCTATCTTGTTGAAAGTATCTTCAGCTTGTGCAAGTGTTTCAAAGCTGATCTTAACATTATGTTCTTCTTCGAACGCATCAAATATTTCAGTTCTGTAAGTTTCTTTCTCAATTACCTCACGACCAAAATCACTTAAAATCACTAATTCTACTTCTTCGTTATTACAACCAATTAATACTATTGATGCTGTAATAATCATTAAAAAAGCTAATATTTTTTTCATCTTTCTTCACTCCTCTTTTTATTTATGTTCACATTATATCATTGTGAAAGCGTTTTTTATATGTTATTAAAAACAATTTATAGGATTTATTAACCTATTTGTTTGTTACTTATAATATTTTTCAGAATATTTCTTAATTCTTTAAAAGATAATTTATCTTTTGCAATTTCAAAATTTTTTTCTGTTAAATCTTTATACCTAGTGCTGTCAAATAAGATTTCTGATATTTGGATTTCAGCTTGTTCAATAATCTCATGATCGACATAAACCATCTGATCATCATTAACCTTATGTGTATCTCCTAAAGATACGACATCAAATCCTAAAGCTTTTATATCAGTGAGATAAACTGGATACTCATAAATCAATAATGGTTTTTTAGCAAAAACCGCTTCAATAAATTGATTACCCCATCCTTCTAAGATAGAAGGATAGGTTACAAAATCACACATGGTATAAATATCCCATAAAGCATATTTTTTTTGTGTGATATCCTCATTTCTTTTTGATTCAACGATATCATTGATCAGTTTAATATCATAACTAGCTTTATTTATTTTTTCTTCTAGTTTTTTGAACTTATCAGCCTTAAGCTCATTTAAGCCCGATAATATGAGATATACTTTAGAGTCATTGGTAATAACTTTTCCATTATATAAAGTCATGCCAACATAAGATGATAATTTTCGATTGAAGATTTCAATCGTATCGATGGCTAATTCAATAGCTTTTCTATCTTCAATACGAGTCGCTTGAAGAAAAACAATATCATTTTGTTTTATATTGAATCGTTCTCTTAAATCTTTATTATATGTATCTACTTTCCATAAATCTTGTGAAAAATCAAAAACATTAGGGATGACGATAGCATCAATATTTTTTCGATCTTTGATTTCTTTTTTTGCGATTTCATTGATCACACAGTGCGTTGCTTCATGTTTTGTATTTGGGAAATATCGTTCTAGCATCTCATTGACTTTTGGTGTCGTAGGATGTCCATATCGTTCTCTTTCCCAATAAAAATCATGATGATGGTAAATCACTTTAACTTTTGTTTCATCGATCACATCAGATATGGCTTTACCAACTGCTAAGTTTAATCCTAATGATGAGACGTTATTTGGTATGATTAAATCAATTCGCTCATTTTTAATGATTTGAATGAGTTTTGTTTTAATCAGATCTGCATGATGATCAATATCATGCATTAAGTCTACATCACGCTCATAGTCATCAAGACTTTCATAACAATTGTGGAAAAAAGTTTTATGCTTTTCTCCATAAATACTCATTTCTTTGATTACATGTGCTTTAGCATTATTTTCTTCTGCTGCTATATAGATCACATGATGTCCTAATTTTTCTAAACTATCTTTCCATTTATCCATTTCAAGTGAAACCCCGTCAGTTGCACCTACTCGAAAGTGAATCATTGCAATATTCATGATTTATACCTCTTTTTAACTTAAGAGTATCCAGCGATACTGATAAGGTTTCAATATGATTGTGTCTTTTATATGTTCTTGATGCACCAAATCTTTTCCCTGATAAAGCGTATCCAGTTTGATTTCTTGATCAGATACATTAACTAAAACAAGTATGCGTTCAGAAGTTTTCTCATCGGATCTAATTAAAGAAAAAACGCGATGATCCAATGATAAAACCTCTTGAGACGAAAACGGAGAAAATGCTTTGTGTTGCTTTCTAATATCAATTAAATCTAAATATTGATTAAAAACTTGATATCTCGTAGATTTTGAATCTTTGATTTCTTTGGCTAACAAATCATAATTTAATTTTTCACGGTTTATTCTTCGGTTAATCTTTGATGATTCTAAACCTTCATAATCATTTCTAGACCCTAACAAACTATGAATGTATATACCTGGTATACCAATCATAGATAATAAAATCACTTGAGCTCCTAAAAACTTAGATATTCTGACCTTCTGTGTATCTCCTAATTTGGAAACAGCATCTTGATAACTAATATTGAGTTCATAAGGTGTGGTAGATCCATCTTTGTTATTTTTATAACTGATTTTACCACCATTAACTGTTACATGATTAACCAGCATTTGTTTTTCTTCATGATTTAATATATCTTCAACAGGTCTCATGCCTATGCCATCATGACTCGCAAGAAAGTTAAAATAAGTCGTTTGATTGGTTAATCTAGTATCATCTAAACTTCTTGCCCAATCCGTTAGTTTGGTTGCATCACCACTTACAAATGAAAATAAGGTAAGTGGTGGTAGTGGAAATTGATAAACCATATGTGCTTCATTCGTTCCATCACCAAAATAAGTAATATTTTCTTTATGTGGTACATTAGTTTCTGAGACAATGATTGTACCAGGTACTGTTTGATCCAATACATATCTCATCAGTTGAACAAGTAAATGCGTCTCATGTAGATGTATAGACGATGTCCCTATTTTTTTCCATAAGAAACCTACTGCATCAAATCTAATGAATCGTGCACCATTTTTTGCATATTTAATCAGTATTTCTAAGATATGGATTAGCACATCTGGATGCCTATAATTTAAATCGATTTGATCATCAGAAAATGTTGCCCAAACATATTTAATACCATCACTTGTCTGATATGGATAATAAAGAGGTAGTGCTCTTGGTCTAACCACATCACTATAATCTTTTTTAGGATCACATTCCACAAAATAGTTTTTATAAGTTTCATCACCATTGAGATATCCTTGAAACCAGTCACTTGATTTTGAAATATGATTGATCACAGCATCAAACATAAGACCACGGTGTTTTGCTAACGCGTTGATATCATCCCAATCACCTAAATCTTGATTTATTTTTTCATAATCAATAACTGAAAATCCATCATCTGATGAAAATGGAAACATCGGTAAAAGATGAACATTAGTCATTTGATCTTTTGTGAATGTATTTAAAAAATGATTCAATGTTTGTAAAGGTTTTTCTCCTTCTTTAATGATTGAGTCTCCGTACGTTATTAACATGATATCTTTTTCTGATACCCAATTGATTTGTTTTTCTATTTTGTGTTTATCTATAAGCTTTTCAATCTTCACATGAACATCTTCAAATTGTACTGGATAGATTGTTTTTAATATTTCAATCACTTTCATATAGTTACCTCTATATCGTTTAACATCTTTATTAGTGCTTTTTTGGGTTCATTCATTGAGAAATCAACACTTGCATATTTTGGAACAATCACATGAACTTCATCAAGATAATTAGCTTCTTTAATCCCTTCACTGACAGCAAATATTCCAATCACTTTCTTGTTATATTTTTTAGCTATTTTAGCGATGCCATAAGGTGCTTTACCAAATGAAGTTTGCTTATCTAATTTACCTTCACCTACAATAACGATGTCTGAGGTTTTAATATATGAATCCAAATTTAATAAATCAATCATATAATCAATGCCACTATGGATTTTAGCATTCAAAAATGCCATTGCTCCAAATCCAAATCCACCTGCTGCACCAGCACCTTCAAAGAATCGATATGTCTGATCATAATGCTTTTCAATAACATCTGCAAAATGGGTCATATTGGTTTCTAACTTAGATCTCATCTTTTGATTTGCACCTTTTTGTTTTGCATAAATGTGCGCACAGCCATCACTACCTAATAAGAGATTTTTTACATCACTCGCTAGTTCAAAAGAAATACCCCTAATTTTTTGATCAAGTGCAGTTGTATCAAATGAAGTGATTTTTGATAGTAACTTTCCACTCATGGGTTCTGAAATCAATTCTTCGTTATGATAAAATTTTACCCCTAATGCTTGAAGCATACCTGCCCCACCATCATTGGTAGCACTCCCTCCAAGGCCAAGAACTATTTTTTTTGCGCCTTGATCAATGGCATCTAAAACTAAAAGACCAAGTCCATAAGTTGATGTTTCTAATGGATTTAATCTTGACTTATCAATTTTATTTAATCCTGATACGCTACTGAGTTCAATAAATGCAATATCTTGATATTTTATATAGTTTGCTTGAATAGCATCTTGTAATGGACCATATGTGTCTACAGTAATCAGTCCATTATTAAAAAGATAATCTATAGCATCGACAAACCCTTCTCCACCATCACTTATCGGTATCGGTAATACATGATGGCCTTGCTTTTCAAAATGCAGTTTTAATAAATGCGATATTTCTAAAGAAGATAGTGTTCCTTTAAATGAGTCAACCGCTACGATAATATTCATAAACGCCACTCCTTAACTTGTTTACCTATATTTTATATTTTTTTGAAACGTTTTCATATATTACACAACATATATTTTACCACTATAATCGAATATTATTGTTACATGTAACATTTTTTATTCGTGCTTCTTTTGAAAACAGAATGATACCAAAACAATATGGTGATATATTAAGAAATAAAAACAAAAAGATGATCGCTCAAAATTAGAACAACCACCTTTAATTCATTTAATTAAATATTAATGGATTGGCTATAATAACGTAGATCCATAGTTAAGAGAATAAATAATTATAATAATGATAATGTGTCTAAACATAAGATTCATAGGGTCTTTGTGTCATCATGATGCGCATATTGCCTTTAAATAAAATATCTTCTACCTTCTCTTGTCCTGTAAGGATAAAATGATCTCCTTTTTTGATTTCATGATCATTGACGTACCCATGACCTTCTAATACACTACACAACTGATATTTATGCGTTTTTAATGTAAATGATTGTTTAACATCTACACGCGTTAATTCAAAGTATTCATTTTTTATATAGTGATAGAAATCATATGACGCATGATGTATGACATTTACATCAACTAAAACATCTTGAGAAGGCAAGTCAATCACATCTAAAGCTTTATCTAAATGTAAGTCTCTTTTATTACCATGATCATCTTTTCTATCATAATCGTATATTCTATACGTTGTATCAGATGATTGCTGTACTTCATAGATCAAAGAACCTTTGCCAATCGCATGTACTTTTTTAGCTGGAATATAGATGAAATCATCTTTTTTGATTTGTCTTGTTTTCCATAAGGACAAATCATTTTGTTTAACCTTTTCAATAAACTCTTGTTTTGTAAATGCATGATGACCATCAATGATTATGGCATCTTCATCGGCATCTATCACATACCAGCACTCAGTTTTTCCATAATCATTTTCATGTGTCATGGCATACTGATCATCTGGATGTACTTGAATTGATAAATCATCATTTGCATCTAAAATCTTGACGAGAAGTGGAAATTTATCACTAGGATCATTGTTAAATAATTGAGTTTTAAAGTTACTAAATAAATCATCTAACTTCATACCCTCATAAGGACCATTTAAGACTTTAGATGATCCATTTTGATGTCCAGATATAGCCCAACACTCACCAATAGGTTTATCTTCTATTGGATAATTAAACACTTTTTTTAATTTTTGCCCACCCCATATACGTTCTTTAAATATAGGTTCTAAGAATAATACTTCCATCTTTACTCCTTTTCTTGAAAACGGATCAAATTGATCCGTTATTTTTTTAAATATGGTTGAATAACCTTTGAAACCACTTCATATCCTTCTTGATTCAAATGAAGACCTTCTAATGAATAATCAGGATTTAAAACATCTTCTTTAATCAGTTTATCATAAATATTAATGAATGTGATACCTTCAATGTTTTTTATTAAGCTATTTGTTCTTTGAATGTTTTCATTTGTTCTTCTGCCTACAGTGGTCTTATCCATAAGCGGATTGACTGGATAAAGTGAAATCAAATAAATTTCAGTCTGCTTAACATGTGTTTTGATATGGCTAACAACTTCACATATACGCTTATAAATCTCATTAGGTGTAGCTTCCAATAGTTCTAAATCATTAGTCCCCATTTGAATAAAAACTTGAGATGGTTTTAACGCATCAATTGAAACATCTAACCTTTTTAATAAGCCTTCAGTTGTATCTCCACCAATACCTCTATTATAGACATGATATCCTTTAAAATATTCACAAACATTGTAATCTTGAGTGATCGAATCTCCGACAAAAACAATACCATCTGGTTTTGCATGCTTATTCAAAGACTTAAATGCTTTAACTTTTGTATCGAACCCAAACTTAAACAGCATCTCAAAAAAAGCTTGACTTGCTTTTTTAAAACCATATCTATATCCGATGTAAAGTATAACTGGCATCAAACAAATAAGCCCTATAATCGCATATATCATACTATCATCTCACATGTGCTTTGATCACTTTACAACCCTTTGGATCTAAGCATTTCATCTTAACTTTTTGTATCTTAGCAGGCATAATAAATGTTTCGGCATAATGAACTTCATAATCGTCAAAACTATGATCTAAACTCATGATTTTAGCATGTGTGCCTTCAATTAAGTTACCAACATTAACACTACCTTTTAAATCTATAATAACTTCATCATCAAAAGTATATCTAATGGTTTCTAAGAACTCTCTTTCATGTAATCCAGTGATTTCACTATACTCATCAATTGGTTCAATTTGATTAATCAACTCATTTTTAACATATGTTGTATCTCTGTCAAATTGCAAGTTCTTAAAGCCATGATCTAAATGAACAGGTCTAGGTTTTTGGTCAAGACCAAGTCTTCCCCAATCCCAAAGTTTAAATGTAAATATATATACACATGCACTGATTTCTAGAACCATTGTATTTCTTCCACTACAATGGATTGTTCCTGCTGGAATTAAGAAGTGATCATGCTTTTTTGCTGGAAATTTATTGATATACTTGTCAGCATCAAAAACAATTTCACCTTTTTCTGCTTTTCTTAAATCATTTTTAAAGGCATCTTGATCTATGTTTTCTTTAAATCCTAAATAAACAACACCATCATCTTTTGTATCTAAGATATAATAGCTTTCGTCTTGTGTATAAGTCATCCCAAAAGTTTCTTGTATATATTCGGTTAATGGATGCACTTGAAGAGATAAATTACCCCCTTCAAAAGTATCAAGTAAGTCAAATCTAATCGGAAAATGTTTCCCAAACCTCGCATGCACTCTATTGCCCATAAGATCGATAGATCTAAATTGGACTAGATCCTGAGCAGGTAGTTCAACAATCGTTTTTCCAAGTTGAATCTTAATTGAGTTTTCCTCTGGAACACCATCAAAACTCCAAGCGAAATTTTGTTTATTAGGATCTAGGTGGCAAACTTCTTTCATCCATTGTCCACCCCAAACGCCTGGATCAAAATAAGGCACCATTCTAAATGGTCTTTTCACCATTTCATCTAATATGAGATGATAACCTGCTTTCGATATCATTTTTGGTTGATCAATCTCATTAAAATCAATGACATAATCAAGCTCGTTGATATATTGGTCTTTGATTCGATCTGCAACTCTCCATTCAACAAAATAACCTCTTTTATATTTTCTTAAAATATCTTCATCTTGATTTTCTATTCTAAAATTAGTTGCTCCTTGTCGGTATCTTAATTGTATTTCCCATCTGGTTAATGACACCATAATCAGTGTATCAAAATGAATTAATGATGCACCAAAACCATAAACGATGGTTAATTTATCTTTATCAATGTTTTCATTGATAGTTTTAATCGCATCTAAATCATAAAAATCTTTGATTTCATGATAACTGTATTTACCAAATACTCGATCATCAGTTAAATTATATTCAAGCATTTGATTAATGGTTTCTTCAGGTTTTGCATACTGTTCGATAAAGATCAATTGATCAGGGTTTAACCCATCGATTATGCGTGTTTTTAAAACAGATAAATCAGTTCCTGGATATGTTTCAAAAACAACAACACCTTTTTTAATGTTTCTTAATTGTTCATGTATATTGGTAAAGCCCTCATAAACATGATCATCATGATCAGTAAGTTTGATCACGGGATTTCTATCGTATTTAGTTTTAAAGTTTAAATATCCCATGTTATTCATTTCCTTCCTCGTCTAATTGTTCAATATAAGGTTTATATACTTTTTGTAGATGGAACGCTACTAGAAATCCGTAGATCGCTACACCTATCAGTAAAAATGCTTCATGCACATAAAATACTAAAAAGACAACGAACACAAAGCTACCTAATATTTTTATATTTGTCCATAAATGATAATTTGATAATAATAATACGTTTTTAATGAGTTCTTTTAGTGAAGCAGTTTTAAAAAGTGCTACAGTTGGAAAAAAATAGACTGTAAACATGATGAGTTGATAACTAGCAAAAATTGCGATCACTAAGAGAAAAACTAAATTATTATATAAAGCATATGTAAGCATGATATATGTTGGTATACCAAGCATTAACAAACAAAAGTAAACCAATGTGCTGAGAAGAAAGTTTTCTTTGAAGCTTTTTACAAAAAGAGGAAACACATTGGTTGGTTCTTTTGTTTTAAACACTTGAAATATGACTCTAAATAATGCAGTTGTTGCTGCACCAAGGGTTAATAATATGCCTAAAAAACTAAAAAGTATCCATAAGAAGTTTGCATATACGATGTCTGTTGCTTTTTTATATAGTTCTTTAAGCATATGTATCAGTTCCCTTTACTTATTTTTTAAATTTTAATACTAAGAATACACCGCCACCGATTAATGCAACTGCACCAATTACTAGACCAACGATTAAACCTGTATTTGTAAATGATCCTGTAAGTTCAAAATCATCACTTTCAACAAAAATCACTTTACCAGTATCTCCAGCATCATTGTTTTCTGATACATTTGGATCGTAATATCTGATTTCTGATAATTCTTCATCTCCAATTTTTACTGTGTAACCAGCTAATACAGAGATATCTGCTTTAGTCACAAATCCAGCTAAATCAGCTTCGTTGTAAATATCGTTGTAAATGCCATCAAGTGCCCAGTCTAATGATGCTTCAAGAATTGTTTTAGATTCATAGAATGTTAAAGTCTTAGTAAATCCACCAGAAACTTCTAAAGTTGGTTTTTCTGAATCATCAAAATCTTCCCAGCTCATGTTTGGTGATAAATTAACAAGTTGTTCATATTTATCTAAGAAATCTTCAAAGTCATCAAATGAATAACTCATAGTAAATGTACGTACATATCCATCAACTGTTGCATCTTCAACAGTAATGAAATCTGGTGCATTATCTTCTAACCATGTTTGAATAGCAATCACGCCACCATCGATGTGCTTATCATTTAACACAGCGCCTTTACCTTCATCTTGATCTGGATCATCTGGATTGATAATTGCAGTATCTGATAAAGTATCATCCATCACTTCAATCATGATTGTACGTGTTCCTGATCCATCAGCATTAAATTCTGTAACAACACCAACTTCACCTGGCCAACATGCTGTAAGCGTTAATGCAAATACAGCCATAACAACTAAAACGAGTAGTTTCTTCATTTTATTTCTCCCTTTTTTTATTTTTTTTATTATTTAACTTTCTTCACCTAAATAAACAACATATTTATTTAAGCGCAAAGCAATAACCGTAATAATTAAAACAATCACTAACAATATCCAAGCCATGGCACTTGCCATACCCATGGATCTATCGACCATCATTTTGTCAAACAAATAATATGCATAATAATATGTTGATCTTGATGGTCCACCAGCTGTCATAATGTATGCAATGGTAAAAACTTGAAATCCACCAATAAGTCCCATGATTAAGTTAAAGAAGATGGAAGGTGTCATCAGTGGTAATGTAATATAAAGCGTCTTTTTAAACCAGTTTGCACCATCAACTTCTGCTGATTCATATAAACTAGTAGGAATATCTTGCATCTGAGCTAGATAGATGACCATTGAACCACCAGCTGTCCATAATCCCATTAAAATAAGTGTGAGTTTAGATGTCGATGCATCTTGATGCCAACGTAGCGGTTCCATTTTAAATAGCTCATAAACTGGTGCTAAGACTTCATTAATGAGTCCAAAACTTGGTTGAAACAACCATAACCATAGCAAGCTCATCGCAACGATACTCACAACATTAGGTAAGTAAAATAATGTTCTATAAATACTCATTCCTTTGATCTTATTATTGAGTAATAATGCTAATATGATCCCTACAAGAAGACCAAGTGGAATGGCTATGACAACATGGTAAAGCGTATTTCCTAGACTTTGCCAAAAAATGTTATCATTAGTAAATAATATACGATAGTTTTCGAACCCAATGAATTTTGGAACACCAATCATATCATATGTTGTAAAACTAATATAAAACGATGCTAATATTGGAAATGCTCCAAGTACAATTAATCCAAATAACCAAGGAGACGCAAATAAGTATCCGATTATATTTTCTTGTTTTTTTAGTTTTGTAATCGAAGTAGCCATAATCAATTCTCCTTTGTGTTAATTTGTTGCTTCGTAGTTTTCCTTCTTTTGTAAATAATTTGCTCTAGCTTGTTCTAACGCTTCACTAACAGTAAGTGTGCCTTCTAAAGCTTGATTATAAAATGGTTGCCAATCATTACCATGCCATCCTGGTGCATAGGGAATATAAACCTTATCAACTGCATCATCAACTTCTAATAAGAGTTTTTGCATAATTGGTTTATCAGCAACAAACTCTTCCATTGCTGAAATATGACTCATAATCCAACCATTAACTTCTGCTAACTCTATTTGTGTATCTTTGCTCAATAGATATTTTGCAAACTCATATGCGCCTTGCATTTCTTCGGTTTCATCTTTTCCATTATCATAAAGTTCTAGAGAAAATCCACTACCCCAGTTGACATGAATTCCATCTTCATCTGGAATTGGAATTGGTGCTACACCATAATTGAAGTCTGCTCCACTATTTTTAATGATTTGATATAATCCATCAACTTCAACGATCATAGCAACTCTTTCTGCTGCAAAAGGATTTATACCTAGCATTTGATTTCCTTCACCAAATGCAGTTAACTGACTTCTTGTGTAATCACTACCATTAAAATCAATAATCCATTGTAGAACATCACGATGACCTTGTGTGTTTAAAGTAGGTTCTTGATTTTCATCAAAAAAATCTAATCCTTTTTGCCATAACCATCCATGATAAGTTGCATTTCCATAAGTTGGATCGAACCCTAATCTCTGAATTGCTCCACCTTCAACAACATCAAATCTTTTAGCAATTTCTTCTAGTTCACTCCATGTTGTTGGTACGTCTGCTTCAGTTAGGCCTTCTTCTTCAAACATGTCAATGTTATAGAATAATGCTCTTGTTGTTGCAGAAAATGGCATTGCATATAAGTCACCATCATAAGTAGCAAAATCTAATTGTGATTGTCTAAACTCATTAAGATCAATCAAGTTCGTATCAGAAGTATCATTTGCCATTAAATCAGTGATGTTATACAAAACGCCTTTTGATGCTCTTGCTTCAACATCATCAATGGTTGACAATCCAACATCAGGTGCTGTTCTAGAACTTACTGCAACGTTGATTTTGTCCCAGTAATCCCAAAATGAAAATCCTGTGCCCTTAACAAAATATGTATCTTGTGATTCATTAAACTCAGTAATAATAGATCTCATGCCTGAATATGATTCACTTCCTACTGGAGACATGTGCCAAAAATCAATTGTGATTTTGTCTCCTGATTCATCACCATTACAAGCTATTAAAGTAAAACTTAATAACAGTGTAAACATTAAAACAATTATTTTCTTCATATTTTTCTCCTATCCTTTTATACCTGTAAATGTAATACCTTCAATAAAGCTTTTTTGAGCAAAGAAGAATATTATCAGTGTTGGTAACATGATTAACAATGCTGCAGCCATCATTAAATCAAAACGGCCACCAAATTGAGTTTGAAAAGCTCTAAGACCAATCGCAAGTGTCCAGTGATCTGGATTACTTAAGAAAATAAGAGGTCCAAAATAATCATTCCAAGTTGCCATAAACGTAAATAATGCAACAGTAATTAATGCAGGTTTTGTCAGTGGCAACATAATCTTAACAAAGATTTGAAAGTGATTAGCTCCATCTATGATTGCACTTTCAGATAATTCTTTTGGAATTCCTTTATAAAACTGTCTGAGTAAAAAGATGTAAAATGCTGCTCCACCACCAAAGAAAGCTGGAACAATAAGTGGTAATCTAGTCCCTAGCCATCCAATTTGCGCATACATAATGTATGTAGGAATTAAGATGACTTGAATAGGTATCATCATGGTTGCTAGCATGACGATAAACCATTTGTCTCTACCTTTCCAAGACAGTTTAGCAAAAGCATAAGCTGCTGTTGTTGCTGAAAACAATGTTCCTACCATAACCAATACCACAATAATTAAACTGTTTTTCAAATACATAAAAAACGGAATTGCAGTAACAGCGGTCACGAAATTTTCCCATTGTGGTTCTGTTGGAAAAAACACTTCTGTACCTTGTAATAATTCTTGTGGTGTTTTTAATGCTGTAAATAACATCCATAAAAATGGAAATACAAACGCAAAACTAAGTATAGTTAGTAGGATATTTAAAAGTATTGTTTTGATTAAAGTTTTCTGTTTTTTTGTTAAAAGCGGTCTTTTATATTCATCTGTCATATCAATACCTTCTTACTTTGTAGTGTCATTTAGATATATGAATCTAGGTCTATATATATTTGAGTTAGACATATTATGATCAAAATTGTAGGTATTTGTATTGTATGATACTAATACTTTTTTAGATGATGATAAATGTGGATGTGCTTTTGCGTTATATGTATAAGTTGTTGACTTATAGATTTCAGGTTCTGGAGTTTTATATATCTTTTGTGGTTTGCTAAATGGTCCAACTGGAGTTTCACCTATCGCATAAGATACATAAGGTGTATTTACATCATATGTGAAAACTGCTAAATATTTACCTTTATATAAACCTTCATTGATTATTGAAACAGAAAACTCACATGAAATATGTTTTAAGAGGGGTGCTGATTTTAAAATATCATGTTGGAATTTTTCTCCATCAAAATATGTCCATTCATCTACATACTCAAAGACTTCCTCTTTAACTCTTGCAACAATCATTTCTCTTAAGCCCATTGTTGTCTTATATCCATATACATAGATATATCCATCACCAGTATTTGGATTTGCTTGAGTTGAGTTTGGCATGATAGCTCCACCATAAAGATATTCACTATCTTTATCATAAACCAAGATTGGCGCCATTTTTTGCATACGTTTATGAGGGACAATTTGATTGTTTTCGATAGGTGTTTTAAACATTGAAACACCTTTGATTTTAAACTGTAAGCCTTCTGGTTGTGTAGAATCACTATTGACAACCATTGGAATAAAATAAAGTTGATCTTTGATTACAACACCATCTTGTAACCAAATCCATGAATGATCATAATCTTTAAGTAAGATATTATTTGATGAAGCTTTTATATCTCTATATTGTTTAGTATCATTAAAGAATTTCACTTTATTCAATCCAAATAAACCTTCATCAAAAGTTTGATCATTATAGTTTGAATCTTTTGTTTTTGTTTCAACTGATAGTTTAATATATCTATAAGTTTCTTCTATTTGAATAACATCAAAGTCGTTTATTGAAGTACTCATTTTTAAAGTGTATTCTTTAATCTTTTTATAGTCTTTTTGATCATTTGATCCTAAAATTACAATATTTTTTAACCCTCTTTTTGCAAGCTCATCTGATTCTTTAGAGAAATAGTTGTAAATATGCATATGAGTAATTGCTTGAGGTTTATGTAAATCAAAAACTATCTCTAAATGATTTGGATGATATCCACTTAAATAAGGATCAACATCATCTTTTTGATTATAGGTGACTAGATTTTGAGCTATAGAACCACTTTCATCAAACACTTTATCCATTTGATAAAATGCTGCAATTTCACCATTTTCCTGCCAGTTCAGTTTAAAATCTATATGATCTTTCACTTTGTAAGCTATTGAATTATTTGGCATAAGGTGTGGTTGAAATCTTTGATATGTTTTTTCATCTGATCTTCCAACAAATGTATCACCAAATACAAATAAAGTTTTTATATCATCTTTTTGATCAAATTGATCATTACCATTCGTTAGGTTAAATGAATATATGCCATCTCCACCTGACCATTTGTTGCGTGATACAAATTTTTGTGTTAATGTATCATTTTTTTCAACATAATATCCTTTTCCTAATTGAATGTTTAAGTCACCATCTTGATGAGCAATAACAACTAAGTGGTTCGCATAAAAACAATCTATCATCATGGATTGTTTCTCATCGTCAATAAAATAACTGACATCCAAATTGCTATCTTCAATTGGTGATATTGGATATATATATCCTAAATCTATTTCGTTAATACCTTGCTTTAACTTTACGCTTTTTATCATATCTTGATGTTTCATATAATCTCCCTTATTTTTAATGTTTATCTTTTTTTAACTTCTACCATTCGTATAAATCTTGGATAATATATCCTTGCATCTGAAAGAGCTCCTGCACTTCTAGTATTTACGTTATAACTAATGACAAAGTTTCCTGGCTCACTTAAGTTGGGATGCAACTTTGCGTTATAAGTAAATGCATCTCTTAAATAAGATCCTTCAGTCGTTTGATATATTAGTGTATAGTCACTAAATGGTCCAACTGGAGTATCTGCTAGACTATAACTGATCTTTCCACTGGTTGTGTCTTCCATCACTGTAAGCATATATTTACCTTCAAACATACCCTCAGTTATATAAGTAACAGATAGTTCTGCAGAGACTTTATCAATTAAACTAGCACTATCATTAATGTTTTTTGACCAACCTTGACCATCAAAATACATCCACTTGTTATAATCTTTAATGTCTTCAGGTAAAAATCTACCTACTGTTAAGCGTCTACCTTCTAAGTCTTTATAACCATAAATATATATGTATCCATCTACTTCTCTGTGATCCATGAGACCTGCTCCAAAATAGATAACACCACCATCTGGTGTATGAGTCATCAGTGGAGTTGAATAAAAATTTTGATGCTTATAATCAAATCTTTGATCAACAATAGGTATTTCCACCATAGATACATGATGTACTTTAAAAATCTCACCTTCATCTTTCACTAAAATTGGAAAGACATATAATTGATTATCTATAATGACACCATCTTGTAACCAATATCTCGATGTTTGTTCATTTACTGTTTGATCAGTGATTTCATGTGTTGCTGTTATTTCACCAAATAATGGATTTTGGTTAGTGTCTAATATTAATATCTTACCTAGGCCAACATATGTTTCATCATAAGAAGATAAAATCTCAATTTTTATATATCTTGCTTCTATATCATTTAAGTTGATTTCCAATTGGTACGGTGATTGATTATTACCACTAGCTTGTTCTAGTTCATAATGATCAAGCAATGTATACGATGAATTATCAGATGATACATATAAATTAAAATCTTTAACACCATATGTTTTAGTTTCGTTAAAGTTCCATAAAAATAGTGAAGATAATTTGATTTCTTCTTTAAGGTCAATAATCAATTCATTGTTTATTTGATTAGACAACCACATAGTTCCTTCATTAATATTGGAAAGTAATCCATTTCGATCATAACTAGGCATTATACCATCACTATCTAATAGATTTCTAGCTCTTGATCCTATCAATTGATCTGGTTTTATGACAGATGTAGCTATGCCATTGTTCATATCATAATCAAAAGATAATTGATTTCTATTAAAAGGGCCATCATGGGATAAATAACCAAATGAATTATTAATCATTACTGATGACTTTCTTAACTTATTATTTTCATATACTTCACCAACAAAAGTATCTGAGAAAATGAATCCAGTTGTATCATGACTTAAGCCAATTTGATCGCCACCATGATTAAGATCAAAAGTGAAAATCCCGTCTGCTCCTGTCCATCCTTCATATCTTAAAAATGCATCAGACATGTCTATGTCTTCTTTGATGATGATGCCATCATTTAAATAAAAAGATACATCTGTAATCTTTTGTTTTTCATCTTTTTGGTTAAAAGTGATTTTGATTGATTTTGCCATAGTACCGCCTAACTTAATTTGATTATCGCTTTTATCTAAAGCATAATCTTGAAAAATTCTATCATAAGATAATGTATTTAAAGATACATCTATATCGACATCTTCAATAGCTAATGCATCTTCTCCTTCAGGATTATAAATAGATATATAATCTATGGGATAGATATTTTCAAATATAAAGAGAACTTGATGTGTCTTTATGCTTGAACTCACAAAATAAATTGGGTTTATGTCTTTAGGTTTATGTATATTGATAAAATTATCAATTTGTCCTTCAGTTTCACTATATGGTATAACGATTTCTTTAACTTCTATCTTATCTCCAACTGTCTCTGTGAAAACATAATTCGTTTCTTCAATAACAATCGGTTCAAGTTGTTTTTGACAAGCACTTAATAATAACAAGCATACAACAAGTAAACTAAGTATGTTTTTTTTCATGACATCACCTGCAAGCGTTTTCTATTCTTAATATAACACAACACTTTTTAATTTTCAATACATTTATAATACATTTATAACTTTTATAATACAATTAAGTAAAAAAACCGCAAGAGTTTACTTCTTACGGTAATATAATCTAGTTCTATATTCATAATGTTTTGAGTTATAATATGTTTCTGTATACTCGATTAATCGATTAGATTCGTTATAGCTAAATCTCTTTCTTTTAAGTTGAGGTGTGTCATCATAAATTTGTAATAAACTTTTAATTTGCTTTGGTGCTTCAACAGCACTAATGTACTCTTCAAAAACATTAAAATAAACTTTTTGTGATGCTAAGTATTCATAAAGTGAGCCTTTTAACACGTTTTGATCATCAGGAATTTTTACGACTGGAAGGATATATGAGTCTGAAAACAAAATAGGGATAACTGTTCCCCTAACACGTTTTAAGTTATATAGTTTATCTCCCTCTTTGATATTAAATATAGATGCTAATGTAGCATCTGCATCAATGAGTTTCAATTCAGCCTCCATGGTTTTACTTGGCAACCCCATCTCATTCATTTCATTTGTAAAACTTCTAATCATAGTGAAATTAGAAAGACTAGATTTATTTTTATATACAGTTGTGCCATAACCAGCGCGTCTAACTAAGTATTGTTCTTGAACGAGTGCTTTTATAGCTGTCCTTAAAGTCACTCTACTTACACCATATTGATTTGTGAGTTCTTTTTCTGAAGGTATAAGTTCTCCTTCTTTCCATTCGCCACTTTCAATTTTGTTGCGCATATCATTTCTTACTTGAACGTATAAAGGCTGTTTATCCGTCATACTGATTTTCATAACATCACCTTCGATTTTTCTTTAATTGTATCATGATATAGATACATTTACAATACATTAATAATACATTTGTTGGATATTCGTTAATTTGTTAGATTTTTATAACAAAGAATGTTTGACAAAAAAAGGAAATTAAGATATCGTAAAATTAGCCAGACTTGAAAGGATGATTATTTTGGGACTATATTTAGGTATTGACGGCGGGGGTACTAAAACAAAAGTAGCTCTTATGAATGAAAATGATAAAATAGTGTATACATGTGTTAGTGGTCCATCATCAATCGACACTGTTGATCTTAAGACTACTAAACAAGCATTTATTGATGCATTAAAACCTTATTTTAATTCACATCCAAATGATAAAATAAATGCTGCTTTCGTTGGATTAGGTGGCATTGTTTTTGATCATGATTGCAGTAATGTTGAGGACTTAGTTAAAGAACTTCCATATCTAAATGAAGATGCAGTCATTGTCGCTAGAAACGATATGGAAAATGCACTTTATTCAGGTGGATGCTTTGAAGAAGGTATATCTTTAATTTGTGGAACTGGCATGGTTGCCTTTGGAAAAGATAAAAACAAATCTCATAAATCGGCTGGTTGGGGCTATAAAGAGGGAGAACTTGGTAGTGGCTTTCATTTGGGTAGAGAAGCCATTAGATATGCCATTAGAGCTTTTGATGGTAGATATGAAAAAGATGAATTCTCAATTGAAGTTGCTAATACAATCGGACTTACTACAGCAACAGATATTATTCCAATTATGGATGACTATTACGGGAATAGAACAAAGACTGCAAGCCTTGCTCCAATAGTTACTAAATATGCCAATAAAAATAATGAATTTGCAAAAAGAATTGTTGATCTTGCAACAGATGAAAGTGCACTTGCAGTTAGAGGAGTTTATAACAACATCAATTTAAGAAATAAAACATTAGTTATTATCGGCTCATTAGGTAATGCATTAGGATACTATAAAGATGAGTTACACAGAAAAATTAAACTTATTGATCCTCATATAAATATTATTAAACCAATCTTTGATCCTGCAGATGCAGCAGCACTGATGGCTAAAAAACTCAAAAAATAAATACTTAAAAATGTACATTAATATATATAATTTTGAATACACAGACACTTGTTATAGATATTAATTCATAATTGACATTAAAAAGCTTTTAATTTTAATTAATAATGTTTGTAAATCTTGTTTTTATACTCGAAATAAAACCTATCCTATGTTAAAATTGTAATGGAAGCACTTTCATTACTTTTTTTTATGTAAAATAGACAAGGAGATATATTCATGTCAGTAAAAATTGTTGAAACATCCATGCGTGATGGCCATCAATCCTTAATGGCAACACGCATGACAACCAAAGATATATTATCAATCATTCCAGAATTAGATCAAGCAGGATTTCATGCTCTAGAGGTTTGGGGTGGAGCGACGTTTGATGCATGTCTACGTTTCTTAGATGAAGATCCTTGGGAACGTTTAAGAGAGATCAAAAAACTTGCACCTAATACAAAACTACAAATGTTATTTAGAGGACAAAACATCTTAGGATATCGTCATTATCCTGATGATATCGTTGATAAGTTTGTTCAAAAATCTATTGAAAATGGGATTGACATCATTAGAATCTTTGATGCTTTAAATGATGTTAGAAATCTAAAATCAGCTGTGGATGCGACTAAGAAATATGGTGGTCATTGTCAAATCGCCTTATCTTATACAACTTCTCCAGTACATACGATTGATTATTATGTAAAACTTGCTCAAGAAGTTGAAGCGATGGGTGCTGATTCCCTATGCATTAAGGATATGGCAGGTATACTTCTACCGACTGATGCATATAACTTAATTAAAGCTTTAAAACAAAATACTAAACTACCGATTAATCTTCATGGTCATGCGACTGCAGGGATCATGGAAGCAACCTATATGAAAGCCATTGAAGCAGGTGTCGATATCATCGATACTGCACTATCCCCTTTATCAGGTGGTACTTCTCAAGTGGCTACAGAATCTTTTTATCACATCTTAAAAGCTACACCTTATGATACACATCTAGATATCAATCTTTTAAAGAAAGCTGCTGAAAAACTTACAGTCATTAAAGATGCGTATTTAAAAAATGGCATCTTAAATCCTAAAGCACTTACTTCTAATCCAAATATCTTAGAATACCAAGTGCCTGGGGGCATGTTATCAAACTTAATGAGTCAACTTAAAGAACAAAATCAAATGGATGATTATGAAAAAGTCTTAAAAGAAGTTCCTATTGTTAGAAAAGACTTAGGATATCCTCCACTTGTAACACCTATATCCCAAATGGTTGGTACTCAAGCAGTCATGAATGTCATGACTAGAGATCCATATAAAATCGTTTCTAAGGAAGTTAGAGAATATCTTCATGGTTTATATGGTAAAGCTCCAGCAAAAGTCAATGCTTTAGTTTTAGCTAAGATCATTGGTGATGATGAAATCATTACCCATAGACCAGCAGATGACCTACCTCCTGAATTTGAAGATTTAAAGAAAAAATATGAAGGTTTTGCTAAATCAGATGAAGATATCTTATCAATAGCTTTATTTGGAAAAGTTGCGATTTCTTTTTTAGAAAAGAAATATCAAGAAAAACCAAAACCTAAACAAGAAGTTTATGCATTTAGTGTTACAGTAGGGGATGGTGATTAAGATGATTTATAATACGTTATCAGATGGACTACTCATCTCACTATTTAGTATCATTGTTGTTTTTCTTATTTTAGGATTTGTAGCTTTATCAATCAGTTTATTAAAATACTTAGTCATAGAAAAGAAAGTGACAGCACCTAAAGAAATCACACCCATTAAAAAATCAATATCTTTATCTGATATTAAGGATGAAGATATGATGGTTGCAGCACTAGTCGCATCCATCGATTATTACAATGAAATTCAAAAAGATGTTCGCATCGTCTCAATCAAAGAAATTAAAGGTTAATGAAAGGATCTCACATGAAACTCTATAAAATAAATGTTAATGGTAAACAATACGAAGTTGAAGTAGAAAGTATTGAAGAAATAGAATCTAAACCTGTCTTAAAAAAACAAGAACCTAAAGAAGAATCTAAAACCAATGTCTTAGCCCCTATGCAAGGCAAGATCACGACACTTAATGTCAAAGTAGGCAGTACTGTTAAAAAAGGTGATGTCTTAATGGTTTTAGAAGCAATGAAACTAGAAAATGATATCTTATGTCCAGTTGATGGATATGTCAGACAACTCTTAATCAAAGAAAATGATCAAGTTGAAATCAATCAACTGATGTTAGTGATTGGATAAAACATGTTTGATGCAATTATTGACTTTTTTAAGAGTACAGGACTCTACTTCTTTTTCCAACCCGATGGTTGGAAATACTTTGTAATGATACTTATCGCACTGACGTTACTATATTTAGCAATATTTAAAAAATTTGAACCTTATTTATTAATCCCTATTGGATTTGCGATGTTACTTGTAAACATCCCAAATACCAATATGTTTGTAGAAACAAGAACCATTGTTGATGGTATCGAAAAAACAACATACGAGGGTTTATTAGGCTTTTTATATTATGGTGTTAAACTTGGAATCTATCCACCTTTAATTTTCCTAGGCATTGGAGCAACCACTGATTTTGGACCTTTAATTGCAAATCCAAAATCAATGCTTTTAGGAGCTGCTGCACAAATCGGAATCTTTATTACATTCTTAGGTGCAATACTCCTTGGCTTTAGTGGAGCAGAATCAGCTTCTATCGGTATTATTGGTGGTGCAGATGGACCAACATCTATTCTTTTATCAAGTGAGCTTGCACCCCATTTAATTGGTGCAATATCACTTGCAGCATACTCTTATATGGCATTAGTCCCAATGATTCAACCACCAATTATTAGAATGTTAACGACAAAAAAAGAACGTGCCATTAAGATGGAACAATTAAGAGAAGTTAAACAAATTGAAAAGATTTCTTTTTCAATCATTGTTAGTGTCATCTGTATGACACTCATTCCTTCTTCCGCTCCAATTATTGGTATGCTTATGTTAGGTAATTTAATTAAAGAATCTAAAGTGGTTCCTAATTTAACTAAAACAGCTGGAGAATCATTATTATATATCATTACGATACTACTAGGATTATCGATTGGTGCAACTACAGCAGGCACAAGCTTTTTAAGACTTGAAACTTTAATGATCATTGGTCTTGGATTGTTTGCATTTGCAATAGCAACTGCATCTGGAGTCTTAGGTGGTAAGGTGATGTGTAAACTTACTAAAGGTAAAGTTAATCCAATGATTGGTGCTGCTGGTGTTTCTGCAGTCCCTATGGCAGCAAGAGTTGTCCATAAAGAAGGACAACTAGTTGATCAAAACAATTATCTTTTAATGCATGCGATGGGACCTAATGTTGCTGGTGTGATTGGATCTGCGATTGCTGCTGGATTATTCTTAATGTTCTTCTAACATGAAACATATACATTTTAAAGAAATAGATTCAACAAATAGTTATTTAAAAAAACATTACCAAGAACTTGATCATATGACTGTTGTCTCTGCTGATTATCAAGCAAAAGGTAGAGGACAAGGGGATCATGTATGGTATGGAGATAAAGACTCACTTATGTTTTCCATATTACTAAAAGAAGGCATCAATGATATAGATATCAAAGAGATGCCTTTTTTAGCTGCTGGGTGGCTTAAAGATTCCTTATCTGAGTATTGTGATAATATAACAATTAAACACCCAAATGATCTAATGATTCATGGGAAAAAGGTAGCAGGTATTTTAGTTGAATCTATTATTATGGGTAGTGAAGTATTAGCTGTAATTATAGGTTTTGGGATTAATGTAAATCAAAAAAAATTCCCTCCTAAATTGGAAGGAATTGCTACTTCTTTACTTTTTTATAAAAATAAATGGTTTAATAAGAAAAAAATTGTCAACGAGATAATCAATAGTGTTGATTCATTTAGTTATTAATAGAGTATCACTTGTTAAAGGTATAGAAATTCAATATAATTCAATTTAATGAAATAATTGAATTTTGAAAAATAAAAAAGAGCACTATTAATGATAAGATTATTGTCAAATCGTTTAATAGTTTCTCTTTTTTTTTGATTGTTCTATAGTTTTTAATTTATAATACGACTAGTGCACCTATAGTGAAGATAATCAATAAGAATACAAAAACATAGTTTACTATATATAATATGAAATTATCTGTTTTTCTAGATAAACTGTCTATATGTTCGTTACTCCACTTCAACTTAAATATCTTATTGAAGCCTTTTAATATAAAATTTGCTTTTTTTATAGTTGCATAAATTGCTAGAGTTACCAATATAAATAATATCGTAGTAAATAGATTTATACCAAATAAGGCAGAAGTGTCATTTGAATCAACTGATGATTTAACTAAATCTGTTTGTAAAAATACTATTATACCAAAAAATAGTAGTATTATTTGCCAATTGTTTTCTTTTGATTCTTGACTCATAATTTCTCAAACTCCCTTTTTGCACTTCTACTTGAAATCTCTGGATTAGTAATAATTTCTGTTAAAAATCCAGAATTTTCTATTTTTACTAATGTATCCCTTAAAAGCTTATTCACTGCTTCATCAATATCTAGATTAAACTGATTTATTACATTTTGAAGATCTATCTTTAAAGCTTCCCTTAGATCTTCCAATGAAGTTGTTGTATGAACTTGTGTTGTATAATCGCTTGTAAGTGATATAATGATGTTCCCAAAAAAACTAAAAATCTCTTGTAGAAAATTGTTATTTTCTTCGTTATTGTTCTCATTTGCTGCATTACTGAAATTTACGTTTTCAACAAATTTTTTTTTGATCAAATTTTGGAAGTTCATTCCTTGTTTCGAACAACCATCTATTGTTCTTTTTTTACTTTCATCAAAACTACTCATTTTTTCTCCTTTTTTGTATAGAACAATCAATATTACTTTTAAGAAAAAAAGACACAGGAGTGTCTTTTCACATGTTGGTTCTAAGTTGTAATGCTAAACTCCCCAGATAACTTTATTTAAATAAATCATACACTATTTATATAAAAAATAAAAGAGCGAATTGGTAAAATACTTATCTTTCATTGATTTTTAATAGCATTTTTAATACTTTCAATTATATTTTCACAGATTTTTGATGATAATTTAAACTTCTTAGCAATTACAAACAAATCCTCTTCATTAGGTTTGGTTTCACCTAAAACAGTCATCTCATGCTCCATCTTCATCGATGTCTTTGTCACATCATAAAAAGGAGATAACCTATACCCTTTAAGTTTTTCATCATAAATAAATGCAAAATTCTTTCCATGATCATCTTTGTTTTCATATAAGACATTAAATACCATTCTTCTATAAGCTTCATACATATTTTCTTGATCAATACAAATGCGTTGAATCACTTGAAAGAGATGTGAATAATCTAAGTTTGGTATTTGATGTGTAGTTTCTAGGACAGATGAAAGAGAAATCATATGAACTCTTTTACCGTTGATTCGATCAAACCTTTTTGCTGCAAAGTATCCTTTATGTTCATTTGATGGAAACAGTTTAAACTCATTAACATTGATTCCTGATTTTAATGCAAGTTCATTTGCTTGATACTCTAAAAATCCTATATCTTTGGGATCTATAGATGAAGGAAATTTAACAATCCAGTCTTCATCATTAATTTTCACATGTGCTTTAGGTCTTGCTCCACCACTCGCTCCACCAAGTTTAAATATTAAATCAAAGTTTTCTGTATCCTTATGTTTTTCAAAGATTTGAGTAATCTCATTTGATAACTCATCAAAATCATAATGATTATGATTGTCACGATCACTTTGAGAAGGCTCATATGTCAATCCACCTAATCCATTGCTGCTTAGTAATGATAACTTAGATAGGATTGATACTTTATCATAGTTAATACCTTTATTTTGAAGCATTCTTCTAAATAAAAGTGTACCCCATCCGTCAGGTAGAGAATCATAGAACACACCAAAAAGACCTTCAAAATACTCAGATTTTGATATAAATACTTGATCAGTTAATGGTAAATAAAATGGTGATATAGAAAAACCATCATTGATCCATTCTTTATCATATTGAAACCCTATTTTTTTATTTGGCAATTCTTCTAAATAGCCAACAACTCTATGATTGTATTTTACCGTAAGTCTTTTTACATTTATATTCATCTTCTAATATCCTTAATGATTGGATGTTTAAATAGTTCATTAAAATCCTCTAAACAATCAATTACAGTACTTATTCTTAACAAGCTTGATAGTGAAATCTCTCCACTAGTCTCGAATCTTCTAATCGATGCATAGCTGATTCCAGATCTTTTAGCGAGTTCTTTTTGACTGATACCAAGTTCCTTTCTTCTTAGTTTAAATCTATGTGCAAGTTCACTTTTTACTTGTTGTTCTGTAATTACAGGTACAAAATCACTTATATCAAATTTATTTATCATAGTGCTTATATTTTAGCACTTTTTATTATTTTTGTCAATTATCGCTAATATATTAGCATATTAAAAGCACTCATTTAGAGTGCTTCTGAACTTTAAATTGTTGCTGTCTATTTAAAATCTATTTTTCTTTATAGCTTCGCTAATCTCTTTTGATACACCTTCATGAATAACACTAGGAATAATATAATCCTCATGTAATTCTTCATCACTTACAAGCTCAGCAAGTGCATAACATGCAGTCTTCATCATATCAACATCAATATTCTTAACTCTTGCTTCTAAAGCACCTTTAAAAATACCAGGAAATACTAAAGCATTATTGATTTGATTAGGTGTATTAGATATACCTGCTCCGTAAACTCTAGCACCACCAGCAAGTGCTTCTTCTCTATCAATTTCAGGTGTTGGATTTGCAAGTGCAAACACAACACTATCTTTATTCATTAAACCTACCCATTCCTTTTTTAAGACATTTCCGGCACTCACACCAATAAAGACATCAGAACAACACACTGCATCTTTTAAAACGCCTTTTAAACGTTTTGGATTAGTAATTTTTGCCATCTCTACTTGAACTGAATTAAGCTTGTTATCTTCAGGATCTAAGATGCCATCTTTATCACACATCACAATATCTTTAACACCAAGTTCAATTAAAAATCTAGAAATCGCAATCCCTGCAGACCCAGAACCATTGATCACAACTCTGATGTGATCAATTTCTTTTTTTATTAGTCTAAGTGCATTTAATAATGCTGCACCAACAACAATTGCTGTGCCATTTTGATCATCATGAAAAACAGGAATGTCTAGCATGTCCTTTAATCTATTTTCTATTTCAAAACATCTTGGTGCACTAATATCTTCTAAATTGATACCACCAAATGATGGTGCTAAAAACTTTATCGTTTGAATGATTTCTTCTGTATCTTTTGTATCTAAAACAATAGGGACAGCATTGATTCCAGCAAACTGTTTGAAAAGTGCACATTTACCTTCCATGACAGGCATGGCTGCTAGTGGTCCAATATCACCTAAACCTAAAACAGCAGAGCCATCTGAAATCACCGCAACCGTATTTCCTTTACCAGTAAGTTCATAAGACATCTCTTTGTTCTCTTTTATAGCTAAAGAGCTCGCTGCAACCCCTGGTGTATATACTAAAGATAAATCATCTTTATTCTTTATGTCTATCTTAGATTCAATTGATAGCTTTCCTTTTAGTTTTTTGTGCAAAGCTAATGATCTTTCTTTTATATCCATGAAAAGACTCCTTTGTTTAAATCCATATTCTATTTTTTTAGCTTATCTTTGATTAATTTTATCACTTGATTGGGATTTTCATACCAGTGCATATGAAAAACCCTTATAACGTCCCATCCTCTAGCATTTAAGAATCTTTCTTGATGATATAAGGATTGTCTTGCGTTTATTTCATAATTGTTCTCTAAAGTGCATATAACACCTAATTTATACTGATTGGTTTCTTCATCATAAATGGCTAAATCCATTTTAAATTGACCAATACCAATATTTTGATCGACATGATAACCCAAACGTTCTAGTCTTTGTTTAATCTCACTAGCAATACTTGATAAGATCACCGTTTGTGTAATCGATTCTCTTTGATAAAGACTCTTTAACACATCTTGGGCAAGATCACGCTTTTGAGTTGATATGTAGTAACAATATCTCATAAAATCTTTTAAGAGTTTTGGTCCTTTACCACTCAAATCATCTACTTTCAAGTTTTCTGGATATAAAGAAGATACAAAATATATTTTCTTTTTCGCCCTAGTGATCGCAACATTTAATCTATTTTGTCCACCTTCATGATTCAACCATCCAAAACGACGTTTAACAACACCAGTTTCATCTTTTGCATAACCCATGGAAAAGATGATAATATCTCTTTCATCACCTTGAACATTTTCGATGTTTTTTACAAAAAGACTTTGATCTTCTTGATCATGACTTCTAAAAAGTTCTTTTTCTAAACGTTTTTGATGGACACTTTTTTTAAATAACTCTTCATCAATTTTATTCATAATCAAATCTCTTTGATTACTATTGAATGTGATGATACCAATGGACTGATCATCTTTTTTATCTTTAAGTATTTTTTTAAGAAGGGTGATGATTGCGTCCGCTTCTTTTTCATTACTTCTTTTTAAGAACATGCCATCTTTAACATAAATATATGAAATTGGTGGTTCTTTAGGGTCATCAACATTTGGAGAAACCATCAACTTACCATCATAAAATGCGTGATTGGAAAACTCAATAAGTTCTTGATACTTACTTCTATAATGATAATTGAGCAATGCTTCTTGGTATTTATATCTTGCTAGATCTAGTAAACTTTTAGCATCATATGTCACATGCTTTAAGATTTCGTCTTCTTCAAAAGGATCATCTTCTTCAATACGGCCAAACCCTAATGATGATGGTCTAAGTTGTTTTGGATCACCTGCAATCACAACTTTTTTAGCTCTATAAATAGCAGGTATCCCTTTTTCAACATACATTTGTGAAGCTTCATCAAAAATAACTAAATCAAATAGATTAAGTTTTAGTGGAATGATTGTTGATAATGCTTCAGGTGTTAATAACCATACTTTAACATGAGATAACAACTCTAATTGATAAAGATCAAAGAAAGCTTTCACTGAAGGTTTCTTATCACTTTCTAAAATACGTTTTATATCCATAATGCGTTTAGTATTTGAAAAATCAAGTGCATGTGAAAATAGAGTCATTTCAAATGAATCTTGAGTGATGTGCTTTTTCTCATCAATCAGTGTCTTAAGCTCATCCATTTTTTTCTCATAAGCGTCGATGATAAACAAATACTTTTGATGTCTTGCTTTAAAATCTTCTAAGAAACCTGTGAAATATGCGTTAAACATATATGTTCTATAATTTTCTGGATGCTCTTTACTCACAAACATATCATCAAAAGTCATCATATCTAAGAATTTTAAATGATTTTCAGAGAGTTTTTCATAGTTTGTTTTGATTTTGTTTAAATCTTTAATGTAAGATGTAAACTCAGATGAAAACTTTTGATCCTTGATCATCGTTTTTAAAAATCTTTTGTCTATTGAATGTTTTTGAGTCATGAACTCTAAAGTCATCTGATGCTGATTTAAAAACTGATTTGTTAGTCTTCTTTTTTTAAAAATCCATGCTCTATCATATTTTTCATGTAAGAGATTCAAGTCTTTGATAAACTGATTAAACTGAAGAAAACTACTTCTTGATATTTTTGTTTCAAGTTTTTGGAAAAATCGGTATTTATTCAAATATTTATGATAAAACATAAAAGCTTTAAGCTTTTTATCTTTATCAAATGTTTTTTCAATCTCTTCAATTTGATCAAAATCAACATCACCTAAGTAATGTTTAAATAGATGATAAACTTGTTTTGGCATTAAGTCATCTTTAATCTCTTTATCTTTTAGATAACGATCATAAAAATATGCTAATGGTTTATATTGAAACTGTTTATGATAAAGTAATTTTATCGCTTCATTAAAGTGATGATCGATATCTTTGATTTGCTCTTCAATTTGATAGACATCATTATTATGTCTTCTTTGGGGAACATGTTGAGACATAAATGTATTAAGTTGATCATAAAACTTATGTTTATCCGATGCATCATCGATAAACATTGTATATGTCGATGCACCACCTAATCGATGATAAATGACATCAAGCGCTACTTTTTTCTCACTAACCACACATACATTTTGTCCTCTTAACACTTGGTTTGCGATGAGTGAAGTAATGGTTTGACTCTTTCCAGTGCCTGGAGGACCCCAAATCACCATTTTTTTATGTTTGTCGATCATCTCAATAACTTTTTCTTGAGAATAATTTAAGTCATTGATATAAGTCAATTTTGATTCATCAATCTTATCCCTTGATAAAGCAACATGTAATGGTTTCTCATCTGCATATAAATCTTGTTCATCAATTAGTCCTTCTAATAATTCATTATAAGTTTCATTAGCTATGATGTCCGCCATATCTTTTTGAAGCATTGATGAGTATAATTGATATCTTCCAAAAGTAATATATCCTTTAAGGTCGAATTTTGCATGATGTGATCTTAAAAAATCATCTTTTAATTCGTTCTTATAAGGCATAAATGATATCTCTTTTTTATGTCTGATTTCTAATCCATGTTTTTCATAAAAAGGCAAAATAATGCGCTCAATGGTTTGATTAGACAAATCATTTAAATCTGGCATATCTTGGTCGATGCTTGCTTTTTCAGCTTTTGAAACTGCAAGCAATAAATCTCGATTAATCATAATATCTTTATGTACATCAAAACTTAAGGTATATGTCTTTTTATTGCGTTCTAGTTTTATTGGCATATATGCAAGCGGTGCTTTAATTGGAAAATTATCTTGTTTAAAAATACCCTCAACATAAGGATAACCTAAATATAAATGATATGTACCAAGTTCTTTATAGTCTTTATTCATGTGTCTATAAAGCGTGGTTAATCGATCAAAAATATCTTCTTGATCTGTGTTTAATTTATATACATCTTTTTTTCTAGATAAAAACTTTTGAATATCTTCAAACCGTGTTTCATCATATAAGTCAAAACTTCTTAGCTTAACAATACTTCCCATATAAAGATTAGGATTGGTTTTAGATATATTAGTTAACCTGTCTTTATATCGATCGAGAACAAATGATG
Source organism: Tenericutes bacterium MO-XQ (assembly GCA_002838185.1). Lineage (GTDB taxonomy): Bacteria > Bacillota_I > Bacilli_A > Acholeplasmatales > Acholeplasmataceae > Mariniplasma. The sequence goes on along the minus strand of CP017948.1, from coordinate 882,670 downwards.
CAGATTTTGAAACTTTAACCTTTTTGACCTCTTTTTTTGTATAAGATAAAATTACATCCAAAAAAAGATGTGCATACATTTCTAAAAAGTCACGGTCCAAACCAGAAATAGCTAAAAAATCACTTAAACGTTCTGGCTTTTTCTTAGCCATTTCTTCAAGTGCATTATCGGTACAAATATTTTTATTTAAACCTTCACTTTTAAGTTTATCTTTTATGCTATTTCTCAATCCTTCAAGATGATTGAGTAGCTGATTGTTTCTAATTGCCAATACAAACACTCCAATCAAAAACTCTTTAACTATAGTATATCAATTTTAGATAAGCATATAAAGAAAAAAAGAGACGTTCCTATAATATTTACACAGAACGTCTCATGATTAACATATTAAAGTTATTACTTTATGACTCAGCAACAACTTCTATTGCTTTTTTATCACTGTAAAAGACTGTTTCATCTAACTCGTTTTCTTGTTTAGCAGTTAAGGTTGCAGCAACCATCGTTCCTGTAACATTCACTGCAGTTCTTCCCATATCAATTAATGCATCAACACCAGCAACCAAAGCAATACCTTCAATAGGTAGTCCTAAAGTTGCTAAAACAACAGTTGCAGCAATTGTTGCGATACCAGGTACACCAGCAATACCGATTGATGCGATTGTAGTTGTTAAAATAATCAGTAAGTAGTCAGTAAACACTAAATCAATACCAAATGCATTTGCTGTAAAAATAGCCACCATCGCTGGAAAAATACCACCACAAGCATTCATCCCAACATTTGCTCCTAATGGACCAACAAAACTTGCAATTCTTTCTGATACACCATTACGGTCTGTTAATGATTTGATTGTTACGGGCAATGTGCCATAACTACTTTGTGAAGTAAATGCAACTAATTGTGCTGGATATACATTTTTAATAAACTTAATCGGATTAAGTTTTCCCACAAAAGTAATTAAACCTAATTGAACAAAAATCATGTGAATTATCATCACACCATAAATTAATAAGATATAGATACCTAATGATGATAATGTATCTAAATTATTTCTACCAGCAGCATTCGCCATGAGCGCAAACACGCCATAAGGTGTGAATTTTATGACCATTTTTGTTAACCCAATCATAACTTTTGTTGATGATTCTATTAAATCAATCACAGGTTTCACAGTTTCAGGTTTTTTCTTGTTTTCGATATTGATTGCAATCGCAATCAATACTGCAAAAACAATCACTGGAATCATTTGGTTATTTACCATATGACTTAAAATATTACTTGGGAAAAGATTCAATATCACTTGTTCAATAGGCACAACATCTCTTAGTGTATAAATAATATCCGTTACATCAAAACCTTTTCCAAGTTCAACTAATGTAGCTGCAACCAATCCTAAAACAGTTGCAATAGCTGTAGTAGATAACAACCAAAATAATGATCGAAGTGAAATCGATTTTAGTTTTTCTGATGTTCCAAGTGATGTAAACGATCTTAAAATAGAAAAAAACACGAGTGGCATCACTATCATAGAAATGAGACGTACATATAATTGACCAATAGGTCTTATGGTTGTAGAAACATCTCCTAATAACAACCCAGTAGCTAAACCTAAGCCAAGTGCAACAAGTACACGATAAGAAAACTTAACTTTCCTTTTTGAAAGTATATGTAATAATACAATTGCAAAAATTGTGATCAGATACAGCACTAACTTTTGCCATGAATCAATTTTTAAATTTATAAACATAAACATCCTCCTTTTTTTTATGCTGCATTTCTATTATAAGAATATGGGTATTGATTATCAAATGATATTCTCATAAAAAAAGGTTATTTATATTTAAAATAAAAAAACGCTTAACAAAGGTTAAATAAGCGCTTTTTTTTAAGTTTCAAATTATTTTATAATTTTGGTTTTCTTTCCTTTTTATATTTTTCTAACTCTTCATGAACCATCTTGATATATGCATCTCTATCTGCTTCCCATAGTTCAACAACGTTTCCAAATGGATCTTTGAATGTCGCAAACTTCCCATATGGATATTCTGCTATGTCTGATATGATTTCAATGTGATTTTCCTTCATATTATTGATAATAGCTTCAATATCATCAACTCTTAGGTTTAAATAAGGCATTAAAGGATTATCATCTCTTTTAAATGTTAAAACCATCAGTTGTTCTCCACTTAAGAAACCTGACCCATAGGCTGAAAAATCTAACCCAAGATATTTTTCATACCAATCAAACAAAGCTTTAGAATCTCCTTGCATATGAATAAATACGCCACCGATACCAATTGCTTTAGCCATGATTAAACACCACCTTATAGCGTTGATAAGTTCCTGTCATAATCTTATTTTTTATTGCTGGATCATTTTCCATATAATGTTTTGCATCTTGATCATCATCTGCATGATAGATGACTAAACCAAAACCTTCATCTTTTGGATTTTCAGTTCTACCGACATGAATAACTTTACCTTTTTCGTAATCACTTTTAAGTCTTTGGAAATGTGCATCAATGATTTGATTCACTTCATCAGTCCAAACATCTTCATCATAATAATCTGGATTAAACTTTAAAACATATATATAATCCATAAGATACCTTCTTTCATGATAATTCTATCATATCATGAAACGAGTGATTTTGGGGTTGCTTTTCTTAAAAGGAGGGCAATACCCATGCCTATTTCTGCTAGTGTAACAAAGATCAATAAGATATTGCCAACACTTGTGAAAAATGCACTATCTATTAAGAAATAGTTAAATACATCAATGAAATATCCAATACTACCTAAAATTAAAACATATCCTAAATATTTCCATAATGTTTTAATATATTTAATCATAAAGATACCTAAAACAAGTACATGGAAGCTAAATATAAATTGCCATACATAGGTAAAATCTAAATGAAGATCAACATAAACTAATGGATTTTGGTTACTGTTAAAAAGAATCATTAGTAGGAAACCTACATTAATCATCATCACACCAACAACTAACATTCTAAGGACATATGCTACTTGTGATAAAGTTTTATTTACTGGATTAAATAATTTTAGCAATAAATATGCTAAAACAATCTCAATACCAATAATAAGTATATCTAAAAACAACCAAACATAAATTAAATACATGTTATTTGTAATATATGCATTTGGATTTGCTGCACTATAAATCATATCTGGAATTAACAAAAACGCAAATGGTCCAGGAATGATTAATGATAAATATAAAATCCCTGCGACTAAACTTCTTTTATTCTGTGTCATCTTATTTTTCCTCATCTTTAAAAAATATTTCTTCTATCCTTAGATCAAAGATTTCTGCAATCTTAAATGCTAAGTCAAGCGATGGTGTATAATTGCCTTTTTCAACTGCGACAATCGTTTGTCTAGATACACCCACCAAATCGCTTAATTCTGCCTGAGACATTTCATCATGCATAAATCTAAGCTCTCTGATTCTGTTTTTTATATTGCTTTCTTTTTTACTCATACTTATACACCATACTCATAATACTTAATATATGATGCTTGTAATATAAGTCCAGAGACATGAAGCGTAATGAATAATGATAGAAATGGATAAAAGATGTAAGTTGATACTAAGAATAGTAAACAACTGATAAAAAATCCTAACATAAAGACTAATCCAAAGTTTCTTACACTTTTATATTCAATGATGGTATCAAACTCATCCATTTTTTCTCTTTTTTGATCTTTATTTTTACTCACATCAAGTAAATTAAAAATAAATTTACCAATCATATCAACACCAATTAATACTGGTACGACCAATAATAAATATTTACCTAAATCTTCTTTAGTAAATGTCTCAACTTCTGTTTCTCTTAAAATGTATAGTAAGAATAAAACAAATCCAATAATTGTAGTGACCATGGTCACATAACTTTTTTTCAATTGATAACCCATAAAAACACCTCTTTTCAATTCTGATTTTATTGTACACTTTATTTGTCACCATGTCAAGTTTATTTTACTTTATTTTTGATTTTTTTTCTACATATATAAATATATGTTTTTTTGCATCATTATTGATTTTTATGTGGTATGCTACATCTATAAACAAAAAAGGATGTGCTTTATGAAAAAATTTTTATATGTTATTTTATTGCTTTCTATGATCATTTTACCTAGCGCTTGTAAAAAAGATGAAACTGACCCTAATGATCCAAAAACTGATGTTCCTGAGACGATTGAAACCATTTCAGGCTTAGAAAATAAAGATGTGATTGTCGGTCATTATTTTGATCCTTTAGAAGACGTAAAGATCATGACAAATAAAAATAGAAATGTTGCACATCTATTTGAGATCACTGGACATGTGAATTATGGAGTTACAGGATCTTATACGTTAACTTATAACTTATCTTTAGGAGATGAAACCATCAATGAAACCAGAGAGATTGAAGTTGTTGAAGGTACATATCAAGAACCAACAGGACAAAGATCAACAACATCTCCTGGACAACAATCCATAGGATTTGGATCTTATTATGAAGGATCTTTATCCGCTTATGATCATCCAATGACACCTGCATTTATCGAAGCTGATCTTCAAGATACTGCTGTTCCATCAAGCGGATGGTGGACAAGTCTGTTAGTTTCTAACTATGGTGGTAGTAATGGCATTTATACCAATCTATTAAGAGCTTCATACACTAATGAAGGCTTAGAAATAACGAATCCAGAAGATGGATTTGTACAATACTGGAATGTGAATCAAACACCAACGATGGCACAATTTCCACTTGCATTAAAAGATACTTTCTTAAAATCATCTGATTTAGATTTAGGGTACTTAACTAAAGTTATTGGCTATAGTGATGCATCAGTAAAAGTTGCGATGAGAAATGTTGGTGATTCAACAGATCATATGGTTACAACCCTTACCCAAGGATCACCTTATGTGTTTGTTGAAGTTGCTAATGAACAATCACTTACCTATACCTTTGATACGAATGGTTTAGATAATTATGAATATTATGATTTAAATGGAAATTTAATTACATCTTCTACTTATACTGGTAAAGCAATCATTGTAAACTGGTAAGAAGACATTCAGGATATGATACAAGTCCACCAGAAATTGTTGGACAACCCACATATTCTGATAAATATTATTTAGTGAATACACCTGAAAACACGACATTTACGATTACTTCCAATAATCATCCATTTGGACTTAAAAATAGATTAAACATTGATTTAGGCGATTCAAATATTTTATCAATCGCCGCAATCAATAATCTCACAGAAGCATCCTTTTATCATGAACATGGATATACCATGACAAATGATACAGATGTTTCCTATGAAATTGATCATCAAAACAGTGATGTCATTACAACTTATCATTACCAACAAACCAATTTCAATGAAAACAATCAAAATCCTTTACTTCTAGCGTTAATGCCGCATCATTATAAATATTCAGATGTTAATGTCACTACTTATACTTACCGTACAGTTAGAGGTACATTAAAGTTACTAGATAACAATACCTTTGAAACTATACTATCTTTTAGTGGTGTCCTTCCCGGATTTACACTCCCTGAAAATGATGCATTTTCTGATACAACTTTAGTATCTTATTTAGAAGGTCTAAATCAAGATATTGACATCACTGATGATGAAGACTTCATCAATGCTGAAGGGCCTTACTGGAACTCTAAAGCAATCTATCCATTATCACAAGCAATCATCATCTCAGATCAACTTGGACAAAACGCACTAAAAGCAGAGTTTATTGCTAAATTGAGATATGTCATTGAAGATTGGTACACGTATAGTGGTCAATCAGATGACAAATTCTTATTTTACAATTATCAGTGGGGAACCACTTATTATTCAAACAATGATTTTGGAACTGCTTCAGAATTATCTGATCATAGTTTTACGCATGGTTATCTCGTTTATGCATCAAGTGTTTTAGCAATGTATGATCAATCATTTTTAGAAGATTACAAGGATTTAGTCAATCTTCTACTTGATGATTATATGTATCCATATAAAGATCAAGATGATTTTGAGTATTTAAGAAACTTTGATCCATGGGCAGGTCACTCTTGGGCACATGGATATGGAACGTTTGCGGAAGGTAATAACTTAGAATCAACTTCTGAAGCGCTAAACTCCTGGAATGCTGGTTATCACTGGGCACTTGCAACAAATGATACAGATAGAAGAGATGCCGCAATCTATGGTTTTGTTACAGAACTATCTGCGATTAAAGAATATTGGTTTGATTATGATGATACCAACTGGGATCCTGATTACGGTGATTATGTAGATGTTGCTGGTATGGTTTGGGGTGGAAAACATGATTATGCAACATGGTTTGGCGCAAACCCAACATTTATCTATGGAATCCAGTGGTTACCAACAGGAGAGTATTTAACAAGTTATGCGCTTGATGATCAAGAATATAACAAATTATCTTCGATCTTTGGTACATACTTAGAAGCTAAAAATCAAACTATAGACACATGGTTTTCTAATATGTGGTTTATTCAATCGATTACTAATAGTAGTACTGCAATCAATAATTTTGATGCTTCTAAAATCTTAAATGACGATTATCCAAATGAACTCAGCTTATCATATTATATGATTCATGCGATGGATACACTTGGACAAAGACATAGTGATACGTGGATGATGGTTGAAGCTCAAGTGAGTGCATCCATTTATGAAGATCAAAATGGTAATATTTACGCGATGGTTTGGAATGTATCAGATCAAGAAGAAACGATTTACTTCTATGATGTATCTGGATTAGTTCATACAGCTACAGTTGAAGCCTTAAGTTTCACAAAAATTGAAATCAAATAAAAAAGATAACATCAAGTTATCTTAGATATATAAATAATTATATGGCAAGAGATAGGCTATAAAATATTATGTGGTATACCATACGATTTTTTATAGGCCTTTTTTCTTTTCTTTGAAATTAAATCCAAACTCAAGATTTGGTTTGACTTTTTTTATGATCAAAATCAAGATGATAAACATCAACATTTGTGCGATATGATGGATGCTTATCCATAAAAAAGTACCATCTGGATCTATTGAATTCATATAAAATAAATCAGCAATATATCCAGAAACTAAAGGTAGTACTAACAATAAAATCGCCACAATAAAAACAACACTTATTGGCTTAAATACTTTTTTCATTTCATCCTCTTTGTAATGTTTGATATATGAGATCTAATGCATCATCTACCCAATGATCCACATCTATTTGATGCATATGTTTCATATAGTTTTTCTTTAGTTTTTCTGTTTGTAAAATCCCTAACAAAAATGACCAAACAGCAAACGCTGTTTGTTTGATATCTAAATCTTTAGACATGGATCCATCACTAACACCTAAAGCAATCGTATCTATTAAAATCTTCATCGATACTTCACCAAGCTCATATGTTTTTTGAATCAATTCTTCTGAGACTTCAAAATCCGTATGTTGATTCTCATAGCTCATCACCATCCAAAAATGTAAAGAATCTTCATGACTATATTGATATAAAGCTTTTGCGATACTTTTAAGTCTTATGATCCCTGTTTGCGTATCTTTAATCACATCATTTAATCTTTTGATCATATATTCATGTCCACGAATCATGATTTCAAATTGTAAGGCTTCTTTTGAACCAATATATTGATAAACAGTACGTTTAGTAAAATCAGATTTTTCTGCAATATCATTCATCGTGACTTTTTGATAGTCGTAATTATGTTCGGTGATTAATGCTTCAGCTGCGTCAATGATCGCTTTTTTATTCATCTCTACGATTTTTTCTTTTCGTTCATCTTTGGTCACGAGGATACCTCCTTAATCACTTGTTCTGGCTTAAATCTCATAGAGTGATTAAATGGTTTTTCTGGATAGCCTAATCTTGCGAGCATTAGGATATGTTGATCATTTCCATAAGCTTTATGGATTTTTTCGTAAACTGGTTTCATATCATCATACACTTCTATCCCTTGACTAAGCGGTTGAATCACAAGTCCAAGATCATGTAAGTTTAAGATTAACTCTTGATAGAGCATACCAACTTTAATCAGCGATTTTGGATCTAATTCATTACTTTTAATCATGATATAAGTATGTGTATGTGAAATTGCTTGATGTGTGCCGTTAAGAAATGCCTTTTTTGTTTGATCTGGATGATTGAAACTTGGAAAAAAGCGCATAAGGATTTGGATAAACCATATCATAAATGCTGGTAATCCTTGTCCTTCTAATGAAAATCCATATGGATTGATTTTTTTTGATGTTTCATTGTTTTTAAATAAACGACATGTCTCATTCATAACGTCTTGATTTCTAGCTTCAATAAAAGCTCCTTCAAGTGCTAAATTACCTATATATTTAACATCCTCAGCTTCTTCAATGATCATCATCTCTAAATCATAAGATATTGCTAATGCTTTTATCCGTTTTTTTTCTTCATCAGATAAAGTCATTGCTTTATACAACCCTCGATGTGTATCAGGATTAAAAAGATAGTCATAGAGTTTATTTCTTTTACTATTTGTTTTTTTTATGGTAATTGTAGCAAGCCTTTGATAAATATTCCACTCATCATTTATATCGTATGATATCTCTAACTCGTATCCTAAAACCTCACTTGCAATGCCCATGTTTTTTATGAAAGTGCCTTGTGAAATGAGTAGTTGTCTACGGTCTGGATCAACCTCGCTTGTCAAATGACTTCTATCGATAAACATGTCAAATGCGTTTTTATCATCTTTAAAAACAAACTTCCAAGGTTGTGTATTGTGTCCTGAACTTGCTAAAAGTCCATGCGCAATGATCTGTTTTCTTGGATCGGTATAGGATCGATAAAAATCTTTCTTCCAAATATGTAAATAGTCACGATTTTTTATAAATAGCACATATTTGATACCTGCAAAAATCAATAATGCTAATAAGCTTAAAAATAGCCAAATCATTGTTATAATCTCTCCTTGTTTAAAAATCCTTTAAATTCTTCTTCAAGTAATGCATATTGATAAGAATTAAACCATAATGGTTGTTGGTTTTGATCTAATTTAAAAAACATGTTTTTCATACGGGTTGCTTCTCTTCTAAACCCTAGACGTTCTAGAAGCTTAAAAGATGCTTTATTTTCTTGATTACAATAAGCAACTACTCGGTGCATATGCTGATTGATAAATAAATCATGAATAAGTGCATATGCTGCTTCAGTTGCATAGCCTTGATGTTGATATCTTGGATGAAACACATAACCAATATTTTTTGTTTATACATCTTTTGGTCCTTCTTCGCCTACATATAAATTACCAATGACCTTTTTTTTAGCTTTTAAATAAACAGCAATAAAAGATGGATCTAAAGCTCTACTTGCTGCTGATTGAACTGCTTCTTCATAAGTAAAAGGGTCATATGGTTCATATTGACAAACACTTTCCTCTTTCAAATACTCATATAAGTCATGTGCGTCTTCTTTTTTAAATGGTCTTAATATTAATCGTTTTGTTTCTATCATTTTTATACCTTCTTTACTTTTAGTATACCAACAGTATACTTTATATACTTGAATTATACTCGTTCTATTGAACTTGTCAATACTAAAACATAAAAAAAGCTTTAAAAAACATGGTGGTAAGCCACCATCATTTGGACAGCTATTATTTAGCCACCATCTATTTTACATAACTAATAAAAACAACTTGAGCTTATCAAGTTGTTTTTTTTATATGATTAATTCTCAAGTAAGTTTATGTTTGTGGTATAACTCTAGGTTGATAATTTGAGTGTCTATATTCATAAATAGGTTCAATAATAACTTCATATTTGCTATTCATAACTCCCCATTTAGAATCTAGTTTAAGCTCAATATAACCGTCTTCATATTCAAAAAGATATTCGTATTTAAAATCAATAACGATTTCACCGTCAAAATCAAATGCACCAAACAATCCGTCTTTCGTCGCAAAAATTAAATCCTCTGATAAACCTTTAACATCATCAGCCTCAACTCTATATTCTGCATCTTGTCCATAGATGTCTATAAAATCACCATCAACAACCATCAAATATAACCCCATATCATCTCCATCAAGCCATTGAAAAACATGTTTACTATCAAGAATACTTGCTTTTTTAATAAGTGTACCATCTTCATCATAGATTGCGTATTCTCTAAGTTCCTCATAAGGTTCAGTAGGCACACGGTTTTTGTCTTGAAAGGTAATCAGATAATCACCGATTGTTTCAACCCAAACATATTCATCTTCTGTAAATCTCGTACCATCATTTAAGTAAAGGACAAATGCATCATCTTCATACGCTTTATATAAAGGTGTATCATATCTAATATCAATGACCATATTAAACTTTATATATTCGTAATCTTCTAAGATCAATGTCATATCATCTACTTTAATTAAATTGCATGAATTATCTTCTGGTTCATATATATCATTATCAATTCTTGTGACTGCATATCCATATTTATCAACAACACTTATATCATCATAAATATAATCAATGACAAGTTCGAATTCATCATTAATTAACCCTGTTTTACCCTCATCATTTCTTACAGTTGCATATCCATTTTTAAACAGTGTTGCATAACTAAAACTTTCATCATGCATTCGATTACCTTGTTCATCTAAATAATAGTAATCAAAATCAGGAGTTACCACTAAGACATAGCCTTCAGAGTAATCAGTTATTGATTTATAAATGGGTTCAACAATCACATTTTCATCATCATCCATGATTCCAAATAGATCGTCTTGTTCAAAGATCAATAAACCAGTATTAGGACTTCTTCTTAAGTAATCATATCCAAGATCAAAGATAAAATCTCCTTTTTTATCGATCACTTGATAAAATTGATCAACAATAACGATTGCATGCCCGTCATAAAAAGCTCCAGCACCATCAAATTTATCATCGATGACCATCTCACCTTTCGGATTAATATATCCCCATTTAGATCCATTTAAACTAACTGCAAGTAACCCGTCATCAAAAAGATTTTCATCGTTTGCTAAATCTTTTTTTGTACATCCGACTAAAACAAAAAGCATTAATATAACAATGATTAACTTCTTCATAAAAACCCCCTTTAGTTTTTTTATAATTATAACATAAACTTCATAAAATAAAAAAAGGCACTCGCCTTTATTTATCTAAAATGGTTTTAATGACCCTAAAAAAGTTTTGATACTTAATCTTATTCATATCTTCTTCAGAATAATTTAATTTTCTAAGTTCCTCAAAAAGATTAGGAAGTTCTGCAATCGTTTCAAACCCTTTAACGTTTGTAGAAGTTCTACCTTCATATAGATAATAACAGACATCAAGACCTAATCCTACATGATTAATACCAATCAGTTTTACTATATAATCAATATGTTTTGCCATATACTGAACTGTATGGTTTTCTTCTTCAGTAGATATAAAATTAGCAATCTCGCAAACACCAATGACACCATCTTTTTCTTTAAGTTTTAATAATTGTTCATCGGTATAATTTCTTGGATGATCACAAATCGCTTTAGCATTTCCATGGGAGACGATGATTGGCTTAGTTGTGACATCAATCACATCATCAAATGTCAGTGGATTTGCATGCGATAAATCGATGACCATTCCTAGTGATTCCATAGTTTGAACTAATAATTTCCCTTTATCTGTTAATCCACCTTCTTTAATTAAAGCGCCACTTGCATAATCGTTTTGTTCATTCCAAGTGATGATTGCATGTCTTAAACCTCTTTGATATAAGGTTTCGATATCACGTACTTCTTTTAAGTATTTAAGTCCTTCTACTCCAATCATGATACCTAACTTATTTTCTTTTTCAGCTTGTAATAAATCTTCATATGTATAACAAACTTTGATGATATCATGCATGTCGTGCATCGCTTTAATACCCTCATCAAAGATGTCATCAAAGACATGTGCTTTTTTTTCTGGATTGGTCCAGTTCACAAAAATAGAATGGGTGATACCAGCTTTTTTATATAATGGATAGTGTTTAGTTCTAAAACTATCTTTGTGTCCTTTTAAATTTTCTTCATATATATCTGTGAGTATATCTCCATGTGCATCAAAAATCATAATTTCCTCTACTTTCTAAACATTGTCCACTTACCCATTGGTTTAAATCCAAGACTTAAGTAAATTTTACCAGCATCTGGGTTGTCATAAAATAAACATAATTCTTTTTTCTTTTCTATAAAATACTTTTTCATTAATGCTTTCATTAATCTGGTTGCATATCCTTGATTTCGATATTTTTCATGGGTTGCTACTGCAACAACCATCGCACTTTTTGTGGTTTCTGCTGTTGTCGCAACCGTTGAGATGGTTTTCCCATCTGCTTCAAGAAAAAGGGTTATGCCCATTTGCTTAGACATTGTTTTTTCATGGACATACTTTTCTTTATCTTTTTTATGATATTGGAATTCTTCAATACGTTTTAATAGATCATATAAGTTCGAGTAATCTTCTTCTGTTTTTGCGATCTTAATATCATCATCTTCAACATCATCGGCATTTAATTTTGTCGCTTTACAAAAATAAGTCACTTGTTTTCTTGAAAAACTTAAGAAAGGCTCTATTAATTCTAAAAGCTCATATTTACCTGAGAAAAACTCAAAAGGATCATTTTCAAAAATCTCAAGATATGCATCGTTAAATCGATGCTCATGCGCATAATAAATCGCATTTTCACGATATCTCAGTAAAATGCTTTTGATTTGCCCATCATCATCAAATTCACCATAGATTCTTTGAAAATCTTGATCAAATCCAAAGGTTTCAATATCTCCAATAGGAAAAATATTAAACGATGGTTCTTGATATAAATATTCAAGAACACGTTTTTCATCTTTATGATTTAGAAGTCTTATCATAGGTCCCCTTACATACTCAATATGTTGATATTAAAGTATATCCTTTCTTCATTTTTTATGATAATTATTTAAGCAATGCATTCATCTTAATTATATACTTATTGTTTCAGATAAGTCTTTCCTCTAAGGTTATTATATCACAAGATATATGATAAATAACTTCATCATTAAAGAAAGCAAAGGGATACTTAAAGCGTATCCCTTATCAATAATTATATGTATTTGTCTTCTAAAATAATGTCCATTGGATAAGATATCTTTAGCATTTTTAATTTATTTTCATTTTGATTAACTGAAATCACACCCATGATTTTTAAAGGATATACTAACTGAGGTGCTAGTGCGCATATCTTATCTGTTAAGGATATGTGTCTTCTTATTTTAAATAGTTTTGACTGGTCGTCTAGATCACTTTGAATAATTGCTGATAATTTAGATTTTAAGCTGTTTCTAATCTCTAACTCAGATCTATTAAGTCTTGCTTTTCCGATGGTCATAAAACTGATATACTCTTTATTTTCTGTGAGTAACACATGATTCATGTCAACTTCTAAATTATCATATTGATTTAAAATATCGTTTAAAGATGATTGATCATATTTGATGTTTCCATCAGTATCAACTACATAGAAATCTTTATCTATATCAAGTTCAAACGGATTAAATGTGATTGCCTCCCCATGAGTCTTTAAGGTGTTCATATCTTCATTAAATTGACCTTCATAAGGCGTATATGGGTGCATAATCGCATCTGGATAATCATCTATAGTTAACACATCATAAGATAATGATTTAATCTTTAAAGCATCGTTATCAAACGTTAAAACAAAAGATAATGAAAGTGGTACATGATTGATTCTTTTTTGATCTTCTCTTTTGCTTAAATAATGGTCTAATATATAACTCATTTCATGATGTTGATAACTTAAATGATTTTCATCATTGATATCTACATCTTCATTCAATATTTCCATCAATTTCACAAATTTTTGATCTGTTTCTGCTTCGTCAGAAAATGTATAGACCACAGATCCTAAGACATGAACTAATACATCATCACCAATCATACGCACATCTAATTGATCACGTTTAATATACAATTCTCCCCAGTATAACCAATCATTTCTGATACAGCTTTTAATCGCTTCATATGTTGGAAAAATCTCGTTTGTACTCGTTCCAAAGACATACGCATCTTTAGAAAAAAATATGGACATAAACTCTTCTAAGTCTTCAATGTTTCTTTTTTGATACGTTTTTTCAAAATACTTTAAAAATAATTTTATTTCATCTAACATCTTGTTGTTCTCCGTTCTCATGACATTAAATATATTGTTTTTTTTTGTTTTAAAACTTCTAATGTTAAAATGCCTTGCCATGCTTTTTTAGAAACTAAAAAATCATCATTGTGATCATCCCATGACCATAAAACTTTTACATAACCATCTTCATGCAATAATTTAAGAGATGAATCAATTTCATCTTTAACTAAATCCTTAATCTCTTCATATCCTGGACTATTAATTGATGAGATCACTTGTAATGGTTTAGCACAGTATGTAGTTAGCCATTTTTCTTGATCTTTTTCAATGGTTTTTAAATTCATTTTTTTGAGTGCAACTTCAAACTTTTTAACATTCATATCTAAATAGATATACTCATATAGTTCATTAAAACATTTAAGTTCATGCATTTCCACTTGATCTTGTTTGATAAAATAGTTCATAGCTTGGTCAATTCTTTTAATAATACTCAGATAATGCTCATCTTTTAAATCCATATAATTGAATAAAAAACCTAAAAGTGACGCTGTTGGATTATATCCTTGGATATATCTATGCTCATCATAATGCCACCAAGGAGCATGTGGATAATCATTGTTCGTCTGAATCGTATAAAAATACAATCCATCTTCTTGATATGGTGTTTGTTTTAAATAATTGATAAGTTTTAAAACCATATCATGATCCCTTGATAAACCGATCTCATCAATGATTTTAGATGCAACCCAACAATCTATAGGATTACTGTTTGGATTTATAAAATCAGGCTCTAGGCCATGTCCAAACCCACCATCTTCATTCTGATATTCTTTTAATGCTTTAATGACATCTTCTTCACTACCCTGTTCAAAATGATATTTGTATAAAGCCTGTTCTAAAGGTCTTGCATGTTCTTTTATCCATTTTACAGCATGTTTCATAAACACACCCCCACCAATCGTGTTTGTTTCTTTTATTCTACTAAACAACCTTTAAAATGTCTATATATAACCTCTTAAAAAGTTGTTTAAATTTGTCTATGATAAAAAATACTGATTGCACTTTATATGCAATCAGCATGATTTACCTATATTGATAGTAATAATAGTTCATATATCTACTATCGCGTTTAGATACTCTAGTTAAGACAGAACCGATAATGTTTGCACCATTATTCTCTAAATCTTTAATCACATCTTTTGTGATGTGTACTTCTGTTTCTCTTGATGCAATCACTAATAACATCCCATCACAAAATGAGCTAATAATAGAGGCATCTGTGACCGCAGTCATTGGAGGTGTATCGATAATAATTCTTTCGTATACATCTTTAAGGTTGTTTACAAAAGATTTAAGTTGTTCACTTGATAAAAATTCTGCTGGATATGGAAGCTTTGATCCAGAAGGTAGAACATCAAGATTTGCTTCTACATGCTCTACGACATCAGTAATATCATAATTCTTAGTAAAGATATCGGATAAACCTTTTTTATTAATAAGACGAAATCCTCTATGTATTTTTGGTTTTCTTAAGTCCATGTCAATAAGTAAAGTCTTTTTACCACTTTGCGCATAAACTTCTGCCAAATTAATCGCAGTTAAGGTCTTTCCTTCCATCGCATTAGTTGATGTGATACCAACAATTTGTATTTTTTTGTTAAAGTCTGATAATTCAATATTCGTTCTTAACTTACGATATTGCTCAGAGATAATTGAGTTTGGTTCAATTCTTGTTATCGGTTGATATGATCCACGTTGATCAAATTTATGTTTTTTATTTCGCATTGTTTTGATCCTCCGGTACATCATATTCTGGTATCGTAGCTAAGACTCTTAACCTTAATTTTTGTTCGATATCTTTATGCGTTTTAATCGTTTTATCCATCATTTCTGTGACAAAAATGATACCAACGCCAGTTATACCACCGATCATGATCCCAATCACTAAGTATAGCATTCTATTAGGTCCCGAAGGCGTTAAGGGGAGTTGTGCTTGATCTAATATCTCAATGTTATCAAATCCATCATAAGTACTTGATACCTCTTGCATAACTTCTACCATAGTGTTTGCAATATCCATCGACATCTTTTTATCATTTGTAACAATACTTAACTTAATGATGATAGTATCTTGTACACCTGTAACAGTGATTCTATTTCTTAAGTTTTCTTGTCCATAGGATAAATCAAGTCTTTCAATGACTTGATCAACAACAATGTTACTTTTTGCAAGTTCTGTATATGTCTTAACAAGTTTAGATGAAAAATTAAAATTTTGCTCATTTGATTGTTCTTCATTTGAAACTAAAACCATCATTGATGCATTCGCTGTATATTGATCTTCTAGAGCTACATACGCATATATCAGTGATCCAATAAAAAATATTGCGGTAAATCCAAGTATCACATACCATTTTCGTATCAAGATGCCTAATAAAGACATCAAATCAATCTCATTTGCATTTACATCTTGTTCCATCTTAATCTCCTTAGTTTATTTGATATTTGTTTTCAAGTATTTGTTTAGGAAAATCAACAAAAACTCTATCTGCATACGTTTTTCCTTTTTTCTTTAAAACAACATCATAAGCCTTTTTCATTGATAAAATAGTATTAATGTCATGAGCATCTGATGAGACAATATCAATGAGTACATATTTTGATTGATGAATATTAGCTCCACTTTTTACAGTTTCAATAAGATCATCATGTTCATCAATCTCCGCACCTAAATAAAGTTCAATATCCATGCCACGCTCATTAATGACTGCTTTTAGTTGATCATATCTTTTGATCATCATATCTTTTGAACATTTTGATGGTCTGTATTTTGATACATGGGGTGTTAAAACGACATGTTTAATACCAATACATGATGCTGATGTTAACATATTTATTGAATCTTCAATAGAATGTGCACCATCATCTACATCAAATAAGATATGTGTATGTATATCAATCAAAATATCCCCTCCATTTAAACACGCAATACATCTATTATATGGAATATATATTTCAATTCTATTTCTTTTTATAAAAAATATAATAATTTAAATACTTTCTAAATAAAACCACTTGTATTCTTTGTAAAGCCGTTTTAAATGAAAAAATTAATCGACTATGATATGCTTAGAGTATATAGGAGGTGTTTTTCAAAATGAAAGATTTAATATTTACATCTTTACTCACAAATGCTTCATGTTTAGGTGTCCACTGGATTTATAATCATACCTATCTTGAAGACCTATCAAAAAAGCAATCTTTATTATTTATGAAACAAGATGAAAAACTCTATGAGGAAGCAAAACCATCATTTTATGTCTATCCTAATCATCAAATTGGTGAAGTTACAGTACAAGGAGAAATTCTTAGATGGTTATATGAAGCATTAGAACAAAATCCTAATTTAAAGTTAGAAGAATATAAAACTTTATTGTTTAATCAATTTAAACCAGGTGGATCTTATCATGGATATGTTGAAACTTATGCGAAAAAAATGGTCGTTAAGACACTGGTTAATGAATTAGACTTAAATCTCGATGAATTTGAAGTTAATGATACACACTTAGTCGGATTTATGCCATATTTAGCAACTAAAGCTCTAGAATTACCCATTCAAAAGGCATGGGAGTTGGCACAGCTTTTTACAAATAATGAAGACTATTTAACTTATTATTTATACTTCGACGTTTTATTTGAACTACTAAAAGAACATTCATTAAAAAATGCCATCGAACTGGCTTTATCCTATGCACCAGATCAGTACAAAGAAAAGTTAGAAAAAGCAATTACAATGGACGATACGAATGCTTTTATCAAACATTATGCAGGTAGAGCATGTTCCATTGATCAAGCAATTCCAGTAATCATTCATATTTTATATCATTCTAAAGATTTCAAAGATGCTTTAGAATCTAACGCAAAAATTGGTGGAGCCGCATCAGATCGTGGATTGCTGATGGGTCCAATATTGGCAAAAGTTTATGACATACCTGAAGCATGGATCAAACAAGTAAATCCATATTTAAAGAAATAAAAAGCCTTTGTTAAGGCTTTTTTGTTAGTAGTTTAATGTTTGACATCAAGATAAACATCGTAAACATAAACATCAACAAACCTTGAATCATCGCACCATTTTTGTTAAAGACTAATGGTAAATATCCAATGCTTAAGTTTGCCATTGTATGCAAGATGAGTGGAGTAACGATACTTCTTTTTGTTTTTTCAAAAAATACGCCTATCCAAAGGCTTAACATCATTGTATAGAGTAAGTAACCAGCCAAGCTTAATCCAATACCATAGAGTTTTGTAAACTCATATTGAAGTGCACCTTCTATAAAAAATAAAGGTAGGTGCCAAATAGACCATATAAATCCAATGATTAGACTTGTGTGCAGTAAGTTATACTTCTCTTTTAAAACTGGATGAAGATAGCCTCTCCAACCAAACTCTTCTCCTGATGGACCCATCAGAAATAAGATTGTGATAAACACAATGGGAAGTTCAAACCAACGATAAGAAACTTCTGGTGTTTCAAGGTTTATCAGTCTCATGAAAGCATAGGCTATCGTTATTACTGCTATGGGTAATAAAAAAATCGATATATAATGCTTTATTTTAATACTAAACTTAAAATTTACACTTATCAATGTCTTAAACTTCATAGGATAAGTTTTAACATATAAAATCAAACCCACAATAGTTGGCATCAATGTGCCTAATGTTATGAAAACAGATATATTCACATCATGAAATAAAAATGATAATGACCAAATCAACCAACTTAAAACATAAGTCATTATGATATATATCAGTATTTTGTTTTTATAGGTATCCATGGATAGCCCCCTTTTTTAATATTTAAATGAGATCCATTTGTTCATATTTAATATGTTCGACTGAATGATCAACTTTCGCAATTTTTTTGACAATCAATTTACTTAACCATCCTAGCTTGTCAAAGTCATATGCACCACCTGCATGAATGATTTTTGCATGATTTCTGATGTCTTCATCAAAATTCATGAGTAGCATATCTTCATAACCTTCTTCATTCATACCACAAACAAAAATATCTATTTTTTTCTTAAGCAATAATGCTTTATTAGCCTGTATCAAATTTTTAATCTTTTTATGAATTTGACCGATATATACTGGTGTACCGATGATGATGCGATCATAATCTTTTAAGTTTCCATTGAAATCAGATGCTTTTGTAATTTCATCGATGTGATTTTTTTCTTTAATATAGGATGCACAAGTCTTTGTACATCCATGTTTTGATTCATATAATATAATTGTTTTCATGATTCATTTCCTTTCATTGCATCATCGATTGCAAGTAGAATAACTTTTGATGAAGTGCTTGCTCTACTGATGTAATCAACATCTATGCTTTGTTCTAAGATGACTTGATCAATAATGCTTTCTGCTTTTTGACCAAGTCCATGAACATGATCAACTAAGACAATATTATCGATGAACCCATCTTTAATATGCACTTCTACTTTTGCACCTATTTGCTCTTCATAATAATATAGTCCTTCATAAATACCATCTTCATAACTTGTAAAATCAATATTTTCAATAGGTATTTCCTTAATTGTATTCATATTTTGATTAAGTTTTATCCAAATGATGCTTCCACCTATAATGATTAAAATGATGAATCCTAATAAAATTTTTATCATTGTTTTCATTTATTTACCTCCTTCTATCAGTGCTGTTTTTAGCGCATTTGTTTCATCTAATACAGAAATAAGCGAAGAAAGCATACGCTTAAGATCACTTGTCTCAAGTTTTTGAAACATCTTTCTCATGGTTTGATCATCACTTTGATCTCTTTTTGCCCAAAATGCTTGTGCAAACGGTGTGAGTTTAACTCTTAAGACTCTTTGATCTTTTTCATCCTTATAGATTTTTACATAACCGCTTTTTTCTAGTTTCAAACAAATTTGTTTTACATTTTGATGACTCGTTCCAAATAATTCACTAATCTCTCCAAGATTTAAGTCATGGGGTTGTGAACCAATCACAATCATCATAAAAAATTGTTTAGCTGTTAAGTTGTCATCTTTTAGTAATAAATCCATATAACTTTGTAATGTATTTGAAAGTTGAAACAAACGTACAACGATTTCTCTTTCATAACTTTGTCTTTCCATTTTATCCTCCTATTAGGTAATATATTACCTTATACACTAAGTAATATATTACATATTTATTTAAATGTCAACCCTTTTTATAAAAAAAGGTATTTAGTATATCACTAAACACCTAATCATTTCCATTTCCATTTCTATTATACGTCTTAATAACGCCAGCAACGAATGATTTTATCTCTTCGTTTGATAAACCTTCAAGTTCATCAGTTATTTTGTCAATAGCAAGTTCATCCGCTTCAACATTTCTTTGTTTTTCAATAAAAATCTTATCGTTACCTGTTTTACATTGATCTTTTAAATCATGATTAACTAACAATTCTTCATATAGTTTTTCTCCAGGTCTAAGTCCTGAAAATTCGATTTTAATATCTTCATAAGGTTTTAGGCCATTAAGACTAATCATTTTTTCTGCAAGATCAATAATTTTTACTGGTTCTCCCATATCAAGAATGAATACTTCACGACCTTGAGCAAATACACCACACTGCAAGATTAATCCAACAGCTTCAGGAATTGTCATGAAATAACGTGTAATTTCTGGATGTGTCACTGTAACTGGACCGCCATCTTCTATTTGTTTTTTAAATAGAGGAATAACACTACCGTTACTTCCTAATACATTTCCAAATCTTACAGCACTAAATTTAGTATTGGTTTGTCCGTTTTGTTGATCTTGGATAATCAGTTCTGCATAACGTTTGGTTGCTCCCATAATGTTGGTAGAGCGTACTGCTTTATCACTACTTACTAATACAAACTTTTTAACTTTATATTTTTTAGATAAGCTTGAACAGTTATATGTTCCAATCACGTTTGTTCTAACTGCTTCAACAGCACTATCTTCCATAAGAGGTACATGTTTATAAGCAGCTGCATGGAATACTAATGTTGGTTTAAAAGTCTTAAATAGCTCTTCTAAACGATTGTAATTATATACACTACCAATCCAAACTTTAAGATCGATTTCTTTTTCTTCTTTTTTGAAATTTCTTAATATTTCTTGTTGTATATCGTAGGCATTATTTTCATAAATATCAAAAATAATAAGTTGCTTAGGTCCAAATTTAACTATTTGTCTACAAAGTTCACTACCAATAGATCCGCCACCACCAGTAACTAAGACGACTTCGTCTTTGATGAATGATGAAATTTCTTGATCATCAAGAGAAATTTCTTGTCTGTTTAATAAATCTTCAATTCTAACATCAATAATCTTTGGTCTTGAATCTTCATTAAACTCAGCAACTGATAACATTTTTTTAATTCTGACATTTTTCTTTTCGATCAATTGATTGATTTCTCTGATTTTCTTATTTGGAAAATCATTGATTGCAATAATAATCTCTTCAATCTTATATTCTTCAATGTATGTATTAATTGATGATAAAGGTCCTAAGATTTTCACACCAGATAATCTTGAACCAATCTTTGTTTGATCATCATCTAAAAAGCCCATAGGCATATTGTTTAAATCCTTATTTCGATATATTTCTTTTAAAACTGCTTCACCTGCAGAACCTGCACCAATGATTAATGTTCTTCTACCTAAAGCTTTGTTCCAATCCCAGTTAATCTTAAAATATAAGATAATTCTGTTTGCAACTCTTGGAAGAGTAAACATGAATATTTCTGCAATCGTAATAAAGAAATATGTTGATTTATACATGAAGGCCATATCTGATAACCAAATAAAGACAACAATAGATATATTTGTAAATGCAGTAGCAACTGAAATCTTAATCACATCTTCAAAACCGATATGATTAACAAGCATATTGTACATGCCAAATAAAGCAAACACTCCTATTTTAAATACAATGATGCCTGGTAAGACATAAAGCATTTGATTAGTGTCTACTGGAATTTCTAATACCATAAACATAAGTATGGCAATAAAATATGTAATTAAAATTGCAATGATATCAAAAGTTATGAATACTAATACTTGCTTGATGCGTTTCATTTTTGATTGGTCCATAATATCCCCTTTAATATGTGTCAGTTATTGAGATGCAATTTAATAACAAAGTTATTTTATCACATTCTTAATCAATTTGAAAGAATTAGGAAATTTCTTCAAAAAAAATAATGATATAAGAAAAACAGCTATTCGCTGTTTTGTTCACATAGCTTATAATTCAACCTATAACCAACCCCCCAGATGGTTTCAATCAGTTGTGTTCTAGGATCATACGTTAGTTTTTTTCTTAGTCTTGTAATATGAATTCCAAGTGCATTATCTGTAGCGGATTTGTCATTGTCCCAAACATAATTGATGATACGATCTTTAGTTACAGTTTCATCTTTACTTTCTAATAATATCTTTAATATTTTATATTCTACATTTGTTAAATGATGAGTTTCATCACCTTTTTTGATTTGATGATTTGCCATATCAATTTCAAATGGACCAAAATGTATCTTATTGATATTCTTATTGGTCAATTGATTCAAAAATCTTAAAACAGCAATGATACGGGCAAAAAGTTCTACATCAGAAAAAGGTATTTGGATATATCCTTCTGATCCTGCATTAAGCAATCTAACCTTTTCCTCTTCAGTATGATTTCTTCCAAAGATATAAAGCGGCACTCTCGTGAATTTTTTGATGTTTGCAATAATGTGTTGATTGATTAAATCATTATATTCTAAGTGCAAACATACAAAATCACAGTCAGATATTTTTGATCGATGTTGTCCTACATCATCAACGTTAATAAATCTGACTTGATAGTTATTTTTTGAAAACATTTCTGCTAATTTCAAGAACGGGTCCTTGATTGTGGTTACAATTGCGATTTTATACAAAGTGATACCTCCCCTAGTATTCTCTTGTAGAACTATTATAGACTATAAATCGTTTCATGTTCATTTCATTTTTTTTCAAAGAAACCGATATTTCTTAGTTTTTTCTTAACTTTTCATGTGGTAACGGTTTCATATTTACTTTTTCAATGAAAATAATGGTCATAATTCTTAACTTATAATATTAGAAAAACAATTATCAATGAATTTTTTCATTTATTCAATTATTTTACCATGATTTTTTTAATATAACTGAAATATTTGTGTCTATGAAGTAAACACTTTTTTTAACATATTCAATAGCGCTTGTTTTGGATGATTCATGGATAGATCATTAGATGCATATTTAGGTACAATCACATATGTCTCATCTAAAAAATCATTGTCCTTAAGATCATCTTTAATCCCAAAAATTCCAATCACTTTTTTCTGATGTTTTTTTGCTATTTTTGCAATTCCATAAGGTGCTTTCCCATAAATGGTTTGTTGATCCAGTTTACCTTCGCCTACAATAATTAAATCAACTTTTTTTATTGCTTCTTCTATATGCAATAAATCTATCATAAACTCAATGCCTGAGTGAAGTGTTGCATCCAAAAATGATAAAAACCCAAATCCAATACCACCAGCTGCTCCACTTCCATCATTATCTCTAAAATTTTCATTCTTATACTCTTCAACAATATCCGCAAAATGTTTTGTTGCTTTTTCTAAGAAAGTTATATCTTCTTTTGATGCACCTTTTTGTTTAGCATAGATATGAGCTGCACCTTGATCTCCTAATAATGTATTTTTAACATCCGTGATTACTTCAAAATCTATATACTCTATCAAATCTTCTAAATGACTCAAATCAAACGATGTGATTAAACTCAAGTGTTTCCCACACAACTTTTCATCAATCAATTTTCCATGATGATAAAATCTTACTCCAAGCGCTTGAAGCATCCCTATGCCACAATCATGTGTTGCACTTCCTCCTGCACCTATGTAAATATGTTTAGCTCCTATATATATGGCTTGTTTAATCATTATACCTAATCCATAGGTACTGGTATTTAGTGGATTTTGTTCTTCTTTACTTAATAAGTTCAAACCAGAAACTTTAGCAAGTTCAATATATGCCTTATCCTTTATCATAAAAATCTTTTCTTTAATTGTTCTATTTAAAGGATCAAATACTTCTACCTCTACAAAATTTCCTTCTAAACCTTTAGAAATTGCATCTAAAAAACCATCACCACCATCACTGATTGGGATAGATAAAACCTCATGATTCAAAGATTCAAAATGATTTTTGACAATTTCATTAACGTCCACAGACGATAGCGTACCCTTAAAAGCATTCATAGCAACTAAAATGTTCAAATAACCATCTCTCTTTCTTATATATATTCTACTTTAGATAAATAAAAACTTCAATATATCTTATTTCTAATTATACTTATCTTACAAATATGCCTATATAAAGCTCAAAATAATGTTAGCGTTTTACATATTTAGAAAAAAAGTGTAAAAACGTACATTTATACTTCATTTTCTTATTGAAAAAATGTTCAATAAAGTGTATAATCTAAATAGCATTAACAATAAATAATAGGAGGAGAAAAATGAAGAAATTATTATCATTGTTAGCTATTATCACAATGTCTGCTGTTCTTTTAGTAGGTTGTGGTGGTCAAGAGTATGAAATTGCTCTAATTACTGATAAAGGAAATATCGACGATAAATCCTTTAATCAAGGTGCATGGGAAGGTGTTGTAGCATTCGCAGAAGAAAATGACATCACTCATCAATATTACAAACCAGAGGAAGCATCAGATGCTGGTTACTTAGCTTCAATCGCATTAGCAGTTGAAGGTGGAGCAAAAGTTATCGTAACTCCAGGATTCTTATTTGAAGTTCCTATTTACGAAGCACAAACTTTATATCCAGAAGTTAAATTCATCTTATTAGATGGTGCACCTCATACAGCTGATTACTCTACATTCGAAACTAAAGACAATGTAGCAAGTATCATGTATGCTGAAGAAGAATCAGGTTACTTAGCTGGTTATGCTGCTGTTGCAGATGGTATGACTGAACTAGGTTTCATGGGTGGTATGGCAGTTCCTGCTGTTCAAGCATTCGGTTACGGTTTCCTACAAGGTGCTGAAGATGCTGCTGCTGAAATGGGATTAACTGAAGTTAACGTTACTTATCATTATACTGGTAACTTCGAAGAAAACCCAACAAATAAAGCAACTGCTAAAACAATGTTCCAAGAAGGCGTTGAAGTTATCTTCGCTGCTGGTGGATCAGTTGGTAAATCAGTAATGTCAGCTGCTTCTGAAGAAGAAGCAAAAGTTATCGGTGTTGACGTTGACCAAAGATATGATAGCGAAACAGTTATCACTTCTGCTACTAAAGGTTTAGCTGCATCAGTTATCCAAGTATTAGAAGCAATCTATGTAAACGACAATTGGGCTACTTTCGGTGGAACAACTACTTACTTTAACGCAACTAATGACGGTGTAGGTCTACCTACTTCAGTTATTGGTGATGAAAATGCAGATGCATTTGATCGTTTTGACTCATTTACATTAGCTGATTATGAAGCAGTTTATGAAATGTTAGTTGATGGATCAGTAGATCCAATCCGTTCAATCACTGTTGCAGATGCTGATGGTTATGCTACAGCTACTGAATTAGTTGATGGTTTAGGATTAACAATTGTTAACGTAGAAGTTCGTTAATAACATCTTTTGAACAAACGCTTTTAATAACCATAATAATTTATTAAAGGCTATTAGAGGAGATCGGCTAATACCCTTCTCCTCTAATTTTTCTTTTTAAAGTCTTTTTTTATAAAAAATATTATAAAGACGACTATACTAAATGGCGGTGGAATATAAAATGGAAAATTATATCATTGAAATGCTTAATATCAGAAAAGAATTCCCTGGAATTGTTGCTAATGATGATATCACATTACAACTCAAAAAAGGTGAGATTCATGCACTTCTTGGAGAAAATGGTGCAGGTAAATCAACCTTGATGAGTGTTCTTTTTGGTTTATACCAACCAGAAAAAGGAGAAATACGAAAAAATGGTGAAAAGGTTGAAATAAACAATCCAAATGATGCAAATGCACTTGGAATCGGTATGGTCCACCAACATTTCAAGCTTGTAGAAATTTTTACCGTTTTGGAAAATATCATATTAGGTGTTGAACCTAATAAAATGGGCTTTTTACAAAAAAAGGAAGCTCGTGAAAAAGTTGTTGAGCTATCTCAACAATATGGATTGCAAGTTGATCCAGATGCACTTATTGAAAAAATCTCAGTAGGTATGCAACAACGTGTTGAAATTTTAAAAATGTTATATCGTGATAACGAAATTCTCATCTTTGATGAACCTACAGCGGTCCTAACTCCTCAAGAAATTGATGAGCTCATGGCTATTATGAAAGGTTTTGCTAAAGAAGGAAAATCGATTTTATTTATCACACACAAACTTAATGAAATCATGGCGGTAGCTGACCGCTGTACTGTATTACAAAAAGGGAAATATAAAGGTACTGTTGAAATCAAGAAAACAACCAAAGAAGAATTATCAAGAATGATGGTTGGTCGTGATGTAAGCTTCACTGTTGAAAAAGAGCCTGCAAAACCAAAAAATATTGTCTTATCTGTTAGAAATTTAAGTGTTAAATCTAAAACTTCAGAATTACACAGTGTTAAAGACGTATCATTTGATGTTAGACAAGGTGAGATTGTTTGTATTGCTGGTATTGAAGGCAACGGACAAAGTGAACTTATTTATGCAATTACAGGACTTGAAAAACCATCTCATGGTGATGTCTACTTAAATGGAGAAAATATTGCAACAAAAACCATTCGTGATCGTTCTAAAATGGGTATGTCTCATATTCCTGAAGATAGACACAAACACGGATTGGTATTAGATTATTCACTTGAAAAGAATTTTATTTTACAAAGATATTGGCAAGAACAATTTCAGAAAAAAGGATTCTTAAGATTTGATGAAATTAGAGATTATGCAGTAAAACTTATAGACCAATATGATGTTCGTAGTGGTGAAGGCCCTGTAACACCTGCTAGATCAATGTCAGGTGGTAACCAACAAAAAGCCATCATCGCAAGAGAACTTGATAAAAAAGGTAATTTATTAGTCTCTGTACAACCAACAAGAGGTTTAGATGTTGGTGCGATTGAATACATCCACAAACAAATTGTTGCTGCAAGAGATGAAGGACGAGCAGTACTTCTTATGTCATTAGAACTCGATGAGGTTATGAACTTATCTGACCGAATTTTAGTAATGTATGAAGGTGAAATCGTTGGTGAGTTTGATCCTCAAAAAGTCACTGTTGAAGAATTAGGTTTATATATGGCTGGATCAAAACGACAAGATAAAGAACAGGAGGAGCAAACTGATGGAAACTAAATCGTTTTTTGAAAAGCTTTTAGATAAAGTCAAATTGTTTTTTAAGAATTTATGGCCAAACATAAAGACATTATCAAAAACAAAAGGTGCTTCTTCGTTTTATGCAACACTACTTGCGATTGCAATAGGTTTAATCTTCGGTCTAGTTGTATTATTGATTGCTAACCCTGCTAATGTTGGTGGAGGGTTTTCAAAAGTATTATTTGGTGGATTTGGGAAATTAGGAGAGGTCTTCTACTTCGCTACCCCAATCATTATGACTGGTTTAGCTGTCGGATTCGCATTTAAGATGGGATTATTCAACATCGGAGCTTCTGGACAATACACAATGGGTATGTTCTTTGCAATCTATATTGGACTTATGTGGTCACTCCCTGGTTCAATCCACTGGGCTGTAGCTATTTTAGGTGGTTTAATCGGTGGGATGATTATGGGATCTATCCCTGGTATCTTAAAAGCTTATTTTAATGTGAACGAAGTTATTACCTCAATTATGCTTAACTATATTGGTATGTATTTAGTCGATATGATGATTCAAAATAATGGAACACTTTATGTTTCAAATCTAACTAGAACAAGATATTTACCAGAATCAGTACAACTTATGTCACTTGGTGTTACTGGATCTAACTTAAATATTGCAATCTTCTTCGCGATTACAATTGCTATTGGATTATATGTACTACTTCATAAAACAACATTTGGTTATGAGTTAATCGCAACCGGTTATAATAAAGATGCTAGTCATTATGCAGGTATTAATTATAAGAGAAATACAATTTTAACCATGACAATTGCTGGTGGTTTAGCTGGTTTAGGTGGTGCTTTTGCAATTCTTGCTCCATCTTCACTTCCAGGTAGCTCAATGACTTATGAGCCAATCAATATGATTGCAGTTGCTGGATTTAATGGGATTGCGGTTGCCTTATTAGGTAATTCTAATCCAATTGGAATTATTTTCTCAGCACTATTTATCTCACACATTCAACGTGGGGGTAGTTCAGCTGCACTATTTGGCTATAAGCCAGAAATTATTGATATCGTGATTGCGATTATCATCTACTTCTCTGCATTCTCACTCATTATGAGTGGATGGATTGGTAATTTCTTTAAACACATTAAAGAAAAGATCAAACATAAAAAACAAGGTTTAGAAGAGAAGGAGGCGTAACTATATGGATAATTTTTATTATTTAATTCAAACCATGCTTCCATGGGCTATCCCTTTAATGCTTGTTGCTTTAGGTGGGATGTTTAGTGAACGTAGTGGTGTTGTCAATATTGCGTTAGAAGGGATAATGATTACTGGAGCTTTTGCTGGTGCACTCTTTATTGTAGCAGTCCAAAACTCTAGTGTTAGTCCACAAATCTTACTGATTATTGGGATGACCATAGCTGCAGTTGCTGGTATCATCTATTCAATGTTATTAGCTTATGCAGCGGTTAACATGAAGGCTAATCAAGTTATTTCAGGGACAGCAATGAATATGTTAATCCCTGCTGTTATCTTATTATTTGCGAAAATGAGATTTAACTCTGATGGTGTGACTACTAACATTAATCTATACATCAGAGAAGTTCCTTTCTTATCACAAATTCCATTTATTGGTGACTTATTCTTTAAAGATACTTATTTAATTGTTTATATCGGATTTACATTACTTGCAATATCAACCATCTTACTTTATAAAACAAAGTTTGGATTAAGACTTAGAGCTTGTGGTGAACATCCACATGCTGCAGATTCTGTAGGTATTAATGTCTATAAGATGAGATACTTTGGAGTAGGTCTATCAGGACTTTTAGGTGGTATTGGTGGTTATTTCTACTCAGTTGGTGTACTTGATAGTAATATCAGTGGACATAACGGAGTTGCTGGTTATGGGTTCTTAGCTTTAGCGGTTATGATTTTTGGTCAATGGCATCCAATTAAGATTATGTTTGGTGCGTTATTCTTTGCGTTCTTATCAACTATTTCTTATTCGATTCCACTGATTCCATTCTTAAATAATTTAGGTATTGATCAAACATTCTATAAGATATTGCCTTATGCAGCAACTTTAATTGTTTTAATCTTTACATCTAAATCATCTAAAGCTCCAAAAGCTGAAGGTATACCTTACGACAAAGGTCAAAGGTAGATATAAAAAGACAAAGAGGAAATTTTTGAAATTTCCTCTTTTTTTTATTCTACGACAGTAATCATGTCACTATTTTTTAACTGATTGGTTGCTTTAACGATGAGTTTTTCTAAAACATCCAGATTTATATCACTTAGTTTTTTAATATACAAACAACCTTTTCCAGTTTTATATGTACCTAAACCCTTAAGCTCATCAAACTGATTAATGTCATATGACATATATAAGGTGAGAGCTTGTTTTCTATTTGCAAATCCAAATAGAAACATATCACCTTCATGGCCGGTTTTATAACGATAATGGACCTTTCCAAATCCAACCATGGTTCCCCACATCTTTGGTTCTTTTTTTGTGAGTCTCTTACCCATATTAATTAATGTTAATACATCATCTTTTCGTTTATCTTCAACAGTCATTAAAAATGCTTGAATATCCTTAGATGTGACTTCCATAATGATCACACTCCTTTAGGTTTATTATAACAATCCTAGAGTGAAAATAGTTAAAATAAGCGTAACGAGATTTGCAACAAATCCATATAAAACGGCTCGTCCATGACTTTGTTCTTTTAGGTAGATCGCATAAACTGCAATCTCAGCGATAAATACAATAAATTCACCGATGACTAAAACAAAGAAAAGTCCAAAAATTGATCCCCAAAAGTAAAAGCCCATGACCATAAATAAAGATAATAGTGTTTGTGTAATTAAGTTAATGAACCCAGCGAGTTTATAACTCTTAAATGCACGGTATTTAAACACCCATAATATAAATATCTCAACAGCAATCGTTATAATCACTCTTATGATTAAGGATAACGTGAAATCATTATATGGAATATCTTCTTCTAATGTACCAACACCAAATTGGTCTGTCGTTAAATCAACATCAGATAAATCAAAAGTCATCTTTGAATTAAAAAGTTGTCTTTCAATCACTTTAGAAACAATCATCGTGTCATCTTCTTCTAAAATAATGACAACTTTAAATTCTACAGGTGCACTAAAATACCCTAAATGAAACTCATCTTTTGTTGCATCTAGTTTAGAAATAATCGCTGGAGCACTAGAATAAAGTGTTCTTGACACATATCCATCTGCATCTTGATATCCATTTAATATGTGAGATGGATAATCACTTTGGTAGTAATTATACTCAACATTTTGTGTAACTACTAAAGTCGATAAAGGTTCAACATCATCACTCTCATAAACTAAAACATCAAAATAAAATGGTTCATCTATACCTACAATCAAGATGTCTGCGGTAGGTTTTGGACCCATATCTGCATGTGTATCTATAGAAACAAACATCAATCCCAGTATAAAAATAAGTGCATATGTTAGTATTTTTTTCATTACTCATCCTCCTGATACCTTTATTTTAAATTAAAGTTTTGTCAAAATTGTGTCAATTATATAAAAAGTATAGATAATGCGATGAGCAATTGTCCTAAATAATATGTAGCTAGATTTCCAATCACAAATAACTTACTTTTTTCTGCTTTAAAATAAATCGGTGCTAATAATAAATCAGAGATCCCAAATAAGAGAGAACCCATCATAAATATAAGTGATGCTTGTGTTTGATGATTGATATAAACGATCACTGATAAACCAACCATGGTAAAGATAACAAATGTATAGATATAACTCATCAGTTTAAGTGATTGAAAATCAATCTTCATAAACTGACTACCAAAATGGACGACAATTACCATCACTAAACCTATAATTAAAGCCCAATAACTAAATGCATAATAACTAGATAAAGCTAAAATATAGAATATATGTCCTAATCCAAAGGCAACCATTCCCATTGATATCTGTTCATTTTTATGTGTATCATGAAAATACTGAATCTCTAAGATTAAATCACCAACAAGTCCTAAAACTAATCCTAAACCCATATAAAGTATAAGTTTAAGTTCTCCTACAAGTAATAATAAAAGACTTGGTTCTCCAAAAAGCGATATGTTTTGGAAAAATATGCTATAAAAAAAGACTGCGATAAATAAAAAGCTCGTTAGCCCTTTAAAGTAAAAGCCCCTAAGTCTTCTTCCAACGATCACATGATAGATATAAAAACTCCACATCAATATAAAGATTGAAACTAATGCATAGATCATATCAACACTTCCCTTTATTTATTTTTTAAAGATAAAGCTTTTTCCGCTTCCCAATAAGTTTTATCCTCATGTGTCAGTTTTCTTATCACTCTACAGGGATTGCCATAGCAAAGTGTATCATCTGGAAGATCTTTAGTAACAACACTTCCTGAACCAACGACTACGCCACTTCCAATGGTAACCCCAGGATTTACGACTACGTTTCCACCTATCCATACATCATCTTTAATGGTGATAGGTAGTCCATATTCATA
This sequence comes from Tenericutes bacterium MO-XQ, assembly GCA_002838185.1. GTDB lineage: Bacteria > Bacillota_I > Bacilli_A > Acholeplasmatales > Acholeplasmataceae > Mariniplasma. The sequence continues at coordinate 850,533 of CP017948.1, read as the reverse complement.
CTGTTCATTTCTTACTTTTTTATCGAGTGGATGAGTTGCGGTTAATAAAGAAACCTTAGGACCAAACATAACATTATTCCCAATAGTGATTTTAGCGACATCTAAGAATGTACAATCATAATTAGAAAAAAAGTGATCACCAATATAAATATGCTTTCCATAATCAACATAAATAGGTTGATTCATATAGACATCATGTCCTTTAGACCCTAATAATTCACTTAGCAATTTGTCCTTTTGATGATGATCAGATGGTCTTAAATGATTATAATCATACATCAGGTTTTTCGCTTGATCACGCATTTTACTTAAAGTTTCATCACTTGCTTGGTAAAGCATACCTGATAACATTTTTTCTATTTCTTTCATTTGATTGCCTCTCTTGATTTATAATATGATTTTGTAAATCTTAGAACTTTCTCCCCAAGGATGATATCCATGAGCTAAATACTTAAATCCATATTTCTCATAGTATCCTTGATGTTCTGTACATAAATATAGCTCTTGATACCCATAAGCTTTGGCATCTTTTTTTACTTGATCAATCAGTAAAGCACTATAATTACTTCCTCGATAATTAGGTTCAATATAAAGCGCCGCAAGCCATGGATATAAGTCCATACGACTGATAAAATCATTCGTGATTAAGCCAACACATCCGATAACTTCTTTATCATTTAAAAGTAAATACCAATTTGGTAATCCTTCATGCTTACTATTTTTAATAGCATCTTCATAAACTTTTTCTGAAGCTTCAGTAGACCACACTTTCTTAAAATAATTGATGATCTTTTTCTCGTATTCTGGATGTGTTTTTATAGAAATAATGTGCATATGTAAAACTCCTTTAATATGTCTACTCTACTTGATGGGTCTTTTTATGTTTGATAATTTTACGGGTTTGAAATATCCATAACAAAGTAAACATAAACGAAATAAACCAACAGAAGATTGCACCTAAAATACCTGTGGCATCAAGTGCACTAAATCCTGCAAAAAAACCAATCAAAATGATGAGCACAAAAAAGATGGATACATACATCCAAGCAACCCATTTTGATAGATTTTTATGGTTGAGTAAATAGTGATATATATCTACAAAAAATGACTCCATAGGTGCTCCTTGACATTATAGTCTTAAATAGATGTCCGTTCGACAATCATTTTTTCAATATCTATAACTTCTTCTTGATCATGCCCATCTAAAAGTAAGCATAATACATATTTATCCTTAATCGATAGTTTTAATAAACTCACTTGCTTATCATTTTTATCATCATGGATCTCCTGCTTTTCAACACTATCAATCTCTTTAAACTCGATGGTTTTAGTGAAAAATATATTGTCATCACTCAGTTTAAAATCAGGATACCACAGATAAAATGGGGCATGCATTTCAGTTTCACTAATCTCTATTCTAGTCTTATAAAGACCATAAAGCGCAATCACCCATAAAGCATTAAGTACGATAAGTCCATAAAATGCAATATTGATGAGGATATGATTGGTTTCAATATCTCTAATGATTGTTACAAGTATTAAACTTAAAACTAAAAATATGGATAAAACCACAACTTTATAATTAAGTTTAATTCCAAAATATATCTTATGCTTCATCGATAACTCCTATGATTTATCTTTTAAAATGAGTAGACTAACACTTTCAACTAAAGATGTATATGGAAACATATCAAGTGGTGTTGTTTCAACTAATACATAATCCTTTAATAAAACATTCAAATCTTTAGCCAGTGTTGATGGATTACATGAACCATAAACTATGCGCTTCGGTTTGAATTTTAAAATCAAATCAATAGTTTCTTCTCCTAAACCAGTTCTTGGTGGATCAAAGAGCATCACATCTATTTGTGTTTCTTTTAAGCCACTTAATGCTCGTTTAAAGTCGCTTTGTAAAATAACGACATTATCTATACCATTGAGCTCCAAAGACTTTCTTGCACTCTCACAAGAGCTTTCATTAAGCTCTATTGCGTAAACTTTCTTTGCATCCTTAGCAATATAATGACTCACAGGTGCAACACCGGCATATGCATCGATTGCAACTTCATTTTTCTTTAATGCAGCTAGATCTTTCATCTTCAGATAAAACTTATGTGCCTGTTGACTATTAAGTTGGAAAAATGCTTCTGGCTTTAAATCAAACGTATAAGCATTTAATTTCGCATTGATGGTGTCTTTACCAAATAGTTTAATTGGTTCATCTGTAAAAAACTCATTTTTCTTAGTTGGTTTACTAATGACTTTAAACACAGATTTAATCATGGTTTCTTCTTTAACTAAGTTCTCAACTAATGTATCTAAATACTTACTATCTTTATGCAAGATAAAAGTGACTTGTGCTTCTTTTATCGTTTCACTCACTCTAACCACTAAATTTTTGATATATCCTTTTTTATATTTCGGATCATATCCATCAACTTTAAAAATATTCATCAATCTTAAAATCGTTTTTAAGATACGATTAATATCTGAACTTTGTACAGGACATTCATCGATTGCAACAAAATGATTTGATCCAGCACGATACATCCCAATTTCATTTCTCTTTTTGTTTTCTACAGGAAGACTTGCCTTATTTCTATAGTATTTAGGATCATCCGCACCGATGGTTTCTTTGACTAAATGTCTTGGAATTTTAAATGAAATGTATCTGTCATAACTATCTAAAATAAGTTGTCTTTTTTCTACTAATGTTCTTTCATATCTTAAATGTTGGAGTTGACATCCACCACACTTTTCATAGACAGGACAAAAAGGTATATCACGATATACACTTTCTTTATGAATCTTTTCAAGCTTCGCTTCAGCTCTGTTATTATAAACTTTTGTAACTCTTACATCTACATTTTCTCCTGGTAAAGCATAGTTTACAAAAACAGCTAGTTTTTGATAATAACCTATACCTTCACCGTTAATCCCTATTTTTTTGATATCAATATTGATGATATCGTTTAAATGAATAAAATCGTTCATAGTTATCTACCTCTACCTTTCATTTTAACATACAAAGCCTTGTTATATCTTTGTGAATTGAAAAAACAAGCATAAAAAAAAGCACAAGTTAGACTTGTGCAATGATTATTTATTACTTGTTTAATCTAAGTACTTCTCTAGCAATCATCACTTCTTCATTGGTTGGAATGATAAATGCTTTCACTTTAGAATCAGCAGTTGAAATCATACGTTCACCACGTTTTTGATTTTCTTCTTCATCTAGTGTGATGCCTAATACTTTAATTGCATTAATAACATCTTTTCTAACTTCAGGTGCATTTTCTCCAATACCAGCAGTAAAGCAAATTGCATCTAAGCCACCCATATATACGTAATAAGAACCAATATAATCAGCAATTCTCTTAATTTGAATTCTATGAGCTAGGGTTGCTCTATAGTGACCTTGAAGCATGTTTTCAACAATATCTCTACTGTCATTAGAAATACCTGATACTCCTAAATACCCACTTGATTTATTTAAATCATTTAAAACTTCTTCATATGTTTTATTTTCTTTTTCAGAAACTAACATTAAGACAGCTGGATCAATATTCCCTGAACGTGTCCCCATTGGAATACCTTCAAGTGGTGTAAGACCCATTGATGTATCAACACTCTTACCACCATCAACAGCACAAAGCGATGCGCCATTTCCTAAATGAGCCACAATGATTTTAGCATCTTTGTTGCCTAATAGTTCTTGAGCTCTTTCACTAACGAACTGATGTGAAGTACCGTGGAAGCCATATTTTCTAACACCATATTTTTTATACCAATCATAAGGTGCTGCATATAAATATGCATCTTCTCTCATGGTTTGGTGGAATGTTGTGTCAAAAACAGCAACTTGGATAACATTTGGTAATAATTCTCTAAAAGCTTCAATACCTGTAATATTTGCAGGATTATGAAGTGGTGCTAAATCATTTAAACTTTCAATATCTTTTACAACTTGATCAGTAATCACAACTGAATCTTTAAATAATTCGCCACCTTGTACAACACGGTGACCTACACCTTTGATTTCATCAAGTGATGCAATCACTTTATGTTCTAAAAGCCCTTCAATCACAAGTTCAACTGCAACTTTGTGATTAGGTACTGGTGTTTCTTTTTTTACTTTTTTTCCATCGATTTTAATCGTAAAGACTGCGTTGTCATATCCGATTCTTTCGACAAGTCCTGATGTAATTTCATGTTCTTCTGGCATGTTTAATAACTGGAATTTTAATGATGAACTCCCAGCATTGACAGCAATAATTTTCATAATTTGATCTCTCCTTATAAGTTAATGATACTCTAAAATTTTTTAATAATCAAGTATATGAATAAATATTCATGTTAATTATTAATATAAATATAAATAAATTGCAAAAAATTGTAAAATTGTTCCTAAAGCAGTGAATAAATGCCATATAAAATGGAAGTATTTAATCTTAGGTAAAGCGTAAAATATGACGCCAATACTATAAGCCACACCACCAGCAAAAATAAACCAAAATGCACCAGCTTGATATGCAAATAGTTGTCTAATGAAAATCAGTGCACTCCATCCCATCGCAAGATATAAAAAGACATGAAGTTTCATGAATTTTTTAATCCAAATGGATTTAAAAATAACACCAATCAGTATAAGTATCCACTGGATAATAAACAGTGTTGGCCCTAGTCCTAAGCCATCAATACCAAAAATTGGCTTTTGTAACTCTGGTAATAACAACAATGCTGGTGCAAAGGTTGCACCAATAAGAATATAAATGCTTAAATGATCAAATCTTTGAAAAACACTTTTTGCTTTTTTATGAAAGAGTGCATGATAAATGGTAGACATCGTGTATAAATTGATCATACCAAATCCAAAAATCACAGCTGAAATCACCTCAATAGGTGTATCACTTTTAACAAGCATTAAGATCATCGCAACAATCCCAAAGATTGCCATGACACCATGGCTTACTGCATTTGCGATTTCTTCTCCAACAGTTTGAATATGATTAGTTTTCATCATTGTCTTTATCTCCTATGAATTGATTTAAGAAATCCGCACCTTTTAAACTTTCAGGTTCTGTTCTAATTAAGTCTGGATAATCAAGTTGTCTTAAGACTTCATAAGAAACTAAGGCAACACAATTACTTAAGTTTAAACTTCTTACTTTATCTGTTGTAGGTATCCGGTAACAACTATCAAGATGACTTGCAAGTATCTTTTTATCGACACCAGTTGATTCTTTACCAAATATTAAATAAATATCTTCATCAATATCTTTATAATCAAACTCAGAATATGTCTTTTGTCCATATCGTGTTAAAAAGAAATATCGACCTTTATTTTCTTTTGTAAAAGCTTCATAATTCTTATAAACCTTGTAATCGATATATTCGTAATAATCTAGTGCACTTCTTTTTAATCTTTTCTCATCAAGTCTAAAACCCATTGGTTCAATCAAATGTAATTTAGCACCAATCGCAACACATGTTCTCATGATATTGCCTGTATTTTGTGGTATTTCTGGTTCAAATAATACTATATGTAACATAAATAGACCTCACTCATAAAAATAGTATTGCTAGGCAATACCATTTTAACCTATACTTTATATTTTTTAATTAAGTCTTGTTTTAATGCCCAAAGTTTCTCTGATAAATCCACATAGTATTCATGAGGATTCTCAAGTCTTAATACTGCAGGCCATAATGCATTAAATTCCTTTTGAAAATGTGCTCTAATCTCTTCTAATGAAGGGATATTATAAACAAGTTTTCCTTTTTCAAAAACAGGAACTAACAATGCTTTTACATGATAGTTATCAATTTCTTTACTCTTCCATGGGAAGTTTGGATCAAATAAATGATATGGCTTTGACGCATCAATCTCTTCATCAAACAATGTCATAACATCTGCAGTTGCCATACAGTCTTTATCATAGAAACGATAGACTTGTTTGAATCCAGGCGTTGTTGTTTTTTGAACATTTTCACTAATCTTGATCTTAGGTTCTAAAACACCATCATTTTCAACAGCTGATAATTTAAATACACCGCCAAATACCGCTTCTGATCTTGCTGTAACTAAACGTTCACCAACACCAAAAGTATCGATTCTAGCCCCTTGATGAATGAGTTCCTTAATTAAATACTCATCAAGTGAATTAGATACAGTAATCTTACAATCATCTAATCCTGCTTCATCAAGCATGCGTCTAGCTTCTATGGTTAAATATGCTAAGTCACCACTATCAAGGCGAATCCCTTTTAATCTTTTACCCATTGGTAGTAAGACTTCTTTTGCGACTTTAATTGCGTTTGGAATGCCTTGTTTTAAAGTATTATATGTATCTACCAATAGTACACAACTATCTGGATAAGTAAGTGCATATGATTTAAATGCTTCATACTCACTATCATAACTTTGAATATAACTATGTGCCATCGTACCTAAAGCTGGTATATTATATTTAAAATCTACATACGTATTAGATGTTCCAACAACACCAGAGATATATGCAGCTCTTGCTCCATAAATGGATGCATCATATCCATGAGCACGTCTTGCTCCAAATTCAATGACTGATCTACCCTTTGCTGCATATACAATTCTTGCAGATTTTGTTGCAATCAAACTTTGATGATTGATTGTAAGTAAAATCATTGTTTCAATCAGTTGACACTCAATGATTGGTCCCTTAACAACTAAAATCGGTTCATGAGGGAAAATCGGTGTTCCTTCTTTCATCGCATAAACATCAGAGGTGAACTTAAAATTTTCTAAATATGTTAAAAAAGCATCGTCAAAGATTTTTTTAGATTTTAAATACTTGATTTCATCTTTACCAAATTTTAGATTTTGGATGTATTCAATAACCTGTTCCAAACCAGCAAATATCGCATAACCGCCCTTATCTGGAATCGATCTGAAAAATACATCAAAAACAGCAATTTGTTGGTGTTTATGATCTTTAAAATAACCATTTGCCATGGTAAGTTCATAAAAGTCCATTAGCATAGTCAGTTTTCTGTTTTCCATAAATGATGCCTCCTTTGATAGACACCTTCCATTCTAACATTTTTTTGCAAAATTTGGTATAATTATAGATAACAATAAACAAAAAGGATATACATATGATATTATTTATTTCACCAGCAAAAACATTTAGAAAAACAACTCAATCTTCAGATAACCATCCAGTCATGATAAATGATACTTTACCCCTTTTAAAAAAACTAAAAAGCATGTCAGTTAAGACATTAGCTAAACATATGAAAGTCTCAATGAATGTAGCACAAACGACGCACGATTATTATCAAAATTTTGATATAAACCCATCTCCAGCGATATATACTTATTTTGGGCATCAATATAAGCATATTAATCCTGATGCTTTATCTGAAAAAGAAATTAGTTTTATGAACGATCATCTTTATATTTTAGATGGGTTATATGGTTTATTAAAACCACTTGATTTAATCTCTAATTATCGTTTAGAAATGCAAGACAAATCCATAAGAAACTTATATAAATATTGGACACCTAAAATCATGTCATATTTAAATCAATTCCACAAGAATGATATATTTATTAATTTAGCTTCAAACGAATATGGTCAAATCATAAAAGACCTATCTCAATCTTATACAATTGAGTTTTATCAACAAAAAAACGATAAACTAAGTATTCATTCCATGGAAGCAAAAAAATTAAGAGGGCTAATGGTCCATCATATATGTGAACATCAATTAAACTCAGTAAATGAGCTTTATGCTATTGAAATTGAAGGTTATCGTTATAGTCAAAAACACTCAAAGGAAAAAACAATACTGTTCATTAAGGAGCTCTAGATGAAACGTTTATTAAGTCTTATATTAAGTCGTACAACCTTTATCTTACTCTTACTTTTAGCGCAAATTGCGTTCTTTTTTGTGACGGTTAACTTCTTAGCGAGATATCAATATGTACATACTGCTTCATATATCATCACCATCATTATTGTTGCATACTTGATTTATAAAGAAGAAAACCCAGTTTATAAACTCTCTTGGATTATTCCAATTATGATATTTCCGCTTTTTGGTGGTTTATTCTACTTATTTTATAAAAATACAAATATATCCAAAAAAAGAATACAACTCTATGATATGATTGAACTCGACCGCATGGCATTTGTCCAAAGAAATAAAGACATTGACCACGACAAAATATCCAATTATTTAGCTAAAATAGGATGGCAAGCCTATCAAAACACCAAATCCACTTTCTTTGATAGTGGAGAAGCTGTGTTTGATGATATGAAAAAAGAACTACTTAATGCTAAAACATACATTTACATGCAGTTTTTTATCATTAATAAAGGTAAGTTATGGGATGATATACTCGAAATCTTAAAAAATAAGGCAAGTGAAGGAATAAAAGTTATTTTAATTTATGACGATTATGGTTCTTCTGGTCTACCTTACCAATATACAAAAACATTAGAAACTTATGGGATAGAAGCGTATAACTTTAATCCCATGAAGCCTCATTTGAATTTTCAGATGAATTATAGAAACCATAGAAAAATAGTTGTAATTGATGGCAAAATAGGTTATACGGGTGGTATTAATATTGGGGATGAATACATCAACTTGATTCATCCATTTGGTCATTGGCAAGATGCAGGCATTAAATTAGAAGGTGAAGCTGTTCATGGCCTCTATTTAGGTTTTATGGATTTGCTAAGGTTTCATACCAAAGATCAAAAACAAATCGATTATAAACCGAAATATGTGCCTAATTTCACATCACAAAGTATTATCATTCCATTTTTTGATGCACCTCTTGATAAAGAGTACACAACTAAGAACATTTATATGCAACTCATTCATAATGCTACAACTTCAATAGACATTGCATCTCCTTATTTAATATTAGACTATGAGTTTACTTCAGCATTAAAGTTTGCGGTATCCTCTGGTGTTAAGGTTAATATTATTATTCCATACATTCCAGATAAACGAATAGTTTATATGGTCTCTGAATTATATGCAAAAGAACTGTCTCAAGCAGGCATTAATATATATAAATATAAACCTGGATTCATCCATTCAAAAATGATGGTCGTTGATCAAAATGAAGCTTTAATCGGTACAGTTAATCTCGATTACCGAAGTTTATACCTGCATTTTGAAAACAGTGTTTATTTAAAAAATGATCCAGTTATCAAGGATATGAAAAAACATTTTAAAGACCTTATTAAATCATCAAAAAATATTAAAAACTTAAAGCATCCAAATATCATATATCGATTCTTACAAGTTATACTTAAAGGCTTTTCTTCAATTTTATAATCAATTAAGACATAAAAAAAAGCATTTCGTTTTGAAATGCTTTTTTGTTCTCTATTTTCTTGAAAAACCAATGACGCCAAATACGCCACCAACTAAGAAGAACAAATACGTTAATAAATAGAAAATTGTTCTTAAAGTTAAATACCAGTTTTCAGCTGCTAATGATGATAAGAATAAATCACCAACGACTAGCATTAAGATTGCTAGGAATAACGTAATTGATCCTAATCTAAGCATAAACACTGAAAATCTACCAGGTTTTTTATTTGCAAATAATCCCCATAAAAACATTGGTGCTAAAAGCATTGCTCCTGGAGCGACATATTCGCTCATCGCAACCAATTGATTGAAGAACGGTTCAACTAAATTTAAGATAGATCCCATCCAACTTGGTTGTGCTAATGTAATTGCAGCTAATGCTGATGAATTATTAATTGCACTTTCAAAATATCCAAATAATAATAATACTGTAATTAATACTCTTAATATAATCCCTTTTCTAATTGCCCAAGTAATCATTAATAAACCAACGACTAACGCTAATCCAACATATTCACTAATCATTTGTGGTAAGGAATTAATTACATCTTCTGCTATTTCAGCATAAGGAAGTAAAGTGCCTACAAATGGTAGGGTTGTATTTTGAAGTAATAGATACGTTGAAATATATACAGAAGATACTAAGACAAGTAAAAACCCTAACGTACGAACAATTTTCCCAAACGTTGAGTTGTATACTCTTTTGTTCATAGACTTCACCACTTTCTTATAATCATAATTTATATATATTTTATCACAAAAATCATAAAATTAAGGAAATTTTAAGAATTAATTGATATCATTGCCAACTTTTAAATCACCATCAACGATTAAATTAAATCTTCTAAATAACATATCAATGATAAAGACAAGGACAGCAGCTAATCCAATCGCTAAAATAACAGACAACCAACCATTTAAACTATAATTCATTTCATATAGGGTTTGGAGTTGTCCAACAAGACCAGATGAACCCATACCAGCTCCAAATCGAGTCGTTTCAGTACTTAATGATAAAACAATGATTGGTGACAAGATTGCAGATGCGATAATCGTAGGTAGCCATATCATAGGTTTTCTTAAGATATTTTTAAACTGCAACATTGAAGTTCCAAAAGCAATTGATAAGACCATACCAATGTTATTATCTTTTCTTGATTGTACAGCAAAACCAATCATTTGAACTGTAGTTCCAACTAAAGCAGCACCACCAGCAATACCATCAAGGTTAATCGCAATTGCGATTGCTGCACTTGAGATTGGTGCTGTAAGTAACATCCCCATAACAACTGCAATAATAATTGTCATTGGAAATGGAGCGATGAGTGTTGCTTGATCAATACCATCAGAAATGACACCAAGTCCCCATCCAATAGGTGCACTTAATCCGAGTGTTAATAAGAATGCAACTGCTGAACCTAATAAAGGTACTAATAAAATATCTATAGGTGTTCTTTTAATTAATACTTTATTTAAAAATAGAATGCCAAGTACAACGACTAAATAAGTTGTTACTGGATCATTATTTGTAGCTAATACTAAACCCACACCAAACTGAAGTTTAAAACTAGTTGCGATACCACCCATAATGGAAGCTACTACCATTTTTAAACCCTTCATCTCAAGACTTAAAGCAATTCCCACACCGATCCCTACACCCATTATTGATTTAAGTGTATTTGCTAAATTGACTTCAATAACTTCTAATCCGAGTAAAGCACCAAACTGTTGAACAATCACCCCAATGATTAAAGTTGCGAATAAACCATAAACCATCCCATTGAGTGTTGTCATGATAAATTGTTTCAATTTCATGTCATCCCTTCTTTCAAAAATTATTTTAACATAGATTTTTAAAAGGCAGCAAAAAATAGTTCTTATATATTCTAAATCAGAGATTTTTATATGGATATCGTGTATAATTAAAAATAGGAGTTAGATAGTTATGGCAAAAAAGAAAAGTTATTTAAATCAAATTTATAAGTATGATGATACTGATAAAACCTATGTCGTTGAAGTTTCCTTAGAAACATATCACGAGCTTTTTAATGGTTGGGATGCATCTCCAACAAGAAAAAAAGACTTAGATTCAGAATTATTGGATTTTATTGAAACAGCAGCATACGACATCCCAATGAAACAACATGTCAAGTTGTCTTTTGCCATTCCTTTGGAAGAAAAAGATGAAAAACTAGAAGCATCTAGTAAAACAGCAATCCATAATAACTTTAAAATGATTATCCATTTTATTAATAAGCAGTTAAGTTTAAATAACAGAAAGATCTTAACGTATATTACATTATCGTTTACATTTATTACACTTGCATATATCATGGTCTCATTTTATGAAGATTCTCTCACCTTTAATATTCTTAGAGAAGGATTCTTTATTGGTGGTTGGTTTCTATTATGGGAATCATTCTCATTATTCTTCTTTGATAGCTATGAAGTTAGACAAAGAAGAAAAAGATTTCAAAGATATTTGGACTCTGAAATTAGTTTTAGATATATAGAAAAACAAGAAGATGAAAATTTATAAAGAAGGTGGAAAACATGATTATTAAACCCTCAATTCGAAGTAACTTTTTTACAAACTCACATCCAATTGGTATCAAAAAAATGATGGAAACCTATGTAAATGAAGTGAAAACTTTTGAACCTTATCAAGGGCCTCGTAATGTTTTAATTATAGGTGGTTCATCAGGTTATGGGCTCGCTTCAAGATTAAGCTTAGCTTTCAAAGGTGGTTCAAATACGGTAAATGTATCTTTTGAAAATGAGCCTAAAGGTAATAAAACTGGTACTGCTGGTTATTGGAACAATATCTTTTTTGAACATTATGCTAAAGAAACTGGACGTATTCATAAAGATTTTAATGGTAATGCATTTGGTGATGAGCTAAAACAAAAAGTATTAACTTATGTCAAAGAGACTTTTGGAAAACTTGATTTAATCATTTATTCACTTGCATCTGGTGCTAGACCAAACCCTGAAACAGGAGACATTGTTAAATCTCAAATTAAACCTGTTGGGCAAAAAGCTTTAGGTCAAACCATTGATTTAAAATCCATGGAGGTACTTGATCTAAGTTTAGATGAAGCTTCTGAACAAGACATCAAAGATACCGTTTTCGTCATGGGTGGTAGTGATTGGTACGATTGGATTGATTTTTTCGATCAAAATGATGCTTTAGCTAAAAACTTTAAAACCATATCTTATACTTATATTGGTGGACCAAATACTGATCAAATATATCGTCACGGTACACTCGGTTTTGCGAAAAAGGATTTAGAAGAAAAAGCACTACTTTTAAATGAAAGACTCAAGGAAAAATATGATGGTGAAGCTTTAGTATCATCTAGTAAAGCTATCGTATCTAAAGCTAGTGTATTTATTCCTAAAATGCCAATTTATGTCTCTTGTCTATTTGATATCATGAAGGCACATAAACTACATGAAACTACGTTAGAACATAAACATCGTCTATTTAAAGATATGGTTTATGGAAACCTAAGGTTAGTCGATGAAGAAAATAGAATTAGACTTGATCATAAAGAGTTAGATCCTAAAGTTCAAGAGGAAGTTAAACGCTTCATGGATACAATTACTGGTGATCAGATATTTAATCTTAAAGGGACTAAATCTTTTATCAAAGAGTTTTATAATATCAATGGTTTTGAAGTTGATGGTGTCGATGAAGAGCAAGATGTTGACATTGAAGCCTTGTTAAAAACATATAAAACTGAAGATTATGATTACTAAAAGCATCTGCGGATGCTTTTTTTTATGCTCATCAGTTCATAATTTTTTCACTTTTTTTAAAAAAATAATTAAGAATAATACATCCACTGGATTTTGAGTCTGGCACGTCAACCAAACTTAAAAAAAAGACACTCATAAGAGCATCCATCATTAATATGTGTGGTCCCCGCGGCCGGGCTCGAACCAGCACGGATTATTCATCCACCAGATTTTGAGTCTGGCACGTCTACCAATTTCATCACGCGGGGGTTATTAAGTTTGCTAAATACAGCAAACTTATGATAACATTTTATTTTTATATTTTCAATACTTTTTACATTTCTTTTAATGCCTTAATGCCTAATAATCTTAGACCTTCATTAAGGACGATTTGAATCGATCTTGCGAACACTAAATTTGCTTGTAAGACGCTTTGATCTTCAACAGCAATTCTTTCTTTACCATAAAAACTATTAAAGCTTTGGGCAAGACTCATAATATATTTAGAAATTACACTTGGCGCATATGTATCTCTTGCACGATGCAACACATTTGGAAATTGTGCAAGTTGTTTAATAATCTCGAAATAATGAACTTGTTCATAGACAGATGCATCAAGTTTTTCTATTTCAATGTCATATCCTTTTAAAATAGATTCAATACGAACACTACTGTATTGAAGATATGGTCCAGTTTGTCCTTCAAATTTAAGCATGTTTTCTAAATTAAAATCTACATCTAAATGTCTTTCATTTTTTAAGTCATTGTAGATGATTGCACCAATCGCAACATTCTTCGCGACTTCGTCTTGATTTTTTAAATTAGGGTTTTTACTCATTATAGCTTCTTTTGCAAGTTCAATTGCTTGTTTAATAACTTCTTCTAGTCGTTTAAACTTACCACCACGTGTTGACATTTTCTTACCATCAATAAGAACTAACCCAAAATTAATGTGCTCGATATCAAAATCATAACCCATAAGGTCTGTAAGTTTTTTAAGTTGTCTAAAGTGGAGTTGTTGTTCATTACCAACAACATATAAAAGCTTGTTAGCTCCATAATGACGATGACGATATAAAATAGCAGCTAAATCTCTAGTGATATATAAAGTCGCTCCATCAGTTCTTTTCACTAGCGCTGGTGGCATGTCTTCTCCTAAATCAACGATGGTTGCACCATCATCAATTTTAAGTAGATCTTTTGATTCCAGTTCTTTTACAGCATCTTGCATTTTATCATTGTAAAATGACTCGCCAGCAAATGAATCAAATGACACATTTAAAAGTTCATACATATCCATAAACTCTTTTAACGATTCTTCTTTAAACCACTGCCAAAGTTTTGTGTATGTTTCATCGCCTTCTTCAAGAGCTTTAAATACATCACGAGCTTGTTGTTCTAAAGTATCATCATTTTTTTCTTCATCGTGAAATTTCACATATAATTTTTGCATTTCTGCAATTGGATTTTTCTCTAACTCTGCTTTGTTGCCCCATTTTTGATAAGCAACAATCATTTTACCGAACTGGGTACCCCAATCTCCTAGATGATTAACAGCGACAGTGTCATATCCTAGTTTTTTATGAATCAGGTTGATAGAGTTTCCTATCATCGTTGAACGTAAGTGTCCAACACCAAAGCTTTTTGCAATATTTGGTGAAGAATAATCCATAACAACTGTTTCTTTTTTCTCTAAAATTTGATCACCATAGTGTTCTTGTTTTTCAAAAATATTCTTTAAGATTGTTTTAGATAGGTTTTTTCTTTCTAAATAGATGTTTAAAAATCCATTGGTAAATTCAACATGTGATACATGTTCTACATAAACATCTTCCTGGATTTTATCAAAAACCATCTTTGGATTCATCTTCCATAGTTTTGCTAAACTGAAAAGTGGGATCGCTAGATCAGCAACGCCTCTTTTAGGTTCTTCAACAATTAAGTCTTCGATACCATGGATAGATTTAATTTTTGTTTTAATATTCTTTTTAATCATTTCAATCATACATACACATCCTTGTTAAAAAAAAGCACATGAGTGCTTTTTATTATGCATCTAATAAATCAATAACTGCTTCGTAGAAATCTCTAACACTACGATTTAATAATTGTGTGTCTTCAGCACTTACCACTTCAAATTGATATAATATTTCACCATTTTGGAATACGATCAGTTGTGGTGTAGTTCCTTCAACACCTTCATAAGCCGCCATAAAATTTTCAAATTGTGTTGGGTTTAATGATGGATCATAATATTTGATTTCATCAACATACTCAGAGAAATTCAACTCTTCATAGTATTTTTGGAATGCACCAATATGTGCTTGACAAGATGTGCAACTTGGAGCACCAATAAATACCAATACTAATTCTTCTTCTGGAATAATCTTATCTAAACCTTTTTTAAATAATGTTGACTTGTATTCTACTTTTGTAAATGGATGATCCTCAGTAAAATCATTAGTAGCATATAATTCATATTGATTATAAATCACTTGTTTTTCTGATGGTTGTAAAACAATAATTAACGCAACTACAATGACGATAAAGCCTATGATTGCGGAAATTGTAAATGGATGTACTTTTGGTTGTACTTTTGTATATTTGTCTGCCATGTCATGTCCTCCTAAATTCGACTATTACCATTATAGCATAAAACCTATGGTTTATCAATGAAAATAGAGCATATTTTCATCATTTGAACTAAACTTTTATGAAAAAACTTTATCAAAGATAACATCCACGTGTTTAAGGTAAGTTTTCACGTCAAACATGCGGTTGATATCTTCTTTTTGAATATAATTTTTTAAGCGCTCATCATCCAAGATTAATGATTTAAATGATTGATTATGATCGATGGATTGATATGCCAATTGTTGGATGATATCATATGCTTTATCTCTATCTAATCCTTGATCAATTAAATGATGTAAAACATGTTGTGCATGGATACTTCCATTTGTTAAATTGATGTTTTTCATCATGTTTTCTGGATAAACAATAAGCTTATCTAATGTATCTTTATATCGATTGAGCATATAGTCAACTAAAGTAGTTGAATCGACTAAAATGATGCGTTCAACCGATGAATGTGAAATATCTCTTTCATGCCATAAAGCTATGTTATCCATACTTGCTGTGACATGTCCTTTAAGGATTCTTGAAAGTCCAGAAACATTTTCACTGCTGATTGGATTTTTCTTATGTGGCATTGCAGATGATCCTTTTTGATTTTTATCAAAATATTCACTAA
This sequence comes from Tenericutes bacterium MO-XQ, assembly GCA_002838185.1. Lineage (GTDB taxonomy): Bacteria > Bacillota_I > Bacilli_A > Acholeplasmatales > Acholeplasmataceae > Mariniplasma. The sequence goes on along the minus strand of CP017948.1, from coordinate 834,164 downwards.
CTTCTCTAACTTCACTTCTTGATAAATGTCTAATCTCAACAGCTATTTTCTCAATTTCTGCAGCAATTAGTGCAAGTTGATGAATGTATCTTGCATGTCGATCTCTTTGTAGCGTTTGCGTTGAAATATTAGATGCTTTAAGTCCAAGTTTTTTACTTGCGATTTTTTCAAGTTCTGGTGTGTTAGCAGCATAATTACCAACTGCTCCACTAATCTTACAAACTTCAACTAATTTAGAAGCTTCGATAAACCCTTGATATAGACGTTTAAAATCTTCATACCATAAAGCAAATTTTAATCCAAAACTTGTGATTTCAGCATGCATACCATGCGTTCTACCCATAATTGGTGTATCTTTGTACAAATAAGCTTTTTCTTTTAAAACATCCATAAACATAAGAATATCTTTTTTTATGATTTTATTTGCTTGTTTTAATAAAACACCATAAGCACTATCAACAACATCTGTTGATGTTAATCCATAATGTAGATATTTCTTTTCTTCATCTAAAGATTTCTTAACTGCTTGTGTAAAAGCAATCACATCATGTTTAGTTGCTTTTTCTATCTCTAATATATCACTTACTTTAAATGTAGCTTTTGATAACTTCTGATAAGTTGCTTCATCAAAAAGACCAAGCTTCATCCAAGCGTAACTCGCAGCAAGTTCTACTTTTAAATAGGCATTAAATTTATGCTTATCATTCCAAATAAGCTTCATTTCTTTTCTTCGATATCTTTCAATCATAGGAAACTCCTTTTAAAATATGTCTTTAACTAATATCGTTTGATTACGATCTGGTCCTACAGAGAAGATTGCAATATCAACCTTAACTAAATCACTTAGTGTTTTTAAATAAGCTTGTGCTGCTTTAGGTAATTCATCAAAACTTTTGACTTGAGTGATGTCTTCTTGCCATCCCTTTAATGTGATATAGTTTGGTTCACATCTCATGAAATCATCGATATCAGCTGGAACATAATCAATTTCTTTTCCATCTAGATTATAGCTTACACAAACTTTAAGTTCTTCTATACCTGATAAGACATCAAGCAAAGTAACTGCTAAATAAGATAAACCACTTACACGTTTGGTATGTCTTAAAACAACAGTATCAAGCCATCCAATGCGTCTTGGTCTACCTGTAGTTGTTCCAAATTCATTACCTCTTACTCTGATTTCATCTGCAAGTTTATTTTTTATTTCGGTTGGCATAAATCCTTCGCCAACACGTGTTGAATAAGCTTTTGTTACACCTATCGCACCTTCAACAAGCCATGGTGCGATTCCTGTATTTACTGGTACTGATGACGCTGTTGGTGATGATGATGTCACATAAGGATATGTGCCATGATCAAGACAAAGCATAACACCTTGTGCACCTTCAAATAATATTTTTTTATCTGTTTCTATATATTGATTTAATAAATAAGATGTATCTGTAACATATGGTTTCATTAACTCAGCATATGCTTTATATTCGTTATAGACAGATTCAAAATCGATTGGATCATGACCATAAGAGATCAGTTCTTTATTTTTTAACTCAATTAAATGTTTTAATTCATGAGCAAATTTATCTTCATGAATAAAACTAGAAACTCTCATGCCTATACGAGCACTTTTATCTGTATAAGTTGGTCCAATCCCTTTATGAGTAGTTCCAATCTTTACATCTTTTTTAATGGTTTCATATGCTTTATCAAGTTCTATATGATAAGGTAATACAACATGTGCACGATCTGAGATATGTAAGTTAAAACGATCAACTTTCTTTAACTCTTCACTAAATGCTTTTGGATTAATCACCATACCATTGGCCATAACATTTTCTATATTTGGATTTAAAATACCTGATGGCAATAAATGCAAACTATACTTCTTCCCATCAAAAACGACAGTATGTCCAGCGTTATTTCCGCCTTGATATCTACAAACCACATCAGCACTTTGAGCTAAGTAGTCTGTTATCTTTCCTTTTCCTTCATCTCCCCATTGTGTTCCTACAATAACAAGTCTTTTCATATATATCCCCTTATAAAATTTCTTACATGGTTATTATAACATTTTTACACCCTTTTGATAGAACAAAAATCATATGAAGTTCTTATCTTGTTTAATTTATGAATCTCAAGTATAATTGGTTTAGGTGATAACATATGAATATACTATTTTGTAGTGGTGAAGCACATCCGTTTAGCAAATCTGGGGGCTTAGCAGACGTCAGTTATGCTTTACCAAAAGCACTATCAAAAAAAGGGCATAAAATCAAAATTATTACGCCTTTATACAAAAAAATAGCCCAACAAAAAGAAAACTTTACGAAAATCGGACAAGCAACCATCAAGATGGATACCCATGAGGAAGTTGCAACTTTCTATGAAACAACTTACGATCATTTGACATATGTCTTTGTTGGTCACGATACCTATTACTCAAAGTCTAAATATTACGGTCATGACGATGATCCCGTAAGATTTACTTTTTTTAACTTTGCGATTTTAGAATACGTAAAATTAACTAAAGATTATCCAAATATCATTCATTCAAATGATTGGCAAACGAGCTTAGTGCCATTTTTTCTAGATGTTTTTTATAGACCTTTAAATGCTGATTTTGGGAACATAAAAACTTTGCTTTCAATTCATAACTTAGAAAAACAAGGTGCATATAGTTTAGAAGTTGAAAAACTATTCAATCATAAAAACTTTACATACATTCACATGAATCAAGTGAACTTTTTAAAATGCGGAATCATGCGTGCAAACGCCATCAATACCGTATCTGAAAACTATAAGGATGAAATCTTAACTAGATTTTATGGATTTTCATTAGAAGGACCATTAAAATCAAGAAAGATTGATTTACACGGCATTCTAAATGGTTTTGATGATGATTTATATAATCCTAAAAACAATGAGCATATCTATCAAGGATATGATGAAAATACTTTTTCTATTGGTAAAAAAATCAATCGCAGAGCTTTAATCAAAGACTTAAATCTCAAAGAAAGCGAACAGATTCCTATTGTTTCATTCATCCATAGATTCGCCCGTCAAAAAGGGATAGATATCATGATGGAAGTTTTAGATGAATATCTGAAAATTGGCGCATTTTATTTAATTGTTGTCGGTTCTGGTGATGCACTTTATGAATCTTATTTTATGAAGTTACAAAAACGTTATCCTGAATATGTATACTACAAAGAAGGCTTTGATGTTGCTTTAGAACAAAAAATATATGCATCAAGTGATTTATTCTTACTACCAAGTTTATTTGAGCCTTGTGGGTTAAACCATATGATCGCAATGAAATATGGTGCACTTCCGATTGTAAGAGAAACAGGAGGATTAAAAGATACTGTAACTCCTTATAATAAATTTAGTGGTGTTGGAGTTGGCTTTACTTTTAAAAACTATCATAAAGATGATTTAAGAGAGGCTATTGATCAAGCACTTGATCTTTATCATAATAACCAAGAAGATTTTGATAATATGATTCAACAAGCAATGCATATTAGATATTCTGTATCAAGAATGGCAAGCCAATATGAAGACTTATATGAACACATATTAAAATCTTAAGGAGTGGTTCTATGAAAAAAGCATATCTCATGTATTTTGCTTTAGTCACTGGCATCATTTTAGTGGGTATAGGATATATAAGCCTTTATCCTTATTCTAGACTTGATGAACAGTTTATATCTAGTGAACATGGGTTTATGAACTTATTTTGGATAGGATATGCACTTATGCTTATCTATCACTTATATCATTTAAGAATGATTTATGCGTTAACTCAAAGAGGATTTGAAACGCTTTATCAGATTATAGGCGCATTATTTATTGTTTTTTCAATCTTTTTGTTTGTCCCTATACTGATTTTATTAACACAGTTTGGCGCAAGCTCACCCATGTTTAAATTAGATGTTCAGTGGATCTTATTAATTGTTATTTATGGTTTACAAAGTATCATTTTATTGGCAAACATGTTTTTCTTAATAAAAATAGGCATCACTGATTAAATAATGATATGATACCTCTAAAGTTGACACGTTAAATAATAAAAAGAAATGATTATTATAAACGTAGATACTTGGAGGTATTTTATTATGTCTAAGAAAAAAAGATTAAGTTATCAAGAAAAACTAAAAGCATGTCGGCTATATGAGCAAGGAAATGAGGGACAAGTATCCATAGCAAAAAAGTATAATATTTCAAGAAGTGGATTTCAGGCAATGTATTTTAAATATAAGAAATATGGACCAAAAGCATTAAAAATGAAAAGTACAAACAAAACGTATAAAAAAGAATTAAAAGAACAAATCATTGAGCAATATAACACGGGGAGATACACTTATAAAGATTTGGCAATAAAGTATGGGATTTTAAATCCTTCATTAATAGCCAGATGGGTATTAGGTTATAATGGTAGTAACAAGACTGCACATCGGGGTAAAGGTGGTGTTACTATGAAAGGTAGAAAAACAACATTAGAGGAACGGGTTGAAGTTGTTAAATATCTCATTGAAACTGAAATTGACTATCATAAGACATCCAAAAAGTTCAAGGTAAGTTATCAACAAGTTTATCAGTGGTATCAAAAATATTTAGTAAAAGGTGTAGAAGGCCTCATAGATCGTCGCGGTATTAAGAAACAAAAGCATGAACTAGAGGAAAATGAAATCCTAAGACGAGAAAACGAACGACTTAGAAGGGCACTTGAACTGAGTCAAGCTGAGATAGAGGTTCTAAAAAAAAACGAGGAACTAGAGGAAAAAGCCCACTTAGCCGAGTTAGATATCAAAAACAGTATGAAACCATAGAGTTTTACAAAGATCAATATCCAATTGATTGGCTCTGTAAGGTCTTAGAGATTACTAGGCAAGCATATTACAAGTGGAAAAAAAGGGATAAGCCTGCATATGAAATCAAGAATGAGAGAGTATTAGAACAAATCAAAGAGTGGTATTTCTTTACTGATTTAACATTTGGCTATAGAAGGATTCAAGAGCATATCAATAAATATACTGGAAGCAACCACTCTTTAAATTACATTTATAGATTATCAGATGCTTATCAAATTAAAGCAATTATTAGAAGAAAAAAACCAGGACATGTAAAGCACACACCTGAACAAATTGGTGAAAATATTTTAAGTAGAAATTTTGGTAGTGAACAGCCTAATCAAAAATGGCTAAGTGACGTCACTGAATTTAAGATTAGTACGGGTCAAAAGCTATATATGTGTGCGATTATGGATCTTTATGATAACAGTATCATTTCGTATGAATTAAGTACTAGCAACAATAACGCTTTAGTGTTTAGTGCATTTAAGAAAGCTATAAAAAAATATCCAAACGCAAAACCTATATTCCATAGCGATCGAGGTTATCAATATACGAGTAAGAAATTCAAACAAATGCTAGATAAGCAAGGAATGATTCAAAGCATGTCTAGAGTTGGGAAATGTATTGATAATGGTCCAATAGAAAATCTATGGGGAATCATAAAAACAGAAATGTTCTATATTAATAAATTTGACTCAATAATTAAACTTAGAAAAGCAATACATAAATATATTAAGTTTTATAACAATATCAGGTTACAAAGCAAACTAAAAAGCCATAGTCCAATGGAATATAGACATATGGCTTAATTGATTTTTATTTATTTACTGTGTCAACTTGACAAGAGGCTGTTCATAATAATCAGTGATGCCTTTTCTTTTATTTTTGTTCGATTTTTGTTTTTAAATCTGGATCAAAACTTTTATTTCTCACCATTTCTATTTCTTCAAGATATGGTGCTTTTTTATCGATATATGGTGTTTCTAGGATTTTAGGAACATCTAGAAAATCTGGATGATAAATCACTTTTAGTAATGCATCAAACCCAAGATATCCAAATCCTAAGTTTTCGTGTCTATCTTTTGCAGCACCTTGTTCATTTTTGCTGTCATTGATATGGAAAACAGAAATTAACTCTTTACCAACAACTTCATCGAAATGCTTAATAACACCTTCAAAATCATTTTTTATATCATATCCTGCATCATGTGTATGACATGTGTCAAAACAAACACTGATGCGTTCTTTATGATCAACTAAATCAATGATTGTTCTAAGTTCTTCGAATGTCTTACCGACTTCATTTCCTTTACCAGCCATGGTTTCAAGTGCTATCTTCACTGACAAGTCTTTTGTATTTTCAATAACTTTATTTAACCCTTCAGCAATCCATCTAACCGCTTCTTCTCTATCTTTTCCTACTGCACTTCCCGGATGTAAAACGATTTGGGTTGCACCCATATATGCTGTTCTTTTAATTTCTTCAGTTAAGAAACGTATTGCAAAATCTCTTTTTTCTTCACTAGGATTTGCTAAGTTCATGATATAAGGCGCATGAACGACAACAGCGTTGATATCAAATCCGATTTCTTTCATATAAGCTAAAGCTTCTTCTGCTTTTAATTGATTGATTTTCTTACGAATTGTATTTTGTGGAGCACCTGTATATATCATCAGTGCATTTGCATTATAACTTAAGGCTTCTTTGACTGAACCTAAGTACATATCATCTCCCGACATGGAAACATGACTACCTATTTTGATCATAAAGTTCTCTCCTTCTCGCTTGTTTTTTTGCTTTTGAAACTTGTTGTTTGTTTTTCTTTTTATAATTAGGTTTTACTTTTTTAGGTTTTTTAATAGACTTAATCGCTTGCTTTTCAGCTTCTGATAAAGGTCTTTTTTTACTCACTTTTTCAATTAAACCTTCAGGTGTTAATTGATACTCTTTAAAATCAACGAGTTTTCTTAATTTATCAATACGACGATGATCGTCAACATTTAAAAAGGTAATAACAACTCCTGAATCATTCATTCTTCCAGTTCTGCCACTTCTATGCATGAAAAACTCTAAATGATGTGGCAAATCAAAATGAATCACGTGTGAGATTTTAAAATCTAATCCTCTTGCTGCTAAATCTGAAGTCACAACATATTGATATTTCATATTCTTAATTTCATCAATGATTTGTTTTCTTCTTTTAATACCTAAGCTTGATTTAAAATTAATGACATTTAATCCTAACTCATATAATGATTCATAGACTAAATCTTGATTTTCTTTTTTACTCACGAAGATCAAGCAAACATAAGGATTAATATGTTTAATCACTTTTTTAAGACTTTCTAATCGGTCTTGGTGCTTAATATTGATGAGTTGATATTCTATATCTAGTTCATGAGATTTTGATGTGTCGATAAGATCATAACTACCAAAATAAGCTCTGATAAAAGGTTCCATAGGTTTTGTGATGGTTGCTGAAAATAATAAATATTTTGCATGATCCATCATCTGAATAATACCATCGATCCATCCCATGAATTCTTCATCAAACATCATGTCGGCTTCATCTAAAACTAAAAATTTAGCATCTTTTATATTGAGCGCTTGTTCGTCAACTGCTAAATATTTCAATCTATTTGGTGTTGTAATTACGATTTGTGGTTGGGCTTTTTTAAGCCATGAAACATCTTTTTGTTTATCTCTACTCGCTTCATAAGCTTTCACATTAAAACGGTCATCGGTTAGCATTAACATTTGATATACTTGAACAACAAGTTCATTTGTTGGAACTAAGATTACAGCTTGTGTTTTCATCATGTTAACATCTAATCTTTCAAGTATAGGTAGAAGGTAAGCATGTGTCTTTCCTGTACCAGTAGGAGCGAGTCCAACCAAATGTTTTTTATGGTCTATAGCATCAAAAACACCATCTTGAATGGGTGTGGTTGACTTGAATCCTAATTTTTCTAATTTTTCTTTAATATACATATAAAATCACCATAGTTATTATAACATACTAAAGTAAATTGACTTTAAAATAAACATATTTAAGTTATAATAGAAATGGTGATATAAATGAAAGTAATTGATTTAACGCCTAGAGGTTATTGTCATGGTGTTTTAAACGCAATGGCAATCGTTAAAAAAGTAATTAGAACTGAAAGTTATCCTAGACCTATTTATGTCTTAGGACAAATCGTTCATAATCAAAAAATCACGAAAGCATTTAAAGAACATGGTGTCATAAGCCTTGATCAAAAAGGTAAAACACGTTTAGAAATGCTTGAACAAGTTGATCATGGAACAGTAATCTTTACTGCACATGGGATTAGTGATAAGGTGATTGAACGTGCAAAAGAAAAAGGATTAACTTATCTTAACGCAACCTGTAGAGACGTTTTAAAAGTACATAAAGCAGTAAAAGTAAAATTAGATGAGGGTTATCAAGTGATTTATATTGGACATAGAAATCATCCTGAGCCTGAAGCTATATTAGATATTGATCCATCTATTTTGTTTGTTGAAAACGAAAAAGATGCGATGCTTTTACCTAATGATTTAGGTGATAAAATCTTTGTAACAAATCAAACGACATTAAGTTTGTATGATATAAAATCGGTATTATCTATTATCGAAACAAAATATCCATCTTATATCTTTGATAACGAGATATGTAATGCAACAACCATTAGACAACAAGCAGTCATGGATCAAGAAAAAGTTGATTTAATGCTCGTTGTAGGAGATCAAAAAAGTAGCAATTCCAATAAACTAGCTGAAGTATCAAGAAAGTCTAAAGATATTCCTAGTTATTTAATTGGTGGTGTCGAAGATATCAATTTAGAATGGTTACAGGGCATTGATTCTGTAAGTGTAACCTCTGGTGCATCAACACCAACGATTGTCGCTGAGGAAGTCATCTCATTTTTAAAGCAATATAAAAAAGATGACCCCAATACATGGCATCATCAATCAAGTTTATCTTTAACAGATATTTTATAGGATGTTATGGTGTTTTCAATTTGAAAACTCCTTAATCATCCTTTTTTTTATATAAAGCTTCTTCTCTTTTTGTAAAAGTTTGATAATTAAATAAATTTATATCTATTTTTAAATCTTTTTTAAGTAATAGTTGTGAAAGCCCTGCTCCAGCTAAGCGAACAGGTTCACCATGATAGTTTTTTTCAAAAAGGTCAGTAATTTGATCATTTATCTTTTCATAATCATCCGTATAATCATTAAATGAAAATGATCGAGTCATCAAGTTGAAATTGGTATCTTTAAGTTTAATACTCACTGTTTTGCATACCATTTCTTCTTTTATCAGTCTTTTATAAGATTGGTCGAGTTGTTCTTTGATGATATCTAAGATTGCATCAAACTGATCCATTGGATAATTTAATGTTGTTTCATTACTAATGGATTTTGGAAGTGCATATTGATTTGGATCAATATCGTCACTACTTCTACCCAAAATATGATCAACATAACTTAAATATGAACTTTCAGACATCATAGATAGTATTTTCTTCTTGTTTTCATCTTTGATAAAGTCACCAATCGTCATAATCCCCATATCCATAAGTTTTGGATAAGTTTTCTTTCCAATACCAAACATTTCTTTAATGGGTAGTGGAAATAACTTCTGAACGATATCTTTTTTTCTTATCACTGTAATTCCCATCGGTTTTTTTAGATCTGAGGCCATTTTCGCTAAGAATAATGTCGGTGCTATACCTATAGAACAAGGCAGTTTATAAGTGTCATATAATCCTTGTTGAATCTCTTTAGCCAAATCTAGGGGATGCTTGTGTTCTGAAGCTTTAGTCATGTCAATGTATGCTTCATCAATGGATCCAGGCAAGATTAAATCAGAGTAGTTCTTTAAGAAATCAAAAAAGTGATTTGAATATTTTCGATAAAGTCTAAAGTCTAGAGGAACAACCACAAGCTTTGGATAAATACTTAACGCATCATTAATACTCATCGCTGAATGAATACCTAGTTTTCTTGCTGCATAGTTTGCTGTAGAAAGTACTCCTCTTCTCATGGTTGAACTACCACCAACAGCAAACACTTTATCTTTTAAATAAGGTTCTTTTATAATCGCACAACTACAAAAAAAAGCATTTAAATCAATATGAAAAATGATTTTAACATTGTTTTTCATTTAAATGACTTCCTTTCAATGCGTTTTTATAGTATAATAAACCATGATGAAATAAACGAGGTGATATTATGGCAAAAACAGAAGAAAAACAAACAACTGCCCCTAAGAAAAAACATTATCAAAACCCAAGTGAAACATGGTGGGGTAAAGTAGTTGTATGGTTATTACTACTCGGTATGGTAGGCGCAATCATTATTGGTTTCATCTTATCAGTTACAAGTGGTAATGCATAAGACTTAAGAAATAGGTGGAAACACCTTTTTTCTTTATATGATTACTTTTTCAATAACATTTTAGCTTGTTCAATCGCAAAATGACTTAATTTTTCATCACTTAACATCATACCAATCATTTCAATTCTTTGGTCTAAGTTAAGTTTTGTAATATGAGTGACCATGCGGTTGTTTTCTTTTTGTTTTGTGATACCGTAATGGTGATCTGCTTTTGCAGCAACCTGTGGTAGATGTGTAATCACAATGAGCTGCATCGCTTTAGAAAGTTCAGCCATTTTTAAAGCAACTTTTGCCGCTGTTTTACCACTAATACCAATATCAATCTCATCTAAAACAAGCATGCTTAATTGATTAGATTTCGCATAAATGCTCTTAAGTGCAAACATAAATCGAGCACGTTCACCACCACTAGCAACTTTCGCAAGTGGCTTGATTGGTTCACCTTCATTTAGAGAAATCATGAACTCAACTTGATCAAGTCCTGTTTCCAATAAAGCTTTCTCTTCTTTTTCAATATCATCAAATACAATATCAAAAGTAGCTTTTTCTAAATCAAGATCTTTAAGTTCTAAAATCATATCTTTAGATAACTTTTTAGCAAGCTTTTGTCTTAACTCTCTTAGTTTTAGCCCAGCATTATATGCATCTAAAAAGGCTTCATCGAGCTCTTTTCTAGCTTCTTTAATATACTCATCATAATCAGTGATCATGAGTAATTCTTTTTTAATCTCATGGTAATAATCTATTAAATCATTGATTTCTTTTTGATATTTTTGTTCAATTTTAATCAGTTCATAATGACGTTCTTGCATCAAATTAAACTTATCTTGATCGAAATCTAAGCCTTCTATGTTTTGATAAATTCTAGATTTAACATCATCTATCTCATAATAGCTAGAAGATAATCTTTCAGCCATATCTTGATATGATTCATCAAGATGTTTGATTTTATCTAGTGCAACTGATGCATCATAAATATGATCAATCTGATAGACCTCTCCATCTAAATACTGATATGCTGATTGAAGTTCATTCATGATCTTATCGTAATTTTTTAATTTGTTTAACTCATCTTCAAGTTGTGTCTTTTCATCAGGAACTAATTGATAGCCTTCAAGTTCTTTAATTTGATACGCTAAAAAAGATTCCTTTTCTATAGATGCTTCTTTTTTATTTTTAAGTTGTTCAAATGCTTTCTTTTGATCTAAATACTTACTTCTTTTAATCAAATAATGATTGAGTAGTTCATCAACTTTCTTTTGATCGACTTGGTCGATAAATGTTAAGTAATAACCACGATCAAAAAGTGTCATTGAATCATTTTGTGAGTGGATATTTCCTAAAATAGACATAACTTCTTTTAAGCGATTCAAAGTAACAACTTCATCGTTTATTTTCATGACATGTCTAGAATTTGAATCTATTTCCCTTCGAACTGTGATTTCTTCATCTAAACCTAATTGTTCTTGTTTATCTTTCGGCAGCACAAAAGTACCAACAACGACGGCTTTTGATTCACCATATCTAATCATTTGTTGGTCACTTCTTTTTCCAAACAATAAATGCAAGGATTCCAAAATAATTGTCTTACCAGCACCAGTTTCACCTGTCAGTGCAGTTAGACCATCATTAAACTCAATTTCTAAATCGTCAATTAATGCAAAATGACTTACTTTTAAGGATTTTAGCATATAACCTCTCCAACGATGTTTTTAATATCTAAATCATTGTCTTTTTGGTTTTTAATATAAAGTACAAATTCTTGATTCCCTTTTTTACCTTTGAGATGAGCTTTTTTAAAGCCACTTAAATTAAATCCATATGCTCTTATGGATTCTAAAACATGAATTAATGTGTATTCAATCAATTTCTTATCTTTCATCACACCTTTAAATTTATTATGCCCTGCTTCAAATTGTGGTTTGATGAGTGCAATAATATCTCCCCTAAATCCTTTGAGATGATTCATAATTGGAAGAATAGATGTAAAAGATACATCAATTAAGCACATATCTGCATCTATCACATCCACATCTAAAAAATTGGTTTGTTCATATAACATAATTTTTGGATGATTTCTAAATGAGAAATCCATTTGATCTGTACCTACATCATATGCATATACAAGTTTAGCACCTTCTTGTAGACTACAATCAGTAAATCCTCCGGTTGAAGAACCTATGTCTATGATTACTTTATCAGCAAGTGATATCTTAAAGTCGTTAAGCGCATGATATAATTTCTCACCTGCACGACTTACAAAATGCTTTTCTTCTTCAATTTTTATCAAATCATCTGGTTCTATTTTATAACCTGGTTTTAATATAACCTCGTCATTGATAGAAACAAGACCACGTTTAATAAAATCCGTGGCCTGAGATCTTGATTTCACATGGTTGTTTTGAACTAAATAAAGATCAAGTCTCATCACATCAAATCCTTTATGTTTTTTACAATACTTAATACATCCATATGACATGCTTCTAGCATATCTTTATAATGTCCATGTTCAACGATTTGATCGGTAATAGACATTTCAATAATTTTGTGATGATGGTTATGTTTAGCCATATATTTTAATATTTGTGGATAGAGTCCACCAACATTTGAAGTTTCTTCATAAACTAATACTTTAACATCCTCACTTAATATCTCTTTAAGCATCGCTTCATCAATTGGCTTGATGAATCTTGCGTTTACAACCGTTCCATCAACGCCAGCTTTTTCTAAAGCTTCTATAAGTAAATCTAAGCTTGGACCATAACTGATCAACACAATTGAATCTTTTCCTTTTTTAAGGTATGTCCATGAAGGTGTTATCTCATGGAACTCAACTTTTTGATCACGATCAAACTGAACAACACCTCTTGGATATCTAATCACAAATGGATGTGTTTGCTTCATGAAGCCATAATGCATAAGGTCAAATGCTTCTTGTGCATTATATGGCATCGTAACAACCATATTTGGCATTAAATTAAACATAGATAAATCATATAAACCTTGATGTGTAGATCCATCTTCACCAACAATGCCTGCACGATCAATACCAAATACAACATGATGATCAGATCTTGCAATATCATTTAAGATTTGGTCAAAAGCTCTTTGACTAAATGTTGCATATAATGGATAGAAAACTTTGATACCTTGATGTGCCATCATCGCAGCCATTGATGCACCATGCTCTTCTGCTATACCTATATCTAAATAACGATCTGGATATTTCTTTTCAAACTCAATCATTTTTGTTCCAACAGTCATTGCTGGCATAATAACAAATGTTTTTTCGACCTCTTGAAATTTATCTAGACCAACTGCAATACATTCACTCCATGAGATACCAGGTGCTTGTTCTTTATGTTTTTTTGATACACCATGAAAAGTACCAACCATATCATTTTCTGCATCTTTATGGCCTTTACCTTTATCTGTGATGATATGAAGGACAACACTCTCTTTTAGAGTTTTAATACGCTTTAAATGATAAATAAGACTCTTAATATCATGTCCATCAATTGGACCAATATACATATAGCCTAAATCTTCAAATATATTTTTTCTTTGTAATAACGTGCGAATACTTCTTTTAATACGACTTAAAACACGAATGATAAACTCAGGCAATACCCGATGCCAGAATCGTTTATTTTTAATCACAAACTTGTTACTTCTAAATCTTGTTAAAGCTCTTGAAATAGAGCCTACACTCTTAGAAATACTCATTTGATTATCATTTAAGATAATAATGCCTCTTTGTTTTGGGTCATTACCTAGTAAATTTAATGCCTCAGTACTCATACCATTCATGATCGATGCATCACCAACAACTGCAATGCCTTCACCTTTTTCACCCTTTAATGATTTTGCATAAAGGATGCCATAAAGCGCTGATAAAGCCGTGCCTGCATGACCACTTTCCCATAAGTCATGAATTGATTCTTTATAGTTAATATATCCTGATAAACCGTTAGTTTGTCTTAATGTATCAAATTGATTTGCTCTACCGGTTAATATTTTATGTGTATATGCTTGATGACCAACGTCAAAAAGGATTGCGTCATCAGGGCTGTTAAACACATAATGTAACGCAATAATCAGTTCGACTGTTCCTAGATTTGAACTTAAATGACCACCTGTTTTTTCGATTGAATCAATTAAAAATGCTCTAATGTCTAATGCTAATGCTTCAAGTTCTTTAAGTGATAAGCTTTTTAAAAATGATGGATCTTTTATGTCAAAAAGATTCATCTTAAGACTTAATCTCCTTAACTACTAACTTTTCAGCACTTTCTAGCATTTCATAACAAGCTTTAGATAATTCTAATCCTAATTGATATTTTTTAACTGCTTCATCGAGAGGTATATCTTTATTTTCTAAATCTTTTACGACTTGCTCCAATTCTTTTAATAATGTTTCAAATGATTTATCAGCCATTATTTTTCCTTCTTTCCTTTAACATTTGTATATATGTAACCGTCTTGTAATTCAATTTCTATATCATCATTGATTTTTACATCTTTGATTGTTGTTAATACTTTCTGATCCTTTTTAATCATTGCGTATCCTTTATCCATCAATAGCAATGGAGAAAGTGCGCTAAGTGCATTTTTAAGTGCATCAAACTTACTTGCTTTATACTCATAAACATAATTAATATTTCTTTTTAAAGATGTATCCATCAACGCTAATTTTTCTTTAAAATAATCAATCTTATCTTGAGGATGTTTCATTTGTTGAACCATCCGTTCAAGTGATACCTTTTGGTCACTTAAGTAAGATTTCATATGAAGCGTTAATAAATCATCTAGTTTAGAGATATCTTTTTTGTATTGATCTAACCTAGATAACGGGGATACCCTTTCTAAGCTTTGATCTAAATGCAGTATCTTCGTTTGATAAAACTCAATAAATGCTAACATATGTTTTCTATTTTGATAGCTATAATCATTAATCTTATCGATTAAGTCTACTTTATTCGGTGTTGCAAGTTCTGCAGCTGCTGTTGGTGTTGGTGCTCTTAAATCACCTACAAAATCAGATAGTGTAAAATCTGTTTCATGTCCAATCGCTGTGATAATCGGAATCTTAGAATTATAAATCGCTTCGATTGTTGGAAGTTCGTTAAACCCCCATAAATCTTCGATAGATCCACCACCACGTCCAACAATTAATACATCCACTTCATTTTTCTTATTTGCAAGAAGTATTTGATTTTTTATACTCTCACTTGATCCAGGACCTTGAACAAGTGCTGGATACAAATGGATTTCACAAAGCATATATCTTCTTGTTACTGTATTGGTAATATCTTGGATGACTGCACCTGTTGGTGATGTGATCACCCCAATTTTTTTAGGGAATTTAGGGATTGGTTTTTTATGTGCTTGATCAAAAAATCCTTTTGCTTCAAGTTCTTTTTTTAGTTTTTCATATTTTAAATAAAGCTCACCAACGCCATCAAGTTTTAATGTCTTGACTTGTATACTATAAGACCCAGAGGGTTCATAAACACTCATTCTACCTTCAATTAAAACATGATCTCCTTCTTTAGGTTCAAAATTCACATCAGCTGTATCTCTTGAAAACATAATACAACTAATCGATGCACCTTCATCTTTCAAGGTAAAGTAAAAATGCCCCCGACTATGACGTTTAAAATTGGAGACTTCACCTTTAATCAAAATATGCGTTAAATGCTTATCTTGTTCAAGTTTTACCTTGATATATTTAGTTAATGCACTGACAGTTAAATACACTGGATTATTCAACTATGCTCATCCCCTAATGGCTTTTGTGATTTGATCAATCACCTTATTATTGAACTTACGTTGTTTTTCATCATCTAAATTTGTATAGATTTTTGTAAGTTCAATCGCTTCGTTAATGATGATTTCTTTTGCTAAATCTGTATGCATTAATTCATATGTTGCAAGTCTAATGATTGCACGATCCAAATAGCTTAAACGATATAAACTATAGTTATACAAATTATCTTCAATCACTTGATCGATTGCATCTATTTTTTCAACAATATCATTAAAAACCGATTGACTTTCTTCAATCTCAAATGTTGGTATAAATGTTATTTTTTCACTTTGATATAAATCGTATTGATATAGAACTTGCATCAATTCGACTCTAACTTTTCTTTTATCTAAATTCATGTTTATTACCTCGTTATTATTTTAGCATAAAAAGCCCTTAATTAAAAACATCTCACGCTATTTTATACATAAAAAAAAGGCAAAATTTTTGCCTTTTTTGGTATTTACTTATCGACGTTTTTTTATGATTGAAACAATTGTTGTTGAAACCACTAAAACACCAATAATGATGATTGCAGAAATTGCACCAACACCAAGGCCTTCACCTTCATCAAATCCTTTGTTTGCTAAGATTTCTTGCCATGTCGTATCCATTTCTAGTTTTAAGTCTTCATTATAACGATAAACTTCATCATTTGCGTTAATTCTAACATCATAACTTGATGCATAATCTTCATAAGTGCCATCAGTTGCTAACATATCTTCAAATACATCTTTTCTAGGTGTTGAATAACCGACCCAATCTGTATTTCTAGATGCAGCATCATAAGTTAACATAAAGTTCATAAACTCATAAGCATATTCCATGTTTGCACCTACTGGAGTAACAAATGCATCAACCCAAATGTTTGTACCTTGCTCAGGAACAAAAAAGTCTAGATTTTCATTTTCCATCATTAAGTAATTTGCATCACCTGAGTAACTTACTGCTACATCGTATCTAGCTGGGTCTAACATCGCATCAAATATTTCGTCAGTAATAACAAAAGTTTCAGAAGTTAAAGCATCACTTAACCATGATTCAGCAGCATCAAACTCAGCAGTTGTTGGATGATTAATTGAAGATGCTCCTGTTTGTTTTAATGCAAGCATGAAAGAATCTCTTGAACTGTTATAAAATGCGATATCATAAGTATCAGTCATTGTTAATAAATCCCATCCAGTTAAATCATTTTCATCAACTGTTGTAGTGTCATATAATAGACCTACATTTCCCCAAAAATAAGGGATTGCGTATTCTAATAAATCAAACCCATCATCACCAGATGCTAATGTGTTTAAAATTGTAGATAATCCATCTGCAAGATCTGTTTCAGGATCTAACACTGTAATTTTTGACCAATCAATTGGTACAATCAATTCTTCAACAGCGAGTTGTTCAATCGCATAATCACTTGGAATCACTAAATCATATTGATTTCCTGATTTAATTTGCGTGATTGCAACTTCGTTTGAATCAAAAGCAATTTGTTTTACTTTAATACTAGTTTCTTCTTCAAACTCATAAACAAGCTCATCATCAATGTACTCGCCCCAATTATAAAGTCTTAATGTTGGACCTGACTCACAACCTACAAGTGCTATAACAGATAAAACCAAGACAAATAAACCTAATATTTTTTTCATTCTAATTCCTCTACTTTCTTTCCTGTTTTAAAATAATCATATGTAATTTTTCCACCGATGATTAATAAAATAATGGTTGATAATGCATTAATGATCGGTTTGGGACTTAATCTATTTGTGTACAAATAAATGGATATATTCTTATCCCCGCTGGATCCTGCGACAAAATATGAAATAATGAAATCATCAAAACTCATTGTAAACGCAATCGCTGCTCCTGCGATAATCGCAACTTTTATTTGCGGTAAAATCACTTTAAATAAAGCCTTCATTGGTGATGCACCTAAATCATATGCTGCATCTGCGATGTTTGGATCTAAGCTTTTAACTTTTGGATAAACTGTAATCAATACATAAGGTGTTGAAAATGCGATATGAGCAAGTAACATCGTGTTATAGCTTGGTGCGATTTGAAGTGCTCCAAATAACACCAATAGTGACACAGCTGTAATAATTTCTGGTGAAACAATTGGAATATTATTTACTGTCATTGTCATATCTCTAATCACTTTTTTAGTTTGTGTGAGGGCAATGGCCGCAAACGTTCCTAAAATGGTTGATATGATGGTTGAGACGACCGCAATAAATATTGTCATAAAAACGACTGATTCTCTTGGGTTTGCGTAATTAAATAACTCACGGTCTTTGAATAGTTCAACATATCTGTTAAACGTAAAACCTTGCCATACTGTTAATGAGTTTGCCTCATTAAATGAGAATACTGCAATCGATATGATAGGTGCATAAATAAATAACATAACAATAAGCAAAAATATCAATTGATAAGGATTAATACGCTTCTTTTTCATTTGCATTAACCCCCTTGTATTTATCTAATTTTTTAATGTAGTAAACAATACCTAATATCACAATCGATAACACAATCGCAATCGCTGATGAATAGGATATTCTTCCATTATAAATAATCGATTTTTCTATCAAAGTACCAATCATATAGATGTTTTGACTAGGTGCCAAATATTGAGGAACAATGATCGTTGTTGCTGCTGGTAAAAATACCATGAGCACACCTGATAAGACACCAGATAATGATAATGGAATGATCACTCTCATCATCGTTTTCATCTTTGATGCTCCTAAATCTGCTGATGATTCAATTAAATTAGGATCAATTTTTGATATCACTGCATAAATAGGTAAAACCATAAATGGTAAATATACATAAACCAGTCCTATGACAACACCAGGTGCAGTATCGATTAAAAATGGAAAGAACATGCGCATGATTTGCTCTAATGCTCTAACTCTTAAAAGCATGTTGATCCACATCGGTGCATTGATTAATAACAATAATGTCATTTGTGTTTTTAATTTTAATTTTGTTAATAAGTAAGCTAGTGGATATCCAATAATTAAAGAAACAATAGTGGTTGCAAATGCTATCCACAAGCTCGATGTCATTGCTCTGACAAACGATGCAGCTTGGAAAAAGTCTAGGTAATGCGTTAGTGTAAAACCAATAGGAAATACTGATGATTGACGATCTTCTTGAAATGATGATATCACCATTAAGAAAATCGGTATAACGACTAAAACAACCATCACAATATAATAAGGAATACTTAAATAGGCTTCAAATTGACGAACGGATTTTCTTTGTTTTTTGTGTTGTTCGTTATCTATAGATAATACGACCTTGTTCATGTCCATTTCTCCATAACATGAATATCTTCTGGTCCAAATTTTATACCAACTTTACTATGTAACTCATGATAATCCGTTGTGTGAATCGTGAATATTCTTTCTTTAGTTTTCACATCAATTTCATAATGAACACCTTTAAAAGCTATACTATCCACAACACCAACTAATAACCCTTCGTTTTCATCAACAATATCGATGTCCTCTGGTCTAATGACGATATCTACAGGTTCATTTTTAGAAAATCCTTTATCCACACAGATGTAATCTTTGCCGTCAAATGATACTAATAAATCATCTTTCATGATGCCATCAATGATGTTTGATTCTCCAATGAATTTAGCTACAAATGTGTTTGCTGGCTCATTATATATATCTTCAGGTGTTCCTATTTGATAGATTTCACCTTGATTCATAACAACAATCTTATCACTCATTGTTAAAGCTTCTTCTTGATCATGTGTTACAAAGATAAATGTAATTCCAGCACTACGTTGGATTTCTTTTAGTTCGTATTGCATTTCTTGTCTAAGTTTTAAATCAAGTGCAGCGAGTGGCTCATCTAAAAGTAAAACCTTAGGTTCATTGATAAGAGCTCTAGCAATCGCAACTCTTTGTTGTTGTCCACCTGAGAGTTTATGAACTTCTCTTTCTTCATATCCTTCAAGTCCTACAAGCTTTAAATACTTATTCACTTTTTCTTCAATCTCAGCTTCAATCTTTTTCTTAGTAACAAATTGAGCTTTCAAAGTTTCTATATCATTTAAGATTTTTTCCTTATCTTGACTTGTTTTCAAAGATTTCTTTAAATCTTTGATTTTTTCTTTTAACTCAATGTTAGGATCTCTTAAATAAGTTATCTTTTCTTTTAATTCTCTTTTTAATTCTTTAATTTCTTCATGATCTTTCGTTTGCTTAATTTTTAACTGATATGTTTTTTGAACTTGTTTGATTTGTTCGAGTGTTGATAACGAATCATTTTTAACCCTTAAACCAAAAGCTACATTTTCAAAAACATTCAAATGAGGAAAAAGTGCATACCTTTGAAATACAGTATTTGTGGGTCTTTTGTGAGCAGGAGTATCTAATATAGATTCACCGTCAAAAAGGACCTCTCCAGCACTCGGATCAACAAATCCACCAATAATTCTTAGTGTTGTTGTTTTCCCGCAACCAGATGGCCCAAGTAAAGTCACAAATTCGTTTTGTTCAATCGTTAAATCGATACCTCTTAAAACAACTTGCCCATTAAATTCTTTTGTAATATCTTTTAGTTCTATTAATGCTGCCATAGAATAACACCTCTTTACGTTTACTGTGTGTAATATTTTATGCTCTATTTAATCATTTAGTTTAGCATCTATAAACAATTAGTTCAATGATGATAAACCATATCACATACATTATATATCAATAAATACATATGTCAAGAAACTGAGTCGAATTTACGAAATGCATCTTTATATTTATATATAAAAAAAGTATGTTATAATTAAATAAATTGAAAAAATTAAGTTTTATTACAAGGAGCGTATGTTATGTATCAAGCAGCAATCTTAAAACTTAAAGAACGAAAATACATCATTCAAGCTATGCTTTTTTTTGTAGCTTTTATGGTGATCTATCAAATCGTTGATAGTCTTAATATGAGTTATCAAGAAATGAGAGAGACCTATGGGACGTATTTAGTAGTTACTAATATTACATTAAATATTACGATGAGTCTACTATCAGCATTTTTAATGCATCTATCAACCGCAATGGTTGAACTCAAAGGCAAAGAAGGTAAAGGGACGACGTTTGGATTCTTATCTGTACTATTTGGTGTTTTAACTTATGGATGTACCTCTTGTGTGATTGCGTTTTTTGCAAGTATAGGTATTGCTTTTTCAGTGATTGCTCTTCCTCTAGCAGGACTACCATATAAGCTCATTTCATTGATTTTAATTATTATTGGTTTATTACTTGTCAGAAGAGAACTGATCTATGGAACATGTAAAGTAAAAATGACTCCAGATAATAAGGAAGCTTAATGCTTCTTTTTTTTATGCTTGACATCTATTTATTTTCGTTATATAATCAAATTATGACAAGGTTGTCATATGATTTATATTTTTTTTGAGACATATATGACAGGTGTGTCATGTAAGGAGGATAGTTATGCCATCACAAACATTTTTTAATTTGCCTGATGATAAAAAAAATCGCATCATTGATGCAATTACTGATGAACTAGGTTTACATACTTATGAGCACATCAACATTCAAAACATCATTAAACAAGCTAAAATACCGCGCGGAAGCTTTTATCAATACTTTGAAGATAAAGATGATATGTACGATTTTTTCTTATCCCATATCAAAAATCTTAAATTCCAATTCTGGGGTCCACTGTTTGCACTTGAGACTGATATAAGTTTTATCGAAAGATTCAGACAAATCTATATCAAAGGGATTGCTTTTGAAAAAGCTTATCCAAAATTAGTAAAAGTAGCTAAAAATGTAGCTAACTCTGATGCTTTAAAACAAAGACCTATTTATCAAGAAGGTCTTAAGCAGGCACAATTCATGTATGAATCCTACATCATTAAAGATCAAGAAAAAGGACTCATTAGAAAAGATGTTGATCCAAAACTATTATCTACGGTCTTAAATGAGTTTATGAATAAAATCACATTAGAAGAATTATCAAAAACAACATCAAACTTAGAAACTGTTGAACAAAAAGCTACAGAAATCATAGATATAATCATGAAAGGAATATGTACACATGTTTAAAGTAGAAAACTTACATTTTAAGTATCCAAAAAACAAAGAAGAAACCATCAAAGGGATTTCTTTTGAAATCGCAAGAGGCGAGATTTTTGGATTTTTAGGGCCAAGTGGCGCAGGTAAATCAACCACTCAAAAAATATTAATCAAGCTTCTTGATCAATATGAAGGCATGATCAGCTATAACGGAAAAAATATTCAAGAACTTGGAGATGAATTCTATGAAAATATTGGTGTTAGTTTTGAAATGCCAATTCACTTTTCTAAGATGACAGCTATGGAAAATATCGAGTTTTTCCTAAAACTCTATAAGAAACAAAACGACGTAGAATCTCTCATGAAAAAAGTTGGTTTATGGGAAGATAGAGATAAGATGGTCAGTGAATATTCTAAAGGTATGAAGATTAGATTAAACATTGTTCGTGCGCTTCTAAACAGCCCAGAGATGCTATTTTTAGATGAACCAACAAATGGACTTGATCCAACAAATGCCATGATCTTAAAAGACATGATTAGAGTCTTTAAAGAGGAAGGCGGCACAGTCTTCATTACTTCTCACATCATGAATGATATCGATCAATTATGTGATCGAGTTGCTTTTATTGTTGATGGTCAAATCAAAGAAATTGATTCTCCAAGAAATTTAAAAATCAAATATGGTAAACGTTTATTAAAAGTCGAGTATAACGAAGATCACCAAACCAAAACGGAAGAATTTTCATTAGATAATATTGGAAAAAACAAAGCATTCTTAGATTTATTACAAACCAAAACTATTGAAACCATTCACTCAGGTGAAACAACCTTAGAAGATATATTCATCATGGTTACTGGTGTGGAACTTAAAAATGAATAAACTTTTTATACTCATTAAAGGTGAACTTCAAAGACTTAATAAATATAACGTTACAACCATTAGTTTTGTGGTTGCAATCATCTGGTTTTTACTACTATATTTTATCAAAGACTCTGATTTACTCGCGTCTTTATTACCACTCATTATCGTTTTAGATGCGACCATGATGGCAGTTTTGTATGTAGGTGCAATGATGTTTTTCGAAAAAACAGAATTCACGTTTTCTACCATGCTAGTTACACCTATATCTAATAAAGATATGATTTTATCTAAAGTGATTGCAAATACAATTCACACGCTATTTTCATCACTTTTAATTATCATCGTCTTCTTCTTTCTAAAAGATGTCACAGTGAACTGGCCACTGGTTATTCTAGCACTAATCTTATCAGTATCTTTTCACTCATTATTAGGATTTGTGTTTAGTTATCATTCAAAAGACTTTACGTCTATGCTTGTCGGTGTCATGATGTATTCATTTGTATTCTTAATCCCGCCGATGTTAAATTATTTCAACATCATTTTTAAAGGTGAAACTTGGGAGTACATATTACTCATCATTCCTACACAAGCAGCGATCAAACTCATAGAAGTTGGATTTGGTGCAGATATCACAATCAAATTTTTTATCAGCTTAGGTGTCATTATATTTGGAGGATTTGCATTATATAAATTTTATGTGCTTAGAAAATTCAAAGATTATGCAGTTAAGCAAAGTGGGGTGTAATCATGTTAAAAAGACTACTCAAACATGAACTAAGAAGTATTACAAGAGATAAAATGTATGTTTTCTTTGCATTTTTCCCTTTGATGCTAGCAATTATTGCTTATTTTCTTATCCCTTATCTTGAAGAACAATCCTCAGCACTCGCATCTGATATTGTTGTACTTATTTTCATATTAATGAATGGATTTATATTTGGTGCAATCACTGGGTTTACTCTTTTAGATGATCAAGATGACAATGTATTATTAACACTAAAAATAACACCAATATCTGTTAAATATTATGTGTTACTTAAACTACTTATTAGTTATATATTCGGAATATTTGCGACATTTATATTACTCTTATTCAGTGGATTTTTAGTTGATGCAAACATCTTAGATGTTACCTACATATTAATATTAACACCTTTACAAGGCCCAATTTATGCATTACTCATCAATGCTTTTGCAAATAATAAAGTTGAAGGTTTTGTGATGATGAAATTATCAGGCCTTATTCTCATGACTCCAATCGCATCACTATTCTTAATTGATTGGACAGAACTTTTCTTAGGTATATTCCCTGGCTTTTGGACAGCAAGAATTATCTCAATGCAACTCATACCACAAGATTATTTATTAGATTCATCAACACTATATTTCCTAATTGGATGTATCGTTCATGTCATTGTTGGAAGTTTATTCTTTAAACTATATACAAAAAAACATAATTTATAGGAGGTAATCAATTGGAAGTTTTAGCTATTATTTTAATTATTTATGGAGCATTATTGCTAGTTGGTTTATTATTTCAATTCCCATTCTTTTATAACAATGTAAAATCGAAAGCATTGATCAAAATGATGGGTAAAACAGGTTACAACGTTTTATTATTGGTATTTGGACTTGCAGCTTTGATTGTTGGTATTGTATTGCTATAATAAAAAACGGCTTTAGTCAATGACTATCGCCGTTTTTATTTTATTCAACGTATAATTCCCATACACTAGGATTTGAATCTGGCTCTACATTTTGATGATCTGTTAATGCTGTATAATAATCACCATTGTATAAAACCATATCACCGATTTGGTAGTGGTTATAACTTAACCAATTTTCTGAGATTTCAAACCATAAACCGTTTGTTACAGACGTAACATTTGGTTCTACACCAGATGCTGATACACCTAGTGCCTTATAGTATGCATCCATGTAATAAACCGTATTCCCAGAAATATAAGTTGAGTTTGGATCATAAATCCTACTCACATTCAGTAATCCTAGAAGCGGTGATGTTCCTGGTTCAAAACCTACACTATATGTATATGTATAGCCTGGTTGTACTTCATATGTAATATCATTGTAAACAAAACGCTCACCTTGTAAATAAGTACGCATTTGATCTAACTCTAACGCAACTGGTTCATATGTATAAGTCTCATCATATCCCCAGAGTTTATCTAAAACAACACCTTCAACAATATGGATTGTAATAAAATATCTTTGTGGAATTCTTGATGATGGTATTTCTAAGTAATCTCCTGATATTAAATCTTGAGATGCTTCGATATAAAAGTCAAAACCTATCGGTAAATCAACTGAGATTTTATAAGTACCATCTGTAGATGTCGCAAAAGGTAGATTTTCAAACAACAGTGCTTCTTGATTAAAATAAGAGAATAGTTGCATTTGATTGATGTAATTACTTAAATCACATGACTCGCCTTCTTCAACTCTACAAACGTTAACTGTTACAAATACTTCTTCAATAAAAGCAGTTGTATCATTTACAACAGTAATGTCAATTTTGACATTATTTGTTGTATCTTGAACAGTTACATAGTAATCAACATAATTAGTTGGGTTTTCATCGAAATCTTCTGCATATATACGATAATGAACGAATGTAAAATTCACACCATCTCCAAAATCAGAGTAATCTGCAGTAAGTTCTGGTGATTGAAAATCATAATGTACATTGTTCTCATCAATAACCTTATAGATTGTAGCACCATCAGGTACATAAAATGTTGGCGTGTAACTAGCTAGATTCGTTCTTTGAACTTGTCCTAAAATCCAATAAGCATCTTCGCTTACATAATCACCATAGTCAATACCAGTTGTTGGTAAAACATTTATAATTCTTTGTGTACGATCTTCAATCGGATAAACATAATACCCTTCATAATCGGAAACTGTAATCGGATCGATTTCAATAATTGTAGAAAAGGCATCAATAACTGAATCAAATACGGAATTAGATGCGAACAATATATTTTCTAAATACGCATTGTTATTTTTTAGTTTTGTTGCATCAATTGGAGAAAAATCAAATGTCCAATCAAACGTATTTCCCCATAATGAGATTTCTGAGTGATAAGTCAATATAAACTGATAATCTCCCTTTGGAGTATCTCTACTTAAATCCACTTCAAAACCAATACCATTGATTGTAGAAATGAAATAATCTGAATTTTCAACAGCTACATCTGTACCGTTTAATGGAACGAATGAACTAGCCACTGATAATATTTCATCACTTGGGAAAAAGACATCTTCAAAATCATATTCCATACGTAAAGTAGGTCCTTCTTCATAGAAAATATCTATAGATGTTAATGGTAAAGCTAATTCTCCACCATTCTTATATGCAACCTCAACATCCTGATATAAAGGTCTTTCAATCAGTCTGTGAGTAAATGTATGCAATGATCCATCTTCCGCAATAATGTTATAAATAATATCATACTGATATCTATATCCTTCAAGTTGTGTGATATTTAAGTCAACATCATCAATCGTTGAAAAAGTTGATATTTCTAATCCTTCTAAATAATCAGGAAGAGACGCTGAGATATCCAAATAATAAACATCACTTATGGATGATAAGTTAGTAAAATTAACGATTTCTGTCTCACTATTTCCATTGATGTAATATAATCCATAAGGTATTTCAGATGTATATATATTCGTTTCTGGAATGATTTCTTCTCCTTGATAAATAAAGGATAAAACATCCCCATTTCCACTTTCAACTTTAGAAAAATAAATATTATATGTATCTCCAGTAATCAATGATGTTTCGATTCGATAATCTCCACTTGGGAAATCATCTTCCGGAATGAAATCAATAGATACTTCTCCGTAACCCCATTCACCGGTCTGATTATTAAATCCTTGATCTGTTGCTACATAACCTTTCTCCAATCGATAAAGCGATGTATGTACTTTGACTCCAGTATTATTGTCAAAGATTTCAACGTTCGGTAGCATGTAGTATAAATCAGAAATGTTATAAGTTTCATAGGTAAGACTAATATAACCATTCGTACCATCATATTCATAAAATAGATTTTGTGTTGCAGTTACATTTTCGACATTAAAACTACCTGGTAATGCACTGACACTATTGATTAGTAAAACATCTAGATCAGATATTTCTTGATCTGCTGTACGAATAACTCTAATTGTGTAATCTTTATATGTTGCAGGATCTTGTGCATCGTAAGCCTCAGAAAAAACTCTTACAGTTCCATAATGATCTTCAACACTATCAATATAAAAACCAAATTGGTCAAACATTTGATCATATATACCAAAACTTCTAGGAATAGATGCATTTGTAGTAATTGATACACCACCATTTTCTAATGATGCTCCATCAGAAATTGTATAGGTTTGATCATCTGTATTAGCTTTAAAATATACTGTTGATTCTGGATATACAGTAACATTTGGTGTTAAACCTGCATTTACGTAAGTAACAAGTTCAGTGTTTGGTCCTACATATTCATATAAAACTCTAGAATAACCGTCTTCATAATACTGTCTATAAGCACCATAGCCCATAGAAGCATTTTGAACTTGATCTAACCGATATCCTTCCATATCATAAAAAGTCCAAAACCAAATTTGTGTTACAGTGTATCCTGAAAAATTAACAATTTCATCAATAACGCCAGTTCCAATTGAACCATTGGTTTCTGTGTATTGGTAAAGTGGTGGATTTAATCTAGATAATCTTGTTTCTGAGTATTCATAGTATTGATTTCCTCTAACAACGTTATAAACATTAGTTCCAGAAAGTTCAGCATATGGTCCAATAGCAACCATTTGGTCATTTACTTTTTTATGGGTACCTACCCATTTATATGTTGGAGCTCCACTACCTAATAACTCTGGTACATATCTTGCCCCTGTAATACCAGGCGATACTTCAACATACTTAGACACAGTTAAACTTTGTGGGGTTTGACCGTCCAATATTTCAGCGTTACTTGGAATGTAATATGTGAGCAATCCTCTAGCTTCGTCGATGACTGGATCAGTTAACGTAAGTCCATCTTCGATATAGTCACCATTACTATCAACTTGCTTAATTTCAAGATCATAAATTGTAGTCGCAAACACACTTTTTATTTGTCGCATTAAATAATACAAATCATAACTAATGCTACCTGGTGTCATTGGATCTCCAAGCCAAGATGCATCTCCAGTTGGATTTGCTTCATCATATAAATTTAATCCTTCTGTCACAAAATGATCTGGAATAAAGATACCATTACCAATACCAGTACTACTAGATAACGCATAAATCCCTGTAAAAGTATTAGATGTATCTGCTTCTATTTGATTTAGAAGTGGTTCATTGACTTTTTCACGTGGTAAATATTGAATATAATCTCTGATGAACTGGTCTGTAGAACCAAAAACAGGTCTCGAAGATCTAAAACCAAACGTTTCATAAAAAATTCCATCTTCTCCATCATTAAGCTCATAACTCTTTATATCTTGTCCAAATTGTCTTTCAACTGGGAAAATCCAAATATAGATTAAAATTGTAAACTCTGCAAAAGGTGGTACTGAATCATCATTAGGGTTTGTTGTTGCCATATTTGCTATCATACCTGAAATGACAGTATCAAATGTGTCAATCAACTCTTCAGAATCATAGAAGTTGGATGCATCTGGAGCTGGTGCACTGGCAAACATATCTATCTTTTCGTCAAAGTTTAGTAAATATCCAAAATATATTCTATCAATAGGATAATTTACATCACCAACAAATTGCCAAGTAGATGTTCCTGTATGAAATTTACCAACAATAGCTCCAAAACCAGATTGTACATTTGTTGGTGGTGTAGCAGTATTATTATATGTAAGTTGATCTGATCCGCTATCATATGCAGTAATCTGTCTAATTTTACCGTAATTCATTGAGTTTGAAATGAAAACTTCATCATAATTAACAGTACCAAAACGATTATAGTAAATAAATCCTATAATACCTGCTGCTAAATATTTAGAATACACATTTCCATAATTAACATTATTGATATTTGATAAAATACCAATAGCAAAAATACCTGCTGCTTTAGAACGGGTTTCATTTATTATTGTATAACCACTTTCATTAACATTACTAAATGCAAATATATTTCCATAATTGATACTAAAAGTAATTTTCGCACGTTCATTATCGTGTGTATTTTGGACTACATTATAGCCATTTTCAAGGCGATCATTTCTAACTGCAATCCCTGCAGCATGTGCATAACCTAAAGATGTATTAGAAATAACTCTGATCTCACCATGGTTTGCAGTATCTTTAAGTTGAGCATATTCTCCACTCATCAAATAAGCAATTCCAGCTGCTTCTACTTCATCATTTGCAGTTTGAATGTTATTTACAATATCAATATCTCCTAGATTAATTGCGTTTGTCAATAAAGATCTATTATATAAAACAATACCTGCAGCTCTAACACTACCATCAAAATTACCTCTAATATAAATATCTCCATCATTGAGTAAAGTGTCTAAATTACCACTTTCTTCTGTGATATCAATAGAATTATGAGAAATGCTTAAATCATCGTAAATTTGACTATCATTTTTATGATATCCTAAAATACCTGAAACAAAGACATCATAGTTCGCATAAACACTTGGGTCTTTAATCACAGTTATGTCTGCTGTATTTAATATCTCTTTAGCTTGATATCCATGAGATAATGATTCAAAAACACCGTAGATGTTTAATCTTGGGCTAGTGACTAAGTCTGTTGCATGATCAACATAAATTTCAATATCACCAGTTTGTCTAATATTTGTAAAATTAAAATTTTCACCCAAAGCCACACCAGCAATATTTATGACATCATTTGTTAATATATTGTTTGAATATAAGTCAAGATGTCCTGTTTGATAAAGTTTTGTTGCTTCAATAGAGTTATCGGTAAGATTTGTAACAATACCACTATATGTATCAACAAGAGAAAAATCAATTTGATTTTGCAATATGTCATGATAAATACCGTATAATACTGCATCAGTATCTGCTATGCTTAATACGCCTGATAAATAAACTTCTATGTCATCTAAAACTGATGCAGATAAACTAGAAACTGTATCTAAATCCATCATGCCATGATTTGTAACAGAGCTGATAGACAATGTATCTTCTAAGTCGGAAAAATAACCTATACCCTGTTGGTAAAGTGTTAAGCTTTGATCGATATGTGTATTGATTTCACCTGCATTATATATATACTCAATACTGCCTGTTACATCAGTTATATTTGCAAACATTGAAGCTGCATAAATTGTATCAACAAAGCCATTTTCATATGTGTTAATACTTCCATCATAGACGGCTTTATAAATGTTGTTAATAGTACCATAACCAACCATACCAGATGTATATGTTGTACCTGTATATGAAGCAGTATAGCTTATACCTTTGACATCTATCATTGACATAGATTCAACGATAGATAAATCGTTTGCTTTTGCGACCATACCAGCAACAGCACTACCTTCAGACTTTACATTAAACTCTTGTAAATCTGATGCTAAAGATCCTGAAGTAGTTGAATTAATGATTAATCCTCCACCTTCTCCAACTAAACCTCCAATAAGAATTTGTCCTAAGTTTTCAGTTGACTCTACGACATTTGCTTCTATATCAACATGCACATTTTCTACTGTCCCATGATTCATTTGACCAGCAATAGCTCCAACAAGAACTTTTGTTCTTTCAAACGTGTCATCAATATCAACTGTAGTAATTTCTAAGTTAATAATATTTAGGTCCTTAACAGTACCAAAAAGCGAACTAAAAAGTGCATAACTCGCATAGTTTCCTAAATATGTAGCTTGCTCGATTTTTAAATCAATAATTGCATGATGTGATATGTCTCCACCTTGATTAAAGAATCGATCATAAAGCGTTGTATCTGAACTGATGACTTCTCTAGAACTTAATGTTCCACTAAATCCTGTATTTGATGCTTGATAAGCTGTTCTTGAAACTTGATTCATATCAATATCATGTGTAATCACATAATCAGCAGATCTAAATTGACCTGATAAACCTAAAAGATGTTGCATATAAACAAAATCAACAGCATCTTCTATGAGAAGTTCGCCATTTTCAATATCTAAACCTTGTAAAATTGGATATGTTTCATCGACGATAAACTGTGACTCAAGTGAAACATCTCCAGCTAAACTTATATAAGATTCGCTAAAATACCATTGATCATTGAAATTAGCTGGATTTTGGAAATTTTGAGTTAAAAGTCCGGTACCATATAAAGTTGATGCGTCTGGATCAATTAAAACTTCACTATCATAATAAACATTTTGAATCGTACCAGTATTCGCATAAACTAAAACACTCGTTGATAAATTTGATTGAATAGCTTGTGATTTAACATAAGGTGTTGAAATAAAACTGTTTGATATCGTACCCAAATTTCTTGATACTAATCCAGAAATATGGAAATTACCTTCAGCATTAATCCCTGATGATTCTTCTCTTAAATCAATATAATAAACATTTTCAACTAGCCCTTTATTCTCACCTGCTACAACAGAAACATGCGTCATAACACCTTGTTCAAGTGCTTGAATAATGAGTGGGTTGATTAGCCCGAAATTCTTTACAACTCCAGAAGTATCAATCTTTGAAAACATAGATAAATAGATCAAGCCAGGAATAAATGCATCATACTCATCTACAGTATTTGTTGGTCTAAAAATAAGGTTTGTAATCTCGTAACCTTGACCATCAAAAGTTCCTGTAAACGGCTCATTAAAACCAATAGGTATAAATAAATTTTCAATACTAATTTTTAATGCATCATAATAATCGATATCTTGACCTAATACATAATCTAATGATAAATATATCTGATCATCAGATCCACTAGCTAGAACAGAGAATCGATATAACTCATAAGCTGATTCAATGACATATGTTTTCGTTTGATCAATCGTATTAGGATCCGGAATATCCATGATTGATGTAAAAGGTAAATACTCACTTTCAAAAGAGATTGCACTTGGATTTATCGGTTGATATGTTAGGTCAAACCCATTCCAAGTATTATATTGGTCATATGGTTGACCATAAACTCTATCTACATGCAAAAAAGTTCCAACATATAAAAGTGTTGAAAATATGATTGTAACTATCAACATTTTTTTTAAAATTGAAACTTTCATAAATACCTCTAGTCTATATAAAACGTATCTGATATTCCCCAAACTTCAGAAAACCGATTTGCTTGAACAATATCTAAATCAATATCTATATACATATAACATTCTTCATATAAAACACTATTAACCCTGATTGTATATGGGTCTCCATATTCAATAACTGGGATGATGGTTTCACTACTTTTTGGAATGATTTGATCATAATACATAAATCCATCATCATTTTGTTTAATGGTGAATGTTGGATCAAATCTTAACGGTGAAAATGGATAATATGGATATCCCTGATCACTATGATAAACTGCTTCTTTCAAAGGAGGTATCGGGTTTTCAGGGTTTTGATCAATATAGTATCTGATCAGCTCTGTTTCTTGTTTGATTTTCACTCTTAATCGTGCCGCAATCACTGGCTCAACTTTAATGTCTATTTTGAGTTTTCCAACATAATTGTCCGCATTTTCATCAAACATATTCACAATTAACTTCTGTTTATCATGATCATAATATTCACTTTCCAAATTAACAATCACTCCATCAAATGATGCTAAAATCTCAACATCAAACTCTCCTGATGAAATAATAATGCCATGATCTTCTTGTATTTGGAAATACGCGTAAAGTGCTATAAGTGATGTTAGAAAAATTAAAATAAATGATGTTAATGACATCCAAAATCTATATCTACCTATTTTCATCATGATAATAAATCTCCTTGATGATTTATAGATTCAATGATCATGTTTATCGTAAACGTTTGATCTAGATAAGTTTCTGGATTTGCTAATGCATCATAATCACCCCAAAAAACGATTTGGAAAGTCATTTGATCTTGTGGATGCAATACTAAGTCATGCATAGTCTCTATCATCAATTGATTATGATTATAAATCGCTTGAACTTGAGAAGCTTTATCTGGATAACCAGTAATAATATCACTTATGTATGTATGATAATCCGCCGTTAAAGGTGTTGCTGTTTCTAAATTAACACCTTCATAAATAATTACATACAACAGTCCATCATCTAAGATTGATTCATCAATTGTAACTAAGTGTCTAGATAATGGAGAATCTTCATTTGCAATGATATCAAATCTAATGGATGTAGCCATATAATTAAATGTATCATATTTATCTAAAACAACTTCATTTTGATAATCAATAAATGCAATATCTTCTAAATTTACATCAAAATCCATCATTTGATTATCAGCTTTTAGATCGATGGATAGTAGTCCTGATTCAAAGGTGGCAAGACTTTTACGTTCAACATATGTGAACCAAGCATATGAAACAGATGCAATTGTAGAAATGATTAACATAATGACTATCATTGAGACATATAGCTTTTTCATCTTATCCTCCTTTTTAAACAAAAATAACCAGCGAATCTACCAAATGATAGATGCAACTGGCTACCTCTTTATAAGGCCCTATAGCTTTGCGTCACTAGGTTACCCTAGTTTTGCCAAAATTTATAGTTATTTAATTTGTTTTTCTTTTTTTATTTCTTCTAATAAATCTTGTTTTTGTTTTTCTTTTAATGCTTCAATTTCAGCTTCATGTGCCTGTTTTGCTGCTTCATTTTTTTCTTCTTGATATGTTTTTACTAAATGAACAACTTCAGAGATTAACATAATAGTTAATACAATTGCTAATCCACCAAATATCAAACTTCTTGACGATGACATCATTTGTGAAACTGGTTTTAAAAACGTTATTTTTGATTGAAAAATACCTTGGAAATTATCTTCTGTTACATAGTTTTGATATGTCGGTTGATCTACAGATGAATTATTATCACCTTTAGTAATGATTCCTAAATCATCAAATCCAACCACTCTATGAATGACTAAAATTGGATTACCTGAACCATCAACACCTTGAAACACAATCACATCATTAAGTTTAACATCATCGATTGTTGCTTTTTTTACAATGACCATATCATTGACATCGAGGGAATCTGGTTGATTACCAACCATTGAATCAGTTGGTACAACAGCTAGCGCTCTCCCAAAGATAAACACCGGTTCATTTTGCCTTAATGCTATCGTTCCCGAAACCATTAAGATAATTGAAAGAATAAATATTAAGATGGCTAATCCTGAGAATATACCTGCTAGTGTTTTTTTCATATATGCTCCCCTATGTTGATACTGTCATATAAATATGATTGACTCTAAAAACTTGTTCCATGAAAATGTTACTATTTGTGTAAGGGATGCCATATGCATCTTCTCCATATACTGTTGGATTAAAATATAAATCAAAATAAACAACAATAATCGAGTTTGAATGGTTTTCTATACCTAAAGGTACATTAGACACCAAAGGATATAAAGAATCATTTTCAACAGTGAAAGCTTGATTGTAATAATTGATAATTCCATTGTCTTTCTGATCTACGGATTCCACTTCATTTTCGATATAACTTATCTTTGTGACTTCATATTCAAACGCTGATTGGATTTTATTAACTTCTAGATCATAACCTATAGATTGTAATCCACCTAGATCTAGTTGAAGCCTTCCATCAGATGATCCAACACTTATAATTTTAATGGCAAATGAGAATCTTTCTCCTGGTGCAACTTTCCCATCTATCAGATGTGGATAAGTAGGATTCGGTATATATTCATAACATAGATCTTCACCACTAACTGAACAAACATTGTCTGTAAGGGTTAGTTCTTGACTGCCCTCATGCATCATATCTTGATAAATGTAGAACTGATACTCTGCTTCAACACCAGAAACTTGTGAAACTAAGTTTGCTCTATTGATGTTAGTGAGTGTAAACCAAGCATATACAGATACTGATAATATAGATAAGGCTAAAACAATATACATTGAAGATACAATAATTAATCGTCTATATGTAGATTTACTTTGTTTCATAGCCTCACCTTCTTCTATTTATTTTCTTCTTCATTAATTGCTTGTTCAATTTTCTTGAAAGTTTCATGAGCAAGCTTTTCTCTTTGTTTTTTAAGTCTTTCTTCAGATTGTTTGATAATTTTTTCTTTTTGTTTTTTAAGTCTTTCTTCCTCAAGTTTTCTTTGTTTCTTGAGTTTTTCTTCCATACGCTTACGTTCTGCTTTTTGTTTATCTCTAATTTTTTTCAACTCTTGATTATATATAAGTTGTACTTTTTTCTTTTCTTCATCAAGGAGTCGTTTTTCTTCTGCTTTAATTTGCTTTCTTGTTTCATTTATTTTTTGCGTAATGGCTTGATGTTCGGATGTCAATGTTTGTTTTGTGTCAGAAACAAATTTTAAATATTTAGAAAGTTCTTGTTGATTTTTCTTTAAGTTTTGTCTTTCCAATTTAATCTTTTCTTCTATACCAGCTCTCTTGGCATCCTCTTTAATCTTACGCTTGTTTTCTTTTATAAATTCTTTATCTAACTGATCAATATCTTTCATCAATCTTTTTTCAAGACGAATAGAGTTATTATAATCTACTTCTTTAACTTCTCTAATAATTCTTGAAACTCTTAGTTTTTCTTTTAGTTTAAGAAGCTCTTCTTCTTTATCCTCTTTGACAAGCAATTTGAAGATAAAATCCTCATCCATTGCATCTTCTAATTCAAAGTATGATTTATAAAGTGCATTTGAGATTTCGATAGTTTCACGAAGTGCTCTTTTTAATGCGACCTCAAAACTAGATGACTCTTCAATATTTTGATCAAGCGATTTTTTAAATTGCTTTTTTTGTTGTTCCAAATAATATTGATTGATTGCGACATCTTCAACATCCATAGAAGGATCTGATTCAACTAGTTCTTCCATTCTTTTTTTAAGAATTCTAGGACTTCTTTTTTGATATTCTTGAATATCTAAATATTGATAATGATCCTCTAATGCTTTTTGATTCGCATAGACAGTTGTAAATGTTTGTAATGCTAATTGATAAACATTTTTTGTATAAAAACGATCAAAAGACAAGTTTTGTTCTTTGACATCTAAATCAAAATCTAATGTATGGTATTTATCTAAATAAAGCCATAATGTATAACAGTTTTTATAATCAATGTTTTTAAGTAATATTGATGTTTGCATAATCGGAGGTTTTACAGGTGTTGCATTTTTTAAATCTTGAATAAACGGTGTTAGTTTTAATCCATTAATGAGTTTTAACAGATTGTGAATTCTTGCTAACAACTCATTATTCATTTTGTTGATTTTTTCATCTGCAAGATCTTCTTTGACTTGGAAATTTACATGCATATCAACTTGGGAATCTTGAATTTGAAACTTTGATCTTAAATCAAAATGTTTTTTATTAAAGGAATCTACATTTTTTTTAACTAAATTGTGTCTTCTATTCACAAAATCAAATAAGCGATCAACTAATGTTTTGATAAATCTATTTTCATAGATAGCATATTCAATTTCTGCTTGTGTTGTTAAAATTCTTTTAGGAATAACATCTCCGCCACGCATCTCTTTGATTAAATGCGTATTTGCAGCTAGATGTCTTACTGAATCACTATTGGTTTTCTTAGCTTTTTCGATTGCAACAACTTCTTGTTCATATCTTAATCCTGATTTTGGATCTTTAATGATTTTGTTTAAACTTGGGAAAAATGATTCAATCGTTTGAATCCAATCTTCATGAAATGTCTTAACCTCTGTAATACTTTTTTGATACATTTCATTTTCACCTGATAAAAAGGCTTGATAGAAATCATTAGGAAAAGGAAAATCCATTTCCAAATCATGATAAACAGAATTTAGTTCTTGATGAAAATTTCTTAAGTCTTTAAGTTTTTTCATTTTGGACTCCTAGTATGATTTCTTAATTGTAGTTAAATAAGATTGACATTCAACAAATCCGTTTTTGCCAAATAAACGATCTAATAAAACAGATAGTTCATTGATTTCAGTTTGTAAGAATGGTAAATTTAAACTCTCAAATTTTCTAAGTATTTTTCTTGCAACGATATAATCTAATGCTTCTGTTTCAGAACCACCACATGCAACATATACAGGAACGAATGCTCTGATTTGTTTCATGATACGGTTACCAAACGTAACTTTTAGATTTTCGGTAATATATTTGTCAAGTTTTTCTAAGTTTTGAATAGCTTTTAAACTTAAAGGATGATCTTTAAGTGCTTGTCTAAATAATTCTTGAAGATAGTCATTAGACATTGTGATGCCATCTGTTGGTGGAGCATCGATGAAATCTGATTTTGTATTGATTTCAATTGGAGTTGCTCTATCGTATACTTTATCTGTAATTGTAAAAGTTGAATCATCTTTATTTGCTGTCCCAACAAACCATACATTTTGTGGAAGTAATATCTTGCCTTTATGAATATGTTTTGGATCAGCTGGTTCTGAACTTGGAACTATATCTATTAACCATTGGTCAGCGTCTGGCATTTCTAGTAAAGATAACAATTCTGCAAAATAGTATTCAACACGTGCTAAGTTCATTTCATCTAGAACGATGATACAAATATCTTCGCGATATGTTGTTTCATAAATCGCTTCTAAAAACTCTGTTTCATTAAATCTTTTAGTAAACTCATTAAGATAACCAATCATTTCAGCTCGATCTCTCCAAGAGGGTTGAACAGCAATAATTTTTGAGTCATTCCCGAAAAATTTACCCATTGCATATGGAAGTGATGTTTTCCCGGTACCAGATATACCTTCTAGAATCATTGTTTTAGAAGATGCAAATCCTGCGAAGAATGCTGAGATAATTTTTCTATTGTAAAATAATCCTAGTTTTGATGCTGAGAAGTTGATAAATCTTGTGACCAAATCTCTTAATGAAATCATATCTTCTTCTTTCATTCTAATTTGAGTCATACGATTTGCATACTCTTTATCAATTGCGATAAGTTTTGTAAATCTAGATGGACCTTTAGCTGCTTCCTCTTCGTCTTCAAGTAATTCTTTTTCTGCTTTTCTTTGTTCTTCTGGAGATAATCCTAAGTTAGAAACTTTTAATGCTAAGATCTTATTCTTTTCTTCAATAAGTTCAACTGTCTTTTCATTTAAGAATGAAATTTCTTCAAGAAGTTCATCTTTCTCCATTTCTTTAGAAACAAAGCGAATATATCTTGATATCCATTGATAAAGTTTAAGTCCTAGGAACACAATAAATGCCAAATTAATAATTAAAACGACAAAAGCCATCACCCAGTCGAGTAATGTATATTGTGTGCTTGATAGTATGAACTTTTGAAAATATTCAACAACATCATGAAAAAATAAATCGGCAAATACTTCAAAAAGATTTTTAAAAAATTCACCGATATTCGCAATAAGTTCTCTAATGAAGTTGATATAGTAACGAGCAAACTCTACCATATGCGCTCCTTGATCTTTATAGCCAGTTATTCAGATTGATTATTGTTTTCCTTCTTTAACTCTGCTAATAATTCTTCACGAAGCTTTTCTTTTTCAGCTTCTAAAAGTTTCTTTGTATCTTCTTTTTCTTGTGCATATTTTTCTTCCATTTTTGCACGATTAAGTGAGATGATGTTTCTTCCGAGAACAACACCTTCAAATGCAAGAATTAATACAACTGGTAAGATGATAAAAAGTGCGAATCCAGTCGGTGATTGCAAATAATCTAAAGTGTTACCTAATCCAGATATTTTAGATGAATAGGTAGCAATCGCTTGATCAAAATTTATCGGTTGATCAGGCTGAGTATTTGTATTTTCTGAAATTGGGTTATAATCAGCTTGAGTAATTAAATACTCTTCTTCTGTATTGATTTCTACGATTCTATGGGTATTAAACTCTTTAATTGTCATATCAAAATAAGTGACAATATCTCCCACTTCTAATGCTTTAACTGATTCTTCATCTAACATTTTAACAAAAATCATATCGCCTTGTTCAAAAGAATCTTCCTGGTCTCCAAACATTGAGTTTGATTGCACAGACAAAAATCCTAGTCCGAATACATTGGCAATATCATTTTCTTTTTTAACTTTAATATTAGCTAGTGAAAAGATTAGCAATACGACAATGATCATATAAAACAATGAATTAAGCGTAATTGATAATACTTTCTTGGGTGTTGATTTCTTTTCGTTTTCCATTTTAATTACTCCCTTTTAAATTGTTATCCTTCACTGTCTATTCTAGCATAATCCAAGAGGATTGGTAAGTGCATTTAGCAATTAAATGCACTTACCAGACTAGAAAGCTAATTTTCTTTTATAAAAGTCTTAATATTTATTAAATATTAAACACCTGTGAATACAAATTGTGTGCTAATCACTCTTGATAATACTGAGTTGTATGCATTTGCATCCCAACCTTCTAACCAAATTCTGATCATAACTTGACCAAAATTTGCTGCTTGGTAATCAGTACCTGATCCAGATACATCAACCATTGTAATAACTGTTTGACCATTAATATCAGTCACTGTTGCTAAAGTAGTAACAGAATCAGAACCAAATGGTAACATATTGTTTTTAGCATAGTAGTAGTTCATAGCGCCATCATCACCAACGCCACCGTTTTGGAAATCTGCAGCTGTTTGTTCGCCTAATACGATATTACCATTAGATGCAGCTGGTTTTTCATATGCTACTGTAAAATCACCATAAGTTGCTGATGAAATCATTGCAATTCTCATAGCATTTGATGCATCAATTTGAATACTATCATTAGGATTTCTTAATGTTCCTGAAGAGTCAGTAAATGCTACATCAACAGTCCAAGCTTCAAGTGGTGAAGTCATTGCTACTGAAGTCCATTGAATAGATGTTGCTGAATCTGATCTAAAGCTTAATGGAATTTCAATATATCCTTGTGTTGTACCAGTTAATGATGTTGCTCCTAAAGTTGAGAAGTTTTCACCATCAGCAGTTGTTACATGATTAAAGATAATTCTTTCTGCATTATATTGTGATTCTAAATAATCTTCGATAACTTGAGTAGTTAATGTTGTAACCCAGTTAGCATCAAGAGGTGCTGCTGCAACTGTTGCATGATCACCAATAGCTACTTCAATCCCTGAGTCAGCTACGATTTCAGCTTCAAATGGTTGTACAACTGATGTATTAGTTAGTGTAAACCACGCAAATGTCGTTGTTCCAAGTGCTACCACTGTAAGAACGACCGTAATAATCGATAATAATAATTTTCTTGTAAGTTTTGTCATTTTTCTAGTCTCCTTAAATTTTTTCTTTTTTCTCTTTTTTTTATTTTAATTAACTTTCGTTAAGTTAACCCTTATTCTGTAGGTGGTATGAGTGCTTTAAATTGTAGTTGAATTTTAAGTCTATCATTTTCAACTGCATCAAATGCATCCGCATCCCAACCTTCGATCCAAATACTAATTCTAACTTTTCCTCGGTATATCGTTTTACCAGATTCTGTCATTTCACCAGTTTCTTGTAACACTGCGATTAATGACTCATTATCTAAAGCTTGGTAAGGATTAGTTGGATCAATTTCTGTAAGTCTGTAACTGACTTCCTGTACATCATTTGGAAGTCCTATGAAATATCTTGTTCTTGCAATAAAATAACTGTATTGTCCGTATGGTACTCCATAACCTCTGAGTTCATCACCACTTGGATCAAATAAGATTTTTTTGAGTTCACTTTCTCTTCTTAAATCATTTGCATTTGTTTCATCTTTAAGTTCAATAACAGAAATTCTAACACTATCGCTTGCATAATATCTGTCTTCTTCACCTTTATAAATCATATCTGATTCATCAGGTCCATACCAGAAATCATGTTTTGCAGTCCACATGACACCATGAGAGACAACAAATGTTCCTATCGCTGAAGTGTCATAAGCTACTTGATCAGAAACGTTATTAACCAAATACACATGACGTTCTCTAACTGATGTTTGAAACCATAGATCAAAAGTTAAATAATGCTCATTTGCTATTGCTTCTTCAACATCTCTCATACCACCCGTTTCAAAATATATGCCATCAGTTGAAGTTACATCAACTAATCTAATATTCTCAAACATTTGATATAACTGTTCAGCAGTTAATTCTGAGTTGTAATTTATGCCATCAAGTGAGATTTGTAATTCATCTCCACCTGAAGCAGTTAATGATAAGCCTTCAATATTATTAATTGTTGATAAGCTTATCCAAGCAAATGTCACTGTACCAAATGTGACAAACATTAGGATTAAGGTGAGTATTGATATATAAAGCTTTTTTATACTCATAATGATCACCTTAGTTCAATCCATCTATTGAGAAGTTCATTTGTAATTTGATTCTTCCACCTAAGACATCATCATCTGTGTCAGGATCATATCCTTCAAGCCACATGACAACACTAAATTTTTTAACTTGTCCAGGTTCAAATTTGACAAAATTTTCTCTAGCAACAATTGAATCACTCACAAACAATTTAGGTTTTGGCATGATTTCTGGATAGTATGGAAGATCACCATTCGTTAAGACTCGATCAAGTTTTTGATACATTGTCTCAACACCATCTTCAATAATTAAAATTCTAATTGCATCATCTAGATTGTTGTATACCTCAGTCATTCTTAAGTGATATGTTATGTCTACTGTTTCAAGTCCATCATTTCTTATATAAAATGTGTACGCGACATAATCATAATCAGGGTCTACGAAATTTCCATCAGTATTTTGAACTTCATCAAGTTTCAACCAACTGTATGTCATGTCTCTTGCATCTTCAATCGGTTCTGTCATAAGTCTTGGTGTCGGATTTGTGAATGCTTCATCACTGGATAAGATAATACCTCTGTTGTATGCATCATAATCCATTGACATAACGAAGTTTCCAGCTTGTTGTCCATAAAATGTAATGACAGCAAATGCAATACTCATGATACCAGTTGCTAAAACACCTAAGGTGAATATTCGATTTCTTAATTTTCGTTTTTTGACTTGCAAAACGGTTGAAAGTCTCATATCATCACCTCAATCTTATAAAATATAAAAAGCCAGCATCATTATCTCTAATGACAACTGGCTACCTATCTCTAGGCCCTATAGCTTTGCGTCCTTAGGTTGCCCTAAGTTTGCCTTTATAACATTATAGTGATTCATTTAAATAAGAAAATAAAAAACCAGCATCATTATCTCTAATGACAACTGGCTACCATTTGACAGGCCCTATAGTTTTGCGCCGCTAGGTTTCCCTAGGTTTGCCTTTATACATTATATGATCGACTTAAAAAATAATAAATAAAAAGCCAGCATCATTATTTCTAATGACAACTGGCTACCATTTCAGGCCCTATAGCTTTGCGTCCTTAAGTTTGCCTTTAACATCGGATTTTCTCCTATTTGTACTTTTATCTTATTACAAGTCAATAGTTTTGTCAACACTTTTTGTTTAATTTATATCACTTTTTTTTCTTTACTTTAGTAAAGGTTTTTTAATTTTCTTATGATTCTGGTGTATTTTCATGTGTATATGCCCATGGTTCTGTGTAAATATCATCAGTTATTACGATCGTAATGTAGTATTTTCTAGGTAAAATCGAGTCTTCTAAGTAAAAACTTGTCCCATCGATTTGGCTTTGTTCTAGAATAATTTGATATTTTAAGTTTTTATCTAAATCTACATATATGCTATATGTACCATGCATCGTTGTTTGAAAATGTGTCATCTCGTATTGTTCAGTCAAATCATTATATACGGCAAATGCCCCCATTTGATAAGCTGAATCTTCATATGTACAACCACTTTCTAATTGACATATATCGATTGAGAAATATAAATGATCAATGTTAAAACTTGTTTGATTATCAATATTTACTTCAAATCGAATGTTATTTGTTACATCTTGAACTGCAACATAATAGTCCGTATAGTTTAATGGATTTTCATCATAGTCTTCTGCGTACACTCTATAATGAACAAAATTGAAAGCATCTCCTATGACTTGAAAATCATATGCTAGATCTACTGCTTGATCATCATAATGATGATTGATATCATCTGTAACTCTTCTAATGATAGCATGATCGCTTATATAAAATATAGGTTCATAAGTAGATAGATTTGTTTTTTGAACTTGACCAATGATATAGTAAGCATCATAATTTTCGTATGAACCGTAAACAATACCTGTTGTTGGTAACACATTGATTCTTCTTGTGCTCGGATCATTGATATATCCTTCATAACTCAATCCATCGATTTCTTCATAATCAACGATAGTATTAAACCCAGAGAATATTGTGTCTGAAACAAAAAGTATGTCTGATATTTTTGATTGATCGTTTTTTAGTTTATCAATTTGAATCTGATCAAATGTAAGACTCCAAGAAATGGTTTGTCCCCACATGTAAATCTCATGCTGATACGTCATTTGGTAAGTGTAACTACCTTTCGGAGTGTTTTGATTAAAATTGATTTCAAATCCTTTACCATCAATTTTATGAATGAAATAGTCTTTATCGATTTCTGCAGTCTCACCTAAGGTAGATGGACTAAAAACATGCTCAATAGAAAAGTTATCCATGTCAGGTGTGTAGAAATCTTCTAATAAATACTCAATTCTAATGTTTGGAGCTTCTTGGTATTTTACATCAACTTGAGTTAATGAGGATGTTTCTCCACCATTTTTATAAACTATTTTTGGCTGTGTTGCTATATCTGCTTCGATTAATCGATGTGTAAATACAAAAGATGTCATATCTTCAGCAACTATCGTATAAATCACATCATATTGGTATCTTCCATCAATTAATTCTGTGATACTTAAATCAATGTGATCGATGGTTGCGAAATTAGATATTTCAAGGGATTCTAGATAAGACGGTATCATCGTATCTAATTGATCATAATATACATTTTGATATGTATCTAAGTTTGTAAAATTGACAATGCTCGTTTGTTCATCTAATGCATCATAAAATATACCATAAGGTATGGTAGAAATATGCATATTACTTTCAGGTTCAATCATTTGATTATCATATGTGAAAGATAAAATGCTTTTTTCACTACTATCATCTTTAGTAAAATAAACATCATAT
Source organism: Tenericutes bacterium MO-XQ (assembly GCA_002838185.1). Lineage (GTDB taxonomy): Bacteria > Bacillota_I > Bacilli_A > Acholeplasmatales > Acholeplasmataceae > Mariniplasma. Next base: position 789,959 of record CP017948.1, on the reverse strand, counting down.
GTACTACCACTAAGCAGTGATGTTTTTAGTACATAATTCCCACTAGGAAAATCATCAAGTGGTATAAGTTTGATTGTAAATGATCCAACACCCCAATTACCTGCAAGATTGTCAAAAGAAGTCAATGTACTGACGTGACCTTGTTCAATTCTATAATAGGATGTGTTTATTTTTACTTGCGTATCAAAATTGTAAACTTCTACGTGTTGTAACATATCATATAAATCTGCAATATTATATGTTTCATAAGTAATTTCTAAACTATTTTGATTGGTACCATTTAAATTTATACTTGCTGTCAATTGGTTGATATCATCAAGTGGATTAAATGCATCAACTTGATTAACTTCAAGATTTAATACCCGAGTAATATCTTCGTCAGCTGTTCTAATAATTCTAATATCATAATCCTTATAAGAGGATGGATCACTTTCAACATATGCGTTTGAATAAACTCTTATCTTTCCATAATGATCTTCTACACTATCGATATATGTCCCTTGATAGCTCATCATATCATATATCCCATAACTTCTTGGAATACTTATAGGTTCAATCATTGATAGACCTTCGTGATCAAAACTTGCGGATTCGGAGATTTGATAAGTACCTTCATCCGTATTTGCGATAAATCTAACATCTGATGGATCGTATACTGATACACCATTAATCGGATCAGACTGAACATAAGTGATTGGTTCAGTTGAAGGTCCTACATATCTATAAAGTGTCGGATAATTAGGTTCACTATATGCCTCATATGGTGCATATCCTGGACTCATTTGTGCACTTGGAGTCACACGATACCCTTCTGCATACCAGTAATAAAAGAATATGAAAAATTGATAGATATGTGGATTATGAGAAAAAACATGTGAAGTTGCACCTAAAGTGTCATAAACATCACCTGAATAATTATACATTGGTGTATTTCTTGATGTTGAACTACCAAATACTAAGTCTGACGATAAATCATAAATACCAGTTTCTTTGTAAGGTCCAATTTCAACCATTTGATTTCCAACTTTTTTATGAGTTCCGACCCAAGTATATGTAGGGTCTCCACTACCTAATAAATCAAGTACTTTTCTTGCACCTGCTACATTCGGAGATACTTCTACAAAACTTTCAACATTAAGTATTGTTGGTTCTTGGTCACCTAATATACTTGCATTAGACGGAAGATAATATGTGATTAAAGATCTTTTTTCATCAATTTCTGGATCTTTTAAGACAACACCACCCTCAACTGCTTCACCTAATGCATCGATTTGTTTAATTTCTAAATCATAAATTGTAGTCGCAAAATCAACCTTGATTTGTCTCATTTCTCGATACAAGCTATAACTCATACTATTTTCATCAGCTATGTCACCCAAATAGTCTTGATTACCCAATGGATAATCACTGTGATACTCATGAAGACCTTCTAATGAAAAATTATCTGGAATGAAAATACCATTACCGATACCTTTACTACTTGATAATGCATAGATACCCATAAATGATTCCATACGATACATTTCTATGGTTTCTAACATCTTATCATTAATCTTATCTCTTGGAATATATGAAATGTAATCTAAGATGAACTGATCTGTACCTTTATACGTAGGTCTTTGATTTCTAAATGCGAAATCCTCATAAAACATACCCGTTTCTGTATCTGTTAAATCATATGATGATATTTGTTTACCTAAATATTGTCCAATCCAACCACCAGCATAAAAGGTGTTAAAAGGTGCAGCCGATTGATCATCAGTGTTGGTTGTAGCCATATATTTTTGCATTTCTAATATAACATCGTTTGCTGCTTCTGTATCTCCACCAAATATATCTGCCCATGAACTAGAAAGCGTAGGTGCTTGATCAAACATATTAATCTTTTCATCAAAGTTAAGTAAGTAACCAAAATAAATGCGATCAATTGGATAAGTTACATCACCAGCAAAAGCCCAGGTGGATGTTCCTGTATGAATTTTACCAACAACAGCTCCAAACACTTTGTCTATGGCTTTTGATGGACTTTGATTCATGTCCACTGTAAATAATTCGTTGACTGAGTCATATGCTGTAATTTCTCTCACCCGACCATAATTCATTTGATTTGAAATGAACACTTGATCATAGCCCAATGTTCCAAAACGATTAAGTGCTAAAAAACCAATCATTGCACTTGCTAAATGATTAGAAAATATATTGCCTATATTCATATTATTAATGGTTGACATAACACCTATGGTCAAAAACCCCGATGCTTTTGCTCTTGTTTCATTAACAATGGTATAAGTGTTTTCTATAGAATTGTTATATGCATAAATATCACCATAGTTAATACTAAATAATAGTTTTTGATACTGATGATGATCACTAGGACTTATGTAAGTGTCTTGATATAACAAATCATTTCTAAGGATTAGTCCACTCGCATGAGCATATCCTAAACCAGTATTTGAAACAGCTTTGATATCTCCTTGATTCGCTGAATCCTTAAGTTGAGCATACTCACCAATCATTTGATAAACAACACCTGATGATTCAATTTTGTGATGATCAACAGCGATATCATTGAAGACTTCAATATCACCTAAATTGATGATATTGGACATTAATCCTTCATTTGCTAACATAATTCCACTAGCTTTAACATTGCCGTTGAAATTTCCAGAGATATCAATATTACCAGAATTAAGTACAGTGTCTAAACTTCCAATTTGATCAGTGATTTCAATAGATCGATTGTCAATATCATGTTCTACATAATGAGATGTATTTAAATGTCTTAGTCCAACTGCACTTAAATTTAAGTCATAATCAACTTGAACCATAGGATCTTTTGATACTGATATATGTCCACCTTGAAATACTTGTGATGCTTGATATCCATCACTGATTTCTTCAAAAATACCTAATACATTTAAGTTACCTTGTGTAACGCTACTACTTTCATGATCAATACTGATATCAATAAGACCTTCTTGTCTCACATGTTCAATATGCATATCCGTACCTAAAAAAGCACCTGAAATCATAATGCTTTCTTGAGTTAATTCATGTGAAGTATGGTAAATAAAGTTTCCTTTTTGGTAAGCTTTAACTACTTCAATAGTATCAGCACCAACATGAGTTAACATGCCACTAAACTCATCAATTAAAGATATATCAAGCAGTTGATCCTTGGTTTGATATAGCCCATAAAAAGATGCACTTCCTTCAAATGTAAACCCAAAAGATCCTTTAATATCAATTTGATTTAATGTTTGTGTAGATAAATTAATATCAGAAGATAAGCTTATATCTCCATTATTAGTGATACTGTTAATTGTTTTTACCCTTTGATCAGATATAACATACCCAATACCATTGATATGCATATCAAGTGGTTGATCAACATATACATTGATATCCCCATTATGATATATATTAGAGAGTTGATCTTCTATGAAAATTACTTTCCCAAAGATACCACCAATATATAATTGATTTTGATGATTCATGTTTAATAAATCAATAATTCCTTTTGAAACAATGCTATCCATGTTACCTATTGTTCCAGAACCAATGATGCCACCTATATATGTCATACCTTCAAATGTTTGCATATAAGAAATAGGTTGTTTTATAGTATCATCAATTACATCTGTCATGGTAACATCTAAAGCATTTCCGATAACCCCACCAATAGATGATTCATCTAATTTTTCTTGATAATTTTGAGTTTCAGTTTCTATGAAACCTGTAGTCGATACTTTATGAAAAGAACCACTACCTCTTCCTACACCCATACTTAAAGAAATTTGACCAATGTCTGTTTGTGAAAAACGTAAATTTATACTTCCATCTATATGAACATCATCAATTGTTCCTTCAATTATTTGACCTGCTATAACACCAATATTTACAGTATCTCTTTCAAATGTTTCACTTATATCAAGCGTATCAACTGACACATCTACAAAATTAAGATGACTTATTTCTCCAAACAATGCACTTAAAAAACCATAATTAGCAGCATTACCTATATACGAAGCATGAACTATGTTAAGTCCAATAATACTGTGATAATCGATATTACCACCTTGTGATATGTTTCTATCATATAAACTTGTGGATGCATCTCTCATGGATGATGTAATGATGCCATTAAATCCAAATGCAGCTGATTGATATGCATCAAAAGATACTTGATGCATATCAATGTCAGATGTGATTAAATATGTTTTTGATCTAAACATATTACCACTTTCTAACAACTCTTGCATATAAATTAATTCTAATGCATTACTAATCTCTAGTGCGTTTGAAGTTATGGCTAATCCTTGTAAAATCGGATATGTATTTTTTAAATGATATTGACTTTTTAATGTTGGATCTTGAGTTAACTGTTCATAATCCGTATTAAAAAACCAAGCATCATCAAAATAAGCTGAGTCTTGAAAATCAACTGTATCTAACCCTATGCTATGGGTTGTCGATGTATTTGGATCTTGTAAAATACTTTGATCATAATAAACATGTTGAAGTGTCCCTGTATTTTCACTGACAACAGCTGCATCTGATAAGTTTTCTAAGACAGCTAAACTCTTTATATGAGCACTTGAAACATATGCTTCTTCTAAAGTTCCTAAATTCTTAGATACCAATCCACTGATGTGAAATGCTCCTTCAGCATGAAAACCAGCTTGATGACCTCTTTGATCGATATAATATACATGATGTACATGTCCTTCATTTAATCCAATTAATGGAGAGACATACTGCATTGCTCCCCATTCAATGGGTTGAATGATTAGAGGATTAATCAATCCCAGATTTTTAACAACACCTTCAGTTCCTACATGAGAAAACATGGCGTAGTAAATTAATCCAAGATATTTTTCTTCATAAATGATGGAGTCATAGATCGAATCTAAATATAGATTTGTGATTTCAAATCCTTGTCCATCAAACACACCATTAAAAGGATATCTAAATCCTACAGGTTCAAATCTTTTTGAACTATCTGTAATGACAACATCATAATAATCAATATCATTTCCCAAAACATAATGTAAGTTTCGATAAGCATCATGATCTACACCATTATTTAATACAGAAAACATATATAAATCGTAAGCTGTTTCAATCACATATTTCTTAGATTCATCGATAAGCAATGGATCATTGATAATCATTGAAAAAGGGACATACTCACTTTCAAAAAGAATGGCTTCGTTATCGATTGGTGAAAAATCTAGGTTTGTGCCATACCATGGATCATGTCCATCGTATGTATGAGCTTCAATTTTGTCAATATGAAAAAAAGTTCCTAAAAATAGAAACAGGCTAAACATGATGAAAATGATTATTATTTTTTTCATATCAATACTTTTCATAAAACTCACCTAACTTAAAAGCAATGGATCTATTTGCCAAATATTTGAATATCTATTGGCTTGAACAAATTCGAAACTATAGTCTAAATACAAATAACAAGTCTCATGATAAAGACTATTGTTTCTTACAAAATGATGACTACCACCTGAAACCATGTTCAATTGATAGACAGTACCAGGATAAAATGTTTGATTTGCATAAGTATATAAATCAGAATGATTGAAATAGTCTTGATAGCTACCTTTACCTAGTAGTGAATGCATGAAATGTTCTGAGTCGATGGTTTGCTGATAAATAATTTCTTTAATAATTGTTTCTTCTTGATTGTGATAATATCTAGTTAGCTCATAAGATTCGTGTATTTGAAATCTCATTTTAGATGCGATTGGCACTTCAAACGATAGATCAATTGATAATTTATCGATGTAGTTTTCAGCATTTTCATCATAAACATTGATGATATATGCTTTTTTCTCTTGGTCGTAATACTCACTTAAATGATCATAGATAACACCATCAAAAGATACTGTACTATATACTTCATAAGTTGTTGTGGATAAATTTAAGTCATAATCTTTTTCATGAATATAATATGTATAACTTAAACCAGCCACAAAGAACATAACAATAAGCAACAAAATTAGTATTACATTTATTTTTTTCATTGAATATCACCATAAGCATTAACAATTTTAAATTGGATACTGAGCATAGTTTGATATGTTTTAATATCTTTAGGTTCATCTAATGCTTCATAATCTCCCCAAATCACAAATCTTATTTGTTTTGTTTCACCAGGTAACATGATATATTCATTTAAAGATGTTAATATCATTTGATTATGTGTTTCAATTTGAGTTAATATATTCGTTTTTGTTTCAAGTGGATCAATGATAGACATTAGATATTCATGATAATCAACCACTGTTTCATCAGTAATAATGAGATAAATAAGTGGATGTGATGGATCTAGAATATCAAAAGTGATTAAGCTTCGTGATAATGGCGAACTTGATGATAAAATCATCTCAAAATCAACAACTTCAGCAACATCATTAAGCGCTTTATGCTTGTCTTGAATTAAATCGTCTTCAAAATCAATAAACGCTAAGTTCTCTAACATCATTGTTTGTGTTGCTAAATCGTCATTCATATATAAAATGGTTTCTATATCATTTGAAGTAAATGTTGAAATTGATTTTCTTTGGACATAAGTAAACCAACCGTAAACCATAGTCATCATCATTGTCATTAATCCCAAGCATATAACAATGATTAATATATACTTTTTCATGATGAACCCTTCGTAGCTGTAACATTCATATAAACATCAGTTATTGTAATACTTTGATTGATAAATGCATGACTGTTAGTGTGTGGTGTACCATCTAGATCTTGTCCAAAGATTGATGGATCATAATAAACATCAAAATAAATAATAACTCGAGATGGATAATTGATATCATAAATCATAGGTACATCTGTCACGAGATTATAGTTAAGACCATCAGTTATATCAAAATGTCTAAATGATTGATAAGTGTATAACTCTTTATGATCTTCTGTTTCAATGTCATTTTGATAATGACTAATTTTTTTAACTTCATAACCAAATGCTTTTTGTATTTTGTTCGCTTCAATATCATAACCAGTAGATTGAACTCTACCCAAAGTTAAATCCACAAATCCTTGATTTGTCCCAATAGAGTTAATGGCGATTGCAAAAGAAAATCTTTCTCCAGGCGCAACACTACCTTTAATGAGTTCAGGTATGATTGGATTTGTGATTTCTTCATAACATAAATCATCTTGATTTAAAATACTACATGTATTTTCATATAGGTTTAAATCACTTGATCCTGTATGATATTTATTTTGATAAACATAAAATGTATATTCAGCCTCAACACCAGATACTTTCGATGTTAAGTATGCTTTATTTTCATAGGTCATAGTAAACCAGGCATATGTAACAACAGACAGCATAAAAACAGCTAGCATCAAATATCCAATTGATTTAAGCATATTTATTTGAGCTGTTTTCATAAATTCACCTGCTTCTTACATCTTTAATTCTTTGATGAATGTTTGACATTCAACAAACTCATTTTTACCGAACAATTTAAGGATCAATTTTTCTAAATCTTCAATTTCATGTTGTAAAAACGGTAGATTTAGACCTTCGAATTTTCTAAAAATCTTTCTTGCAACCATGTAATCGAGTGCTTCATACTCAGTGCCACCACATGCAACATAGACAGGAACAAATGTTCTGATTTGTTTCATGATACGATTCCCAAAGGTTACTTTAAAGTTTACTGTAATAAAATCATCTAATTTTTCTAATTTTGTTAACGTTTCAACACGTAAAGGATGATCTTCAATCGCTTGTTTATAAAGTTTATTCAAGTAATCTGAACTCATGCGTACACCTTCAGTTTTTGGTGCATCTATAAAGCTTGATTTTGTGTTAATCTCAATTGGTGTTGCTCTATCATAAACTTTATCTGTGATAATAAATGTTGAGTCATCTTTATTTGCTGTACCAACAAACCATACATTTTGTGGAAGTAAAATCTTACCATCAATTAAGTTCATTGGATCTCCTTCAATGGTATCGTTTGTAATATCAACTAACCATTTTTTAGGATCGGGCATTTCAAGAAGTGATAAGAGTTCTGCAAAATAATATTCAACACGTGCTAAGTTCATTTCATCTAAGACAACAATATTAATATCTTCTCTATAAGTAGTTTCATAAATCGCTTTTAAGAAGTCTGTTTCATTAAATTTCTTTGTAAACTCATTTAGATAACCTAACATCTCAGCACGATCTCTCCAAGAAGGTTGGACTGCGATGATGTGTGCATCATTGTTAAAGAACTTACCCATCGCATATGGTAGTGATGTCTTACCAGTACCAGAAATACCTTCTAAAATCATCGTTTTGGATGCTGCCATACCAGCAAAGAATGCTGATATAATTTTCCGATTATAATATAACCCTAATTGTGAAGCGGAAAAGTTAATAAATCTAGTTGTCATTTCCTCTAATGATAGATAATCATCTTCGGTCATAAATAACTTTTCTTTTTGATAATTGTATTTCATATCGACTTTTGTAAGTTTAACAAATCTAGAATCGATCCCTTCGTCTTCTTCTTTTTCCGGTTCATCAAGTAAATCTTTGACGCCTTGCTCTTGAATTTCATCTTCAATTTCCTGAGGTGTTTTTCCTAAATTTGCTACTTGTAAAGCTAAAATTCTATTTTTTTCTTCAATGATCTCTTTTGTCCGTTTACTAAGCACTGCAACCTCTTGTATCAGTTCAGCTTTCTCAATTTCTGTTTTAACAAATCTAATATATTTTCCAAGAAGTTGGAATAATTTCATCAGTAAAAAACCGATAAAAATCAGGTTCATTAAAATGACGATAAATCCAATCACCCAATCTAGTGCAGAATAACTCTCGCTAGCTTCGATGAAGATATCGTAATTTTCACGTGTATTCTTAAAGATTAAATCAGCAAATGCTTTTACAATTGTGCTAAAGAAATTGCTGATATCTTGAAAGAATTTTCGTATGAAATTGATATAATAACGTGCAAATTCAACCATATATATCTCCGATTTAAGTTAGTTCTTCTTTTTGTTTAAGTTCTTTAAGTAGAGCTTCTCTCATTTTTTGTTTTTCTATTTCTAACAATTCATGTGTTTTATTTAGATCGTCTTTATATTTTGATTCTAATTTTTCTTTATTTAAAGCCATAATGTTTCTAAATAATTTAAATCCTTCAAAAATCAAGATGATGACTACAGGTAAAATGACAACAACCGCGAATCCACTTGGTGACTGAACATAATCTAGTGTTGTTCCTAAATTATTAACATGACCATCATAAACTGCAATCGCTTGATCAAGTGTGATCGGTTGATCAGGTGAAGTGTTTTGTGATTGTGATACTTGATTGTAATCAGCTTGCGTAATTACATAATCTTCTTCTAGATTAATCTCAACAATTCTATGGGTATTAAATGCTCTAATACTCATATCATAATAAGTAATAATATCTCCAACGTTTAAGTTTTCTCTTTCTGCTTCATCTAAAAGTTTGACAAATATCATGTCTCCTTTTTCGAATGAATCATCAAGTTCACCATACATTGAATTAGACTGTACAGATAAAAAACCAAAACCAAAGATGTTTGCGATATTATTCTCTTTTTTTATTTTCATGTTTGCAATCGAAAACAAGATCAATACAATAATGATTGAGTAAAACCCTATATTCATACTCATTTTCAATACTCTTTTAGTTTTTTTCATTTTCTTCCCTCCAAATAAGGAGGGATAGATGAGTCTCCTCACCTATCCTCATATAGAAATTATTAAGCGTCTACGCCTTTAAATGTGAATGAAATGAATACATATTCATCTAGAATTGCGTTAAATGCATTAGGGTCCCAACCTTCAATCCAAATATAGATATCGCCTTGAGCGTAATATTCCATACCAGCTGTTGCTTGTTGGCCAGAAGCTAATGTTAAAACAGTTGTTCCATCAACGCTTGATTCAGTTAAATCAGTTGTTGTAGCAATCGTGTTTACTGTTGTGATGCCATCAGGATATAAATTAGTTTTTGCAAAGTAGTAACTGTGTGCACCAACATTTTGAGGCACATACTCATCACCATTAGCAGGTGTTCCATCTGGATCAACTTCAGCACTTAAGTCTCCACCAGTGCCTAATACTAAATTACTACCGGCAAAAGGTTTTTCGTAAGCAACTACATTTGAACCATCATCAAAACTAATTCTCATTGCATTTGAAGGATCTACAGTAATTGTGTCACCACGATTAACAGTATTGCCGTTAACGTTTGTAAATGAATCTACATCAGAAACCCAAGTAGGGAGTGGTGTACCACCGCTTAATGAAACAGCAGTCCAATTTATTGTATATACGTCACCTGATCTAAAATGGATTGGTAACTTAACATAACCATTTAATACTGTTCCGCCTACTGCATCTGATGTAAATGTATTAAATGTTCTACCATCGCTTGAAGTTAAATGTTCAAATCTAAATCCTGACTCAATGTGTGTTTGAATATATTCTTCAACATCAGCAGCTGTAAGTGTAGTTACCCAGTTAAGATTTGCTGGTGAATTAACTTCAAATTTAGTTTCATCCCCATCAGCTAAACCTGGATTGATAATACCGATAGCAATTTCAATCCCTTCTTCTGCTGCAATTTGTGTTTCAAATGAACTAATTCTAGCTGTATTGGTTATAGTAAACCATGCAAAAGTTGTTGTTCCGAGTGCAATCACTGTTAATAAAACAGTAAGTGATGATAATAATAATCTTCTAGAAATTTTTCTCATTTCTATTCTCCTTTATTTTTTTAATTTATTTTTTTATGTAAACATATTGTTTATGTTTAAACCATAGCTATTTTAAGGTTTTTGAATTGAAGTTGGATTTTTATATAATCTTTAAGTACTGCATTAAATGCATCTGCATCCCATCCTTCAATCCAGATATTTATGATTACTTTGGACTGATAAATTTCATTACCGTCTTGATCATAAAATCCTGTGGGTTGTAATTCTGTTATCAAACTTTGATTGTCTAAAGCTTGATAAGGGTTATCCTCAGCAATTTGAGTCAGTTCGTATATCGTGTATGGTTTTTCTTGAGGTAGTGTAATCTGAGTCATTTGTGTGGTTAAGAAGTAATTGTATGCACCAATCGCTTTTCCATAACCTCTGTTTTGATTACCTGATGGATCGTAAATGATTGTTTTTAAGTCATCTTCGTTTCTTTGATCATATGGACCATCAATGACTTCTTGAAATCCTATTCTCATACTGTCTTTCGCATAATATGTTCTTGTTTCACCTGTTCTAACGATATCCTCATCATCATATAGAAAATCAACGTTTGATGTCCATTCAACACCTTTTGAAATAAAATATGTTCCCTGCATTGTTATGTCGTAACTCATCAAATCAGATACATCATTTACCAAATAGACATATCTTTCTTTCGTTGTTGTTCTAAACCATAATTCGAATGAAAGAAAATCTTTATTAGGTGTAGCTTCACTTATTGGATTTAATCCACCTCTATAAAAATGAATGCCATCAACGGTTGTAACATCTTTTAATGATTGATCTTCAAATATATCAAGAAGCTCTTCTTCACCAAGTGATGTACTAAAATGATAACCATCTGTTGATATTTGCAGTTCATCACCTGTCGATGCTGTTAAATACATGCCTTCGATATTATTAACAGTCGCAATTGTAATCCAAGCATATGTGACTGTTCCAAAAATTACTGTCAACAATATAAGTGTTAAAAATGATATATATATTTTTTTCATGATCTATTTTCTATTGAGAAAATCATTTCCATTTTGATATTCCCACCTAATATATCATCAGTAGTATCAGGATCATATCCTTCTATCCAAACAACAACACTAAATTTTTTTATATCATTAGGTTTGAAATTAGTAATTAGTTCTCTTGCGATAACATCTTCTGATAAAAACAATGTCGCTTGTGGAAGTGTATGAGGATATACTGGATATTGATCATAAGCATCTTTTTGATCTTCTTTTTGATACATGCTTTCATTTCCATCTTCGATAATTAAAACTCTAATTGCTTCATCCATATTTCTTGAAACTTCAGTTATTTTAATATGATATGCAATATTGATTGTTTCATTACCATTGTTTTTTATATAGAAAGTATATGCAACATAATCGAAGTCTGGATCACTATAATTACCGTCAGTTTCTACAATCTCATTTATTTTTAACCACCTATATGTTAAATCTCTAGCTTGATCAACAGGATCTGTTAGTAATCTTGGTTGTGGATACTCAAAATCTTCAGTAGATGATAAAATAATTCCTCTTGTATAAGTATCCCTATCAATACTCATCATGAAATTACCAGAATCTTGACCGTAAAATGTTACGACACCAAAAGCTAATGAAAAAAGTCCTGACAAAATGATTCCTATTCTAAAAATCTTATTTGTTTTTAATGCTTTTTCAGCTTTAAGTATTTTTTTATAGCTCAAAATCCCACCTCATTTCACGGATACATTCTATCACTTCACCTCTTAACTACAATTTAAGAAATCATTACTTTTTTCTTAATAAAGCACAGGTAAAAATATTTCATAATCTTTTCACTTTTTTTTAAGGTGATTGTAATAACTTTGTAATAAAGCCAAAAAAAAGAAGACTGCATTTTGTACAATCTTCTTTTCATTATTTTAATTCTATGGATTTAATGTGTGTGTTTTATAACAAATGCTTCCAAGCTTCTGTACCAATATAACCTCTTAATGCTTCTGCGGATAGAGGTTTTGTAAAATAATAACCTTGCATAATAGATATATTATAATTTTTTGATTCATCCATCATTTCTTTTGTTTCAATCATTTCACTAATTACTTTATATTCATTTTTATGAGCGAAATCTACAAGTAAGGTTGCGAACTTAGCTTTCATATAAGCTTCTGATTCTTTTAAGAACTCATTATCTAATTTAATAATGTCAATATCCATCTTTTCAGCTTTAGATAATGTTGCATAATCTAAACCAAAACCATCAATCGCGATATTAAACCCCATCTCTTTAAGGTGTTTTATATTATTGAATATAGTTTCTTGTCTTTCAAATACAGCAAATTCGATAATTTCTAAGATGATGTGTTCTGCATTCATCCGGTATTTTTTTAGAATTTTTTGGAAATCTTCAGGTAATGATTGATTCATAAGTTGTTTAGGACTTAAGTTCATTGAAAACCTAATATCTTTTTTAGGGAAAACTTGTTTCAATTCTTGGTAAGTTTTAACCAGTGATTCTAATCCCCATAAACCAATCCAATGAATATCTCCTGATTGTTCCATAATACCTAAAAACTTAAATGGAGATAACAACCCATGCTCTGGGTGATTCCATCTAATTAATGCTTCTACACCATAAATGTCGTTATTTTTCACATCAATCATTGGATGATAAAATAGTTGGAATTCTTTGTGTTGAATCGCGTGCTTAATTTGATAATAGTACTCAACGTGTTCCCCACCTTGATCACTCATCTCTTCACTGTAAACTCTAATATTGTCTCCACCATTCTTTTTAATGATGTATGTCGCAATTTGTAGTGAGTTTAGCAAATCTTTAAGTGTACTTCCGTGTACGGGATAAAATGCGATTGCAATCGAAGCTGTTGCGTTAATTTGAGTGTCCCCAAACAACTTAATTTGTTTACCGATAGCGTTCTTAACTTTATTGGCTAAATCAACAACTTCTGTTCTATCAAACTCCATAGATAAGAAGATTAAGAACTCATCGTTTTGCATCCGTGAAATTTTTACACCTTTAGGAAGAACATATTCAACATTTTTAATAATTCTTTCTATAATTTTTTCACTTTCTTTTTTACCAAATGCATTCACAAAATCTGTGAATTTATCTAAATCAATATATACCAAACTGAATTGTAGTTGATCATTTGATCTAGCAATATAAGATGATATCACAGAATGTATTTCAGATCTAGTCAATACACCTTCAATGGTTAAAGCTTTTTCTTCAAGTATCTTTTTTCTTTCTTTAAAAAATGATTGAGCAAGGAAGAATATCATGCCTAATAAGACTACTAAAACAATTATAAATAAAACAATTGTCATTCCTTGACTAGCTTCATATATTCTAAATAAATTCATCGTTTAGCCTCCTTAGACCGCATTGTCTTCGGTATTTGAAGAGTTTTGGTCTTATCAATATTATACGCCTTAATCAGTTCAATTGCTTTTTCTTTAGGTACTGGTGGAGAAATAATGTATCCTTGAATAACATTACAACCAGCTTTATATACAAGTTGATTTTGTTTTTCTGTTTCAATACCTTCTGCGATAACATCTAAATTAATATTTTTTGCTAAGCTTGAAATCATCGTAACAATTGCTTTACTATGGACATCTCGTTCAATATCATCAATGAAAGCTTTATCAATCTTAATCGTATTGACTGGTAGGTCTCTTAAATATTGTAAAGATGAATACCCTGTCCCAAAATCATCCAGATGGATATTAAATCCATGACGTTTAAGGATGTTTAGTTTATTGATAACAAGTTCAAATGAATCTATCAAAAATGTTTCGGTAATTTCTAAACTGATACTACCTTTTTTAAGATCATATTGATCAAAAACAGTCATAACTTCATTTACGAAACCAGCTTGTAACATTTGAACTGGAGAAATATTTAGTGAAATATGTACATTATAAGGCTCAAGCTCTTTAGCTATCATAAATGTTTCATGAAGTGCAATTCTACCAATATCTACAATCATGTTGTTTTTTTCAGCCATTTGAATGAATTTAAGTGGTGATTCACTTGAATATTTTGGATTTGTCCAACGAATCAGTGCTTCAAATCCCACAATTCTTTCCAAATCATTACTATATTGAGCTTGTAGAGCCATTTGGAATTCTTGATTTGTGATCGCATTTGCTAAATCAATTTCCATTCTTTGCTCTCTTGAAGCAACTAATGATAAGGATACATCATAAGTAAACGAAGGATTGACAGTGCTTTCTTTTGCATGATTTAATGCCAACTTAGCATTTTCTAATGATATTTCAGGAGTTAGGATCTCATATCGTTGAGATTCTATGTTAAATATACCAATCTTAACATCAACATTTAGAAAGTTACGATCCATAGTTATTGGTTTATCTAATTTCTGTAAAAATAACTCAACCCAAGATTTAATCCAATTAAAGCTATCGATACCTCTAAATAATACAGCGAATTGGTCTTGTTTAATATTATATAGTTTTGCAGGATATCCTTCTAATGATTCATTGGCAAGTTCAGCCATAAGCTTTAAGAAGCGATCCCCACTTTCTTCACCTAAGACAAGATTAATTTTAGAAAACGATACAATATCAAACATTGCTAGAACGTTATATTGTGCTAGTTTCTCTTCATCTTTAAAGATTTCTGCTAAATCTGCTAATACTACATTTTGATTTGGTAGATTGGTAATAGGATTATATAATGCAAGTTTTTGATATTCATCAAATCGACCTTCTATATGTGAAATATCATCACCAACTAAGATAAATCCTCCTGATGAACGCGTTGTAACAAAGTGGAAATATTTAACATCATCAGCTATTTCTAAAACAACTGTAAAAGATTTTTGTCTTTGTAGCATTTCTTCAACGGTCGTTTCTTCTGGGACATCTTTAATGTTAAAATCCATAAGATATTTAAATCTATCGGTCTTACCTAGTAAATTTTTAAGCGCTTTATTAAATGATTTAATTCTTCCATTTTTTCTAACTTTAATGATAAATGGTTTTGTATAATATAGTGATAGTCTTGCGTTTTCTATATCATGAATTTTTTGTTCTAGTATTTTATATAAAACGATTAGTGTCACTGAAAATAAAACAAATATAACAGCAAATAATGCCCATAACGTTTGTGATAGATAACTTAAAGAATCAATAACTAGCGTTTCTTCATAAATTTGAACTAAGTAAAAAACTCTCGTTGATAAACTAAATTCTATAGGTACGAAAGCTAATAGTGATTCAGTCCCTAGAAAATTTAAATTAAATATATCTGCTTCATGGTTTACAACCACATCTTTGACACTATCTATGAAATCTTCTGAATAGCCTGAATCTCTTAAATAATTATAAAATAGTTCTTCTGTTCCACCAAAATGAGAGGTTAAATAAATTGTATTTTCATCACCCATCAATACAAATTCATTTTCGATAGCCTCTGTCGTCATGAAATGATTGATGTAAGGTTCTAGTTCGAAAAATGCAACATATTGATTAACTTTAAAGACACCATACATAGTAGGTAGTGATGATGTTCCAAATGCACGATTAAAACTATAAAAAGCAACTTTTTGATCAAAGTCTTGTGCTTGATAACTATCTACAAAATTATAAGTGTTCCCATCAATGATTAAACTTCTCTGATCAACATCAATTGCACCATAGTATGTATAAGCACGATCTAAAACTTCTAATGGTACAGTCTCAGTTTTTAAGCTTTCTACAGGATCAACACCTAATGTCTCATACATTTCTATTTTTTCTTCAAATTTATCATAGTCATAGATCAACTGCATCTCAATTGTTTTTGTTACAGTTTCTCCTGATTTAACTAAGTAAGATTTTGCTTGATTCATCATGAAGTTTTCTGATATTTGAGTATAAGCAAAAACAACTACCACCATGAGTAGTATATATGATAAGATAAATGCTATGCCTAATTTAATCGTATAACGCTTCATGTTTATACCTCAAATGTCATATATGTCTATTATATCTCATAAAATGTTTTTAAAAAACATCTATTTGTGTGATGTTTATCATTAGTTTACCATTAAAAGCATAAATTTAGGAAAACATTTTATTTGAAAGATTAAAAATCTAGTCAAAATAAAGCATGTTTAAATGTTATAATATATTTGAAAGATGGTGAATCTATGAAACTGAATTTAAAGAAGACAAAACCCAACGAAAAGATTGATGATCACTTAATGTCATTTGAAATCATAAATCTATCCTATGTGATGTTATCAAAAAAATTAGCACGTTTTCTAAGTTTAAACCAAGAAATTACATTGGATAAATTTTCAAGTTTATTTCAAGATAAAGATCAAGAACGATTCACAAACTTGATTAACAACAAGCCTATGAATGATGACTCAATTTATACATTAAAATCAAAGAAAATCATTAAACTCATTTTTAATCAAAATCTTCAATATGGATATTTTATACCAGAAAAAGAAATGCATGAACTTAAAACTCAAATTGAGCAATTAGAAAGTACATTAAAATCGAAAGAAACTTTTTTATTTGAAATGAGTCATGAACTTAAAACACCACTTCAGACTATGATATCCACGATTGAATTATTAAAAGAAAGCAATCTTGATCAATCTCAAAACGCTTTACTTAAAAACTTATCTCTTTCATTAGAACAAGCAATTAATTCTACAAACAACATTCTTAATTTAGCCAAATTAGAACATAAAGCATATGAACCACGTCATGATGTTATATACATCAAAGATCTTATTGATGATATACATCATATGTTTAAGGGAACTTTAGAACAGAAAAATCTCTATTTCAGAGTATCTCATTATAAAGAAGCAACCATCATTTCTGACGAAAGTTTACTCAAACAAGTATTAACAAATATGATATCAAATGCAATCAAGTTTACGGATGAAGGTGGCCTTTATATAGAGACTGATATCACTTCTGAAAACATCCTTAAAATATCCATTGAAGATACTGGTATTGGCATGACTGATGAAGAAGTAAATCGCATGTTTAAGCCCTTTTCACAAGCTAATCAAAACATACAAAAACGATATGGTGGTACAGGATTAGGGTTATCCATATCAAAGAAAATTCTGAACTTAATGAACGGTAATATTGAAATTGAAAGCACCTACGGATCTGGTACAAAATTTACGATATCATGTCCGATTAAGCTTTCAAATGAAGTGATTATAAATGTAGCTCAAGAGCAATATAAACCACGTAGTGGCTTAAGTATTTTAGTCGCAGAAGATAATGTCTTAAGTTTAAAAGTTACTAAACAATTATTGGAAAACATTGAGCTTAAAGTTGAAGTTGCAAAAAATGGTATTGAGGTTTTAAACCAGTTTAAAGACTTCCCATTTGATGTTATTTTAATGGATGTATCCATGCCAAAAATGGATGGCTTTGAAGCAACAAAACTCTTAAGGGAAAAAGACAATAATATACCAATTATTGCCATGACAGCAAACTCATATGATGATCATAAAAATGAATGTTATAGTGTAGGTATGACAGATATTTTATATAAACCATTTAAAGCCAAAGACTTATATCAAATCATAAGTAAACATACAAAATAAAGCGTTCCTATCTAAGGAACGCTTTTTCCATGTCTAATAATTTTTTCTTTAGATGTATATAGTTTTTTCCAGAATATCCGGTAAGTTTATTGTTTTTCCCAATCACTCTGTGACATGGAACAACAATACCAACTGGATTTTTTTTACATGCTTGTCCTACTGCTCTAACAGCTTTAGGATTTCCCACTGCATTTGCAATATCTTGATAACTCTTTGTTTGCCCAAATGGTATTTGTAATAGTTCATGCCATACCATTTTTTGGAAATCAGTTCCTTTTTCGAAAACAACATCTACATCAAATTGTTTGATATCTCCATGAAAATATCCCTCTAATTCATGTTCAATGAAATCATCTTTTTCGAATACTAATCCTTCTTCATGAAAATCTTCTTCTATGCTTAAGCCATATAGATGATGATCGTCATGTTCATAAACAATATGTCCAATTGGACTTTGATATATGCCAAGTTTATGTGCTTTCATCTGGTAGAGTTCCTTTCTAAGTCTATATTTTAACTCATCAAGTTCATGAACAAGTGCTTCTGGTAATTTATAACCTATTGTTTTATAGTAAATTCTAATCGATTCAACTTCTTTCAACCATGCACTTATGTTGATTGTTGTTAAAGCTTTAAATGTTTTCTTGGATAAATTAAGTCCATCTAAATCTAGACTATTTTTATCAGGGACATATCCAATAGGTGTCAGTTTTGCGGATGCTTTATGATCTACACGTTCAAATATCCACTTTAACACTCTTGAATTTTCACCAAAACCTGGCCATAAAAATTGTCCATTGTGATCTTTTCTAAACCAGTTAACATAATATATCTTTGGTAAAAGATTTTGATCAACATCTTTACCCATATCAAGCCAATGATTTAAATAATCACCGACATGATATCCAATAAATGGTAACATCGCAAATGGGTCTCTTCTAACTTTACCGATATCATCTGAGATGGTTGCTGCTGTGATTTCTGATCCCATCATAGAGCCCATAAAAACCCCATGACTCCAACTTAAAGATTCATGAACTAGAGGTATTGTTGATGGTCTTCTTCCGCCAACCAAAATTGCCGAAATCAAAACTCCTTCTGGGTCATCCCATTCTTTTGCTAAAACAGGAGATTCTGTAGCTTCAACTGTAAACCTTGAATTTGAGTGTGCTGCTGGTGTTTTCATGCTTAAATCATGATCTTGTTGTTGCCAGTCTTTTAAATGAGACGGCTTTTCTTGATCTATGCCTTCCCACCATACATCATTTTGATCTGTTATAGCAACATTAGTGAAAATAGTATTTTTCTCAATGGCTTTCATTGCATTTGGATTAGATTTATATGAAGTACCTTTTGCTACTCCAAAAAAACCTTTTTCTGGATTGATTGCATATAACCTACCATCTTTTTTACGCCATATCCAAGCAATATCATCACCAACAGTTTCTACTTTCCAGCCCGGAATTGTTGGCACTAGCATAGACAAATTTGTTTTTCCACAAGCGCTAGGAAAAGCTCCTAGTATATATTTATATTCCCCTTTTGGATTGGTTATCTTCAAGATTAACATATGTTCAGCCATCCAACCTTCATCTTTTGCCATTTTAGATGCGATTCTAAGTGCCAAACATTTTTTCCCGAGTAATGCATTACCACCATATCCAGAACCGTATGACCAAATCAAACGCTCTTCTGGAAAGTGTGCAATATATTTTTGTTCTATAGGTGCGCATGGCCAAGTACAATCTTTTTCATTATCTTTTAACGGTGCACCCACAGAATGAAGTCCTGGAATGTAAGATTTACCATTTTTTATAAGGTCTAAAACTTCAGTTCCAACACGTGTCATCTTAATCATATTAACAACAACATATAAGCTATCAGTAATTTCTATACCTGCTTTTGAAATCTCAGAATGCATAGGTCCCATCATATATGGAATTACATACATTGTTCTGCCTTTCATCGAGCCATGATAGAGTTTTGTCATTGTTTTTTTAAGTGCTTTAGGATCAATCCAGTTATTGGTTGGTCCAGCATCTTCTGCATTTCTTGAAGCAATAAATGTTCTTTTTTCAACCCTTGCAACATCTGAAGGATCACTGAAAAAAGCATATGAATATGGCCTTAATAAAGGATTTAACTGAATAGCTTTCCCAGTGCTAATCAGTTCATCATAAAATGCTTTTTCTTCCTCTTTACTCCCATTAAGCCAGTACACACGATCTGGTTGACATAACGTTTTTACTTCGTCAACCCAAGACAGTAAATCTTTCATTGTTTGCATGATTGCCCTCCAAATTTTTAATAAATCACTAGATCATACAATGTAGATTTTTCATATATTTAAATGCTTTTTTATAGATTATTTTCATTCTTTCTTCTGATACATGATTGAGTACATCCTCAATATCAAACCATTTAACTCCTTGGTTTTCATCGGGCTTATGCGTTAATGTGTCATGTTCATTTGCGATGAGTAAATATGTCACATTAAGATGGATATGATCTGGAACATAAACACCATTTTTCATATGGTTGTGTACATAAATGTTATCAATCATAAAGATGTCAGACGTACAAGCTTTTATGTTCTTAACTCCAGTTTCTTCTCTAGCTTCTTTGATAGCAACGTCTAAAAAGTCAGGATTTCCGTCTACATGACCTCCAACCCAACTCCAAGATTGATATATATTGTGATAGCAAAACAAGACTTTATCCATCGATTTATTAACGACAATGGCTGATGATGTTAAATGCCCAATTAAATTTGATCTTAATAAATGATCTTCATTTTGGCTAATAAAAGATAACATTGCTTTTTTATCCATCATCTCTTGTTCATTTTTTGGTTCGTATGCTTTGATTAAGTCAATATAGTTCATGAAAACTCCTTTAATCTAAATCATTTGCCATAACTTTTAATTTTTGGATTTGTTCTTCAGAACCAACAACAATCATATTATCTAAAACTTTTAATATTTCATCAGCTTTAGGATTAAAAATAAATTCATCTTCATTTCTTCTAATCGCAAGCACAATCAGTCCTGCTTTTTCTGAAATTTTTGCATCTCTTAATTTTTTATCAATCAGCTCAGAAGTTTCATTGATGACAACTTCTTCCATATCAATAGACATATTTTTTGTATCAATGATATTATCAACGAAAAACTGAACATGAGGAGATATCATAAGTGCAGCCATTTTCTTACCACCAATTTCATCTGGTGAAACAGTTTGGTTTGCTCCAGCTAAACTGAGTTTCTTTTCTGCTGATTTCTCATGGAATCTTGAAATGATATGAATGTCTTTATTCAGTTGTCTAGCCGTTAAAACAACAAATACATTGTCTGCATCTGTTGATAAGGTCGTAATGATACCTTTAGCTTTTTCAAGTCCAGCTTGAACTAAAACATCTTCTTTTGTAGCATCATCAAAAATGTATAAACAATCAAGTTCATTGAGTTGTTCAATTGTTTTTTGATCATGATCAACGACGACAAAATCAACATTTCTTTTGATCATTTGTTTAATGACATTAATGCCAGTTTCGCCAGCTCCACAAATGATGATATGATTTGATAAATTCTCAATTTTCTTTTCCATTTTTCTTTTCCTCCAAGTTAGATTGAAGTTTGCTTCTCCAATAAAATCAAATACAACTTTTGCTAAATAACCAACCATCCCCAGACTAACTAAAATAAATATGATGGAAAACCACATCGCTAGTGGTGTCATTTCAGCAACCTCACTATATCCTACGGTTGATACTGTTATGATGGTCATATAGAGCCCTTCGATAAATGGAATATCTAAGATCACCATGTATCCTAAAGATGCGCCAAAGATTAAAATAATCATCAGCAATGCCCATATAACTATTTTTTTGATTTTCACAAACTCACCTCCACTTTAGAGATAAAACGTCTATTTAAAAATAACTTCTAAATCAATATTTGCGACCTTACTTACTGTTTCATGAATGGAACAGTGTCTTGCACCTAATTGTGCTGCTTTTCTTAATTTTTCTTCGTTTGAAGGATTATATACGACTAACGTCATGTTAACTTGTTCTAAAGTTGCAGGACTTTGATCTCTTTTAGTTCCTGATACTTCGATTTCTGCTTTATCAAAAGTTAATCGCATCTTATCTGAAACACTTAAGAATGTCGCATAAAAACATGATCCTAAGGCACCAAATAACATATGATATGGTGCAACTCCTTGTTCTTGACTACCTATTTTAACTGTACCTTTTGGAGTTTCCATTTCTCCAACAAATCCATTTTCAAATGTCATATTAATTGTGTCTGCTTTCATTATATCGCTCCTTTATTTTTTAGCTTTTAAACTTAATGCCATCGGTATTTTACTGAGGAAATTTTTATAATATGATAGCCCATCATCATCAACTACATCCCCACCCATACCAATAACACACTTTTCATGCTCTTTAATATAAGTGATTGTCAGTTGATTATTGATAAGACTCATCATGATCTCTTCCATCGTGTGATTCCAATAATAATTTTCTGCAAGTTTTGCATCAGATGCATAACCACCAATATATGGATCCATATCAGGATCTTTTCCAAAATACGGATATCTTGCTATCATCTTTCCATGAGCCATTTTTTCTTCATCAAAAACAAGTGCTAACGGATGTGCATCATGAAGATAAAACTCACCATTAGGCTTTAAATAGTGATGAATAACTTTTCCCCATTGATTTAAATCTGGAAGCCATCCGATGACACCATCAAAAGTGACGATTAAATCAAATTGATCATCAATTTTTCCTATAAGTTTTAATACATCAGAAGTTACAAATGTTAAATCATCCATACCAAATTCTTTTGCAAGAAGTCTTGCATATTTGATATTATCTTCAACTAAATCAACACCTGTAACTATTGCACCTTTTCTTGCAAGTAAAATGGAATCTGCTCCTGTGTTACACTGAAGATGTAAAATGCGTTTACCTTTGATATTTCCTAGTTCATTTTCAACCAAAGGATTTAGTTTGGTATTAGGATCAAGTAATCTTTTTTTATATGTTTCAAAATGGTCTTTCGCCAATTTTCTCCAAGCTTTTTCATTTGCTTGTATTTTATTCTCGTTGCTCATAAATCCTCCTTGTTATACGGCTTATTTATACTTCTATCATAACAATTAATCAAGATTAAGTCATTAAAACAACTTCATTTTAACTAAATTTTAGTATTTTTTCATTGAAAAACGGATTAAGTTCATTTAGTTTTTCACTTTGAAATTTGATGATATCATATAAGTCATCTTGTTTTTTACTAACCAATGATAATTTCACATTTGCAAACCATCTAAGATTTGCTAATGTTAAGAAAAACTCTAAATCAATGAATGGGTGTTTTTCCTGATACCTTTTTAGAAATATTTTCGCAAAATCTTCAAATCCACTCCGGTATAATAGTGCATATGTCCACATCACATCATATCTAAAATCACCATATCGATAGATCCAATCAATCACATAAATTTCCTTATTTTTTTGGATGGTATTCCATGGATGATAATCCCCCTGGATTCTTGATAAATGACATGACTTAATGCTTCTTGATTTTTCTTTTAAAGTATCAATAACTTTTACTATTGCTTCATCTCATGCTCCATGATCATCACCCATAATTTCTTGATATAATATATCCACTACATCTTTAATATTTATCTCAGATACATCTATAGTTTTTACATTTGTAAACTCATCTTTAAAATTGATTGTTAAGTAATCATTAAATCTATCTTGGTCTCTATCATCCTCTAATAAACGCTTAACATAGGTTTCTTTTGAAGCAACCAACCGATAAAAATGAACAAGGCAATCCTTAAACCATTCTAACATTAGATTTTTTAGTCCTTCAGTTGGTACAACCCATGTAACAATTAAATGATTTAATGTTTGATGATTTAAAAACGAATGATAAAGGTGTTTTAAGTTGGTTTCTACTAATGTTTTATTTTCTTCATTTACAATAAAAGGATGTATCCGCCACAAATCATCTACATCAATATACTGAGAATTATTTATTTTTTGATATAGGATTTTTGCTGTCGTGGTTTTTCAAATCCCAGGAGCTCCAAAGATAATGCTCACTTTTTTCATAAAGTCCTCCTTGTTATTGCATAAATTTTATAACAATTCCTTTAATTTTTTCATAAACTATTTTATCATCTGTTGTATCAATAAGATAAGACTTTCCAAGACATTTTTCTGATTCATATGCAAACATAGAATCCTTAAATACATCGTAGGGAATTTCTCCAGTTGAAAGATGTGCTATATGTCCATTTTTTTGCCTTTTCAAATATCTATCATATAATACATCTACATTCCCAGTCAAAAACAAACTTATAAACAAGACATCTTGATGTCTTTTTCTTAAGATATCTAACTCATGATATTTAAAATTACTTTCTAATAGCAAAACACCATGATTATTTAGATTTGAAATTGCATGAGACATAATTAAAAAAGTAGTCTCTGAGAGTTTAAGATTATCTTTCCGATCATGATAACCAATTTGATCTACTAAGATCTCTTTAATATCATCTTTACAAAAAAACATGAGATTGAACTCCTAGCTATTTTTTTAGCCATTGTTGTTTTTAATGATGCAAGATGTCCCATAATTAATATTACTTTTTTCATCTATATCATTATACTTCTTTACTAATTGATAATTTGCTATGAACCTTGTGACATAGTTTGTAACAATTTCAATGATAAAGATTTAGGTCTTAATATCATTTGTAATAGATTTAAAAAAATCACTACTCCATAACTCAAGCGTTGACTGTTCTCTAACAAATGGTTTAACATCATTTCTAGCTGATTCATAGTCAATATGATCAAATCTGTTATTCAATATTTCAACGAGTAATTTTCTATTCAATATGACATTTTCTTCGATTGTTTTTGTTTGTTTCAGTCTTTCTTCTAAGTGTTTAAGATTCACTTTTGTATCTAATCCTAAATAATAAATATAATCATATAAGTCTCTTCCCTTTACACGATTCTTCCAACTTCTAGCAATTACTGCATGAATTTTACCTGCGAATAAGGATGGCTGGTCATAAACCCTAACTTGATATGGAAATGGTAATAAACGAAACTTAATTTCTGTATTCGCATATCGTGGTGGATTAATATCGACTTCAAACTTGATAATAATTTTCTCATTATGAATAATCCGGCTTGAATCTGCTGAATCAGGATAAATTTTGATAATAGTTTCTTTTGTGTTACCTTTAATGAAAGCTGAATCAATAGTTGAGTTAGTTGTCTTAACCTTTTTTAGTACTTCAAAATTTAAACCAAGCGAATTTACGACATCACTAATTGGTTTAAAGTATTTACTCATATCAAATGTGTCATCTTTAACAAGCAATGAAAAATCTAAGTCCTCACTAAACCGATCTATTCCATAGAATATTCTTAAAGCAGTGCCTCCATAAAAAGCAGCATGTGTAAAAAAATCAGTTTTCGAAAGCCCTGCCAAAACAACCTCTTGTAATACTTCTTTGATTGCATTCTTTTTGTCTTCCAATGTTATTAAATTATACTTATTCATCATTTGTTGAATTATTGTCATTTGATGCACTCACTCTCAATATACTTTTTTAAGTATTTAATATTGTTTGATATATATTTATCAGATAAAAACAAAATATCATCAAATTTTAATTGATCAAAACTATCTTTATTTATTCTGAGATTATCAAATAGTAGAATCTTCAATTCTTTAATGCTTCTAACCGGATTTTTGATGTAAAGTAAATCACATATTGCTTTCTCAGGACTAGCTATGAAGTAAGCATAACCATCTTCTTCGTAAACCTGAACTGAGAAAGGGAAAGCTGCTTTTGGAACATCCCTGTAGGTAAAAAGACCAAAATGATTTTGATATGATTTGCTTTTTCTTTTATTGAATGTAGCATTCGTATAAACAACTACTCTTTCAGGAATAATATTGTGAGATGAAAGTGCATACTCAAAAGATAAATAGGAAGGGCCATAAATATATGAAGCAAGTAAAAACCCATCAGTGTTGCTATTTGTTTCGTAAATGCCTCTTACAAGTGGAAATAAGATACCTTTATCAATATCCCTTTTAATTTTTCCATTAATATCAGTATAGTTTCTATACTTTTCTTTAAGATCTAAAGTTGTAACTATCATGTTATTTCCTCCACTTAATTTTATTATATACCATTATTTGGAGAATATCAATAAAAATCTAATCATATTCTATAAAAATGTCAATTCAAATGAAGATTTTTGTATTATTATGAAGGAGATATTTGCAGTTTATTAATGGAGATTTTTGTATTAAACAACATAATAAACACAGTAGTTGACATATAAAGCATTCCATATTATTAAAATAGATCCTTATCGTTGAGAGTGAAAACATAAGGTTTGCTTGTCACCTTAATAGAGGGATTTGTTTATAATTTTATGCTCAAAAATTGTTGTAAACTATGTTCATCTAGGCAAACTTCGAATATCATTTTCAATCCATTTGAATAAAAAATATGTTTCCACAATGACATGCGTATGTTCCCACAATGGCTAGAAAATAAAAAAAAAAGCAATATTTACCTTTTGATAGGTAAAATCACCCTTTGTACAGTGTTATTAATGTCTTAGTTACGCCATTTTTAAAGAAAGCAATGTGATAGACTCAACGTGAACTGTTTGTGAAAACATATCTACTGGCTGAATCTTTTCAATATTGTATAGTTTAGATAAGGTGTTCACATCACGGACTTGAGTTTTCGGTTCACAAGATATATACACAATTTTTTTAGGTTTAAGTTTCATCACATCATCTAAAAATGCTACACTTGCTCCATCTCTTGTTGGATCCATAAATAAAACATCAATGTTTGCTTGAATTTTAAACATATGTTCGCTGACATCGCAGTTGATAAACTCGATATTACTCATTTGATTATACTTTTTATTGTCTAGTGCATCTTGATGTGCATCTTTATTAACTTCAATTGCGTAAACTTGTTTCGCTTTTTTTGCGATTAATAATGATAAAGTTCCAATACCAGAGTATGTATCTAAACATATATCCGTTTTTTTTATATCAGCAATAGCGATTGCTTCATGATATAATTTATGCATTTGCATTGGATTGACTTGATAAAATGACCTTGGTGATAACTTAAATGATAAATCATCAATTTGATCTAGGATATATCCAGAACCATAAACAACTTTTTCTTCCTCAAGTAGAACTAAATGTGTATCTTTGTTGTGTATATTTTGAATGGTTGTTTTGACTTGTGGATGTTTTTTCACAAGCATTTGTGAAATCTTCTTCGCATTAGGAAAAAGATTGCCTTGTGTTACAAACACAACCATCATATCACCTCTTGCATAAGACTTTCTAATCATCACATGTTTGATGATGCCTTGTTTTTTATCAATATCATATGCTGAAATTTTAAATTGATTTAATAATTGTTCTATAGTTTTAAAGACTTCATTCGCTTTTTTATCATGAATATAGCAATCTAAAAAAGGTGTAATTGTTTTTGACTTTTCTTGATATAACCCAAGTCTTAGCTTATGTTTTCTAGTGGTTGCTGAAAGGACGGTTTTATGTCTGTAATGTAGTGGTTCCTCATTTTTTATGATTGGAGTTACTTTATGAAATAACCCTTTTTGCTTAAATAGTGATTCAATGTGCTTTTCTTTTAAATTTGCTTGATATTCATAAGTTGTATGCAAAAAATCACATCCACCACATGTATAAAAGATCGGGCAAATTACTTTTTTACGATCTTTCGATGGGTTTATGATGTATTTTTCTATGATATCGTCTTCTTTTTGTTGGACATCTGCAACTTCACCAGATAACATATATCTTACTTCTTTTTTATGATCTGTGATGCATGTTGTCATGTCCTTTAGTGTTTCACATTTTATGTGCATGATTAAACTTCTCTTTTTCTATTTTATATATTTCTTCAGTTGCTAAACTGATTTTAGTTACAACATCTTTTTTATTTAAAGGGTAAATATAATATGTATCATGCATCGTTGATAAATCGATACAATCCCCTTTGCCCATATAGTCATACTCGATATGACAACCATACATGGATAAAGGTTCTTTGATTAAATGCAAAGGATATGTTTGATCATCAACAATGAGTTCAAATCCCTTAATAGAATGTGTAAGTTTTCCCTTACCTATTGGAATATATCCTTTACTATTTGGTAGTGCATCTACACGCACTTCATCTTCAAACTGATATTTACCTTTATTAATTTCATCTAAAACATTTTTTCTTTCCCATTCATACCAATCAGGTATATGAGGAAACTCTGTTTTACCTTTTGTTGTTTTTAATCTGCCATAAACATCCATTTCATGTTCTGTTTTACATGAAGGACATTGATAAAGTACCTTATGAATGTTTTTTGCACGGTGTTTATATTTTATTTTAATTTTATTGTCAAATTGCCATTGATATTCATCATAATGAAAAGCACTTCTTATTTTTTGATTAATCTCATCTACAGATAAATCATTAATCTGATTTACATCTAATATTTGAGTCATATCTGCTTTTAATGGAACATAACGCATATGAAGATTCCAAACAGGTTGAGTTAAATAATTCCCGTGCATATTTAAGACGACAACAGGTTTTTTTAGAGTCTTGACCATTTTCCCAAGTGAGTCAGGTAAAATGGCTGTGGTGCCAATTAATGAGTATCTCGCTTCTGGATAGATAGCAACGATATAGTTTAATTGATTAAGACCATACTTAATATGTCTAAAAAGAACCGTATCATTTGTAAACTTGCGTTTCATGATCGCTCCGACATTTCTAAGTAACTTTTCTCTTTTGATAAATCCATCGATTGCAACGACATAATTAGCTCTTCTAGGAAAAATAGCTCTAGTCGTCACCTTAAAATCAATAAACGCATGATGTGTACAAAGCAAAACATAAGGCGGTTTAAGACCTTTCATATTAACTTTATTCACTTTTAATCTACGATACCAAATACTTGGTAAAGATAAAAGCCATGCTAAAGGGGTTAAATATAATTTTTCTTTAACTGGCTTTTTTTCAATATCGAATCTTTCGAATTGTTCCATATTAATATTCATCCATATCTAAAAACTGTATTTTGTTTTTTCCGCTTTTTTTAGCAATATACATCGCTTGATCAGCAACATCGATTGCTTTTGTTAAATCTGTATTGTTATGGAGCAAAGTAACACCAATAGATGTTTGAGTTAACAAGTCATCATCAATATCCCTAAGTCTAGTACCTCTCATCAAAACTTGCATTAATGCTGCTTTCTTCATGAGCTCTTCTTTTGTTACATGATGAAACATGACAATAAGTTCATCGCCACCATATCTAAATGCAAGATCATTTTCATGAAGATTATCTAATATTGTATGGGCGACAGCTTCTAAAAGTTTATCCCCAATCACATGACCATAAACATCGTTTGTTCTTTTAAAATTATCTAAGTCAATGAAGCATAAGCCCCATTCTTGAAGTTTCTTATCGGCAAGCAGTTTATTTAACTTTACTTGCATAAACATGCGGTTTAATAGTCCAGTAAGTGGATCAATATAAGTGAGGATTGAGGCTAGTTTTTCTTCTTCAAGTAACATTGATTTTGTTGTTTCATCAGTAAATACCTCAATAGCACCAATAATCTTACCATCAATTTCTAAAGGGATAGCTCTCACATGAACAAGTTTTCTATGTCCTTTTTTATGTTGTAAATAAACAAAATTATCAGTAATGATATTTTCTCTAATCGATTGTTGCAAAGGACACCCATCTAAACAAAGTTTTTTACCTTTTTCATCAATATGATTAAGTTTATTATCCCAACAATGTGTACCAACCATTTCATCTTTAGTAAACCCAGAAATCTTTTCAGCAACTGGGTTATAATATAAAATCTTCCTATGCGTATCAACAATATAAACTGCCTCATGGAAATGATCAAAATACTTTTTTAATTGTTCGAGCATAAGAAGATCCTCTTTTCTTATAAAATATTAAGTTTCTTAGCAGTCAATGCCATGATATCTATGGCTTGATCGAGTTGTTCTTTACTATGTAGTGCTGAAACCATACATCTAATTCTTCCAGCATTCTTAGGGACTGTTGGAAAAACGATGCCTGAAACATATACTCCATTATAAAGCAATTGCTTCGAAAACTCCATAGTCAAAGCCTCATTTCCTATCATAACCGGTGTAATTGGTGTTTCACTGTGACCAATATCAAACCCTAATTTCTCTAATTTATTTTTAAAATATCTAGCATTTTCCCAAAGTTTATCTGTATATTCACTTGATGTCTCAAGCATATGGAATGCTTCGATGATTGCTGCTGCTGCTCCTGGCATCATTGCTGTTGAGAATAACAATGGTCTACCTCTATGAAGTAACCAGTCTCTCATTTCCATTGATCCAGCAACATATCCTCCAACAACACCTATGGCTTTTGATAAAGTCCCTACAATAAAGTCTACTTGTCCGTGCAAATGAAAATGGTCAACTGTTCCTCTGCCTCTTTCACCTAAAACACCTGAACCATGTGCATCATCAACATATGTTAATGCACCATACTTTTTAGCTAATTTCACGATTTCTGGTAGTTTTGCAATATCTCCATCCATTGAAAATACACCATCAGTAATCACTAGCATTTGTTCGTATTTTCCTTGAGATTCTTTTAAAACGCGCTCTAAATCATTCATATCACTATGTTTATAAACTGCGCGGCTTGCTTTAGAAAGTCTTGTACCATCAATGATGGATGCATGATTCAATTGATCTGATATAATAATATCTTTATCTGTAGTGATTGCTTGAATCACTCCAGCATTTACATTAAAACCAGATTGAAAAACAAGCGCTGCTTCCTCTTTTTTAAATTTAGCAATGGTTTCATCAAGTTTTTCATGAATATCCATATTACCAACAATCGTTCTTACAGCACCTGCACCAACACCATATGTTTCAATGGCTTTGATTGCAGCTTTTTTTAATCTAGGATGATTTGCAAATCCTAGATAATTATTTGATGATAAATTGATAACTTTTTTCCCATTTAGGATGATTTCTGCATCACAAGGACCTTCATTTATTGGAAGTTTGCGATAGACTCCATCTTTCTTTAATTCTTCAATTCTACTCGTTAAAAATGACACTGATCTCACTCCTTATGTTTTGGTATTAAAACGACTTTTCCACTATTTCCAGACATCATTATTTTCATACCTTCTTCAACATCTTCTAATGGTAGGGTATGTGTTACGATATCTTCTAAGTCAAGCATATGATGGTTAATCAAATAACTGACCTTATCCCATGTATCAAAAAGTAGTCTTCCTACAACACCATACATGGTGACACCTTTAAAGATAAAATCATTAGATAAATCAAATGTAATCTCATCTTCAGTGATGCCTAACATAGACATTTTACCACCTGGTTTAATATATTTAAAGGCTGCTTCAATGGCTGACTTATTACCAGAAAATTCAGTAACAACATCCACACCTTTACCGTTAGTTTCTTCTAAGACTCTCTTGATGACATCTTCTTCTTTAGGATTAATCACAACATCTGCACCTAATTTTTTTGCAAGTTCAATGCGATATGGGTTGATTTCAATCGCA
Source organism: Tenericutes bacterium MO-XQ (assembly GCA_002838185.1). Classification (GTDB taxonomy): domain Bacteria; phylum Bacillota_I; class Bacilli_A; order Acholeplasmatales; family Acholeplasmataceae; genus Mariniplasma. The sequence goes on along the minus strand of CP017948.1, from coordinate 757,868 downwards.
ATGATTTTTCTTGATTTCATAGCTTTTGCGATATTAACACCCATAAGTCCAATAGGACCACATCCAACAACAGCAACATCTTTATCAACAATATCAAAATGAAGCATCGTATGTACAGCATTTCCTAAAGGTTCTTGGATGGATAAATACTTAGGATCTACATCTCTATTATTAACAATTAAATTAAATTCAGGCATACGTATATATTCAGCAAAACAACCATCAGTATCGACACCAATGATCTTTGTGTTCTCACAGATATGATATTCCCCTCTTTTACAAAATTCACATGTCCCACATACAAGATGAGTTTCAGATGAAACGATATCTCCTAATTTTACCTTAGTTACATCTTTTCCTATTTTAATAACTTCACCAGCAAACTCATGACCCATGATGTTTGGTGGTTGTACGCGCCCCTGACTCCATTTATCCCATTTATAAATATGCACATCGGTTCCACAAATGGACGTCGCAAGCACTTTAATTAAGACATCTTTTGGACCTAACTGATTTGGGATTTCTCGTGTTGTTAATTTACATCCCTTATCTCTTTTTTCTTTAATCACAGCGGTCATTTGCATCTTTAATCGTTCTCCTTATGTACTTTTTAATAAAAACGCTTTCATAGTTACATTATACGCTATTTTCAGTTGTTTTTAAACCCCTTCATAAAGAAAAAATGAATGTTTTTATGAACACTCATTTTTCATTTAACCAATATTGAACTGCGATTAAAGTTTTACCATCTTTTATCTCATTTTTAGTGAGTAATTCTAATACTTCTTCTTTATTAAATAAATAGACATCAATGTTTTCATCTACATCCATATCAAGCGGATGATCTACTTTATAAGCATGTTTTGCTCTATAAATTTGGATCTTTTCATCACTATAGCCGACACACGGATAGAGTTCAACTAAAAATGAAACATCGTTGGATCGATATGTCGTTTCTTCTTCTAGTTCTCTTATCGCACAATCCATAAACGACTCTTCATCTATATCCATTTTTCCTGCTGGTATTTCATAAATGACTTCGTTAAGTGGATATCTAAATTGTTTGATCAAAATGATTTTATCTTCTTTTGTGGTTGCAAGCATTGCTGCTCCACCAGGATGTTTTAAATAGATTCTTTCAGATTGTCTACCTGATGGTAATTCTACTTGATCTTCATATAAACTCATAAATGAACAAGCATATACTTTTTTTGATGTTAGTTTAGTTTCCTTCAACTGGTGCACCTACTTTTTTCTCTTTGTATCTGATATATCCCATAAATATTTTCATGGTATCATGAACCACATTAAAGTTGACATGTTCTAATGTGTCATTAGGTGTGTGATAGCTTGTATTACGGTTACTATTTGACCAAGGCATACCAATCAGTGTGGTTGATGTAATCCCTTTTTTAGCAAATTCTGCGGCATCTGTGCCACCTGTTAAAAACGCAAGTGGTTGTTTAAAAGTAAAGATCCCTTCTGCATCTGAAATATCTAATAGTTCATCTGTAAATGCATCATCAAATTTTACGAAATTATTTAAATCACTGGTCAAGAAAAATAATTCTTTTTCATCGTATAAGCAATCAGCATTCAAAAGATAAGTAGGTATATCTTTAAGTTCTTTTTCATGAGCTTTAACATATGCTCTAGCTCCTCTTAAACCTTCTTCTTCAGCATCAAAGCTTAAAACAATGATTCTTGTATGTTCTAACTGTTCAACAAGTTTAAAATGTTTACCTATTTCAAGTGCAATCATTGAAGCAACCAAATTATCACCAGCACCAGGTGTCCCTTTTTTACTTGCAAAAAACCACATTTGTCCTACTAATATAAAGGAAATACTAAATAAAATCTTAACATATATAGAAATTGTATCTAACCATGATGTTGCCATAAACACTAAAGTTATTAAAGCTAATATGATAACTAAAGCAATAGATCCGGTTGTTCTTAGATTATAAAGCTTAGGTTGTTTGATGAAAAAGTTAAAAATTCTAGCACTATCATGATGACCACTAACAATGATTTGCTGTTTAACTTCTTTTTTAGGTTCTATAGTGCCATAAACATTTTTCCCTTTTTTCTTTGGATAAAAAATATCTAATAATGGCATATATAAGAAAAACTGTAAGACTAATACTAAAACACTTACAATCAATAAAATAAAAGACATAAAAGCATAATCTAACCATAAAAACACAAGTGCTAAAAGATAATTAAATACTAAAATTCTAATCCATCCTAAAAAAGCACCTTGATAAACATGAAACTCTTCTTTATGTGCTTCATCAGCAAATTCATTGATGGAATCATAAATATAATCCCCTGCATCTAAAGCATTTTTTGTCCCAGCTAGTCTTGGTCCAAATAAGTCAATAATTTTTTGTGTTTCCTCATAAACTTCTTCTGTATAATTTTTTAATTTTTGATCCATTTAGATATCACCACACTCACTCATTTGTATTTATTATAACATTAAAAAAAATGATAAAACCATCGTTTTTATAATTATTTCAAAGTTATTTCGCATATTTTCATACATTTTCTATGATTTTAATACCAAAACCGTTTACATTTATGATAAAATTGATTTTGGTGATGCTATGGAAAACAACTATTTAGCGCATTTAAAAAATACATATAAAATCGATTATATTAACGATATGTTATTTAATGATAAAGAACATATTCATTTTTACTTTGCCCTAAATGAACGTCCATTATTTATCCAAATTATTTCTGGTGATTTAACTACCATTGGTCTATCAAAAAAAGTTATTTTAACCAGTCAAGAAATAAAGACGCTCATAAAGGCAGATAATGAAATTGCTGAAGTTGAGGGTCGTAATACATTCTTTGATGATTTAAAGTATAAAATCACAGCTATGGAAAAACATATATTAACCTACATTCCTATTGAAGTTAAAAAAGAAACTAAGTGGTTGTATACACTACTTAAAAAAGTGACTTATGACCATAAAATATTTATTTTTGGCCAAGTACTTCAAATCATTAATCACACTCCTGATGAAATTATTCATTATAAGAAAACATATCAAGATCCATTGACAAGATTATTTACACGAGAGACATTAAAAAAACATTTGGATAACCTTAAGAAATTCAAAGGCTCTTATGGTATATATTTCGATATTGATAAGTTCAAACATATCAATGATCATTATGGTCATCAAGAAGGTGACCAGTTACTCAAAGATATCGCAAATATGTTCATCAATCGTTGGGAATATAATGTCTTATATTATCGCTTAGGTGGAGATGAGTTTTTCATCTATGTTTACGATCATACTATTGAACAAGTTATAGAACGTTCTAAGCAATTAATTAGTGATATCGAAAATCTCAATGAAATGACTAAGAAAATTGGTGTAAGTGCTTCTGTTGGTATTGTTCCAATCACACCAGAAACAAGTGATTACCACCACCTACTTGATTTAGGGGATCAGAACATGTATATATCTAAAAAAAAAGGTAAAGGACATATAACTGTCTATCAATCAAAATAAAGGGAACTTTGATAAGTTCCCTTTTTTGTTATATGTTTATAAAGCTTCTGATATGGTTTTACCTTGCATGTGTAAGATTAAATAATCTGGTCCACCTGCTTTTGAATCTGTACCACTCATATTGAAACCACCAAATGGTTGATATCCAACAATTGCACCAGTACATTTTCTATTAAAGTATAAATTACCTACATGAAAATGATTTCTTGCTTTTTCTAGGTTCATTCGATTATTAGAAATCACAGCGCCTGTTAATCCATACTCTGTATTGTTAGCAACCTCTAATGCTTCATCAAAGTCTTTAACTTTACAAATTGCTAGTACTGGTCCAAATACTTCTTCTTGCATGAGTCTAGCATCAGGTTTAACATCATAATAAATGGTTGGATCAATAAAATATCCTTTTTCATCACTTGCTGTTCCACCAGTAAGCAACTTACCTTCTTTTTCTCCAACTTCAAAATAGCTTGTAATCTTCTTAAACGCTAAATGATCATTAACTGGTCCCATAAAGTTCTCTTGTTTTTCTGGGTTTCCAACTTTAAGTTGATGAGTAAGTCTTTTTACACGATCAACGACTTGATCATAAACATCTTCTACGATGATTGCTCTAGAACATGCACTACATTTTTGACCACTAAAACCAAATGCAGATTTAACAATGGATTCTGCAGCAAGTTCAATGTCTGAATCTTTATCTACAACAATCGCATCTTTTCCACCCATTTCAGCAATCACACGTTTTAACCAAACTTGACCTGGTTGAACTTTTGCTGCTTTTTCATAAATACCAATACCTACATCTTTACTACCTGTAAACGAAACAAATCTTGTTTTTGGATGGTTAACTAAATACTCACCAATTTCACTACCTTTACCAGGTAAGAAATTAACAACACCATGAGGTAGACCTGCTTCTTCTAAAACTTCAACAAATTTATATGCGATGACTTGTGTTGTAGATGCTGGTTTTAAGATAACAGTATTTCCTGAAACAACTGCAGCACTTGTCATACCAACTAAAATAGCAAGTGGGAAGTTCCATGGTGGAATAACGATACCTACACCTAGTGGGATATAACGGTATTCGTTTCTTTCTATGTTTCTTCTACTTAGAACAACATCATCAATTTTTGTCAATGATAACATTTGACGACCATAATATTCTAAGAAGTCGATTGCTTCCGCAACATCAGCATCAGCTTCTGGCCATGGTTTACCTGCTTCTTTTGTCATTAAAGCAGCAAATTCAAATTTTCTTTTTCTAACGATACCAGCTGCTTTAAATAAAACATCAGCTCTTATTTTTGGATCAACAAGCTTCCATGTTTCAAAAGTATTAAGTGCAACTTTCATTGCTTCATCAGCTTCTTTAATCGATGCTTGGTGAATTGTTCCTACAACTTCTTTAAAATTTGCAGGATTTAATGAATCCATTTTTTTATCTGTTTTTACGCGTTTGCCATCGATGACTAAATCATAAGTTTCACCTAAATACGTGTAAACTGTTCTTAGTCCTTCTTCATACTTTTTAACATTTTCTTCTTTCGTAAAATCTGTAAGTGGTTCAGTTTTGTAAGTGTAAATTGCCATATTTCTCTCTCCTTTTTTTATACTACTGATTTTTCTATATGAATTTCTTGATCTTTAAATCTATCAATAGATAAAGCTTTAAGATCAATCGTTGGTTCTAATCCTAAGATAAGTTCTGACATGAGAAGTCCTGTCATTGGCGCTAACATAAACCCATGACCTGAAAATCCACATGCCATATAAAAATTAGATATCTCATTTGCTCTTGATATAATCGGTTGGTGATCTGGTGACATATTATATGAGCCACCCCACTGTCTTACAATATTTAGTTTACCAATAAGTGGCATGATATCGCAAACTGTTTTACTCATTTCATCTAAAAACTGCCATGATGAGGATACATCATGTCCAGGTTCTTGTTCTGGATTCGATCTACCCATTAGAAATGCACCATGTGGGACTTGTTGACAATAAATGTTTTTAGAAAATGACATCACCATAGGTCCTTGGATTTTTTCTACTGGTTCAGTCGCAAGTATTTCATGATTTTCTGAATAAACAGGAATATCCACGCCTGCCATAGCTCCGATTTCTTTTGCATATCCACCAGCAGCGTTAACTACAATATCTGTTTCATATGTATCCTTATCTGTAATGACATGTGTCACCTTTTGCTTTTCAACTTTAAATCCTATAACTTCTTCATAAAAATGAAACTCAACACCTAATTTCAAAGATGCTTTATAAAATGCTTCTGTTGTTTTAAAAGGATTTAGATGACCATCAGTTTTACAAAAAGTTGCACTGATAAATGCATCTTTATTTAAATGAGGTACAATTTCTAAAGCTTCTGTTTTAGAAACAACTTTTGAAGGGATACCGAGTTTATTTTGCATCGCAACATTTTTTTCAAATTGTTTAACTTCTTCAGGTGTAGTTGCCAAAATCAAATACCCTTCTTGTTTAAGTTCAACTGTGCCTTCATATTCTAAAATCTCTTCAGCTTTTTCAAAAAATTCCATACTCTTTTTAGCCATGATTGCATTCATTTCTGTTTGCCATTGTTGTCTAATACCAGCTCCACAACGACCGGTTGCACCACTCGTAAAATAACCTTGATCTATCACTAATATATCTTTAACACCTTTTATTGCAAGATGATATGCGATGCTTACTCCACTGATACCAGCACCGACGATAACAATATGTTTTTTCACTTTTTGGCCTCCTTAGCAATACTCTCTAAAGAGATACCTTGAAGCATTGGTCTTGATTTATGAGGTTTCATATCTTTTGGTTTTTTACCAAGATATGATGCAATTTCTTTTTGAATGATATGACCACAGGTATTGGCTTGACAAGGCCCCATACCAATTCTTAGAAGGCGTTTTAAATCTTCAAATGTTTCATATCCTTCATCTAATTTTTTATGGATGTCTGCTAAAGTAACATCTTCACATCGACACATGATGATTTTCTTTTTATCCATATTAAACCCTCACTGTAACAAACTCATGCAAATATTCAATAGGTACTGAAACTTCAATGAGTGACGTTTTATCATTTTTCTTATTTGTTGTTACTTTTATAATTTTAGCATCACATATTTTTTCACCACTTCGATTGATACCATCAACAATATCCCCAATGTTTGGCTTAGGATTAAACTCGAATGGAATTTTAAATATTGCTTGGTCAAATTTAATTTGAGCAACAATAATTGCTAGCCCTGGACAACTAGTTACACAAATACCACAACCTGTGCATTTTTCTGGATCAAGTTTTGGTTGTTGATTAATATCCTCTCCAATATGAATCGCATCAAATGGACAGCTTGTCGAACAAGGATTGCAAGGAATATCTTCATAACATTCTAAAATTGCTTTTGGTCTAGCAAGAATTTTTTCATCAAAAAATCTTGATAAAACCAACTCTTTAGGAGCAACGCCTGTTTTATCTAACATCATTTAACATCTCCTTCATATCTTTGAGTCCTTTTCTTGTCTTACTTCCAAAAGGACCACCTCTAAGTAGTTCTAAAGATTTTTCATATTTTTGAACGAGTTCATCATAATTTGGATGTGCTTGATTTAAATATTTTGATACATATAGTCCAGTTAAATATCCTTCCATCATTGCTGATGATGCTTCTTCTATACCGATAGAATCTCCACAAGAGAAAATACCATCGACTGTTGTCATATGATGATCATCAACTAAAGCTACAGTTCCACCAAGTTCAGGAATATATCCTAACTTAGCATCAACCATATCAAGTAACTGATAACTAGGAGCAAGCCCTACTGATATACAAATTGCATCCACATCAATAATCTCTGAAGTTCCTTCAATTTCATTAAACTGATCATCCAATGAAATGATTTCAGCTTGTTCAACTTTGTTTTTACCTATAGCTCTTTTTATGGTTTTATTGGTATAAATTGGAACACCTAATCTTCTAAGTTTAGAGGCATGAACTTTATATCCACCAATCCTAGATGAGGCTTCAATGACTGCTTTAACTTTAATACCTGCTTGTAAGAGTTGATAACTTACAATCAAACCAATATTACCAGAACCTATCATAATAATTTCATCAGCTGGTTTTACACCAAACTGATTCATTAACGTTTGTACTGCACCAGCTCCATAAATACCTGGTAAGTCATTATTTTCAAAAGCTAAAAACTTTTCACTCGCACCGGTTGCAACAATAATGGTTTTTGCTTTGATTTTTAAATATTCATTTTGATACGATACTGTTGCAACCTTATCTTGATAAAGACCTAAAACGGTTGCCTCTTGTAAAACTTCTAAGTTTTCATGGTTTAATACTTGTTCAATCAAAATCTTTGCAATATCAAAACCCCTAGTTTTTGCATATTGAGCTTTAGATCCGAAAAACTTGTGTGTTTGTTTGATGAGTTGTCCGCCTAAAGCTAAACCACGATCAACAATCATGACTTCAAGTCCACTATCTAAAAGCATTGATGCTGCACACAATCCAGAAGGACCACCACCAATGATTAATACATCTTTTTCAATCATTTGTAGACCCCCTTATCGTGTTGAATACGAACATCCATGTTAGGTTCTAATTTTGTTATACATGTCTTAATATTTGGTTTGCCATCCACCATCATTTTACATGATGCACAATTGCCTATCGCACAATAAAAGCCTCTTGGTCTTTTTAGTTTAATACTATAACTAAAAACATCAACACCTAAATTAACCAATGCTGATGCGATTGTATCTCCTTTTTTCCCAACTACTTTTTGTCCTTCAAAAGTGAATACAATATCTTCTTTTTCTTCAAAACTTAAAATCGGATGTGTTTTAATTCTCATAATGTCTCCCTTTTTCTTCCATTAAGATAATAATTCATGTATTGCTAAAGCCGATTTTTTACCAGCACCCATGGCTTCAATGACTGTTGCAGCACCTGTAACAGCATCGCCACCTGCATAAACATATGCTTTGGTCGTTAAGCCTGATTCATCTTTAGTTATGATACACCCTTTCTCATTTGTTTTTAAATCTGAAGCCGTTTGAGAAATCATTGGATTAGGTGTTGTTCCCACAGCAATGATTACTACATCTGTTGTCATCTCAAAAAGCGAGTCTTTGATCGGTATGGGTCTTCTTCTACCTGAAGCATCAGGTTCTCCTAATCTCATTTTCAAACATTTCATGGACTTAACAAATCCTTTTTCATCTCCCAATATTTCAACTGGATTTGTAAGTATATTAAACTCTATGTTTTCTTCTATAGCATGTTCGATCTCTTCTTTTCTTGCAGGAAGTTCTTCCATCGATCTTCTATAGATGATATGCACTTTTTTAGCCCCTAATCTTAACGCTGCTCTTGCAGCATCCATCGCAACATTTCCACCACCGACAACTGATACTGTTTGTCCTTTATATATTGGTGTATGGTAAGACTTGTCATAGGCTTTCATTAAGTTAACTCTGGTTAGAAACTCGTTAGCTGAATAAACACCATTTAAAGTCTCTCCAGGGATATTTAAAAATTGTGGAAGTCCTGCACCAGTTCCTATAAAAACAGCTTCATAGCCATCATTAAATAAGTCTTCAAGATATAGTGTTTTACCAATAACTGTATTTGTCTTAAGTTTTACACCGTGATCTAATAGTTGATCAATTTCTTTTTGTACAATAGCTTTAGGTAATCTAAATTCTGGAATACCATAAACTAAAACACCACCTGGTGTATGTAATGCTTCAAATATCGTGATATCATATCCAAGTTTTAACAACTGACAAGCACACGATAATCCTGCAGGACCACTACCAACGATTGCGATTTTATGATGATTTTCTTTAATCTCAAATTCACATCCACTTGGGTGATTGTCGTAATGATAATCAGCAACAAATCTTTCTAGTCTCCCGATAGCTACACTTTCACCCTTAATACCTCTAACACATGTTTTTTCACATTGGCTTTCTTGTGGACAAACTCTACCACAGACTGCTGGTAACATTGAATCATTTAAAATCACTTGGTAAGCTTCTTCAAAGTTTTTTTCTTTAATCTCATGAATAAACTTAGGAATATCAATATGCACAGGACATGCATCAACGCATGGCTTATGCTTACATTCTAAACATCTATTCGCTTCTAATACAGCATCTTCTAAAGAATAGCCTAATGCAACTTCACAAAAAGAAGATTGTCTTTGTTCTATATCTAACAAAGGCATCTTTGTTTTTTCTAAAGAAAGGTTCATGATTGATCACCTCTTTTTAGTACTTCTTCATAATCTTTTTGCTCTTTTAGATGATATGCCATATTTCTTTTTAATAACCCATCATAATCTACTTGATGACCATCAAAATCAGGTCCATCGACACAAGCAAATTTAACATGATCGCCAATTTTTACACGACATCCACCACACATACCAGTGCCATCAATCATAATTGGATTCAAACTTACTGTTGTAGGAATGTTATATGTTTTTGTGATTTGACTGACGGCTTTCATCATCACAATGGGCCCAATTGCAAACACATGCTCATACGAATCATCTTTTTCTAATATATTTTTAAGGACATCTGTTACAAATCCTTTTTCTCCATAAGTTCCATCATCTGTTGTATAGTCTTGATGATTTGTGACAAGTTTGAACTCATCATGTAAAATCATTTGATCTCTTGTTTTAAACCCAGCAATTAAATCTACATGAGTCTTTTGGTTATACAGTGCTTTACATATTGGATAAGCAATCGCAGAACCAACACCACCACTGATCACTAACACTTTCTTTAATCCATTGATTTCAGTTGGTTGTCCAAGAGGTCCTAAAAAGTCTAAAATAGCATCGCCTTCATTAAGCATATTTAAAAGATAAGTCGTTTTTCCAACAACTTGAAATATAATCGTAACACTTTGTAATTGTTCGTCTATATCAGCAATCGTCAGTGGAATTCTTTCCCCTTTTTCATCCACTCTTAAAATAACAAATTGCCCTGCTTTTGCATGTCTAATAACATCAGGTGCAAAAACTTTCATTAGTGCTACTGTATCTGTTAAACTCGTTTTTTTGATGATCTTATACATAATGAAAGCCCTTTCCTCTTTTATATAATTATATCATGAGATGATTAAAAAAAAGAAAAGCCTTTAAGATTTATCTTAAAGACTTAACCATTTTGTTCTATTTTATCTAATTTTTTACGTTTTCTTTCAATTTCTATTTTAGGTTTGAAATCAATTTGTCGATAAAAGTATATGCCTGGTAATATAATCACAAAATTACTAATGAGCATTGCATACCAAATACCACTACTACCTACCTCAGTAAAGTATTTAAAAATCAAGATAATCGGTATTCTTAAAATCCATAATCTTGTAATCGAAAATACAAAAGTAAACTTCGTATTTCCTGTACCATTAAAGGTACCCATGAAGGTTTGAAAAATACCCATCAGTGGTAATCCAATTAAAAGATAAAACATGTATTCAACACCTAAAGCTAAAGCAACCGGATCCTCTTTGATAAAAATGCTGAGCAATGGTGATCGAAACCAAATGACAATAAATGAACCTAACGCCATGAGTCCTGCAGATAATACCATGGCTTTTCTAAATGCCAATCGAGCTCGATCAGGATTTTCATTACCAATGTTTTGTCCTAAATAAGCTGCAAGCACACCACCAATAGCCATCACCGGATGTAAGATAATACTATTGATTCTATTACCTACACTAAAAGCAGCAACAGTTGGATCCCCATAAGTGACAATGAGTGTATTCATAATGATAAATCCAATAGCTGTAATCGCTTGACCAAGCGCTGCAGGGATAGAATACATAATAATTTTATGTGTAACATCTGGATCTAAAATCAAATGTTCTTTTTGAATAGTAACACCTGTTTTATTTCTAAATAAAAGATATATAATAAAAGGCATCACAACAACTTGTGCAATTAAAGTTGCATAAGCTGCACCACTTACACCTAAGCCTGCGTAAGTAATTAAGATTGGTGACAAAATGATATTAAATATGACTGTTGCTACACCATAAATCACAGGTGTAACTGTATCCCCTGATGATTGCCTAATTGCCGTAAAAGCAAACATAATGAATAAAAACGGAAGCTCAAATGATCTAATTTTTAAGTATTTAACACTATTTTCTAAAACGAATCCTTCAGTTCCCATCAGTCTCATAACAGGATTTGCAAAAAAATAAGCACCTACATTAAGTACGATTCCTAAGATAAGGGCAATCACAACTAAGTTACTCGCATATTTTCTTGCTTGAAACATTTGTTTAGAACCAACTTGTTGACTAATCAGCGCAGTTCCTGCTGCGCTTAGTCCAATACCTAAAGATATATAAGTGAAAAACACAGGAAATGTTAATGAAATTGAATTAATCGCTTCAGTGGAATAACCAGGTATCTCACTAACAAAAAACATATCAACAACATCATGAAGTGTTTTGATAAGATTATTAAGCATTAATGGAATTGATAAAATGAGTAATCCTTTATAGATGTTAGGATCGTGTAGAATCAAGTGCTGTTTCTTCTGTTCTTTCGTCATGATGTGCCTCCATTCAATCATTATATTTTAACATGATTTTCAATGTTTTTCACAAAAAAAAGTATCTTTCGATACTTATTTTTTACCCTCTTATTTGTTTTAACGCTTTACCCCATAGACTTACTTGATCGAGTAATGTTGTTAAATTTGCTTCATGAAGTTTTTGTGGCTTAAATACACTACCATTTTCAAAATCTGTAAATAATGATAATAACACTTGTGTTCTAACATCAGCAACCTGAAGTTCACCTAATACATTTCTTAAGTGTTCTGCGGCTCTTGCTCCACCAATAGACCCGTATGAGACAATACCAGCTGATTTATTATTCCAAGCATCTCTAGCTAAATCAAGTGCATTTTTTAGTGATGCTGCCATTGAATGGTTATATTCTTGTGCGATAAACACAAATGCATCTAAGCTTGCTAGCTTTTCATTCCATTTTGTGATGCCTTTAACATCATCACTTTCACCTAATAATGGTAGGTTATAATCTCTAATGTCTACGATTTCATAATTTGCATCATCTCTTTGATCTGCAAATTCCTTCACCCATTTTCCAACTTGAGGACTTACTCTTCCTTCTCTTGTTGATCCTAAAATAATTCCAATGTTTAATCTTTGTTCAGTCATGCTGAATCCTCCTTATATTTTACTTACTTATTGTAACTTAATTATACATTTGTAATCTAATAATGTAAAGTGATTTGCTTTTTAATGGAAATCGGTTATAATAATAACAAATGAGGTGAAAAAAGATGAGTGAAATTTGTGTTAAATTCGAAAGTGCATCTAAAATATTAAGTAAAAGATGGATTGGATTAATCATTCATCAGCTTCTTGATGGACCTAAAAGATTTAATGAATTAGAGTCTGAGCTTAAAATTTCTGGAAAAGTGCTTTCTGAAAAATTAAAAGAGATGGAAAAACTTAGTATTGTAAAAAGAACTGTTTATCCAAGTACTCCTGTAAAAATAGAGTATGCATTAACACATAAAGGAAAAGCATTAGATCCTGTTATTAAAGCAATTGAAGACTGGTCTCAATCTTGGATCTAAAAATAAAGGCAACTCAAGCTAGAGTTGCCATTTTTTTATGTATTTAAAGCTAATTCTGGACTACTATCAGATATTTTATGGATCGTTCTCATTTCAAGCCATAATAAGACTAAACTAATAAGTCCTGATAATATATCAGCAGCTGCAAATCCTATCCAAATACCTAGCATATCATCTAATAAATATGTAAACAGATATACAAGGGGAATAAAGAATACAACCTGTCTTGATAAAGTGATAATCATCGCTCTAATTGGGTATCCAAGCGCTTGAAAAACTGCACCTACAATGATTTGGAAACCTACCAGTAAGAATCCTATAGATATGATTCTAAATGCATAAGCTCCATAATCAATAAATACTGGTATATTTCCTTCGCTAAATATTCTAAATAGGAAAGGCGCGAATATTTGAATAAATAAGAATCCGATAACAAAATAAATCATAATCACTTTAGTAGAGAAGATTATAGTATCTCGCATCCGTTTGAAATTCTTAGCTCCGTAATTAAAACCTACAATTGGAACCATACCTTGAACAATACCAAAACTAGGCAGGAATACAAAACTAATAATTCTATTAATGACACCATATATTGATATGTATATTCCGGGTTCTTCCCCACCATATGTATTAATCAATCTATAGATGACGATTGCTAAAAATGCACCAAGTGAATTTCTTAAAAATGTTGGAAAACCTACAATAACCATTTCAATCACTGAACTAAAATCAATATGCAACCATTTATCCAGTTTTATTCTTAAATTTGAATCTTTACCTAAAGCTTTGATAAAGATATAAGTTAATCCAATAAATTGTGAGATAACTGTTGCAATCGCAGCACCTTGAACACCTAAACCAAATCCAAAATCAAAGATAAAGATTGGATCTAAAATAATATTCATTCCAGCTGATATCGCAAGCGAATACATCGCAACTTTAGATCTTCCCTCTGCTCTTGTAAGATTATTTAAAACAATCGATAATGATTGAGGAATAAGTCCAATCAAGATGATACTTAAATAATCATATGCAAAATTAATATTCTCAGCGGTTGCACCAAAGAAAACTAATAATTCATTGATAAATATATAACTCAATAAAGAAAACAATGCTGCAAGCACTACATCAATTCTTAATGCTGTGTTAACTGCATCTTCCATTTTTTGATAATCTTTTCTACCAAAAGCTCTACTAAATACAGATGCAGCACCAATACCAATCATAAGACCAACAGCAATGACAATCATTTGAATTGGAAAAGCAAGTGCTAAACCTCCAATTGCAAGTTCTCCTTCAGCACGTGCGACAAAAAGGGCATCTACAAAGTTGTATAATGCGTTAATAGCCATACCAACAAATGCAGGTATTGATAATTTAATTAGAAGTTTTTTGACATCATATTCTCTAAGTAGTTTTTCGTTTTCTTTGTTCATCATTGCCTCATATCTATAAAAAATATGGTGGAGTTACCGAGGATCGAACTCGGGACCCCTTGCACGTCAAGCAAGTGCTCTCCCGCTGAGCTATAACTCCAACCATATATTCATTATACTGATATTAACTTAGTTTTTCAATACATTTCATTTAGCTAATTTACGCCATGGACTTACATATCCACCTTGTACAATAGAGACTTCATTTGCTACAACTAAAGCTTTAGGATCTGTTTCTTTAATTAAATCCATAATGACTAATTTATTTTTACGATTTGCAAAAATCATAAGCGCTGTTCTTTCACTATCTTTCCCGTGTGCATTCATACTAGTTACACCATGTCCATTCGCTCTTAAAACACGCATAATGATATCAGCTCCTGTTTTATCAGAAATGACTTGAATCAAGACTTTACCAACAGCAACTCTATTTTCAATAAATGATCCCACATAAACTCCAAGTGCGAAACCAATACTATAAATTAAACCCTTAATCGGTGCTTCTGTTACACCTTGTATAACAGAACTTGCGATAAATACCCATAAAAGGATCTCTACAACTGCAAGAGCTGTCCCTTGTTTTCTATACCCTTTACTAATTAATATGATACGCATCGTTCCGATGGTTACCTCAACAATTTTTGCGACAAAAATAAGTAATAATTCCCAAAACGAAACTGCAGTAAAAAATTCAACTATAACTTCCCACATAATATTCACTCCTTCTTAACCCTCATCTATTGTCTTAAAAATACTCTCATTTGTTAATAGTTATTTAGGTTATTTTTTCATTTGTTGTTCGATGACATAATGTTTAAAAATATCCATCCCTGATTTAGTTTTTTCGATGAATCTTTCAATAGGAATTCCCATATCCTTATCAAAAACAAACTCGACATCCATCACCCATAATGTTTGTCCGTTTTCTTGGAAAAACTTATTCTTACAGCGATTATATGCACCAGCAACTTCATAAACTACATCTAAATAATCTGGTTCGATTTTATCTTTGATTGTCATTTTCATTTTCATCTCTTGACCATGATTATCAAATATCAAATAGCTAACACTATCTTTACTAAAGATATCTAATACTTCTGATTCAATTCTCTTTAAACCTATTTCCCAATTTTCAAAATGTTCTTGTGTCGTGTATAACTCAAAAACATCCTCTATAGGAGCATCGATCAATAGATCAACTTTATATTTCATCATAATCACCACCACTTTTATTATAACAAACAAAGAGAAAAAGGCTAAGGAAATCCTTAACCTTTTTCTTATATTGAAACGCATATGATATCTTTTAGTCTATATATGCGTTTACGGCTTCATTTAATGTCTCTTTTTGAATGATTGTGTCTGTTTCAATATGATATACCAACACTTGTTCATAAGAGAATGTGTAGATGTAACGATCAGTTACAACATCATTAACGATATTTTCAATATATACACCACGATCAACTTGCATATAATAATCCGTTTGATCATGAGAGATAAATATAGGTTCTGAGATAATATCATCACTATCGAAATCAATAAAGAATAGCACAAATGAACTTTCATAATAATAATTAAATTCATCATAATGATACATACTCATAGGGAATCCGACAATACCTTTGGTTGAATCAATCATTAAAGCCTTCGGATTATAAATAGCTTCTGAGAAACTATAACTAAATCCTGCACCATCACTAGCAAAACTATAAGTTTCTAGTGGTTCTTCTAATCTTGTGTCATAAGCGCTTAATTTAAGGCCAGTGATTCTACCATCAGCAGTCGCATCAAATCCAAAACCAATCAAATAGTAATCTTCATTCCATACATGCATGTATGTAGAATAACCTTCTTCTTTTATTGGATTTTCCATAATTTCAGGATTCTTAGGATCTGATAAATCAATGGTATATAGTGGATCTGTTTGTTCAAATGTAACAACTTGTGCTAAATCTTGATTAAATCTAACTGATTTAACATTTTCGTTTTCTAATCCCAATCCTTCATCAATGGTTGCTACAATATTTAATACATCTTCATCAGAATCTTCTTCTAAAACATAAAGTCTATTTTTTGCTGGCCAAAACTCTGTTGTTACAACTCTTAAATAGCCTTCATATTCATCCATCCAATATGAATCTTCAACATAACCAAGAATGCTTTGGGCACCTTGATATGTAATATCTCTTAACTCTTGATTTAAATCAAATTTCATAATCATCGATTGATATGAACCTGTATTTTCTTCTTGGTCATAATTATAATAACTAAAAGCTGTATATAAACTTTCTTGATTTGCATAAATATGATTTACATTTCCTAAAAATGCTTCAGCATCATAACTAAAATCTGCCAAATCGATACTTGTGATAACTGTCATCGAATTTGATAAAACATCTTCATAATAATAGATATCATCGTAATCGACAAATGTTTCTTCACTAAGACCATCTTTAGTTTCAATAAATGAAGGTCTAAGTTCGTCTTCTGTATTATATAAATATTTTGTAGATACTAAATACATAACATCATCAATCATTCGATGATCAAAGAAGTATGCATCTGTTTCAACTTCATAAACGACATCATATGAATCTCTATCAATCACTGCAACTGTCCCAGTTGGAGCTTGATAATACCAACCAATCATCATATCGCCTTCAGCATATTCAATTGGAAAATAATTGTATGTATAACCAATAACGACAATATAATCTTCAGTTAAATACATATTTTCTGTATAAACATCACCTAAATCAATAGATTCTAAAACTTCTACTTCATAATCATCATTAACTAATACAACATTAATCTTCGAATAATATCTTGAAGCATAATAGATATAATCTCCATCAGTTTTGATGATATCAGCTTCATCTACACCTTCAACTTGAACATTGGTGTCAATAAAGTCTCTTTCACTTTCATCTCCGTTAGCACCATCTAAAGCATCTTCTAAACCTGCTTCAGGTGTCATAATATAATCATTTTGATTATTGTTTTGTTCCAGTAAAGATAATAATTTTGATTTAGATCCAACTTGGTGCGCTTGAGTCATCAGTTTTTGATTCTCTAAAATAACACCTTCTCTAAAAACACCTGAAATGCTTAAGGTGAACACAAGCATTGCTGCTAAGACGACTTGATAAGCTTTCTTATAAAGTAGCACCTGTGTAACTTTTGTAGAAGCTCCTGTAACTTTTCCTTTAAACTTATTGAGTTTTCTATTCATCAGTACTTCTTGAATTAAATTGTAAAGCAAATAAAGCACAACTAAACTTAAACTTGAAATGATAATCCATCCAAATGTTGTCATTTTCCATACCTCCTATAGATTTAGACTCTTTTTAAATGATTTGACGAAGGAACGAGTGACTTCCAATATAGATCCATCTTTAAGTTCTAACTTAAGTTTCGCATTTAAACCAACTTTGATATAACTTATTTTTCTAGCATTGACAATAAATGACTTAGAAACTCTTATAAAGTGATATGGTTTTAACATCTCTTCGAGTTGATAAAGTGGTTTTTTGATGGTCTCAACTTTTCCACGCACATGCACATAAATCTCTTCACCAAAAGATTCAATATAATTGATGTCGTGTAAGTGGAGTTGTACATATCCATCTTGTGTTGGAAAAAACATTTGCATTTTTTCATATTCGATCACTTGAAAAATCTTTTTTAATGATTCTTCTTGGTTTTGATCAATTTCAATGCCAATGGTGTTAGCTGGTAGCATATCAACTGATTCAGATATGACATATTGGATATGTTGTTGATTAAGTTTTTCCTCAAGATTTGAAAGTTCATCCTTACTCCATATGATTTTGATCATCTAGAGCCCTCCTATCTTCACTATATGAAAAATAACAGATACATTCAAGTTTTTATAGATGACTTGCATATAATGCTGATAACTTGCATGATACCTTTATCATATCAAAAAAACAGAAACAATGCATCAACATCATTTCTGTTTCTGATTTTTATTATAACTTATTTTTAGGTTTTAGACTGAAGATGATTTTTGCGATTGCAATAAAGATCACATAAAACTCTAATCTTCCTAAAAACATCCCTACAGTTGCGGTCCATAAAATGCCCGGATTGGCATTATAGTTTGTAATACCAACAGATAGACCTACAGTACCTAACGCAGATGCAAATTCGAATAAAGCGTCTTTAATCGTAAATCCGTATCCTGTAAATATAAGTGTACCTGTGAATAATGCTAGTAAATAAGTCATTAAGAATGAATAGTTTTGAATGACTTCTTCTTTATTGATAATTGTTCTTGTCCCAATTTTATTGATAAAGTGAGTTCTTATGGTTTTTTTATGACCAAATTGTTCTCTAATATTCCAATATAAACTCTTAAATGCAAGTGCAACTCTATATTGTTTCATACCACCTGCTGTAGATCCCATACCAGCACCTAAAACCATCACGATGATTAAGACACTCATGAATGTTGGTGGCATAATCGTAAATGTTTCTATGGTTTGAAAACCTGTACCAGTTACTGCAGATATGAATTGGAATGATGCAACTCTTAAAGTATAAAAGAAATCTCCATTATACATACCAATTAAATTAATAACTAAAATTGGAATGAATACAACAAGTAATACGCCTAATAGTTTTAACTCAACATGTCCAAAGACATTTTTTAGTTTTCCTCTAAGCAACATTAAGTGCACATAAAAGTTAGTCCCACCTAAAAGCATTAATACCATAATCGTCACTTCAACACCAACTTTATTAAATGCTCCAATACTAGCAGCTTCCGTTGAAAATCCACCGGTTGCAACCGCAGTGATTGAATGATTTAACGCTTGAAATGGTGTAAGTCCAAAGATGACTAAAAAGATTGCTCCAACAAAGATATAACCAATATAAATAGACATAATCATACGTCCTGATTTCACTAAGTTAGGTAGTAATTTATCGCTATGACCTTCTGCACTATAAAGTCTCATCCCAAACTTATCAGAAATTGCTGAGGTTAACACTAAGACTAACCCAACCCCACCAACAAATTGTAATAAAGATCTAAAAAATAAATAGATATTTGGTGTTTGTGTCACATCGACAACAGTTAAACCTGTTGTTGAATATCCAGAAGTTGACTCAAAAATCGCTTGTGTGAAATTATAATTTCCAGTTAACACAAAAGGCAGTGATGAGATAAAAATTGCTAAAAGCCATATACCAACTACCAAAATCGCATCTTGAGATCTTTCAAGTCTTTCCTTTTCGCGTCCGCGATATAAAAAGACAATAAGTGATCCAATGAGTATCGAACTTAAAGCAGGAATATAGAAATTCTTCGCTTCTGATATCTCATTTGGATAAAAGATAATGGTTAGCAAGGGTATTAAATTGATAATCCCAATTAATATCGCAAATACACCCAAATAATTAAATATTAATGGATATCCTGTTAAATGTTTTTTTTCTGTCATTGTTATTTTCTCTTTTGAATGAATTCTACAATTTCATCTTGATCATTTGGTGTAGAAATAATGATGAGTTTATCGTTTTCTTTGATTAACGTATCCCCTTTAGGAATAATGACATGTGGATCTCTAAAAATACAGCTAATGTTAATATTGCTAGGAAATCTAATATCCATTAAGCGCTTATTAACGATGGCATATTCTTCTTCAACACCTATCTCTAACATGACGATTTTTTCATCTTCAATAGATAATGTCTTAATAATATTTTCTACAGAAGATTCATTTAAAATCGTTTGTGCAAGTAAGTAAGTTGAACTAATCACACTATCAATGCCTAATCTTTTAAATAACTCAACGTTTTTTGGGTTTTTTACTTTTGCGACTGTTTTTTTAATATTAAATAATTTTTTTGCGGTAATACATGTAATATAATTATCTGTATCATTGTCTGATAAAGCTAGAAGTACATCAGCATTTTGCGCTTCTGCATCTGATAATGTATATGCTTTTGTTGGATCACCAGGAAATACATCAATATCGTTGTTTGCACTAATGTATGTTGCAAAATCTCGATCTTGATTGATGACAATGAGTTGATGATGTTCTTTTTTTAGTTTGCTGACAATAAAGTCTGCTTCGTGTTTTCCACCTGCTATGACGATTTTCATTGTCCATCCTCCTCAAGGTTCAAGTCCATAAATTCATCATATGATAAATTAAATGGATAAATTGCTTTAATGTTTGTACCATCAAGTAATTTACCTTTGTCCGTATCAGATAGTCTAACAAATATTCTTGGAACATTGTATACATAAAAGCATAAATGCGCCAAATAAATATTAACATTATCGCTATCTGTTGTAATCACAACTGTTTTTGCATGTTTAATATAAGAATTTTCAAGAACTGATAAATCTGTTGCATCTCCTACAACTTGATAACCAGAAAATGATTCTTGTAGCTTTCTAAATGAATCATCTTGAGCATCGATGATGATGACATCTTCCCCATGTTCCGACATGGTTGTTGCGATATTTGATCCTAATCTTCCTGATCCAATCACAATAAATTTATTTCTTTTCATGTTTTGCTCCTTTGTTTCATGGTGTAATCATAATACCTATACTATTTTAACACTAAATAGCAAAAAGTGCACTAATTCTAGTGCAATATATAACTATGTTATATAGATATTACGCTTTTTTTAGAAGAATTTTATGATAAATATCAATAAATATTGCGCCTAATGGTGCTGTTATGATGATTGCTAATACAGAAACCATTAAAATAAGTTCTCCGTTTGGTAATCCCATTGAAAGCGGAATTGCGCCTATAGCAGCTTGTACAGTTGCTTTAGGAGTATAAGCTCCCGCTGTAAATAATCTCTCTTTAGCATTTAAATTGGTTTTAATTAAAGATATAAAGACACCAATTAATCTAAATAAAACAGCTATATTGATTAATATGACAGCAAACAATCCAATATCTGCTAATACTGTTAAGTTGACTAAGGCACCTACTAAAACAAATAACATAATTTCAGCAACTACCCATATTTTTTCAAATTTCTTAACAAGTCTTTTAGATAAACTTGGATAAAAGTGATTAATTGCTATACCATAAGCCATAACAGCAAGTAATCCACTCATTGGTATGAGATCACTTAACGCATCTTCTAGACTCATAAATAAGAACCCAATCGCAAATATAATAAGTACTTTTACAGTATCTCTCATATGAAATATTTTAAAGAATTTATGAGAAAAATAACCAACCATGATACCAACAAGTATACCTAATCCAATCGAAATTGGAATATTAATCAGTGTACTGATATGAAATGAGTCTCCTAAAGCTAATTGTAAGAAAGCATAAAATAAGACAATAACGTAAACATCATCAATCGATGCACTTGCTAAAATCATATGAGGAATTCTTTTTTCTCTTCCATATCCTGATTCCATGAGTTTAATCATTCTCGGAACCACTACTGCTGGTGAAACTGCTGCAACAACAGCACCAAGTACTAATGCAGTGGGTGTATCTATATCAAAAAAGAGTGGTGCTAAAAACGTAATAGCGATGATCTCTATCGTTGCAGGTACAAATGATAATAATATGGCAGGTCTGCCTACTTTTTTCAAATCATCAACATTAAGCGATAAACCTGCTCTAATTAAAATCACAATCAACGCAATTTCTCTTAAATCACCCGAAAGATCCATAATGCTTCCATCGATAAGATTGAGTATATATGGTCCTAAAATCATGCCTGCAAGTAACATCCCTAAAATCGCAGGTAGTTTCATTAAATTGAAAATCTTTGCCATCATTAAACTGATTAAAATAATAAGTGCTACACTTAATAACATAAAAATTCTCCTTTATAAATAAAAAACTTCTACAACAAAAAAGTTGTAGAAGTCATTAGCATCGTAGCGGTTCTAGTTTGCACTATGGGAGACATCATTCCCAAAACTAATTATATAGATTTTTTTAAAAATGTCAACTTTCTTTTTGATAAATAGATGCTTCTTTTTGTTTTCTAAGAAATGGAACAAGCATTGAAACTTGTTCTTGATAAAGTTTATATTCTGGTCTTGTCTTTAAAATCTTTTTCTCCATCATTGGAATACTAATAAAGACAAATAATAAAGTCATTGCTAAAGGTGCTAATATATATAAGTCTAATTGATAAGTAAGTCCTATCAACATGATATATAATCCCCACCAAACAGTCACTTCACCAAAATAATTTGGATGTCTTGATAATCTCCATAAGCCTTCATCAATACATTTTTTCTCTCCTATATGAGCTTTTCTAAATTTGCGCATTTGTTCATCAGATACATATTGAATCAAAGTTGCAATAATCACTAACAAAAAGCCAATAGTAAATACCATGCTTAGACTTGGATCTGTGGTTAATACCTTTATACCAACCATAAGTTGTGCAAAAACTATGAGTGTTGGAAACAATTGAATCGCTAAAAAGTTTGTTAAAAAGTAAAGTTTAGGTGCTTTATCTCTAATCATTAAATAGCGCCAATCCACTTCATTAAACCCATGCCAACCCTTAATCCAATTTAATGTTAATCTAAATGCCCAAAAACTTATCGCAAACAGCATCATAAAATGTGGTAGTGTTAAAGTCTTTCCAGATTCAATAAACACAAATATTAAAAATACTGGTGGAATGACACTCCAATAAGGATCATATAGACTTGCGTTATTTAAAATCAAACTCATGATATAAATGAAAAGCATTGCTGCTAGATCGGCAATCAGTAATCTAATGATCACATCATCTAATGTAATGAACGTATAAACAAAATACGCGATGACAAACGCGATGATATAAAGAAAGCCTACAATGATTAAATCTTTCGTCTTTTTATTCATGATTTACCCCTTGTTGTTTTTTTATATTATATCATGAAAAATATGAATTTAATAACTTGTTTATGATCCTTTGCATCATCTCATTCATATCAAATTTTTGATCTTTAAGTAAACTCATGGATGTTGCATTTAAATTAATAAACTCTGTTTGATTGACATTAAGACCAACACCTATAATCACATACTCAAGTTGATTTCCGGTGGTTCTTGATTCCATTAAAATACCACAAATCTTATCATTTCCGATATATAAATCATTTGGTTCTTTAAATGATGCATGAATACCATAGTCAAATAATACGTCCATTAAACCATTGACCATCCATTTTTTAATGTCATCTAAATAATTAACATCTAAATCTTTTAATAAAACACTAAAAAGTAAATTTTCTTTAGGATTTGAGACCCACATGCGATCAAACTGTCCTCTACCTTTGGTTTGAAAATTCGCTTGAATGAATGTTAAATGAGAAAAAGAGCCATAATGCTCTTTTAATAAATCACTAGTTGATGTTAATTGATCAAATGATAATAATGTGTAATGCATTATGCACCTACTGCAAATGATACTTCAGCTTCGCATACAAGCTCATCATTGACGTAAGCTTCTGCTTTTCCAAAGCCAAATGCACCTTTGATTCTAGTGACTTCGCAGTGTAGGTAAACAGTATCTCCTGGTAAAACACTCTTTCTAAACTTAGCATTTTTAATACCAGTAAAATAAGCGATTTTGCCCTTATATTTGTCATGAGATAAAATGATGACTGCGCCAACTTGAGCAAGGGATTCTACTAATATAACACCTGGAACGACAGGTTTACCTGGAAAATGACCTTTAAAATAAAACTCATCTGGTGTTACATGTTTTATACCAATCGCTTTGAATGTATCAAGTTCTATAATCTCATCTAAAAGTAAAAATGGATCTCTATGTGGAATTATTTCTTTAATTTGTTCTAATGATAATTTCATTACTTCACCTTCTTAAAAATCACAGCTGCGTTTTGTCCACCAAAACCGATATTGATATTCATGCCATAAGTCATATCGCGTTTCTTAAAGACATTTGGTGTGTAATCTAAATCACAATCAGGATCAGTTTCTTTAATATGGATTGTTGGTGGTATAAGTGACGTTTCTAAAGCTTTTATTACCGCAATGGACTCAATAGCACCAGCAGCTCCTAAAGCGTGTCCTGTCATTGATTTTGTAGAACTAATGCTTACGTTATATGCGTGATCACCTAAAGCTTTTTTGATTCCTAATGTTTCTAAGCGATCATTTAAAACTGTTGATGTACCATGTGCATTAATATACTCTAGATCTTCAGGTTTAAGATTTGCATCTTTTAATGCTAAATCAATACAAGCAGTAATGCCAACCGCATCTTCATCAGGTGCAGTCATATGATATGCATCTGCAGTTGTGCCATATCCGACAACTTCTGCAATGATATCTGCATTTCTAGCTACAGCATGATCATAACTTTCTAATATCATCACACCAGCACCTTCTGCAATCACAAATCCCGTACGGGTTTTGTCAAAAGGTCTTGATGCATATTCTGGATCATTTGAAAAATCAAGTGCTTTTAAACTCGAAAATCCACCTAATCCAAGTTCGTTAATTGGTGCTTCTGCACCACCAGCAAAACAAATATCTAAATAACCATCTCTAATATATCTAAAAGCTTCACCAATAGAATTGGTTGCTGCTGAACAAGCAGTTACCATTGGTAAATCAGGTCCTTTTGCACCATATTTTATACCGATTTTTGCACCAACCATGTTGATGATTGAGTTAGGAATAAAAAATGGTGAAATTCTATCTTGTCCGCGTGTTACTGATGTTTTCGTTTCATCAAAAATGGTTGTTAAACCACCAATACCACTACCAACAAATGTTCCAAATCTAAACGGATCAATCTTATCTAGATCTAATTTGGATTGTTCAAAAGCTTGAGTAGCAGCAACTATTCCTAGGTTAGTTACACGATCAGCTCTTCTGATTTCTTTTTTATCGATATATTCTTCAAAATTTAAATTTTTCACTTCACCAGCAATTTTAACTTTCCAATCACTCGCATCCATTAAGGTAATAAAATCAATACCGTTTTTACCTTCAACTAATGCTTTAAATGATGATTCAACATCATTTCCAACTGGAGAAACTAAGCCCATGCCTGTAATTACAACTCTTCTTTTTTCCATTTACATCACCATCCCGCCGTCAACAACCAAAACTTGTCCTGTCATGTAACTTGCTAAATCGCTTGCTAAATATAAGACAGCATTTGCAACATCTTGTGGTTGTCCTAATCTTTTTAAAGGAATATTGTTTAAATAAGCTTCAACAAACTTAGGGTCTAAGTTTTTTGTCATTTCTGTTTCGATAAATCCTGGGCAAATCGCATTTGCGGTTACACCTTTTGTCCCAAATTCTTTTGCTAAAGATTTTGTTAATCCAATCATACCTGCTTTTGATGCACTATAATTGGTTTGCCCTACATTACCGATTAATCCAATAATACTAGAAATATTAATGATTCTTCCCGCTTCTGACTTTAATAGTGGTCTTGCTGCATGTTTTGCCATGTTCCAAGATCCTTTTAAGTTTGTATCAATTACTTGATCAAACTGTTCTTCTTGCATTCTTAATAGGAGTTGATCTTGGGTAATACCAGCATTATTCACTAAAATATCAAGTTTTCCAAAAGCTTTTACTGCTTCTTCAACTAGTGCTTTAGCTTGATTAAAATCAGATATATCTGCTTTTACAGCTAATGCTTCAGATCCTAGTTGTTTGATTTCTTCTACAAGTTCTAAAGCTTTTGTTTCACTGCTTCTATAGTTGATAACAACTTTAGCTCCATTTTTTGCTAGTTCTAAAGAAATTGTGCGTCCAATGCCAGCAGCTCCACCTGTGACAATCGCAACCTTATTTTGTAAATTCATGTGTGTTTAACCATCCTTTCACTGCATCAAAACTATCATATGAATCAAAACTCATGACATCAATATCTGCATCTATTTTTTTGATCAATCCTGTAAGTACTTTACCTGGTCCAATTTCTAACATATGCGTAATGCCATCTTTTTTCATTTGGACAATACTATCGATAAATTTTACAGAATGTGTCATTTGTTTTTCTACATGCTTATAAATATCTTCGTCTTTTAGCAATTTTGCGTCTAAATTCATATACATATTTAGTTTATGCTGCTTTGGTTTTAGTATAACATTATTTTTGATGTCTTGAACTAATTTCTTACTTGCTTCTTCCATTAAAGGTGTATGAAATGCACCGCTGGTATTTAAAACCACAGCACGTCTTGCACCTATAGATTTTAACTCTTCAATGGCTTTAACAACTAGAGCTTCTTCACCAGAGATCACAAATTGATTTGGTGAATTTTCATTAGCAAGTTTTATTACTCCTTGATCAGATAATGATTCACATACACGATTAACTTCATCATAGCCTAATCCAATAATCGCAGCCATCAATCCTTTTAGTTTTTGAGTTTGTTCTTCCATATATAATGCTCGTTTTGAAATAATCGTTAGTATTTGATCTAAATCAAAAACTCCTGAAGCATAATATGCTGAATATTCTCCCAAACTAAATCCTAAAACTGCACTAACATTTGGATTTAATGATTTAATTTTTTCATATCCGAAAATTGATTTTAAGACAACCAATGGTTGAACATAAAGTGTTTGTTTCATTTTATCTTCGTCTTTGTATGCATCAAAAACATCAAAATCTAATATTTTTGAAGCTTCTAAAGCCATTTTTTTTAATTGTTCATCTCCGTCAATAAAGTCAACACCCATATTTAAGTACTGACTTCCTTGTCCAGAAAAGCATATTGCTAATTTATTCATTTCATCACTTCCAAACTTAATCTATATTGATCAACAGGATCAAATAAGCTTTGTAATACATCTTTAACAGATTTTATTTCTTTAACAAGGCCACTGATTTGTCCTGCCATGACTGAACCAGTTTCCATATCGCCATCAAAAACTGCTCTTCTTAAAGATCCTAATGTCATTTTTTCTAATGTTTCTAAGTCTACCCCTTGATTAGAAAGCTCAACGTATTTGACTGCCATTGGATTTCTAAGTACTCTCACTGGAGCTTTTGTTTGTCTACCTGTGACTATTGTATCAGTATCTTTGGAAGATACAATTTTTAATTTATAGTTTTCATGGATTGGACATTCTTTGGTTGCTAGTAATACTGTACCTATTTGAATACCTTTAGCACCTAATGCAAAAGCTGCGAGTACACCTCTGTGATCAGCAATACCTCCTGCAGCGATGACAGGAATAGATACTTGATCAACAACTTGTGGAACTAAAGCCATGGTTGTAAGTTCACCGATGTGTCCACCAGCTTCTGTCCCTTCACAAATCACGGCATCTGCACCCATGCGTTCAACTCTTTTTGCTAAAGCTGCAGATGGAACAACAGGTATAACAATGATGCCATGAGCTTTCCATTTTTCCATGTAAATACCAGGTGAACCAGCACCTGTAGTGACAATTTTAACGCCCTCTTCAATGACAACTTCCGCAATATCTTTTGCATGTGGGCTCATAAGCATAATATTGACTCCAAACGGCTTATCAGTTAATGATTTCATTTTTCTGATTTCATTTCTAACCCACTCCTGATCATATCCGCCAGCACCAATTAAACCTAATCCACCAGCATTTGATACTGCTGATGCTAATTCTGCAGTTGCGATATTAGCCATCCCACCTTGGATGACAGGATATTTAATATGTAATAATTCAGTTATATTTCTCATAGATGCCTCATAAGTTGATGAGAGCACTTCCGTATGTAAAGCCCCCACCAAATCCTACTAATATCACTTTTTGATTTCTATTTTTTTGATCTAACATATATTCATCTAAACTAATCGGAATGCTTGCTGCTGAAGTATTTCCGTATTCTTCAATATTTAACACAAATTTTTCCATAGGTATATTCATAGCTTTTGATACAGCTTGAATGATTCTAATGTTTGCTTGATGTGGAATGATTGCATCAATATCATCAATTGTTAGATTTGATTCATTAAGCATTTTTTCAATTCCTTTTTGCATGATATCTACTGCAAATAAAAATACTTTTCTACCATCCATTTTAATATATCTTTCAACAGTTAATGACAATAACTCATCTGGTTTAGCTGCATTATAAAAATACACTTGATCTTCTTTCTTTTCACTTGGCTCAACAATGAGTGCTCCTGCACCATCACCAAATAAGATACATGTGTTTCTATCTGTATAATCAACAACTTTTGTTAATTTTTCTGATCCGATGATTAGAGCAGATCTGAAACGTCCTGAAGCAAGCATTGAAGCTGCTATTTCTAATCCATATACAAAACCTGTACATGCAGCATTAATATCAAAACTCATGCATTCATGAGTTATACCTAACTTTGTTTGTACAAAATTAGCTGTTGCTGGTGTCATTTGATCACCAGTGATAGATGCAACTATAATTAAATCGATTTGATTAATATCGTAATTTGCTTTTTTGATGGCATCCATTGCTGCATGATATGCTAAATCGCTACTTTCTTCTTGTTCAGCTGCTTTATGTCTTTTTACGATGCCAGTTCTTGATACAATCCAATCATGATTTGTATCAACCATTTTTTCTAAGTCTTGATTTGTTATTGTCTCTTTAGGTATATATTTACCACTAGAGATCACTTTGATTTGTGCTTGATTCATGTGTGTCTCCTTCTTTAAATACACCGATTTTTCTAAATTTTTCATATCGCTGATTTAATAATGTTTGTTTATTTAATGTTTGTAATTTTTTTAGTTTTTTAGTCATTTTTGATTTAAGTTCATTAACACCAAAAGTAGGATCTTCATGAAGACCTTCTTTTTCTGAAATGATGTCATCAATAATGTTGAATGCTAGTAAATCCTTTGCTGTTAATTTCATAATTTTTGCAGCTTGTTCTGCTTTTGAGCTGTCTTTATATAATATAGATGCAAATCCTTCTGGTGATAAAATCGAGTATATTGCATTTTCAAACATCACTTGATAATCACCAACACCGATTGCAAGTGCCCCACCTGAGCCACCTTCACTTAAAACCACGACAATAATAGGCACAGATAATGCCATCATATCAAATAAGTTTTGTGCAATTGCTCTTGCTTGCCCTCGTTCTTCTGCTTCAATACCAGGATAAGCACCTGGAGTATCAATAATTGTTATAATTGGACGATTAAATTTTTCTGCTTGTTTCATTAGCCGTATCGCTTTTCTATAACCTTCTGGATGAGGCATGCCAAAGTTATGTTTGATTTTATCTTCAGTATGCATACCTTTTTCTTGCGCGATGACAGTAACAGGTATCGTTTGAAATTTTGCAATCCCACCAATAATTGATGGGTCATCTCTAAACAATCTGTCACCTTTAAGTTCTATAAAATCAGTGAACAATAATGAGATTAATGTTCTTGATGTAATTCTTTTTGGATGTCTTGCTAATTTAACAATTTCCCATGGTGTTTTTTCACTCATGACCTACACCTTCTTTCTGATGTAGTCTTAAAATATGATAAATGGTTTTTCTCATATCATTACGATGAACAATCATGTCAACTTGTCCATGATTAAGTTGAAATTCATCAGTTTGAAACCCTTCTGGTAAATCTTGTCTAATGGTTTGTTTAATAACTCTTGCGCCTGCAAAACCAATTAATGATGATTTTTCTGCAATCATAATATCGCCTAGTGATGCGAAACTTGCCGCAACCCCACCCGTTGTAGGATTTGTTAAGACACTTATGTAAAGCAACTTAGCTTCATCGTGTTTAACAAGTGCTGCACTTGTTTTTGCCATCTGCATGAGTGAATAAATACCTTCTTGCATACGAGCACCACCAGATGCAGAAAAAATAATTAATGGTAGTTTATGTTTTGTTGCATACTCGATTAATCGTGTCACTTTTTCACCAACAGCACTACCCATAGAACCCATCATGAAAGAGGCATCTAATACTCCAATAGCAACTTTGATACCAACAACATCACCAGTACCACATAAAAAAGCTTCATTCATTTTAGATACTTGTTTACCGATATTTAATTTTTCTTCATAATGTTCCATTTGAAGTGGGTTAAGTGATTCAACATCATCAAAAAGCGAGTGAAAAGATCCTTCATCGATACATAAATCGATGCGATCTTTTGCAGTCATGCGAAAATGATAATCACAAAAGGGACATATGTAATGTCCTATGTGCAATGTTTTTTCATAGATTGCTGCACCACATTGATCACATTTGATAAACAGACCTTCAGGAATATCAATTGGTTTATATGAAACTTCTTTTTTTCTAACAGTTTTTTTAAATTCTTCTAGTCTTTTCTTTCATTTTTCTAAAAAATCATTCATTGTTTTTTTCCTCCACAAGCAAGTGGAATCTTTGGATAAATCCAGTGTCATAAACACCTTTAATAAACTCTGGATTATACATAATCAAATACTGATATTCGATGTTTGTATCTATACCTTCAACAACAAATTGTTCTAAAGCAACTCTCATTTTTTTAATAGCTTCTAGTCTTGTTGGTGCATAAACAATAAGTTTTGCAAGCATAGAATCATAAAATGGTGGGACATTATATCCTGGATAGATGTGTGTGTCTACTCTAACACCAAAGCCCCCAGGAAATAGAACGTTATCTATTCTGCCTGGTGTAGGCATAAAGTTCTTTAATGGATTTTCCGCATTGATTCTGCATTCAATCGCATGTCCTTTAATTTTTAGATCTCTTTGTTTAAAACTTAAGGTTTTTCCATAAGCAACTCTAATTTGCTCTTTGACTAAATCGACACCCGTAATCATTTCAGTGATTGGATGTTCAACTTGAATTCTTGTATTCATTTCAATAAAATAAAAGTTTTGTTTTGCATCAACTAAGAACTCTACAGTTCCCGCATTGACATAATTGATCGCTTTAGCAAGCTTTAAAGCGGTTTGTCCCATCTTTCTTCTTAAGATGTCATTTAACACAGGACTTGGAGCTTCTTCTATCATTTTTTGATTTCTTCGTTGCATTGAGCAATCACGTTCAAATAGATGAACGTAATTTCCTTCTTCATCACCAATCACTTGAATTTCAATATGTCTAGGTGATTCAATGAATTTTTCGATATATAAAGATCCATCACCAAAATTAGATAAGGCTTCTAAAGATGTACGCGAAAAAGCGTTCTTAAACTCTTCATCAGAACGTACAATACTTATACCACGTCCACCACCCCCGCTAGACGCTTTGATCATCACCGGATAACCGATTTTTTTAGCAACTTTCAATCCATCTTCTACTGATAAAACTAAACCATCACTACCTTCAACGATCGGTACGTGATTTTCTTTAGCAATCATCCGTGCAGAAGATTTGTCTCCAATCTGTTCAATAGATTTTGAAGACGGTCCTACAAATTTGATTTGACAACTTTCAACCATTTCAACAAACTCAGCATTCTCTGATAAAAATCCATATCCTGGATGAATAGCATTACATCCAGATGAGATTGCTGCTGATAAAACTCTATTCATGTTTAAATAACTATCTGTACTAGAGTTTTCCCCTATACAAATAGCTTGATCAGCAAGCTTCACATGTAAACTATCAGCATCAGCTTTTGAATAAATCGCAACTGTTTCTATACCTAATTCTTTTGCAGCTCTAATGATACGAACTGCGATCTCTCCACGATTGGCTATAAGTATCTTATTTTTCAACACCGTCACCTATTGTCATTAAAATCTGATCATAGCTAATGACATCCTTATTGTTGACATCAATTGATTTAATGACACCACTTTTTGGCGAAGTAATTTCATTCATGATTTTCATCGCTTCTATGATACATACAACTTGTCCTTTTTTAACATGTTGTCCAACTTGAACAAATGGTTTTGCATCAGGAGTAGCTGCAGCATAAAAAGTTCCAACAAGTGGAGATTTGATATAGGTTTCGTTTTTATTTTCTACTTTATGTTTAGTTTGATTAGTTTCAGTTGTTAATGGTTCTATGGTTTTTTCTATATGTTTTTCAGATATTTCATTTTGTTTAAGTTTAGATAGTTTAATTTTGACATCTTTCGTCTCTAATTCGAGGGTCATTAAACTAGATGTCTCAAATTCTTTTATGATTTGTTGTATTTCTTTTATTGTCATGACTTTACCATCACTTTTTTTCTAGTTTTTTATGTATTTGGTGTTTCAAATTCGGCATCAATTTTTTTATATATTCTTTTGAACGATTACCACCTTCTTTTTGTTATTCAAAAGATTTGAATATCAAAATACTGTTTCTATTCTATCACATATATAATTAAAGTCAATTAAAAACGACACTTTCACAAAAATAAAAAAGTGTGCAAGCGCACACATTTTTAAATGATTCTATTATCAAGAGTTTTTTTATGTATAACTCTATCGATGGTATCTTCAATCTCATCTCTTATACGTTCATGTATTTTTGGTGAAGCACTTGCGTTATGTGGTGTTATAAAGCAATTATCAAGCGTCCATAATGGATCGTTTTCTAAAAGCGGTTCTGGAGATGTTACATCTAAAGCTGCACCTCTAATTTGATGTGATACCAGTGCTTTAGTTAATGCTTGTTGGTCTATGATATCTCCTCGAGCAACATTGACTAATAATGCATCTTCTTTCATCATGGCTAATGCTTTTGCGTCTAGCAAATATTTCGTATGATCATTAAGTGGCAGTGCAACAATAACATAGTCACTTTCTTTTAATAGTTCATAAAGACCTTGTTGTTCTGTGTAAATCACATCAAAATGTGGAACATGATCATAAGTCTTTTTATAACCGATAATTTTAGTATCAAATGCTTTTAATCGTTTAGCAACATGTTGACCAATAGATCCTGTACCCAATATACCTATAGTGGAACCATAGATTTCATGAGATACTGATTTATATTTCCAAACTTTTTCTTTTTGTCTATCATAATGAAATCCTAAATTTCGATTAAAAAACATGATTTTAGAGACAACATCTTCTGCAATTTGAATGCTAAAAACGTCTTTTGCATTGGTTAACATAATGTTTCTTTTTTTAAGATACTCTAAATCTACATGATCATATCCAGCAGAGATTAAAGCAATCCACTTTAAATTCTTGTATTGTTCTAGTGATTGTGGTTCTAATAAGCTGCCCATAGATACAATCACATCAGCATCATAACTATGATTGATATCAGTCACAAACTCATGTTCACTAAATCTATTGATTGTTTGTTCGTAATATTCTATTTTTAACATGTTTGGATCTAAAAATATTTTCAAAATACCACTCCTTAAAGTTTGATATCATATGCAAGACGTCTGCGATCTCCTGGATGATCCTCTTCAAGTAAAATCATTCCTCTTAAAACATAACCAAGAGATGTGAATAATCGTTGAGCATTCTTGTTATCTTCATGTGTATCAATTCTAATATATTCAATATTAGACTTTAATGCCAATTCATGAGCAAAAGCCATTAATTTTTCAGATACTTTTTGTCCTAAATACTCTTTTTTAACTGCTAATCTATGTATGGTCATATAAGGCTCATCATAGCCCCATGCACCATCAAAGATGACATCATACGTATGTTCAATACCTTTTTTAATTGCGATCATACCAATGATGATTCCATCTTTTTCATACACATAAAATTCTTGAAGTGCTATATCATTTAAAATCGTTGATTTTTCCGGTTTGTGGTACTGCCACTGATCAATATGTCTTTCTTTTAGCAATGCCGATGTTTCTAATCTCAATTGCCATATACGATCAATATCGTTTTTAGTCGCTAATCTGATCATCTTGATCCACCAAGATAACACTTAATAAAAGCGCATCTGATTTAGGCATTTTTATCGGTAAGGCATACATAAAATATGTATTTTCTTCTACTTCTTTGAATCTTAAGCCTTCAATGATATAAATATCGGATTGGAATAAAATCTTATGTGTTGGATGTCCTACTTGATCTCTTTCAACACCCAATGCATCAATACCAACACCACTTATCTTCTTATCTGCAAGATAGATAGCAGCACTTTCTTTGATATAGATGAACTTGAAATTAAAGTCATCTTCATAGCTGTTTTTAGTTTTAAACAAGATAAAATCATGCTCATTAATTTCATAAGCTTTAAGATCTTGATCTGTAATACCATCTTTGATGTGCGTCATGTCCAAAACTTTGACTGGTCTAATTAATCGATCTAAATCAAGTGCATCAGATGTTTTTCCATCAACAAGCATATGAAGTGGAAAATCCATATGTGTACCTGTGTGTAAATTTAATTCGATTTTGGTCTCATGACTACTTCCTGTTTCAAAATCTGAAGCAACACTAAAAACAGGTCTTTTTTCTGGTTTATTCTTATAGACTTGCATGTCCTTATGAACATGCATACTCACATCATAATATTTCATGACATATCTACATCCATTTTTTCTTTGATAAGTACTTTTAATGCGTCAAAAGACTCATAAATGACGGGTTTATCTTGATGTTTTTTAATTTGATCAATGAGCTTCCATGATAATTCAATTTCATCCCATCTTGTGAAAAGTGATTTATGTTGTCCTGTAGCATCTAGCAATAACTTCTCATAAGCTTCACTCATGTTTCCAAATGCCTCACAGGCTGCACAATATTCTAGTTCAACTTCTTGTACATCATCTGATAAACCTGGCACTTTAGAATTAAATCTTAATCCAACACCATCTTCTGGTGCAATTTTAATAAATAATTTGTTTGTAGAAAGCGGAAGATTCCATTTTCTTTGTTCTGATGTTTCTTCAAACTCTATGATAATTACAGATTCTTTCTTATCTAATTTTTTACCTGTCATTAAATAAAATGGAACACCTTTAAATCTTGGTGTATTCACAAATGCTTTTAAAAACACAAATGTTTCTGTATCAGAGTTTTCCTCAACTTTTTCTTCATGCATATAGCCATGATACTGTCCAAATATCAATGATTTTTCATCCACTGTGATATGATCTAGCACTTTAACTTTTTCATTTTTAACATCTTCACTATAATATGATAGTGGGACTTCCATCGCAACCAAGCTAACCATTTGTAATAAATGAGACTGAACCATGTCTTTTAATGCTCCAGATTGGTCATAATAACCACCGCGATTTAAGATACCTTCTGTTTCTTTAACGATGATTTTAACGTTTTTAATTGTTCTGTTATACCAAATATCTTCAAAAATACGATTAGCAAATCTCACCATTAAAATGTTTTGAATCATTTCTTTTCCTAGGTAATGGTCAATTCTAAAGATTTGTTTTTCATCAAAGAAATCCCATAATCTTTGATT
This sequence comes from Tenericutes bacterium MO-XQ, assembly GCA_002838185.1. Classification (GTDB taxonomy): domain Bacteria; phylum Bacillota_I; class Bacilli_A; order Acholeplasmatales; family Acholeplasmataceae; genus Mariniplasma. Next base: position 721,923 of record CP017948.1, on the reverse strand, counting down.
AATACTTTTCGCACTTTTTAAGTCATGACCAAAAGGCTTTTCAAAGATAATCGATTGATTGATGTTGTTTTTTTGAACCATACCTGATTGGTTAATATTTTTGGATACATCAAAGAAAAGTTCAGGACCAACAGCTAAGTAATATAGTTCTTTTGTGTCTTGGTCTTTATGTTTTTCAAGCATTTCTTTTAAAGTATCATAATCATTACTTTCAGTGATTTGCATCTGATGATAGATAACGATATCTTTTAAAATATCTAAATCCAATTTTTTGCTTGCTGCATCATCCATATACTTTAAATATGCTCGGTTGTCATCAAATGATTTTCTACCTAAACAAACCACAAGTGTCTCTTTAGGTATTTTATTTTCTTTATATAATTTTGAAATGGCTGGGAGTAATTTTCTAGATGTTAGATCCCCTGTTGAACCAAATATTGTAAATATCAATTTTTTCATTTCTTCCTGTAGACGGCGTGACCACCGAACTCCTTTCTCATAGCTGCAATAACTTTTTCTTGAAAACGTAAGTCGTCTTTAGATTTATATCTATTAAATAATGATTGGGTAATAATAGGTAATGATACTTTAAGTTTTAATGCTTCTTCGATCATCCACATACCTTCACCTGAATCATCAACTTTGCCTTCAATTTCACTCAGTTTAAAGTCTTCATCAAATGCGTCTTTTGTATGTTTAAGCAAGTTAGACTCAATAATTGACCCATGATTCCACATATCTGTTATTTGATTATAATCAAATTCAAATGGTGATTGTTCAAGTAAATCAAGCCCTTCAGCAATCGCTTGCATCATGCCATACTCAATCCCATTATGAACCATTTTAACATAATGTCCAGCACCTGGTTTACCGACATGGGCATATCCGCCGGGTTCAGAGACATCTGTAAAAACTTTTGATACATAAGCTATCGGTTCATCTTCTCCACCAGCCATTAGACACATACCATGTCTAGCACCATGCATGCCACCTGATGTACCTAAGTCAATAAAATCAATTTTATTAGATTTTAAATAATGAAATCTCTTAATTGAATAATTATAATTTGAGTTTCCAGCATCAATGATAATATCATGATCTTTTAAGTAAGGTAGGAGATCTTCTATAACTTTATCAACGATTTGATTCGGTATAAGCATCCATAAAACAACACGCTCTTCTCTATTTTCAAATAAAACATCAAGAGATGTTGTTGTTTTAAAATCTTTAGATAAATCGTCTACAATACTTTTATTGGTATCATACCCAATCACATCATATCCATGATCTTTCAGATTATAAGCTAAATTTGATCCCATTTTTCCTAAACCAATACATCTAATTTTCATATATTTCATCCTTTCTATGCTTCATCCCATATATGCCATAAATAATGAGAAACAATCGAACGATAAGGTTTCCACTTATGGCTATATGCTTCGATTTCTTCAAAAGTCATATCTGGTCGATTCAGTAATTTTTTCAGTGCATTTCTAAGTCCTAAATCTAATGTTGAAAACACATCCATACGACCCATCGAAAACATTAAAAACATTTGTGCAGTCCATACACCAATACCTTTGACTTGAGTGAGTTCTTCAATAATTTGCTCATCAGTCATCTTTTCCAATTGATCAAATGTTAATTTTTCACTTTTCACATGTTCTGCCAAAGATTTAAGATATTTAATTTTTTGTCTTGAAAGTCCAAGAGCTCTTAATTTTTCATCTTCAACAGCTAAAATGTGTTCAGGTTTCATGTCATCTTGCATGAACTCATTGAAACGATTTAATATGGCTAAAGCTGCTTTAGTTGATAATTGTTGTGCAATAATTGTCTCAATTAATGATTGATAATAATTTTTTGAAACATGAACAACAATCTCTCTCTTCTTTTGAAACAAAGGCTCTAAATTCGGGTCTTTGTCAATTAAAGATTTGATCTCTTCACTTTCATTGTGAATCACAATTTTATGATGCATGTTTATACCTCATTATTTTGATATTCATATTATATCATGATAAGAACCGATACACCATGAATTAAAAAAGGAAAATACATGTTAAAATAAGACTATACTTTGAGATAAGAGGATAAATACATGAAATTTACAGATCGAAAAAGTGATTATTTAAAACCTAAATATGGGGTGGTTGCGACCAGCGAACCTAACGCAGCTTATGCAGGTTTAGAAATATTAGAAAAAGGCGGTAATGCTATAGATGCCGCTATTGCAACAGCTGCTGCACTTACTGTCACTGAGCCAACAAGTAATGGGATAGGTGGCGATAATTTCGCTATTTTATGGCATCAAGGCAAACTTATTGGTATGAACTCATCAGGAAAATCACCTGAGCTTTTATCCATCGAAAAATTAAAAGAACAGGGATTAAATGAAATCCCAACATTTGGATTTGTTCCTGTAACAGTTCCAGGTGTTGTAAAAGGGTGGGCTGAACTATCTAAAGCTTATGGTAAGTTAGATTTTAAAGAAGTTTTAAAACCCGCAATAAAACTAGCAAAAGATGGTTATCAAATAGCACCTACTGTCCAATATTACTGGCATAGAGCATATAAGATATATGAAAAAAATCTTAAAGATCCTATGTTTTCTCATTGGTTTGATACCTTTGGAAATGTACCAAAATTAGGAGATACGGTTTACTTAAAAGATCATGCAAAAACATTAGAAGATATTGCGAACACTTATGGAGACACTTTTTATCATGGAGATATTGCTAATCAGATCGATGCATTTTCTAAAAAGCATGGCGGTTTTATTAGAAAAGCAGATTTAGAGAAACATGAAGTAGAGTGGGTGACGCCAATATCTACTAACTACAAAGGTTATGATATTTTTGAACTCCCACCGAATACACAAGGGATTATTGGGTTAATGGGATTAAACATCTTAGAAAACTACACATGTGACGGCAAAAATAATCTTGATATTTATCATACCCAGATAGAATCCACTAAGCTCGCATTTAATGATGGTTTAAAATATATTGCTGATCCTAGATATATGAATGTCACTGTTGAACAATTAATATCTAAAGCATATGCAAAATCTAGATATAATCTCATTAAAGATAAAGCTATCAATCATACGTATGGAAACCCAAAACAAAATGGTACTGTCTATTTAGCTACATCTGATAGTGAAGGCAATATGGTTTCTTTTATTCAAAGCAATTATATGGGCTTTGGATCTGGTTTAGTCGTTCCAAATACAGGTATTGCACTTCAAAACCGCGGACATAATTTTTCTATGGACCCAAAATCAGTAAATGTCTTAGCACCAAATAAAAAACCATATCATACCATCATTCCTGGATTCATCATGAAGGATCAAAAGCCTATTGGACCTTTTGGAGTGATGGGTGGCTTTATGCAGCCTCAAGGGCATCTTCAAGTAGTATCCAGTTTAATTGATCTTGGTTTAAGTCCTCAAGAAGCTCTCAATCGACCAAGATATCAATGGGTAAAAGATCAAACGATTTATGTTGAACCAACATTAGATCAAAATGTTTTAGATGGACTGATCAAAAAAGGACATGATTTGGAAATCAAAGAAGACTTAGGCTTATTTGGTAGAGGTCAAATCATCTTAAACATCAATCAAAAAACTTATGTAGGCACAGAAAAAAGATGTGATGGCACTATTGCAAGCAAATAAAAAAATAACACTCAGAAATAATCTGAGTGTTTTCTTTTTATGTAATTGAAATGAGTAAAACTATAATTAAAATGAGAATATCTACAACTGCAATAATGATTTTTCTATGTTGCTTAAACATTTAAAAATCTGACTCCACTTTCGTTGTTGGTATCTTCTTCGTCTTCAATTTCCTCATCTTCGCTTTCCTCTTCATCGTCCGTTTCATCTTCTTCGTCATCATCTTCTTCATCCTCTTCATCTTCTTCGTCATCTTCATCTTCGTCTTCGTCATCTTCACGTCTAGCTTCATACTCATATTCGTCTTCTTCATCATCTTCATCAACAATTAACTTATAAGTAAATGCTTGAGTTATCTCATCAAAGACGACATAAACTTCAATCTCTCCACTACGTTCTCTACCATCAATAAACGATTCAAATTCAATCGCAAGTAAAGATTTGCCATCAACTTCTTCATATTCGAATGTGTATGTACCATAATTATTGCCATCGACAAATTCTAGTGAAATTTCTTTTTCATTATTGCTTGTTTCTATCTCTATGATTGATTCTTCAACAACTACACCATTAACTACAACTTCAAATGAAAATTTAGTTTCATCTGTTTCTTTTTTATATGATGTACTGACATAATTAAGGTCATCAATTGAAGATTTAAAGTTGTATTTTTCCTCGTCTTCTTCAAACTCTTTAGACCCAAAAACATCATATGTTTTATTACCATAAATCAAGATACCTTCAATATCATATGATGTCTCATCACCATCTGCTTCTTCGTTTAACATATTATAATGCATCACATAAGTGATTGTTGAACGCGTTAAATCACTTGTCTTAAACTCGGTTTTATATGTGTATTCAGCAAGTTCAGATGTACTTTCTGTAATCACAAATCCATTTTCATCATTTAAAAATCTTTCTGCAAGTTCTAGATATGGTAATACATGATCAATGACTGGATTGGTTGTTACAGTATTTAATCTTTGTACAGAAAAACTAGTTAATAAATTTTGTGTTTCTGTATGAGAAAGAATAGCTGCAGTTGACATTGCACTAAAAGATACTACTTGATTATCACCAGAGAAAGTATAAGGCTCTATTGGATCAATCGGTTGATTTGGTCTAAGTAAAAATGAAAATATCAAAACAAATACAACCATAAAAGAAGCTACTGCAAAAGCAAATCTTCTTTGCATGCCAAATCTACTTTTTTCGATTGGTTTTTCTGATGGTTTTAAATTGAACTTTGATACGTCAAGATGTTTGGGGATATGTTGTTCAATTTCTTGTTTTAAAATCTTTTTAATGTCTTTTTCACGCATATTTATCCCCTCACTTTCTTCATTTTATCTAGGGCTTGTTGATACATCCAAGTGACAGTTCCCACTGGTTTTTCAACTATTTTTGCGATATCTTTATGTTTCATTTCATTGACTATTCTTAATAATACTATTTCTTTTTCATCATCTGTTAATACAGATAATAGACGATTAAACTCATCTAATTGATCAGGTGTGTCATCTTTTGAAGCTAATACATGATCATAATCAACTTCATCATAATGCATGAGTTTTTGTTCTCTTCTATAGGTATCAATTGCTATGTTTTTAGCAATCATCAGTAACCAGTTATAAAAGTTGGTTTTAGGTTGATATTGTTCAATTCTTTCCAACATTTTTAAATAAACATCTTGCATCAGGTCCTGTGTGATATCATGATCTTTTACGATATTAAAAATAACAATGTACACACCTTTTTTTGTTTGGGCGTAAATATGTTCAAACGCTGCTTCATCACGACTCTTAAGTTTTTCAACTATTTTTTGTTTAATGATCATGTCTTCCGCCCTTTGCAATCAAATTAAGGAAGGATATGCCTTCCTTAACCTAATTCTATCATAAGATGTTTATATGTTTATTTAAAATAGCTTACATACTATCTTCTGAATCATCTTCCTCTTCTTCATCGTCATCATCATGGTCTTCCATTTCATCATCTTCATCGTCGTCATCGTCATCATCATCGTCTCTATCTTTTTCATATTCGTGATCTGCTTCACCATCTTTATCGTCGTCTAATAAGATAACATATGAAGTTTCTCCTGTAAGTTCATCTACAACAACATAAGCTTTAATTTCGCCTTCTTGTTGAACGCCATCAATGAATGTTTCATATTCAACTTTGATAATATCTTCGCCATCTTCAGTTTCATATTTAAATTCATAATAGTATTCATTTCCATTCATGAATTGTTCAAGCTCAACTTTAATTTCGTTGTCTTCAATTTCAATGTTTATTTCTGATTCACTATATACTTCACCATTACGTACTTCTTCTAAAGAGAATCTAGTTTCGCCTGATTCAACTTCATATTCTGATCTAACATAGTTAAGTTCATCAATGTATGATATGAATTCTAAGCTCTCTTCATCTTCCTCTATCTCTTTTCTACCTTCAACAGTGAATGTTTGATTACCTTGAACTAAAATACCAGTAATCATGTATTCTTGTTCATCATCTTCTTCATCAGCTTCATCTTCTGTTTCTTCTTCATCAACTTCATCGGTTTCTTCAGCTTCATCAATATCATCAGTTTCATCCTCGAATTCACTTTCTAATACTTGATTATAGTATAAAGCATATGTTTGTGCTTCACCCAATAAATCCGAAGTTTCAAAGAGAATCATAAACTCATAATCAAGATTGTCAGAAGTTTGAACAGTTGCGTTAAATCCTTGTTCACCTGACATAAATTTTTCAATAAGTTCTAAATACGGTTCAACAACCTCTACTGGTTCTTGTACATCTTCTCCAGTTTCTAGTGTTTGTGATCCACTTAATAATGTAAAGCCTGATTCTTTTTCAACTAGTGTATCACCAGTTTGATTCTGTAGCAGTGATGAGGTTGCTAATGCTTGATAAGAAAAAACATCTTCATCACTCGATAAACTCAAACTCAGCGTCCCTTGTTCTGTACACGCTCCTAAAAATAATAATCCAAATATAAATAATGTAATACCTAAAATCTTTTTCATGGTATCTACCTTCCTTTCACTATATAAACGAATGAGATCTCGTTTTTGTTGGTAGAAAATTAACTTTTTTTATTTTTTTTGAGTTTATGTCTTTATGATGCTATTTTTGTTTTTATTTTTTGATATAAAAATGATATCATGATATCATATAATTAGAAAATTTATGAGGTGTAAATATGTATAAGCTAATAAAACCATCGATCGAACATAAAGAAAAATATTTAGACTACTTAAATGACTGGGGCGATGAATCAATGACGCCACTCACATCAGATATTAAACACATGAGTTATGAAGACTTGCTGAAATACTTCTATGATGCTGAGCATGATATCAATCTACCAAGGGGTTATGTCCCTGATTCAAATTACTTCTTTGTGGATGAAGAAGAAAACATTCTTGGTTTTGTGAATATCAGACACTATTTAAATGATATACTCTTAAAGATAAGAGGACATATCGCTTATGGGATAAGACCATCGATGCGTGGCAAAGGATTATCAAAAAAAATGTTAAAACTCGCTTTGGAAAAAGCAAAAGAAAGAGGCATCAACAGAATCCTCATGGTTTGTGATAAATCTAACGTTGCATCAGCAAAAACCATTATCGCAAATGGTGGCATTTTAGAAAATGAAGTCTATGATGTTACGGATCATGAGATTATTCAAAGATATTGGATTGATTTAACACATTTATAATAATAAAAAAAGAAAACACGCAAAATGGGTTGCGTGTTTTTCTTTTATCCGGAGAAAGTGGATGTATCAATACATTTGACAAGATGTTTGATACTTATATTTTATCAAAGTGATTTTTTAATGTCACACGATTTGCTCTTGGTTTTTTATTTTTTGTTGATATCTTTTTTCTAAGATATAAACAACCCCTAAAAGTAAAACACCAATAACAAAAGTTAAAGCTGATGAGTCAAATAAAAGTAAAGAGCTCTTCTCATATAAAAATCCACCTAGTAAAGGTCCTACAACCATCCCAATAGATAAAAATGATTGTCTAACACCCATAACTCTTCCATATTTACCTTCTTGAGCATGAAGTGATATGTAGTTTTGTTCTAGTGGTAAATAGATGGCTTTAGAAACTACATATATCATATAAACTGTATATGCTGCAAGTAAAAAGTTAGATGCTCTAAATACATAAAAAACAATAGCAGCACTAAGCAGTTGGATAATTGCAATCGCAACCAATTGTTTCTTCAATTTGGTAAATATTGGAACGATTAAAACACTTGTAATCACTGAAACTACACCGGTTGCAAACACAAATGTTCCTAAGTCCTGTGGTGTATATCCGAGTTCATCAAAGTATACATCGATATATTTACTTAGGTTTGTTGCACCAATTGTCATGAATGTTAATGATATAAGAAAGAATAATAGACTTAATCTGATATGAGCAACTTCTTTCAAATTGGTAAATATATTTCCTTTTTTGGGTGTTTCAATATCAAACTTAGAATCTACAAAAGTGAAATATAAGAATATTGCATATGCACTATTGAAAATTGCTTGTATTAAAAATATTTTGCTATAACTATCTAGATTTAAAAAATCAACTATAACTTCATTAGTACTGATAAACCCACCCAAATAATATCCCATGGATGCCCCTAATGTTAATGCAGCAGCTGCATAAGCTAAGTGTTTTGCTCTTTGATCTTTACTTGATAATTCGATGATATGACTTGTTAAAAGAGTTATTGCAGCTACTGCTCCAATACCACTTAAAAATCTAAAGAATATCATGATATATTGATTACCCACATAACCAAAAAACAATTGGCCAATACTATATAAAATGAGCCCAATCAATATATATTTCTTTTTCTGACCTTGGTCTCCTAATGTACCCCAAATAGGTCCACCAATCATAAGTCCAAAACTCATAGACGCAAAAAATACACCAAACATATAATCTGGTATATCTAAAGATCTTACAAATGCCGGTGTTACAGGGTGACCAATATTATGTGCAATCCCCTGAATAAGAAAGTATGAAATTGTAATGAGTATAGATTTTTTCATTGATGTCTCCTTATGCCAAATTCATTATAACATCACTTATAATTTTTAGGCTATATTTCACAAAAAAAGAGTCCAAAGGTTATCCTTTCAGACTCATATATGTTTGATAGGCTAGATGAACTTTTTTTGCTAGTTCTTCGATATGTTCTTTATCATTGTTTAAAACCAAATCGATTCTTGTAATGTTTTCTTCTTTAAAAACTGATCGATCATTTTCAATACGTTTTTCAATGAGTTTAGGATCATCTAAACGTTGATGCATCCTTTGTCTTCTGATGTCTTCTGATGCTTTGACATAAACAACAAAAACATCTTTTCCTAATTGATCGATTAAGGTATTAGCACCATTTGGATCAACAATAATAATACCATCTTTTGACACATCTTTTTTTTGAATACCATAATAGGTTTGGTTATATACCGTCACTTCAAAAAAACCTTCGTTTTTCATCAAAGACTCAAATTGCTCTTTACTCAAAAAATGATAATCAATACCATCTTTTTCACCTATACGTTTTTCTCTTGTTGTCGTTGTTACACATTTCTTATATCCATAATGGTGATAAAGGTTTTTTGCTAATTCAGTTTTTCCACTCGCGCTTGCGCCAACACATACAATCATTGATTTACCTCATGCTTTTTCATAGTTTGTCTTTTCTTATATATTGTAACATGAATATAAGCAATTCATAAGTCTTATATTTATTTTTTTAGCTAGTCATATATGACATCAGCAATTGTTCAAAATCTTCTTGATTTGTATAGAATCTTCTAGGTTCTGAAGAGTTATCCGTATGAAAAAAAACCATTTGTGCATCATAAGTAATGATTTCATAATCTCCATTTAAGTAAGTAATCATGATGGCTTGTTTATGATAGATGGATGGATGTTCATCATATAGATATTTTTGAAATTCTATTTGATTTAGCTCTTCAATAAAAGCATCATGCATGGATTCATCAATTGATGCTATATGAGTGATGATTGGTTCAATAGTACCTTCTTCAGCGCTTATGATATCAATCGTTTTTATGTCATCTTGATCGTGCATATAAACGTATTCATATGTTTGGTTACAACTACTTAAAAATAGTATTAGAGCGATAATCATGATGATATTAGCAATTTTTTTCATCATACCCTCCTTAGAGTTTATTTATGCCCATGCCCTTGACTTGGTTTAATTTGCTCTTTAATGGTTTGGTTTTGATCAACTTCATATGCCATACCAGGTCCAATAATGAATTGTCCTTCTTTAATGTTTGCTTTAACCATGATAAAATCCATTTGAAAAAGCATCTCTGCCATTTCTTTATGTAGATTGATGAATGCAGATTTAACAAGTTCATCTTTAACATCAATTTCTGCATGTGCTTGATATGATAAGCGTCTTCTAAAAAAGATGTTTTTAGACTTGCTTTCATCTTCAATTAAAATGAAGCTCATTTGATTGTTATTTACTAGGTTCTCATAATGCTTTGCGATTTTACTCATTAAAAAATAGTATGCTTTTCCAACGATTACAAACGGTGCATAGGAAGTATATAAAGTGTTATCTTTTGTCATAGTCGCAAGCACAGCAGATTGAAAATCTTTCGGGAATTGCTCTAATTTTTGTTGTATTTGTTCCATAGATCCTCCTTTTATTGATGCATTGTTATGAGTTTATCATATCTATCTATAAAATTGTGATCAATAGATTGTGCTTCTTTATGTGTTAAATAATAATTTATGACATGCTTCACAATATCCGTATACTCAGTTGTTGATGTGTAATTAGGTGCTACTTCTTTAATTTTTGAATTGTCAAAGACAGCATCTTCTTTTTTATCTCCATAAAGTTCACCTTTAAACTCTGGGAAAACTTCTAAGATGTCATCAGTTGATATATAGATGATGTTTGGTTTCTTACCTAAAGCATCATACATGGATTGAATGATTTGGTTCCAAGTATATACTTTTTCACTTGTTAAATGATAATAATTCTGATATGTCTTTTCATTACCAAAAATATCAACAAATCCCTTTGCAAAATCTTTGTTATAAGTTAAGGTCCATAAAGATTTACCATCATCAGGAATGATAATAGGTTTATCTTTAAGTATTCGATTGATCATGGTATATGGATGATTACCAGATTTTAGTTGAAATACGAGTGATTGATCATTATATGTATGCGATGGTCTTACAATTGTGACATTGAAATCTTCATCTTTCAAACTTAAAAGATATTCTTCAGCATATTTTTTATTTTGAGAATATCCCCAATAAGGATTTTCAAGTGGAATATCTTCTGTAATTGGTAATTTAGGTATTGGTTTATGATATGCAGAAGCTGAACTAATAAAGATATATTGTTTTGTCTTACCTTTAAAAAGTCTGTAATCTCTTTGTACGTGCTCTACAGTAAATGCAAAAAACTCAATCACAACATCAAATATATGTCCTGCTAATAATTCAGCTACTCTTTGTTCATCATTGATGTCTGCAATCAATGTTTTTACTGCCTTACTAAAATTAACATCTTTATGTCCTCGATTGAGCAAATATACATCATAATCTCTTTGTAAAGCTTCTTCAACAACTGCTGTTGAAATTAATCCGGTACCACCTATAAATAATATTTTCATATAGAACCCCTTTATCTTTTATAGTTTCATTTTACCATGAATCAAACCATAAATAAAAGCATGTTGCCATGCTTGTTTTAAAGTTTGATGATCTGTTGGTTTGCTGCTTTCATTAAGCGATTCATGAGTGCATCTTTATATTTACCTTCATGAAATGCAATCGCATAAATCGTTTCAATATTTGCTTTATCCATGGCTCGAAGCGCTGCAAATAAGTTTGATGCAATCTCTTCTTCTTGGTTTGGTTCACCAATGCTATATACAAATGCTCCTGTAAAAGCTTCTTTTAAGTCTGTAGTACATATTACACCAATTTGATTTTTAGAATCAGTAGTGTTGATTTGCTTTGTTATATAAGAAATCACTTGATCGATATTTCCGTCAACAACCATCAAATCCCCTTTGGGTGCATAGTGGCGATATTTCATTCCAGGTGCTTTAGGAATGTCATCACTTGTATGAATCTTTCCACCTATCACTTGTGGAACTACAGTTTCTAACATTTCTTTTGTAATCACCCCAGGTCTTAAAATCACCGGAATTTTTGCAGTTACATCTAATACCGTTGATTCAATACCAACTTGAGACTTACCTCCATCAATCATGATGTCAACTCGATCTTTAAAATCTTCTAAGACATGCTCAAACAAAGTTGAAGATGGTTTTCCACTGATATTTGCGCTTGGTGCACAAATAGGTATATCAGAAATATCAAGCACTTTTAAAGCGATAGGATGACTTGGCATTCTAACACCTACTGTTTCTAATCCTCCTGTAATGATATAGGGTACTTGTGCTTTCTTTTTTAAAACTAAAGTAAGTGGTCCTGGCCAAAAAGCCTGGATGAGATCTTCGACATATGCTTGATGATCACATGTATACTTGTAAATATCAGTATTATTTGAGATATGCATAATTAAAGGATTATCACTTGGTCTACCTTTAACTTCATATATACCTTTAATCCCTTTTTCTGAAAGTGCATAGGCACCAATACCATAAACAGTTTCAGTAGGAAAAATAACATTTCTTCCTGAAAGCAATGTATTTTTGATATCTTCTTGGACTTCTTTTTTATTTAAATCTTCACTTTTATATATTCTTGTTTTCATGACTTACCTTCTTTAAAATATCCCAATCCATTATATCACAAGGTTACTTTTGATCTATAAATTATTTATTAAAACCTTTACGTTTTTGTGTACCCCATTGTCCACTTTCTCTTAAAGCTTTAAAAGTACTGATTGCTCGGTGCATACCAATCATTTGTCGATATCCGAAATTCTCAAAAATTGCATAAAATAGTAGTTTATACATATCTTTTTGACTCATCATGAGCATCTCTTTCTCAGACATATAAAATGATGACAATGATATAACAATACCAAATGCAATCGATGCTGTGAATATGCCTAATAAAATGACTGGATTTAAAAGTCCTAAGATGAGTGCAACTGTAAGCATAATATACCCTTGCAGTTCTAAAAATGGTCCTAAAAATTCAAAAATAAAGAAATATGGATATCCGATAAATCCAATTTGTTTATAATCCTTTTTAAAAGCAATATCTCTATGATAGGACAGAATATCAATCAGTCCTCTTTGCCATCTATTTCTTTGTTTTAAAAGTGTTTTTAAATCACTTGGTAATTCTGTATAACAATATGCATTATGCACATAGCTGACAAGATATGGTTTCTTCTCTTTTAAAGCTTGCATGGTCAATCTAACTACAAGTTCCATATCTTCACCAACAGTATCTTTTTTAAATGATCCACTGCTTGTTAGATATCCTCCAGCTTTAATAAGTTCACCTTTATGAAATAAACCAAAGGCACCTGAAATGATCATTAAACTTTTGATTTCACTCCATCCAATTCTTCCACTTGTAAAAGCTCTTAAATACTCTATCGTTTGAAAACGACATAGCATTTCTTTTGGAATTGATCTTTTTTCAACTTGTCCTTTATCAAAAGTAAAACCATTTGCAGGATAAATGTTACCACCCACTGCAATTGTTTCTTTCGTATCATCAAGCATAACTGATGCGATTTTTAAAAGTGCATCCCCTTCTAGTATACTATCTGCATCAATACCACAAACATATGGTTTTTTACTGACGTTTATTCCTACATTTAAAGCATCTGCTTTTCCACCATTTTGTTTATCTACAACAACCAAATTAGGTATATCTTTGGCTTGATAGACCCCTCTGATATCTTTCGTATTTAGTGATTTAACGAATGATGGATGTTTACGTTCCAATTCAAAATGTTCAACTAATTTTAATAAGGTTTGATCTTTAGAGCCATCATTAACTACAACAACCTCATAATCAGGATATTTTAAGTTTAATAAGCTAGTAACACTATCAATAATACTAACTTCTTCGTTATATGCTGGTGCTATAATTGAAATCCCTGGAAGGAGCTGATCAGTAAACAATATGGTATAAGGTTTTGTTTTTGCTAAATCAGTTTGTCTTTTTGAGCCTGATAAAGCGAATAAAAACAAAATGATATAAACTATGTTAATCAATGCGAAATAAAAGATTAAGTAAATATTTACATCGATTAAAAATGTCTCAATCATAGTTTTAAATGACATATCCAGTATATTTATGTTGTATCTTGTCAAAAATATTATTGGAAACAACAAATGTATCACAAACATCCATTTAATAATCCATTTGATTTTGTCTTTTTCTTTTGGTGCTTTTTCTTTTGGAATCACTTCAAAGTTTAGTTTTTGCATACCAAAAGAAGCCAGTACACGAGCATTTAAATATGTTCTAAATGATTTTGATAAATCCATATGTTGTGCTAAAATCGGTCTAATCATGCTAATCAAGACATCTTCTATTTCACTATCATTATTTAGATTAAGAAAATCTATCAACGGTTCAATAATGCCTTCATTCATCATATTTTTTAAAATTTCTTCAAGTGTTTTTTGATTCTTTTTTATGAGATATAAAATAATGTAATCAATACGTTCAGCTAATACAATCGCGATCTTGCTTTTTTGAAGATTCGACAAATGGTGATATGTTCTAGTGATATGTTCGACAAAAGATTTTTCTTTAAGTAATATTTTTGATAGAGTTTTTATCCTATGCTCATCTAAAATACTTCCATCTAAATCATCAATCAGTCGATTAACACAAGAAATTTGAGGTTTATAAGCAAGAGATATGATTGCTGTTTTTCTAACTGATAAATCTTCATGATATAAGTTTTCTACATCGTTAAACAAAGTTGGTATGTGTTTAAATAAATTAAAAAGTAAAATATCCTTGATTTTCTGGTTTCTATCTTGATTGTATGGTTTTGAATGAATTATCCATTCCAATTGATTTTGCATATATGTTAACAAAAACTCATCTGCATAAAACTTACCCATTCTTGATATTGCTAAAACCATGTGGTATCTAAAATCTTTCCGATATTCAGGTAAAATCTCATAAATACCCCTTAAATGATTAGAAAGTAAAGTACACATGCGATCATGATAAATATCATTTTTTCCTATCAGATCATTTAATAACACATGATAGATATTTGGATCATTCAATATTGATAGATGCGGAACCATGCTTAATTTAACGGTATCATCTTTTTCAATTTTGAATCTTTCAAAAATACTAAGTGTAACTTCAGTTTGTTTAAGTCTTCCTAAGTAAAATACTGCCATTAAGCGATGATGTCTTCTCTTTGAATTCAATCTTTTCATTTGCTTCTTTAAAAACTTATGATCTATTAAATCAGCAATGATTTTGTCTCTAACACTCTCTTCGAGCTGAACTTGTTCATCTATACCAATAAGGGCTTTTAAAAAGAATGTTTTAGAAACTGGGAGCTTGATGTCTTCATGATCAAAATATTTTTTAAAGACATAATCTCTAGCAAGGTTGGTTTTCTTTAATTTTGTATTGTGTCGATGTTTTTGTGTCGTAATTAATATAATGAATCCTAAACTTAGCAAACCAAAAAAACCTAATATGGCATAGATAACATTAAGAATCATAAAATCACCCTTTGTTTTCTTACTCTTCTAACATATCCAATGAGTTCTTCTGGTACAATAGGTTTTCTTAAAATTAGATCAACATCAAGTAAATTACATCGTGTAATTACATCCAAGTTTTTGTGGTGACTTGTTATGACAAATGGTATGTTCTTAAATTCTATTAATTCATTAATTTTTTGTTTAAATTGAAATCCATCCAATTTCGATAAGTTAATTTCAGAAATGATAACATCTATTTGATGTTTTTCAAGTAAAGCCAAAGCTTCGTAGATATCCTTTGCGATAAGAACCTTATATTGAATTCGGTCAAAAATCTTCATCATGAGATTTTGATAAGTTTCATCTTCATCAACAAGTAATATAAGACCATCTGTTTTTTGTTGATCATCATTCGTATCATCTACGATTTGATCCACACCTCTTTGTTTAGCTTTTTCTAGACGCATTAATGAAAGTTCAATCCATTGATTTACTTTTTCATTTTTCTCATATTTTTCGTTAAGTTCTCTAAATTTCACAATGCTCATAGACACTGTGATGGGTTCAATAAATAAATCTGAATCATTTATAGCTTGTCTAAGTTTGATAATGAACGTTTTTAATTGCTCTTTTGCAACTTGATGTTTGTAAATGAAAATACCAGGTCCATTTTGTTTAAAGGCTATAGTATCCTCTGATTTTGAACGTTCAATTAGATATGCTAAGTTTCTTAGGGTTTCATCCCCTTTTTCACTGCCGTATTTTCTATTTATTGAAATCAAATTATCAATATACACTGTGATTATTGCTCTTGTTTCATTCTCTTTCAATGGTAAATCAATATTGTTAAATAAATGTTGAATCATGAACCTCTGATTATATAAACCTGTAATAGGACATCTTAATAGTTTTTCTGATGTCTCATCTATCTTGCTTTCTAACTTAGATACTTCTTTTTCAAGAGATTCTTTTACAGTACTTAAATTTTCTATTTTTTTCCTTTGCTCAAGCATTTTAGTTTTATATATTGTTGGCATTAATATATTATATGTCTTAACATATTTTTTAACAACGGGTTCTAAAATGACAAGCCATTCAAATCCTTTATTTTGGTAGATTAAATCAAAAAAAGTATTCCATAATTTATAACCATTTAAAGTAGTTTGATCAATTTCTAAATGTGGAATCATATCTATTTTAATTTCACTATTAGTAAATACAGATAAAATCTCTTCTCTATGATAGTACTTCTCTAATACTTTGAGCATATGATTACAAATGGATTCATAGTTATAAGAAACATTCTTATCATTTATTTTGGAAATGACTTGATTTGTATTATAAAAATCATATTTTATAACTGCATTTATAATCTCATTTTTTTTCGTTAGTAGAGGCTCTCCTAATCTGGGATATAACTTATCAATATCATACTTTTTCAATTTCTTAATATTTTGTCTTACGAATTCTACACTAGGTAATATAGATTCGTGAAATTGATTGATTGACATAATTAAATTAACTTTTTTATTTGTTGAAACTGATACTTGTGAAAATAGATGTCCTGTAAAACATGCTTTTGATTCCAGATGATACGTTGCAAAGCAATCTGGGAATGGTAAGAAAGGTGTTGGAATAAATTGAAGCTTGTCCTTATCTACTAATGGAAGTTCAAAATTCAAATCTTCAATAGTTACTATTTCACCTTTAAACATATGATTTAAATATGGAGCTCCTATTTGATTCACAATTATTTTGCCCTTGAATCCTTTTTTGACGAGTGTGTTTATAGAGGTAATGTTAAGAATATCACTACTTTGCAAAATTAAAAAATCTATTGTTTCTATAGATGTATATTGATTCAGTTCATTGATAAGTAGTTCAACATGATATTCAGCACCTGGATCTATTAGTACCTTGATTTTTTCACTTATGATTAGATATGCTTTTCTAGCCACTTCCAATTCAATAATGATTGGATAAATCTGTGTTGTCAATGACATCACCTCATTATATTATTTATATTTACTTTATTATATCATTTTAAATATAAATTAAAAAGAACTCTTGATATAGAGTTCTTTGCTTTAACTAGTTATTTATATTATAATATGCTTTTGCAAGTTTAGCACCAACCTTTGCGTTGTTATAGACAAGCGCTAAGTTGGCTTCTAAACTCTTTCCTTTTGTTTCTTCAACAATCTTCTTAAGTAGATAAGGTGTTACATCTTTTCCTTCGACATGATCTTCAACACTTTGTTTGATTGCTTCATCGATAATGTTGTTAATATAGCTTGCATCTAGTGAATCTGCTTTAGGGATTGGATTTGCAATCAAAACACCAGCTTTTAATCCTAATTGATCTTTTGTATAAATCATTTGAGCTAGTTCAGCTTCTGTTTCTACTTTATGATGTAGTTTAATATCTGATGTTCTTGTATAGAATGCAGGAAGTACTTCTGTTTGATATCCGACAACCGTTACACCTTTAGTTTCAAGATATTCTATCGTTCTAGGTAAATCTAAAATTGCTTTAGCACCTGCACAGATTACATTAACATTGGTTTGTGATAGTTCTTCTAAATCAGCAGATACATCTAATGTATGTTCATAGCCTCTATGTACACCACCGATACCACCAGTAACAAAGAATTTTATACCAGCCATTTCAGCACAAATCATTGTAGATGCAACTGTCGTAGCACCTAAAGATTTTTGAGCGACAACTTTTGCTAAATCTCTTCGTGAAACTTTCGCCACTTCTTTTGATTTTGCAAGAGTTTCTAAATCTTCATCGGTTAAACCGATTTTGATTTTTCCATCCATGATTGCAATCGTTGCTGGCACAGCACCATTGTCTCTTACGATTTGTTCAACTTTTTTTGCCATTTCAACATTTTGTGGATATGGCATCCCATGAGAAATGATTGTTGACTCTAATGCTACTACGGGTTGATGATTATCTAAAGCCTCTTTGACTTCTTTTTTAATACTTAAATATTTTTCATATGTTTTCATACTTTTTTAGCTCCTTTTTAATTAAATTTATAGATAATTTCGGATTTACCGAATGATTGGATTGAATGGTTAAACTTGAGTTGATTGCAGCATATTTGATACTTTCATCAAAACTATGATTAGTGACAAGTCCATAAATTAATGCACTACTAAATGCATCTCCAGCGCCTGTGACATCAACTACTTCATGATCTGGTATCATGTATGCATTTTGATGATTGATTTGGTTTTTAGTACCATAATATGAACCTTTTGTTCCAACTGTTATCACAACTTTACTTATGTTTTTTTCTAAGAATTTTTGAAGTAGAATTTTTGGATCATCTTCTTTTGTCTTAAAGTATGCTTGTGCTTCATCTAAATTACATATCAATAAATCTAACCCATCAAGATCTTCTGGTAGATGTTTCATTTTAGGACCAGAAACACCAACGATGGCTAATGGTATTTTTTCAGATTTACTCACTTCTAGTAGTGACTCAATCGCATCTTTAGATACATTAAGATCTGTTACGATATACGAACTTAAATGGATATGTCTTTTATGCTCTAAAATCCATGACCGACTCATATGTTGATTAATAGACATATCTGCAAAACCAACAGTCATGTTGCCTTTTTGGTCAATAATTGAATAATAACTTCCTGTGGTTTCATGATCTAAATAGTCAGTCGCAAATACTTCCATCAACTTCTTTTGTTTAGCTATAAGTTCTTGCCCTAAGGTGTCATTTCCTACGATACTCATCAAAGAAACATTTTGATCTAGTCTTGCTAGATTTTCGGCAACATTTCTTATCACACCACCAAATGATGTTTGTGATAACACAGGATTTGATGTACCTAAGATCAAGTCGTCTTCTAGTTTAAAGGTGCGATCGTAATTAGCCCCACCAATACATGTGATGTATCTCTCTTCTCTTAAGACGTAAGGTTTTCCTAAAATATACCCTTTATCTTGAAGGCCAGAAATTAGATTTGCAACCGCTGGTCTAGAAAGATTTAGAAGATCAGCTAGTTTTTTTTGACTGATATATGGATCTTCTTTTAAAATATGCAATACTTTTTGCTCATTATCATTAAGTTTCATAAGCATCACCTCATACATTTGTTTAATTTCAAACTTTTGTTTACATTTTAC
Organism: Tenericutes bacterium MO-XQ; assembly: GCA_002838185.1. Lineage (GTDB taxonomy): Bacteria > Bacillota_I > Bacilli_A > Acholeplasmatales > Acholeplasmataceae > Mariniplasma. The sequence goes on along the minus strand of CP017948.1, from coordinate 702,363 downwards.
ACCTAATTGATTATATTGTAAAGCAAAAAAATCAAAAAAAGAGGATTTCTCCTCTTATTGCATTTGTTGAGCCTTTTTTATAAATAAATCAATTTCTTCTTTGGACACAAATAAACGAATGATGCTTGCACTTATATAGAACAATACGAGCAAGGTTATATCAATAATCATTGCAAATCTAAACCCTAATTCAGTGATTTGAAATAAAATGATCGGCAATTTTAGTGAACTCCATACCATTAAGAAAAACATGACATTGCTATATTTAGCACCTTTTCTTAGCATCATATGAGCGATAGGAAAAGCAATAAGTGTTGGTCCGGCACTGAGCGCACCTAATAAAAATGATAAAATCATACCTTTGGTTTTTGAATTTTCACCCATATGCTCAATAATCGTTTCTTTTGGAACCCATACATCAAATAATCCAATAAGGATGAATATAGGTGGGACAATTAAAAGCATAGATATCACTTGATGATATGTATTTTCAAGTGCAGTATATGTCAATGAAATATCAATAATAGTCATTACAATTAATGCGATGATTGAAAGCATTAAGAATTTTTGTTTTTTTAATATCTTTTTCATCATACACCTACCAACATAACAACTAAAATGACTAGGATTGCACCAATAAAACTGACTATGTTTCTATAAATTGCAACTTTCTTATTAAACATTTTGCTCTCCATTGCAAAATAAACAAGCCCTACACTCATGAGTGTAACTAAAAATCCTGCGACTATAGGCACAGAGGCACCTTGTGCAATTAGATCCGAACCTAAAGGATAAGCAACAAATGGTGACATAAAAGTAATGCTTCCTAAAAATAATCCTATGATATACCCAAAAATACCACTTTCTTCACCCATCGTTTGACTGATGAATTCTGGAGTTATTAAAGTTAAAATAATACCAATAAACAAAAATAATGGTAATAAGACAGGCATTAACTTTATGAATGTATTTTTAGCTTTAATAAGTGCTTTTTTTGTTTTCTGCTTATTCTTTATGAAAGATAAGACAAGTAAAATAAAACTTAAGCTGTAAATGATGATTGTATCTATTGTCATGTGCACACCTCTTTCCAAACATAGGATACACTATAACTTTAAAAAAAGAAACTAAAAATACATAAAAAAATGCATTTTTTTAACAAAATGCATTAATCTGTAGATATCTCTTTAAAATGAATCTGATGATCTTCAAGGATGCTGATGATTTTATGTTCAAAAGATTCTTTTGCGCCCCAATCAAACTTAAACAACCAACCTGTACCTCCACCAGAACCAACAGCTTCAAGAATAGTTTCAAAGTCGTCTTCTTGATACATAACAATCGATAAAGATGCTCTACTTGAATTTCTAATGAAATACTTTTCTATCACTAGAAATACTACTTCTTCACTGATTTGTCCTTGATGAACAATATTATATTCACTAAATTGTTCCAGAATAAGTCTTTTGATTGACTGAATATCTTTTTGTACGGATAATTTCATATTCTCCTCCTAATATAAAATAGTATATATCGTTTTAAAAACAAGAAAACTCATAAGAAATATATTTAAAATGGATGAAATAATAGTTGAAAATGTATATTGAGTAACGGGTTCATATGTTAAATGTTTATCATATACATAAAATGCCTCAAAAAATGAGAAAGCAATATACACAGGAGCAACTATTCTAAATACCCCAGGCATGTCATATATTCTAATAAATATTAAAAGAATTGCAACTACAATAAGTATAAAGAAATGCATAAGTACATACTCAATAAACAACTTTTTAGTTGGTAAAAAATGAAAAAGTCTAAAGAATCCAACTTTTATCAATGATGCTATAAAAACTACTAATCCAGTAGCAATCAAAATGGTTGCTATTAATGTAAGTATGTCTTTAATCTCCATGTAAATTTCTCCTGTATGATTATCCAAATAGTACAATCGTAAATGCGGCTAGTATATTCATCAGAACCATCATCAACATTGCATCTGCTATAAAGATAACGCTGTAAGCAATAACAAATCTTTTACTAGATTCGTAGCTAAAATGTTTAATCTTTAAATATATACCCATAACAATCATACCGATAGTATAGATTGCAGCCATGAGAATAAAACTGTTTGATATATTTGCTTCGTTATATTGAGCAGCTCCAAAAAATATACCTATTAATAAGACAAAATAAAAAATAATATAAATCCAAGGTAGTTTTTTTGATGGATAAAAATCAAATGCTCTAAAAATACCTAAACTCGCAAATGATAAAGCAACAGCTGAAGCACCCATACCAATGATAATCAGTAATAAAAAACGTAAAATATCTAAAAACATCTTATACCCCCGGTACACGATTTCTTTTATTATACCATAACAAAGCCATCATAAACATAAAAAAAGGTTAAGCATAACGCTTAACCTTTAATTGATCATTTCTCTTTTTTAACTTCTTTTTTCTCTGGAGCTTTTTCCTCTTTTTTAGGTGATTCTTCTTTTACTGTTTTAACTTCAGAATCAATGTTTTGTCCTAAATATTTTGGAAGTTCCATACCTGCCATTGCAAATAGATCTTGCATTGGAGGAATTGCACGCATTAAATTAGATGCAAAGTTAGCTGTTTGTGTAGATCCATCTTTGCTTTGACCACCATCCCAAACAGTAATCTTATCAAACTTAAGATTCTTAATAGCTTCAACTTGGATACCAACAAGTGTTTCAAGTTTATCTGCGATAAGAAGTTTAATAGCTGCATCAGAATCGTTATTTGCTGCTTTAACAAGTTGAGTGAAACCTTCTGCTTGTTTTTGAAGAATTTCAAACATACCGCGACCTTCAGCTTCCATCTTCGCAAAAATGGCATCCGCTTCACCTTTAGCTTTTCTTCTTGTTTCTTCTGCTATTGCTTCTGCTTCGATGACTTTCTTTTGCTTATCGATTTCAGATTTAATAATAATATCAGCTTCAAGTGATGCTTTTTCACGAGCAGCTCTTGCAAGTTCAGCTTCTTTTTCAGCAACATATGATTCTTCTAATGCTTTCGCTGATGCAATCTTTTCTGCAGCAGTTGCTCTTCTTAAGGCTTCCGCTTCAATTTCACGACGCGTTGCATTTGATTTAGAGATTTCTCCTAAAGAGTTATTTTCCCCTTCAATTGCAAGTGCATCTGCAGTTGCAACTTGAATTCTTTGATCTCTTAAGGCTTCTGCTTCACCAATCGAACCATCACGATTCTTTTCAGCAACGCTCTTCTTAGCATCATTGATCGCTTTAGCAGCAGCTTCTTTACCTAACGCTTCGATATATCCTGATTCATCATTAATATCGGTAACGTTAACGTTGATTAATCTTAAACCAATTTTCTTAAGTTCAGTTTCTACGTTGTCACTAACTGCTTCTAAGAACTTATCTCTGTTGGTATTGATTTCTTCAATATCCATTGTCGCAATCACTAAACGTAATTGACCAAAGATAATATCTTTAGCTAACTCTTGAATTTCACTTAACTGTAATCCTAATAAACGCTCAGCAGCATTCATCATGACACTTGGTTCAGTTGAAATACCAACTGTAAATCTTGAAGGAACATCAATACGAATATTTTGTCTTGATAACGCCTTTGTTAAATCAACGCTAATTGATAGTGGTGTTAAATCAAGGTATTCATAAGCTTGAATAAATGGATAAACAAATTTAGCTCCCCCGTGAATACATGTTGCAGATCGGCTACTTCCATCTGTGTTTTGACCGACCTTACCATAAATAACCATAATCTTGTCTGATGGACATTTCTTGATTCTTGATACGATAAATGCAAGTACCATAAATACAATCACTAATATCGCTATAATTAAACCAAAAAGTCCACCTACTGTCATTAAAATCATGTTCTAATCTCCTTTTTTTATTTTGTCTTTTTTACAAGTAATGTATTTTCATCTTCTAAAGCAACAACTTCAACTTTAGTATTTCTAATCAAATCTTCTTTTTCATCGGTTAAAGCATCAACTTCAACCATTTTCCCTTGATGATTTAATATCACTTTTCCGTGTCCATTTCTGTCAGCTGGAACTCTAATATAAATCATTGCTGGCTTGCCAATTGCACTCTTATAATCTAGATTTCCTGAAGATTCTAGACGCATTGCTTGTTTTAAAGCATATGCTAGTAAAAATGCTGCAATAGCTCCAGCTACAGCACCAATAAGTGCAGCAGCCCATTCAGGCATTGCATCACTTAATAAATAAGTCGTCCAACCACCAATACTTAAGAAAGCTAGTACCCCTCTAATACTTAAAATCCTTAGCCCACCTATACCACTAATCGGTTCATCGTTGATTGCATCTAGATCGAAATCCATGTCATCAACAGCACCATCAAAACTGTCAATCTCATCCATGCCGACAAACATTAAGATAATCAAAATAATCATCACTACTGTAGCGACGATCGCGATTACAAAAAATGTTTGTTGAAATGCTGTCATATCTCCCCACATAATAAATACCTCGCATTCTTATAACTTATATCAATTATACAACAAAACTAGTGTTACTTTCAATTCAATTTTATAAATAACATATTTTTGGATAATCTATGAATAAAGCGATTTTCTATATTGTTTTTTCTTTCTATCAATCTGTCATTTTATGATACTTCAAAAAATTTGTAATTATTTAAGATGAATAGAACAATACCCGATAACATAAGTGTAGCTAGCAAAGTCCCATTAAACAATATATAGTTTCTTCCTAAATGATATCCACTTTGGTTTAAGTGTTTCATAAATATACCAAAATAAGCCCATATAAAGACTAAGTAATAAGGGAAATTCTTAAACACAACCAATGTAGTAACACCTATAACAACACCAACTACCATAATAATGATATACCAAACCACTTCGTTGTTTTGAAATAGAGGTATATTTAACTTAATTAATGTGATCGTTATATTTGCAATGAGTGCTATACTAATCCAACCAGCATAAATGCTAAATACTGTTTTTGTTAGTGTATCCAAACTTGGTATGTAAAATGCAATCCAAATCAGTGCACCAAAAAGCAATATCATAACAACACTTGAGATGATCATATAGTCATAATGCCATGCAACTAACCATAATGCATTTAATATCGAACTTGCAATAAATAGATAGATAAGTTTTTCTGGATACTCAATAAAAAAGACAGAGTTTGGTGTTATTAGTATTTTTACAAGTAATATAGATAATAAGATATAAATGACACCCCAAATAGAAAATGTAAATCCTGAGGGTGTAAAATACGATGGATACATATCTGAAATTTCTCCAGTATTTCTTTGATTTAAAGGGAGTGCGTTGGCTAAATAATTCATAAGTAGCATCACAAAAAAGAAAACACCTGTTAAACTTTTTAAAATTATAACTTTCATAACTGCACCTACTTTCTCAATACTTACATTTTATATGATTTCATATGAAATGAAAAGTTAATATCTATATATAAGAAAAAAGACCATCCTCTAAAGGGGTGGTCATCATATTTTTTGATCCATCATTAATTTTTTAATTGTCTTAAATAAAACTGTTTGATTGGTGTAAAAATCTAAGTATGTCTGTTCTCTTTTTAATAGCGCTTGTTCATTGGTTTCTATCACTTCATCAATATCCATAAAATCATATGAAAGTCCTAATGCTATTTCATATTCGATGAGGCTTTGATTCCCCCATGATTTTATATCAACCAAATAAAGATGATGGGTCGGGATAAAATTAAGGTCTTCATCAAATTTTTTTCGGTATGATGTTATTTTTCCTAAATAAGCAATGATTTCAAGTTGGGTTGCTCCTACTTCTTCTAACATTTCTCTTTTTAAAGCTTCTTCTTTTGACTCATTAGTTTCTATGCCACCACCAGGTGTACCATAAATGAGTTCATCTTTTGGATAAACAACTAAAATCTTATTGCCTGAAATCACTATCCCCCTAACGACATCTCTATAAGTAGCTTTATGATTCAAATCTATCTTATTATCTATAATTTCCATATCAATCATCATATCTGATGGATGATTGATAATCTTCATTTGTGCCATATAGTTCATGACTTACCTACCTTTATATCTGTTTACTATTATCTAATATATCATAATTTTTTAAAAAATTAATATAAAAAAAGGACTTCATCTTGAACTGCCCCCTGTCAAGTAGACATCATAAATAAATAAAATTTTATATTTTCTTAAATTGAGACTTGATTCCTATATTGTATTGGAGTCAAGCCTTTTAATACGGGTTGGTATCTTTGATTATTGTAAAATATGATATATTCTTCAATAGCCATTTTCAATTGATCAATTGAGTAAAACTTATTTAAATTATACATTTCGCACTTTAATGTTCCCCAAAAAGCTTCCATAGGTCCATTATCAATACATTTTCCAACTCTTGACATACTTTGTATGAATTTTTTATCATCAAGTTTTTTCTTGAAAACTCGATTTGTATATTGAAATCCTCTATCACTATGAAATAGGATGTTTTCAATGTTCGGATATTTGTTGATTGCTTGTTCAAATGTTTTAAAAACGAGATCATTATTATTTGATGTTCCTAATCTATATGTGACAATACTATGATCATATAAGTCGATGATTGCACTTAAATATAACTTTATTGTTGATCCAATAATTTTAAATTCAGTAACGTCAGTTAACCACTTTTCATTTGGCTTGCTTGCTGTAAAATCACGGTTTAAAATGTTTTTTCCTACCTGCTCTGGTTTATATCTTAAATAGTTGGTTTTCTTTCTTCTAATTGCTGAAGAGATTCCAAGAAGTCTCATGTGTCTTCTTATCCTTTTGATGTTATAAGTCGTTTTATATATGATATTGATGAACAATGTCATGCGACGATACCCTAAAATATGATTAAACAGTTCATGTAGACTTAAAATCTGTTCTTCAATGATTTTATCTGTTTCATTGACAATATCTTTTCGCTTTAACCATTTATAATATGAACTACGATTCATCTCATAGACAATACATAAGGCTTTTACTGAATAATCTTTACTTAACTCTAAGATAGCTTTGTAGATGTTTTCTTGTGTTTTTCTCTGATCGACCTCCTTTCGATCTCTTCGAGCTTTTTTAGCGCTCTATTCTCCATTTCTAAGTAAGCGTTCTTTGCCTCAAGCTTTTTTAAATGATGTCGAAGTTTATCTTCTTCATTCATCTCAGACTCAACCTTGTTTTTACCCCTACGATCAATTAGCCCTTCTTCACCAAGTTGTTTATATTTTTTTACCCATGAAAAGACTTGGGCATAATTTATTCTAAATTTAATCGCTGTTTCTTTGTAGTTTGTTCCATGCTCTAAACAGTATTCTACAATTTCAATACGTTCTTCGTATGTTGTTTTCCTTGATTTTGTCATATAGACCTCCGGTTTAGGATCATAATCCTTTATTTCTATATGACTAGTATACTTGTTTATCCAACTTAAGAGAAGCCCACGACTACTTATTTTGTATCTATTACTGATATCTTCTAGTGACCCTTCTCCTTCTAGATATGCTTTAATGACTGTTTCTTTAAATGCTTTTGAATATGATTTGTTACTCTTGTCATTTTCAAATGCTGATGATCCTATACTCTCATATTTATTGAACCATTTTGGAATTGTGCTTTCATGTACATCATATATACCTGCTAGTCTTGATGGTGCCTCTCCAGCTTTGTATCTCTCTATTATTTCTAACTTCATTTCTTTACTTAGTGTTGCTTTTCTGCTCATATAAAAAACCTCCAAAGTTTCTACTACATCAAAGTACTCATAATCTTAAAGATTACTTTCTTTATTTATAGTGTCTACTTTAGAGGTATCATATCATCTTGTTGAAGTCCATTTTTGTTATTCATTAAGTAATTCATTAATCATTTCAATAAGAACTTCCTTTGAGATATCGTAAGATTTAAGAGTTTCAAGTGTTTCTCTTAATGCTTGTCTAATCGTTGCTTTCTTTTTTTCATCAAGATCCATTTGAGAATGACTTCTCACATATGAACCCTTACCTTGGACAGTATAGATTAAGCCTTTGGATTCAAGCATTTCCCATGTCTTCTTAATGGTTATAATACTTACTCTAAGTTCTTTGGCTGCTGTTCGCAAAGAAGGTAATAATTGATCTGGTTTTAAATCTCCATTAATGATTTGTGAAGATATTTGATCATAGATTTGTTGGTATATTGGCGTTTGAGTGGTGTTTCTTACGACAATATTTTTCATAAATCAATCTCCATCATACGTTTTTGAGATATTTTTAATGCGACAACACTTAATAAAACACCTAATACTGCAGCTAAGATAAATACGATGGTTTGTACCATAAGTGTACCTTCAAAGATATCTCTCATGAACTGATATTTTGCAATACCAAACTCGAATATAAAGCCAAAGATTATAGTTCCTATCGTTGCATAAATTAATGGTTTTCCAAAAAAGTGTGCTGTCTTAAAATAAGCTGGTAAGAAAGTAATATTAAATACACCAAACAACAATATACTAACACCATAAAAGGCTAAGTTGATATCAAAGAAAAAGTTCCATGATCCATATAACCCATTATGAATCAGTCCAAAAATAACTGCAAATACAATATGCGTTAACTCTAAAATGAATAATGCATAGACCTTAGATGATACAATATCTTTTCTTTTAATAGGTAATACCGATAAAAAGTTATAATCTCCATGTTGAATATATGCACCATATATTTGAGGAACTGATATCCAGAAAAAATAGTAAAACACTAATAAGAAAATCCAATTAGGTATAAACAATAACCCACCTAATATAACTGGTAATAAGAAAAAGAATTTATTAATCGATAAGTTTAGTTCTTTGTAAATTAAGTTTTTCATAAAATCACTCCTTTATGTGATGCATAAAATATCATGATGTCATCAAGTGTTGGTTGTCCAATTTTTGCAGTATCTGATGATTTAACATCATTAGATTTCATTAGTCCATTAAATCCAAATGCATTGACTTTATAAGAAATCAGACGATCTTTCATTTTATCTAATTCTTTTTCAGTACCACTGACATAACGATAGCTATCAATCAAATCATCTTTTGATGAAGATTCAATGATTTGACCTTCTTTGATAAACGTGACATAATCAGCACATTTTTCTAAGTCGCTAGTGATATGTGTAGAAAAGAAGATCGTTGTTTCTTCTTTTTCCATAATGGTTTGGAAAAGCTCTAATAATTGATCTCTAGCAACTGGATCTAGACCGCTTGTTGGTTCATCTAAAATTAAGAGCTCTGCATGATGTGATAAAGCTAATGCAATCGCATATTTAAGTTGCATCCCTTTAGATAACTCATCAACACGCATGTTTTCATCAAGTTTGAACTGAGCAAGATAAGATTGATATAAAGGTTCATCCCATTGATCATAAAATCTTTTGTAAACTTTTGTAATATCTTTGATCGTCTTTTTTGGATAAAACATATTTCCTGAGACATACCCAATTTTTGATTTGATTTCAAGTTCATGTGTATCTATGTCTTTATCAAATATTTGAATGTTACCATCATTTCTTTTAATGATATTTAACATTGATTTAATCGTTGTTGTTTTTCCTGCTCCATTTTCACCAATAAATCCCATGATATATCCTTTAGGAATGGTGAAACTTACATGATCTAAAGTAAAGGTTTTATAGATCTTAGTTAAGTTTTTAACTTCAATTGTGTTCATTTTGTACCTCCTGTGTATATTGTACATACACAGTATACACATATCGAATAAAAGTGTCAAGCGAAAATGCTCATTTTTTTCAAATAAAAAAACTTAATTATTATATAATTAAAAAAGTTGCATTTCTGCAACCTTTTCATTATATATACATTTTTCTTCTAATTTCCTAATTGTTGATTAACATCATTTCTCTTATCATTAATGTATGTTTCTACGTTTCTTAGCCCAAATAATTGATTGTGCAAAGCATCATTATAAGTTCCTTCAAAAGCTTCTTTAATCATATTGTGCTTAGTGATAAAATAATTTGATGTAAAATATACATCATTTAATATTTCATTTAATATTTGATCATATAATGCTTTATATGTACTATTTGCTAATATTCGATCAACAAGTGGGTGCTTATGATCCGTACCCGTTAAAGCATCATTTAAATCAAACCATTCATAAATATCAACACCTATAGAATAATTTGGATAAACATCTTGTTGCCACCACCCTTGACCAAGACCATGATCAAAGTCATAAGGAATCATCATCCATCTTAAATTTTCACTATTTTGATATAAGAAATAATTATTACCCATTGCCCGGTAATCGTCTGGATTTCCTATAAATACATTAACCGCAAGCAATCTTAAGAACATCTCAACTTCAAAATATTGATTTAGATATGTTTCTAGTTCTGTATCATTTAAATGATTCAGTTTATCTATAAAATCTAATAATGCAGTATGTGTTGAAGTATCTTTATTGGTTTTTAAATCATAGGCTGGCATGTAGTTATTTCCTACATCTCTAATGCCTACTGCATCTGGATTTGTAATTGGTTCTAATGTTGCTGGGCCATATTGTTGCCATAAAGATTTATATAGGTCTCCATCGCTTTCGGTTTTTGATAATCTTCTTTCAATAAACTCATCATCAATCGGTTCAAATGCAGTATAAAGCCCCATAAGTGTCTCTTCATCATCAATGATTATACTGAATAATACATGTGATGTATGTGCTGCATATACTCCAAAATGATTAAACATATCTAAAGCATAAGCTTCAGTCATGTAAGTTTCATCGTAGTTTCTATTCCATTTTAAATCAAGTTCTTTAAGTTCAAATCCTCTTCTTCCAGAATTTTCTGGATGACGACCTTCAAACTGCTCTCTAAAATTAATCTTGAAACTATTCATATTGATGTTTCCATCATTGTCAATTAAACGTTGTAAAGATAAATTACCTCTTGTTCTAAAACCAATATGATCAATTTCAATAATACCTTGTTCATCTTCGTAAACCATGTCTGCTAATACATACTCATCAGTTTTTAGATTACCAAATTCAGATTGATGGTCTAATAAATCTTGATTGAGTTGTAGCCAGTTTTCTTCGGTAATATGGATAGATATCTTTCTATAGACAATATCATCAAATAACCTATCAAAAGTACCTAATGCTTCTGTAGGTTCTTCATTGTTAGGATCTGCAGGATTAGGAACAAACTCATATTTAATTCATCACATGATGCTAATCCAATGATAAGAAAACCTATTAAAATGAATGCGAGTATTTTTTTCATGTGATTTCTCCAGATTTCTGATTTTTTAATGTACTTAAATTATAACATAATAAAAGGAATTGAAAAACATTCAATTCCTAATTAATACATAACGTAGACTTTGTTTTACTTTTTCTAAAAATGCCTCAAATGATATTAAATTATACATGTGTTCATCATAAATTGCATTGACTTGATTTCTTATGATTTGAAAAGTTAGTTCAGCTTCTTTAGGATTAAAGAATTGTTCTAATCCAGTCTTAATCTCTTTATAAATGTAAAATGATAAATCTTCAAGTTTATTGTATAATGAAAAGTCATGAACTAAAAGTCTAGATTTCACAGTATGATAAAACGTCTGATATAGTCTTTTGAAGTTTTCATCTTCTATATATAAATAGTAATTTAAGACTTTGATTATATGATCTATAAAATCGTCTATAGATAATAGTTTTTCATTTATTAAAGCTGGCTTGTTGATTGTAACAAGATTTGCAAAAACAGCTAAAAATAAAGAAGATTTATCAGGAAAATAATTATAAAGTGTTCCTTCTGCAATACCAACTTGAGCAGATATCTCAGATAGTTTAACTTGATCATATGTTTGATTTAGAAACATCTTTGTTGCAACTTCAACAATGCTGCTTTTTGTATTTGCCTTTTTGGTTTCTCTTTTACTCATGATGCTTCTACAAATCTAAGTAATCCTAACATGAGGTGACTTAAAAAGCCTACAAGAACCAGAAAAGACATAACATATTTCTCAAATTTTGTTCCAAGTAATTGCATTACAAAGCCTAAAAGCCAATAAGCTGATAAAACAAATGCAACTACAGAAAAAATGATGTTTTTATAAACCTGATCTCCAAATAAACTCAATGATATAAATGCTAATCCAATCATTGAAATAATGATACTTGTCTTTGATGTAGTCACTTGATTTTCATATGAAGTGCTTCTACCACCGTTAACGAGTGTATAAGGTATTTTTTTATAAATAATAAGTATATGAGTTACAATAACTAAGATGTAAAACATATATGCAAGCGTTAGTGTTAGCTCTAAATTGATAAAATTCATATATTTCTCCTTAAATAATGAGTCTACTCATAATTATATGAGTTGAGTATATATATGTCAACCATATTGCTATATATGAATACATAAAAAAGCCCAACACATAATCGTATCAGACTTGTAGTATGATTTATATATATCACTTTAGCACATTCTTAACTGTTTGTTTTGTTGATATATTTGAGAATCAAAATGATCTGAGATACTTATACATCAAAATCTCTTTTAGATCTCGTGATACTTCCACAAATCCGTTTTTGAGATACGCCTTGTAAGCAGCTATATTATCGATTTCAACAGAGAGCTGAACAAAACCTTTTTCATACCCGTAATGTGATATACCAAATGCAATACCTGCGTTAATAAAAGCATCGCTTAAACCTTTTCCTACAAAATCAGGATGAATGGCTAATCCAATTTCCATCGTACTATCTTTCCAGTAGTATTCGAAAATACCAAATAATGAATCATTAACAAACACACCAAAACCATCACAATTTTCTGGTCCTCTTAGGACTCCAAATTCATTATAACTCGTGATATATGGCTCAACGTAAATCTCTTTCATAAACCCAGTATATCGCCATGCTTGTATTGCATAGACATCATCGATTGTAATCGGTTTCAATATATATTGGTTCATGTTTTTCACCCTTCATTTGATTGTCTTGTCATTATGGACTTTATCGCTGTTTTTGATAACCTCTAGACTAACTTTACTACAACCTATATACTAAGTTTACTACAAATAATGCTAAAAGTTCATATTCTAATTGGGATTTTATGTTGCATTTTTTATCATCCTAATAGTCTTCTTTGTGTACATTACTTTTGAATATCCATCTTTTTTAAAGCCTTCAGATTTATAAAAACCAATTGCTTTTTTGTTGCTTTCCAAAACCCATACAGCGATAATATTAAAAATAGATAATTCTTTATAACAAACTTTCATTAACGCTTTTCCTATACCCATATTTTTAAAATCATTTAAGATATAAATTGCCATAATTTCTCCTGCATTTTTTAAATCTGTATCTCTAGATTCTATATAACAAGCAAACCCAACAATCTTTTGATCTACAATAGCTACATAGGTATTCTCAGGATGTTCCTTTGCTAGTTTAACACTTCGTTCCAAAGTTATCTTTTCCATGATTTCATCAGGAAAAAGACCTGTATAGGTCTCTATCCAACTTTTGTAATGTACATATCCTTTGCCATTAGAATCATTAATAGTTGCTTTTCTAATGATAAAATCATTCATATTCTATCACCAAGCTTTACTTGTATATATCTTTACGATGACCAAATTCAATCACCAATATGATTAATTCATCATCAATAATATTTGCAAGAATTCTATAATTACCAACACGATAACGCCATATACCTTTTTTATCATGAGATAATCCTTTACCTTTATCTCTAGGATTATTAGTCCCCTCAAGATTTTTCTCAATCCAAGCAATAATCATTCTAGCGATTTGTTTATCTAAGTTTTTTAAAGATCTTAATGCTTTTTCAGAAATTTTTACTCTATACATGATTAAAAATCCAAAATTTCCTTAGCTTCTTCTATGGTATATGTTTTTGGATTTTCTTCATATTCTTTATAAGCTTGTTCATAAAGAAATATATCAAACTCATCTTCTATTTTTGAAAGGATTGCTTGTCTCATCACTTCTGATACTGTTGTACCATTTAATTCTGCATATTTTTTAATAAGTTTTGATTCTTTCTCACTAACTCTAATTGAAATAGACATTTTTATCACCTCGTAATACATTGTATCACTAAATATACTATTTTGCAATACACTGTAAGACGAAATAAAAAAGACTTGAAAGAATATTTCAAATCTCTAAAAATCTATGTCTTGTCATTATGGACTTTATCACTGTTTTTGATAACCTCTAGACTAACTTTACTACAACCTATAGACTAACTTTACTATAAATAATTCTAAAAGTTCATTTTTTGATAAGTTATAAAGTAATCCCTGTTTATTACAATTATACTATAAAAACAGCATAATTGTTTGTCCAATTAGGTTTGTCCATTTTCCGTCACTTTTAATAATATGTTGTCACATTCAATCTGCGTTGAGTGCACCATATTGCTCGAAAATGGGGTGTTGTATGTACTCAAGTAACATCAAAATGACCATTTTATGTTTACACTAACAAGCAACGATAATACCAAAGAAACATATTTTGGTCATAATTCAATGTTATATGACTAGTTTTACTCTGCGTGGAGTATATCTAATTGCTCGAAAATTTGTCGTTTCGTGTACATCGGAAACATATTTTTGGCCATTTTATGTTTCCCCATTCCAGACTTTTTCCAGTGTGGGAACATATAAACAATACATTTCATTATAGATTGTGAAAACAAGTTCGATATCGCACATTCATTTGCACCGATGAATTTCTGCTTTTTATTAAGAAAATTGAATAATTATTTTGCTTCCATGTCCTACAACACTGTCAATTTGCAAATTTGCTTCCAATTTTCGAACAATATCTTTTACAAATTGAAGACCCAATCCACTACCTTTTTCGTTAAATTTCATTGCCTCTTCTGAACGATAAGGACCTTTTAAGATATTTATAATTGTTTCACTTGTCATACCAATCCCTTCATCACTAACTACCAGTCTTCTTGTTTTATTTTGAACTGAGATTGTAATATTTGATTGTGGATTAGAATAATAAAAAGCATTGAATAAAAGGTGTTCAATTACTCTTTCTAAATCTTTATCTGAAATATTTACAAGTAAAGTCTCTAATTCGAGTGTTATAGAAATCTGTTTACTTTCGAATATTTCTTTGTACTTATGTGCGTATTTGTTAATAAATAAAGAGATATTTTGAAGATATGGTATTTCAACATAATCGAGCTCAATAAACTTAGGAATTAAGTTCATTATTTTAATAGTTTCTACTTGAATATCCAAAAAAACATCTTTAGTTGGATTAAGTTTTTCATTGACTAATGAATCTGCATAGATTCGTATTACTGAAAGAGGGGTTTTGATATCGTGTGCAATACTTTTAATATGAGACTCATAAACAGATCTTTGTTTTTCTCTTTGAACTTGGTTAGTCATGAGTTGAAAGTGCAATTGTTTCATTTCTTTATATGCGAAAGTCGAATTTTCAACCTCAATATGTTTTAAGTCCAACCTTATCTTAGTATTTTCATTTCTAAGAAATTTATATAAAATATACATCCCAAAAGCGAACAATGTAATAGAGACTAAATTTAACCCAACAAAGCCGTAAAGAATATCTTTACTTAATTTAGAAGATTCAAAGTCGACTGCTAAATAACCAAGCAGAACATTATCATAATATATAGCTTCAAACTTTATTAATATATCATCAAAATCATTGGTGAAAACGGTTTGTTCTGTAACATTTTTGAAATGAATTGTTACATCATTATTATGTGTATAATGCTCCAAATATACGATTAAACTTTCGAAGTTTTCTTCAGTGGATAGATGAGCAGTCATATTGTATAGTTCATCATATTGTCTTGCAATTTCTTTTTGGAATTGGTTATTTGAAAAAAAATAAAAAGCAATATTCAATAAAAAAATGGTTGATAGAAAAATGATGAGCACCATTTTAAAGATTTGTGATATAAGGAGGTTCTTTATACTATTCATCTTTTACCCCCAAAAACTGATATCCAATACCATAATGCGTTTTAATGTATGACTTTTCAGAAGAAAAATTAATTTTTTTTCTGATGTTTTTTATAAAAACATCAATAACGCGGTCATAAGCATCACTATTTGAAAAACACTGCTCAATAATCATATCTCTAGAAAAAACAATGTTAGGATGCGAAAGCAGATGCAATAAAATATCATATTCGTATTGTGTTAAATTGATCAATTGATTGTGAACAAAAACCTCTCTACTTAAGGGTAGAACTTTTAGATGTGAATGATTAAATGTATAGATTGTTGGATGATTATCAACAAGTCTTTTTTCAACATTTTTGAGTTTAGCCATGACCTCATCAATTGAAAAAGGCTTAATCATATAATCATCTGCCCCAAGTGTGATGACATCGACACGGTCTTTGATATCAATTTTAGCTGATAATACGATAATATAGACATCGGATACTTTGCGAATTTGCTTGATGAGTTCTTCACCTTGTATTCCTGGAAGCATTAAATCTAAGAGAATAATTTCAAATCTTTCATTGTGAATCGCTGCAAGTGCTTCCTCACCGTTATATACTTGTTTGACTTCATGTCCATCATTACGTGCATACATCGCTAATAACTGATTGATCTTCGGATAATCTTCAACAATTATTGTTTTCATTCTTATCACTTCCTATATATCTATTATACAACAACAATAAAATATGGGTGAGTATATACCCACCCACATCCTATTTATTCATTTGGCTGAACAGGATTTAAAAATCGATTAACTATATTTGTCTTAATTTCTTTTATACTTTCAACAATTTCTTGAACTGAAAGATTAGATAAATCTAAATTGATAATATCTTCCGCAAACGATAAATCCAAACTATCTCTTTGGACATCACTCGAATGAATATACAACCATTCATAAGTACTTGCATTATTCTGGTAACCACAATTTGCATATGGATCATTTCCACCATACCCCATCATGTTACCACCCATCATCCCAAATCGTTGGTAAGAATACTCAATCTGAACATCATCTATGATATCCGATTTAATCTGCTTAATGAGTTCAACAACTTCTGACACGGTTTTTTCTTGAACATCTGTAGTTAATAACTCACTTGCAAATCCAGAATCTATTTTTTCTTGATTTTCAGTAGATAGATGAAGATATATCTTTTCAAAGCTATTAAGACTGTAACTAGATTCCATCATGCCATGTTGGCTAAAATTTAACTCAAGAATATCATTACCACTATCGCGTGAATATGCATTTACAGCCCCCATTGATAACGTGCCTAAAAATGCAACAGCAACGGTTAGTCCGAAAACAATCAAACCTTTTTTCATATTATTTATCCCTCAATTTCTCTACTAGTTTTTCGTATTCATCAATTGTTATCTCACCTTTTGCAAGGCGTGATTTTAACACTTCAATTGCTTGATCATGTCTATATTCACTCCGATAACTAAAACCATTAAATGCAAAGTAAATCACACCGATCCAAAATATACTCATTGCTAACATACCAAATGGCATACCCCAACTTCCCACCATATGACCATAATACGGATAATCACTATTGTCTGCCCACTGTGGTGAAAAATACCAGAATGCGATAGCAGTTATAACTAATAATCCAATGAAAATCGCTAAAAAAATACCTTGTTTTTTGTTCATCTTATTCACCTCGACTATATTATATCAAACAATTATGAATACAAAATGAATGTGAAAAAATTCTTGCCTTTTTAAATAACCATGATATAATGCCGTGGTGGGGTGCAAGGAGGAAAACTATGAGTCAATCGCATCAACACAACTTAAGACACTTGAATGAGGAAAAAATCAAACAGTTATTAAAAACCGGACGAGGTCAAGTGGAAGGCATACTAAAAATGTATGAAGAAGGAAGATACTGTGTAGATATCTCAAAACAGATACTATCAGTCATTGCTATGCTTCAAAATGCTAATGCTTTAATCTTAAATGATCACATCAGTACATGTGTTACAGAAGCCATTTTCGAACAAAAGGGCAAAGAAAAAATTGATGAAATCACTGAAATATTAGTGAAATACTTGAGATGAGGTCTATGATGAAAAAGAAATTACTAATCAGTTTTTCCATATTTATAGCATTTATTGGACTTATTACATTTGCAGCAGCAAATTCACCAAATCGAAATGATTTCTTGGCAAAATATGATTTAGATAGTATGATAGTAAATGATATAGTGAGCTATTTAGAGAATGATTTAAATGAACCTACAAATTTTAGTGCAGCGATTACTGGAACCAAATTGCTTTTAGGTGATGCGACACATCAGGTGGAGTTAGAACTACCTAAAGGTCAGTTTTATCTCTCATTTGCACCCTATGTCAATCAGACTCATCCTTGCGCTAATCATAATTTAGTCACCTGTCGTGGTGAGTTAAAAAACAAATCTTTTGAAGTTAAGATTGTTGATTCTCAAACAAATACTGTCATCATAGAAAAAACTATTATAAGCAGTTCGAATGGATTTGCCGGTATTTGGTTACCAATAAATAAACGATATCAGATTACTGTTTCATATGAGAATTTTTCGGCAACTGACGAAGTTTCAACTTTTACTACATCAAATACATGTCTTACAACACTTAAACTAGCCTAAAGGAGGCAAATTATGGACAAACATAAACACAATCATCATCACAAAGATAATAAAAATGAGCATATCGACCACAATAAAAAAGCCATGAATCACGAAACGCATGATGACCACATACACCATCATGAAGAAATTCACAACCATAGTCACGGTGAAAGTTACAAAGATGCAGAGCATGAAAGTCATGAAGGGCATCACGATCACCATACTATGATGGTTAAAGATTTTAAAAGAAGGTTTTTTATTTCACTAGGATTATTAGTTCCAATTTTAACTCTCTCACCTATGATTCAGGAATTTTTCGATTTGAATCTAAGGTTTTCTGGAGACTTATACATTCTTTTGACACTCAGCACTGTGTTATTTATATACGGAGGATTACCATTTTTTAAAGGTACTTTTGAAGAGTTGAAACAAAAAGCACCAGCTATGATGTCTCTCATTGGCCTTGCTATTGTCGTTGCCTATATCTATAGTGCCTATACCGTCATATTCCAAACCGGTCAAGATTTTTTCTGGGAATTATCATCACTCATCTCAATCATGCTACTCGGTCACTGGATTGAAATGAAGTCTGTATTAGGTGCATCAAGAGCTTTAGAAGAACTCTTAAAACTGATGCCTGAAGAAGCTCACGTCATCGATCAAGATGGTCACATTAATGATATATCAGTCACTCAAGTTAAAGTAGGTATGATTTTATTAGTCAGACCTGGAGAAAAGGTTCCTATTGACGGAAAAATCACAGAAGGAAAGTCTTCTGTAAACGAATCCATGTTAACCGGTGAATCTGTTCCTGTCGATAAATCACCTGGAGACGAATTAATAGGTGGTTCAATCAATGCTGAAGGTTCACTGAAATATAAAGTGACACGTATTGGTGATGAGACATTTCTTTCTCAAGTCATTAAACTCGTCAGGGATGCTCAAAAAACACGTTCAAAAACACAAAGAATAGCAGATATTGCGGCAAAATACTTATTCTATGTTGCATTACTTGGTGGAATATCTACATTTGTTATCTGGATGTTACTGGGTAAAAATGTAGGATTTGCTATGGAAAGAGCAGTTACTGTCGTCATTATTTCATGCCCCCATGCACTTGGATTAGCTACACCACTCGTTACTGCTGTTTCATCAAGCATTGGTGCAAAACATGGGTTACTCATTCGGAATCGAGCAAATTTCGAAAATGCACGCAAAATTAACACTGTTGTATTTGATAAAACAGGCACACTAACTAGAGGTGAATTCGGAATTTCAAAAATTGAAAGCTTTAGTTTGAGTGAAAACGAACTTCTATCAATTGCATATGCAATTGAGAATGAGTCCGAACATCCTATAGCAAAAGCAATCGTTAGAGCTGCTAAAGATAAAAAAGTGCAACTTCAAAAAGGTAAAGATATCACAGCAATTCCTGGTAAAGGACTTGTTGGTATAGTACAACAATCTACTGTTGAGATCGTAAGTCCGGGTTATATTAAAGAGTTGAAGATACCATTCGATATTAGCGCATATGAAGCATTAGCGAATCAAGGCAACACTGTTGTTTTTGTCCTTAAGGATAAAAAACTGATGGGTTATATCGCTTTAAATGATATGATTAGAGAAACCTCAAAGGAAGCGATTGAATCGCTTAAAGAAATGGGCATTGATTCATACATGCTTACAGGGGATAATCAAAAAGTTGCGAATGAAGTTGCCAAAAAGTTGGGCATAAAACATGTATTTGCCGAGGTTTTACCTGATCAAAAATCAGATAAGATTGAATCACTAACAAAAGAAGGACGTCTTGTAGCAATGACTGGTGATGGCATCAATGATGCACCAGCCCTAGCAAAAGCACACCTCGGTATTGCAATTGGTGCAGGTACAGATGTAGCGATTGAAACTGCAGATGTCATACTCGTTAAGAGTAACCCAATGGACGTCGTAAATATCATAAAGCTTTCTAAGTCAACCTATAAGAAAATGATTCAAAACCTCATATGGGCAACAGGATATAATATTATAGCTATTCCTTTAGCTGCTGGTGTATTAAGTTCTATTGGTATTCTATTGAGTCCTGCAGTTGGAGCAGTATTAATGTCACTTAGTACAGTCATTGCAGCAATCAACGCCCGTTTGCTAAAAATATAGAATTATCATAAGAGAGTGAGTCTAATAAACTCACTTTTTCTATATAAAAATGCCAGAGAATAATTTTGATCTCTGGCATTTCGTTATTGATTGTTATGATGTTACATTGACTAAATCTACTTGATAGGGAAGATTTTTCATCTTTAGTCTGCTAAAAAACAAATACACTACACCTAAAACAACAAAAACAAGTGACATTAATATATTTACTGGAATATTCATAATCATCAGTGCATCTCCATATGCACCATTGACTCTCATCGGCTCAATGATTATTCCTCTACCTAAACCGTACCATATCAAATAAAGTCCAAGATTTTCACCTACTTTGAGCAAACGTTTCTTCTTTAAAATGATCAGTGTGACAAGCATAGATAGGTTCCACAAACCTTCATATAAAAAGGTAGGATGATGAACAACATTACCCAGTGTCATTTGTTCAACAATGAATTTAGGCAATATGTCAATAACCCAGGCTGATTGAATTGCTGGTCCGTAGGCTTCATGGTTCATGAAATTTCCAAATCTACCAACGATTTGTCCAATGAGAAATCCTATCATCAACGTATCTATAAGTGGCAATAATTTAATTTTTTTGATCTTACAAAAAATAGGTACAAAAACTAGAGTGGTAATGATTGCTCCATGAATCGCTAAGCCACCTTTTGAAATATTGATTATGTCTAGAAAAGTCTTATAATGTGGAATTGGATCAAATAACACATAGTAAAGTCTAGCTCCTAAAAGTGCTAAAGGTAACCCAATTAAGAGACCGTCATAGATAATATCCTTAGGATAATTTAAACGATTGAGTTCATTCTGACTATAATATGCCGCTATAAATACTCCTGTCAAAATGAAAATTGCATACCAATAGATTTGAATGCTACCAAAATCAATTGCTACTCTTGAATAGGGGGCGCTACTCTGGCTTCCTATCGCAAGAAACAAGACCATCAAAAAGATGTGAATCATGATCATATACTGATGATGTTGATGCTTTGTATTATGATGAGTGTGCATGTACTAACTCCTTATCAACTTTTAAGAATGAATGCTTTTTGAGTCTAAGTGAATTGTAGATAACATTAAGTGAACTTATTGACATTGCAGCAGCACCAATCATTGGATGTAATAAGCCTAACATCGCAAATGGGATTGCAATCGCATTATAAAACCATGCCCAAAAATAGTTTTGTTTAATCTTTGTAAAGATTGCTTTCGATAACTGAATGGACGTAAGCAGTGTATGTAACTCACCAGAGACCAATGTAACATCTGCTGCTTCTTTTGCAATATCAGTACCTGTTCCAATTGCAATACCCACATTAGCTTGTTTTAGCGCTGGAGCGTCATTAATACCATCACCGACCATTGCAACTAATCCAAACTCGCTTTGTAGTTTTGAAATTTCGCTTACTTTTCCTTCGGGTAAAACATCAGATATAATTCGCGTTATACCAGCTTTTTTCGCAATTGCAAGAGCAGTTCTTGAATTGTCTCCCGTAATCATAGCAGTCGTTATACCAAGATTTTCAATTGCCCGAATAACATATGTAGATTCAGGTTTTAATGCATCTGCAACAGCAATGATACCAAGTATCTCTATATCATCTGCTAGAATCATCACCGTTTTAGCTTCATTTTCAAGTTGTTGCATCATTGATTCTAATCCATCATAAGAATGACCAATCGATTTGATTAGTTTTCTGTTACCAAAATAATATGTCTTATTATCTAGAATACCTTTTATACCCATGCCAGATATGGCTTCAAAATCTCTTGGGTTTAATAGCTTTTGATTATTATTTTTTACATCTTCGATAATTGCCATTGCTAATGGATGCTCTGATCCTGTTTCAAGTGATCCAGCGACAAGCATCATTTGATGTTCACTTATACCTATAGCATGCTTGTCAGTCACTACGGGTTTCCCATATGTTAACGTGCCAGTTTTATCAAAAGCAATGGCTTTGATATCCTTAAGTGTTTGAACTGCTTCACCGTTGCGAATTAGAATACCTTTTTCTGCGCCAACACCACTACCAACCATTAACGCTGTAGGTGTTCCCAATCCAAGGGCACACGGGCATGCTATAACTAACACAGCAGTCGCAGTAATAAATGCTAACGTTAATGGAGTTTGATCTGTGTTAATCCAAGGTAAGATAGGTTCCATATACTCTAAGATACTCAGATGGAAATTTTGAAAAATTAAAAAAGAACTGAACGTGAGTACTGTTAAAACCATAATTGCTGGCACAAAGTAGGATGTAATTCTGTCTGCAAATTCTTGTATAGGCACTTTGGACCCCTGACAAGCTTCAACCATCTCAATAACTTGAGATAAGAATGTTTCTTTACCAACTTTAGTAACTTCTACTTTGAGCAAGCCATCTTTATTAATGGTTGCTCCGATTACATTGTCACCCACATGCTTTTTGACCGGCATCGATTCACCTGTTGCAATCGATTCATCAATTAAACTTTTACCTTCAATAATCATTCCGTCTGTTGGTATTTTTTCGCCTGGTCTAATAATCATGATATCTTTAACACTGAGTTCATTCGTTAAAACTTCGATCTCATTGCCATCGACTAAAATGCGTGCAGTTTTCGCACCTAGTTCCATTAATTTTTTGATGGCTTGGGATGCTTTTCCTTTAGCCTTACTTTCCAGGAGTTTTCCAATCAAGTGAAATGTCATAATTGTTGCTGCCATTTCGATAAATGTTGTGATTGGGAAAAACAATCCTGTGAGACCGATGAGATAGGGTGGAATAGATCCGAGTGACACAAGGACATCCATATTCGGTTTCAATGATTTAAGAGAGTAATAACTTCCTCTGTGCACGTGACGGCCAATGATAAATATGACTGGGAAACCCAGTATGGCAATGATCCAAGTGTATAATGGAATTTCAACAACAAACATGTGAATCAGCATGAGTGACATCATCAAAATAGTTATTGTTGAACTCAATAGAACTCTTTTTTTAGCGGAATTCATCTTGAGTGTATCAGGATCAACCGATTCATCATTTGTTACTTCGAGACTAATCTTATATCCAATGCTTTGGATGCGGTGTTTGATATCACTAAAACGAATGACGCGATCGTCATATTGAATGGTAACTTTCTCCGTAGCGAGATTAACATGAGCATCAATAATCCCATCCATCTTCAACAGTGTATTATCAATACTGTTTGCGCATGTTGCACAACTCATTCCATCAACTCTAGCAGTCACAGTCTTATGATTGTTTTCGATAGTAATGAGTTCATATCCTATCCCCTTAACAGCATTCATTGCAAGATTTGAACTAAAACTGTTATCATCAAATTGAATTGTTGCAGTTTCAGTTGCTAAATTCACAGAAACATCAATTATCCCCTCAACTTTTCTTAATGCTTTTTCAACATGGTTGACACACGAAGCACAAGTCATACCATTCACTCGATATTTAATATTACTCGACATTTTATTGTTCCTCTTCGATGGTCGTTAAGTATTCGACTTGATATCCTGTTTGAACAATAACCTCAAGATACATATTTGAATTGGGTTTTTCCTCTTCAGTCAATACTTTTGCAATATGTGTTGAAAAATTAATATCAACATTGATTGCTCCCGCTGATTTTAAAGCTGAAGTAATGCGATTGATGCATCCGATGCAATGGATATCTCCGATTCTATAAATTAGCGTTGCCATAAGTAATTCCTCCTTTTTTTACCCCTCCCGTGGTGGGGTGTCATCTATACTATATCAAACTATTCATTAGATGTCAATCCTTCATCTTCTAAATAGTAGATGTGTCTAATTCCATCTGTGTTTTCTACATAAGCAGTAATATATGTATCCTTTGATAAGATAAGATCATTAACAGTTGTTACAAAACCATTATCATTTAGGGTTTTTGGATAGTTTTTATCTGAACTATTCTTACTTAACCCATATCTGTATGAACGACTTATAAAATCAGTACAGTAGAATTTGTTTTTTGTGTCCATAATGAAAAGGAAATTATATAATGAACGATTTTCTAAATGTTCATTGGCATATGACATAGTTTGATCCAGTTTTTCTTCATCTATATTTTTTACTCTTAATACTACGAATTTTTCTCTGTAATAAGAACCATAATAAGGATATGACAAGTCGTTTTCTCCTCTAAAATATGGCAACATCCAATAATTAGTAGAAGATTGTCTTACACCAACTGAATAATCATGTGTACCATCTGAAGGGTCTTTGATTATATCAAAGATACTTTCATCATCTTTTGGGAAGCCTACAGCTTCAATGAATTGATTGTTACCATTATTCAGTGCAGCGTGTCCTCCAACAAAAAAACTCATCAATTGATGAAAACCGAATATGTTTGGAAAAGGTGATTCCTGAGTCACAAATATATCCCCTTTTTTCCCAATAAATGGTTCATCTTTGGTTGTATAAAAAAGGCTACGTGTATCCGCTTTCTCATATTCATTGATTCTTTCGACTGGGTGATACATTCTTATTTCTTCCATCCCATTATCAAAATAGATGGTTACTGTCTCTCCCTCTATACCTCGTTCTTTAAAATCTCTTATTAACTGATTGACTTTTATATTTTGATTAAGTCCTTGCAAGAATATTGAAACGGATAAAATAAGTACAATTAGAAAAAACCTTTTACGTATTTTTTTTACTTTCATGTTGAATACCTCATAATCAATATACAATAATAATGAAGTGCCAATGAGTACGTTTCTTAAAAATCTGTCTTTCTTCATATAGTGTCTTGTCCCTTCTTAGGCGCAAAATTTTTATAAAGTACTGTAATTTTTAAGTCATTGGTTACCATATAATTTCCTATAATAACTCGATCCTTGTTTATATATTTAGACCTCCATATTTTTATTCTTTTTCTTAGCATATAATTCTCCTTTCTTTTTTTTGTACAATAGAGCTTAACTTATAAATAACTTCAGCTTGTAGTGTTTGGGTTAGTCTTAATCACTTGACATTGATTTATACAACCTGAAGATTAACTGCTTATGTTTTTTTTGATGTGTTTTAAACATACATTTTATCATTGTATCATTTGGCAACGATTATCTCTTCCTTATATATAAGGATCAATAGTTCACCGATGACTGTCCTTTACTCAGCTCTCTTTCTTAAATATCAAACTTATGGCATAACCTGAAACTCCTAAGGTAAGAAAAACATCAGCTAAATTGAAAACTGGGAAGTCATAACCAAAGACAAGGAAATCTAAATAATCAATAACATAACTCAATAGAATCCTATTTATGAAATTACCTAAACTTCCGGATATCAAAAGTATCATTGAAATTGTAAGTAATTTTTCATTCTTAAAATCACCATGTTTTATCAAAACAAACGTAAAAATAACTAAAGAAATCACTGTAATTATTATTAAGAAAGTCATTCGACCTTGAAATAGTCCCCATGCTGCTCCTTCGTTTTTAGTGTATGTAATAGTAAATAGATCCTGAATAATAACAACTTTTTGATATATGTTAATACTCACAGTTATAAAATGTTTTACCTGTTGTTCAATAGTTACCAAAACTGTAATAATTAATAAATATATAACGTATTTTTTCATGTTTATCCTCAAATTGAATAGCTCTCTCACAAGTGTCCTTCATTTTTGAACCAATTATTTTAGTTGCAAGTTAAACTATTTTAATCTTTCTTTGTATAAATTGTTGTTTCTCTTCATCGTTGATTGAATATAACAAGCTTTATTTTTACTACTATCCTAAAACTCGATCATTATGAATTGAAAATTTCTTTTCATTATACCTCAATACTCTCATGGCATTAAATATGGCAATTATTGAAACTCCTACATCTGCAATGACAGCTTCCCACATTGTTGCGATACCAACAGCACCTAGTGTCTTGTCATTATGGACTTTATCACTGTTTTTGATAACCTCTAGACTAACTTTACTACAACCTCTTGACTAACTTTACTATAAATAATGCTAAAAGTTCATATTTTATTTATATATTAATTTTTCACAACTAATTCATACTATTCTCATTGAGGTGGTTCTCAATTATTGAAATTTTATCTTTTCTATTCATAGCTTTATAAGCTTTTAGCCATTCTTCTAAAGAAGATAAATAAATGGTAACTCCTTGTATCTTTATTTCATCAGTTGATGATGAATCATCGAATGTATATAAGCTACCATCTGTACTGATTTTAAAACTGCTTTCTCAATTGCAAATTGCGTTATAGCCTGTGTGATTTGAGCATTCACATAAGCCTTTGATGCAGCATTTACATTATTAGCCACTTTACCTATTGTGGATTGTCTTGTCATTACGGAGTTTTACTCTGTTTCCAACGGAGTTTTACTCATTTTCGGATGGAGTTGCTTTTTGTCTAAGGTATTGAGGGCTAATACAATTTTAGCCCCCCGACCTTTAAATCGTGTAAATATTTTAGCACCCTAGTGTTATATCGTGCAATTTTTTAGCACCCTTGCGTCAAATCGTGTAAAAGTTTAGCACCCCTAAATTATGGCTTAATGAAGCTGTTTTTATTAGAAACTTGTTAAAAAAACATAGCCTTAAATTGAATAAACTCTAATAAGTTAGTATAATTTAAGTTAATTATTTATTTTATAGTTATATTTGAGTACCCTCATTGCATTTAGTACTGCTAATAATGATACTCCGACATCAGCAATCACGGCTTCCCACATAGTTGCAATTCCGATAGCTCCTAAGGCTAAAAACAGGAATTTAACTCCTAATGCGAAGTATATATTTTGCCAAACAATCTTTCTGGTTCTCTTTGCCACAAAGACCGCAGTACCTATCTTAGAAGGTTCATCATTCATAATCACGACATCAGCTACATCGATGGCTGCATCGGCACCGAGTCCACCCATAGCAATTCCAATATCAGCTCTCGCTAATACTGGTGTATCGTTGATACCATCACCTACAAAGAACAGCTTCCCTCTGCTCGATTTTTGGAGTAATAACTTCTCTACAATATTGAGCTTATCTTCAGGCAACAATTCGCTATGAATTTCATCGATATCTAACTCTTGTCCAACTGTATCAGCAACTAATTTCTTATCACCAGTTAGCATGACAGTTTTTTTAATGCCTAATGATTTCAACATTTTGATAGCTGCTTTTGAGTCTTTCTTTATCTGATCTGAGACAACAATATTTCCAACATATTTTCCATTGATAGCGATGTATATAATTGAACCCAACGAAACAGATTCCTTGAATTCAACACCTTCTCTTTTCATCAATCTAGCATTCCCGATTGCAATGATATCATTTTGATAAGTTGCTTTTACACCGTGTCCAGATATTTCTTCAACATCAGTTATTAAACTTTGATCTATTTCTTTATTGTATTTATTGACGACTGAGACAGCGATAGGATGATTAGAAAAACTTTCCACATAAGCTGCTTTTTCGAGCAACTCTTCTTGTGTTGCACCATTAGCTGTATTGATTTCAGTCACTGTAAACGTTCCCTCAGTCAATGTGCCAGTCTTATCAAAAACTGCAATCTCAATGTTATTTAATGCTTCTAGGTAGTTTCCACCTTTAACTAAGATACCATTTCTTGATGCAGCTCCAATACCACCAAAGAAACCAAGCGGAATCGATACAACGAGTGCACATGGACACGAAATAACTAAGAATATAAGTGCTCTGTAGATCCATTCCTCAAAAGTTGCACCTTGTATAACGAGTGGTGGTATTACCGCAATCAAAACAGCCAACGAAGTGACAATTGGAGTATATACTCGTGCAAATTTAGTGATAAATTTCTCGGTTGGTGCTTTTTTGCTGGTTGCATTTTCAACCATTTCAAGTACCTTAGAAACAGTTGATTCGCTTGCGAGTTTGGTAACTTTAACGGTCAATAAACCATTGATATTAATACAACCAGAGAGTACCATCTCACCTTTTGTAACATTTACAGGCACAGATTCTCCTGTTAGAATTTTTGTGTCAATTGTGGAATCTCCTGACAACACTTCACCATCAAGTGGAATTCTTTCGCCTGGTTTAATGATCATTATCTCTCCAGTTTGAACGTCTTCAACACGCATTTCCACAGAAGTGTTGCCTTTTTTAATCGTTGCGACATCAGGTCTGATTGACATCAATTTTTTTATGGATCTTCTGGATCGATTGACTGCTACGTCTTGGAAAAATTCACCGACCTTATAAAAAATCATAACTGCAACTGCTTCAGGATGCTCTCCAATAGCAAATGCACCCATAGTTGCTATCGTCATTAAGAAGTTTTCATCGAACACCTTACCTCGATATATGTTATTGACTGCCTTCAGTACAACTTCTCCACCGATGATGAAATAACTTAGTATAAGTAATACATAACGAAAAACCGTTCCTTCAGCAATCAATAATCCTCCAATAAATAGTAAGATACCTATACCGAAGATGATTAAATCTTTCGTCATTGATGATTCTTCATCCACGTGATCTTCATTCTTCACATTTGATTGTGCTATCGTTACGCCTGGTTCAATTTTATCAATAATTTTTTGAACCTTTTCTTCTATACGTTTTTGATCTAGCGAATTTTTGAATTGAAGTGTCAGTTTTTTTGCTATAAAATCAACGTTGGCACCTAAAATTCCTTCGGTTTTGTTTAATTTTTCTTCAATCTTAGCCGCACAATTTGCACAGTCTAAACCATCTATTGCATAAATGACATTTGGGGTTAGTTCACATACCTCGACATCACCTTCTTCATCTTTCACAATTTTTTTAATCGTGTCAAATAGTCTTGCAGTATCAGTTGAATCCGCAACTTGTACCTTGATTTCTTTTGTAACAAAGTTTAAATAACCTTCCTCAACTCCGTTTAACTTCTTTATCTTTTGTTCAATCTTATCTGCACAACTCGCACAGCTAATTTCTGATAAACTATATTTAATCTCTTTCATGTTTTTTCTCCATTCTACTTATGTTTTAGATGATTCATTGCTTGAGTTATTAACACGTGGACGTGGACGTGGTCATCGTCAAGCGAGTAATAAACAACATTTCCCTCTTTTCGGTATTTAACCAAACGATTCTCTCTTAAGGTTTTCAATTGATGTGAGACAGCGGATTGACTGACATTGATCACAGCAGACAGATCGCATACACACAACTCGGTTTCTTTTAATGCCAATATGATTTTCATTCTTGTGGGATCGCTAAATGTTTTGAAGAACAAAGTTAGCAGTGAAATAGATTCATTATCTAGTAAGTTTTTATGGGCTATTTCAATTTTTTCAGGGTGAAGAACATTACATTCACAAAACTCTATTATATCTTTTTGATCCATACTAATCTCCTATCTATATGAGCGTTCATTCATATAGATTTATTATATCACAATAAACTATGGAGTCAATAAAAACAACTTCTTTAGATTGCTTCATCGTTTTTTTATGCATTTTTTTAGCATCAAAACAAATAGATTGTAACGAATATTAGGTGCATTTCAGGTTTTAAGTCATTTTTCCCAACTTATTTCGATGAACAAGAATTTTTTATTATGGTTTTGAGTTAATTATATTGTTTAATCTAAGTAATATTTTCTATGATAGAAAATAAAGACACCTTTAAGGATGAAAAATGCCCATAACCTTGAGCTATGAGCATTTCATATTGAATCTATCTCGGGATCTGTTTTTACTTGTATGCGGAATATTACCATAACCTAGTGTTATCTGGGAAGCATTTCTATATAATGGGAATCCAAGTACCTTATAGGCAGTTATCTTAAATTATTCTTCTTCTGGTTCAATACCAAAGAAGTCACACAAAACGAGATAAGCGACATACCTTTTGGCACCCTTTTTCGACTTAGAAAGTGCTGTTTTTTGAATGGACCAGCTGCGAACATAGCAGGTGCATGACCACCAATACTCACCATCGTCATAAACTTGCTCATCAGGAAGCTCGTATTGTGGTATGGAGCATCTGCCACTTTCAGCCAATTCTTTAAGTGTGCTGACTGCATTATCCTGTGTTAGATTTTCTTTTAGCTCATCCATGCCATCTTCTACATCATGTAATTAATCATCAATTTGAAGCATGAATTCCACAGAGTTTTGGAGCTCATCTGGATCCCAATCACTGTCGATTGCGATAGCACCAAGAATGGCTTCGAATAGATCAGCTCTAACCTTTTCTTGATTCCATACTTGATTATCAATATCACTTTGACCCAAATACATCATCGACTTGAAACCTAACTCTTCAATTCTTCTAGCAAGATTCGCATTACTTACGATTTCTTTCTTCAGCTCAGTAAAATCTTGCTCATTTCGATGAGCCTTAATGCAATATTCATCGTTATCTTCTTGCTCATCATATGTATCCGTTTGAGATTTGAAAAATCCATATCTTTCAGCGATGACTTTGGTTACATAAAAATCCAAAACTCTATCGCCTAAGAACTCTAAAACCTCATTGTTTTCCCCACCAAATTCAGCTGAATAAGACTTTCTTGTGAAAGCTTGAAGCAGCAAATCTGTGTTCTTAAAATAGTAACTACATTTTCTTTGTACATCATCGATGTGTTCTTTTAAATCCTTCATTTGATTTCCTCCTATTATTTGTCCGAGAAAATAAAAAAGACCTCCCGATAGAATAGGCATACTCCAGCATAGGTACACTTATCCCTTTAATAGGTCTTATTAAATCAAAATTGGGTTGTATGACCTATTTTGATACAATTTTACACCCCTAACGGAAATTTTTACACCCCCACCCGAAAAAATTACACCCCTGAATTATGGCTTAGTTTAGAGGTTTTATTTTTCGACTTTTTCTAGCAGCAATTTCATTGTGTCAAAATGGGGTCTTCCACTATCTACTTATTGTTGGGTATCAAACCCTTGTATGTCAAATTGTCTTGTCATTATGGACTTTATCACTGTTTTTGATAACCTCTAGACTAACTTTACTATAAATAATGCTAAAAGTTCATATTTAATTATGTAATAAGTAAGTTCATCAGTTTAACTCTGATCTCGCTCACCATATATCAAGCTCAGTTCTAAGATTATATAAGTGAATGGGTTGATTAACCTACATACAACCACCCAATGTTAAAATAATTTTTGTATATTTGTAACCTTTGTTTTCTCGACTACACTCCATAACTATATAGTAATCATCTTCGTTAATAGCCCTGACAACAATCCCTTGTGAATAAGCTGTTTTCCAAAGTGGTCTTACACCATAAAAAGATGCAACAAATTCGTTTGTAGGATTCGGTAACTCTACACTAAATTTATTTTGCTTTAACCATGCGTGATAATTTTTAATGGCTGGTGCTGGACCCATAATGTTAAAACTTTGAATTATTGCTAGTTGATAATCTAACTCGTATTCGAGATCAATAATATACTCCTCTGTAGGGTCAAGTTCATATTCTCTATTTTTGATTAATATTTCTTCACTTTTTTCATTAAGTTTTATTTTAGTCAAAATAAATCCTCCTTAATTATAATTAATTACTTATCACTAGGTCTTACATTAACGTATGGTTGTTTTCTAGAAACAAAATCATCAACCAAAAGAAAGGACTTACCTAAATCATTTAATTTAAGTATCAACATGTATTCAGCAACTTCTCCTGAATGAACAATACTTCGCATTGGTGATAAACTCTTTTTGTAATCTTCAAATGTATCTCCAACAACTAGCCACTCATCATCTTCCTTATCATAGTAACAATGATATTCACGCCAATTAGCTTCATCTTCGAACTCATAGAAGTCTTCATCTGCAGAAAAATCTGCCCATGGAAATACCTTTGGAAAAACCTTTGTGTATGAAGTGAATGGAAACCAATATGGATAGGGATATTTTTTCACCGTTTCTCCATCATCAACAATCAACTCGGTTTCTCCTCTCCCACTACTCTTGTTTATCCATTCTGTAGAATGCAGTTTGATTTCTCCACCTTGATTGATTATTTGCATAAAAACTTTTTGTGATAATAGAAAGTTATAATTTGTAATATGTTCAGGTAAATTAGTAAAAGATAGTAGTCTTTCTTGTGATATATCATTTAAGAAAATTTGGTCTATAGGAACTTTCACAAAAAAGCCTTTCCCTTTTCCTTTCATTGTTCTTTCAATAGTTTCCTTTGTCAATTTTTGCCAAATGCACTCTTCAGTGAGGGGATTATATAATACAACAATACATGGTAGAGTGTTAGTAGTCCAATAGTTATATTGCCTTTCATTAATATCACGAAAAATCACATGTTTCTCTTTTTGTTCTCGAAACCAACTTGCACCAGATTTAATTTGAACAGCAAGCAGTTGTCTAGGTTTTCCAGATTTTTCAACTATTTCCATGTGTGCATCAATGCCAATATCATCTATTGGCTGTTCACGAAACATCCAATCAAATGATGATGCCATTTTTAAACAATGTCCTATCCCTTGTCTTTCAGTTGTATTTGCCATTTATCCTCCTAATATTTACATGTAAGAGAATTTACATGTTAATTTTTTATCGTAATTATTTATTATCATATAAGTAAATCATATCATAAAAAACATTTTCAGATATTATCTGCAGGTCATTTCCTTTTAAAATTAAATCCTCTGCTTTTTTCATCTTATTGCTTTTTCCACCTTTTAATCTTTGATGATAATCGCCATTTCCAAGAACAAGATAGTTCACCTTTTTAGAAACACCATCAGCAATATCACCACCATTTTTCACGACCAACTCCCAAGCACTTTTTCTGTCCATTTTTTCAAGTGTTCCAGTAAAAACAAAAATCTCACCATTTAAAATATGATCTTCTTCCGCATTAACTGTAGACTTAATATCATTTACAGTCAGATAACTAGTCTGAAACAAATCGGAAAATGTAATGCTCTTTTCTTTAGTGAATCGTTTGCACAATTCATATATTTCATATGTAGTAAGTGCGTCATTTAATGCTCTATGTGTAGGCTTGTTTGTAGTTTTTAATTCTTTTGACAAAAATTCAAGTCTATGGGTTTTATATTCAGGATATACTTTTCTCGTCAATCGCAAAAGATCAACATAATCATTGTTAAGTTCAAGATTTAGATACTTATTAAAAGCATCGTACAAGAAATTAAGATCAAAGTGAACATTATGTCCAAGTAGTACTTTATCTTTAAGAAAATCATATATGCTTGGCAAAACTTCGTCAATTTTAGGCTTATCCTCAAGCATATCATTTCTAATCCCTGTAAGTTCTTCAATAAAAGGTGAAATTCCATATTCTGGTTTGATTAAAGTTTCATATCTTGAAACAATTTCATTATTAATAACAAGGCAAGCAGAAAATTCTATTATTTCATCATATTCTGGACTTAGGCCTGTTGTTTCTAAATCAAAAACAACATACTCGCTTAGTTCTTCTACGATAAAACTTCCTTTATTCCTTATCATCTGTTTACCTCCTATAAATGTTTTAAGACAAATATTATTAAATATGTTCTATTTTAACATTTCATTAATAAATTGATTTTTTAGTGGTTCGACCTTGATTACACATTTTCTATCAAAATAATAAGGTCCTGATCCATACATTGATATATTTTGTTCTTTGCAAATATTAATAACTTTTTTTACAATTGTCTGTGGTGTTTTGAATCCTAAAATTACGGCTTCTGGCTTTATTGTCAGCAACAAACTTTTACCTTCATCTGTATGTGGAATTGCTTTTTCAGGGAAATAATTATGTATAACTAATCGTACTTCCTTTTCATATTCCCATTCTTTAGTTTTATAAAAAAACATTTTATTAGTTACTCCATTAAACTCTTGATCATCCATATGAACTTCTTTATATTTCGGATCACTCAAATCATTAATATACCCATGCTTAGAAACGAATTTAAGTGTTTCTTCTAACTCACTACTTATATCAGCACGAAATTCAGTATACTTCACCGCTTCTAAACAAACACCTCTACTAAGAACATTATCAGGGATATTAAATAATCCCTTTCTTTTTAAATCCATCAGATTGTCTATTGCAGATTTTTTTAACTTATCTTTATCATATACAAATATAGCTCCTTCATACTCCTTTGCATATCTAACCCACATTATATTGTTGTTACTTGCTTTCGAAAAGCAAGTGATTAGTCCTGAGTCTTTTAATGTAGAGTCATAATTATTCCTAAAGTATAGTTTAAATTTTTCAAACTGATCTTGATATGACAAATCAGTGAAGTTTCTCATTCCTGGAATATTCATTCCAAATTCATCAACATGATTCTTCAGCATTTTCAAAAATATTTCTTCTGAGTAATATGGTGTAGAATCAAAAACATCATTAAACTTGGTCGCTGTTCTTAAAAATAATTTACTATTTCTTAGATTATTAATATCATGTTCTGATAATGAATTATATTTAAAAACGTAGTTAACATCAAACATAACTTAATATCCTCTCCATTTAATTTTTTATTATTTTGGGTTGTAACTACGAAATACTATGGGATTCATATTTTCCTCTTTAATAAATTCATCCATATCAAGTTTTTTGCTCTGCTATGAAAAAACAGGACACGCTCCCCCCCTTTGTAGATAATGATGTATAATATAATTAAGACAAGGAGAAAAAAGATGACAAATCACTATACAACTGACTTTAAGCTTAAGATTGTTAAAATGATATTAGAGGAACACATATCAAAACAATAAACAAGGTTTACTAAAGGATGCCCTTAATAATGCTGATGTATTTATTGGTGTCTCAGCAGGCAATATCGTTTCTAAGGATATGATTGCTTCTATGTCTATTGATGCTATTGTTTTTCCACTTGCTAATCCAATACCTGAAATCACAAGAGAATTAGCTTTAGAAGCTGGTGCTAGAATCGTTGGAACTGGAGCATCTAATCAACCTAACCAAATCAATAATGCTTTAGTCTTTCCAGGCATATTCAAAGGTGCACTAGAAGCCAGAGTTAAAGACATCACAGATGACATGAAAATTGCTGCCTGCAAAGCTTTAGCACGTATTATTAAAAAAGAAGATCTTACTGAAACGTACATTATTCCTAATATATTCAATAAAAAAGTCGCGACATATATTTCTAAAGCTGTCATCAAAGCAGCAAAATAAGAAAGTAACACATTATCTTGACTTTTTTATCCAGGTTATAAGATTTTTCCTATCTATAATCACATAAAACAAAATGATAATCATACTTCCATAAATATAAAGTGGTATCATTAACCATATGACTGGTACTAAAAAAGTAAATCCGTAAACTGGGTGAGTTATTTCCATAAATTTTGGGACAAACACCTTTAAAAGCACACTAATTTCTTCATATCCATCCTTGATACCAAAAATCATGGATGGATTTCTTTTATTAGGATCAAAGAGATCCTCAAAAGGGACACCACCAAAGTATGTAATCAAAAGTTCATTGATGAATAATAACACTAAAACACCGATAAATATCAAGGGTATTTTTAGAGCTCTTTTAAATGAGACGATATGGATGTTATATCTTAGCATTAAAAATGCGACTAAGAACAATATATAATGTGCTGTATAAAACCTTATGTTTTCTAGCATAAATACAGGTCTTTCACCAATATGAATCGTGCCATTAAACATTGTTGACATAGCATCTGCTGGATAAATCAGAGGTATGAGGCCTGCAGAAAGACCAATGATGATCATATAGTCTTTTAATGTTTTGTTTTTTGATACATATAAATATGGAAAAAGTAAAATCGTCGCAGCTGAAATATTTTCAAAAGTGACCTTTGTCCATACATGATCTATAAGTGTATATGGATAAATGAATATCTTCAAAAAATGAATGACAAAATTGAAGATGATTAAACCAAGAATAAATCCTTTTTTAAATCTTAAGGATTGGTTATCCAAAAATAGAGAAATAACAAACGTCATACATATGAGTATACCTATATATAAAAAATAGTAGAAGTTAAAAAGTTCAATCGTATTCATGAGAAAGTACCTCATCTCATTTTGGGTGTGAGTATATTTATGTATCTCTATTAGTATAAGCGAATTCTAAGGGTAGTGTCAAGAATTTTGTGTAAATGAATTGAATTAAAGTATTAAGAACTCTCTTTAGTGCTTTTAGATTTTTGAGCGCGATGCTTAATTGAACATTTCATTCAGTTCTGCAGTGACAAGCTTAAATCCCTTATGGATTCTCATTTGGAATCTTTGATTGTAGTCACCTGCATAAGTACCGATGAATCTGATGAGTGAATCCTCATTGGGAAACTGTTCCTTACGCTTTGTATAACGTTTTAAATGCTTATTGAAACCCTCAATCAGATTGGTCGTATAGATTGACGCCCTAATCGGTTTTGGGAAAGACAAAAAGGTAAATAGAGATGGATTATTCTTGAATCTTTCTGTTACTTTAGGATATTTCTTATGCCACGTTTGTATGAATGTATCAAGTTTTTCTTCAGCAGTTTCCACTGACTCTTGAGTGTAGACCGTCTTTAGATCATTTAACACTTCAGATCTATCTTTCACTCTTACAGCATGACTTACATTTCTAGCCAAATGAACCCAGCATGATTGGTGTTTAGCTTTAGGGAACACATTTGAGATCGCATCTTTAATCCCTGTAAGAC
This sequence comes from Tenericutes bacterium MO-XQ, assembly GCA_002838185.1. GTDB lineage: Bacteria > Bacillota_I > Bacilli_A > Acholeplasmatales > Acholeplasmataceae > Mariniplasma. Next base: position 664,817 of record CP017948.1, on the reverse strand, counting down.
CATCCGTGACAAACAGCAAGGATTCCTCAGCACCACGGCTTCTCAAATCGGATAAGATAATCTCCCAGTTATGCGCAGATTCGGTTGGAAATAGGCTGTATGAAAGGATTTCTTTATACCCTTCGGGTGTGATTCCTAAAGCGAAGTATAAAGCTTCTTTAGTGACCGTATCACGTCTTACAGGTATGTAGGTAGCATCTAGATAAATTACAGCATAGCGTTTAGATAATACTCTATGATTAAATGCTTGGATATCTCCTACCACTGCAGCTGTAATGTTAGAAACCGTCTGTTTGGTGTAGTGATGGCCATACATTTTCTCGATGATGCGTGATATTTCTTCAGTTGTCATCCCGTTTGAATAGAGATGAATAATCATCGATTCAACGGTGTCGTTCTGTCTCTTATAAGGTGTAAGGGTCTGATTCTCAAACTCACCGGTTCTATCTCTTGGTATCTTTAAGATTAAGTCACCGTATTGAGTCTTCAAGGTGCGTTCATAATAGCCGTTTCGGCTATTACCTGAGTTGAATCCTTTACGATCATATTTATCATAGTCAAGAAATTCTCTGAGCTCGTATTGAAGCAGTTGATTGACTGCACATTCGACATGATATCTAAAAATTTCTGTGATATCTTTACCTTCGAGTAGCGTTTTAAAGAGTTCTGTTGTAAAATCATTCATGAGGGATCTCCTTTGTATAGTGGTTTTTCGACAACTCTATTATACTAAAGTGAGATTCCTTTTTAAATTTTATTCAGTTTTTCATTTACACAAAATATTTTACACTATGTGATTTTTAAACAGAGAGTATTAATCGTTCATATTCATACCAATCCACTGTAAATGTAATCGTGTAAAATTCAATCAAATCGTGTACGCATCTATTATGCTCTCCAGTTTTATCCTTACTTTTAGCATATTTTGAGTAACCGTCAAATATTAACACTGTATAAAAAGAAAACCACTTAGAGGATAGCTCTAGGTGGTATTTTTGTATGAGGAGTTGAAATCCATCCTGGTGGAAATTGGCGGATTAAGAACCTTTTTCGATTAACACTTTCATTATTATGGGCAATCGTGTAAAGTGTTGTGTAAACGTGTAAATCATTGAGTAATCGTGTGAGTTATTAGTTAGTCACTTATTAAATTAGTATTATAATCCTTGGTTTCAGGATTAATAAGTAGTTTAAAATCCTGAAAATAGGGAGAAAATCACCTTTATTCAAAAGAAAAAGGTCCGATACCTTTGTATCAAACCTATGCTTGTTATATGTCTTGTCATTATGGACTTTATCACTGTTTTTGATAACCTCTAGACTAACTTTACTACAAGCTATAGACTAACTTTACTATAAATAATGCTAAAAGTTCATATTTTGATAAGTCATAACGATATAACTGATTATTACAATTATACTATAAAAACAGCATAGTTATTTGTCCAATTAGGTTTGTCCATTTTCCGTCACTTTTAATAATATGCTGTCTCATTCAATCTGCGTTGAAAAAACCAAATTGCTTGCAAAATCAACCTTGTGTGTATTGAAGTAACATCAAAAACGGCTAAAATATGTTTCCCCTTACATGGTTGAAAACCGTCTATAATACCAAAGAAACATATTTTTTGATTTTTACTATTAAATTATTAGATCAAAGTACCATCGTTGATTTCTACATCAAAAGATTGATTTATAGGGTATAAATCCCCTTTACTTAACTGTTTAAGGTAATCGATGATAAAACAATTTAGCACCCTAAAATTATAGCTTTACCAAGAGGATAATCGAAAGCAACTATTGAATAAGTCTTATATATACCAATTCAGTTCTGCCTAATTAATGATTAAACTGCACAACAAGATAAATGAGAAACATCTTTTTCAAGCGAGAGGATTGCTAACTTAAGTCCTTCTGACATGGTTAGATATGGAACCATCGTATCTTTTAAATCTTGAATCGTTAATCCGAATTTGATGGCCAATGTGGCTGAGTAAATGATCTCACCAGCATCCTCAGCCAAAATATGTACACCTATAATTTTGTTAGTTGCTTGATCAACAACAATTTTGAAAAGACCCCTAGTGTCATGATTGACGAGTGCTCTTGGCACCATTTCTAAATCAATTGTTCGTGAAACTGTTGAGTATCCTAGCCTGTTTGCTTCATGTTCAGTGTAGCCAACAGATGCGATTGAGGGCGTCGTGAATATGACACTAGGCACATATCTCAAATCTATCTTCTTTTTAACATTACCAAATGCGTTATCCATAACTACTCCACCTTGATAAGCTGCAACGTATACAAACATAGGACCACCAGTGACATCACCAGCTGCATAAATATTTTCATTGCTAGTTACACCGAAATCGTTAATTAATATCTCGTTTGTATCACCAAGTTTAACTCCAGCTAAATCAAGATTCAAATCTTCTGTACTAGGAGTACGTCCGGCTGCAACGAGTAGTGCTTCACTTTCTAAATATGTTTTCTCGTTGTTTTTTGTGAAATGAATCTGAATCAAATCCTGGTTCTTTTCAACTTTGTCATAAGAAATATCATTGATCAATTCAATACCATCAGTCTTTAGTATTTCCTCCATTTTAATCGATATTTCTGAATCATACTCTTTTAATAAATAATGGCTTCTTCTTAAAAAAGTAACTTTTGATCCCAAATTTTTTAACATTTGCCCGAGTTCTAGTGCAATATATCCAGATCCGATAATAACAATACTTTTAGGTGTTTTTTTTAATTCTAGTAATGTAGTACTGGTCAAATAATTAACCTGATCTAACCCCTTTATATTGGGAATCACAGGCTTAGAACCTGTCGCAATCAAGTATTTATCTGCAGTATAAACGTTGTTATTGACTGAAATTTGACTACTATTGATAAATCTTGCGTGTCCTTTAATAAGTTCAATTTGATAAACATCTAGTAAGTTTATATATTTTTTTTGTCTTAACTGGTCAACTAAATGATTCTTTTGGTCAATCAGTTGTTCAAAATTTACCTCGTTTGATGATATATTTAATCCTTGAAAATTGTGGCTCTTTGAAAATTGATTTATATAACCTGCACGAATCATGGTTTTTGATGGCACACATCCAACGTTAACACATGTGCCTCCAATCGTATCCCGTTCTATAATTGCTACCGTCTTACCATATTCTTTAGCCTTAATTGCTGCAGAAAAAGCAGCACTGCCTGATCCAATAATAATTAAATCAAAATCTTTTTTATTGGATGTGCTGTCTTGTGCTATATGATTCTCTTCATGTACAGATTTCAAATAATATGGTGTTTTACTCAATGCCAATTCAACATCTTTAAAAGAAATGCTTTCAGTTGAGACAAATTGAACAACTCCTGTTTTATAATCAACATCAATGATTTTAACTTCTATAGACCCTAAAGCTTTTTCTACATGGATTTCACAGGCATCACATGTCATACCTTGAATAACTGCTTCATACTTTTTCATATGTTTTACCTTTCTTATTTTAGTTGTTTAATTCAGTGTACACATTATATCTAATCTAACTGTCAATAATATTGTATCATGTCCCGAGGATGCTTTCTCTTTATATCCACTTTATTGACGTAAATACAAAGTCTTCTTAAAAGATCTGGATATCATGACAACCATTCAAAAGGTAATTAAATCAACCATCAAGGTTGATGATGTTGAAAGTATCATTGAAAAGTTAACATTAGAAAGAGACGAAAACGAAATAGCATTATCCAATCTAATTGATACAAAGGTAAAAAAACCAGATATTCCAGAATCAATATTTAATACCAAGTATAGAGAATACTCGGATCGACTTAAAGTTCTAACAGCAGAGATTAACAAGCTTGAACTTGAACACGTAAAAAATTATGATACCAAAAAACGTATGGATAAAATAGGTGAGATTTTAGGTAAAAAGAATTTAGTCATCGATGAACTTGATTCAGAGATATTAAGTACATTCATCTATAAAATGTGTCTTGTCATTATGGACTTTATCACTGTTTTTGATAACCTCTAGACTAACTTTACTACAACCTATAGACTAACTTTACTATAAATAATGCTAAAAGTTCATTTTTTGATAGGTTATAAAGTAATCCCTGTTTATTACAATTATACCATAAAAACAGCATAATTGTTTGTCCAATTAGGTTTGTCCATTTTCCGTCACTTTTAATAATATGTTGTCACATTCAATCTGCGTTGAGTGCACCATATTGCTCGAAAATAGGGTGTTGTGTGTACTCAAGAAACATCAAATTGACCATTTTTATGTTTATACACACAAGCACAGAAAAATCAAAGAAACATATTTATAAGTGTTTTTATATATTTTTATGCCTTGTTTTAAGTGCTTCATTCTATTTTTGCATTAGACGTTTATATTGGTATCATAACCCACTGCTTAATTTCCATACCAATCCACAACAACTGTGTATTACAATTATACTATAAAAAAAACATAATTGTTTGTCTAATTAGGTTTGTCCATTTCAGAAAATAAGAATTATACGATGATGAGTTAAAGGAAAAAGGCATTCAACTTTTTTATGTTGAACACCTTATTGATAGATTCACTTATTCTTTATATTTAACTCTGACTAAGAACCTTTTATTAAATAAATATAAAATAATTTAACATTTTTTTTAAAACTTTACAACATATTTAGAAGTGTTCAATGAATATTTGGTTTAAACCTCAATAGATAATAGTTATATAGCATTCACTCATTACTTTTTTAACTACTTTAATAGTTTCTTATTATTAAAATAACTCATTATGGAATGGGTCACTGCTAAACAAATCGAAATCAAAGTATTAAAAACAATTAATATTGTATGAGCATTAATAGAAGTTCCAAAAAAGTAAGTGCTTAGGATGATAACTAATATGATAAAAACCGTTATTAAAATAAAAACTAGACTAAATTTTCTATCATTATATTTAAGGAGTAATCCACTTATCAAAGACAGTAAAGTATACATGGAAAAACCTAATGCAACGATCATAAAACTAACTGATTGATACCAGTAAGCAGATTTCAATAAATCTGTTGATTGTTCTAATTCTCTATATAATTTAATGTAATAAGTGTAACTATCATAGTATTTTGGAAACAGCATTATTACTAAAATCGAAATGACTATTACTAAAACAATGTCATATATAAATGTCTTGATCTTCATTAATACCTCCTACGTATCATCATGGGATCTAGAGAAACTGGGTTGTGTAACCTATTTTAATACAAATACGCACCCCAAGTAAGAATTTGCGCACCCCTACTCGATTTTTACGCACCCCTAAATTATGGCTTTGTTTAGTGTTAAGGAAATACCTAACTCCTTCAATTTGTAAGGTAATCTAATGACAAACTCATCTTCAGTTTTCCTATTCGTTGTTTTATTTAGTATTGTTTTTACAACAAATAGAATTGCCAATAATCCTATCCCTCTAAAAATCCATTCCATTATACATCATCTCCTATGATTTTACTTAGTTTCCAACCAGGTACAACTACCAGTTTGTTTTCTTTATCTTGCATTGTTAACTAAGTCCTCAATATTTTTTACATGTACAGGAATATTTCCTTTTCCGAAGATTGAAAACAATATCATAATTAGTAATGGAAGTATCCCAATGGTCGCAGATATGATATAATTTCTTGAAATAGCAAATCCAATACCAAATGGAGCCCCAATTATTATCGCTAACAAGAAGGCAATAATGCCTAACATTTCAACTTTTTCTTTTATAGTCGTTTTCCTTTTAACTCTATCTTTATTCTTTTTAGGATCGACTATCTTCCCAACTAAATGATCATCAACAATGTTCCCCATAAAGTAATATTGAGTAAACGGTTCACTATGTTGTTGCCATGTCAATTCAAAACACACTTCATAATTCTCGTGTTCAGAAACTCTAATATATTCGTACTGGTGTTTATATTCATTCAAATAGTTTAAGAGGCATCCTTAGAAGTTTTCAACTTAATATTTATATCTCTATAAGTCTTTTTGCTCATCACTTATCACGTCTTTCATTAATATTTGTTGGATCTCTTTTTCAATAATATTTGGTATCCCAGTCTTCAGACCAAAATGCTCCAACATCATTTTATGTGCAAATGCAATAGCATCAATCTCAATTTCCTGCATAAGATATTCCTCTTCTGGAATGTCTTTTTTTGTAGGTTGACTGTACTCATTCATTTCCTTTTTCCAAATCTGAAGTGTACTTAATTCTACATTGGATGGACCATCTTCGTTTATACATTTCCATTGAAATGCATGTCTGCTCTCATGAAAACAAGTAACCTGAATCTCCATTGGATTTGCTTGTTCTACCCACTCTTCATTAAATGCTATAATGTAGTCTTCTTTTAGAAAGATGGAATTGATTCCTTTACCAGTTAAATCTTTGTTATAAAAAAACTGCACATCAGGCGTATCTATACCTAGAATCTGTGCAGCTAACTTCGTTCCGTTTATCGCAACTTTGTAGTTATCCATGATGTGTTCCCCCTAGATATCCTCTTAAATAAAATTATAACACATTTCTTTAATTATAAAAATACAAAAAGCCGCTAGATTTCTAACGACTTATGTTGCTTTAATTTCTCTTCCGTTTTTCAATTTGAATGTAATGCTTGTATCTCTATGAACAACTGCACTTTCAACCATAAGCATCCATACATATTTGTCCCAGTCTTTAAGTTTTTCTTTTGATTCATTTAGGTTTTTCAGAAATGCATTCATCTTAATGGATTGGTGCTTTCAATATGTCTTGTCATTATGGACTTTATCACTGTTTTTGATAACCTCTATACTAACTTTACTACAACCTCTAGACTAACTTTACTATAAATGATGCTAAAAGTTCATATTTCATTTTCTACAAGAACAAGTTAATGAGTTTATATCTAATCTCGCTCACCATATATTAAGATCAACTTAAATAGCTGATACGATTAAAAAAATAATTAATGGCAATAATAAAGCCAAGTAAATAGCCAAATAAATAAAAAGGTGTTTCTTATATGTTTTTAGCATATTGCTATATTTGATGTCATTATAAAAACTAATATAAGAAATGATGAACAGTGTAACGGATAGAATAATCAGTGTCAATCCAATAATACCTATAATATCTATAAAGGTAGAACTCTCTGATTCATAGCTTAATACAATTGATAAAAATAAGAAACTTACTAACAGCATACAAATTGAAATGATTGTGTTGCTCATATAACGATTAATAGATCTCACATTTATTGTAGGCGATGTCACATCTAACTTATTAATCTCATCATAAAAAGTACTCATTGGTATATTCAAAACCTCTGACATCTTTTTTAATGAATAGACATCTGGTGTAGATATTCCTTTTTCCCATCTAGATACTGTTTTGCCAGAAACACCTAGTTTATCAGCTAAATCTGTTTGAGTTAAATTTAGCTTTTTTCTATTTTCAAAAATGATAGTATCAATATCCATATTATAAATCTCCCTTCATCATTTCATGCTATTATTATAACTTTTAATACTGTTTCTTTAAAGGGGAAAATATGTCAAAACCGAGACAAATTTGTCCAGTTAGTTCATTTTAGGTTTTTTTCTTTAAATTATTTAAAATCGGTTACAGTTGGTTTGCAACTTGCAAAGTTCAAAAAGTCCGGCTACTTCGTTTATTTTGTTATAAGAAATTTAGTAATAATTCTTTAAATCACTTTTTTGATAAATATCTAGTATTGGATAATACTCTTCTTCATCCCAAATAGAATCATACTTTTCATGTAGTTTATTCATATCTAGTGTATTTTCTGTTGATACATCACCTATGATAATCATTCCTTGACTACTTAGGTTCTCATGAATTATTAGAAGTAAGTCTATTTGACTTTGATAGTCAAGGTGATGAATCGAATAATTGAATATGATGAAATCATACTGAGCATTCAGTTTTGTTAAAGAATTTTGGAAAGTATCACATATGAATATTGCATTAGGCAATTTCTTTTTGGCTATATCTATCATCTTTTCTGATAAATCCACACCTGTTACTCTATATCCTAAATTGTATAAAGGACTCGTGATTTCTCCGGTCCCCACACCCATATCAAGAATATGTGCAAATGACCTTTTTGCAACAATATCAATGATTTGATATTTGATGTTAGAATATCCAGCAAATGGATATGTTTCTTCTTGTTCTGATTTAATCACACTCTTATTATAGTTACTCGCCCAGTTATCAAACAACTCTTTTCTTATTTGATCTTCAACATTTAGGACAAACTTAGTATCTTTATCATCCTTATCTTCTACACTAAATCCGTTTTTATAATGAAAGTTTAATGACTTATGGTTTTGATTTCTAACAATAGAATTGTAACCACCACCATCTCCTCTTCAATTCTTACTATTTCTGAATCAATCAGGGTAGTGTCCGTAAGTAGTTTTATGATATCTTGAGTGTCTTTTATGACTCGTTGTTTGTCTTTGGCCATTAGATTATACGCTTTGATAAACTTCTTTTTGATGTCATCTTCTTTAAGATTAGGTGTTAGGCATTTGTCCTTGTGTTTATGAAACTTGTTATTACATTGATAAATAAATCTTGAATACTTACTGTTGGAATGCCATTTCTTTTTGCCATAAAATCCACCACAGTCTTCACAAATTAACTTTGATGAAAATATATCAGATGATGAATAATGGGCACCTAGTTTATTTTGTCTTGTCATTACGGAGTTTTACTCTGTTTCCAACGGAGTTTTGCTTTTTTTCGGACGGAGTTGCTTTTTTCTAACTGTTTTCCCCTAATTTCCATGTGCCATCATGGTTTAATTTCATCATATTTAAATAATACTTATTTGGCTTACTCTTATTGTAGTTATGTTCTTTTGTAATATCATAATCAATATATGCTGCCTTATCGAATAGTCCCAAAATATAATCACGATTATTTCCCGAACTGATAATTTCTGAATAGACTTTTTCGACTACATTATGATTATTAATTAATGATTTTACTGAATGCGATTCATCTAAGTATCCTAAGACACCATATGTGAAATCACACATTATAAATTGCTTGTCTACAATAGCCTCACAAATTGTATGTCCATTGTATGCTTGTTTAGTATTCACTAGTGTCACCATTCTACAAGGAATATTTAGACATTGTAATAAAGCACAACCAACACGAGAAATATCAGTACACCAATCTGTACCTCTATCTATGATTTCTTTTTCAGTTCCACCAAATATCATATTTTTAAAAGGAAGATTAAAGTTTTTAACGATTTCTCTTGTATAAGCAAGTATATTTCTCACTGATTCTTCCCATGTTAATCCTTTAAATTGCTGTGCGAAATTATATAATTCATGTTGAACTATTTTATTACTGACAATATATTTTGATGAATCATAAAGTGACTCATCAGATTCTGAATCTAAAAGGATCATTTTTTTACCAAAATTGTAATCAATCGAATTCTCATCATGAAGATCATTTCTAAACATGAATCCATATGCTTTCCCAAATATATCAAATCCAATTTTCATTATTTCACTTCTTTCTAAACTTATAAACTCCTGCAACTTCATTAATTTGTACATATCTCAATTTATATATATCTACTAGTTGACTTAATTGATATTTTTTAAGGATTGGATAGTACTCTTCATCATCCCAAATAGCAGCATATTTATTTTGCAATTGGTTCATATCTTCTAAAGTAAGTGTTGAAACATCCCCAATAATGATTACACCGTCTTCATTTAAATAATTATTTAGTTTTATGAGTAACTCAATCTGATTATTATAAGATAAATGATGAATAGAATAGCTAAAAACAATAAAGTCAAATTTATTTGAGATTTCGTTGAGTGCATCACTAAAGTCAGCTAATATAAATGTAGCTTTTTTCATATAACTTTTAGCAATTTCAATCATTTTATTTGATAAATCTACTCCGGTAATTTCGCATCCTAGATCGTATAATGGTTTAGTTATTTCACCAGTACCAACACCCATTTCTAAAACCTTCGCTTTATGTTTATCAGATATGATATCAAAAACACTGTATTTCACTTCAGAATAACCTGCAAAAGGATAATTTGCTTCTTTTTCAGATTTAAGAACACTTTTGTTATAACCTTTAGCCCATTGATCAAAAAGATCTTGTCTAATCTTATTCTCAACATTTAAAGAAAACTTAGTGTTTGTTTTATCTTCCATAACAATCGTAAATCCATTTTTCCTATGGAAATTGATAGATTTAGCATTATGGTTTCTAACGATTGAATAAATCTTTAAAATATTATTTCTTTTAAGTTCTTGCATGACTAAAAACAATAATTTTGTTGCAAATCCTCTTCGATAATAATCTCTATGAGTTTCTAGACCTTCAAGATAATATTCCCCTTCATCAAATACTATTCTGCAAACAGCTACAATAGTATTGTATTCATCTCTTAGGATATAATATGCTTGAAGATTTTTATCCATAGAACAACTCATCAGATATTCTATATAATCTTTTCTAATATTAGACTTAATCTCTTCAATGTTAGCATCATTTAACCTAAATCCTCTATCTTCAACCAATCCATAGTTAAGAACATCGAACCATTGTTCGATATAATTGTCTTTTAATTGTAATATTTGTTTGCCTTTCCAAATTTCTAGCATGATAAACACCTCGCGATTAAATTATAACATATATAAAATAATTAATTTTCTAAAATTTAAGTGATTAAAATAAAAACGAGTTTATTTCAATTAAGAAACAAAACTCGCTAATGTTAAGACTGTCTTGTCATTACGGAGTTTTACTCTAAAATCGTTCGCGTTCGACGGAGTTTTACTCTAAAATCGTTCGCGTTCGACGGAGTTTTACTCTATTTCCAACGGAGTTTTGCTTTTTTTCATACGGAGTTGCTTTTATTAATAAAGAAAAATCAAGATTTTGAATTATTATACATAACATTACTGTTTGGCATCTAGTTCTTTTAATTTCTGAGTTAAATCTCTTAGTTCGTTTAAAATATTTTTCCTTCTATTATCCGTTTCAATAATATCGCTTAAGCTCTTCAAAGCCATAACAATGCAGAATAATTGCAAGCAATCCTTTTTATCTATTTCCCGAGTGAATATCCCATGACTAACTCTATTTCTATTTATAATGGATGGTTCATCATCTTTCTCAATTGATTTTGAAAATATGTGCTCCTTAATTAGTAAATTCACATTGTCTATCATTCGGACAAAAAAATTGTCTTGTCATTACGGAGTTTTACTCTAAAATCGTTCGTGTTCGACGGAGTTTTACTCTATTTCCAACGGAGTTTTACTCATTTTCCGATGGAGTTGCTTTTTTACACACATAGTGTAAGACAAATATTGCTTACTCTTTGTGTCATCTAAACTATACTAACACCTACTTTTAGAAAGATATTATGTTATATAAAAAACTGAATCAAAAGACTCAGTTCTTTATTAATTATTTATTTAGTGATTCTATTTACTTTCTTTTACGAATGGGTTCATCTTATTTGCTAAATTCACCCAACATTCAGAAAGCATTGAAACGCTGAAAAGTTTCTTTTTATCTTTTTCATTATACACATCTATTCTTGCAGATTTAACATCTACTAAACAATTCTTAAACTCTATTGTCTGTTTAATTCCAAAAATATTCGTAAATACTATATATTCATCATAAAGTACTATACTCCAATTAATATAATATATTATGTATCCAACACTAAAAAAACTTAAGAACGTAATAAAACCAAACACTACATATCCATCTTCTGGATCATGGGGTGCTATTGGCACCAAAGGTATAATCAGCACAGCAAATGTAATTGCAAATAAGACAAAAGAAATTATTCCGCCATATAAATACAATTTAGGTTGTTTAATGATCAAGTTGCTGCTCTTTTTTTTGTTACTTATCAACATCTTTCTTATGAGAGTTGAAACAATAATTGTTAATGCTATAAAAACATATTTAAATAAATTCAAAAATACCACTCCTTTTAAATTAGATTGTCAATTATTGATGTTACTAAATCAAGTATTACTCCACCTTTTATGTCCTTCATAGCCGAATCTCTAAGACGAGTAGTATATTTTGCTAGTTGTTTGTTCAGATTTTTGAAATGTCTTGCTTTGTTATTTGGATCGCTATATCTTTCTAAAGTATGAGCCCTATTGTATAACTTACCATGTTGGGCACCAGGTCCACTAAGAAATGAGAAGAAAGCCCCAGTTAAACCAGATACTACAACACTACCCCAAACAATTTCACTTCCGGAAATCCATTGTGAAGCTAAATCGCCTCCTGCACCTGTTAATCCACCAGATAAAGTCATGCCTAGCCTACCAATTGCTGATCCACCAAATGCTCCCATTACAGCACCAATTGATCCATCAACCACTACTTGATTCCAGTCAACTTCCCCAGTTGTAGCCAATTGCGTCACAACTGAAGTTCCCATACCTACTCCAGCTCCAACTAACGCTCCTACTATTACAGGACCAGCCAAGTGTCTTGTCATTATGGACTTTATCACTATTTTTGATAACCTCTAGACTAACTTTACTACAACCTCTAGACTAAGTTTACTATAAATAATGCTAAAAGTTCATATTTTGATAAGTCATAAAAAGATAACTGATTATTACAATTATACTATAAAAACAGCATAATTGTTTGTCCAATTAGATTTGTCCATTTTCCGTCACTTTTAATAATATGTTGTCTCATTCAATCTGCGTTGAAAAAACCGTATTGCTTGCAAAATCGACCTTGTATGTATTAAAGAAACATCAAAATTGCATGAAATATGTTTACCTTTACATGGTTAAAATCTGTCTAAAATACCTTAATAACATATTTATTGGTTTTTACTTCTAATTATGTTGTTAATCTCTTTATTGCAACAGTGCTTTATAGGGTTTAGGCCCCATTTACTCTACTGTGTGATGCTTTCTATCCTTTTACAAATTGACACTCTACTTATTTTTTAGCACCCTCATTGCATTTAGGATTGCTATCAACGAGACGCCTACATCAGCAATAACGGCTTCCCACATTGTTGCTATTCCAAATGCACCAAGAACTAAGAAGAAGGCTTTAACACCTAATGCTAATATGATGTTTTGCCATACAATTTTTTCTTGTTCGTCTAGCAATTTTTACCGCAGTTACAATTTTTGATGGCTCATCTGTCATAATAACAATGTCTGCTACATCAATTGCGGCATCTGCACCAAGTCCACCCATTGCAATCCCGATATCAGCTCTTGCAAGTACTGGTGTATCATTTATACCATCTCCAACAAAGAAGAGCTTACCTCGTTTTGACTTACTGTTTAAAAGTTCTTCGACTTTATTTAATTTATCTTCAGGAAGTAATTCAGCGTGAATCTCATCTAACCCTAATGCTTTGCCAACACTAGTTGCAACAGATTTTTTATCTCCTGTTAGCATTATGGTTTTCTTAACTCCTAATGCTTTCAATAGCTTTATTGCTTCTTTTGAATCTTTTTTAATTTGGTCAGATACAACAATATTACCAACATATTTTTTATTAATAGCGATATACAAGATAGACCCTAATGCAGATGATTCTTCAAATGAAATATTTTCTCTTTCCATTAAACGAGCATTTCCTACCAATACTTCATCGCTATTAACCTTAGCTTTTATACCATGACCCGAAACTTCTTTTATATCTGATACAATTTCTTTTTATCCTTCATATGATGCCTCCTGCATATATTCTAGTTTACACTAAGTACAGGTTTTTGGTATCAGTTCAGTATCATTTAGACTTCCTGATGATAGATACATATCATATTTACGTGCTGCTTGACTGTATGAGAGTTCATTTTCAATGATATCTAGGACCACTTTAAGTTTAAAATCTCCGCTCCATAGTCTATTCTTTTTCTTTTTATCCTTCATATGATGCCTCCTGCATATATATTAGTTTACACTAAGTACAGGTTTTTGGTATCAGTTCAATTTCATCAATCTTTGCTTGGGACAAATACAATGCAATTTTCTTTTTCACTGAATTCTTTTTTCTCCTTCTATTTCTTACTGTGTATTAGCACTATTAAAACCATACTGACGATTACATCGGGCTTTTCTGATTTTGATTGAGTCTCTCCAAATCCTGATGTTCCTCAACAAGCAAAAGAAAAATGGAAACCATACCTCACTTTGCGTATAATTTCCATTGTTGGCTTACATTTAATACTAGAATTGAACTGGCATGTCATTTTTGGAATTAGGCTTGTTTCTTACTTCAAAAAAGAGAATAATTGCACACCCAACAATAATATATACATCGGATATGTTGAAAATTGTGGATCCAACAACCGGCAATATTGGCATCTGCAAATAATCAATAACATAGCCAACACTTAACCGATCAAACAGATTTCCAGTTGCACCGGCAAGTACTAATCCCAACGCAACCCTTATATAAACCTGCTTTGATTTTACAAGAACAGTACTAATCAAGATGCTCATAACTAATCCAATCAAAACAATCGTCCATTTCATTCCACTAAACATTCCAAATGCTACACCGTAGTTTCTGATATAACCAATATTTAGAAATCCAGCAAAAACTGTCTCAGTTTCATTAAGTCCGTAGTTTGTCGAGAAATATATCTTTAGTATCTGATCTACTGCAAAGAGAATCGCAACAAATACAATCGTTGCAAATATCGCTTTCGTTCTTTTCGTAATGATTGCTTTTTGTGTTGTTTTGATAAATCCAACTCTCCTTTATCATAATGTTTTTTCACAATATATCATTTTACATTTTCTCGTCAATTGACTTGTTTGAGTAACCGAAGTCCATTAAGTATAACTACTAATGTACTTCCTTCATGAATCAACACTGCATATGACATGTTCATTAACCCAAGAATATTAACAGTAACTAGGAAGAGTACAACAATCATCGAAAAGATAATATTTTGAATAACGATGCTTCTCAATTTCTTTGCAACTTTATGTGTATATGCGAATTTGTTCAGATCATTTTTCATCAAGACAGCATCAGCTGCATCAATGGCAATGTCAGTTCCTTCGCCCATAGCAACCCCGATATCGGCAGCAACAAGTGCAGGAGCATCATTTACACCATCTCCTAACATCGCTACAATAGAGTAATTTTTCTTAAGATCTGTAATAATCTTAGATTTATCTTCTGGAAGAACATTGGCACGAACTTCGTCAATTTGAAGTTGGCGGCCGATCGCTTCACCAGTTCGTTGAGCATCTCCAGTGATCATCAATGTGTGGATATTATTATCTTTGAAGTATTGTATTGCTTCCTTTGAACTCTTTTTAGGAACATCCTGAATGGCTATAAGCCCAAGTACTTCATCATTGGAACCAAAGTAAACTACTGTTTTACCTTCAAATTCATATTTTTCAGTATGCTTTGTGATTTCGTCTGATATGGTTTTGTATGATGAAGGTTTCCCTATACTAAAGTTTGCATCACCATAAGTTGCTTTTAGTCCAACTCCAACAAGATTTTCAACATCAAATTCAAGTGTATCGACATCATGATAATAATTGATAATTGCATCCGCTAGTGGGTGATTTGACTTTTTCTCCATCGATACTATGATTGAGTTATATTCGCGTTTCTTGTATTCTTTCACTTTTGATACAAAGTAAGTATCAGTAACCACTGGCTTCCCTTGTGTGAGTGTTCCTGTTTTATCAAAGGCAACAGCGCCGAGATCAGATAGATTCGACAAATATGAACCACCTTTGAATAATACTCCACGCTTCGCAAGATTACTAATTGCAGAAAGTGTAGCTGGAATATCTGTTGCCGCTAATGCACATGGTGATGCGCCAATCAGAAAGACCATTGTTCTGAAAAAACTCGTTTCCGCTGTCCATTTGAACAAGAAGAGTCCTAAGAGATAGAATACTGGAGCCAACAAAATAACAATTGTCACATATACAGGCTCGATTCGCTTAATCATCGCTGCTGTTTTAGAAATGCTCTTCTGAGTCTGGCTAACTAATTGAACAATTTTTGCAAACACAGTATCTGAACTTTCTTTTGTTACTTCCATAACTAAAGTTCCTGTTCCATTGATTGTACTTCCAAATAATGGATCACCTGCTACTTTATCAACAGGAATACTTTCACCTGTAATAGAAGCTTGGTCAACTGCAGACTTCCCTGAAATTACCATACCATCAGTCGGAATCTGATCCCCAGTTAAAATGCTCAAACGATCACCAACTTTTAATACACTAACATCAACAATCTCGATTTCACCGTTTTCATTAATTAATCGAGCAGTGGTTGGATTCATTTTGAGAAGATTTGTGATATCCTTCTTGCTCTTTCCTTCTGCATATTCTTCAAGGAAATGTGCTCCAGCGAAAATCAATATCAGAAGTGCTGCTTCTCGGTATTCACCAATAATCAATGCACCTGCAGCAGCAATCGTCATTAATAAGTGGATATTTGGGGTGAACCGTTTCCTTTTAATCGTTAAAGTAACTGTATCCTTAATTCCTTCTATGATAATATGATAACCTGAAAGGAAGAGGGCCAATAGATACATGATGTTTTTAAACAAATCATTGTTTACAAACATTGCTAGTAAATAAACTGCTAGTCCTATAAAGAATAAAATAAGTGAATTTCCACCTCCGTGGCTGTGTTCGTGTCCTTCATGGTCGTGATCGGTATGTTCATTTACCTTATGATTATGCTCTTTTCCTTCTTCATGTTTATGATCATGAGAATGGTTATGCTCGTTTTTCATGTAGTTTTACCTCCCTTACATGCTGTAATGCTTGTTCAAAAATTGTGTAAATGTGTGAATCTGCAAGACGATAAATTCGCTCTTTTCCTCGTGTTGTTGAAGCAACAATATTAGCGTCTTTAAGTAATCTTAGTTGATGTGATACCGCACTCTGTTCAAGTGACAGCTGTTTGCTCACATCAGTTACTGTCATATCATTTTCATTCAGTAAGGCAATAATTCGAATCCGGTTTAAATTTGACATAATTTTAAACAATCGACTGGCTTGGTTTACAGAATCAAAATCGAAAGAATTGATGCTGCCGTCAGAGCACATCTTGTTCACCTCCTAAGAACATTACATTTCAGTTGAATATATGTTCATCTATTCATATTTTATTCTAATGAATTATTTCTGTCAAGTATAATACTAGATTCTGAACTGATACCATTTTCTTGTACTTTATGTTCTTTGTAGTTATTATATCATTCGTTGTTTCATTAACCTATATTGTATAGGTAAATACCCCTTGGATAGGGTACACTTCACTTTGGAAGTCCTGATATTAGAAGTAGATCTTTTAATGCATATTTTCGCCTTAGTTCCTTGACTACTCGGTATCTTTGTTTGTTCGTTCCTGTTTTTGACTAAGGCGATAAGTTTTTTTGTATATCCAAGTTCCATTTCAAGATGTTTGACTTTGAGTTCTAAATTTTGTTCTACCTCTTTTGATGGTGTATGGAACTTTCTAATTGGATTCTTACGATAATCTTTTGGTGTTTGAAAGAAACGCTCTTTACCATAAAGTCTATACTGATAAACCCATCTAGCAGGCAATGTATCATTTAGACTCCCTGATGTTAAATACATATCGTATTTTCGCGCTGCTTGGCTGTATGAAAGTTCATTTTCAATGATGTCTAAAACGACCTTTAACTTAAATTCTTTGCTCTATAACCTATTCTTCTTCTTTTTATCTTTCATGAGATACCTCCTGCAGATATCTTAGTTTACATTAAGTACAGGTTTTTGGTGTCAGTTCACTCCTGTATTTCTCTTACTTTCGATTTTATCTGCACAATTTGCGCAACTTATGTTTTTTAAATGATTTCTATATTCTTTCATATCTCGCACTCTTTTCTATTTATGTAAAAGGTGATCTAGTCCTTGGCTTATAAATAACTTAATATGATCATCATCCAATGAATAATAAACTGTTTTACCATCTTTTCTGTACTTTACTAACCTAGATTCTCTTAATACTCTTAATTGATGTGATACTGCAGATTGAGATGTATTAATTACATTTGCTAAATCATAAACGCATAACTCGGTTTCCATTAATGCACATATAATTTTAATACGTGTTGAATCACCGAAGGTCTTGAAAAAATCTGCTAAATTAAATATAAGATCATCACTTGGTAAACTCTCTTTTGCTTTGTTTACCGCTTCAGGATGTATAATATTTGAAGCACATACATCCATTTCTAAATTTTTCATATTATTACCTCACACTCTCATATAAACATATGTTCATACATTCATTATACTTCTCTTTAAAATTATTGTCAACTGTTTTTTCCGTTTTAAGTTAGTAAAAATAGCTATGTACCACAAAAATTCATGAATGGTCTCAGTAGGGTGACACTATTTTTGTAAAGTAAAGAAAGTGTTCCTTTCTACAATAAAAAAACATCTATTCAGTTTATCTCTTGAATAGATGTTACCTTTTATTTAATAGATTTTTTTGTTACTGAGAAACTTGGTTACATATAAAAATTCTTTTAGTTTCGGGAAGATATACTAAATAGAAGTATTTATGTCTATTACCACCTCCACCGACGCTATTTAATAGTATAAATTTATAATTTTCATTAAGATCCGGATAAAATTCAGAAGGAATATTAATTTTCCCAGATGAAATGCCAAGACCTTCCATTGCACTAATAAATGAAGTTTCAAAATCATCTTTGCTAATATCATCCCCTATTGTAAACATTGTTTCTGTAAGTTCACTAGTTGTTGTAAAAACATAATAGTGAATGCTGCCATCAATATGAACTTTTTTTGAATCATATTCCAGTTTAATACCATTAGGTAAATTAATATTCCACTCATTTTCTAATTGTGATACTTTATATGAAGCGGAATTAAAATATAGTAATCCTGCAATTATTAAACCACCTATGACTAAAAAACTACCAAGAATAATGACAATTTTTTTGGTTACACTCATATACATCATCTTAAACTTTCTTATATATATGTTATGAAATAGCTGTTATATTGTTGGTAGAGATTTTAGTGGACAATAACACTTCTATTGACTCAATTTAAATATTATTCATCCAAACATTTAATCTCTTAATTTAAATCATTATACCATGAATAAATGTCTCCATTCAGTCTACAATACATCCATTAAGTTATATTTCCATCCTAATATAAATTAAATCTATCCTGCATGATAATACATTACATAATTTTCACTTGAAGTTCAACTCCGTGTTACCTTAAATTTTAATTTCAATTTTGCGCAAAGAAAAAGTCTATCTCAAAAACTGCTAAGCTCTCTTGATAGACTCATATTATTAAAAAATGCCCTTAATAGGGCATTTTTATGTGATATTTGGTAGTTTTTACTTACCGATTCATGATTTTTATGTGTGACACTACCTATTTTAATACAAATTAGCACCCTATCAAAAATTTTAGCACCCTTAACTGATTTTTAGCACCCCTATAAAAACGGCTTAACAAAGGGAACTGCCAAATATGAATGTGTATTTACCCTATACAGTTCAATACAATTGCGCACCCCAAGTACGAATTTGCGCACCCTTGACCTATATTTACGCACCCCTAAATTATGGCTTATTCTAGCCTTTTTATTTTGTGATGATTTTCAGGTAGTAATTTCTTTGTGTCAAAATAGGTTATTCCACTATCTGCTTATTGTGGGGTGTTGAACCCTTGAAATATAAACAACTACACTAAAGGTTAACTGCAATCTCAATCATTATTCTATTTATCTTCTCTTTAATTGATGCTCTAGTATCAAGAAAGTCTGACCATCCTTCTTGTTTAACAATATCAGAAAAATATAAAACTTGTGAGAATGGAACTTTTCTATACTTGCATACAGCTGCTATAGAAGCGCATTCCATTTCAACTGCAATTGCACCTTGTTCTTTACGTAAGTTCATTCTTGATTTGGTTTCTCTGTAAAATGCATCTGTCGTCCAAGTAATCCCTTCTTCATACTCAAGATTATGTTTCTTTAATTCAGTTTCTACCTTTTTGTTTTGATCCTCATCTGTATCAACATAGACACTTGGTTCTAGATAGTAATAACTTAACCCTTCATCTCGAATTGCTTTTGAAACCATTAAAAACTTATCTGCTGGAAAGTTTCCAATCAATCCACTACTACCACAAGCAACTATATTCTTTATTCCAAATGCAATTAATTCCTCCACTAAACCACCAGCAGCTGGCCCCCCAAGCGGAGAGTATGCTACCACTATTTTTTCATCATAAACATATTGTGGTAAAACACTTGAAGCTGCTACAAACTTAAATAATTCTCTTGATTTACTAAGTATTTCTTGTGATGGGTTATTATCAAATAAAATTAATGCTGTGACTATATGTTCAGGTAACTTTGGTAATTTTCTTGACTCAAACATTTTTTTAGCAGATATAATTCCTTCTTCATTTAAACCAATTGTATCTATTATAGGGATATCTTTCTTCAAAAAAATCCTCTCCTTATTAAAAATTATTATACCATTTATCTTGTCTCTTTTAAATGTAATTTAATCAAGTTACACCACTTAAATGAATATATTATTGTAATCGTGTAAATTTATTATAAATCGTGTTTTTTAAAATATAATCGTGTAGCTTATACTGATTCTCATTCAAAATTGTACTAAAATAGGTAATTCTCTACCCTATATGATGTTCGGTATCAAACGCCAAAAACTTCATACTGACTTTTTTCTAATAAAGTTCATAAACTATCACTACTAGAAGAATCCCCTACTTTCAAGTAAGAATTATCCTTGTTCTTATATATGTTTTCTTCTGCTTGTGTAAATGTGTCGATTAACAATCGTTCTTTTACTGTCTGTTAACCAAATTATTCCAGATCTACCTTATTAAAAACAAAGTTTTTTTCACCAAATAACGCACTAATATACTCTACTAAATTATTATTGTTTATGCTCTCTTCAAGTTGTTTTAAGTGATATCCACATTGTCCTGAATAATCATTTCCAGATTGCACCTCAATTTTCATTCCAAATTTAAACATTTTTTTTGCCATATCAATTTGTCCAGCACATGCAAGTAACTTACCCCATGATTTTAATAAGGTTGTTGAAATTCCATGCACTGCTATGATTTTCTAGGACACATAGGTACCTACCTAGATATAAAAATAGCGACATGCAACTTTCCTTTGTTGCTATTATTTTATCATTATTTAGTGTTTAAGTAAATCCATTAATCATTCTATATTCAACTGGTGTTATGTAATCAAGACGATATGCTAATCGATGATTATTAAAGTAATGAACATATAATTCTATAGCTGTATGTATATCTGAGAAATCATGAAGTTTCATGTATTGTTTTAAGTCCCCTTTAATCCAACCTATTAGTGATTCAATTACTGGATTATCTGTAGGTGTTCCTGCACGTGACATAGAACGAGTAATCGGATAGTCTTTATGTGCTTTTTCGAACTTAACTGAAGAATAAACTCTTCCTTGATCACTATGTAAGATAGTATGTTCTTCATCGTATCCTCGTTCCTCTTTGATACGCAAGAAATTATACAAACTTCTTAAGTGATTCATCACGCCATTTCCGTGATGATAGTTTGCTAAATCATATCCAACTATCTCATTGTTGAATACATCAATATGCAAGTTTAAATCGTATTTCTTTCCATCATGTTTAAGCATTGTTGTGTCACTACACACTTTCTCAAATGGTCTTGTAGTACTCCAATCACCATTGATTATATTAGGAAACTTATCCGATACTCCTTTTGGTCTTCTAAATGCTTTTCTACGCGCTCTAGAGTAAATTCCCATTTCTCTAAATGCTTGATATGCTGAATAGAATGATACAATCCATCCAGTTTCATTAAGTATCATTTTCCTAATTGCTCTATATCCGCATTCTGGATGGATTGAATGATAATTCTTAACTAACATTTTTAGTGTTTCCTTTGTTTCTTGTCGCTCTGTTTTATTCTCTTTTCTTCTTAGCCATCTATAATATCCGCTTCTTGTGATTCCCATGTATTCACATAGATCTTTTATGTAATACTTGATTCTAAATTTATGAACTAAAGTATACTCATAATTCAAGATCTGTTTTTTTTTACATATTTTGCTTCTTCACTTGAATACCCTCTTTTTAGTCTTTCAATTTCAACTTTAAGCATTAAGATTTCATGCTTTAGTGATTCTACTGATTCGGGTTCTTGATTGGATGGTATTTGATCTTTGATTTTACGTTTACTTACTAGTCCACTAATACCTTCTGCTTGATACTTACGTACCCACTCTCTTTGTGTTTTCCTAGCTACACTATATGTTCGTTCTATTTGATGTTTCGATATATTTTCATTCAATATCATCTTTACTATTTTAAGTTTAAAGTCTAAACTGTACTGATTTACCACATTATCAACTCCTTCGTGTTATTATACTACATTATTCTTAGAAAGGGAGGGGGAATGTGTCCCACTTTTTCGTGGCAGTGCAGTGTTAAAATATCCTCCATTAAGTATCACTTTCAATTCAAACGACTGATGAAATATCAAACTTAATGTATCATCTTTAATTTTTATATAGTTTGCTGTTTTATTGTCCTCAATTAGCTCATTAAATAGTCCAACAATACTACAGTCTTTTTGCCACCACTGTGCAACAAAATCCTTCTTCATTATTATCACCTTTTACTCCACATTAAGTTATTCTCTCTGTATCTTATATTAACGCAGTTTTGATTCAATCTTTTTCAGCAATACATCTAAATCAAAATCAATATACTCATATCTTATAATTGAGTTCTCTACTTCTTCAGGATCACAACCAGATAAATAAAAACAAAGTTCATAATAATCCCTAAATAAATCTAACCCAATATTTTTGTTTTTAACTCGCAAATTAACTTGTAAATCTATATTATCTTTTCTAAGTTTATCTACAAAAACTTCTATAAGATCGAAACTGTATTTTTGTAGTTCTACTTCTAATTCACCACTAACATACAATCGCAATAAGTCTGTATGCTGATTACTTTCACTATTAATAGCTTTCAAATATTTTTTTGCTTTATTTTTGCCGCTGAAAACATTTCTAGGTTGTGTTTTCCAAAATATACTCATTTTGTTACCTTCCTATTAATCGTTTGTCTTGTCTTTATGGACTTTATCACTGTTTTCGATAACCTCTAGACTAACTTTACTACAACCTCTAGACTAAGTTTACTATAAATAATGCTAAAAGTTCATATTTTGATAAGTCATAAAGAGATAACTGATTATTACAATTATACTATAAAAACAATATAATTGTTTGTCCAATTAGGTTTGTCCATTTTCCGTCACTTTTAATAATATGTTGTCTCATTCAATCTGCGTTGAGTGCACCATATTGCTCGAAAATAGGGTCTTGTGTGTACTCTAGAAACATAAAAACATCCATTTTATGTTTATACACACAAGCAGTGAAAAAACCAAAGAAACATTTCTTATTTTAAATTGGGTAATAAAATTGAATCTAGAAAATCATTTTCAATGTGTTCAATTTTTGTATCGTATTTGCTTTCAATTTCACCTAATAAGTTATGACCCTTGAATGTATAAACTGAAATAAACAATTCTCTACCATAACGATTGATTAGGTATTTAACAAACGCTCCAGCAATCGGATATGTAATCTCGTCTGTATGATTTAAAAAGAAATCATTCTGAACTAGATCTCTAATGCTTAGATATCTATCACTTTTTAGAAACAATCTTACCCATTCATCGTTTGATTTATTCCACCACACTTTATCAAAGTACATCGCTAAGCCTTCTCTAAGGAAAACTGATTGTGGCTTGTTAAGTATATAGGAAATAATGTGCGCATCTTCATGATAACCTATGCATTTGACTTTTTCATTATACACTGCATATATTTCATTTGGAGGATTTGCAAAACCATTACATGGCTCATTATCTCCATATATTTTTCCTACTAACTCTGGTGTTTCTAATAGATAATAATTTATTTTGAATTGTGGAGAAACATTTAGAAAACTCGTTATTTCTTTAAAGCATTTCTCTTGAATCTTTATTATCTCATCTATATCTTTTTCTGCTAAAGAATCTTTAATCAAGCGAAAGTTGTAATGTTCGCTCGATACTTTAATTAAAGTTGGTAAACTCATGTTAGCTCTCCTTTTCCTCAATCAACTATAACTGTTAGTCTTTCAAACAACCAATAGGTATAATTTTTATGCCATCTTTTCTTGTGTAAGCCACCTCTCCACCAGTGATAATCATGAGTAAGTCAGGTTCTTTTAATTTGTTCGAACTTCTATTTTTATTTGCCTTTCTAATAAGATTAACTACTTCCAAGAGGTGTTCTGCAGCTTCTTCAATCTGTTTTGAACCTAGTTTAAATTCAATCAAGGCAAATCTTCCATCGTTCAAGTACAATACTGCATCAACTTCAAGATTCATTCGATCTCTATTATAAGAAATACTTCCGCCAAGGGATGATGCATATACTTTCAAATCTCTAACACATAAATTCTCAAATATAAAACCAAATGTTTCAAAATCTTGATACAGCATCTGAGGTGTGTTATGCTACCTATTTTAATACAAATTAGCACCCCATGATTTTTTTAGCACCCTTAACCGAAATTTAGCACCCCTATAAAAACGGCTTAATAAAGCGATAAGTCCTTACTTAGTATTAAACTTGCACTATTAAATCAAATTTTATCATCTACTTTTTCTTTTCTTACTTAATAAATTTTCTAAAAAATCAGTATTATTATAAAGCCAATAATTGATATAGAATATTCTCTTGTTTTTATCATAAACTTTAAACCCATTAGGTGTTGAACGCAATGACAAATCTTCAAGCTTATATATTTTATCTCTATTAAATATATTAGTGTATATTAAATCGTTAGGTGATACTTTTACACTGAAATTTTTGTACAATAACAAGAATAGTACGCCTATGATAAATGGAAAGATTCCTATTAATAGCATGAATATATATCCAAAAATAACCTCCCCGGTTGATTCAGAAAACAAAAGAATTACTATTGATAGAGCAATACTAAACAAACCTATGATTATAAAAGTAATCCCAAAATTCTTAGAATAAAAATTTCCACTAACAATCTGATTTTCATATTTATTTTCAATTTTATTTTGAGAAAAATACTTGTTGATAGTTTCATACAAATTCATTGTGTTTGGATATCCGAAATTTATGTAGAACTTCTTGTCTTTATATTCTATGATAATATTATTTCCATCTACTGTATAGCATATAGAATCATATGGAATATCACGGGAACTAAAAAACGTTCTCTTAGTTAACTTGGATTTGTGAATAAATACTTTGTATCTAAAATCTATCCAAATAAATATTGTTCCAAATATTATATATCCAAAAAAGGCTAAAATTGCATATAGCTTATCCGTTGAATCGCTCATAAATATCGAAAGCAATAATACCATTAATGAACCTGTTAGTATAAAACCTATACCAATTGATTTCAATTTATAAGGCAAATAAATAACATCTTCGTTATCAATTGAGTTTTTTTTATTTAACTTTAAAAAGTAACTCACTGTGAATAGTATTAACAATATGCTAATACCTCTATAAAACCAATTGGTGGAGGAAAGGGGATTTGAACCCTATAAATCCATCACTATTTTATTATATTCCCCACCAATTTTTTTGACTTTCTTTTCTATATTATAGCACATTAAAAACTTAATATAAATAAAATCCAAATTTCCAAATCTCTTTGTCTTAAATCTTAACCTTGTTTTTCATCTGAAAACATATATTTATAGCGATTTATACACTTTTTTACTTAATTCCATATAAAAAAGCTACGCGAAATTGGACAGAAATTTATATATTAATTTGATCAGTTTTCATTTTTTCCCCTTAACAAAGGAATAAAATTTGCTTTGATAAATAAGACAATTTTCTTGGAATATTGGAATTTAGTCTATTTTTTTTATTTTTAACTTATTTTATATATTTCATCGTATAATAACTCGAGGTGAAAAAATGAAACAAAGAAAAACTAGTCAACAGAAGGATAAAATCATATTATCTTATCACAACGGAGTTAAGGTAGATATTCTCGCAAAAAAGCATAAGATAAGTCGTAGTATTATCTATCTATGGATAAATGAAACAAAAAGAGTGAAGGCACTTAAGAAAAGACACTCACTAGAGTTTAAAAATGAGATTATTCAAAAAATTAAAAGTGGATCAAAAATTGCAGAAATATGTGAACTTTATCAGCTACCAAAATCAACTGTCTATCATTGGATTGAAACAATAGGTACATTACCCGTAAAAAAAGGTCAAGTGAAAGTTATTGAAAAAACTAAGTATGATGCATTGTATCAATTATTTAAAACATATTCTATGACAAATCAAATGTCAGTTGAAGAAAGAATATCATTAATAACGTTCAACAGCAAAACACACTCCATTGATTTTATGTGCAAGTTGTTTAATGTGACAAGATCAACATATTATAACTATATAAATCATCAAACAACTCCTGCAATTGAAAGGGATAAGTTTCTTAAAGAGAAAATTATGTTAATATATAAAAAGCACAACAAAATAGTTAGTGCTGCTAAATTTAGAATCATTTTGCAAGAACAACAGATAATTACTAGTGAAAAAAAGATAAGGTTTCTCATGTATGATCTTGGTCTACAGTTTAACAAAAACAACAAATCAAAAAAATACTTAAGACCAAAAACATCTATTAAATATAAAAATTTATTAAAGCAAAATTTTAATCAAAGTAAACCAAACCTAGTATGGGTAAGTGATATCACTGAGATTAAAATAAATTACAGACCCATCTATTTATGTGTGATTATTGATCTTTTTTCAAGAAAAGTGATTGCTTATGATATATCTATAATAAACAACACAAGATTGTCTCTAAACACATATAAACAAGCCACTATTCATAGGAAGACTCATCCCATGATGTTCCACTCTGATCGAGGTGTTCAATACACATCAAAAATCTTTATAGCATATCTTCAAAAATTTGATGTTAAACAATCTTACAGTGCTGTTGGTTATCCTTATGATAATGCAGTTATGGAATCATTTTTCTCCCACTTTAAAAGAGAAGCTGTCTATCCAAACTATCCGTTTTCAACCGATCAAGCTTACAAATCAAAAACTAAAGAGTATATGAATTACTATAATAAGATAAGGTTGCATTCAAGTATTGGAATGATTACACCCAATCTAAAAGAAGGACTATATAAAAAAGCTAACACATAAAATATCATGTGTCAGCTTTGGTTTTAAAAATATGGCGGAGGAAAAGGGATTTGAACCCTTGCACCTATTACAGTCTACGAGCTTTCCAAGCCCGCCTCTTCAGCCACTTGAGTATTCCTCCATATGGTGCATCCGACATGAATTGAACATGCGACCTTAACCTTCGGAGGGTTACGCTCTAATCCAACTGAGCTACGGATGCGACCACTTTATCTTAACATAAATCTATATTTATTGTCCATATGGTTGTATCGTTTTACGAAGTAAATGATACAACTGTTTGGCTTCTTCTATTGTTAAATCATAATGCTTTACCATTTCTAAAGGAACATGTTTTAAATCAGTCTTCAACTTGAACCCTTTATCATCTAACTTAATATATACTTTGCGTTCATCTTCTTGTCCACGTACTCTTTTTAAAATATGTCTTTTCTCAAGTTTTTTTATGAGGGGTGTAAGTGTTCCTGAATCTAATCCTAAACGTTCACCAATCTCACTCATGGTTTGATTGTCTTTTTCAAATAATACAATTAAAGTTATATATTGAGTATATGTTAAATCAAATGGATCCAAATAATCTTGATATATCCTTGATATTTTTCTAAAATTAGAATACATCAAAAAACATAGTTGATCATCTAGATTCCAATCCATTATAATACCTCTTTAATATATGCTTCCAGTTTTTCAGGTTTAAATCCAGGACTGAATCTTTTGATGACATGTCCTTCTCTATCAACTAAAAACTTAGTAAAATTCCATTTGATTCTATTTCCAAAAATAAGTTTTCTAAAAAAACCTTCTTGTTTGCCGTTATCTTTGATTTCTGCAGGTCCGTTTTGTTTTAAGAAGTTATAAAGTGGTTCCTCATTATTTCCATTTACATCAATTTTTCCAAATGTCTCAAACTGTGTACCATATGTGAGTTCACAAAAAGATTTGATTTCCTCATTTGATCCTGGAGCTTGATTCATAAACTGATTAGAAGGGAAATCTAAAATTTCAAATCCTTGGTCTTTATACGTTTCATAAAGTTTTTCTAATCCTTCATACTGAGGTGCAAATCCACACTTAGGCGCTGTATTAACAACAAGTAATACTTTGCCCTCAAATTTTTTTAACGATACCTCTTCATTTTTAATATCTTTTACTTTAAAATCATAAATTTTCATATATTTTTCCTCCGTTTATATTTTATACAATTATATTTTATCAAATATTTTTATATAAAGAAAGGATGATGCATCTTTTATGCATCATCTATGATTTAGTCATATCGATTTGACCATCTTCAGTCGGATAAAACCCAAACTTACGGTAAATATGAATAGCATTTTCATTGAGTTCATCGACATGCAAGAATGCTTTTTTTGCTCCATGAGCCTTCCCATATGATAGCCCATCAGATAATAGGTTTTGACCAATACCCATACCTTGATAGTTTTGATCAACAACGAGCTCTCTAATCCATACTGTTGGGCCACTTTCACTATCAAAGCCATATAGACCCACAACAACAAGTCCAATTATCTTTTTTTGTCCATCTTTTTTAACAAGTACAGTCTGATGTTTTAATCCCATATCCTTAACATCATCTGATGTTCCATCCATCCATGTTTTAAACCATATTTCTGATTGACCAAAGAAACCTCTGGATTGGTTAATCACACTATGGGTAAGCTTAGATGCTTCTAAAGATTCACTTATAAGGCATTCAGTAAAACCTTCTGATTTCTCAACATCACTGAAATCTCGTTTAAAATAATCTTTAAAAATACTTCTTACTTCATAGCCTAACTGTTTTAAATCACTTACAAATGAGGGATCTACAAATGGTATGAGCACCTTTCTTTTCTCTCCTTTTAAAACAGTTATGAGATCATCAATATTGTTTACCGCATATCTTAAGATAAGCATCTCTTGTTCTGGATCAAAAAATATGGATATCATTTTATTTTCATCATCAAAAATGATATCTCCTAATTCTTGTTCAGAAATATACGATAAACTGTGATATTTAAATTTTTCTATATAATCATTTAGTTTCATAATGCCTTGTATACTCAGAACTGTAATAATAGTTAGAGTATAACTTCCTTTCTTTCTATTGTTATAATTAAATTAAGCACTGTGGATTTGTGTCATTTATGTATAGCTTTGACTATTGAAGGAGACTCTTACCACAGTTCTTATTTTTAATGTCAATCAGTAAGTTAGCGCTAGACGCTTCATCACAAGACTACATAAATAAGAAATCTGTGACTTACCCAGTGCTAAAACTTATATTGGAGGTGTTTTTATGTACTTAATTGGAATTGATATTTCTAAGTACAAACACGACTGCTTCATAGCTACTGAAGCGGGTGAATCTATCAAAGCATTTAGCTTTGACAACAATCGTTTAGGATTTGATACATTTCTTGAGACTTTGAAATCAATAGATCAGTCAAAAGAAATAAGAATAGGTCTTGAGTCAACAGGACACTATGGATCAAACCTTAAACAGTTTATTTGTGCATCTGG
This sequence comes from Tenericutes bacterium MO-XQ, assembly GCA_002838185.1. GTDB lineage: Bacteria > Bacillota_I > Bacilli_A > Acholeplasmatales > Acholeplasmataceae > Mariniplasma. The sequence continues at coordinate 634,857 of CP017948.1, read as the reverse complement.
TTATACTTATCTAGAATTCAACCCTTACTTAACGCACATGTTCTCGAAAGCATTATCGTTACGTAAGACAAAGACAGATAAAGTTGACGCCAAAACTATTTCAAGTATGCTAGGTTCTGTTGACTACAAGACCTTACATACTAGATTTTACCACATCAATGAATTAAAACAACTGGTGAGATATCGACACTCACAAATGGTCAATCGTTCCAAAACACTGATTGAGCTTACAAACATCTTAGATCGGATATTCCCTGAATTCAAACCTTTCTTCAACGAAAGACTCGCCGGTAGCGCCATATTTATCCTTAAGAGATTCAAATCAAGAGCAAGAATTTCTAAACTCTCAACCAAAGATTATGAAGCTATTCGAAGTTACTCTAAAGGAAAAATCACTTATGCCCGAATCCAAAAACTTAAATCTTTAGCTGCTTCATCTGTTGGTTATGAAACCAAATCTGATCTCTTACTTCTTAAACACTCAATCACGCATTATGAAGACTTAACTGAAGTACTTGATTCTGTTGAACATGAAATCATTCATCTGATGGAAAATATCGATCAAACATTGACAACTATTCCAGGAATTAATATCATTTCTGCAGCAATCATCATCGCTGAACTTGGTGATTTCAAGAACTTTACCAATTCTGCTCAAATCATTTCATTTGCTGGACTGGATACCTCTGTTAATCAATCTGGAACAATGGAAACTAGAGGTCATCTTGTTAAACGTGGTTCAGGCCTTCTTAGAATGACATTATGGCAAATCACATTTTCTAGTTTAAGATTAAATCCAAAACTCTATGATTACTACCTTAAGAAGCGTGCTGAGGGTAAACATCATAAAGTCGCTATGGTACACTGTGCTAGAAAAATGATTCGTGTAATCTATTACTTAGGTGTCAATCAATTGACATTTGATCATTCACAATTCAGATAATCAAATGAGGGTGTAGCTACCTCTTATTGGTTCATAAAACTTATTTAGGCTTCCATGTGAGGTCTTTTACTATTTTTTATCATTTACTGCTTGACTTATTATAGTAAGTCTCCTTCTAATAAAAAATGGTCGGGACGACAAGATTTGAACTTGCGACCTCTTGGACCCCATCCAAGCGCGACTACCAAGCTGCGCTACGTCCCGACACACTTAACCCACATTATTTTAACATGTTTTTTATATTATAAAAAGATACCAACTAAAAGTCAGTATCTTTTTCATTTATTTTGCAAGTGATCCCATTGGATCCCAAGGTTTTAATACTTTAGGCTTTTCTTCCCATGCTTTTAGTTGAGCTTCGTTTAAATATTTCTTATGAATGACAGCTTGATATACATACTTATCAAACCATGAATCAGAAGCCATGTAATAGCCTTTATTTCCGTTTTGGTCACCCCAGCTATTTTCAATCTTCCATCGTAATGGTTGTTGATTATCCAAATGAACAGCTGTTAAAACCATCGCATGATTCATCGCACTTTGAACATAATCTAGTTGGTCAGCTTTTGACATATCAAATGACATACCGAGCATCTCTTCATAATCAAATTGCTCATCATCCCAAATGCCAACCTTACGATCTCCGTATCTTGCGACATCTGAACCAAACCAAACAACTTCTTGATTAAGCATTTGTTTTAAAACTAAATCTTTTAAATCCTTCATTTCTAGATTTAAGTATTTAATGTCTTTTCCACCGATAACATTACCTAAGTAAGCTACTGTATAAGTCATCATAAATGGTTTATCAGTTGTAGGTGCATTGATGATAGATACATAATCACTTAAAATGTCCCCAACGTGATCTTGATAAAATGATTTAGGATCTAAATCTTTAATCACTTGATATGTGTCATCAACAACATATTCAAAATCAAATGATTTAGGTGGCATTCCAAAGTTTAACACTAAGAATGTATATAGTTCATCAAGTGTTTTTTCTTTTAGTTTTTCAATATCTTTAGCTTTTTCATCTTGTTTTAAATGTCTAGCGTTTGCTGCATACTGTCTTAACTTCACATTGATCATTTGATTCATAAAACGTGTACTAGATGATGAAGTCGTCTCTACCATTGCTTCTTTTGGAACAACACCATATTTTTCAATGAGTGAAACAAACATATCCCATTGTCCGCCATCTTGTATACCTGTTTGAAGTACATGTTTAAGTGTACGATCATCAGCGTCAACATCTAAAAAATCATCCATGATTTCAATAAAATAATTGATTTTTTCAAACTTATCCCAAAATGCTGTATAGTTTTGTGATAATTCAAAATTCTTTAAATTATATTTTTTGGCAACAAGTTCTCTTAAAACATTAAGTCCTGCAAATATCCAACATCTACCGCTTGCTTTTTGATTGGTTACAGGTAATGTTTTAATTTCATGTGAGAATTTAAACTGATTTTTCATGCTTGTTTCTTGTTTATCAAAAATGTTTTGTAAATCATTTTTAACTAAAACTCTAGATAAAGCTTTTTGCACTGGTTTTTTGTCAAAATTTTCGTTAAATTTTAGTAAATCCTTTTCTTTGATTGCTTTCATTCTTTTTACTTCCTTTTATAGATTTAATCTTCTCTCATCATTAAACGTTTCAACAATCGCATAATCATTATCTTTAACAATAACTAAGCTTGTATTCACATAATTAATAATGTTAGAAACTCTTTGTGGAGGTACAGCGATTAATAATTGGATACTTAATGAATTATAGAATTTCATCATCGCATCAATTCTACTTTCATCCATGTTGTTGAATGCTTCATCAAATAAGACGATACATCCTGAATCAATTCTTCTGTTTTTAGTGAGTAATTGTTGGAAGGATGCTGCAATAACAATATAGAATGGAACTTGAGTTTCTCCACCACTCTTTTCTTTTGAAACTTTTGAGAATAATGACTTATTCCCATTAATATTAGTAACTTCAATATCATAAGACATATAGTTTCTATAGTCTAAGTATTTATAAGTTAATTGATCATATTCTGGATTATTGGATGCTATTTTTTCAAATAGTTCCATCAAAATAGCCTCATGTTTTCTAGGCAGACCTTCGGTAAAGAGTGTATGCTTTTGAATCGCTTGATTACTCATAATGATATCATAGTAAAGCTTATAATCTGGATCTTCACTAGGTCTATAGATGAGTTGATATGAGTCACTACCAAAACGTTTATCTTGTAGTGCATAATTAAGCTCTGCAATTTGTTGTTGCGCATTTTCGATACTTGCTCTAAGCTTACCAACAAACTCTTCTTTAAAGCCAATTTCAGAGTGTCTTCTAAGATCTACAGCTTCTTGTTCGTATCTGATTAAATCATTATTACGAATTTTGTTAGCTTCTTGCTCATAATAAATGAGTTCATCAAGCGATGGTGCTGCACCAAAGTGATAAAGTTCATTATATTGTTTCATGCTATTTGTAAGTTCTGTTTTATCTTTAACAATTTGTGTGTTCAGTTGAACAGTAGAATTTGCTAAAGATGCAGTGATCTCATCATGGTTTTGTTTATGTCTTTGTTTAAGTGCATAAAACTGCGTATTTGCGATGCTTAATTTTTCTGGATGTTTTTTAGCTAATACCTTTTGTGCTTCAACAAATTCATCAAGTTTGATTTGAACTTCATCAATACGATCTAATACGCGTTGTCTTTCTTCTCTTTGAGTTGCAATCTTACCGACAAGTTCATCAGATTCAAAACGTAATTCTTTTCTGATGTTTTTCGCTCTTTCGATTTGTTCTTCAATGTTTTGTAATGTCTTACTCTTACCAAGCGCTTGAATTTGATCTTCGATTTGTGTGTATTCTTTTCTTGTAAGTTTAATCAAATCAAGATATCTAATTTGTCCTTGATGGAGCAACTCTGAACTTCTTGATTGGCTTAATAATCTAACAATTTGTGTATTCTTATCAGATAGATCATAAAGGGTATGCATACGTTCTTCCAAACCAGCAAGAATGGTTTCTTCTTGCGCTGTTTGAATTTTAGTTGCACTTTGCCCAATAAATGGAATTTCATAACTTCTTGGATTGATTTGTCTAGCAGTAAAACTACTGTAAGTCATACAAGATGCTGTAATCGCTCTTTGATGATTCTTTAAATCTTGGACGTTGTCAACACACATCGTACCGTTTAATAACATATTGACATAGTATCTTGCGTATGTGTGATCTGTTGTGATTTTCTCTGCAAGTGATCCTGGAGTGATTTGATCAAAACTTTGAATTTTTTGCGTGTTTACTAAACCAACACCATAAATTTTTTGTTCAAATTTAATGCGATCATAAATTTCAAGTGCATCATTAAAATATCTAGGATCAACGATGATATTAAATCTTTGACCACCTAAATACCCTTCAAGTGCATTCCTCCATGTTTCATCAGCAACCTCAATCATTTCACATAGAGGTTGTACAGAAACTTCTTTTTGATAGTAGTGAGAAAGTTCACTGTTTAAAGCATCAATCAGTTTTTGCACATAGTATGGATAAGTTTTTACATGTCTTTTTAAACTATTAAGTTTTGCTTTAGATTGATTGATTTCTTCTGATAAAGCTTGTTTATCCTTTTCTAATCGATCTTTTTCTAACGTATATGCTTGGACTAAGGATTTAACTTCTTGTTCAAGATTAGATAAATGATGATTTAACTCTTCAGTATCTAATTGGTCCATATACTGTTGATAATAAGCGACAAACTGTTTCATGGTCTCATTAGGCATCATAGATGCTAATTCTTTCATGACATTAAACTCTTTACTTAAAGCTTGTCTGACTTCTAAAACAATTTCTTTTTGTTTTTCATAATCTTGAGCTTTTTTATTTAATGCTTCTTGGTATGAAGCAAGTGTTCTTGAAATATCATTATCACTTTTAGCTTTTTCTAAGTTCAAAATAGATGCATCATTTTCATCGATTTGATCATCAATTTGTGATTTTGCATCTCTTAAATAATCCAGTTGTTTATTGATATTAACAAGTTTATTTTCGTTATCTTTTAGGAATGCTTCTCTTTTTTCTACCCAATTTAATTGATCAATAATTTCATTGATATCTTTTTGCTTAAGGTTTTGTTCGATTTCTTCGCCTTTTTGAGCGATTTGATCAAGTTTTGTTAATTTTTCTCTATCGTTTGTGATCTGTTGTTCAATTTTTTTAAGTTGAGCAACATTGTTTTTTAAAGATTGAATATCAATAGGATCATCATCTAATAAAAACTCAAAAACGAATGCTTGTAAGTCAATGGAACGAAACGCAAGTGCTTTGGGTAGGATTTTCGCATATTTGTTTGCGTCCATACCAAAAAATCTAGCAAGTGCTTCTTTATATTTTCTTTGTGAATCAAACGGTGAAAAATCAACATCGATTGATTTTAAATATGCTTTCATTGATTTGTAATCTCTTGGATATTTCTTATCTAAGAATAAACCATCATGAATCGATATGTTTTCCAGTAAATAAAATCTTTCTTTTAAATTCCCAGATTTAGGAAGTTCTAAAATAACACCCATGGTTGAGTATTGTTTACTTTGTTCATCGAAATACTCTAAAGCTAGATGTGTTATAACATCACCATTTCTTAGGTACTCCTTATTTTCTGCACCGATTCTACCTTTGATGTACCCATCAAGTGTACGTCTTGCATCATCGGTTGCTGCAATATTAAACTTTGCACCACTTCTACCACCAACAAGTAAATATTGCATGGCATCAAGTAAGGTTGATTTTCCGGATCCATTTTCACCTGATATGAGTGCATTGTCTTTAATTTCAATCGTTTGATTGGAAAATAAATGCCAATTGATTAACTTAATCTTCGTCAGTTTCTTCATAATCAGATGTGTCTCCTTCCGTATATTCATCGAGTCTATCTACAACTTCTTTAATGGAATCAAGATTGGTTACATAAAGAATAGTAGGATATATTTTAATTCTTGCATCATCGTTTAATCCACGATCGATATAATCAATCATATTGTAGTTTCTAAGAAAAACGAGTGCTGGTTTTAAACGATCTTTAGTAATTCTTTTATGATCTAAATACCCGATTCTAGTAAGTTCACTATGAATTTCATGTAAAAAGATTTCAACATCATCATCTAATGTGATGTAATCTTTTTTTCTTTGAAATAAGATCCTTAAAATTAAAAGCATAATACTTTCAGTTTTTCTAAGTCTCATATGATTAAATAATTGATCGTTAGAAATATAAACGACTTCATCATCACGATGAATATTTAAAGTGAAATCTGCTAAAGTGAAAAAAGCATCAAAAACTTCTTTAAACGCTAAGATGAATCTATAGTCGTTCGCATCAGCTGGTTTTCTTTTAGTGATAAAGTTCACTTGAAGAAGTTTGTTAACGATTCTTGATACGTTATTCTTTTCACCTTCTTTAAGGTTTAAGTATTGATCATTTAATTGTTTAATAGCTGCTGTTTTATTCATCTTAAGCTCCCTTAATCATAAAATTTTGGAATGTAACAAAATTGTTTTTGCATTTGTCTTTTAACAAGACAACATCATAATGCATACCAACGGATTTTGAATATAAGAAAATCAAAATCAATTTCACATAATCCTCTTGTGTATCTAAGATAATGTCTTTGGCTTCAATTTGTTTTTGGTCATTAAGTAATGATTTCACATATAAATCAATTTCTTTTTTACCGTAAATATTATTTTTGAGTAATGCCTTAATTTTTTCTTGTCGATAGTCCTCAGTAATCAGACTATCATCAAACGTAATTTCTTCTGGTTCAGCTTTGATTCTTGCACGTCTTGGGTTATATAGTGAATCAGTGTCAAGGTTTCTAATTTGTGCTATATTGAATAATTGATTTAAATCAATATCCTTTTGATTTAAGACGATTCTAAATAAGCGGTTGAAAATACCTTCAATATCATCTGACTGATTGGTGAAAAATAAGATTTTTGAAGCTGCTGCAGTGATGTATTGTTCATTTTTCCTATCGATTGCTAAAATTAAGTGTTCTAATGCAGTAAAACTATCTGTCACAAATCTTAATCTATCTTCGATATATAAAAATGCTTCGTTATAATCTTCAATACGTTTTAGACGAATGACATTTTTAGCTAAATCATCCATTAAATCCGCATCATTTTGAATACGATTGATTGATTCTAAAATACCTCTTTTATATCTTGATAAACTGTCAGTAGTCTTTAAATTATAATATAATGAGTCAAAAAAGTTTTGTTTATACTCAACTAATAATTTTTCTAAAAGTAAAGGTAAATCTTTTCTCGAATGTTTTTTTGTGATGTCATAATAATATCTATAAATATTGGCTTTTAAAGCTTTAAGTTTTCTAATGATATCATTGGTTTTTAGGTATGCTTGTTCTAAAACACCAATACCTTCTTCAATTGAAAAGTTAGACAAAAGAGAATACACGGTATAAATTTCACCAGTATATTCGTTTTGTTGATTATTTTTAATTCGGTATAATACATCAATCACTTGAATGGAATAATCAAATAAATTTAATGATGTTTTATAATCACCGAGTTCTTCTTCCCCTATCCATCCATTCTTTTTTAATACATTAATCACATGTAAAGCTTTTTGTCTGGATGTACTCGTTTGTTCATTTTCTTCTATATCTTCAAAATCATCAGTTTGTTGATCATCAAAATAATCAACTAACTTTGAAACGATGTAATCTCTGTCCCCTTGAAAAGCATCTTCAATCGTATCAATCGCGTTATAAATGATGAATATACAATCGATGTATGTATTTCTATTTGGAGAGGAAAGCACACTAAAAAAGTTTTCATGCATGCGGTCAAACAGATGTGCCATGTAAATCCTCCTTTAATATAAATAAAAAAATATGAATTTCCATACTTATTGTATCATGAAATCTTCATATTTTCTATGTTTTGGACATTTATTTCTTAGTTATCTTAAACTTTAATTGACGTCCTTTAAATATTTTGTTGTCGAGTTGGTCAAGCCTTTTTACAGCTTTTGCGTTGATTTCAAAAGTTGTATGATTATCATAGATATTGATGTCTCCAATATTTTTCGGATACATGTCTGCATTTTTCTTAAAATAATCAAGCATATGTGGTGCTCTTAATCCATCTTGCTTACCGATATTCATATCGACTAAAATGAGATTTGATGGTCCACTATTTCTTGAACTATTTGAACGATCATTGCTTTTTCCAGAACGATCATTACTTCTTCCAGAGCGATCACTTCTTCTGCCTTGTCTATCTCCTCTTGAAGATTTTTGACTAAATGACTCTTGTCTAGTTCTTGGTTTTGAAATATCTTCATAAGGTTTAATCTTAACAGATAATTTTTCAATAAGTGCTGAGATGATATCATCAACATCATATCCTTGTTTAACCAATCGGTCAATAAGCTCTGTATAATTTTTTTCTTTAACATCAATGTAATGTTTAATGTCATTAAATAATTTATCATCTTGCTTTTGAGTGATTTCTAAGATCGTTGGAATCTCTAACTCTTGCATTTTACTCTTAATGAATTTTTCAATAAGCATGAGCTTACCTCTCATTGAAGGGTAAACAAATGAGATTGAAGTTCCAGATTCACCGGCTCTACCTGTACGACCAATACGGTGTACATAAACTTCATCTTCAAATGGTAATTCATAGTTGATGACGATATCAACATGTGAGACATCAAGTCCACGTGCTGCGACATCGGTTGCAACCAATAATGTAAGTTTACGTGATCTAAACTTATTCATCACATAATCTCTTTGATTTTGTTTTAAATCTCCATGAAGTGCATCAGCTTCGTAATTGAATTTTTGTAAGTATGCTGCAACATGGTCTACATCCTTTTTAGTATTCGCAAAGATAATTGCTGACTGTGGATGGAAAAAGTCTAAAACTCTTAATAATAATTGATCACGATCAGTTTTTTTAATCATGTAGTAGTATTGATCAATTTTATCTACAGTTAATGCCTTTGTTTTAATCACAACAATTTCAGGATTTCTTTGATACTTTTGCGCAACTTTTTTAATAAAATCAGGCATAGTTGCTGAAAATAAAGCAGTTTGTCTTTCTTGTGGTGTGTCTTTTAATAGTTTTTCAAGATCTTCTTGAAATCCCATTTTAAGCATTTCATCAGCTTCATCCATGACAAGCATCTCAAGATGAGATAAGTCCATGGTTTTTCTTTCTAAGTGATCAATTGCTCTACCTGGAGTTGCTACAACAATATGTGGATGGTTTTGTAGTGCCTTAAATTGTTTTTGATAAGACTCTCCACCATAAATAGATGTCACTCTGATGTTTTTATTAAATTTGACAAGCTTTATAAATTCTTTATAAACTTGTAAAGTTAACTCTCTTGTTGGACAGATCACTAATCCTTGAATCACATTTGAATTCGGATTGATGTGTTCAAGCATAGGAATCGCAAACGCGAATGTTTTCCCTGTTCCTGTTTGAGCTTGTCCGATTAAATCTTTTTTCTCTAATAGATGATTGATTGTATGATGTTGAATGTCTGTCGTTTCAACTAACCCTAGCGCTTTGATCGCTTCTTTTGTTTCATTTAAAATTGGTAATTCGTTAAATAATTTATTCATTTTTTTCCTCAATTCTTTTTAACCTTACTAACTATATCATATAAGTTAGAAAATTGCTATATAAATGGCAAATTATGCCCAAAAAAAGAAAAAAATCCAGTAATTGGACTTATTTCTTATTATTTTTAGTTACGGTTAGGATTTCTCTTCTTTCGAACACAGTTTTCGCCTTCACAAAACTCTGTTTGACCTACAGAAATAAAGGATTGATTAAGGGCATTAATTAAGTCATGTTCGCTTTGTAATCCTTTGAGTTTTATCTCACCATTAATTCTTAAAAATGGAAGTTCATAGATACCTTTTAACTGTGCATTCTCACGATTAGAAATAACTTGAGAATCATAAAGATTTGATGATAAGACCTCATCGATATCTTTTTCGTTTAATCCTGCTTCTAAACTAATCGATTTTAAGATGTCTTGTTCGCTTAAATCTAGATGATCTTCATAGATTGCTTTAAAAACCAATTGGTTATAGATTCTTGATCGTTTATGTTTTTTAGCTAAGTGTGCCATACGATGCACATCGTGAATTTTAAATAAACTTATATCTATATGATTTTTATCTAGAAATGTCTTCGCTTCATCTTTGCACATATGCTTATATTCTGCAATAAAATCTACATATGTTGTATTTGAATCAAACTCATCAGCCATCACCATTTCATAGCTACGATAGATGATTTCTAAATCATGAATATCATAATGCTTGATTAAATATTCAATCGTTTGATGTTGTAAATAACACTTGGGACACAGATAGTCTAACCAAAATTCTAATTTCATAACTTCAACCCCTTAACAAGCATATTTTAACAGTATATCTATCGTTTCTCAAGCGTGATGCACAATCTGTTCATCAATAATCGTCATTTTCACTAAATCTTTGAAAAATGATGATTCATCCATGGTTAAAACATCTTCACTTAATACCGTAAAATCTGCGATAAATCCTTTTTTTAAGAGACCTCTATTGGTTTTATACGTTGGTACATTTGCATATGTCGTATAAAGCTTTAATGCGTTAAATCTTGATATGCATTCTTCTTGTTGATAAACCACACCATCTTTTTTTCTAAAAACTAGTTGATGCATACCAAATAATGGATTAGGTATTTCAACAGGTGCATCACTTGAACCACATAAAATCAGATTGTGTTTCATATAAGTCTTAAATGGATAAATGAATGCTAGCTCTTTTGAAAATAGTGATAAAATATGTGGTAAATCACTAGAAATAAACTGTGGCTGTACATCTAAAATGATTGGCATATCTTCCATCATTTCTATAGTTTTTAGATCAGCTAAAGACGCATGAATGATACGGTCATGTAATCCTTTTTTTGGAGGATAAGCTTTAAGAAGTTCAACAACTTCTTTTAACCCTAAATCACCAATCACATGAATGGCTAAAGGTAGCTCATATGATCTAATTTTTTTAACCAACTCAATCAGTTCATCTTTTTCAAATATACGAATACCTTGATGGGATAAACCTTTATAATGATCTTTTAACAAAGCCGTCTTTGATGAAAATGTGCCATCGTAAAAGATTTTAACTGCACCGAGTTGAAGATATTTGTTTTGATCTAAAAATGGATGCTTAGAAGCCTTATAGTCTTCAATGATCTTATGGTGCATGAGTAGATGTGTTCTAAACGGTTTTTCTTCTAAAACTTCTAAAAATGCCGTTAACGTATCATGATAGCCATTAAAATAATATAAATCATCTGAATGACCACCTGTAACTCCAAAAGATTGAAGTGATGAAATCGAATGCTTAATCATTTTTTTAATGTGTTCATGATCATAAACTTCATAGGTTTTATTGACTTTTTGTGCATCTTCTTCTGTTAAAAATCCAGAATCAGAAGTTAAGTTTACATGTTTTAAGACGACACTATTGACCGTTAATGAATGGTAATCATTATGTTTTAATATAATTGGTTTTTCGTTTGAGATTTGATCAAGTTCATCTTTTGTTATACCTTGATCAAAATACCCTTCATAAAAAGTGAATCCTTGTCCTACATGGGTTTTGATGAATGCTAAAATATCATCTTTTTGTCTCATTGATGATAAATCTTTTTTTGATAGTTTTTGACCATAACCAACAATATGTAGATGTGCATCAACAAATCCTGGATATAAATGATGCCCTTCTAAATCAACTACTTTTTCATATGTTAGATTTTCTATTTCTTCATCAAAGCCAATGATATGTCCTTGATCAGTTGCCATTTGATAATGAACATCATGTTCATTTTCTAATGTATGCAAAATTCCATTTTTCCATAAAATCATATCATACACACCTTTCATAAAAAAAGTTCTACCATGATTTTATCATGATAGAACGTCTTTATCTATAAAAATGTTTTCGATATCCTCAAAACTAAAGCCTTTTTGATATAATTTTTGTTTCAGTAATGTCTTTAATTCATACCCTTGTTTCTTATCTTTATAGGTATTGTATAGTTTATCAAATGTTTTCGATAAAAGTGCTTGATCATCACCTTGATATTGATGGGCATGTTTGAAGATGATTGGTTCAATAATCTCTCGATCATAACCTTTAGACATGAAATAAACTTTAGTAGATTGTAGTGCCTGTTTTTTCGTTTTATGTTTAAAACTATTGAGTTTCTTAGGGATTAAATCATTTAAGATCTCACTTTGATTGATCTTTGAAACATAAGTTAATGTTATATCTTTCGATATACCTTTTTGCTCGAATTTAGAGGCAATCAAATTGGGTCCTTCTTGATATTTTTTAAGTTCAATATATGTTTTTACATACTCAACATCATTGATATATCTTCGATCTACAAATAACTTCATCACTTCATTTAAAATATGTTTGGGGCACCCTTTTTCATCCAAATATGTTTTTAGTTCGTGATAGGTTTGCATCTTCTTTAATCTTGTGACACCCAAATTTGTATAATAGAGTTTATGATTTTCGTCAATCATCTGTTGATATGTTTTTTCATCTAATGTTTCACCTGGTTTTAAATGATATTTGAAATAAATATCTAACTCGATATCAACCATATTACTTTCATTAAATGTAACTTTGTATCCTGATTTTAATTTTTTAATATCAGTTACTGTTTTCATGTTAAATCATCCCTAAAACAGTTTGTAATTGAACATCTTCAGTTAAATCATTTTGATAGACTTTTAATAAATCATGCATAAGTCGTGCAGTTTCTAAATCAAGTTTTTTTGTATCAGATAAACTTTGTTCAACTTGAAACATTGAAATGTAATCTTCTGTAAGTTGATCAAAATACCCATCTTCTCTTATTTTAGAAGCTCCTTCTAGTTCGAAATATGCGTTTAAGAATTGTTGGAACTCAACTAATGATATGCTAACATCATCAAGTGCTAGTTCTTCTTCATAAAACAAGAAATCAATCGCATGAAATCCTGATTGTTCTACAAGGTTAACATCTAATGGATATTCTCCTACTTTTTTCTCACCATCATAGACCCAATTACCTTCTGTATAAGTTAAATAGTAACTTGTGGTATTAATAGTTGTAAGTAGTGTTGTGTTTTGATAAACATCTTTACCATATGTGTAGTTTCCATATAAATCATAGCCACCATTAACACTTAATGCAGCAGCTAAAACTTCTGATGCTGATGCTGAATTCTCATTGACTAAAACTTTGATATCATAAGGTTTTGGTTGGCTTAACCCACCAAGATAATCCGTTTTTATATTTGCACGATTGATCATTGAAAATAATGGTCTTTCAACATCTCTAAATAACAGTTGTTGTGTTATCCCTGGAATTAATCCTGATTGATTTTCATTGTGAAGCGCAGTTAATGCGCCACCAGGATTATTTCTTAAATCTATAATGAGTGTATCTGATTCATCTAAAAGGATACTGTTTTCTAAATCATTAAGTTCATCATTAAATACTTTAGCAGTACCTTCACTAACATCCTTGATGTATGAAGTGAACTCAGTGATTCTGATATATCCAATATCACTGCTAATCGTTTGTGCACTTGCTGTAGGAGTTGGTATCTCTTCATAAGTGATATCAACTAATCTTTCAGCACCTTCTGGATCAACAACAATCAATGTTTTTGTTTCTGCTAAACTACCTGCTAAATATGAGGTAGGCAATATATTTGGATCAAGTGTATCAAAATAAAGTTTTTCACTGTTTTGCATAATCCCAACAATCATATCATTTGGATATAGTTTTTGATAAGCTGGTCCATCATATATCACTTCTAAAACTCTTAATTTAGCATCTAATTGTTCAATAGTGATGCCGACACCAACATAGCTTTCAGCATTTGTTGGAGCAAGATTGACAGGTTGAGCTGATAATCTTGTATATGGATCATCGTTAGATTCAGCATAAGATCTAACGATTGCTTCTAATTGCGCGATAAAAGCCGCATCTTTTTCTTCATCACTTAAATCATATAAATAATATCGATCAAGTGCTTCAGTAATTTCTGTATAAACATCTACAAACGGTTCAGGTTCATTATCTACAAAAAACGTTTGAACTTGAAATCCTGCAAAAAATGCTAATAATACACCTAATAAAAATATCCAACCTATTCTTTTTGTTCCCATGTTTGACTCCCCTTACTGAACCCATAACCAGTGGCTTCGTGTGTTCTTGTTACAAACGTAAATGCTTGTGGATCTATCTCTTTAATAATTAGTCTAAATGTATAAAGCTGTAATCTATCGATGGTACAAACAATCATTTCTTTTTCTAAATTAGAATAACCACCAATCACTTTAATTTTTGTAATCCCTCGATCTAGTTTTTCATAGATCTTGTTTTGCATATCTTTGGTTTTATCCGTTAATATGAATACCGTATATCCTGCAATACCTTCTAATGACATTCGGTCAATGATAATACCACTTAAAAGCATTGCGCCAAATGCGTATAGTCCTGCTTGAAAATCAACAAATAATGCAATCGTAATAATCGTTCCATCAATGATATATAGTGCCCAAGCAAAGGGGATATGTAAAAACTTATGCATCATGTTTTGAATGATATCAATCCCACCTGTTGTTGCATTATTTCTAATAACCATACCGAGCCCAACACCTACAAATAAAGCACCAAATAAGGCTGATACCATATAAGGACTTTCATGCATAAATTTCATGAAGAAATCCGCAGGTACGGTTCTTTCTAGGATAAAAATGATTGCTGGTGATAATAATGTTGCATAGACTGTTTTTAAGAAAAAAGCTTTTCCTAAAAATATCAGTCCAACGATTAATAAAAATATATTAGCTACAAAAATAAATACTGAAACTTCAATCACATTTTGCAAGAGGACTGATATCCCCATGACACCACCAATGACTAAGTTTTGTGGTAATAAGAAAAAATAGAAACCTAAAGACAGTAATGTTACGCCTCCTGTGATTTCTAAGATTTCTATAAGTTTAGCTTTACTCATGAGCATCACCTGCTTTTAAATAAGCATTGATAAACCCATCAATATCGCCATCCATCACTAGATCAATATTACCGACCTCATAATTTGTACGGTGATCCTTAACCATTTGATAAGGATGAAATACATATGATCTAATTTGTGAGCCCCACGCGATATCTTTTTGTTCACCTTTAATGTTCTTTAATGTTTCTTCATGTTTTCTAACTTCTTCTTGAACTAACTTCGCTTTTAAATAACTCATTGCTTTTTCTTTATTTTTGATTTGACTTCTTTCGTTTTGACAAGTCACTACAATATTAGTAGGCAAATGCGTAATTCTTACAGCTGAGTCTGTGGTATTAACGGATTGTCCGCCTGCACCACTACTTCTATAAACATCAATTTTAAGATCATCATCTTTGATGTCAATGTCGATTTCATCGCTGATTTCAGGCATCACATCAATAGATGCGAAACTTGTGTGACGTCTAGCATTTGAATCAAATGGTGAGATTCTAACCAATCGATGAACACCACGTTCTGCTTTTAAGTATCCATATGCATAAGGACCCTTAAGTAACATGGTTACTGATTTAATACCAGCTTCATCACCTGATTGATAATCTAATACTTCAATTTTATATTTTTTTCTTTGACCATATCTTGTATATAAGCGATAAAGCATATCCGCCCAGTCTTGAGATTCTGTACCTCCAGCACCTGGGTGGATTTCTATAATCGCATTTAAATCATCATAAGGTCCATTTAAGATGGTTTCTAGTTCAAATGCTTTGATTTCTTCATCTAGTTTTTCAATATCAGCTTCTAAGATGGTCCATTCTTCTGTTTGTTCTTCTGATATGTCCGCCCAATCAATCACATTTTTTACTTTTTGTTTGAGCTGATTGAAACGATCGACTTTAGAGCGAATCATATTCGCTTCTTTAGTCACTTTTTTTGCTTCATTGGTATTATTCCAGAAGTCAGGTTCTTGCATTTTTTTATTGAGTTCTTGATATGTTTTTTCTAGTTTTTCTGGTTGAATAGCACGATTAAAATCATCCATCGCAGTTTTAAACTCTGCAATGATTTTATTCACATCATATCTTTCCATGCTGACCTCCTATCTCCAAGGTAAGTTTCTTTGTCCTCTATTTTTTCTTACTTTAGGTTTCTTTGGTTTATTATCTTCTACACCTTGATTGGTTTGTGTGTTTTTAACAACTGCTTCACGTTCTTGATCATACTTAATTTGAGCTCTAATCGCATAACGCGTCACATCTTTAGATATGTTTGCTACCATCTCATTAAACATGCGTAGACCTTCTTGTTGATAGATGGTTAATGGTTGTTGTTGTCCGTAAGCTTGAAGTGTTACACCTTGTCTAAGTTCACTCATCGCATCGATGTGTCTCATCCAATAGGTATCAATTACTCTAAGCATAACAACCTTTAAAAACTCATTAAAGATTTCTGGTGGGAAATTATTTTTCTTTTCATCTAATGCACTTACTCCAAGATTAACGATATAATCCGTAATCTCTTGTGCTTGAAGAGTTTCAATATCTTCTTTTTTAATTGTATCTTGATAGAAAATATTACCATTAAAATGCGTTAATAGTTGATCAATTTCAACTTTATACTCATTTTTACCTTCTAAATGAACAAATTGATCAACTTGTCCAGTTAAAGAGTTAATAATCGTTTGTCTAACTTGTGGTTCAATGGATTCTAATAAGAGTACATCTCTTCTATTTTGATAGATGATTTCTCTTTGTTTACGAAGCACATCATCATATTTTAAGACAGTCTTTCTAGAATCGTAGTTATTACCTTCAATACGTTTTTGTGCACTTGTAACAAATCTTGAAAATAGCTTAGAAGATAATGGTTCACCTGTTGTATTCATGCGTTCTAGCATCGCAATTCGACGTTTAAACGACTCGCCACCAAAGCGCATCATCAGTTCGTCTTCTGCAGATAAATAGAATCTAGAGTATCCTGGGTCACCTTGACGACCACTACGTCCTCTTAACTGATTATCAATACGTCTTGATTCATGTCTTTCACTACCGATAACGGCTAAACCACCAAGTTCAATGACACCTTCACCAAGTTTAATATCCGTACCACGACCAGCCATATTGGTTGCAATTGTGACAGATCCTTTTAAACCTGCTTTAGCTACAATCTCAGCTTCTCTTGCATGATTCTTCGCATTTAATACTTCATGAGGTATACGTCTTGATTTAAGCATACGTGATAAGTCTTCTGATGTTTCAACAGCAATCGTACCAATTAAGATTGGTTGACCGATTTTATGTCTTTGTTCAACTTCGTTAACTAATGCTTCAAATTTTTCTTTTAAAGTTGCATAAATAAAATCTGGTTCATCATTTCTAATAACAGGAGCATTGGTTGGAACTTCAATTACGTCCATGTTATAAATATCTCTAAATTCTTCTTCTTCAGTTTTTGCTGTACCTGTCATCCCTGAAAGTTTTTTATACATTCTAAAGAAGTTTTGATATGTGATGGTTGCAACCGTAATTGTTTCTCTTTTTACTTGTACATTTTCTTTAGCTTCTAAAGCTTGATGAAGCCCTTCAGAAAATTGACGCCCTCTTAAGATACGTCCTGTAAATTGATCGACGATTAATACTTCACCATCAGATACAACATATTCTTTATCTCTAGACATAATATAATTTGCACGAAGTGCGTTATTGATATGATGCACTAAAGATACATGTTTTAAATCATAAAGGTTTTCTATTTGGAAAATCTTTTCAGCTTTTTCAATTCCTGATTTGGTTAAAGCAATACTTTTTGATTCAATTTCAATTTCGAAATCTTCATCTCTAATCGATTTTGCAAAGCGATCTGCTGCTTGATATAAGTTTTGATTGTTTTTTGATCCACCAGAAATAATTAAAGGTGTTCTCGCTTCATCAATTAAGATGGAGTCAACTTCATCGATGATTGCATAATTTAATCCACGTCTTGCAACCATATCTTTCGCATATAAAACCATATGGTCACGTAGATAATCAAATCCTAACTCTGAATTCGTAGAATATAAAATATCGCAATCATATGCTTCTTTTTTCTGTTCTCTTGTTAAATCTCTTAAGTTAAGACCTACAGTCAAACCTAAAAAACGAAATAACTCGCCGATTTCTCCTTCGACTTCACGACTCGCTAAGTATTCGTTAACTGTAACAATATGAACGCCTTCGCCATTTAAAGCACTTAAATATGCTGGCATAACAGCTGTTAATGTTTTACCTTCACCAGTTTTCATTTCAGCGATGTTACCACCAAAAATAGCAACAGCACCTAAAACTTGTACATAATATGGAAATAATTTAGTAACTCTTCTTGAAGCTTCTCTAACAACAGCGAACGCTTCAACCATTAAATCATCTAAAGTTTCTCCATTTTGAAATCTTTTTTTAAATTCATCAGTTTTATTTTTTAAATCGTTATCTGATAATTGTTCCATTTCTTTTTCCAAAGCAAACACTTGATCGGCTATTTTTTTTGCGCGTTTAAGCTCTCGTTTACTTGGATCAAACCATTTTCTAAGCATACATACACATCCTTTTCGTTCTCTATTATATTACTATAATAGAGCTATTTTTACAAGCGTTTAGAGTCAATCCTTATATTTACCATAATTATCAAAAAGGGCAATATAAAGCAAAAAAATAAAACGCTTGGCGTTTTATTTTAGAAATCAAAATTCACATCTGCTCGCTTCGCAGCTTCTGCTTCAAAGAATGCACGTTTTTCAAAATGTTTCATGTTTGCAATGATGTTTGTTGGGAAGACCACAACTTTTTGATTGTAGATGGAAACATTAGAATTATAGACTCTTCTAGAAGCTTGTAAGTTTTCTTCAACTTCAACTGTTGCGTTTTGTAGATTTGTTACACTTTCAGATGCTTTTAGATCTGGATATTGTTCTACAACAACGTTGATTGCTTGAAGTCCTCTTGTCACTTGGTCAGCGAATTCTTGTTTTTGTTCCATTGGCGCTGAATGAGCAGGTTGTCTCATAGCGATTACTTTTTGAAGTGTTTCTGCTTCATGTTTCATGTAACCTTTAGTTGCTTGAAACAATTTAGTTAACATATCAAAACGTTTTGTAAGTGCAATATCAATACTTGATTCAGATTCATCAATCTTGATAAGCATACGTCTAAATGAGTTAACAACTGAGATGTACCATGCAAAGAAAATAAATAATACAACACCAACAATGATTAAAATTGTTACACCTGGACTTGGCATTTAAATCTCTCCTTCCTTCATGTTTATTTAAATTTGACGCTATCTAATCTAAACTCATTGATTATAGCTGGAATGAGTTCAATATCTGACATAAATATATCTAAAGTTTCTTCATTAATTGGTGTTTTTAATTTGAATTCTAAATAGTTCTTTCGATCATTGACACCAATATGAAGCTCATTATTCATAAAACAGTAAAGAATGGATCCTCTATGTAATTTTTCTAATTCTAATAGTTTTTCTATCATAGAAGATGTAATTAAATAAAAACCAAATTCTTGAGAGGTTGCAAATATATCAAACTTTTTATTAAACTCAATACTTTCTGTATCAAATTTAACAAGGTTTTTACGATTGACATAATTGCCTCTACCTTCGACAACTTTTAAGACTTGATCAAAATGCTTTTGGAACTTATAAATATACCATCTACCTTTAAAATAGGTTTCATAGGATACATGAACATTTCCGTTTTGATCTCTTCTTTCAACTCTTTGTTTTAAATCAACATCTGAAACTTCAAACCCAACACCTTTATAAGTTCCTTTAATATAATCTTCTCCATAAAAACGATCAGGTCTTTTAATAGTTCCAGTTGCATTTATTCTTGAAACTGGAATTGTTGATTTTGGATCATAAATGACTTCTTCAAACTCTTCAGCAAGTAGTGCATGAATAAGTTCGCGTTTGATAATTTTTCTAAATTTAGATGCTTCTGCAGATGCTCTACCAAAAAAGAAAATTGAAACGATAAAAATAACGATACCTAATATAATGAATACGGTTAACTCAGATGTTACACCTAAAGCCCCTAAAAGAATCGCTGGAATTAACGTTAAAACTCCTATTAAAATATTCTTTTTATGTCGTTTTTCGATTTCTAATCTTCTGTTTTCTATGCTTTGTAGTTTTTCATTCATTTATAATCACCGCTTCCATTTTATAATAATTCTTTGAATATTTCAATCTTATCTAGACTTTCCCAAGAAAAGTCTTCGATGTTTCGTCCGAAATGGCCATATGCTGCGGTTTTTTTGTATATAGGTCTATTCAATTTTAAAGTCTTTATAATGCCTTTAGGCGTTAGATCAAAATGTTTTAAAACTGCTTGATAAATTTTATCTAAATCTACTTTTTCAGTATCAAAAGTATTGATTGCAACACTCACAGGTTCTGATACACCAATCGCATATGCGAGTTGGATTTCACATTCACTTGCAACTCCACTTGCAACAATATTTTTTGCAATATATCTTGCCATGTATGCTGCACTTCTATCAACCTTAGTTGCATCTTTTCCAGAAAACGCACCACCACCATGTCTAGCATATCCACCATAAGTATCTACAATAATCTTTCTTCCTGTTAATCCAGCATCACCATGTGGTCCACCAATGATAAATCTTCCTGTTGGATTAATTTTATAAATCGTTTTCGATGTATCATAATCTTTTAATACAGGATTTATGACATGTTCAAGCATTGTTTGATGTAATGCTTCTTGTGTCCAAAACTCATCGTGTTGTGTCGATAAAACAACGGTATGAATATAATCAATCTTATGATTTTCATCATATGCGACAGTGACTTGAGTTTTACCATCAGGGCGAAGACCTTCTACTAAATTCGTTTTTCTTACAAAACTTAATCTTTCGGCTAGTCGGTGAGCAAGATAGATTGGTAATGGTAAAAATGTGTCTGTATCGCTATTGGCATATCCAAACATAAGTCCTTGATCACCTGCACCAAGTGATTTATTTTCATTTTTATTCACACCTAATGCGATATCAGCTGATTGTTCTTTAATCTTTAAATCGATCTCTACTGTATCAACACTATATCCATATGCTTCTTTCGTATAACCAACATCTAAAATAGCTTGTTTTACGATTTCTTTATAATCAATATTTGCTTTGGTTGTAATCTCACCAAAAAGCAGACAATAATGCGTTGTTACTGCTGTTTCTATGGCAACTCTTGATTCTGGATCTTGTTCTAAACATGCATCTAAAATAGAATCTGAGATATAATCACTTAATTTATCTGGATGCCCTTCTGTTACTGATTCACTACTAAATAATTTGTACATAAATACACTCCTTCTTTTAAGAAAAACCGCCTTCCATAAGGAAAGCGGTATTCTTCCTTATTGTTGAGATTTTACCCCTAGTGATAAGCACCTAATTTAAGTAGGTTGCTGCTACGTCAACAGTCACTGGCCTCGATAGCTCTGAATAAGTTTTATTTAATTTATATTCTATATCATGATACATGAAAACCATGTAAAAGTCAATCTAAATTACTTGTTAAAAGTTATTATACATTTCCGAAAATTCGTCATGGAATTTTAAGAATCTTTCTTTAAGTTCATAATCAAAATAATTACCTAACTCACCTTGAAATTGTTTTAAAACAATACTATGTGCCATTGGTCTTTTATATGATCTATGTGATCTCATCGTAATATATAAATCGCTTAATAAAATCACTTGTGACTCTAGTTCTGGTTGAATGACAAGCATTTCTTTTAAGAATTTTTCATTTGCTGTATCTTCAATATGTGCTCTAGCGATATCTTCACATTTTTGGGCAAGCTGAATCCGTTTAGCAATTTTTGAGCCCAGTTCTGTTTGTTCTTTTAACATGTCATATGTTTTTTCATCATATGAACTAATATCATTTAATAAATGTTTGATCTCTTGATATTGTAAATGGACCATTGAATATTCATTGAGTTGATTAATCTGATCTTGATTCATACCATAATAATCCGCAAGCTTTTGACTCATTTGCTGAACTTGATAGGCATGTCTTTTATCCATAAGTGTATATGATGATGAAAAGACTACACTAAATAAATCACCAACTATGTGTGAGAAATCAGTTTGAACTTGACGTCTTTTTATCAGCTCTTTTTTTCTTTCTTCTTGCATGTATTGTCCCATTGAAACAATTGCATATAAAACGAAATAGAATAGTATAAACAATAATGTTCTAAGTAATATATCACCAAATTCAGGGAGTCTTATGAAATTAGGTAAAAACTCCATAAACGTTTGACCACCAACTAAACCATGAAAGTTATATGTCCAAATCAAATGGATTACCGTTAATAAAGCTAATAATCCTTGAAAACTACTACTTAATAATTTCTTTTCTTGATATAAAGAAATAACGACAACTGCATAATACATTAAGATATATGCACCTGTTTCAAAATATTCTAAAGTATATAATCTTGCGTATATTAAGACAGATGAGAAAAAGATATAGAATGCAGCAACATACATCGCAACACTTTGTTTTGTTTTATCTTCTGGATCAAGATGAATTAGTTTTTTTAAGAGTTTATTGATCACATAAGTGATGGGAAATGCCATCACGGAAATGACCCAATCCGCAACTTGTGCTTCACTTGAAAATGATAAAACCAACAAAATCAGTGTATACATGATATTGGATACAAAGACTATGTTTTTAATAACGACATTTCTTCTAAACAAAACAGCGACATCATTTGTGATATCTACACCTTGTTCAAATCCAAAAAACTTAGCAAATATATCTTTGCCAAGTGTTTTTAAATCCCAGAATTTTCTTTTTTTGTTTTGTTTATTATCCACCTAAGATCAGTCCTTGTTGTTATAAATCAAAAATGCTAAATCTTTTGACATCTACATTTTCGTGTGCTAAATCTTCATTCATGACTTGTGCTACTCTTGTTGATGCAGCTGCAGCGATAGCTCCAACGATATCATCTAAAAATGTATGACAAATACCGTCTTCTTTACCTGCATCATTTAAACGTTTAACAATACCGTGTTTATTCACATCAATATCGCCAAAGTTGGTTTGACCAATGGTTCCATATAATCCAGAAACATCTAAACCTAACGTTTCATCAACACCGAATAATCCTAAATCTTCATAAATAATATCTTGGATAGGTCCTTGGAATAGACCTTCTTCAGCTAAGCGATCGATTTCTGCTGCTAATTGTACATGATGAAACACATCTCTAAGAGATAAGATCTTTTCCACTGATTCAATGCAAATTGCTCGACTTACTTCATCAGAATATTTCGATTGTTGCATATAAGAAATTTCAGCGATTGCTTCAATCGTTACACCTCTTTTTTGCAACATTTTTTTGTTTAAGTCAAACATTTCTTGTCTTGTAAAAAGTAATTTTTTCTTTTCTTTTTTCATAGTTCTTCTCCTCTATTGAATATGTCATTTTCATGCATAACATTTTGTCCATTGAGAAAATCTTTGGCTGCCATCATCTTTTTCCCTGGCACTTGTATAAGCTTTATTTTTATCACACCATCAAGTGTTTTTACAAGAAGTTCTTTTTTCACACTTAGAATAGTACCTGGGCGCTTATCTTCATGTTCTATTATATCACTATTTTCAACTTTATAGATTTTGATTTTCATATCGTTAATGAATGCATGTGCACCTGGTTCAGGGGATAATCCCTTGACTTTGTTGATGATATCTTCTGATTTTTGATTAAAAGATAAAAATTCATCTTGATAACTGAGTGTCGGTGAAAAAGTAACTAAACTTTCATCTTGTTTTTCTCTATGGATGATACCTTGACTGATATCTTCTAAAACTTCTTTTAAAAGTTTAGTGCCTAATGTTGATAACCTTTTGGTTAGACTCAGTGTATCATCATCTGCTTTAATATCAAGTGCTTCTTGTTTAATAATATCGCCACTATCCATTTTAAATGCCATATACATAATGGTAACACCTGTTTGCTTATCACCGTTAAAAAGTGCATATTGAATGGGTGCTCCACCCCTATATTTAGGTAATAATGACCCATGGACATTGATTGCTTTCACTTCATCTAATAATGCTTTAGGTAAGATTTGTCCATAAGCAGCAGTAATCATAAAATCAGGTTTTAAATCAATAATTTTTTGATAGTCTGTTTTTATATTTGCTGGTTGGAAAACTTCAATACCATGTTTTAACGCAACTTCTTTTACTATTGGTGGTGTTAAAACTTTTTTTCTACCAGTGATTTTATCTGGTTGTGTTACGACAAGACAAACATCATGCTCTTTGATTAACCTTTCTAAAACTTCTACTGCAAATAATGGTGTGCCCATAAATACAATTTTCATTTTCATCACCTACATCATATCTAAATTTGGAAAATATTTAATGTGTATATCTATTTGTTTTAAATCATTCATGATTTGATTGATTTCCATAAAGTTTAAATCTTTATACTTAATCGTTACGACAAATCTAAAACGATCTTTGATTTTTTTAATTAAAGCTTGAGATGGCCCTAAAACTAAAACGTTTGGTACCGTTGAAAGTCTTTTCTTTAGCATAAACGCAACTTGATAAGTTTTTAAATATGCTTGACCTTCAATTAAAAATTGAGATACATGCATAAATGGTTCATAGCGCATCAGTTTTCTTTCATATAATGCTTCTTTGTAAAAGGCTTCATAATCTTTTAAAACACTTTGGATTGCGTAATGATCAAGTTTATATCCTTGAATAATGACTTCACCCGGTCTATGTCTACCAGATCTTCCTGAAATCTGTGATAAAAGCATATATGTTTGTTCGCTTGCTGTATAAGATGGAACTTTTAAAGATAGGTCGGCCATTAATACACCAACAAGTGTTACTTTTGGAAAATCTAATCCTTTTGCGATCATTTGTGTTCCTAATAAGATGTCTGCATCTTCATTTAAAAATGAATGCCAGATCTTTTCATGTGAGCCTTTAGTGGTTGTTACATTTTTATCCATACGCATGATTCTAGCTTTTGGAAATGTTTTTCTAAGCTGTTGTTCAACATATTCTATGCCAACACCAACTTCTTTAACTGTTGGTTGTCCACAAGCTTCACATGTTTTTTCAAATGGTTTTTCATATCCACAATAATGACATTTAAGGACGTCTTTATCTTTATAATAAGTCAGTGAAATATCACAATCTGGACATTTTGGAACATCTCCACAATGTCTACATAAAACAAAAGGTGCATATCCTTTTCGATTAAAGAGGATCATTGTTTGTTCTTTTTTTAGAAGTCTATCATGAATCGCTTCTTTTAAGTCATTTGAAAAAATGCTTGTGTTTTTTTGTTTGAGTTCTGATTTCATATCAACAAACTTAATCGTTGGTTGTTTTAAATCAAAAGGACGATGAAGAAGTTCTAGTAATTGATAGGTATTGTTTTTTGCATGATACATACTTTCAATTGACGGCGTAGCTGAGCCTAAAACAAGTGGGATTTGATGGTATTTTGCTCTTTTCATAGCGATTTTTCTTGCATCGTATATGACACCTTCTTTTTGAACATAAGAAGGATCATGTTCCTCATCTATGATGATGATACCTAAATCTTTAATCGGCATAAATATACCACTTCTAGTTGCGATGACGACATCAACTTCATCATTTAGGATCATTTGATATTGGTCATAACGTTCACCTTTTGATAAAGCACTATGATAGATTGCAACTCTATTAAATCTGGATTTTACACGTTTTGCCATTGGCGATATGAGTGTAATTTCGGGTACTAATATCAAACATTTTTTATGGTTTTTAACGACTGTTTCTATGACATCTAAATAAACTTCAGTTTTCCCAGATCCCGTAACTCCATGAAGTAAAAAAGTTTGATAATGCTTAAGATCTTCTTTGATTTTACTACTAGCGTGTATCTGTTCATCCGAAAGATTTACTGTTTTATCTTTTAAGTCAAAAACATGTTCAATCTCTCTTTTGACTGCCTTTGTTGTTTGTTTTAAAACATCATGTTTCTTTAAGGTTTGGATGTTGCTTGTTGTAAATCCTAGTTCTTCTAATTCATTTTTTGTATATATGATGTTTTTCTCTAATTTAGGATATTTGTCAGCTCTTGGATAAGTGTGGTTTTCATTATATTGATAAGCAACCACTAATTTCTCTTTACTTTTTTGTGCATAAATATTTTTGATATCAACAGCTTGCTTTTCACGAAGTCTTCTAAGTTTTGGCAACAAATGATACTCACCCTTTTTTAAATGCCATACACCTTTTTCATCAAAAAAAGCTTTGAGATCATCTGGAACTAAACTATCGTCTTTGATGTAAACTTCTTTATCATAATCCATACTAAGCTCACTAGGTACAACACATTCAAAAACCTCACTATAAAGGGCATGTGTTTCATCTAGAACAGTTTTAATTAACATAAATAACTCTTCGTTGATGGTTGGGATAATATCTAGCATATGAATGATATCTTTGGTCTGTTCGTCTGAATGATCAGTGATATCAACTACATATCCCATGCGTGTTTGAGCACCAAAAGGCACGATCACTCTCATGCCGATTTCTAAGTCATTTTTGATTGCATCAGGTATATGATAATCAAAAGCTTGATTTACTTGTTCATGTTTAATATCAACGATGACCTTTGCGTACACAACATCACACTTTTCTCTAGATTTTAATTTTAAAAAAAGTAACCTAAGTTACTTTATTGTTTTTAGAAGTTGGTCAATATGATTACCATAAGCTAATGCTTCATCATATTTAAAAACCAATTCTGGTATTTTACGTACGTTTCTAATTTTCTTAGCTAATTCCATACGTATCGTAGCTTTAGCAGTTTCAATCGCTTTTTTAGCACGATCTAATACTTCTGCTTCATCGCTTAAAATTGTGTAATAAACAGTAGCAAAAGATAAGTCTTTAGTGACTTTAACTTCTGTTAAATTGATATAACCAAAGCTCTTATCTTTAACTTCTTGGTTAACGATTGGTGCAAGTTCTCTTTGGATTAAACTTGCTAAACGTTCAGTAGTAATTGACATAAATTCCTACACCTCAATTTCTTTTAATTGTGATGCTTCTATAACGTCTCCGACTTTGATGTCGTTGAAGTTTTCAATAGATAATCCACATTCAAATCCACTTCTAACTTCTTTAGCATCGTCTTTAAAACGTTTAAGTGATGCTAATTTACCTTCGTAAACAACAATACCATCTCTTAAGACTCTAACTAATGCATCACGTTTGATAACACCATCAGTTACCATACAACCTGCGATTGTACCTACTCTAGAAATCTTATAGGTTTCTCTAACTTCAGCTTGTCCAGTAACGATTTCTTCGAATTCTGGTTCTAACATACCCTTAAGAGCAGCTTCGATATCTTCTTGAATACGATAAATAATGCTATATAATCTAATTTCAACACCTTCAGCATCTGCAACACGTTTCACAGCAGCTGTAGGTCTTACGTTAAATCCGATGATGATTGCATCTGAAGCAGATGCTAACGTAACATCATTTTCTGTAATAGCTCCAACTGAATGTCTAACAACATTCACATGGAATCCTTTGATATCAATTTTCTCTAGCATGCCTCTTAAAGCCTCTATAGAGCCTTGAACATCACCTTTGATGATAATATTCAATTCTTTAGTTTCTTGTTCAATTTCACCTAATAATGAATCAAGTGAACGTTTTTTCATTTGTTTTAATTCAGTTTCTTTTTGTCTTGATTGACGATCTGATGCAATACTTCTTGTCATTTTTTCATCTTTAAATGCCATGAAAATATCACCAGCTTGTGGTACTTCATTTAACCCAGTAACTTCTACTGGTTGTGAAGGACCTGCTTCATCAAAACGATTACCTAAATCATCAGTCATCGTTCTGATTTTACCGTATGTATTACCGATAACGATATAATCTCCGACTTTTAAAGTTCCTGTTTCTACGATGAGTGTAGCAACAGAACCTCTACCTTTATCAAGACTAGCTTCGATTACTGTACCTCTAGCTAACCTATTAGGATTTGCTTTAAATTCATTAATCTCACTGAGTAATTGAATCACATCTAATAATTCATCAATATTGATGTTTTTAAGTGCAGACACTTGTACAAATGGTGTATCTCCACCCCATGCTTCTGGAACTAAACCACGTTCTGATAATTCAGTCATAACGCGATCTGGATTTGCAGAAGGACGGTCAATTTTATTAACAGCAACAATAATTGGTACTTTTGCAGCTCGGGCATGATCTAGTGCTTCAATTGTTTGAGGCATTACACCATCATCAGCACCTACAACTAAAATAACAATATCCGTTACTTTTGCTCCACGTGCACGCATTTCAGTAAAAGCAGCATGTCCTGGAGTATCAATAAATGTAATTTTTTCATCATTTCTAACCACTTGATAAGCACCAATATGTTGTGTAATCCCACCAGCTTCACCTGCAACAACTCGTGATTTACGAATGGTATCTAAAAGCGTTGTTTTACCGTGATCAACATGTCCCATAACAGTAACAATCGGTGGTCTTTTTACTAAATCTTTAGGGTCATCAACGATTTCGATTTCATCGAATCTTGTAACATCTGTAACGACTTCATCTTGCACTTCAAAGCCTTCATCAATAGCAATAACTTCAATGGTATCACGATCGATTACTTGTGTTACTGTAGCCATTAAACCTTGGCTCATTAACTTTTTAATCATTACCGCATTACTAATATTTAGTCCTTGTGCTACATCAGCAACCGTCATGTCATTTTTATAGATAAACACTTTATTTTCTTCTTGTTTTGGTTTCTTAGGTGCATTTGGTTTTCTATAATCATTTCTTTTTTGTTGATTGTTTGGTCTCTTTTTTTGATTTTTATTTTGAGGCATATAATCACTTCCTTTTCTGATCCATCAATAGTTGGCAAAACCCTTGTTCTGTTATACCAATCACTTTGATGTCTTTTTTTCCTAAAGCTAAGGATAAAGTATGTGAATCTAAATCCTCTAAGACAGTAGTCTCATATGTCTTTGCTTTATCTCTTACTTTTTTTTTCGTTAGCTCTGAAGCATCATTTGCCAAAATGATTAAACATATTTTTTTCTTACGAAGTGCATCAATCGTGATTTCGGTACCTACGGTAACCTTTCTTGCACGATATGCTAAACCTATCGTTTTATCCATGTACAAGTTTCATCAACTCATCATAAATATGTTCTGGCACTTCAACTTCAAGTTTTCTATCTAACGCTCTATTCTTTTTAGCTAACACTATCACATCTTCACTAAGTTTTAAATATGCGCCACGACCATTTGCTTTACCTGAAGGATCAACAGATACGTTACCATCTTTATCAGCAACGACACGCATCAATTCTTTTTTAGGTAAAACTTCTTTGGTTACAACACAAGTTCTTAGTGGAATTTTTTTAACTTTTTTCATGTGTAAAACCACCTTTAAAATTCTTAATAAAGAATGCCTTCACCTTGAGCCATCGTTTCTGACTTAATATCGATGCTCCATCCGCAAGCTTGAACAGCAAGTTTAACATTTTGTCCAAGTTTACCGATTGCAAGTGACAACTGATCATCAGGTACAATTGCAAGTGCACTCTTTTCTTTTGGATTCACATGTGTAACCGCAACAACTTCTGCAGGTTGTAAGGCGTTAGCAATCAATTCTTTTTCATTGTCGCTCCATCTAAATAAGTCGATTTTTTCATCGCTTAATGCTTTAACGATTTCACGAATACGTGCGCCACCTTCACCAACACATGCGCCAATTGGGTCAACTTTTGAATCATTTGATTTCACACCAATTTTAGCACGATCTCCTGGATCTCTTGAGATACCCATCACTTCGATGATGCCATCTTTAATTTCTGGGATATAGTTTTCAAGCAATCTAATGATTAAACTTGGGTGTGAACGGCTGACAAATACTTTTGGCCATTTTGTTTTCATTTCCACATCAGAAACATAAACTCTCACATGGTCACCCACATGAAATTGATCTTTTGGTAATGCTTCTTTTTTAGGAAGTAATGTTGTTAAATCTTTACCAATATCTAAACGATAATGGTCGTCTTGAACATCAATAACTCTTGCATTAATCATCTCATGTTCAAAACTCTTAAAATGATTGTATAAGTTTTCTTTTTGGCTAGTCACTAAACTTTCATTTAATCTTGATTTGAAATCTCTTACCGCAAAATGTCCAAAATCTTTTGGATCAATTTTTTGTTCTAAGATGTCACCAACTTTGATTCTAGAATTGATTTTCTTCGCATCTGCAAGTAGCATTTGTGAATAGTTCTTATCTAAATCAAGTGATAATTCATCAACAACTAAATGTTGTGTGTACACCAAAATTTCATTTTTATCTTCTTTTAATTCAACGCGACATGATCTAACATCATGTGCTTTTTTACATCCAGCAATGAGTCCTTGAGTAAATGCTTCAAAAACTTGTTCTCTTGACAGTTCTTTTTCTTCTGCAACCGCATCAATATTGTCAAAAAATACTTTACTTATCATGATATCCTCCTTATACCTTAACTGAAGTACGCATGTGTCTAGCATCATTGAAATCGATATCAATTTTTCTAATGCGTCCCTTATCATTGATTTCTAGTTTAATTATATCATTTTCAAACGATATGATATACCCGTTTCCTTTATATTTATTCGTTTCTAAATAAATATACTTACCTATAGCTTTTTCAACTTCTTCTTTTGTTTTAAGCGGTCTTTCCGCACCTAAAGAAGATAGTTCTAAATAATAGTCATCATCAAGATCCTCATCAGTCAGCAAATTCACATATTCCATATGGATTTTTTCTAACTCATTAATGTCCATAACATCAACATCAATTAAGATTTCAACAATTTTTTCTCCAAACTCTTTTTTTGTTCGGATACTATAGATATCTAAATCATATCTTTTTAAAATTGGTATTAACTTTTCTTTCATTTTTTGTATATTCATATCAAACCTCAATAAAATGAGTGGAAATCATCATCTCCACTCACGTTTAGATTTTTATTATAACATTTTTTATGCTTAAATACAATTTATAAATCGGTTTTTTTGGGTTTTTTAAGCAATTAAGTATGATATAGAAAAAAACTTGTTGCAAATGGTTTGCAAAACTTAAGTTGCGTGCTATAATGATAATGCGAATGATTTGCAATAGGAGGTATTTTAATGAAGAAATTTGCACTTTTATTATTAGTTTTAATTACTGGTATCACATTAATGTCTTGTCAAAATGATGATGAACAGCCAGATATTGTAACAACCATGTTTACACATTATGATTTAGCTAAACACATCGCAGGAAATAAGATGACTGTTGAAATGCTTATACCGCTTGGTGCTGACATTCATAGTTTTGAAGCATCGAGTAAAGATATGGTTGATATTGAAAATGCTAAACTATTTTTGTTTACAAGCCTTGATATTGACACATGGATTAAAGATCCTACTGCTATTGGTGGGAAAGAAACTATCGTTTTAGATATGTCTAAAAGTTATACTCCTGAAGAAGATGAGCATGATAATGTCAATTATATATCAAAACTAAGTTCTACTTTATTAGAAGACGAACATGATGATGAACATGATGATGAAAACGAATTACATTACTGGGTAGATCCAACAAATGTTTTACAAATGATTGATTATATATACGAACATATGATTGAAATTGATCCTGAAAATGAAGCATACTATTTAAGTAATGCTAACCAATATAAATCTGAAATTGAACGTGTTCACCATGAAATCGATGAACTCTTAGGACACGAACCTTATATAGATTCAGAAATCTATTTTGCAGGTCACAATGCGATGGGTGCATTTGCTGAAAGATATAACATGCACATTGAATCCTTATTTAGTGAATTTAAACCAGATGATGATTTAACTAGTAGTGAAATCATTAGTTTTTCCAATCTTGTAAAAAATTCAAATGTAGAGTATTTATTTATAGAAGCACTTATAGAGCCAAGAGCTGCAAATGCCATTAAAGAAAATTTGATGATTAACGATAACTATGAATTAACACTTTTAGAACTACATACATATCACAATGTAAACCAAGAAGACTGGGAGGCAGAGGTTACATATAAAGATTTACTCATAAGAAATTTTGAAAATATCAAAATGGCTTTAGGTGTAACCGAAACAAATGATTAAATATAACGAAGTCAGTGTTTCTTTTGGAACATTCAATGTATTAAAAAATGTTAATTTCCATATTCAAAAAGGTGATTTTTTACATATCGTAGGTCCGAATGGTAGTGGTAAAACAACACTTGTTAAAACATTAGTAGGTCTTTTAAAACCTACATCTGGAACAATTGAAATGAACACTGATAATATGGGTTACCTTCCACAAAAACTAAATCTAAAAAATCAACTCCCAATGACTGTTCAAGAGGTCATTTATAGTGGATTTAAAAAACAAAGATTAATCCCTACAAAAACAGAATGTGAATTAATTAAAGCATGGTTATTAAAAATGGAGATTCCTGAGCTATTTAATAAGAGCATGAACTATTTATCTGGTGGACAGCAACAAAGAGTTTATTTGATTAGAGCTTTAATCTCAAATCCTGAAATTCTTATCCTAGATGAACCAACAAGTGCACTTGATCCATCATTTAGAGAAAAATTTTATCATTTACTTTACGACATACAACAAAAACAACAAACAACCATCATTCACGTTACCCATGATTTAACAGATGCAGTAAAAGATGATTGTAAAGTCATGTATGTCGATCAAAGTATAAAATTTTTAGGTAGCTATCATGATTTTACACACTTTGAACATAGGGGGCATCATCATGCTTGAGTTACTACAATATGAATTTATTATTAATGCCTTATTCATTGGGATTACACTCGCTTTATCTGCATCTTTGTTAAGCCCCTATTTAGTTTTAAATCAACAAGCAATGATCGCAGATGGCCTAGCTCATGTCAGTTTTGCTGGTTTAGTCATTGGCATACTATTATCTAATCAAGCTTTATACATAGCTATACCATTTGTTGCACTTGCTGCCATTCTTATTAAATATCTCGCAACAACAGATAAGATGAACGGTGATGCTGCTATTGGTCTTGTTGCTAGTGTTTCTTTTGCAATCGGTTTGATCTTAATCAAAAAAGGACCTGGATTTAATATATCTGTTGAAAGTATGCTTGTTGGTAATATTTTTACTGCAACTAAGGCAGATATGTTATTATCAACAATCGTTAGTATTGTCATTTTATTATTTGTCGTGTATTTTTATAGACCTTTGTTTTTAATGACATATGATTTAGATTACGCTAAATTCTCAAAAGTTAAAACTAGCTTACTAGGTTATGGTTTAGCAATACTTACTGCGTTTTTCATCGTCATCGGTGTCAGAACGATTGGTACACTTTTAATCTCAGCACTCGTTGTCTTTCCATCCATTATCTCATCTCAGTGGACAAAGAGTTTTAAAATGACTTTAATATTTGGTATGATTTCAAGTTTTATTATCGTTATTTTAGGCATTTTCATTGCTCATCCACTTGAAATACCTGTGGGATCTACGATTGTTGTTATCTATACCATATTATTAATTCTCATGCTTGTTACAAGGAAAGTATTAAGGAGATGAAATCATGCGTTTGACACAACAAAGAAAACAAATATTAGATATTTTAAAAGGAGCATCACATCCTTTAAGTGCTGAAATGATTTTAGAATCACTACCTAAAGATACGATGAACCTATCTACTGTTTACAGAACTTTAGATTTATTTTTTGCTGAAGAGATTGTATCTAAAAGTTATATGAATCACACGACATATTATTACTTGAATCATAAAGATCATCATCATTACATGATTTGTTTAAATTGTCAAAAAATGTATGAGATTGATTGTCATGTACATCATATTGCGGATGACATTGCCGAAAAGCATGGATTTAAAATCACACATCATGATATGACAGTTTATGGATACTGTAAAGCATGTCAAGAATCACTTAACCTATAAAAAAATGGAGGAAAATTTTCCTCCATTTTATTTTTATGATTCTTAATTACCCCATCTTCTTGGATCATCATGAATATCATCTAATATATCCATATCCGCTTTTTTAATAGTAAAGTCTACATGTGAGTTCTCAATAATTCTACTTTCATGTGTAGATTTAGGTAATGGTAATGTTCCTTTTTCTAAACAATAGCGAATCAGCATTTGCGCCGGTGTCTTGTCATAACGTTTAGCCATATCAATAACGATTGGATTTTTAAGTGCATATCCAATAGCTAGCGGTGAATAAGCTTCTATTAAAATATTTTTTTCTTCACAATAAGCTCTTGTTTCTTCTTGGTCTAAACCAACAAAGAATGCGATTTGATTTGCATGTGGCACAAAATCAGTGTTTTTGATGATGTTATCAATATCTTTTGGTGAGAAATTAGAAACACCAATTGCTTTGATTTTACCTTCTTTATAGAATTCTATCATTGCTTTAAATGCTTCAACATTGCCTTCATCACAATTTTTACCCATTTCATTCCATGGCCATGGTGCGTGAATTAAATATAAATCTAAATAGTCAAATCCAAGTTCTTCCAAAGTTTGTAAGAATGCTTCTTTAGCACCATCATATGTTTTAATATGAGATTGTAATTTAGATGTAACAAAGATTTCTTCTCTTGGTATACCTGAATCTTTTATCGCTTTACCAACGCTTGCTTCATTTCTGTAAGCTGCAGCTGTATCAATGTGACGATATCCATTTTTTAAAGCCATCATCACTGAATTATAAGCGACATCTCCATCTGGTACCTGCCATGTACCAAATCCAATTTTTGGAATTTTTACTCCATTTGATAAAACATAAACATCAGTTAATACTTTCATTATTTCTTTCCTCCTATATGAATCATATCTTCTAATAATTCCCTAAAATCTTTAACTGTTTGTAATCTATGATTTGCTAGTGTATATCCATAGCCAATTTTAATTGTTACTGCGTCTTTTAACGCTTTAAACATATCTTCATCAGTAACGTCATCTCCTGCTGCTAGCATAAAATCATAATCATGATGATTGGTAAATAAGTAAGTCGCACTACCTTTATTTACCCTTTGGTCTTTAATTTCTAATACCATATGTCCTTCTTGAATTTCAATCGGATAATTTCCTTTAATTGAAAACAAGGCATCTTTAATTTCTGACATTTTTGTGGATACCATCTCAGGTTCACATTTTCGATAATGGAATGCAACTGAGTGTGTTTTTTCTTCAATGAATGATCCTGGCATGCGGTCCACATAGATTTCTAGGACGTGGCGCATGCGATCTTTCCAAGTACTATCAATTGAAATTGTTTTGCGCCACTCACTATCTTTAGTTTTATACCATAATCCATGATCACCAACGAGATTGACATGAAGATTTCCAAGCCATCTGTCTAATGTTTGATGATCTCTACCTGAAATAATAACAATTTCAGTGTTTGGTATTTGCGATAATTTTTGTAAGATATTTTTTAATTTTCTTGACGGATAAGCTTGCATCGGTGTTGATTGGAAATCGACTAATGTACCATCATAATCTAAAAATAAAATCGCAGATTTCGATTGTTTAAATTGCTCAAAAATCATTTTCTTATCAATGATTTCATCCTTTGGTAATTTAACAATTTCTTTTATTTCCACTTTTTGAAGTCGATTCATGAACTCGGTTGCCCAAAACTCAACGTTATATCTTTTGATGCGTTCATTCATGATTTTATTGCGTTCAACACGTTCAGTCTTAGTCATCTCTAATGCTGTTTTAATACCTTCTGCAATTTGCATCTCATCATTAGGATTAATAATGATAGCTTCACTAAGTTCACTCGCTGCACCTGCTGTTTCACTAATAATTAACATGCCTTGATGATCAGATCTTGCAGCAATGTATTCTTTAGCAATTAGATTCATACCATCTCTAAGTGGTGTTACAAGTAAAATTGATGCTTCTTTATAATATTTAATCAAATCATCTTGTGAAAACGACTGGTAAAGATACCAAATTGGCATCCAATCAAAACTACCAAACTCACCATTGGTTTCACTGACTAGTTTTTCGATGTTTCTTCTTAATTCATCATAGGTAGGAAGAGATTGTCTTGAAGGAGCTACAATTAAATGCAATTTTACTTTTCCACGATATTTTGGATATCGCTTTAAAAAAGCACGATATGCTTTAATTCTCTCTAAAATACCTTTTGTATAATCTAGGCGATCGACTGACAATATCACCTTATAATCTTTAGGTATATTAACCTCATCTATAGTTTTTGATGAAAAATAATGATAATCTATACCCATTGGAAACGCATCTACTTCAATGGTTCGATCGTTATATTGTATCTTATAAAAACTTTGATTGATATTTAATATTCTTCTGACACTACTTAAGAAGTGTCTCACATAATCATAGGTATGAAAACCAATGAGGTCAGAACCTAATATTCCTTTTAAGATTTCTTTTTTCCATACAAGTAACCTAAATATTTCACTTGAAGGAAAAGGAATATGTAAGAAAAATCCAATTTTCACTGATGGAAAATCTTCTTTAATCATTTCTGGAAGCAACATCAACTGATAATCATGAACCCAAACAATAGAGTCTTCTTCGATGTGCGGTTTTAAGCTTTTATAAAACTTTTTGTTTACTCTTTGATAATAATCCCATGTCTTTTCATTATATTCTGCTTTATCCGCAAAGTAATGAAACAAAGGCCAAATCGTTTTATTTGAAAAACCTTCGTAATATAAACTAATTTCTTTATCAGTTAAATATACTGGATGACATTTGTATGATTCATTCAGTGCTTTTTCAATCTTTTTTTCTTCATCTTTTCTTAGTCTATCTTTTGCAACTCCAGGCCAACCAACCCATAAACTGTCTGATCCTTGATGAAAACTTTTTAGTCCTGTGGCAAGCCCACCAATACTTTCATGATAGTCTATTTGGTGTCTTTTTATAGATACAGTTACAGGTAGTCTATTTGAAACAAATATTGTTTTACTCAAATTTAACTCACATCCTTAACTTTTTTATCTTAATTATATTTTACCATATCGACCTTCACGATATAAAAAAAGAGCATGAGCTCTTTATTTTTTTTGAAGCAATACAGTTTGAATATAAATACCACTGATTGCTAATATCATAAGGATTGACCCAAAGATAATTTTTACAATATCTGTTGGTAATTGCTCCATATTTGATAAGATCATTTCTAATATATATACAAATAGATAAACATATAATATGCCCTTAATGATTTTCATCATCTTTTCAGTGATTGGTAATATTTGATCTGATGAATTCTTATATAAGAAAAATCCAAGCACACCAAATAAGACTAAAACACCTAAGATAATAAAATTATAAGCAGGAAACGTTGAAGACACATAATGTTGGACAATAACGTTTGCCCCCATGATAAAAAATACGATGAACATGATCAGTTGAATGACTAAACTTTTACGATAGATATTCATTTTTGATGACTCCTTTACTATTTTTTTAATTTTTTTGTTATACTAATATTGAAACGAGGTAAACTTTATGAAAAAAGCTGTATATCCTGGAACATTTGATCCACTAACGATTGGTCATCTTGATCTCATTAAACGTGCTGCACGCATCGTCGATGAACTTCACATTGTTGTAGCGGATAATTATAAGAAAGTTCCTACATTTACTACCGATGAACGTATAGAAATGATTAAACTAGTGACCGAAGATATTGATAATGTTGTTGTATCTTCTACGAATGATTTAGTTGTCAGATATGCAAAAGATCATGGGATTGAACTGATGATTCGTGGACTTAGAAATATTCAAGACTATGAAAATGAATATGCACTTTATCAGTTCAACAGAAACATCAATAGAAGAATTGAAACTTTAATTTTATTTCCATCTTCTAAAAATCACTTTGTATCATCTTCTGCAATTAAAGAACTAGTTGTCCATCACTCAGATATTTCTCCATACGTTCCAAGAGAAATTATCAAAATTGTTCAAGACAAACTCAAACCTAAACAAGATTAAGTTTCTTAAAAAAGTCGTATAATTGATCCTCATGAATATGTGGAGCAATATAATCGGCTTTTTCTTTTAATGCTTGAAATCTAGTATTATCCATAACAATACCGATATCCGCAAGCTCAATCATATCGACATCATTGGCACCATCGCCAACACAAATGAGACGACTAATCTCATCAACTTCTAGACATTTTTTAATGCCATGTGCTTTATTGATGTTTGGATATGTGAAATCTGCTCCCCCTGCATGCCAAGGAAAGACCCTAAATTTAGGCATCAAATCGGCTGCTTTAAAAACTTCATCTTCATTTTTCGCAAACATCCATAATTGATAGACTTTATGATGCTCATAAAATTTTTCATCAACATTTGGTTTAATATCTCTTAACATTTTCATGCCATCAAGAAAATTTTGATCCATATAATTAACGGCTTCATCATCAATACCAATCATGCCAATGTTGATGTCATGTGCTTTGGTATAATTAAGTACTTCAATCACATCTTCTTGCTTGATTGGCAAATCATAGACAACTTCATCATTTTTTAATACATAAGCACCATTAAGTAGTACTTTATACGTAAAATAAGGAAGAACTTCTTTGACGATTTCAAGTTTTTTTAGTCCTCTACCTGTTGCCAAACCTAAAACAATATCTTCTTGTTGGCTCAAAAGATTTAATAGTTTTTTTGTTTGTTCTGGAATTTTATGATCTTTGTGACAATAGATCGTATTATCAACATCAAAGAAAATTGCAGTTTTCATCTTACACCTCAAAATTATTATAGCATATATTGTATTTGACTATCATTTTTAACGATTTTATTATAAAATAGAAATGTAGAAAATCGATGCTGGAGGATTTTTATATGAAAAACCCATTATTAAACCCCGGGGAAATCGGCATTTTTGCTTTAGGTGGGCTAGGCGAAGTCGGCAAAAACATGTATATCTATGAAATAGAAGATCAAATCTTTATTGTCGATTCAGGCATATTATTTCCAGATGAACATTTATTAGGTATAGACTATGTCATCCCTGATTACACATATCTTATTGAAAATCAAGAGCGCATTGTTGGGCTCTTTATTACCCATGGTCATGAAGATCATATTGGAAGTATACCTTATCTATTGCGTCAAGTTGAAATTCCCAAAATCTATGCTTCAGGCATAGCTGTAGACTTAATTGAATATAAATTTATGGAACACAAAGATATTAAAGCACCTCATATTGAAGAATATAAGAGTCATTATAAATATAATTTCAAAAATGTTGAAGTTAGTTTTATACGAATGACACATTCAATCCCTGACATGTTTGGTATTGTTTTTAAAACATCTATGGGAACACTTTTTCACACAGGTGATTTTAAAATTGACTTTACCCCTGTTGGACCACCAACAGAGTTTGATAAACTAGCTAAAATCGGAAGCGAAGGCGTCTTATGTATGCTTTCTGACTCAACCAATGCTGAGCGTGATGAACTGATCATCTCAGATAGCAAAGTCGGAAAATCAATTCATGAATTATTTACAAGAATGACTGGTAGAATCATTATTGCGACATTCGCATCCAATATGTATCGTATCCAACAAATCATTGAAGCGGCTGTTTTAAACAAAAGAAAAGTTGCTGTGTTCGGTAGATCCATGGAACGTGCGATTGAAGCTGGTATGCAAACAGGTTATATCAAAGCTCCAAAAGATACGATCATTACTGGTGATCAAGTCAATAGATACAAACCAGAACAAATTTGTTTACTCGTAACTGGATCACAAGGTGAGCCACTCGCTGCATTAAGTAGAATCGCAAATGGTACACATAGACAAGTTCAAGCAATGGCTGGTGATACTGTTATCTTCTCTTCTTCTCCGATTCCAGGAAATCAAGAGGGTGTAAATAGAACCATCAATAAACTTTTTAGATTAGATGTTAACGTGATTACACATGGTCCACTTGCAGACACACATACATCTGGACATGGTGCCCAAAATGATTTAAAAATGGTTCTAAGTTTAGTAAGACCACGCTTATTCATTCCAGTTCATGGTGAACACAGAATGCTTAAAGAACATAAAAAACTTGCAATTGAATGTGGTGTTCAACCAAATAATATCTTAGTCATGGATAACGGTGATGTCGCTGCTGTCTCTAAAGAAGGCATTAGATATGCTGGTAAGGTAACTTCTGGTGAAGTCTATATAGATGGTACCGGTATAGGTGATATTGGTAGTGCTGTTATTAAAGAACGTAAGCTACTCAGTGAAGAAGGCTTATTCTCAGTCGTATTATCAATAGATTCACAAGCAAAAAAACTTGTTAACGATCCAACAGTTATCTCAAGAGGTTTCATTTATATGAAAGGCAATGAAGAACTTACAAAACAACTTGCAAATGAAGCTAAAAAGATATGTGAAAAAGAATTGAATGTTAAATTAATAAATGAACAACATATGAAACAAGCTGTTATTGATCATTTAAGTGAAAAGATTTATGACATCACTCAAAGAAGACCATTAATCATTCCAATTATCATTGATTTAAAAAATGCATAAAAAAAGTCCAAATGGACTTTTTTTTATTGCATATGGAGCATAAATGCATCAAACACATATTTAGTTACTAAAGCATCATCATTTGCGTCATGATGTTGAATACCGTCAATTTCAAAATATGTTTTATATGCTTTATATAAACCTAAATCATCTTTTAGATTATAATAATCTTTATGCAATTTTAATAGATCTATGAAATCAGTATCTTGAGCTATTGCATTTTTATGATGGAGTCTATATGAATCATTTAAAGCTGTAATATCATTTTTACCCCAAACTACAAACTTTGGTTGATACTTCTCAATGATTCGATTTAAATCTTCATAGAATTTTTCATAGTGAATCGCATCTTCATAAAACTTAAGCTCGTCAAGTTTTAAAAATTTCTTTGTCCTTTTCGATAAGTTTGTAGAAGGTGCAGGTAAAACGTAATATCCATTTTGTTCAATAATATCACCTTGAGCTTCTGATAACACATATCCCACTTGAATAATTTCAGGTGTAAATGCTGTTGAAGTATATCCAGGCATAGTCATTTCAAAATCGATAAATAAATAATATTTATATTGTTTTAAAACTTCTTGCATATCTTTTCTAAGTTGGTATAAATCATAATGTACTCGATGTGGTTCTAATGAAATGATGCGATTGAAATGAGCCACTTGAAAATATAATTTTCCGTGAATTTTTTTACGTTTAGTTGCGATTTCAAAATCAACTAAAACACCTTTTCTAAGATAATCGAAGAATGTTTTTGCTAGACGATTTGATAAATAAAATCCTATCTTTCTGCCTTCGATGATTAAATAAAATATTTTTAATTCTCTATTGATGTCATAAATAATCTTTGTCATTGAATAACCTCTCTTAATGCTTCGATAATTTCATCTGTTAAGCCAATTTCTTTAAGTTTTTCATCACTTGCATCTTTGATTTCATCAAGTGATTTAAAAGTTTGTAGAATCGTTTGTTTACGTTTTGGACCGATGCCTTTAATATGATCTAATATAGATTGTTGTGTAACTTTATCTCTTGTTTTTCTGTGGAAACTAATCGCAAATCTATGTACTTCTTCTGAAATACTCAACAACAATTGATAGACTTCACTATTTCTTAACAATGGATAAACATTACCTTCGTATACTAATGCTTCAAGTTGATGTTTTTTATTTTTCTTTAATCCTGCAACTTTAATCTCTAAATTCAGTTCTTTTAAGATTTCTGTTGCTGCATTCAATTGCCCTTTTCCGCCATCTACTAAAATTAAGTCTGGCATAGGTTTACCTTCAACAAGCAATCTTTGGTATCTTCTATAAACAACTTCTCTCATCGCTTGATAATCATCATTTGTAGTTGTTTTTAAATGATATTTACGATAACCTTTTTTATCAAAAGCTTGATCCTTATAAACAACTAATGCAGAAATCGGTGCAGTACCAAATAATTGTGCA
The DNA here is from genome assembly GCA_002838185.1 of Tenericutes bacterium MO-XQ. GTDB lineage: Bacteria > Bacillota_I > Bacilli_A > Acholeplasmatales > Acholeplasmataceae > Mariniplasma. The sequence goes on along the minus strand of CP017948.1, from coordinate 592,578 downwards.
TTATCAAATATTTCTATTGTTTTGACTTCTATGCCAATCATCTGTGATAAGTCATCTATTGCAATTTGTGTCTTTTCTTGTTTATGGCGATAAAGCATATAATGATGTTCTAAATCATAATCTGCATTCTTAGATGCAAGATCTACAATCTTTTTCTTATCACCCTTTTGTGGCATCACTGTTTTTGAACCAAACATTAATGTTAGTTCATCGGTATTAAAACGATCACTAAATAATAACTCATCAGGCATATGTTCTTCATAATATTGTTGAAGATAACTTAAAACTGAATCCATATAATCACCAACATACGCAAAAACGATTTGATCATGATCTACAATCTTTCCTGATCGCATCTTTAAGATTTGAATGGAAATATCATCTTCGTTATACGCAAAACTAATCGCATCTCTATCTTTAAAGTCATTGATATTAATGATTTGTTTTTCAGTAGTTGATTCGATATGTCTAATCATATCTCTATACTCAATCGCTTTTTCATAAAACATTTGACTAGAAGCTTTATCCATTTCTGTTTTTAGTTTATTTAATACTTCTTTTGTATCACCTTTTAAAAAACGCACAATTTCATTGATGTCATCTTTATAATCAACATCAAATTGACATGGACCTAAACACTGTCCAATATGATAATATAAACATACCTTCTTAGGCATTGTGTCACATTTTCTAAGTGGGTATAATCGATTTAATAATCTAGCCGTTTCTCTTGCTGCATATACATTTGGATATGGTCCAAAAATCCTACCTTCAGGTTTCTTCTTTCGAACCACTTGAAGTTTAGGATATTTTTCTTTTGTCAGTTCAATATACGGATAAGTTTTATCATCAACCAAACGAATGTTGTATTTAGGCGTATATTGCTTAATTAAGTTATTTTCTAGAATTAAAGATTCTTGTTCACTATTCGTTAAGACATAATTGAAATCATTAATTTCAAGGACAAGTCGTGTTGTTTTTTCATTATGCGCACCAGTGAAATAAGACTTAACTCTATTTTTTAAGTTTTTAGCTTTTCCAACATAAATGACTTCATCTTTGTCATTTTTCATCAAATAACAGCCAGGTTCTGTTGGAAGTAAGTTTATTTTCGCCTTAAGACTCACAAAATCACCACTATCATTTTAACATATTTTTGATAAATCTTTTGATAAAAGAAAAAGCGATACAATCGCTTTTACGTTTCGAAATCTACTTGCACTTTGTCATTTAGAATTTCTTCTAATGCCATGCCAATACTTTTGACACATTGTGCATTTTCAACAACTAATTTTTCATCTTCGATAATTCTTGCTACTTTACTAGCAGCATAGACTAGTTTGTACTTAGAATCTATTTTATCTAATAGTTTATCGATCGATGGGTATCTCATACCATCTTTGTTTTTTAACATGTAATCACTCTCCTATCATCTTCAAGTAATTGTGTATTGTTCGTTCTGTCTTTGCATGCTCAGCACGTACAATTGCCATGATACGGTCTGCTGCATTATTAACTTCATCATTTACTACGATATAATCATATTTGTGCGCAAGCAAGAATTCTGATTCAGCTTTTTTCATTCTTTTTTCGACAAGCTCAATAGGTTCAGTACCTCTGACTCTTAGTCTATCATATAATGCTTTTTTTCCTGGTGGAACCAAGAAGATAAATACTGCATCTTTCATTTGTTTTCTTACTTGTAAAGCACCTTCAACTTCTATCTCTAGAACAACTTCTTTTCCTTGATCGAGTTGTTCATCAATTTTATCTTTTGGTGTACCATAATAATTACCAACAAATTCTGCCCACTCTAAAAACTTATTTTCTTCTATGCGCTTTAAAAATTCCTCTTTAGAGACAAAATAGTAATCAACGCCATCGACTTCACCTTCTCTAGGTTTACGGGTCGTCATTGAAACAGAATATACAAGATCATGATTTGGCATTTGAAACAACGCTTTTCTTACTGTGCCTTTACCTACGCCAGATGGACCCGATAATACGACTAGCAGTCCACGTTCATTGAGTTTCATAAGCGCCTCCTCGTTTCTATATTTACTCTTTATTATATATGATAAAATGGCTTAAGTAAAGAGAAGTATCACAATTTGAAAGAAAAAGCGTTTTACATTTCAATTTAATGTTAAAATAGTTATGAGGTGGATTATGATTATAGACGGCGCATTTATACATGCATTAGTTAATGAGTTAAACTCAAAACTTAATAAAGCAAGACTTGAAAAGATTAGTCATGTCACTAGTGAATCCTTTTTATTTCAATTTTATTTCAAAGGTGAAAAGTTAAAATTAATCATTGATTTAAATGCTAACTTCTTCTCTGCATATATTACAGACAAAAAAGTTCCAAATAAAGATCATTCACAGTTTTTATTAACCCTAAAAAAACAACTTGAAGGTGGCATATTAGATAGTATCACACAACATCAAACAGATAGAGTCATGTTGTTTAATTTTACTGTTTATGATTTTATTGATGGACCAGTATCCAAAGTTTTAGTTTTTGAAGCCATGGGTAAACACTCCAACTTAATGCTTATTCAAGATGGTAAGATTGTAGATACTTTTAAGAAAATGTTTTTTGAAACAGGTAGACAGCTGATTCCAGGTGCAACTTTCGAGTTCTTCCCGACAAATAAAAAACCTTTTGATCACATCGACTATCATATGATTGAAACCCCAAAAAATATATCTGCTTCATATATGGGTATTTCTATGAAGCTAGCAACATATTTATTTGAAAATCACAAGCAAATAAGTGAACTCCCACTAAATCCTACAAAAGACATCACCAAAAATACAGGTTATTTTTTCGATATTTTTCCAAATGATCATCAAAAAAAATCTTATCAAACATTATCTGAGTTATGTGATGATCAAGAAATCATTAACACTCAATTTAAACAATCATATGATTTATTTATCCAAAAACAACTCGATAAGTACAATAGAAAACTTGGACAACTTGAGCTCAGTCTAGACCAAACAAGAAAACAGCTAGATGATAAAACTTTTGGTGATTTAATTTATCAATCTGGATTAAATCTTAATGATAAACAATCTGAGATTATAGTTTATGATACTAAGGTCATGTTAGATCCTACATTGACGCTTAACGAAAATGCCCAAAAATATTACAAATCATATCAAAAAGCAAAACGTGGTCTCATTCACATTAACGAGCAAATCAATGAAACTAAAGCACTTAGAGATTTATTTGAAGAGTTTAAGACATACTTATCGTTTGCATCTCAAGATGATATTGCTGATTTAGAAAATGATTTGATTCCTTATGGGTATAAAGCAAAGAAAAAACAAGTCCAAAAGAAAAAATCATCTCCGAATATTCTAAAAATTGTAGATCAAGATGCGATCTATATCATCGGAAAAAATAGTTTGCAAAATCAATATGTTACTCATGAACTTGCTAGACAAGAAGATTACTTCTTCCATGTTAAAGATGCACCAGGTAGTCATCTCATTGTAAAGGCTGAAGGGTTAAATGAAAAAATCATCAGAAAAGCATCGATGCTTGCTGCTTATTTTTCATCGCTTAGATACTCTTCATCAATCCCTGTAGATTACACACAAATCAAAAATGTTAAAAAAATTCCTAAGATTCCAGGCTATAAAGTTATCCTAAAAAATCAAAAGACAATGTTCATCGATATCGACGAAGATTTGATCAATACTTATTTATAATTCATTTAATTACTTTTTATACGTTTTTTAATCAAATCAAGCAAAAGATTTGAAATCGAACTTAAAATCATGTAAGATGAAACTATAAAACAAGGAGGAATTTATATGAAATTTGAATTACCAAAATTACCTTATGCTTACGATGCATTAGAACCATTTATTGACGCGAGAACAATGGAAATCCACTATACAAAACATCATCAAGGTTATACAAATAAACTTAATGATGCTTTAGCTAAACACCCAGACTTTGATATGCCACTTGAAAAAGTGCTTGCAGACTTAACTTTAGTACCACAAGATATTCGTGGTGCAGTACAAAATAATGGTGGTGGTTATTATAACCATAAATTATTCTGGTCAATCTTAAAAGTTAACAATGGTCAAAAACCTGAAGGTGACTTAGCAAAAGCAATCGATAAAGCTTTTGGATCATTTGATGCATTTAAAGAAGCATTCTCAAATGCAGCTGCTACTCGTTTTGGTAGTGGTTGGGCTTGGTTAATTGTTACAAAAGATGGATTGAAAGTTGTATCTACACCAAATCAAGATACACCACTCGATCAAGGTACACCAATCTTAGGCTTAGATGTTTGGGAACATGCTTATTACCTAAACTATCAAAACCGTCGTCCTGATTATATTTCTGCATTCTTCAATGTAGTGAATTGGGATCAAGTTGCTGAATATTTTAAAGCAGCTAAATAATTAATTATTAATATAAAGAAAAGCCAGTTCTGATGAACTGGCATTTTTTTATGCTTCTTGATGATGTTCTGTAAGCCTTGATTCTCCAACTTTTTCTAAAGTAATTTTGAATATAATTGGTCCAACAATCTCGAAGAATAAGATCCCTGCTAATACAATCGTTTTAATAAAGATTGCTTCACCACTAGGAAAGATTGATGAAACTGCGACTAACATCCCAATTTCAACCCCACCTTGTGGAAGTAGACAAAATCCTGTAGCGTTTCTAACAACTTTAGGTGATTTTGCAATGGTAGCACCTAAATATGCACCACCAATTTTACCAATAGTTCTTAAAACAATGTACAATATAGCGATTAAACCCGCACTCTTTAATACTGAAAGTGATAATTGTGCACCTGCAAGTGTAAAGAATATGATAATGAGTGGACCACTAAAGTTACTTAATGCTGCACCTTGAATCTCAAATGGTTCTTTTTTAACAAGGTTTGTAAACACCATACCAATCATCATTGGTGTTAAAATCATTGATAAATGATAAGTATGTGCGATGAATACTGCAAGTAATACACTAGATAGTGAGAATACTAAATATGCAATATATTTTTCCTTTTTTGGTAACCGATGAATAAAGAATCTCGAAATAAAACCTAATATTATCCCTAATACAGATCCTACGCCTACTGATAATAAGACTTCAATAATTGGTTCTATGACCGCATTATGAATACTTAATGCTTCATTACCAATGGTTGCTACTGCAATGGCTGTAAATAAACCAAAGATAATAACCCCAAACATATCATCGATACCAACAACTGGAATAACAGTATTTGTTACCGGTCCTTTAGCTCTTAGTTTTTTAACTATGACCATAATTGGTGCTGGAGCTGTTGCTGTTGCAATTGCTGATAATGTTAATGCTAACCATAATCTACCATCAATTAAGTAAATAACTGCAAATACGATAAGTGCAGTTGCTATCGCTTGTACTGATGTGATCGTTACAATCGATTTTCCACTTTTTCTAACCTTTGGCATCCATAGTTCAGTTCCTATTTGATAGGCAATAATACCTAAGACGAAATTTGTTATGACATCGAAGCTACTTAAAGCTTCAACATTTAATACGTTTAAGATGCTAGGTCCTAAAAAAACACCTGCAATGATATACCCTGTAATCTCTGGTACTTTCGCTAATTCTGCTAGTTTTCCAAAAACAAAACCAGCTAATAAAGTAATTGATAAATAAAATAAAAAAATATATATGTCCATCATCTCATCTCCTTTTTTCTAGTGACTTGGACATCAACCGACCTTATTATACGCCTTTAAATGTAAATTTCAAGGAAATGTTTCATTTTTTTTCATAATAACGTTTTCATAAATTTTTCATAAAAAAAAGGAAGCTTTCGCTTCCTTAAATAGGCTGTGTTTCAATGATGGCATAATCCCCATCATCACGACGATAAACCACATTTGTTTTCTTTGTATCTTGATCTAAGAACACATAGAAATCATGTCCGGCCAACTCCATTGCTGAGATTGCTTCTTCTGATGTCATAGGTCTTAAATCAATCTTTTTATTTTTAACAAGTTGAGCAGCTAATATATCTTTTTCCAGTTGTTCTGCGTCAAACTCTTGACTATAAGCTTGTTTGATTCCTTCTTTTTCAAGATGATTTTTTAGCTTATCTTTATGCTTACGAATTTGAGAAACTAATTTATCATTCGCTTTATCGATTGCAGCATACATATCTTCATCAGATACTTCAGCTCTTACAATCGTTTTTCCAGAAAAGACATTAACTTCAACTTTGTGATGATCTTTATAAACTTTACATACAACTCGAATTTCATCGACAACTTCTGGTCCAAAAAAGGATACGACCTTTTCAAATCTCTTTTGAGCATATGCTTTAATAGCATTCGTTGGATTAAATCCATTTTTTCCTAAGACTTCAAATTTCATAGTAACTCTCCTTTTTTTCTATATTATCATAAAGTGTTAGTAAGTATATATCACCAAGTGCTATCTTGTCAAATAATATAAACCAATCTTCTGATATTTGATCAAACATGAGCAAAATTGAATCTTTATGATATGTCAAATACTCAATCATAAACGGTTTATAAAATGACATATGAGCTAAGGGTGATATATCCTCAGATGTTTGGATTAAGCTCAACCATGTGACTTCACCTCCATCAATAGGTATCACGCTACTTCTTATGATTAAAGGATACTTTTCATAACAGTATTCGCATATATGATGTCTTTCTATTTGAAACAAATTGAATAAATGTTTTCTATATGTAATTTTCTTTTTGCAGATCTCACAAAACATAACAAGCCCTCCTAATCATATTAGGTGGGCTTTGTCATTTTTACTTTTTATAAGCTTCTATAATTTTGTCAATTAATTGTGCAGGTACTTCATCGTATCTTACAAATTCACGTGTGAAAGAACCGCTACCTTGAGTCATAGCTTTTAAGTCAATGGCATATGAAACGATTTCAGATTCAGGAACTTCCGCTACTACGACTTGGAATCCATCTGCTTGATTCATACCAGAAACGTGTCCACGGCGTTTACTCATATCGCCCATAACGTCTCCTACATATTGATCTTTAACTGTAACTTCTACTTTAACAATTGGTTCTAAAATTGTTGGTCCACATGTTTTAACTGCTTCTTTAAATGCTAATGAAGCTGCTAACTTAAATGAGATTTCATTTGAATCAACTGGGTGATAAGAACCATCATATAAGGTTGCTTTCACATTTATCACAGGGAATCCCGCAAGTGGGCCATGTTCGAATGTTTCAATTAACCCTTTTTCTACTGCTGGGAAGAAGTTTCTAGGAACTGCTCCACCAAATACTTCTTCAGCAAATTCAAATATTTCTTTAGAAGGTTCAAAACGAATCCATACATGTCCAAATTGACCTGCTCCACCTGATTGCTTCTTATGTTTACCTTCTGCTTGAACAGATTTTTTAATGGTTTCTCTATATACAATTTTTTGATCTTCAATATCTACATCAACTTTAAACATATTCTTCATACGTTCTAAAACATATTGAAGATGAGTCATACCTTGACCGCCTAATAAAAGTTGAGCAGTCTCTTTATTTCTCTTAATTTCAAATGTTGGATCTTCAATATTAATTCTATGAAGTGCCATTGAAATTTTATCTTCGTCATTTTTATTTTTTGGATGAACTGCAATATAAATAACAGGTGTTGGTTGTTTCACTGGTTCATACATAATTGGATATTTAGGATCTGTTAATGTAAATCCAGTTTCTAAACCTTCCATCTTTGCTACTGCACACATATCACCGGCATGGAATGTTTGTAAATCGATTTGTTGTTTACCTCTAATTGCAGATAAATTAGAAATCTTTTTCGTATCACCAGTATTTGGAATTAAAACTTCTTGACCAAGCGTTAAGATACCTGAATTCACTTTAATTAAGTTTACAGTACCTAAGAATGGATCAACAACAGTTTTAAAAATATATGCAGAAAATGGTTCATCATCATGAGTTAATCTTGTAACTTTTTCTTTTGTTTTTTGATCGATTGCTTCAAGTGGTGTTAACTCATCTGGTGCTGGTAAATAATCAATTAACATTTGGCATAATGTTTCAATACCAATCGTTTTTGTTGCACTACCAACGATAACAGGTGTTAACTCGCCATCAATAATGTTATGGTGTAGTGTTTCTTTAACTTTAGCATCAGGAATTTCTTCGCCTGATAAATATAAATCTAATAATTCTTCTGAAGTTTCTGCTACACTTTCGATAATCAAATTATGTAGTTCATCAACTTTTGCTCTTTTTTCTTCCCAAATCTCAGCATCTTTACATGATTCGCCATCATAAATTCTAGCTTTCATGTCTACGACATTTACAAAACCTTCAAAATCTTCTTCATGTCCGATTGGCCAAGCAAATGGAACAGCTTTCTTACCTAATTTTTCACGGATTTCTTCTAAGACTTCTTCAAACTTAACGTTTTCTTTGTCCATCTTATTCACAAATAAAATGGCTGGAATATGACGTTTTCTAACTTCATTCCATACACGTTCAGTTCCTACTTCAACACCTTTAGATGCGTCAATCATAATGATTGCGCCTTTAACTACTTCAAGTGCTTGATTTAAGTCTCCTACAAATTCATCACTTCCTGGAACATCAAGGAAATTAAGTTTATAGTTTTTCCATTCCGCTGGAACTAAACTTAATGATAAACTTGTAAGTTTATTTTGTTCTTCGACTAGATAGTCTGAAACAGTGTTCTTACGTTCTACTTCTCCCTTTTTATCAATACCGCCAGATACATATAATAATGCCTCTGACATTGTCGTTTTACCAGTGCCCTGGTGCCCTAAGATGGCTATGTTGCGAATTTCTTTGGTGGTATACTCCTTCATCTTTTACCTCCTGTAATCGTTTTCAGTTTCTATATGTTTATTATAGCATAAAAAATATAAAGATAATACAGTAACAAACCCTAAATCGAAAATTTAACATAATCATAAAGAAGTGATATAATATGTATGGTGATTTTATGAATAAAACAGCGATTAAGCTAATCGAATGGTATCAAAAAGATATATCTCCTAACTCAAATCATAAATGTAGACACACACCAACCTGTAGTGCCTATGCGAAAACTGCTTATGAAAGGTTCAATTTTTTTAAAGCTTCTTTTTTGACTACTAAAAGAGTTTTAACCTGTAACCCATTATTTAAGCCTAAATATGATCCAGTTCCTGAGAAAAAAACTAAAAAACATCCTAAAAAAGATAAAGACGATATGTAAGTATTTGATGATACTCATATCGTTTTTTTTATGCATAAAAAAACTGCACGTTAGTGCAGTTCCAGGCTGTAGACAAAGTACCGTATCTGAGGATATGGTATTTTTTTAAAAATTATTATAAAATATGAATATGAAGATCAGTTTGGTCACTTGTAGCATAGACTACTAAAAATCGGTGTAGATAGAACTACTTAATAGACCCACGTCCGCTTCTGATCTTCTTTTTTTTATACAAAAGTTACTTTTACCTATATATAAATATATAGGTAACATGGTAAAATAATAACAAAGGTTGGTGATTTCATGTTAACAAAACATCAAATAAACAATCGCGAAAACATCTTCATCATGGACATGGATAAACTCGTTCCAAACAATCATCTAGTTAGAAAAATAGATAAAGCGATTGATTTCAGTTTTATTTATGATATTGTAGAAAATTTATACGCAGATGATATGGGAAGACCATCTATAGACCCAGTCATTTTATTTAAGATTGTCTTTATTCAGTATTTATTTAACATTAGATCCATGAGAAGAACAATTGAAGAAATCGAAGTTAATGCTGCATATCGATGGTTTTTAGGATACGATTTTAATGATGTCGTTCCACACTTTTCAACCTTTGGGAAAAACTATGTACGTCGTTTTGAAGGCACTTCTGTTTTTGAAGAGATCTTTAATACGATTTTATATCAAGCCATGAAATTAAAGCTTGTCAAAATGGATAATATATTTGTCGATGCAACACATATTAAGGCATATGCAAATAAAAGACAAGTCAATGACATTATCATCAATGATTCAACGAACCGGTATGTAGAATCTCTACAAACAGAAATCAATGAAGTTAGAGTTGAAGAAGGCAAAAAAGAAATAGATTTCAACGAAGCTAAAAAAGTAACAAAGAGCCTTACTGATCCGGACTGTGGCATGTTTCATAAAGGTGAGAAAGAAAGACAGTTAGCCTATAGTAACCAAGTGATTAGTGATGAAAACGGATGGGTATTAGCATCTCAAGTATTTCCAGGTAACTTACACGATAGTCAAACTGGACTGGAAACAGTCATTAATTATATAGAAGCTCATGAAGAAGTTGACATGGCAGTTATGGATTCAGGGTATGATCATCCAGTATTACTTCATGAATTATTTAAACGAGGTGTTAAGCCTGTGATTCCCTATAAAAGACCTAAAGGAAGAAAAGGTGCTGGTGGATCATCCAATATATTATATTTTACAAAACATAGATTCAAATATATTGAACTTCATGATTATTATGTTTGTCCAAATGAAAAAGTCTTAACTTATAGAGGTACCAACAAACAAGGCTATAAAGCATATAAAACAAAAACGAAAGATTGTTTAAATTGTCCTTTTAAGACTCAGTGTACAAATCAGAAAACAAAAGTGATACTAAGACATTTTTATGAAGCAGATAGTGAAGAAGCTAAACTGATTCGACTATCTGAGATTGGCAAAGAGGTATATCCGAAAAGAAAAACATCAGTTGAAAGGGTGTTTGGAATTTCAAAAATGAATCATTGTCTGGGATTTACGTTTCTTAGAGGACTTAGGAAAAATGAGGATCGAAGCTTCATGATTTTAAGTATGTACAATTTGAAAAAGTTAGCCACAATCATGTGGTAATATATCTGCGATTTGACTGGAATTGAGTGAAAAACTCTTTTTTTTATACTCAAACAAAAAAAGAACATCTCAAAATGAGATATTCTTCTTAAAAAACTGTTTTTGTCTACAGTCTGAAACTGCACGTTAGTGCAGTTCTTCTTTTAATGTTTTCTTTTTATCTTGGTTATTCTTAATTACTTTTTGTCTTGTGAAAGCTTCTCGATCTTTTTCTTCTAAAACTTCCGTGATGTATTTAATGTTCGCTTGAAATTTTGGAATCACAACATTTTCTAACGCGTTTGCACGTTTTTGCGCTTTTCTAATCGCATTTGCAAGACGATATGCTGCATTATCAATTTCTGCTAATTTAACGGTTAAATCTCTTACCTTTTGAAACATTTTATAAGCGTAGTCAAATTTCGTATTGGTTGAACCAATACCATATGTAATCTTAACGGGTTGATATTGATGAGAAACTTTTGGAATCTCAACACCCATCACTGATCGATATGTAACACTTAATCCTGAATCAATTGGAATTGATTTTGCGATATCTGAAACGATACCTAAAGTGATATTCGCTTCTTGAAGTGCTTGATACGCTTTTGCATATGTATCTGATATTTCATCACGCAGTTGTTTAACATCATCGAGCATACTCATCATTTCACGAATCAAGATATTTCTTTTTCGATCCATGAGTTCAAACCCTTTTTTAGCAAGCTCATTAGATTTTTGTAACGTCATCAAATTTCCCTTGGTTGGAAATATTTGATCATTCATAACGCTCATCTCCTCTAAGTTCGCGGATGATTGGTTTATTAATGATATTAAATCTTTCTACAGCACGTTGATGGTTATAATGTTTTTTCAAATAAGCTTCATCAACACGATGTAATTCTTCTTTTGGCAATACTGATAATAAATCCCAGCCAAGATCAAGTGTATCAATCATATGTCTATTAGTTTCAAACCCTTGGTCTAAGAAATGTTTTTCAAATAATTTACCAAATTCGATATACTGTCTATCAATAGGGCTTAGTTCATCTTCACCGATAACAGAAGCTAGACTTCTAGCATCTTGAACTTGTGCATAAGATGCGAAAAGTTGGTTTGCTACTGCTGAATGGTCAACTCTTGTATACCCATCACCAATACCATCTTTCATCAGTCTTGATAATGAAGGTAGAACACCTACTGGTGGGTAGACACCTACTTGATTTAAGTCTCTACTTAAAACGATTTGTCCCTCAGTAATATATCCTGTTAAGTCAGGTACTGGATGCGTAATATCATCATTTGGCATTGTTAAAATTGGAATTTGTGTTACTGATCCTTTTGCACCATTAACAATTCCTGCACGTTCATATAAAGATGCTAAGTCAGAATATAAATATCCTGGATATCCTTTACGTCCTGGAATTTCTCCTTTAGAACTAGAGAATTCTCTTAATGCTTCACAATATGAAGTCACATCAGTTAAGATAGCTAAAACATGCATATCATGCTTGTAAGCTAGGTATTCAGCAGCTGTTAATGCAAATCTAGGTGTTAATGTTCTTTCAATGATCGGCTCATTAGAAAGATTTAAAAACATCACGACTTTATGCATAACTCCAGCTTCTTCAAATTGTCTTCTAAAGTAGTCTGCAACGTCGTTTTTCACACCCATTGCGGCGAATACGATACAAAAATTATCGCCTTCTTCTTCAGCAATTTTTGCTTGTTTAACAATTTGAACTGCAAGTTCATTATGTGGCATACCTGATCCAGAAAAAATCGGTAATTTTTGTCCACGAATCAAAGTTGTTAGTGCATCAATACTTGATACACCTGTTTGAATGTAGTTTCTTGGATAAACTCTTGCTACTGGATTAAGTGGATGTCCGTTGATATTTCTTGTTTCATCAATATAAACTTCACCGAGTCCATCAATTGGACGTCCAGAACCATTAAATGTTCTTCCTAAAATTTCTTTAGAAAGCGCCATTTCAACAGGATGTCCTTGAAATTTAGTTTTTGTATTTGTTAGTGAGATATTTTGTGTGCCTTCAAAAACTTGAATAGCAACTCTTTTACCTTCGATTTGAACAACACGTCCAAATCTTGAAGATTGATTTGAAAGCTTGATTTCAACCATTTCCTCAAATCCAACACCTTCAACATCATCTAAAAAGATTAAGGGTCCATTAATCTCATCTAATCCTATATATTGGAGATTCAATTTGATCCCTCCTTACTTAATGCGTTTAATGATCTTATCAATATTTTTGAAGTATTGATCGAACATTTCTAATTGGTCATTTGGAACATCATATTTCATCTTAATGACTTGATCGAAGATCCCTGTTTCAGTAAGTAAGTTTAACGACTTACCTTCATCCACAAAATTCTTAGCTTTTTGATATAGATATAAAATGACTTCCATCATATGATTTTGTTTTTCTAATGGTACATAAGTATCATCTTTATGGAAAGCGTTTTGTTGTAAGTATCCCTGTCTAATCACTTTACCAATTTCAATGACTAGTTTTTGATCATCAGGTAATACATCAGCACCAATAAGTTTAACAATTTCTAATAGTTTATTTTCTTCAGCAAGTAAAGCCATGATGCCTTTTCTATTTTGTAAAAATGATGATCCTACGTTTTGATCGTACCATTTAGATAGATCTAAGACATATTCTGAATAACTGGTATTCCAGTTGATTGCTGCATAATGTCTAGCATACGCTAATTGCTTATCTAATGCCCAAAAACTTCTAACAAAACGTTTTGTATTTTGAGTTACTGGTTCAGAGAAATCTGCACCTTGAGGAGATACTGCACCAATGATGGTTACAGATCCTTCACGTTTATTTAACGTTTCCATATATCCAGCACGTTCATAAAACTGGGAAATACGTGATGGTAAATAAGCTGGGAATCCTTCTTCAGCAGGCATTTCTTCTAATCGTCCACTGATTTCTCTTAGTGCTTCTGCCCATCTTGATGTAGAATCAGCCATAACAGCGACATGATAACCCATATCGCGATAGTATTCAGCAATCGCAACACCAGTATAGATACTTGCTTCTCTGGCTGCAACCGGCATATTTGACGTATTTGCAATCAGTACAGTTCTTTCCAATAATGGTTTATTAGTACGTGGGTCAATCAGTTCACTAAATTCTTCTAGAACTTGTGTCATTTCATTACCACGTTCACCACAACCTACATAAACAATAATATCTGCATCACACCATTTTGCAAATTGATGCTGCATCATGGTTTTTCCTGTACCAAATCCACCTGGAACTGCTGCAGTCCCACCTTTAGCAATTGGAAAAAGTGTATCAATTACACGTTGTCCACTAATTAATGGTTTAGATAAAGATAATCTTCTTTTAACTGGTCTAGGTGTTTTGATTGGCCATTTTTGACATAAGTTCAGTTCATGAATGTTGCCATACATATCTTCTGTTTTAACAATGCTGTCATAAAGTTTATATGAACCATCTTTTTTTACATCAACAACCTTGCCATCAAAACCTTGTGGTACCATCAAACGATGTTCAATCATCTTAGTTTCTTGGATGGTTGCATAAACATCACCAAATTTGATGTGGTCGCCTTTTTTTACTGAAAGTTTTACATCCCAAGCTTGATGTCTATCAAGTGATTCAACATCACTACCTATTGGAATATAAATACCTTCTTTTGCAGCGATATCTTTAAGTGGTCTTTCAATACCATCAAAAATATTAGTTAATAACCCTGGTCCAAGTAAAGCTGAGATGGGTTCACCTGTTGCATAAACAGGTTCACCAGGAATTAATCCTGTTGTATCTTCATAGACTTGGATGGTTGTTTTTTCTTTACTAATAGAAATAACTTCACCTAATAGTTTTTGTTTTCCAACATAAACCATTTCTAACATTTGAAAAACGGTAGCATTTTTTACGGTAACAACAGGACCGTTAATCGAATAAATTTGATTGTTTGTCATGGTTACCTCCTATCGTCTAATGAAAAGCTTAGAATTCTTATAGAACCATGCTTTTCTTTCATTAAATCTAGTATCTAATGTTTCATCAATTTCAATTTTATCTGATGGAACCTCAGCTAAAAAGCCACCTAAGTGGATATGATGTGAAACTTTAATCTCAAATGTTGAAGTCATGACTTTTTCAATCACTTTGCTGATACGTTCATCATTTTCAGATATATTGAAAACGACTTTCTTATTTTTCACAAAATCATTGAGTTGTTTAATCTTTTCAGTCATTAATTGGTCATACTCTTTTGTTTGAATGAAATCACCAAGTTTAATTAAAACGCTTTGATAAATAAAGTTCACCATAAACGTTCTTTCTTTGATGAGTTTTTCATCAAATCCAACACCAATTTGATTGATTTGATCTTGATATTCAACTTGAAGCTCTCTAAGTGCCTTATTAAGTTCAAGATTTTTCTTTAACAACAAGTCTTCTTTAATTTTTTTCATTTCTTTTGCATACAAATAATCGATTTCCTTACGGAGTTGATCAATTCTTTTGCCTGCTTCTTTTTTTATAGCCTTATCAAAATAACGGTAAAGCTGGTCTTCATTATAATATGCCAATATCCTCACCTCATAACTTGACGCCGATGGCTTCAGAGACATATCGGTCAATTGCTTCACCAATACCTGCTCCACCATGTCTGTCAGGAATTTCTACAATGAGTTGTCTTGGTTGGGTAAGCTTCAACTCTGAAATGACTTGAGGTGCTAGTTCAACTAATTTTGTCGTCACTAAAATAACCGCAATTGATGGATCTTCTAATGCGTCTTCCAGTGCTCTTAAAAATTCTTTTTTTTCGTGAACTACAACACCGTCAATGCCAACAAGTCTCATACCCACAAGACTATCTACATTGTCCGATAACAAGAAAAATTTCATAAAAATCCTTCTCTCTAAATTATCCTAAGTTATTAATAATTAAGATTGAAATTAATAATCCGTAAATCGCAACCCCTTCACCAAGTGCAACGAAAATCAGTGATTTACCAAAGTTCTTTTCATTTTCAGAAAATGCACCAATAGCAGCTGGAGCAGCTGCAGCAACGGCAATACCAGCACCTAATGCTGACATACCAGTAGCAAGTGCAGCACTTAAGAATCCTAACCCTTGTGCCATGGTACCAACAATTGATGTTGCGCCAGTATCTTCAGCAGCAAATACTCTAGGGCTAATCACCATTTGCATTACTAATACAAATACGATGACTGTAAAAAATCCTGCAATGTGCGTTAACAATCTACTTTTTGCAGATTTTGCACTGACTTCTCCTTTAAATACTTTAATCAAAGGCAAAGTAATTAAAACAACTAATAATAATGGTAATATAATTTCTACTAAACTTAAATACATCTTTCTAATCCTCCAATAATTATAAATTTAAAGCGTTAAACGCAACGCCATTACCTTCGTAATAACGAGAAAACATTTCATAAAACTCAAGTCTTAATACTTGAATACCAACAATCATACCTTCTAAAGCCATAACGAAAATGTTACCAAAGATTAAGACGACAATGCTTCCTGCTCCGCCGACCATTTCCATTAAGCTCATCACAACCAACATCATACCAGCATGGGATAAAATAAATCCACCAACACGTAAGAATGACATTGTATTTGTTACATAAGATAGTACGATTTCAAAAAGTTCAAAGAATCCTTCTACAAAGAATCCGCCAAATCCAGTTGGAAACATCTTGTGTCCATGGAACTTTCTTTCAATCGGTTCTTTGAAGAAAATAAGTAACATAGGAATACCTACGAATATACCAATGGTTATTGGATTAAACACAGGAATTAAAAGTCCCATTTGTAAAACTACACCCACTAATATAAATCCATATAGTGTGAATCCTGCAAGTCCGTTATGCGATGCAATGAGTTCTGCATAATGTTTCTTCCTGATCAACGTAATGATATTGAAGATCATTGCAATTAAGATTAAGGTAGCCCCTATGCCAATTGCTGCAATCAATAACGTCATTGTAAAATTGGAATCCATAACATGTATCGGTTTTTCTTCAAATCCTAATGCATGGAATAGCGGGTTAAGAAGTTCTTCATTTCCAAAGACCGATCCATAGATAAGTCCGAAAATTGCGGATGATAATCCGATTCTAACACCAACAGCACCTAATCTCATGCCTTTATACTTATAGAGTAACCAACCAATAAGCATCAGTACAAGTCCTTGACCTAAATCACCAAACATCATACCAAACAGTAATGAATAGGTGATTGCGACAAATGGAGTTGGATCGATATCTTTATATCCAGGTAACCCATACATCTCAACGAAAAGCCCAAACGGTTTAGAGAACCAACCATTTTTAAGTTTCGTTGGTGGCGTAATACGCTTATCGCTATCTGCTTCTTGAACTTCAATTTCCACAGTATCTTTCATATCTTCGAATGCAGCTTGTATTCTTGGAACATTATGTTCTTCAACAAAGCCTGATATTGTGAATTTATCACCAAGTCCAACAACATATTTTTTAGCTTCAAACGTACGGTTTAGAAATAATAATTCTGATTTGATACAAGCTAGTCGATTGCTACATCCACATGAGATATCGTAAATATCTGATTTATAATTATCAATCATCTTTTGTGCTTGTTTGATTTCTTCTTCTAAAGCTTTTGCAGCTTCTTTAGGTCGTCCATGTACAAAATCTGGAATGAAAATTCTTTCAAAGAATAATGATGAAAAGATATTATCTACTTCACGCTTATATTCATCCGTTGTATAGTACATACACCAACTATTGTTCGCATCAGTATTAAATGACTTAAAGACAAATGGTCTAGATTGGAAAAATCTTAATTTTTCTACACTATCATTTGGAAGTCTACCAAATCTGATTGAGACAAACTCACATGCGAATAAATCATCAAGTGGAATATCTAAACTTTCGATATGTTTCACTTGAATCAGTGCATCTTTATATTTTCTTATATGATCCTCAAGTTCTTTAATACGATTAACTTCTTCGCCTAGACTTTCTTTAATTTGAGACATATAATCATACATTTCACTAAAATCATAATTATAATCTCTTACTTCAGTATCCGGAAGATTTAAATCATATTTTTTCTCAATTTCATCTAACTCTTGTAAGAGTGGTTGACATGGATTTTCTGCAACAAAAGATGTTGACCCATGAACACGTTCTAAAATTTCACTGGCTAATACCGGATGAAATTCCCTCAAGTCGACAAACCTTGACAAAACGGGATCTAAATGAGTTGTATTGGATGTAATATCAATAAGCTTAATTTTTGCTATACCCATTTTATGCCTCCTAATAAATTAACATTTGTTTAATTTCGCCTTCACTCACTTGGTATCTAATACCTTCGATAATGTTGGTGATATTTTCTATTTCTATTTCAGCTAATGTAATGAAAGCCGTATAAACCTTTGGTACATCAGTTGAAAAATACATAAACTTTTTAGCTAACTCGTAACGAATTTGACCAGCATAATACTCGATGTATACATAGTCTTTATCGTTTGTATATCTTTGATACTCTGATTTTGACAAATATTTTAAAATGTCATCAGGATTTTTTAACGCAATCATTTCATCAATCTTCTTTTCCTTGAGACGACTATGTTCAGTAATCAATACACCTTTAATCGTCATTGGATCAGCTTGATAAAATTTTTTCAAACGATAAATTTTTGTAATATTACCCAACTCAATTTTCGTTTGGTAAATACTTTCTAAATCTTTTTTTAATGACCCACTATAATGTTTTTCGATACGTCTAAATGCTTCATCATAATAATAAGCCTCTAAAGCATGCTCGATATCAAGATATCTAATGTTATCTTTATTTTCTGTATAGTATGGTTTTAAAATGTCTTCATAATGTGTATTTTCTAATGCGAGTAACAATTCTTCAAAACTTGTAACTTTTATCAATTTTTTCATATCTAAATCTGTATGAACGTCAAAAAAGTAAGGTAATTTACCTTTTTGATCTTCTGTATCATCAGAAATAAAAGTTCTTATAATTGATAATATGATTTCGTGTTCTTGTTTAAGAATATTTAATTCATAATATTCTGAATCTTTAGAATAGACTGTTTTGATGAGTTTAATCACTTGATCAAACAAATTTTTACGAATTAAAGATTCTAAGTTCCCACGATGCACGGTTGCTTCTGAAACATCTTTTAAGACTTCTTGATAATGGGGATGCTTTTTCAAGAATCCAACCAAATCAGGAAGTGCATGAAATTTGATCAGTTTATCATAATCAGAAGGTTTTAGAAATCGCCCATACATGGATTTAGCTTTGGTAATAATTGCATTATTAGACCAAGAACTCATAAGAATTCACCTTCTTGCTATTATTTAATGCAAGCTTCATAAATTTCTTCAATCCACTTTTCTTTTTGTTCTTTATATAATTTTTGAATGTCTTTTAATGTCTTTTCGTAGGTGTCTTTTTCTTTCTTTTGACGTGTTTCTATTTCTTTTTGATAAGCTTCCTTGCGTTCACTGATCACTTTTTTGTTTTCTTTTTCATAAACATCTTTAAGCTCTTTTGTCTCGCTTTTTAGAAGCTCATCTAAATGTTCTTTTTCTTTTTTTAATGCTTCAATTTTTTCTCTTGCTTCTTTTTCTAATTGTATCGTATCTTTAATAATTGAATTGTGCATAAAACTCACCTCATTATTTTTCCAACGTTTACCATTATATCACAAAAATCCTAATATGCACGCGCAAACCAGACAGTTTGTACTGCTTTTTTTCCTGTGACAGGACAAACATCAGTAATTAGTTTTTGTTCAAATGGTATCACTCTAGCTGTTGCTGTTGTATCTTCTTTAATTTTAAGTTCTGCTTCTTCACCTGAAATGCTTAATGCTACATATCCACCTTTTTTGATATATGCTTTAAATTCATCATATGTCTTAGCTTCATATGTATTATTATTTACATGATTTAATGCATTTAAATACATGGTATCATGCATATTTTTTAAGATGTTTTCCATATTTGATGCAACATCTTCAACTTGATAAGCTTGTTTTTTGCGATCATGTCTAGTTACGACAACAACTTCATTTCTTTCTAAATCACGTGGCCCAACTTCAATACGAACTGGAACACCTTTCATTTCATACTCACTAAATTTCCAACCTGGAGATTTATTAGAATCATCTACAATGACACGATACCCTAGATCTTTTAATGATTGATATAATTTTTGAGTTGCTTCTTTAACATTTTCTTTTTTGCCTTGAATTGGAATGATAACGATTTGATTAGGCGCAATGTAAGGTGGTAATACTAAACCTTCATCATCGCCATGAACCATGATGATTGCTCCAATTAAACGTGTTGAAACACCCCAAGACGTTTGATAAGCATATTCTATTTTGTTTTTTTCATCTTGGAACTTGATATCAAAAGCTTTCGAAAACTCTTGTCCAAAATAATGTGTCGTTCCTGATTGTAATGCTTGACCATCATGCATCAGTGCTTCAATGGAATATGTTTCTACAGCACCAGCAAATTTTTCTTTTTCTGTTTTTCTACCAGTTACAAAAGGTATCGCTAATAATTCTTTACCTAAATCATAATAAATATCAAGGATATCTAATGTTTCTTTTCTTGCTTCTGCTTCGCTATGGTGAACTGTATGTCCTTCTTGCCATAAAAATTCTTTACCACGCAAAAATGGACGAGTTGTTTTTTCCCAACGCACCACGCTACACCATTGATTATATTTTTTAGGTAAATCTCTGTATGAGTTTACGATTTTTTGATAATGTGTACAAAAAAGTGTTTCTGAAGTCGGTCTAACAATTAATCGTTCTGCTAGATCTTCAACACCTGTAGTTGTAATCATTGCTGTCTCAGGAGCAAACCCTTCAACATGCTCTTTTTCTTTTTCAAATAAAGATTCTGGAATCACTAAAGGCATATATACATTTTCATGACCAGTTTCTTTAAACCTACGATCTAAATATTTTTGAATACCTTCCCAAATGGCATAACCATAAGGACGATATATAATGAACCCTTTAACATCACTATAATCCATAAGCTCTGCTTTAAGGCATAAATCTGTATACCATTGAGCAAAGTCTTGATCTCTTGATGTTACGTTTTCTACTAATTTATTTTGACTCATAATTTCACCTTACTATTTGTATTTTGCTTTTCTTATTATAAATGATACGATTGTGACAAAAAAGATAAAGAAGAATATAACTCTTATAGGAAAAAAGAGTGACATTCCAAACCCGAAATCAGCGATTGTAAAAAAGGTAATCAATCCTATACCCAAGAAAAAGAAAGCCATGAAACCAATAATCCATTTAGCAGCGGCATTATTGTGAGTATAGTAACCATCTTTTTTTGTTTCTTTATAATATGATTCGAATGAATATGGTTTTTGTCTTCTCTTGTCTTTGAAAAAGTCTTCATCATCTTTGATTTCATCTATTTCATTAAGTTCATCCCAAAACTTATCATATTCTGCAAAAGGATCTTTTTCTTTTCTTTCGCTCATCTTATTTCACCAACTTCGTTTTTCCATCTACAAAATCAATTTTACGTTCTTTGTATAAATGTCCAAGTGCTCGCTTAAATGCTTTTTTACTCATGTCAAACACTTGATTAATATCTTCTGGAGAACTATTAGAATCTAAATCTAAATCTCCATATCTAATTAAATGCGATAGGATTATATTAGCATCTTCAAATAATTTGACTTCTTTTTGTTCAATCAAAGATCCATTAATCCCTTTTTCAGATATAAATGTAATGGTCACATCTTCTTTTTGACCAAGTCGATGTTTACCTTGATACATGGATTCATGGACAAAAATTTGATGTCCTTCTAAAGAAAGTAAATTTAATCCAATCTTACCAATTTGGTAAACATAGCATTCAATCTTATCTTTAGGTTTTAAGACAGTTTCTGGTTCAAGCATTATATCTGATTTGTTTGCTATTTTAGCAACCATTTTGCCCTTAACATAAAGACTAACATATACTTTGTCTCCAACGATTGGCCACAAAGCTTTATCAAATGGCAAATCATCTTTTGATAATAGTAAATCTTTCGATATACCCATGTCTAGAAATACCCCCAATTGGGGATGAACATCCTTAACATCTAAAAATGCCGGTCGTTCAACTGACAAATAGGCTGTTTTTAAGGTTGCAGCCACTCTACCTTTATGGTCTAAATATAAAAATGCATCAACTAAATCACCTGGATTTAATGTTTGATGCAAACTTTCATTGAAATGTAGAAAGACTTCATCTTTATCGCTTGTTAGCATATATCCGATGTCTGTTTTTCGATCAACTCTTAATTTTTGCGTTTCACCTATTTTTATTGACATGTCATCACCTTCTTATATTTTATCATATATTATGATAAAAAGCACGAAAAAAAGAGTGCAATTAAGCACTCAAATGTCTAATTCTTTTAAGACTTCTTCGTAGCGTTTGATGAGTAGTTCTTTGAAGAAATCCTTTAATGGATTTAAATCTTTTTCAGTTTTAAATATTTCAAGTTTTTCTATATATGTTTCACGTAATTCCAGTGGTATAGAAATTGGCAAAAAGTCGTTTTTCATTAGGAAATAATTTAATACCAGTTTTGCAAGTCTACCGTTGGCATCCACAAAAGGATGAATTTTAGCAATACTTGCATGTGCGTATGTTGCTATTTCTAATGGTGTACCTTCAAATTGTCCTAAATTTCTAAAGAATTTAGCCATACGATCATATACTTTTACATGATCCGGTGGTTGGTGTGTTGCACCAAAGATATTTATATTAACATTACGATAACATCCACCTTGGAAAATACCTTCCACTAAAATCTCATGGATATCTTTGAGTTTTTCTTCATCAAATGATTTACCAGATTTTGCTTCTTTTTTCATAAACTGATAAGCTTTAAGATGATTTAAGATTTCTTTTTGTTCTCTTTCACAATACTCAAGTAGAGCTTTAGCTTGGCTTAGTCGTTTTACATCTTCATAGGGAATTCTGTTTTCTCCCATACCAACTGCATCATAAGTATATGTCAATGCGAATTTTTCTTCCATGTCATTCACTTGTTTTTCATCGCATTCTTTTAAGACATTACTTAGATGCTTACGCTCTACTTCTAATAGATCTTTCTCCATAATATCAACGCTCCCATCTTTGAACTCATTATATCATAAAAGCGCTCACATAGACAACAACGTATAAAAGAAAAACACTTTTTCACAAAGTGTTTCAATTTTTCACAAATCTCTTTAAAAAAGCTTGTGTTCTTTCTTCTTTTGGTGATTCAAATATTTGCTTAGGTGTTCCTATCTCAAGGATAATGCCTTGGTCCATAAAAACAACTCGATCAGATACTTCTTTTGCAAAGCCCATTTCATGGGTAACGATGACCATAGTCATGCCTTCTAATGCAAGTTTTTTAATGACTTGTAATACTTCACCAACCATCTCAGGGTCAAGTGCACTTGTTGGCTCATCAAAAAGCATAATTTTAGGATTCATAGCTAGTGCTCTAGCGATTGCAACCCTTTGTTTTTGTCCACCAGATAATAATGTTACAGCTTGATGTGCAAAATCTCTCATCCCTACTTTTTCTAATAAATTCATTGCAAGTTTTTCTGTACTTTGTTTATCCATGTTTAGAAGTTTAATTGGTGCTAATGTACAGTTTTCTAAAACAGTTTTATTTTGAAATAAATTAAATGATTGAAAAACCATACCCATATGCATTCTTAAGTGATCAATATCAGTCTTTTGATCCATTAAATCATCACCTAAAAAATAGATGTGTCCATCATCTGGTTCATTTAATAAATTCAAACATCTAAGTAACGTTGTTTTTCCTGATCCAGAAGATCCAATGATGCTAACAACTTCTTTTTCATGAATCTCTAAATTGATTCCATTTAACACAAGTTGATCATCAAATTTTTTATGGATATTTTTTATCTCTAAAATAACATTAGACATGTTGAGTCACCTTCTTCTGATTAGGTTTTCTTTTCTCTAGATGATTAACTACTTTACTTGTTACATAAGTTAGTAATAAATACATAATCGCAGCAATAAAGAATCCTTCGGTTGTTCTATAGTTTGGTGCAGTTGCAAGTTGAGTTGCTCTAAAGAGTTCAGATACACCTATAACAGAAAGTACAGCTGTATCTTTTAAATTAACGATAAACTCATTACCAATGGCAGGCAAAGAATTTTTGATGGCTTGTGGCATGACAATTAAAAACATCCCTTTTCTTCTTGAAAATCCTAAAGATCTCGCAGCTTCCATCTGTCCTTTATCAATGCCATTAATACCACTTCTAATCACCTCAGCAATATATGCAGTGGTATTTAATGTAACAACAGTTAACCCAGCAACAAGCGGTGTCCACCAAGCAAGTTGTAATCTTGATACACCATAATAAAAGATCATGGCTTGTACAATCATGGGTGTACCTCTAAAAATTGTCACATAAAAATTCGTCATGTAATGACCAATTTTAACAAAGATCTTTTTTACTAAGTGATCTCTTTTTTGATCGATTTCAGCAGTTCTAATAACCGTCAAAAAGAGGGATAATATAAATCCCCCTACGGTTCCTACTACCGATAATAATAGCGTAATGATGATACCTCTTATAAAAAACGATCCATAAGTATCTACTAAATACCATACCGTTTCAAAGAATGCATCTCTAGAAGGAAGTGTTTGATAAATCATGATTGTGGTTGTCTACCTAATGCTGCTTCCATATAAGCATTTCTTGTTTCAGTAGAAATAGTTGCTAAAATGTCATTAATTAATCCTAATAAAGTAACATCTTCTTGTCTTAATGCAATTGATACAACAACATCTTCATCACTTACTTCAAAGCCTTGTCCATCAGCAAAACTAACAATACTAAATTGTTCTGGATTTGATTGAACAACACCTTGCGCAACTGGTAGTTCAGCAACAAACGCATCTGCTGCACCATTCATAAGTGCTGTAGTTAATGTTGGATAATCATTTAATGCTTCTAAATGGTTAACACCAGTGATTTGATCGATTAAATCATCTTGTAAAGTGCCTAGTTGAGCAACAACTCTAGCACCGTTGAAATCATCTAAAGATGTAGCATCAGCATAATCACCTTCAGCATTAACGACCATCACTTGTTCACTTCTGTAATACTCATCAGTAAATGCAACTGTTTCTGCTCTTTCTGGAGTTGGAGACATACCAGCGATAATTAAATCAATTTCTCCTGCTAAAAGCGCTGGAATAAGTCCATCCCATTCGATTGCTCTGATCACTAATTCTAAACCAAGTTCATCTGCAATTTCTTGAGCCATCACAACATCAAATCCATCAGCATACATTCCTGGTTGACCATCGATTTCGACAGTGAAATCGTTAGTTTCAGGTGTAGCCCAGTTAAACGGTGCATAAGCAGCCTCTAAACCTACAACAATTTGTGTTTCTTCCTCAACATCAAATTCACTTGATGTCCCACATGCTACTAAACTAAATGTAGCAGCCAAAATTAATACGAATGCAAAAACTCTTTTCATTCTCTTTTCCTCTTTTCTTTGTTTTTTTTACAAAAAAAAGCATCCAAGAGGACACTTCAATATAAAATATAATATTTTATTAGCGCCTCTACTTATAGTAGGAGTGTCATAAGTATTCCTTATAACCCCACAAACATCTTATGCCTAAGATATTCATTCGGCGATGGCTGCCTTTCATTTGCTTCAAAGTCTGCCGACTCCACAAATTACTCTTCTACATCGCTACCTCTAAATGCTCTTAAATTGTATGAAACTATTGTAACATAGATGAAAAAGATGTCAACCCGTAGTATTTTGTAAAACGTTTTCAGTCCTATAAATAAGAAGAGGGAACTCAAATGAGTTCCCTTTTACTACCTAGATAAATTTTAAAATTATAATTTAACTACGTTAGCAGCTTGTGGGCCACGATCGCCGTCTTTAACTTCAAATTCGACTTGGTCGCCTTCAGCTAGTGATTTGTAACCTTCAGTTTGAATTGCTGAAAAGTGTACAAAAATGTCTTTGTTGTCTTCTGAAGAGATAAATCCATATCCTTTGTCAGAATCAAACCATTTTACAGTGCCTTTCATTTACGATACTCCTTTTTTAAATCTAACAACTTAATGTCTAACTCCATTATACACGAATAAATGTATAATACAAGTCATTCGGAACATTATAAATATAAATAATCACTTTATTCACACATCAATATCGTGCATCTGCTCTTCTTGATATGCACTTTCGATAAATTTGATAGCTTCTATATAACTATCAATTTTCTTACCCATAAATCTTGCATGACAAACATCTTTAATATAATCGATTTTTCTAAAGTCTTCTCTTTGTTCAATGTCAGATAAATGGACTTCTACTTTAATCAAATCAATACATTCTAGAGCATCTCTAATCGCAATCGATGTATGTGTATAAGCACCTGGATTGATAATGAGTGCATCATATCCATCTGCTTCTGCCTGATGAATGACATCAATCATTTCACCTTCATAGCTTGTTTGGAAAAATGAAAACTCAATGTCTTCAAAATAATCGGCAATTTCTTGATAGAGTTCATCTAAAGTAAAAGTACCGTAATGTTTTTCGTTTCTTTTGCCAAGCATATTTAAGTTGGGTCCATGGATCACTAAAATATTCATCAGATTACCTCTTTTTTATATAAATAGTTTAAAATCACTTTTACGGTTTGATCAACATCAACATTATTGTTAATGATGACATCTGCAAAATCTTGATATTTTAAAAATCTTTCATCAAAGAGTTGTTCTAAAGTTGTCTTTTGAAGCAGTGGTCTTTGATAATCGTTTTTTAGTCTTTCTTTAATAACTTCTAAATCTGTATCTAAATATATTTTTAAACCATTCATAAACGCTTTATTATCTTTTTTTGTAACAATACCACCACCACAAGAGATTACTGCTTGATCACACTCAATCGATTTGATGGCATCCGTTTCTAATTGTCTAAACTTTGCTTCACCATATTTCTCAAAGATTTCTTCGATAAACATGAGTGCATCTTTTTCAATCATGCCATCTAAATCAATATATGTATAATTTAGTGCTTTTGCTAAATGTCTTGCTATAGTCGTTTTGCCAGAACCTGGCATACCTATGATGTAAATGTTCATATGATCCCTCTATTCTTCTAAAAACGTTAATACTATGTTTGTTGCTTGCTCTACCAAATCATCTGATAAAGCATCAAGCATATGTGCATGCATTTGATTTTTAAACCATGTCTTTTGTTTTTTTGCTAAAGCTTTACTTTTTTTGATGATCTCTTTTTTCATTTCTTCATATGTTAAGATATCATCTAAGTATTGATCGATTTCTCTATAACCAATTGCATTAATTTTTATACCATCTTCTTTTAATGCTTTCACTTCATCAATAAATCCTTCTTCTAGTTGCTTTTCTAATCTTATGTGAAGTCTTTCTTCTAATACTTTACGATCTAAATCTAAGTAAATGATACATAAATCATATAAAGGTTGATCTTTATTTTGTTTTTCAGATCGATAATTTCCTTGATGTGCAAGTGCTAAAGCTCTTAATAAACGTCTTCTGTTATGCATATCAATGTTGATGTTTGGATCTAAAATAAGCAGTTTTTCATATAACTCTTCATTAGACACATCTTGATACATCTTCTCAACATCAACTTTATCATCTTCATCTTCAAACTCATAATCATATAATGCAGATTTAATATATAGTCCAGTACCACCAACAATCATTGGTGTTTCAATTTTATCAATAAGATTTCTTACATCTTTTTGAAATTGATAAGCTGTATATGTTTGTTTTGGATCACAAACATCAAAAAGATGATGTTTGATGCCTTGTTTTTCTTCTTCTTTGATTTTTGCAGATCCTATATCTAGTCTTTGATAAATTTGAACAGAATCACCATTGATAATTTCTGAGTCTATTCTTTTTGCTAGTTCAACAGATAGTTTTGTTTTCCCTGACGCTGTTGGTCCTACAATCACGACTATCTTTTTCATTATACCACCCGCTTAAACATGCGTTCGACATCATAATGAGATAATTTGATAACTGTTGGTCTACCATGAGGACATGTATATGGATTTTTGCACATTCTTAAATCAGCCATCAATCGGTTGACTTCTTGTTTTGAAATGTGTTGATTTGCTTTGATTGATCCCTTACATGAAATATCTTTTGCTAAATGATCTCTCAATAGTTTTAAATCAATCGTATCATGTTCTTCTAATTGTGAAATCATTTCTTCAATAGCTAAATCAATTTCTTTTTCTCTTAGCCAAGTTGGTAGTCCTACCAACTGCTGATTTTTAAATTCGAACTGATATGCTTTAAAATCTGATTGATGTTGTTTGATGATTTCTAAATCTTGATGCGTTAAATCAAGATCATATGGGATAAGTAATTGTCTTTGACTTTTACTTGGATTTCCTAGTTTTTCAAAATAATGTTCATAACGAATACGTTCTTGAGCAGCATGTTGGTCAACTAAAAATAACCCATCTTGATTTTGAAAGAGTAAATATGTACCTGAAAAAATGCCAATGTAATCAAACTCAGGAATTTTCGGTTTAACTGACTCCTCAGTTTGATTTTCATCTTGATCGTTTTCTTCATGAATCTCAAAGTCTAGTTGTTGAACTTCATAAGCTTCTTGTATTGGCTTTTTAATCTCTTGATATCTTTCTGGTATTTGATGTGTTTTTTGTTCAAGTGCATCTTTAATGTATTGCTCTATTTGATAGGCTAGCAATAATTCATTGACAAACTTAACTTCATATTTTTGAGGATGCACGTTGACATCTAATAATTGTGGATCCATATGAAGATGAATTAGTGCAATCGGATATTTTTGTGTCATCAAAAAGCCATGATAACCATCTATGACTGATTGGATGAGTTTATAGTTTTTTATGTATCTATGATTTACGAAAATTGAAATATCTTTTTTTCTTGATCTCGTAATTTTAGGACTGATTAAATATCCAGTAATTTCGATATTTTGAAATGTTTTATTGAATATAATCATATCTTTTGTCATCTTCGATCCATAAATCTGATCAATAAGTTGATAAAAATCATGATTCCCAAATGTTTCTTTGATCAGTTTATCATCCATGATGAGTTTAAATCTAACATCTGGATTTGCAAGTGCAAGTCGATCAAAAATATCGATAATTGCGTATTTTTCTGCTTGTTCAGATTTAATATACTTAAATCTTGCAGGTGTATTATAAAATAAATCACTTACTGTAATCACAGTACCTGTGTTTAGTGTTGCTTTCTTATCTTCAACAAAATGACCGCCATGATAGATAACTTCAATACCTTCATGACCTTCCATTTTTGTTTTTAAAGAAACTTTAGAAACAGCTTGAATTGCTGCAAGTGCTTCACCTCTAAAGCCTAGTGTATAAATATGGCTTAAATCATACTCATTTTTAATTTTGGATGTTGCATGTCTTTCAAATGCTAAATGAGCATCAGAAAAATCCATCCCTGATCCATTATCAGTGACAGTGATTTTATTCATACCTACATTTTCAATTTCAATGGTTATGGATGTTGCTTTTGCATCAATAGCATTTTCCACAAGTTCTTTGACGATAGAACTCGGTCTATCAACAACTTCCCCTGCAGCAATCATATTTGCTAATCTTGCATCCATTTTTGTAATTAATGCCATAAATACCTACTTCTTATCAATAATTGATTGTAAATGTTTAAGTAATAAAAGTGCGTCAATTGGTGTCATCTGATCGATATCAACTGCTTTAATTTCATCAAGCACTTCAACTTCTTTTACGTCGATTACCTGGTCTAATGAAGATTCATAGTCTTCATAATTAAATAAATCTAGTGCAACCTTGTTTTCTTTATCTTCAAGTTTGTTTAAGATTTGTTTACTTCTAGTGATTAAAGATTTTGGTAAGTGTGCTAAGGATGCAACTTGAATACCATAAGATTTATCAGTTGTTCCTTTTTCAACATGATGTAAAAATACCATGGTATTATTTTCTTCTTTTGCTCTAACACATAAATTGGTTAATCTAGATAAACTTTGTTCTAATACAGTTAACTCATGATAGTGTGTAGAAAATAATGTTTGACATCCAATTTTCTCATGAATGTATTCAATCATCCCTTGAGCAAGTGCCATACCATCATATGTTGCAGTTCCTCTGCCAATCTCATCAAACAAGATCAGTGAGTCTTTAGTTGCATATGTCAATGCTTCATTAGACTCAACCATTTCAACCATGAATGTTGATTTGCCACCAGATAGATCATCTGATGATCCTATTCTTGTGTAAAGCGCATCATAAAGCGGAAGTTCAGCAGTATCTGCTGGTACATAACATCCGATTTGTGCCATATAAATCATCATCGCAAACATACGCATATATGTCGATTTACCACTCATATTAGGTCCTGTAATTAAGAAGATTTCACCTTCATCCATAATGACATCATTCTTAATGAAGGTTGTAAATTTTTCAACAACAGGATGTCTACCTTGGATAACATTGACTTTTCGATCTGTTTTAATTACTGGTCTGATATATTGATTTTTTTCACTGACGATTGCTAGATTTAGGTAAACATCTATGTGTGCAATTTGTCTTGATAATTCTTGTAAATCATGGGTATATGTTTCAACTTTTGATCTAATATCTTTAAATATTTCATATTCCAGTTGAATCGCTTTTTCTTTCGCATGAAGAATTTGATCTTCTTTTTCTTTTAAAACTGGTGATATATATCTTTCACTATTTGTTAAGGTTTGTTTTCTTTCATATCCAAACTCATCTTTAACATATTGGGTATTTCCTTTTGAAATTTCAATATAATATCCAAACACGCGATTATATCCAACTTTTAAATTCTTAATGCCTGTGTTTTCTTTTTCACTAATCTCAAACTCATTTAACCAAGATTGCCCTTTAAGATTTATGTTTCTAAGATCATCTAAGTCTTTATGAAAACCTTCTTTGATCATACCGCCTTCTTTAACTGTTAATGGTGGTTCTTCATCGATAGCTTGTTCTAAATAAAGATAAAGTTCTTTTTGGTCTTTAATTTGTTTAACTAAAGTTTTAATTTTAGGATGATCGTATATTTTTAAGATATCGATAACCGTTGGTATGTGTTTTAATGTTTCTTTAAGTTGATATAAATCTCTTGCATTAACTGTTTGAAATGAGATTCTTCCCACAATACGGTTGATATCATAAATATATGTTAAATGTTCAAGTAACTCTTCTCGTGGTTGATATGGCATAAATGCCTCAATAAAATCATATCGATCATTTAAGGCATCCATATCGTTTAACGGATGGTTGAGATATGATTTTAGCAATCTTGATCCCATCGCAGTTTTACAATGATTTAACCAGTATTCTAGTGTGGTTTTATGATTATTTGTTAGAGACTCAAGGATTTCAAGATGTTTTTTTACACGATAATCCACATGCATATGACCTACTTTTTGAACATATGTAAATGGCATCAAATGATTTAAGGTTTGCATCTGGGTTTTACTCAGATAATTTAATAAGTGTGATGCAGCTCTTCTTTGTTCTCTATCTAAATGCTTAATGTATGAGTAATCATGAAGCGTAAAATCATCAGCAAATGAAATGAGTAAATCATGATCTCTTAATTGTTGCGTAAAGGGTTTATCAAAATGTTGTGAAATAACAACTTCTTTAATATCTAAAGCAAATATTAAATCCAATGTTTCTTTTTTGTCTAATGTATCTGTGATGAATGCTTCTCCTGTGGATATATCAATATAGTTTAATGCATATCCTTTTTCAGTTAACATGACACTTGCGATAAAGTTATTTGTGTTTTGATCTAAAATACCATCTTCAAAAACAGTACCTGGAGTAATCACTCGAACCACTTCTCTTTGTACAAGTCCTTTACCTGGTTCTGTCACTTGTTCTGCAATTGCAATTTTAAATCCTTTTTCAATCAGTTTTTGAATGTATGGTTTGACAGAATGAAATGGCACGCCACACATTGGTACTTTTTCCCCTGCATCTCTTGATGTTAATGCAATTTCTAAAACTTTTGATGCTAAGATCGCATCATCAAAGAACATTTCATAGAAATCACCCAATCTAAAAAAGACTATCGCATCGGCGTAGTCTTCTTTAATATCAAGATATTGTTGCATCATTGGGGTGAATTGTTGTTTGTCCATAAGGTGCCCCCTACTTTTAATTTTTTTATATGCCTAGCAGACTAAATAAATGTCTAATAAATTCTATGAGACCTCGACTACCAATTCTAATTGCATTATTTAATGTATTTTCCAAACCTTCTAGGAATGTTAATGAAGGTACATAAATTCTAAGTGCTGTAAATATTAATAACAACACAATTGCGATTGGTACTACGATAATAATGATCTTAAATATAATCTTAAATAACTTCTTAAATAATTTGCCAAAGAATCTTGCTTCTGCTGGTAGTTGATCTTCTTTTTCATCCATACCAATTGTAGAATTTTCTTTTTGTTTTTCAATAAATGCTTCACGTTCTGCAGCTTCATCTTTTTTCTGAAGTTTTTTATAAAGTTTTTTATCTCCATAAAATTCTGCAGAATTTAATATGATTGCTTCTTGTTGAGTGATTTCCATTGTTTGTGCATCTTCTAAAGCTTCTGGTTCAAGATCATCTTGAACAACAGTTTCAGGTTGTACAACAATAGGTTTTTCTTCTTCTTTTTCAACAGGTTTTTCTATTTGTCTTTTTTCAATAGCTTCTCTAAGTAGTTTAATTTCTTTAACAAGTTCATCTAAGTTAAGTGATTGAGCAACATATTTCACTTCTTGTTTTTCTTCTACTTCAATCTTAGTTTCAACTTTTTCAATGTCTTGCTCGATGATTGGTTCTTCCACAACGATGTCCTCTGGTTCCTCTTGTTTTTCTTCTACTTGTTCTTCAGGTGTTTCTGGTTCTTCTTGTTTTTCTTCATCGACAGTTTCAACAACTGTTTCTTTAGGTTCTTCTTTTTTAGGTTCTTCTTTTACAACATCTTCAGAAACATCATGAACTTCCTTATCATACTCTTCAAGTGATTGAGGAACGAAATAAGTTTCTTTAGTTTCTTCTGCATGTTTTAATACATATTCAATAATTTCTTCTTTTTTAAGTTCAGTTGAAGCTTTGATATCATGATCGACTGCATAACGTTGCATCACAATCACGGACATAGCTTTAATTTTTTTCTCTAATTCTTCTGTATATTTGCCTTCATCTTTTAATTCATTAATAATAATTTCAGCGAGTTCACTCTTCTTTAATCTTCTAGGTACATTAACACCATATTTTGTCCCTAAATCGCGAATCTCGCCAAGTGTAGAACTCTTGTAAAGTACTGGTCTTAATTTTTGTGGTGCTAAACCATCAATACGACCAAAGCTATCATAAAAAATATCTTTTAGTCCTCGATTATAAGTCTTCAAGTCTGGAAGTACTAATCCATTTTTCTTAACTCGTTGAACGCTTAAATCGTATAGTTTTTTCATATCTTCAGCTGGCACATGTTTTTCAACCATGTATCCTAATAAATCTGTCCAAAAATCTTCTAAGTAGTTTCTAAATATACGCTCATCGTCAAAAAAGACCAATAAATTTTCTAGTTGAGTTTCAGAAAACTCAGTAAACCATGAAAGTCTATAGTTAATTTCATCAGCCATTGTTAATCTTGATTTTCTAGTTTCAACGACTTTTTCTCTTAAGTTTTCTTTTAAGACATACATGCGTAATTCTCTAGGTATCGTTAGCCCAAGTTCTATGAAATAATTCTTGATATCAGTGTCAGGTAAATAAATAATTGTCTTTAATAGATCCTCGACTTTATACTCCTTATTTCCAACCTTAATATTACTATCTCTTGTCAATCTTGGCATACATTACCTCCATATGAACTCTTTATTTAATCATACAATTTTTTTAGTGATTTATCAAGTTTTATATACTAAAACGACCCTAAATCTCGGATTTAAGGTCATTTGCCATTTAATTCGTTATTAATCCCATCTTCTAGGATTTCAGCGATTGCTTGTATCATTTCATTGATATCGCCTTGCAAAGCGAGATAATCCGACATGAGCGGATATCCTTCAATCTCTTCTAAAAGGCTATCGTAGATCTCTTGGAAATGGATGATCGCTTTTTCTTTTTGAATCTCTTTTGCGTTAACTAATTGTTTTTGAACGGTCTTTAATTGGTTGATTTTATCTTTTAAATCTTGATTGTCATTGATGACTTTTTCAATAGCTTTATATCTTTGAATTTGCTCAGTCTGTTTAATCATTTCAATGAGCTTTTGTTTTTCAGTCAACGAGCTCACCCATTAAAAACCAAGTTTTCGCAACCGTTATTTTCACATTTACTATTTTCCCAATTAAAGATTGATCGCCTCGAAAGTTAACTAATTTTTGATGTTCTGAATATCCTGCAAGTACTTCATCATCATGTTTTGAAACACCGTCAACTAAAACTTTTACTGTTTCACCTAAAAATCTTTGAGATCCTCTTAAATAACCATCATTAATTTTTTCATTTAATCGATAAAGTCTTTGTTTCTTATCTTCTTCAGGAGTATCATCTTCAAATTTTGCAGCAGGTGTACCTTCTCTTTTTGAGAATACAAAAGTAAATGCACCTTCAAAATCTGCTTTTTCTACTAAATCTAAGGTTTCTAAGAAATCTTCTTCTGTCTCGCCTGGGAATCCCACGATGATATCAGTTGTTACTGAAATACCAGGAACTGTTTCTTTGAGTTCATTTAGTTTTTCTAAATAGGATTCTTTTGTGTAATGTCTATTCATTTTCTTTAAAACACGATTTGAACCTGATTGTACAGGTAGATGGAAAAACGGCATAACATGTTCACAATCTCTGATCGCTTCCATCGTTTTTCTATCTAAATCATGAGGATGAGATGTTGTAAATCTAATTCTACTAATACCTGTATCATTTAAATCTCTTAAAAGATCTCCAAATGTATAATCATCTTCTTTTTTATCTTTACCATATGCATTTACATTTTGTCCAAGTAAAGTGACTTCTTGATAGCCTTGTTTAACAAGTTCTTTGACTTCTTCGATGATTTCGTCTTTTGATCTCGATCTTTCTTTACCTCTTGTATAAGGTACAATACAGTAAGTACAAAACTCATCACAGCCAAACATGATGTTTACCCAAGCTTTATACTTATGATTTCTAGTCTTAGGAAGGTTTTCAACGATTTCTCCTTCTTTAGAATAAACTTCAATCACACGCTCTTTTCCAAACATTGCAGTTTGAATATAATCAGGTAGTTTATGAATGTTGTGTGTACCAAAAACTATATCAACATGTTGATATTTTTTTAAGACACGTTCAACAACATTTTCTTCTTGAGCCATACATCCTGCAAGTCCTAAAATGAGATTAGGATTTTGTCTTTTGTATGCCTTTAGTCTTCCTAGTTCTCCCCATATACGATTTTCTGCATTTTCTCTAATCGCACATGTATTGATCAAAATAACATCCGCATCAGATTCATCTGATGTCTTCTTAAAACCCATAAGTTCTAAAATACCAGCCATCGTTTCACTATCAGCTTCGTTACCTTGGCATCCATATGTATGAATTATATAGGTCTTATTATGACCTATTGATTTATATGTGTCAATTAAATCAAATTGCACTTCTTCAATTGTTTTCTTTGTTCTTTTTCTTGCCTGAGTCAAATCAGGTGTAAAGTATTTCTCTACGTCTATTTTTTTGCTCATATCATCACCTGTTTCTATTATACATGAAAAAACAGTATAAATTATACTGTTTCGCTTTCTATATGAATTCTATCTATTGTCTTTTTTTGAAGGTCAATTAAGACACCATTTAACTGCTTTGGACCATCAGCAACTCTATTCGGAGTTGAAAAACCATTTAAGAATCTGTTGATAACAATTGTTTGATCAACACCAATGATACCATCAAGGGGACCAGTCATTCCTACATCTGTAATATATAACGTCCCTTTAGGTAGTTTTCTGTTATCAGCTGTTGGTACATGTGTGTGTGTTCCTACAACAACATCCACTAGTCCATCTAAATAATGACCTAACGCAACTTTTTCAGAAGTTGCCTCTGCATGGAAATCTACAAAGGATACATCTGGCTTTTCTTTTTCAATGATTGCTTTAATACCTGTAAAAGGATCGTCTAGATTTGCGTTCATAAACGTTCTTCCTAAAGCATTAATGATACAAATGCGTTGGTGATTGTAGTTTACAATCTTATATCCTACACCTGGAGCTTCTCTATAGTTGAATGGTCTGATAATAGTTGAATCATCAATAAACTCAAATAACTCTTTGTTTCCCCATGTCCAATTTCCCATCGTTATGATAGATACACCTAAAGACATAAGTTGTTTATAAATCGTTTTATTAATCCCACGTCCATGTGCAGCATTTTCAGCATTCACTATCACTAAGTTAGGTTTATAAGTTTGTTTTAATTCTGGTAGATATTTTTCAATCATATCAATTCCAGGATCTCCATATAAATCACCAATAAATAAAATCTTCATACGTTTCCTTCCTAAGCTAAGAAAAAGAGGCAAAAAGCCTCTTATTTCGCAACATCAGTAGCTCTAGTTTCTCTAATCACTGTAACTTTGATTGTTCCAGGATATGTCATCTTCTCTTCAATTTGCTCTTTAATTTCACGAGCAACTTTGAATGTTGATAGATCATCGACTTCTTCAGCCTTAACTAAAACTCTTACTTCTCGTCCTGCTTGAATAGCATAAGACTTTTCAACACCTGGAATTTCATTTGAAATGGCTTCTAATTGTTCCAAACGTTTAATATAATTTTCCATCGATTCGCTTCTAGCACCTGGTCTAGCAGCACTTAGTGCATCTGCAGCAGCAACCAATACAGCAATAATACTTTCAGCTTCTTTATCACCGTGGTGAGAAGCGATTGCATCAATAACTTCTTTTGGTTCTTTATATCTACTTACAAGTTTTACACCAATTTCAACGTGTCCACCTTCAACTTCATGGTCTACTGCTTTACCAATATCATGAAGTAATCCAGCACGTCTTGCTAAATTCTCATCTTCGCCAATTTCAGCAGCTAACTTACCTGCTAAAAATGCTGTTTCAATTGAATGTTTTAATACGTTTTGGCCATAGCTTGTTCTAAAGCTTAAACGTCCTAATAACTTAATTAAATCTGGATGTATCTTTCCTACACCTACTGTAAATACTGCATCTTCTCCAGCTTCACGAATGAACATGTCAACTTCAACTCTCGCTTTTTCGACAACTTCTTCGATTCTACCTGGATGTATACGTCCATCAGATACTAGCGTGCTTAGTGCACGTTTGGCAATTTCTCTTCGGACTGGATCAAATCCACTTAAAACGACTGCTTCTGGTGTATCATCGATAATCAAATCTACACCTGTTAAAGCTTCTATTGTACGAATATTACGGCCTTCACGACCAATAATTCTACCTTTCATTTCATCATTAGGTAGATCGACAACAGATACAGTACGTTCTGTTGTTGTTTCACTAGCATATTTTTGCATAGCTAATGCTAACAATTGTTTAGAACGATTGTGGACTTCATTTTTCGCTTTTTCTTCTTCATCTTTGATGTATGTTGCAATTTCATCAGAGATATTTAGTCTTACTCTTTCCATGATAATCTCTCTTGCTTGTTCTGTATTTAAACCAGAGATTTCCATGAGCTTTTCTTCTTGTTCTTTTAATGTCTCTTCCACTTTGCTATTTAATTGTTCAAGTTGTTCTTTTCTTTCATCAAGTTTTTCTTCGCGTGCAGCTAAAGATTGTTCTCTTCTGTCTAAATGAATTGCACGGTTATTCAAGTTTTCTTCACGTTGTGTAACTTTATTTTCTAAGTTTACAACAACTTGACGGCGCTCGCGCATGTCATTTTCGAAATCTTTTCTTAACGCAAAAATTTCTTGTTTTGCTTCTAAAACACTTTCTCGTTTAGCTTTTTCAGCTTCTTTTTTTCCATCTTCAACAATTTTTTCAGCCGTAGCTCTAGTTTGTCTAATACTTTTTTCGTGATGCCAAACACGAATAAGATATCCAACCACTATGCCTACAATGATGGCTAGCAAAATGGAGATGACTGTTTCTGTTACTGTGAATGCTATTGGTAATAACACTCTAACACCTCCATTTATTTTTTTATTTGATTGATACATATTTAAACAATTATATGACTAATTGTTAGACACACAATACTATCTTATTATAACTTATTTTAAGCACTTAAGTCAATGTATTAACCATGAAGATTTTCGAGTACCTTTTAATTTTGGTTTTTTTGTGTATAATAGAAAATGTACACACAAAAAGGGGTTATATGACATGAACAATAAAAATCAGACAAGAATGAAAAAAATATTAAAATGGATTGATAAAAATAGAGTTAAAATTGGGATTTGGTTATTCTTAGTGATTTTACCAATATCGCTTGTAGTAACTGCGTATGTGGGAAGTTACACTTCTAATAGATCACTATATTTTGATCAAGAAGTCACTGAAGAATCAGAAAAAATTAAATCTTTTGTATCACCTGATGAACTTAAAGGCGTTACTTTAGATATTGAGTGGGATGCGCTTAAAAAGCCTGTTGAAGATGCTGAAGGTGCCTTAACAGGTGGATATTACCGATTTAATATCAAATATACAGCTAATGAAAATTTCGATTTGGAAAACGTTAAAATCACTCCTGTCTTAAAGACGGATTGGAAAGGTTTTAGATCTGTTGGTATTGATCGTTATATCTCAACAAGTTTTATTTCATTTTCTATAGATTTTAATTATGATCTTCCGATTACTCCACTACCATTTGTAAAAGTTGAAGAACCTATTTTATATTTAAGAGTTGAATATACATATTTAAGTGCAGGTCAAAATGTGACTGAAGTAGAATATGTGAAATTTCCGCTAAATGATTTAAATCCAAATATTGTTGTTCCAAATTAAGATGATTTTATAATATTGAAAAGACTAAGCGATTTGCTTAGTCTTTTTTTGTTGTGTTCTTATGAATATCTAAATGTATTCTTCCATCTTTGATTTCTATGATTCTATCTGCTTTTTCAGCAATATGTCTATCATGAGTAATCACGATGAATGTTGTTTGATATGTTTGATTAATTTTTCTTAGTAAATCATAGACTTGATCTGTTGTATCACTATCTAAGTTTCCTGTAGGTTCATCTGCTAATATGATTTTTGGATTATTAATTAAAGATCTTGCAATCGCAACTCTTTGTTGTTGACCACCTGATAAATTAATTGCTAAATTATTTTTTCGATCAGTTAATCCGACGATATCAAGGAGTTCATTTGCACGATTCATGATTTCTTTTGTGATGGGTTTTTTTGTAATTTTATAAGGTAATAACACATTTTCTAATGCAGTGAATTCTGGAAGTAGATAATGAAACTGGAAAATAAACCCAATAGATTCATTTCTTAATTTTGAAATTTCATCTTTCTTCATTTTTTGGGTATTAATCCCGTTGATATAAACATCTCCAGATGTCGCTTTATCAAGTGTTCCTAAAATATTAAGTAATGTTGATTTACCACTACCTGATTGACCTATGATTGAATTAAAGGTTGATGTTTCAAATGATAAACTCAAATCAAATAAAACTTGTGTAGGATTTGGTGTGTTTTCACCATATATTTTATTAATGTTTTTTAGTTCTACGATATTAGGCATTTCTGATCACCTCGATGACTGTCATTTTTGAAGATCTACGTGCAGGAAGTAATGCGGATAAAATTGACGCAAATAACGCGATGAATGCTGATAACACAATAAATCCTGGATCAATATTTAAAGGTACTACTGGTTCTCCTGTGGTTTGATCGATTGCGAATGTAACAAACATCACAGATAGACCAACACCAAAGATAACACCAGTGATTGCGCCAAATATACCTAAGATTGCACCTTCTGATAAAAATACAAATGAAGCATCTTTATCGGTTAATCCCATAGCTTTTAAAATACCAATTTGTTTTGATTTTTGTAATACTGTGATGGCAAGTGTTGATGAAATACCTAAAACAACTGCAACAATAACAAACACTTGTATCATTAATGACGATATCGATTGTCCTTGTAATCCGGATAATAATGAAGCTTGCTCATCCATCCAGTTTGTAATTTCATAACTATCTCCAAGCTCATTTTGAATTTGTGTCGCGAGTTCTTGTGCTAAAAATGGATCAGAAACTTGCATTTCAATGGATGAAATATAATAATCATCAATACCATAAACAGATCGTGCTGCTTCAATTGATTCAATACCCCAAGCGTTATTTAAAGCTTTAACACCTAAATCAAAGAATCCTACGACTTTAAAGCTTACAAGGTCATTGCTACCTTGTCTTCTCACATCAACAGTGATAGGATTATTTTCATCAAATAAATTGATATCATTTTCTTGATATTCTGTATAAAAATCAATACCTAAAATCAGTTCATCTGCTTCTTCTGGCATTCTACCATAAACAAGCTTTTCATCTGACTCTAATTTATATATACCTTCGGCTTGTTCTAAATCAAAACCTCTAAAAACAACTTGTTTTTCGATACCATCTTTTTCAATAAATCCAATAACATCAAGTGTTTCTGTAACATAAATTAAATCATCTGATATTTCACTAATATCTGATACTACATTTTGATCTGTAATCACAGGCAGTGAAATTTCTCCCGGATTTAAATCAATGGTTCTATCAATATCCGAAGAAACTGTTATTTGCGTAGTAGATCCTACAGCAGTGTCTATTAAGTCAACTTGTAATCCTGAGATTAATGATCCAATAAAAACTTGTACAGAGACACCAACTGCTATCCCTAAAACGATAACAATTGTTTGTTTTTTGGCAGACATTAAAAATCTCCATGCAATACTAAATGCTAACTTCATTTTCTCACCTCATCTGCAAACGTCTTAATGGCTTTAAAGTCAGCTAGAAAATGATCGTATTGTATTTTATCCATAGCTGCTTGATCTTGAAATGCTTGTCCACCTAAGATAATTTTAATCTCAGGGAAGAATCTTTTGATTTCATCACAAATTTGTTGTGTGACTACAATGTTATAAGGATTTGTAACACTTAAAGCAATATAATCTGGATGATAAGCTCTAAGCGCAGAAATGATATCTTGTTTAGGTGTGTTTGCACCTATGTATACTGCATCAAAACCTTGAAGCAACATCAAGTGACTCACCATGATTGCACCAATCTCGTGATATTCAAAAGATGGTGTTAATACAACAACTCTTTTTTGTAATGACTTGATTTGATCTTTTCTTTTGATGATATATGGATAGCTTGCTTCTATAATGGTTCTGATTATTGACGTTCTGGTATGCTCTTTCCATATACAAACATTTTCATCATCCACATCGCATTCAAAAAAAATAAGCGATGGTGCTAGCAGCTGTTCATAGAGTTCTTCAATGGTTAATTTTTCTTGATCTAATAAGGACAAAGCATAAAGGACACTTTGCTTCTTATCTTCTTTTTTTAAGTAACTTAAAAACTGTTCATATGTTTTTTTATAGTCCATGACAATTCCCCTTTTATTTATAAACTATATATATTATAACAAATTTTAAGATTGATACTTTTTATTTGCATAAAAAAAGGTAAAGCTATGCTCTACCTTTCAATGACATTGACATAACGATATAAAAATACTTCAGCGCCTCCTCGGCCAGTAATTCTATATGTAATCAAATATTCACCTGGTGTGTTGATATCAACATTGCCAGTTCTATAAACATTCATAAATTCTGTGCTGTAAACACCTGCATCAACCCACTCATCACCAACATAAATAGTATCTTGTCCAGGGTTTAGTGTTACAATCGGTAAAAGATCATCAACAACAGTTACTTTTCTAGTTATGGTTTTAGTTTCGCCTAGATAAGAGGTTTCATAAACAACTTCATAAGCACCTTCTTCAGATACATCAACAGTATTTGATATGACGATGACCTCAAGTTCAGTTTCTCCATAAGAAGCAGTAGCTCCAGCATCTTCAAATGATGATTCGAGTTCAACAGTATCAATGCCTGGATTTAAGGAGATGATAATTTCTTCAT
Organism: Tenericutes bacterium MO-XQ; assembly: GCA_002838185.1. Classification (GTDB taxonomy): domain Bacteria; phylum Bacillota_I; class Bacilli_A; order Acholeplasmatales; family Acholeplasmataceae; genus Mariniplasma. Next base: position 550,341 of record CP017948.1, on the reverse strand, counting down.
CATTTTCAATAACAATGGGTTCACAAGCAATCATTGCACTTGCAAAACATATCATAAATAGGATAAGTACTCCTTTTTTCATATCATCCACTCCTTCTTTTCAGGTATGATATATTCTGTTTCTTCTGGATTAACTCTTGGAGCTCTTAACACGTAGACATACTTGTTTTTTTCGTATGTTTGTTCGTTATATATCACAGCATATGTAATCACATATGTCCCTCTGACGTTTGTATCCACATTCCCTCTTGACATAACCTCACCAACATTGGAAAATGCACCTTGGTCAATATATGTATCTCCTTCATAGAGGGTTGTAACATCAGGATTTAACGTGATGATGACTCTTGGTTCAACAACATAAACATATCTTGTCATTTCATCTATCATCTCATCATCAAGATAGATTTGATAAGTGATTTCATAACGACCTAAGGTTGTATGATCTACAGATCCTACCACCTCATAACTGAGCAATTCATCTTCAACCAAAATTCCTGGGTCTTCCCAAGATTGGTTAAGACCTATTGTATCTAGACTTGGTAATATCGTAATCGATCGATTATTATAAGTTGCTTCATAAATCGGATAAATCGATAAATCACTTGTAATATTTTGATCATCTTGACTCCATCCAATAAAGATGAAATCAAACGATGGACTTGATGGTTTTTCTGGTCCTTCTGGGGTGATTGCGTTTAATCCTTCTTTTACATATTGAGTTAAATAAACAGATGTTTGATCACTATCATAGTAAGTAATCACAAATCTACCATCATCAAACCTTGCATATAAATCTAAATCTTCTGTTGCATTCCCACCTTCAAAAGGTGTTATAAAAGTAGGTTCCAAATACCATCCTATAAAATCATTATCACCGATAGGTGTATATAAATCAATGGGCTGTCCATTATTGACATAAGCATAATCATCAAGTACATCATCAATATAAAAATTAACGATAAATGCAGTTCTAATAAACTTAGCATATAAAGTAAATCCTTGCGTTACAGGTTTTACATAATACGGTGTTTCAAAGGTTTCATCGTAAAACCATCCTTCAAAAGAATGCCCTTCTTTTGTTGGAATTGGAACTTCAAAAGTTTCACCATATAATACCGGTATATCCTCAACTTGAGATCCATCAGAGATAAACGAAACAATGTATGTTCTTGGTGAGAATTTTGCATAAAGTGTCGTATCTTCATTAAGTGTATCTACACCCATGTCAAAAAACATCGTATAAGCTTCATCTAAATACCATCCATCAAAGACATGTCCTACTTTTGTTGGAGGATTTACAGTAAATGTTTCATCTTTAGGAATTTCTATAGGTTCAATGATGGTTGTCCCATAAGTTTCAAAAGTAACTAAAATAGGATCGAGTAGCATTGCTTGATAAACATTGATAATACCCCATCCATAATAATCATCTTCCCCGACTTCACCTCGATCCATTGCAGTTAAATACAATCTATCAATGACTTGATTATCTGTTAATTCAGGTAAATATGATTGCATCAAAGCAATTGATCCAGTGACTTGTGGAGCAGCAAAAGATGTTCCAGATGCCCACGCATATTCTCCATCTAAATCAGTCACAACAATTAATGATCCTGGAGCAGATAGGTCTACAAAACTATTAAACGTTGAATAACTTGTGATGCCCATATCTTCTTCTACAGCACCTACAGAAATGACGTTTTGATAAGATGCTGGATACTGAAGTGTATCATTTCCACTGTTTCCGCTTGAAGCAACCACAATCACGCCTGCATCATGTGCATCATTGATTGCGTTTTGTACTGTATTATTATATCCAGGGCCACCAAGACTCATATTAATAACATCTGCACCATGTAATGTTGCATATCTGATGGCTTTTACTAAATTTGCATCACTATAAGTCTCTGATTCATCATCAGATGTACTAGGATTGTCAAGACTATTGGTTTTTATCACAAGTAACTTGCTATTTTGAACAATACCTGCAATACCTTGGTTATTATTTTTATTAGCTCCAATGACACCAGCAACACTGGTTCCATGTCCTTGATCATCTTCTACAGCAGAAATACCCACTTCTTCAGTCACTGGATTATAAGATAATTCTGAGATTCTTCCAATAAATTCAGGATGATCAGTATCAATTCCTGTATCGATGATTGCGATCAGATAATCTGGGCTACCTTCTTCAATTGCCCATGCATGATTGACTTCCATCATAGGAATCGCATATTGATCACTATAAAATGGGTCATTAATGACATTGGTTTGCCATGGATTCTCTAGAGTTTCTAAGGTTCCGTTTACAGAAAAACCTAATGATTCTAACTCGACTATATCTTGTTTTTTATCAGTCTCAAAGATTGCAAAGCCATAATCACTAAACTCTTTAAGTGTCATATGATATGTTTTTGCAATCTCATTAGCCTCTTCGATTGATGCTACATCATACATAAGTTCGATCGGCTCTATATAATCATTTCCATCAAAAAAAGCTACACTTAAAAAGCATAGGATGATGAAGATAAATGATATTTTTTTTGATATGTTGATCATGTTCATAATAATCCCCCTTTAATAAGTATGATTACATCTATTATACATTTTTTAGATGAATTTTATTGGTTTTTATGAAAAAAAAACACTATTAAAATAGTGTTTACTTGTCGTAAGTAATATGATAATGTTCTAAAACTTTCTTATAGACGTCATCATAAACTTCTTTATGGTCTAATAAATATTGTTTTGCGTTTTCTCTACCTTGGCCAATCTTATTATTGTCATAAGCATACCAAGCACCACTCTTATTGATGATATCTAAGTCAGAAGCTAAGTCAATAAGTTCTCCAACTTTAGAGATACCTTCACCATAAATGATATCTACACTAACGACTTTAAATGGTGGAGCAACCTTATTTTTAACGACTTTAATATTAGCTTTATTACCAATGATATCAGAACCATTCTTTAAAGCTTCACTACGTCTAATTTCTAATCTTACAGATGAATAGAATTTAAGTGCTCTTCCACCTGGAGTTGTTTCTGGATTTCCAAACATGATACCAACTTTTTCTCTAATTTGGTTAATAAAAATAGCAGTTGTACTTGTTTTAGAAATAGCACCTGATAGTTTTCTCATCGCTTGGCTCATTAGTCTTGCTTGTAGACCAACGTGTGATGCTCCCATTTCTCCATTGATTTCTGCTTCTGGAACGAGTGCAGCAACACTATCAACAACGATTGTATCTACTGAACCACTTCTAATTAATGCTTCTGCAATTTCTAGTGCTTGTTCACCAGTATCTGGTTGAGACAAAATCAAGTTATCAATATCTACACCAAGTGCACGTGCATATTTTGGATCTAACGCATGTTCAGCATCTATAAAAGCTACATATCCGCCAGATTTTTGAACTTCTGCAATCGCATGAAGTGCTAATGTTGTTTTCCCAGAACTTTCAGGTCCATAAATTTCAATAATTCTCCCTTTTGGATATCCACCGATTCCAAGGGCAATATCTAAGCCTAATGATCCAGTAGGATTAGCAGCTACGTGACGATCTGCTTCATCACCTAAACGCATCACTGACCCTTTACCATATTGTTTTTCAATTTGTTTCATTGCAGCCTCTAAAGCTTGTGCTCTTTTATCTTTATCCATTGTGCACCTCCATATTATTGTACATAGAATATTTGTTTTTTACTTTAAATACTTTCGAATACGACTTTTTTGTTTTTGAGTAGATAATCAACACCACTAATCACTGTAAATAAGATAGCGATATAAAATATAATATTAGCGATCCATGGTGTAAAACCAAAATCATTAAATAACATTAAAACAAGTGCAACCATCGTAGATGCTGTTTTAAATTTCCCATAAGGTGATGCTGCTATCACAGATCCTTTATCCACAGCTAATAATCTAATACCAGTGACCATAAACTCTCTCATGATAATGATCATCACTGCCCAAATTGGAACGCGTATTGGATCTAAGATCATTAAATAAAGTAATGCAACTAATACTAAAACTTTATCTGCAATCGGATCTAGAAATTTCCCAAATGTAGTAATTTGATTAAATTTTCTTGCGATGTATCCATCTAACAAGTCAGTCAAGGATGCAATCACAAATAAGACTGCAAAAATGAACTGTGCGATGCTTAAATTTAAAAATCCAATCCCTTTTTCTAACGCTTCGATATAAAGAGGCGCAATCATCACAGGGATCATGATGACTCTTAAAATGGTTAATTTGTTTGCTGTTGTCATTGATATAGTTTCCTTTTTACTGAATATACCTCTATTTTAACATATTTATGTGTTTACTGTTGTATTTTTAATTTGGTTTTGATATAATTAATTGTGCGTAATTAGGAGGTGAAATTGTGGCAAATATCAAACAACAAATTAAAAGAAATAAGACAAACGAAAAACGTCGTTTACGTAATCAATCTTTCAAATCTTCAGTTAAATCAGCAATCAAAGCTGTTGAAGTAGCTGTCTCTGCTCAAGATAAGGAAAAAGCGGCTAATGCATTATCTTTCGCTCATAAGAAATTAGACAAAGGTCAAGCTAAAGGTATCTTTCATAAAAACTTTGTAGCTAGACATAAATCTCAATTAACTAAATTGGTGAATAGCCTTTAAAAAAAGTTGCATCGTAGGATGCTTCTTTTTTTATGCTTTTTCAATTTCTCTTTGTCCACCATATTGAGCAATGTATTTAACATGTGGTAATCTAAGTCCACTAACACCATATTTTTTATTAAATCCTATGACATTAACGTATTTTGATATATTTGGCAGTTCTTCATTCATTTTAACTAAAACATCGAAGGTTGCTCTAATATCATCGATTGCTCTATGTGTGTTTTTAACACTTGCTTGATATGTCTCAACTGCTTGATCTAAGCGATGAGGATATCTATGTCGATCTTTATAAATTGCCATGACATCTAAGATGTCATTTTTTATTTCATAATTACTATCAAAATATCTTCTAATAAAATAATATAAAAATGATAAATCAAATTGAATGTTATATGCAACAAGTAATGGGTTACCTTCCATCATTTGTAAAAACCTTTGACAAGCAATTTCTTGTTCAATACCATCTCTAAGTAACATTTCATCAGTAATATGTGTGATTTCAATAATTTTAGGTGATAAAGGTTTATCGGCTAAAAGTAATTGATCAAATGCATCGATTTCTACATAGACATCATTTTGTTTTTCCATTAAAACAGCACCAATTTCGATGATTTGTTCTCTATCTGGATATAAACCTGTTGTCTCAAAGTCAAATAATAATATTCGTTTGTGATCTAGCATGGTCACGCTCCTAACAAGTAGAGCTCAAGCCCTAATTTTTTATCAATTTTACCACTTTTAATATCATAATCTAATTTACTTAATTTCTTTAGATGTGTCTCTAAAATATTAAAGTCAGCTTTTTGTGCATTTTTCACTAAATAATATGCTCTTCCGCTTTTAATATTGAAATGATCAGCAACTTCATCTTGTCTATAGCCTTTTTCAATTAAGAGTTTCGCATGAATCAGTTCTCTTACCTTATTGACAATAAAATTTAAGATACGTAAAGGATCTTCATTTCTTGCAACTAAGTCATAAAAAATCTCAATCGTTTTTGCTTGATCTTTTGCAAGTAAAGCATTAGTTAGCTCAAAAATATTTTCTTCTAAATTTCTGCTAACAAGTAAAATCACTTCTTTTTCATGTATCTCTTTACTATCATAAGAAAACAACATCAGTTTTTCTGCTTCTTGTGATAATAAATTAAAATCAAAGTTTGTTCTTTCTAGTAATGCACTGACTGCTTCATCAGTGATTGTATAACTAAATTTTTTAAACATGTTTTTAACAAACTCAGGATATTCTTCTTTTCGCATATCATCGATTTTTTCGATATATGCATGTTTCATCAATAATTCATTGGTTTGACTGTTTTTAGGAAGAACTTCCAATTGTTCAATAATCACAAAAACATCTGGATTTGGTTTTTCAAAATATTGAACCCATTTTTTAAAAACATCTTCTGTCTCTTTATCTAATAATTGAATGTTTTTAATTACAATAATTTTTTGTTCTGAAAAAAACGAAATGGTTTGCATGTCCTCTAAGATGTCTTCGCTTTTACTTTCGAGTAAATCATATCGCATGATGTTAAATGGATCTACATTTAATTTTTTGATCTTTTCTTCAACACTATGATGTAATAAATATTCGTTTTGACTTTGAAAAACATATATTGCTTCAGCCATAATCATGCCTCCTTATACACTATATCTATTATACTAAAAAACGCTTTAAATTGATAGATAAGATGACCATTTTTCTTTTCGCCTTTTCCCGTGATAAGTGATTGTACCTTGTTGATCAGTTCTATAGATGATGGTCTGATTTTTAATATACCTTAACAAGACATCTTGACTCGGAAATCCATAACGATTTGGTGTTTTTAAAGATATGATTGCATAAGCTGGATTCACATAGGTCAAAAAAGATTCACTTGATGATGTGATAGAGCCGTGATGTGGCACTTTTAATATATCGCTTTTTAATGTGTGATGATAACTATTTATCAAATCTATTTCAGCTTCTTTTTCAATATCACCAGCAAATAAAAATACTTTTTGATCATAAGTGAATTTTAATACTATTGAGTTGTTATTATCAAGATCATATTTTCTTATAGGTCCTAAGATGTTTAAATCGATAGTCCCACATTTGAATTTATCATAAGCTTTAACGCTCATAGCTTTTTGATTAAACATCGGATAGTTATCATCATATGCACTTAAGATAAGCTCTTTAACATCAATGCTTTTTGTGATATCAACTGCCTCTAAGATGTGATCTTGATCGCTATGCGTTAATATCAAATAATCTAAATGAAACATGCCATGATCTACTAAATAATCTAATGTTCCTTCAAAACTATCGATGACCATGTTGCAGTTATCAACTTGAATGATGGTTGTATCGCCTTGACCAACATCTAAAAAAACAATGCGTTCTTGATAAGTTTTAAGTTGAATCATCATCACCAAAAAGAAACAAAAAGCACTAATAAAGATACGTTTAATCACACGATGTTTACTTTTCCCAAAACATATCCATATCAATAACCCATAAAATAATAAAGTGATATAGACATTGAACTTGGGTATATAAAAAGTAATTTGCTTGATCGATAATAACCCAATGATTTTTTCAAAAAACTCAATTATAATATTAAAAACATAAAGGAAGTTTTTAGATATCGAACCTAGTATTGCAAGTGGATATAAAAGATAAATGACGATGCTTATGATGATTGGTAAACACATCACAACTAAAAGATCTATTCTTGATAAAAAAGGGATCATCATCACTGAAATGACAAATGATATGAAAAGAGACTTTAATAATACATTGAGTGATTGATACAAAGGATGTAAGAGTTCAATTGTAATCAGGATCAAAAACGTCATTAAAAATCCTTGATGATAAATATAATGAATGTTGATGATGAGCATGATATAAAATGCAATGAAAATCATGTCAATTCGTTCTAAATAAAGCTTATATCTTTTATTAAGGATTGTGATTACATAAATGAATAAAACTCTTAAGACTCCATAATGAAACTGATTTAAAAAGCATAATCCAATCAGTATGCTTATGATAAACAGATGTTGTGCATACAATCTAAAATTTAAGTGAAACAAGATTTTTTTAAATAGTGTAATCAGCATATAAATATGCATACCTGAAATTGTAAACAGATAAACGATATTAAACTCTTCATATATTGATTTAACATGATCATCACTTATCTTTTCTCCAAAGATAAATGCGTGAATATAACTAGAATTTATATCGTCTTGACTTTTGCTCATTAACGCTTCTCTTATACTGTTAGGATGAAACTGATGATCTACATAAGTGACATCCGTTGATTCTATTTTTGCATAAATACCGTGTCCTAAAAAATACATCTTGGCATCAAACCCATAAGTACTGGTTTTACTTTTGTACTCAATCAAATCTCCCTTGATCCAAAGTCTATCGCCTATTTGATAAAGATTATCATATAGATATAAATGATATTTTTTATATCCATGTTTTAATGTTAGACGTTGATAATTTTCTTTATGTTCTATATCTGTGACCATCAATATTTCATCGATATTTTGATCACCTTTTTTCATCGTCAATAAAAATGGAAGGTAAATCAGCAAAAAAAGTACACAAAAAAAGAGCATATTGATTCGTTTTCTTAACTTATACATATAAACAAAAAGACCCAAGAATGCCCAGGGATGAAAAAGCCCAAAAACGGCTATAAAAAGACCTATACCATATATGTAAAGATGGTCAAGTTGTAAGGTATGGTTTAAGTTTTTCAAGCGTAATCGCTCCAATATACTTTACATTAACTAACTCATCGACACTTTCAAAAAGCCCGTTTGCTTCTCTATAAATAATGATTGAAGCTGCTTGTCTTTCTTGCATGCCAGGCACTTCTAAAAACATTTGAAAATCAGCTTCATTGATGTTAATCTTCTCATAAATCGGTGGTGCTTCATTTATACTTGGAATCAAAATTGTTGTGTCTTGATCATATATTTGATCAAGATTTAATGCCTCCAAATCAGCATCATCTTTTGCATAAGTAGAAAGCATCAATATCTCACGTAAAGTCATTGGTTCATAAAAAGTGTAATACCCTTCTTGATATACCGCTCCTTGTATTTCAATGGTATATGCATAGATCTCTTCTTTTTCATGAGAAACAAATGTGTATGTTTCCTGTCTAGGAAAAAAGATGACTATCAGTATAAGCATCACTATAAAAACCATAATCATTAATTCTTTCATCATATCCCTCCACTAGATAATAGTGAATCATATGATATATTACTTTAAAAAAAACATCGCTATAAACTAGCGATGATATAGTGTTTTCTTACATCTGGACCTTCTAAGACTTTATAACTACTAAAGCCAACTTCATTTAAAATCTTTTCATAATATGATAAGGGTTTAATATACTGAACTTGCATATGCGTATACCCATCTACTTTGATCTCATGGATGAGTCTTTCTTGATCTCTTTTAATCTTCCAATCATAATGGATAGGATCACTTTCTATCTCATGATAGCCATCATAAAGACTTAACACTTCATATTTATAAACATCAAAAATGAATATCCCATTTGAATTTAAACTTTTCTTGATTTGTGATATGACAGTTTTAACACCTTTAAAATAGTTCATGACATCAAATAAACTGATGATCACATCTACTTGTAAATGCATAGGTCTTCTTAAATCATGATGATATAATGGTGCCTTAAGATTGTTCGATTTTAATTTATCTAAAGCGATCGCAAGCATCTCATCATCTATATCAACACCAATCGCATCATAATCATGCTCAATTAATGTCTTTAAGAAATAACCAGTACCACATCCAGCATCAATGATTGAATCTTCTTTTTTTAAATAAGGTTTGATCCATGTATATAGTGCATCATAATCTACATCTGACATGAGCACATCATAAATTTTCGCAAACATCTTTATCTAATTCTTTTGATATCTAATAGTCTTTGGTCAAATCCATAAAATGCACGATCATCTTCACTAAATAAATGAACGATGACTTCATGACAGTCGATTAAAACCCAAGAACCACCTTTACCTTCAATATGTCTAATCTCATCAGCTTCTAAAGCTTTTTTTAAATGATTGATTGCTGCTGAGCCTTGTCTTTCATTTGTTGTACATATGACAAAATAATCATAAAAAGGTGATGTTTTTTCAAAATCATATACTTTTAAGTCTTTAACTTTTAATCCTTCTAATGCATCAATAATCTTGTTTAATTTTTCCACGCGTTACCTCCGTATAGTATTGATAGGCTTCTAGTTGTTCTTCACTAGGTGCCATATGTTCTTTTAATAAATAATCTATTGTAATTTTCATACAAACCAAAACAGCTTGATCGATATTTTTTAATGCTAAATCGTAGATTTCATGAGGATCAAAAAATGTTCGATTTGGTTCAGCATAATCTGAGATGAAAATAATCTTTTCATACATGCTCATCGCTTTTTTTCCCCAAACATGAGATTTAATCGGATCCAAAATATCTTGATCATGTATATTATATGTCATTTCAAGTACTTTTGCTGCACTAAGTGCATGATACATCACAGGATATGTTTTGTATCTAACAATCTCTTCTTTGGTTAACCATTTGATTTGATCACTCATCGCATCATATTTTGTGTAATCATGAAAGATCGCAGATATCCCTATTTTTACTTCGTCTATTTGATAATGTCTTGCTAGTTTCACTGCTGTTTCATATACACCTAAAACATGTAACAAACGATTAGGGTGATTTTTTAATTTTTCTTCTACTTCTTTTTTTAATAATTCTATCATTTAAAAAGCGCCTCTGTTAAAGTAATATGCATCCCTTTAGGGTATGTTATAGATATATTATTTGGTCCATCAATATGTAGAAAACCAATATCAGCAAACGTTATTTGCATTTTTCCTTCAGGGATTCTAAATGATTTTTCTTCATATTGATCAACATATACTTTAAACATCGTAGCGCGTTGTTCGATTAAAGCCTTGATACGCTCTATATTAGATTTATGTATATGAACATCTTGATGAAGATATAATACAACACTTTGATCTTTTTGTTTTATAGATACTGATATTAAACCTTCAATCCACAATGTTTGATGCTTTTTCATCTGATAAATCTTTGGATGAAGTGTTTTTGTAGGTATCAGTTTTTTATATGTTTCATAAGGCAAAAACTGGTGAATATATCCTGCTTGATATAAACCAGGCATATCCCAGATGACATGATTTCCTATCTGTTTCATCAAAGCTTCTTGTGTAAGCCCAGCTTTACTAAAAGATAATGCATGCAAATCTTTAGTTAACGCTTTAAATATCGTGGTTTTACCAGAATTTTGAACACCAATTAAATAGATATTTTTCTCTTTAAATGACATCATATATTGATATAAATTCTCTACATCAAATGGATTGATTGCGGACATCATAATGATATCAACATAAGGAATCTTTCGATCATTAGCCTTTTTAATCATTTGTTCAAGCAAATAATCCTTATTTGTACTTTCTGGAAGTAAATCAATTTGATTGATCAAATATACATATTTCAAGTTTGGATCATATCGATGCACAGGATATTCAAAAAGCATATCTAAATGCATGACTGAACTAACCATAAATACTACAGCATCTTGATTAAAGGATGGCAAATCTTCAGGATGAAAATGCGATTCAACTTCACCATAATGCATTAATTTAAAACAAGATGTACAATAATCATGTTCTAAAGATTTTGCATATCCAACTTTTTTAGGATCTTCAGTTTGTAAGGTTGCACCACAACCTTTACATTTGATGATCGTTGACATATTTTTCTAACCTTTCTATGTATAAATCTGGATATTTCTTCTCAATTTTTTTAAGAATAAATTTCTCTAATTTACGATTAAATTGCGTAATCTTTCTATCCGATTTTCTTTTGACACTTTTAATTAGACATGAAGAAAAACCCATACGATTTGCACCTAAGACATCGGTCATGAGTTGATCACCAATCACTAAAATCTCTTCTTTTTTAGCATGTACTTTTTTAAGTGCTTGTTTAAATCCAAGTTTTGTAGGTTTTTTCGCATGATAGATATAAGGGAAAGTCGTATGTCCTACAGCTTTTGAAACTCTTTTATACCCACTATTAGATAAAATTGCAATTTGGAATGTTTTGCTTAACTCGAGCAAAAAGTTCACTTGTTCTTCACTAAGTACATCTTCATCATAACTGATAATCGTGTTATCTAAGTCAAAAAACAAGGTATTTATCCCTTGCTCTTTAAGTGTTTGATATGGAATTTCAAATATAGATTCAAAATAATAATCTGGTATACACTTTTGATATAAACTCATTAAATAATTTCCAATATTTGAATTTGGAAGATTCTTCCTGTTTCTGTTTTCACATTAACGATACTGCCAATAACATTTTTATCGTCAGCTTCTTCCTTTTTCTTAGCAAAATCAATTAAAGCTTTTCCAATTGCAGATTCCACAGAAATCTTATTTGCCTTTGGATCAACTTCTAAACTACCAACCAAATGGAATATTTTTTCTTCTTCTTTTTCTACAAATAAAACTTTTACTGATTTCCCAATATCAATTTTATCGACTGAAGATTTTCTAATTAATTTTACATTTTTGATAATCGTTTCGATTTCTAGAATTCTAGCTTCAATACGTGCTTGTTCATTTCTTGCTGCATCATAATCAGCATTTTCTGATAAGTCACCTTGTGCTCTAGCATCTTTTAAAGCTTCTATATTTTCAGGTCTTTTAACTTCTTTTAAGTATTGAAGTTCACTTTTTAACTTATCAACACCTTCTTGAGTTAATTGATATTGTTGTTGTTTTAAAGCCATAATATTCCTCCTTAAATTACTTATTCATTATACATGATTTTTTATATTATTTCCATTTTTTTCAGTGTTTTCTGTATCTTTTTATGATTTATCATCATTTGGTCTAAAACATCATAAAATGCTTTAGAATGATTGAAGACTTTATGATGTGCATATTCATGATAAATCACATATTCTAAATAGATTGGATCAATGGTTGCTAGAAATGTATTTAATGTAATATCTTGATGTCTTCTATGATATGATCCAAACTTAGATTTTAAGTATTTATACTTATAAGTTAGTTCATCGATATCCACTTGATGAAGCGTATTTAAGATTTGTGGTCTTAAATAATCCACCATCATCTTGATTTCTTCTTTATAAATTGCTTTTTTTGCTTCAACTGCATTTAATTTTGGGTATTTACAGTAGACATGATTTTCACTGATCTGATACTCAAATTTCCCTGGTTCAAGATGAAACTCATAAGTTTGTTGCCACAATCTAATCTCATGATCTTTAATCACTTGTTTTTGGTTTAACTTGTCATATAAATCAAAAAATCTTTCATTTAGTAAGTTGATAATCAAATGGTCTTTGACTTTTTGATTGGTTGTGATGTGCACATAATCGCTTTTGACTCTGATATATGTGTGTTTTATTTTTTTTCTTTCGATATGATATTTAATGGTTTTACCATTTTTTTCTAAGATATTCATACGATTTTTCTAATCATTGCGTAAGGCTCAACCTTTTGAGGTACATGTAATTTAAGTATTTGCTTCGGATGTCTTGCAATGTCTATAGCTTCATGATCTTCATTAAATAAATCTTCTACTTTGCAGGTAAATCTAGTTCCACTGGGATTAAATACTTCAATTTCTGATCCGACCTTAAAATAGTTTCTTTGTTCAATGGTCGCGATACTTGTTTTTTCATCATAATCAACACCAAGTCCAATAAATAGTTGTGAAGGTTTTTCACTTCTTTGGTGATATAATTGCTGTTCAACGCCTGGAAGACCTTCTAAATATCCATGAGATGCCAATCTGTTTTCTGCTTTAGTAAGTTCTTCATAGTAAGGGGCAAAATCAGGAATATCTTTATCTTTTAAGTATGTATCAATTAAACTACGATATGTAGACACAACAGTTGCAATATAGTGCAATGATTTCATGCGTCCTTCAATCTTTAATGACTTAACATTCGCATCTATCAAAAATGGAATGTGTTCCAACGCTTCTAAATCCTTACTTGACATAGAAAATGTCTTATTTGAAACTTTTTGTCCATCTTCAACAAGATCATAATTCCATCTGCATGAATGAGCACATCCACCACGGTTTGCATCTCTTCCTGTCATATTATCTGATAAGCTACATCTTCCAGAAAAACTCATGCACATACCACCATGGATAAAGACTTCGATATCTGCTTTCGTTTTTGCGGTTAAATCTTTAATTTGGTTTTTATCAAGTTCTCTTGCTAAAACAACTCTTTTAACACCTTTATCATACCAATAATTTACAGTATTTGTATTATAAGCAGATTGTTGAGTTGATAAATGTACTTCAAGATTTGTATAGTTTAAAGCTTGGTCAATGATATAAGGTGACGCAGATATAATCGCATCAACTTTAGCTTCTTCTAAAGCTTTTAGATATTCTAAAACACCCTCTAAATCTTCATTATGAGGGATGATGTTTGTGGTAATATATACTTTTTTGCCTTTTTCGTGTGCAAATGCACATGCTTCTTTGATGTCATCGATCGTAAAATTAGATGCTCTTGCTCTAAGTGAAAAATTTTGTCCACCAATGAAAACTGCATCAGCACCATACATCAAGGCTATTTTTAGTTTCTCTAAATCTCCTGCTGGAGCTAATAATTCTATCATAATGAAGACTCCTTTGGTTTATAAATCGTCTTTGTATTGAAGAATCCTTCATCCCATGACTCTTGATATGTTTCTTTAATGCTATGAATGGTATGTTCATCTGCTTTGTTGTTTTTATATAATGATCCAACTTTTAAGGCATACTCATCATCTTTAAAAATCGTATCAACGACTAAGTAATCAACAACTTTTTGAAGTTCATCTAAATGATGAAGTGCAGCAAATACATCTGATCTAAATACATGAGTTCCTGCTCTATCCTCTAATATTGGATACGGTTGTTCAGCTCTTTGTTCTTCAATAATTTTTAGATTTTGTTTATTATGATATGTGTTTTCTTGTTGTGCAAAATCCATAAAATTATTGATCAGTTGTCTTTTTGAATAAAACATGTTCAAATGTCCATGACCAACCATGAAAAGTTTAATTGCTTTTGACTGACCAATTGTTAAAATATCATCTAAAGTAATTTCTTTAGCAACAAAAGCACCTAAGATGTTTTCTTTGGCAAGGAAATTGAAATCATATGAGTTAGTTAATAATGTCTCAGGATGATAAATAGCTTTATCAGCAAGTCCTTTGGATTTTAGCAGCATCACCGCTCCTAAATCACCAACAATGATGCCTGATAAGTCTTTATGATTGATTGCATCAATAAATAAACCAAATTTATCCATTAATGTATCATCTAACATTTGATTTGCTTGTAAGTATATTCCTTTGTGATTGGTTTTTACAAGATCAATTGCTTGGTTGATCTCTTGGATGCTAAAACTATGGGTTAATCTAGTTCCGAATTGATCATTTCCAATGACAAATCCATCAAAAATCTCACAAAGTGATTCTATATAATCAATATGATATAAGGTTGTTAGTAATTTCATGTTTATTCAACTCTTTTCGTAATACTCATCCCATCACCAACATCATAAAATGTGGTTTGGTAATCTGGATGTGTTTCTAAATATGTTTTAAATCTCTCCAGTTTTTGAATCAATTGTCTAGTGCTTCTACTGACTTTTTGGATATCTAAATGATGAAAACTTAAATTATCACAAACAACGATGCCACCTTGTTTTAAATAAGGCGTATACTTTTCAAAAAACTTTTGATATTGTGCTTTAGCAGCATCAATAAAAATCATATCAAACATCCCTAAATTGCCATCAAATAAAAGCGCATCTTCTGCAATTAACTCAATTTGATTTTGATAGGGTTCAATATGTTTTTTTGCAAGTTCAATCATTGTTTTATTTCTTTCGAAAGTTGTTACATGACAGCCTTCTAAAGCCATAAAAATAGCACTATACCCAATAGCTGTTCCTATTTCTAAAACGGATTTGATTTGATAATCTTTAATTGTTTTTTTTAAAAACAAAAGCCCATCATCACAAATAATGGGGACGTTATGGTCTTTTGCATATTGTTTTAAATCATTTAACATTATTCTTCTTCTTCATCCTCTAATTCATCAAAGAATTTATCTAATACACCATCAAGCATTTCCCATTCTTCATCTGTTTCGATGTCTTTGAATGTACCTTCTGATGGATTATTTTTATCTTCTACATATTCAGCTGCAGAAATTTCATGTGAATCCATAAATTCAAATATCACATAATTCTTCCCGTTGTGTTCATGCGTTAAAATAATTTCGCATACTGTTTCTTTTCCATCTTCTGAAACTAAAGTTAATTTGTTATCATCCATATTAATGATCTCCTTTGTAATCTAAATAGTTTTGCAGTATCAATACTGCAGCTAATTCGTCTTTTTTTTGTTTTTGTTTACTTCTACGTTCATTACCTTTAATCATGGCAGATATCGCAGATTTTGTCGATAATCTTTCATCCCACAATACAATATTAACATCTTTTTTCTCTAAAAGCATATCTTTGAACGTTTCACTTATTTTACCACGAATGCCAACATCATTGTTCATGTGTTTTGGATAACCAATCACAACATCAGTAATCTGATGAAGGTTGATAACATCAACAATGATGTTAGCTGCCTCGTTATAATCATCTTCTTTAAATCTATAAGTTGTTAAACTATGTGCGATAATACCAGATTCACTGATTGCTAGTCCTAACGTTTTACTTCCTAAATCAATTCCTAAATATTTTTTCATAACATCTCTTTTACTTTTTTAATCATCTCATCAACTTGATCAAGTTCTTGTGTACCACCTTGAGCCATTTGTCCACGTCCACCACCAGAACCGTTTGTAAGTCTAGTTGCTTCTTTAATGATAACATTTGCGTTATCCAAATCAGATTTACATATGAATGTAGCTTTCTCAGGTGTTATATTAATCATCAACAGCACTTCAGCTTTTATTTTATCAAATAAAGCATCAGTCAGTTGTTTTAATACTTTAGCATCAACATCATGAGTCACAATAACTGGACGTTTATCATTAGGATCTTTGATAAATGCATCTAAATTGGATAATACATCTTGTTGTTTTTTAAGTTGAAGTTCTTTTTCAAGATTTTTAGCAAAAAGTTTCAGTTCTTCAATATATCCACGATAGTTAATAATATCTTGATAACTTCCTAGTATTTCAGGTCTATTTGGCAAGTGAACTTTTTCATCTAGTTTATGGATTTTTTCTTCAATTAAATGAATCTCGTTAAATAAGTTTTCCATAAATGATTTAACTTGTGATTTAAGATCAACCCCAGTTACACCTTCCATACGATAAATACCTGAACCAATAGACTCATAAGAACAAATTGCAAAATCGATGATTTCTTTTGTGTTAGAGACATGTGTTCCGCCACAAAGCTCTTTACTCCAGTCCATATCAACCACACGGACGATATCTCCATATTTTTCACCGAAAAGTGCCATTGCGCCAATTTTTCTAGCTTCATCAATCGGCATTTCTCTAATGATGACATCCAGTGGTTTTTCGATTATATAATGTCTAACTAAATTTTCAATCTCAATAATTTTATCATCTGATTCAGTTTCAAAATGATTAAAGTCAAATCGCCAACTCTTTGGAGATACTTGTGATCCTTGTTGGTTTGCATGTTTTCCAAAGATTTCTTTGATTGCTTGATGGAATAAATGTGCAGCACTGTGATTTCTAATTGTTTTTAAACGTTTTTTAGCATCAACAATTGCGAGCACTTCATCGCCTTCTTCAAACTCACCTTCAACTTTGTGTAAGAACTGACCATGAGGAAGTTTCATCACATCAATCACTTGATATCCGTTTATCGTTCCTTCATCGTTAACTTGACCACCAGAAGTTGCGTAAAATGGTGTTTGGTCTAAAACAATACCATCATCAAAGACTTTAATGACTTTAGATTCTGACTGTAAGTAATCATAACCAATAAATTTAGATTTTTCAGTGAATTTCAAGTATGCTTCTTCTTGAGCTTTCATCGATCCAGATTTACCTCTAGCTTTTCTAGAACGTTCTTTTTGAAGCATAAGTGCTTTTTTGAACCCTTCAATATCTATAACAACACCATGTTCTTCTGCATATTCTAAAGTCAGTTCAATTGGAAAACCATAGGTATCATATAACTTGAACGCTGTTTCTCCTGAAATTTCTTTACCTTCTTTTTCGATTGCATCCATTAAATGTTTTTCACCATCACTGATGGTTTCTAAGAATTTTTCTTCTTCTTTTAAAATCAGTTTTTTAACAATATCTTGAGTTTCATATAATCCTTCATAAAATACGCCCATCATAGAAACAACATCATCTACAAGTTCATGTAAGAAAGGTTTTGTTAATCCAAGTTTTCTTCCGTACTTTACAGCTCTTCTAAGCAATCTTCTAAGTACATAGCCTCTACCTTCATTAGATAGCATAGCACCATCGCTAATCGCGAATACCAATGCTTTAATGTGATCTGCGATCACTTTAAATGCCATTTGACCTTCGTATTTAACATTTGATAAAACTTCTATATGTTTAATAACAGGATAAAACAAGTCTGTTTCAAAATTAGTTTCTGTTTGTTGAATAACACACGCGAATCTTTCTAATCCAGCACCTGTATCAATGTTCTTACTTGGCAATTCTTTATAATCTTGTCTTTCAATACCTTCTTTTGCGTTAAATTGTGAGAATACAATATTCCAAATTTCGATATATCTTTCATTTTCGATATCTTCTTCAATTAGTTCAACACCTCTTTGATCATAGCTTATCCCACGATCAAAATAGATTTCAGTATCTGGACCACAAGGACCAGATCCTATTTCCCAAAAATTATCAGCTCTAGGAATTAAATGCGTTGGATCAACACCTAAAGATAACCAAATATTTTTAGCATCTTCATCTTCTGGATAATAAGTGATATATAGTTTATCTTGATCAAATCCAAACCATTTTGGATCAGTTAATAACTCAAATCCCCATTTAATCGCATCTTCTTTGAAATAATCACCAATAGAAAAATTACCAAGCATTTCAAAAAATGTATGGTGTCTTGCAGTTTTGCCCACATTATCAATATCATTGGTTCTAATACATTTTTGAACATTGGTTAATCTTGGATTTGTTGGTTTTTCTGAACCATCAAAATACTTTTTAAGTGGGGCTACCCCAGCATTAATCCAAAGTAACGTTGGATCATTTTGTGGAACAAGTGAGGCTGATTGTTCAACCTTATGTCCTTTAGATTCAAAAAAATTTAACCAAGTCTCTCTAATTTCTTTTGCAGTCATGTATTTCATAAAACATCCTCCTAATAAAAATAAATAAAAACGCCCATAGATTTCTCTAAGGACGTAATAATTACGCGGTACCACCTTAGTTCTAGATTAATATCTAGCCCTCATAAGTCGTTACGGCCGACATACCTGTGCTCCCAAATAGCTTCATAAGGTTTCTTCTTCGTTTTCACCAACCACGAAGTCTCTAATCAAGAAAAGACTTATTACTCATTTTGTTCATCGCGTATTTATATTATCATGATTTATTAGTTTTTACAAGATATTCATTATTTTTCATGTATTTTTTAATAACTTATCTCAGATTATAAAAATTATGATACAATAATCTCAAATGTATACAATACGGAGGGTTTTTAAACATGGCTACAGTTAAAAAAATAGCAACTGAACTAAACTTAGAGTTTGACAAACAAAAAGTATATGGTACTTATCAAGAATTCACATATACTTTATTTCAAAACATCAGTTATGCAAACTCGCAAGATAATTTTAAGATCTTGTATATTCCAATGGAAAAAATTACAGATGAGGTCGTTGGTAGAGTCGATCAATTTATCTCAGATCATAAAAAAGAACTTAGAATTTTCAAATATACTGTTGGAAAAGATTTATTAACCTTAAGACTAAACGAAGGATTTAAAGGCATTAATTCAGAAATGTTTAAAGAGATTTATACAAAAATTATCAATTATCTTTTAACTTTAGATGTACAACCTAAGAAAACATGTGTTTATTGTCAAGAAGAAAATCCAGATACAACCATTTACATTAATAACATCAAACTTCCAGCACATGAACACTGTAAACAAGAAGCTATGCTTAAAAACGAAGCGCTTAGAAAAGAGAAAGAAAGTCAAAAAAATGGATTAAATCCATTACTTGGAACAATCCTTGGTGCATTCATCGGTGTCATTCCTTATGCGATTGCTGTTTGGTTTGGATGGTATGTTGGTATCCTTACTTTCTTAACAGGATATGCAGCATATAAAGGCTTTATGATGTTTGGTGGAAATACAATTAAGTCAACTAAGTTTATGGTAAGTGTTGTTGCACTTGTCATGATTATCTTATCTAATTTTGGGATTATTGAAATGCTTGCGATCATCAATAATGTACCTTTTAGAACTGTCTTATATAGTGATGTTATAAGTTCAATATTTTTTGAAATGTTAGGTATGTCATTATTGTTTGGAGTTTTAGGGATAAGTGCTGTTTTTGTTAAAATTAAAAAAGATGAATATAGTACAGTTATAGAATAAGAAATAAGGTCACTTCAAAACGAAGTGACCTTTTGTTTATTTATTCTCGCAAAGCATTTCAAAATGTGGAATGCCTTCTTCAATATAACGATCTTTTACAGTATGAAAACCTAGTTTTTTATAATAGTCTTCTAAATAAGCTTGTGCAGAAATTCTGATGGCTTCACCTTTAAGATCTTTTTTTACTTCTTCGATAAGGTTGGTTGCTAATCCTTTTTTTCTATAGTTAGCATCTGTAACGACTCTTCCGATCGAGTACTCATCATATTTTAATCCTTTTGGGATGAGTCTTAAGTAAGATATGATTTTACCTTCATCATTTTTAATGAAGTAATGCATACATTTTTGATCTTTATAATCGGTATCGACATAAATGATTTTTTGTTCCATCATAAAGACTGTATATCGTAAATCTAAGATATCGTATAACTCCTCATTTGAAAGTTCGTCAAATGATTTTTTAATGATTGTTTTTAAAGACATATTTGAATATATAAGGTGCACCAAGTGCAGCCCATCCTCCAATCAATAAATATCTAATGAAATCAAAGATTAAAATATCTGGAAAGATTAGTTTGAGTCCTTCTTTAATTGCTAGTGCAATGATAATACCTAATAAGACTTTTAATACTTGAGTCATAGGCTTAGCTTCAACACTAAACTTAACATATCTTTTTTCTAAAAAATATCCTAGTGCAAATCCAATAAATCCTCCAGCTGCAATATATAAATCATGATTTTGTACAAAAATCATTAGTATGACAAATAAAGGTATTGCATAAAGCGTATAGATTTCTTCTTTATCATTCATTTTATCAATGAGCTTAAACATATAAATTGAGATGATAATACTTAAGAGTAAACCTACAATCACATCTGATAGGTAATGTTGTGCCAAATACACTCTTGATAATGGAACAACAATCACAATGAATAGGGCTACCCATTTCAACCATGTCCATTTTGTTTTTTTAGATAAATCATAAAACGTATATCCTAACACCCCAGCAGCTTGCGCATGACCACTTGGAAATGAATACCCTTGTGTTTCATATCCAAATGGTGGCTCTACGCCATCAACTGTATAAGGTCTTGGTCTTTTGATCAGTTCTTTTAATCCAGTATTGATGATTGCACTTGCCATAAAAGTTAACGCAAATTTATGTGCATATTTTTTATCAAATGTCCAATACAATATAGCAGCTATGAATATAAATGCATATTGATCGCCTAAATTTGTTGTGATATAGAAAAACCAATCTAATGCTGGATTTCTAATCAATCCCATAAATTCAATAATCCTTAAGTCCATAATGCTTTAACCTCATCTCTAATTAGTTTTTCTGACTCTTTTGTCATAGAAATGTATGTGAACTCATCTTTAATGTGCCACTGGTTTTGATCGTCAAGTATGTTCTCATCTCTTAATTTATTAATCAGTGCATATCCCATTTTTTCGCCATATAATGCCTTTTTCTTAATATCATCCGTTTTAAA
The DNA here is from genome assembly GCA_002838185.1 of Tenericutes bacterium MO-XQ. Taxonomy (GTDB): domain Bacteria; phylum Bacillota_I; class Bacilli_A; order Acholeplasmatales; family Acholeplasmataceae; genus Mariniplasma. Next base: position 528,462 of record CP017948.1, on the reverse strand, counting down.
ATCCAAGATGTCATAAGGAATGAGTTTAAATAAATAGTGTGTTTCAAAATTTACAAGACAAATGGCATGATTCTTATATTTTCTTTTGCTAAACATACCATCAATAGGGATGGTTAAAATTACATTGCATCCTGCATCAATAAGTGGTTCGATTGGACAATTGTCTAATGCACCACCATCGACATAAGCTTCATCATCGATTTCTGTAGTCCCAAATAAAATAGGAATCGATGCGCTTGCTAAAACTGCTTTTAAAGGATCTTTAAACTCATTTAAGTTAAATACTTCTTTTTCCATTCTATGGATTAATACTTGATCAAGCAAACTACCTTTTTTTAATTTTGCAGCTGTTGCATATCCATGGATTTTACTTTCTCTAATTTCACTTAATGTCACTTCTTTTGAAAGCTTTTCAAAAACATCTTGCAAACTAAAAAGACCTTGTTTATCAAACTTGAACTTATCAAATTTCTTTCCATAAATATCTCTGTTTTCAATTTTTTCCCAAGTCTCTAACATGCGTTCATAACTAAAATTAGCCATGACCATCATGGTATTGATGGCACCAATCGATGTTCCAGAAACATGTTTAATATCTTTGAGTAATCCTTCTTGTCTAAATGCTTCTAATACACCGATTTGGTAAGATCCTCGTGCTCCCCCACCACCAAGAGCTAATCCAACTTTGACTTTCATTTCATTCACCTGTGCTTTAAGATTTTATCCATGCGTTTTTGCGCATCTTTTTCTTTTAAGGTTTGACGTTTATCATAATCTTTCTTACCTTTTGCAAGACCAACTTCAACTTTAGCTAGCCCATCTTTCAAATATACTTTTAAAGGAATGACTGCATAGCCTTGTTCTCTAGTTTTACCAAAAAGTTTTAAGATTTCATTTTTATGAAGTAATATTTTTCTTGTTCTAGTTTCATCGTGGTTATATCTATTAGAATAATCATATTTAGAAATATGCATGTTTAAAATAAAGGCTTCTCCATCTTTAAAAGTGACATAGCTATCACTTAAGTTAACCTTTCCTTGTCTAATTGATTTAATCTCACTACCCATAAGCTTAATACCCGCTTCATAGGTTTCTTCGATAAAATAATCGTGTCTGGCTTTTTTATTTTGACTGATAATCTTCATGCCTTAAACCTCTTTATTTCTTTTTGTTTTTCTTTTTATCAACGATGGTAAAGTCCATCTTCTTTTCACTCACATCAACTTTTAAAAGTTCAACTTTAACTTGATCTCCTAGTCGATATTTCTTTCCTCTTCGTCCAATATAAGTTAATAGTGATTCATTATACATATAATAATCATCTAATTCCCTTAATGGTACAAATCCTTCAATACCATTTAATAGTTTTACAAACATACCACTTGGCATCATTTGTGTAATGGTTGCTTTAAAGTAGTTACCCACTTTATCTTCCATAAACTCACAACTCTTAAGTTTAGCAACATCTCTTTCCATTTGTACAGCTTTTCTTTCTTGGTCAGATGTATGTTTAGCGATATCTGGCATGACTGCTTCATAATGATAGATTTGTTTTTTCAAGTCCTTAGCTTCACCTAAAACAAATAAGTGAATGAGTCTATGTAGTATTAAATCTGGATATCTTCTAATTGGCGATGTAAAGTGTGTATAATAAGTTGCACCTAGCCCATAATGGATATCTTTTTGATGTGAATACTTCGCTTTTTGCATCGCTCTTAAAAGTAGCATATGTACAACATAGCTATATGGTGTGTTTAATGTATTTTTAGTAATCATTTGAAGTGGTTCAGGTCTTCCCAATTGTTTCATGTTGACACTAAAACCTAATCTAGAAACCATTTGTAATGCATTTTTAAGTTTTACTACATCTGGTTTTTCATGGATTCTATAAATTGAAGGTAGGTCTGCGTGATGCATGTGAAACGCAACCGTTTCATTTGCAATTAACATAAATGATTCAATTAACTCTTCTGCATCATCAGTAGATCTTTCATAAACATCTAATACTTTTCCTTGTTTATCAACAATAAATCCTAATTCACTACTTTCAAACTCAATTTCACCACGTTTTTTACGAATTTGTTTTAATTTTAATGACAGTTCATTCATGCTTAAAAGCATGTCTTCTATTTCTTTATTTCCAAGTGATTTTCCGTCTTTTAAAAACTGATTAACTTCACTATAAGTCATTCTTCTTTTTGAAGTGATAAAACTCTTTTGAATATCATAATCAATAACTTTTGCGTTTTCATCTAAAGTCATCATACATGATAGTGTTAGTTTTAATTCATCAGGATTTAATGAACACTTATCATTTGAAAGTAAATGCGGTAGCATTGGAATGACTCGATCTGCTAAATAAACACTTGTTGAACGATTATAAGCTTCAATATCTAAAAATGATCCATTTCTAACATAGTGACTAACATCTGCAATATGAACACCTAAATAATACTTTCCGTCTTCATATCTTAAGCTAATCGCATCATCTAAATCCTTAGCATCAGCACCATCAATGGTGATGATTAAATCATTGGTTAAATCAAGTCTTTGTTTTTTCTCTTGTTCAATATCAACAGAAATGTTATCAAGATCATCCATCACATCTTTAGGAAAATGATCTGGCCATTCGTATGCATGAACAATTTTTAATGTATTGATATCTGGATCATTGACATGTCCAATGACTTTTTTGACATGTGAATTAACTGTTAATTTATCGATTGAGTCAACTTCTAGTAAAACAACATGTCCTTCAACAAGTCCTGGATATTCATCAACAAATAATCTTTTTTCTATAAATTCTTCAGGCTCAAAAAACAACCCTTTTTTATGTTTTCTAACGGTTGCGATTAAAACTTTTAGTGCACGTTCAACGATATAAACCACTTTTGGTTCAACATCTTCTTTAACCAGTACAATATCATCGTGCATTGCATCTGATAAATGTTGATATTCAATATAGATATCTTCTAGTTCTTGTCTTAAAAATCCAAATGATTTTTTGCGATCAAGTCTACCAATTAATATATCATGATCAAGCATGATATAAGGATCTTCAAAGATAAGATATTGATAATCATTCACATCGATATCTTTAAATGTATCTTTATGTAATTTTCTTGTTTGTTCTTTATAAAACTCTAAATATATATTTTCCATAGTATACCTCGTTAGTATTATATCATATTATCAAATGCATCGCTTTATTCCAGTGATAAATATTACAAAAAAACGCATGAAATTCATGCGTTTTCTAGTTAAATCCTTAATTTATTTTTTTAAGTTATAGAAAGATTTCAATCCTCTATATTCAGCAACTACACCAAGTTGATCTTCAATTCTAAGTAATTGGTTATACTTAGCAATTCTATCAGTTCTTGAAGCACTACCAGTCTTAATTTGACCAGCGTTAGTTGCAACTGCGATATCAGCAATTGTTGTATCTTCAGTTTCACCTGAACGATGTGATACAACTGCAGTATATCCAGCACGTTTAGCCATTTCGATTGCATCGAAAGTTTCAGTTAAAGTACCAATTTGGTTTACTTTAATTAAAATTGAGTTACCAATTTTTTCTTCGATACCTCTAGCTAATTTTTCAGTGTTAGTTACGAATAAATCATCACCAACTAATTGAATTTTCTTGCCTAGTTTTTCAGTTAAATACTTCCAACCTTCCCAATCGTTTTCATCTAAACCATCTTCGATTGAAATGATAGGGTATTTAGCAACTAAGTTTTCATAGAAATGAGTTAATTCTTTAGCATCAAACTCTTTTCCACCTTCACCAGCTAATACATATTTCTTAGTTTCTTTGTTATAGAATTCACTTGATGCAACATCCATACCTAAGAAAATATCTTCACCAGGTTTGAATCCAGCTTTTTCAATAGCTTCCATAATTACTTGTAATGCTTCTTCGTTAGATCCTAAGTTAGGTGCAAATCCACCTTCATCGCCTACGCCAGTGTTGTATCCTTTAGCATTTAATACTTTCTTTAAGTTGTGGAAGATTTCAGCACCCATACGGATTGCTTCTTTGAAAGTCTTAGCTCCAACTGGAAGAATCATAAATTCTTGGAAGTCAACATTGTTATCAGCATGTGAACCACCATTAATGATGTTCATCATAGGTACTGGTAATTGTTTTGTATTGAAACCACCAAGATATTGATATAATTCAACACCTAAGAAATCTGCTGCAGCTTTAGCAACTGCCATAGATACACCTAAGATCGCGTTAGCGCCTAATTTACCTTTGTTCTTAGTTCCGTCTAATTCAATCATTAACATATCAATTGCATTTTGATTTGTTACATCAAAACCAACTAACTCAGGTGCAATCACTTCGTTAACATTCTTAACTGCTTTTTCTACACCTTTTCCTAAATAACGTTTCTTATCTCCGTCTCTTAATTCTACTGCTTCATGCTCACCTGTTGATGCTCCTGAAGGAACAATCGCACGTCCAAACGCACCAGAGTCAGTGTAAACTTCAACTTCAACAGTTGGATTACCTCTTGAATCTAATACCTCGCGTGCATAAATATCGCTAATAAATGGCATAATTTCACTCCTTTATATAGTTTTTGCCTGTTTAATTTACCATATCTATTATACACAATTTCATGTGTTAAATAAAGGTATAAACTTTATAAAAACGTTTACTTGCTATACTTAAATGCATAATGTATCGCTATAACGAAGAATACAATTTCTAATATGTTACTTACTTGAAAAAAAGTTGAGCTCAATGGATATAAAAAATAAAAGTAATATACCGGATTTAATATAAGATCAAAAGGAATATTTGACACTGATCCTGTCGTTGTAAAGATCATACCTGCATAAGCTGTGACATTCATAATGTAGTATCCTAAAATAAAAGCTAAAACACTAATGATACTAAATATAATATGTTTTTCATAAGTTGCTTGTTTAATGCGTCTTGCGGTTAACATAGCTAAAACAAATAGCATAAGCCAAGACAACTCGAAGCCTAGAAGTCTGATCATCAATAAAAGTACAGCACCGATTAGGATACCACCTGTAAATGCCATAAATAACGCTTGATATATAACTGAAAATAAATCTTGTTTATGAATTGGTTTTCTAAATTGTTCTTTTAATCCCATGTCTAATCTCCATTTGTTGTTTATCTCTATTTTACCAAAACAATACATAAAATCTAAGTTATATGTCGACATTGGTAAAATATGTTAAAAAAAGATGATAGGCATCACCTATCATCTATCATTTATAATTCTAAATATTTTATTCTTGGTTTTAATAATAAGAACACAATCGTTACAACAGATCCTTTAACTAAGTTAAATGGAATATAAGCAGTTAAAATAAATGCTAAATATGTACCGAATGTATAAAATGAATCTTCAATAAAACTAAATGCCCAGAAATGGACCCTACCACTTTCAGCCATCGCGATTGGTGGTAATGTTAAGAATAGTGGTGTTGCGAAAAAGAAATTGATTGTTGTTAAGATAATACTTAACGTGACTGCAATCGTTGCAGTATAAACAATATATTCCTTTAAAGTAATCTTATTGTGATTAACACCAACTTCAATCATTAAAGGTTTTGAATGATCTTTTAAGAATTTCTTAGCTAAATTATAAGCAAAGATAATTGAGAAAGATGCAAACATCGCTAAAGCTTCACCGACCATATCTGCTGGATCAAATCCTCTAAACAATCTTCTAGCAATCGTTCTAATTAATACAACTACAATCGTTTCTTTGTTACCTAATACAAGTAATGCAACTAAGATAGCCACTTCACTAAAGTCAATCTTTAGAAATGAAAATGGCGGAAACCATGGAATTTCGATTAACGATAAGATAATCGAAACCGCTGCAAGTGATACCACATACAACATCTTTTTTAAGCGCAAGTAATTTGACATTTTTTTGACCTCCTGATTTTTATAAATTAATTAAAAAATCGCCAAATTACTTCGGCGACAAAAGAGACATCAAAAAATGACATATTCTTCTTCCATCCAGACTTTACTGTCGGTACTTGAATTTCACAAGTTCAACCCTAAGGTTCGCGGACTTTACCGCCGGTCCCGAATTACACGGTGCCCCGAAGTATTTTATTTTGCACCCATATTTTAACATAATTCTAAATAAAATCAATAGATATTATCATCTGTAAACGTTTTACATTCAGTATGTTTAACTTATTCATAATTTTTTAGTATAATAGAAGTGACAAAAACGTATGTGAAGGAGTTATTATGAATAAAAAATTTGCAGGTCTTATTATCATGGATGGATACGGACTTGGTGAACCAAGTGAATCAAATGCCGTATATCTAGCTAAAAAACCTTTCTTAGATAAACTTTTTAGCGAATATCCAACAAACACTTTAGAAGCAAGCGGTGAAGCCGTAGGTCTTCCAGAAGGGCAAATGGGAAATAGTGAAGTCGGTCACTTAAATTTAGGTGCTGGACGTGTTGTTTATCAATCATTAACAAGAATTAATGTTGCGATTAAAGATGGTTCTTTCTTTAAAAATAAAGCATTTTTAGATGCGATTGCACATGTAAAGAAAAACAATTCAAAATTACACATCATGGGATTAGTCTCTGATGGTGGTGTTCACTCATATCCAACACACATCAAAGCGCTTCATGATCTTGCAATCCAAAATGGAATTACGCCATATATGCATGCATTTATGGATGGTAGAGATACACCTCCAACTGCAGGGATTGATTACTTAAAAGATTTAATTGATCATGGCATGAAGATTGCTACTGTTTCAGGTCGTTATTATGCAATGGATAGAGACAACAACTGGGATCGTCTGCAACAAGCATATGACAATATGGTATTAGGTACTGGTGAAACATTTAGTGATCCTTTAAAAGGAATTCAAGCTTCTTATGACCAAGATGTTACTGATGAGTTCATTAAACCTTTCTTAGTTGATAAAGCAGGTTTAATTGAAGATCATGATGCTGTATTATTTGCTAACTTTAGACCAGATAGAGCGATTCGTATGTCTGTTGCTTTATCTAATCCTGAAGGCACAAAACAATTTGTGACTGAAGGCAAACCAACATTTAAACTCGATCATCCATTAAAAGACATCTTCTTAGTTTCTATGATGCATTATCATGAAGCTGTTAAAGGACCTTTAGCTTATGATTTACAAAAACTAGATAATATCTATGGTGAAGTGATTGCTAACGCTGGTTTAAAACAACTTAGAATTGCTGAAACAGAAAAATATGCTCACGTTACCTTCTTCTTTGATGGTGGTAGTGAAAAACAATTTAAAGGTGCTAAAAAGATTTTAGTTGAATCTCCTAAAGTTGCAACTTACGATATGATGCCTGAAATGAGCGCATATGAAGTTAGAGATAAAGCTGTTGAAGCCATTAAATCAGGAGAATTTGACACGATGATTCTAAACTTTGCAAATCCTGACATGGTTGGTCATACTGGATCTATCGAAGCTGCAACAAAGGCTGTAGAAACTGTTGATCAGTGTACGAAAGATGTTGTTGAAGCTATTTTATCAATAGGTGGTGTAGCAATTGTACTTGCTGACCATGGGAATGCTGAAAAAATGCGTGCCGAAGATGGATCACCTCACACAGCACATACAACAAACTTAGTTCCTGTAGTCATTACAGATAAAAACATTAAAGTAAACACGGGTGCTTTATGCGATGTAGCACCAACTCTACTAGATATTTTAGGTGTTAAAAAACCTACTGAGATGACTGGACATTCATTGATCATCAAGTAAACATGTGACATATAAAAGGGCAAATCATATCTGTATTGATATGTTGCCCTTTTCTATTATACGATTTAATCCTTATTAGTAAATATATTATATAAAAAGTATATCATCTTTTATTCTACTCAAGAAGGAAATCAATGATATTTTTGTGCTGTATTCCGCTCTGCGAGAAATTAACATCATCTAAAGATAATACATACTTTGGATATTGATCATCTATCATATTTAAAGATCCAAACTCTCTATCTCTAGTACTAGATTGCTCCATTATGTATGAAACCTGATAATAAGAAATTTCATTGAATTTAGTTGCAATAAAATCAACTTCTTTGTCTCCAATATTTCCAACTGTTACCTCATATCCTCTCCTCATGAGTTCAAAAAATACGATGTTTTCTAATACCTTTTCTATATCTTTCTCGTTGTTAAATTTTGTTGCTCTCAGACCCTGATCATTAACAAAATATTTTTCATTAGTGGTCAGCAGTTTCTTTCCTTTTAAGTCATAGCGCTTTGCAGAATATATTAAAAGAACATCCTTAGCATAATTTATGTAGTTGTACAGAGTTTCTTTACTCAATACTCTACCCTCATTTTTGAAATAATTTGTAATACTTTTAGCACTAAATTGGGATCCTATTGTATTTAGTAGATAACTGATGTATTTATCTAACACATCAACTCCAGAGACTCCATGTCTTTGAACTATATCTTTAATCACTATTGAATCATACAAATCTTTTAGAATTGATCTTTTTTGATCTTCAGTATCGAAACCCTGAACAACTGGAAATCCACCATATTTGATAAAATCATTAAAAACTTCTTTCTTAGACTTATTTTTATGATAAATCATAAGTTCTTTAAATGAAAAAGGAAAAATTTTGAAACTTTTATACCGGCCAGTTAGTAAAGTGGCATACTCGCCTGATAACATTTTTGAATTAGAACCTGTTAGATAGATATCGACATTTTTTGTAGCATTAAACGAGTTGACAACTTGTTCAAAATTTGTAACTTCCTGAACTTCATCAAGAAATATATAAGTTTTAGTTCCCTCAACTATTTTTTTACTTATATAATCATAAAGGTGATCAGGATTTTTATAAATTCTTATGCGATAGTCTTCAAAGTTAAGATAAATGATTTGTTCTTGTGGTATACCCTGATTTCGTAGTTCATCAATGATTTGTTTCATAAGTGTAGATTTACCTGAACGTCTAATGCCAACAATCACTTTAATCAAATCAGTTTCCATGAAAGGTCTAATTTGGTCTAGATATAACTCTCTTTTTATCATATCACTCACCTCTTACACTCATCATATCATTTTTTTGTTCGATAGACAATACCATTTTTGCATTTTTTGTATATTTGTTCGATATATAATACCATATTTTTCATTTTATATACAAGAAAGTATGAATTTGAAATACTTATATGGGAACTAATTCACATGTAAAGAAAAGATCCTCCTGCAAAAAACTTATCATAAGTATAAGTCTTTATAAAGGAGAATCTAATTCATTTACCATTCGTCTTTTTCATCTAATCCTGCGACTTCGGCATCATAGCCGATTTCTCTAATTTTTTTAAGCATTTGATCAACAGTTACGACTTCTTCATCAAACACTACTTTTGCATGTTTGTTTGCTACGTCGTATTCAAAATGAGTAATCCCTTGTCGGTATAGTACATGTTCAATTGCTGTTACACATCCTGCTGGGTAAATGCCCTTGCATCTAAGGTAAACAGTTGACATTTCATACACTCCTTACATCATTTTTTGTAAATAATATTCGATAATGGCTTGTGTGCCCTTTTCACTAAATCCTTTACTTGATAATGTTTCATATGCATTTGTTGCGATTTCTAATACTTTTAAATCTAGATTTTCTTTTTCATCCATGGCTAGCTTTAAATCTTTTAAGAAATGTTTGACAAAAAATCCTGGTTCATAATCTTTTTCAATCATTTTCTTACCATTGTTTGCAGCTTGCCATGAGTTTGCTGAACCACCAGTAATGACACTTAACATCGATTCTAAATCTAAGTTTTTTTGTTTGGCGAGCATTAAGCCTTCACTAATGCCCATGATGTTGCCTGCAATAACTGTTTGATTAACCAGTTTTGCATACATACCAGATCCCGCTTCACCCATATAAGTAATGGTTTTACCCATATATTGAAATAGTGGTAAGACTTTTTCATAAATATGGAAATCTCCACCAACCATGATGCTTAATGTGCCATTGATTGCACCAAGGTCACCACCAGTAACTGGTGCATCTAAAACATCAATGTTTTTCTTTTTTGCTTTTTCATAGATTTCTTTAGCAAGCGTTGGTGATGATGTTGTCATATCAACTAGAATCGTTCTTGGTTTTGCTTCTTCTAATAAAACATCATAAACTTCTTTAACATCACTAGGATAACCTACAATCGTAAAGACAATATCGACATCTTTAATACATGTTTTGATATCATCACAAAACTTGATATCTGGTTCTAAAGCTTTTGCTTTTTTAGGTGTTCTGTTATACCCATATATTTCATGACCAGCTTCAAGTAAATGTTTAGCCATTGGTGCCCCCATCACACCAGTACCTATCCATAAAATTTTCACTTAGCCTTCAACTCCTTAACTTTTTGATCGAGCCAAGAAATGATATCTTTTCTTACTTTTTCTTGATCAAGATCATTTAATATTTCATGATATGCATCAGGATATGTAATCAACTTCTTATCTTCTACTGGAAGTAATTCATAAAGTCTTTTACTAAATTCTACAGGAACGATTTTATCTGCTTCACCATGAAGTAATAATACTGGTGCATCATATTTTTTAATATTTCTATTTAAATATCTGACGCCACCAACCATCATATTACCAGCAAGTGAGAAATAAAATTTCTTTAAATTTAATGGGTCATTAATATAAGCGTCTTCTACTTCTTTAATTCTTGATAGTTGATCATCTGCAAAATTTGTTTTCTTAGCTAAGAAACCTAACCAGCGATAACCAATAATTCTAAAAGGTAGAACATCTTTAATAAAATATGAAGGTGCTGCTGATGATATGATGCCATCGACATCATGATATTTAACACCATACATGTTAACAATTAATGCGCCCATGCTATGACCGAAAATATAGACTGGTTTTTTATCTAATTTTTTCTCCATATCCACAAGTTGATGAAGATCATCAATCGTTTGATGATAAGATCTTAATTTCCCACGAGCCCCCTGAGATTGTCCATGACCTCTAATGTCATATCTAATGACAGTATAAGAAGCATCATTTAAAGCTTTTGTTAAAGCATCATATCTGCCACTGTGTTCTGCTATCCCGTGTGTTAAAATGACTTTTGCTTTCGCATTTTCTACTTCGTCTTTTTTGACATGTAATAAAATTCCATTGATTAACATATTATCCGTCTCCTTTGTCTATATTATACATGAAACATCTAATTTTTTTTATTTTATTAAAAATAAAATGTTTTTTGAGCCATTCTATTTTAAATATCAAAATATGTTGTATAATGAAATTAGAAAACGCTTTTAGGAGACTGGAAATGAAAAAAACTGCTCTACATGAAACTCACCTAAAACTACAAGCGAAAATGATCGAATTTGCCAATTATGAAATGCCCGTATCTTATGAAGGCATAAACGCTGAACATCTTAGTGTCAGAACGCATATGGGCATTTTCGACGTTTCACATATGGGTGAGTTTTTAATTGAAGGTAAAGATGCTTTAGCATTTACCAACTATTTAGTATCAAATCACATTGATGATGATTTAACAAAAGTCACTTATGCACTTCTGTTAAATGATCAAGGTTATCCTTTAGATGACCTACTCGTATATGTCGTTCAAAAAAATCAAGTATTGCTTGTGGTTAATGCTGGCAATAGAGATAAAGATTTTGCTTGGGTATTAGAACAATCTAAATCTTTTGATGTTGATGTTAGAGATGTCTCTGATAATTATGGTCAAGTTGCAATCCAAGGACCAAAAGTTAAAGAGATCATCGATACACTATTAGATACTACCGTTTCTGATTTAACATTCATGACATTTAAAGTGGTTCCATACTTAGATGGACATGTCATTGTCTCAAGAACTGGTTATACTGGTGAAGATGGATTTGAAGTTTATGGATATCCTGATTTTATTAAAAACCTATGGGATGATGCATTAGCTCATGGTGTTAAACCTTGTGGATTAGGTGCTAGAGATACTTTAAGATTTCAAGCAAACCTACCTTTATATGGTCAAGAAATCGGTGAAGATATCACACCTTATGAAGCTGGATTAGGATTTGCGGTTAAACTTGATAAAGAAAACTTTATTGGAAAGGATGCTTGTATCCATCACAAAGAAAACAAAACAAGAAAACTCGTTGGATTTGAACTTCTAGAAAGAAATATCCCTCGGCATGGTTATAAAGTCTTTAAAGACAACGAGGAAATTGGTGAAGTGACTACAGGTTACTTACTTCCAGATTATGATAAACCGATTGGTTTAGCATTAATCAATCAAGAACATGGATCTTTAGGCACTGAAATAGAGATTCAAATTAGAAACAAAATGGTTGAAGCAGTCATAAGAAATAAAAAATTCTATACAAAGAATTATAAAAAATAGGAGGGTTTTAAAATGATTAAAGAAGGTTTATTATACGCAAAATCTCACGAATGGTTAAAAGTTGAAGGAAGTGAAGCATTAGTAGGTATTTCTGATCATGCTCAAGAAGCTTTAGGAGATGTTGTATTCATCGAATTACCAAAAGTTGGAGATACAATCAAAATGGGTGAAGCCTTTGGTGCTGTAGAATCTGTAAAAGCTGCATCAGATATGTATTTACCAGTATCAGGAAAAATTATTGAAGTGAATACTGATTTAGAATCTGAACCTGAAAAATTAAACCAAGATCCATATGGCAGTTGGATTTGTAAAATTGAAATCTTAGATCAAAAAGAATTAGAAAACTTATTTGACCATACTGAATACAAAGAAGAGGACTAAAATGCACAAATATTTACCTCATACACATCAGGAAATCAAAGAGATGCTCGAAAAAATTGGAGCATCTTCTATTGATGACTTGTTTGATAAGATTCCTAAATCACTAAAAATAAAGAAAGATTATGACATACCAGAAGCAATGGGTGATGATGAGTTAACCAATCATATGCATGATTTGGCAAACAAAAATCAAGAATTGCTTATTTTTAGAGGTGCAGGTAGTTATGATCACTATACACCAAGTGCTGTTAAAGCGCTTATTTCAAGACAAGAATTTTTAACGTCTTATACCCCTTATCAACCAGAGGTTGCTCAAGGAACATTACAATATATTTTTGAATATCAATCGATGGTAACTGAACTGACGCAAATGGATGTATCAAATGCATCGATGTATGATGGATCTACTGCTACTGCAGAAGCCATGTTTATGGCTCATGCTCAAACAGGGAAAAAAGAAATCTTAGTGAGTTCTACTTTAAATCCAAGAATTATTGATGTCATTAAAACCTATGCACACTACAAAGGATTAATTGTAACTTTAATTCCTGAAAAAGATGGTGTCACTGATATCGATTTTATTAAAGACAATATCCAAGATAAAATGGGCGTGATCGTCGCAAACCCTAATTATTACGGTATTATTGAAGATTATAACGGGCTTGCTGATATCATTCATGAAGCTGGTGGTTTATTTGTCATCAATCAAGAAGGACAATCATTAGCACTATTAAAAACACCTGGTGAACTTGATGCAGATATCGCTTGTGGGGATCTTCAATCTTTAGGCATTCCATTAAGCTTTGGTGGTGCATATATAGGTTATTTAGCAACTAAACAAAAATATGTGAGAAAAATGCCTGGACGTATTTGTGGTATTACCACTGATGTAGATGGTAAAAGAGCATTTGTTTTAACGCTTCAAGCAAGAGAACAACATATTAGACGCGCTAAAGCAAATTCTAATATTTGTTCAAATCAATCGCTAAATGCACTTGCAGTAACCATTTATTTATCTTTAGTTGGAAAAGAAGGCTTTGTTAAATTTGCTAAAGAAAGCTTAAATGGTGCTCATTACTTATATAACAAATTGTTAGAAACGAAAAAATTTGAGAAAGTTTATGACAAACCTTTCTTTAAAGAATTTGTCTTAAAAACAAACTTTAATGTAGAAAAATTTAATAACTATCTTTTAGATCAAGGGATCTTAGGACCTCTTCAAATCAAAGATGATCAGTTATTATTCGCAGTAACAGAAAAACGTACAAAAGCTGAACTTGATCTTCTTATTGAAAAGGTGGTGAACTTCAAATGAAAAGACTATATGACACCTTAATCTTTGATTTATCAAAAAAAGGACGTATTGGTTATCAATACAAAGAAAAGAACTTAGATGAAGTTAACCTACCTTCTGATCTTCTAAGATCAACACCTGCATCACTTCCAGAAGTTTCTGAATTTGATGTTGTTAGACATTATACCAATGTCAGTCAAAAAAACTTTGGTGTTGAAACAGGATTTTATCCTTTAGGATCATGTACGATGAAATACAATCCTAAAATTAATGATGAGCTTGCGACGATAAAGGGATTTGCAAACATCCATCCACTTCAACCAGAACATACGATGCAAGGTCTTCTTCAAATCTATTATGAAACTCAAGAAATGTTATCAAAAATATCAGGTCTTAAAGCTTATTCATTAAATCCTTTTGCAGGAGCACATGGTGAGCTTGCAGGTTTAATGATCATTAAAGCTTATCATCAAAAAAACAAAGATGAAAAAAGAACGAAAATTATCGTTCCAGATTCAGCACATGGCACCAATCCAGCAAGCGCAACTGTTTGCGGGTTTGATGTAGTTGAAATCAAATCTAATTTAGATGGTACAGTTAATGTAGAAGCCTTAAAGGCTGTTTTATCAGATGAAATTGCAGGATTAATGTTAACGAATCCTAATACAGCAGGTGTCTTTGAAAAAGATATTTTAGAAATTTCTAAACTTGTTCATGAAGCTGGTGGTCTTCTTTATTATGATGGTGCCAACTTAAACGCACTTTTAGGACATGCTAAACCTGGTGACATGGGCTTTGATATCACACACATCAACCTTCACAAAACATTCTCTACACCACACGGTGGTGGTGGTCCTGGATCAGGTCCAGTAGGTGTTTGTGAAAAACTAGTTGAATTCCTACCAAATCCAATCGTTACTAAAAAAGGTGATACTTATCACCTTGAACTAGCTAAAGATTCCATTGGAAACTTAGGTATGTTTTATGGAAATGCTTCTGTTTACTTAAGAGCCTATGTTTACTTAAGAACACTAGGAAAAGAAAACATCAAAGATGTTGGTTCTCTTGCAGTCTTAAACGCAAACTATATCAAAGAATCATTAAAAGATATCTTTGAATTACCGATTGAAGGTAACTGTATGCATGAATTTGTCTTTGATGGATTAAAAGATATTTCTACTGGTGTTAAGACACTAGATATTGCAAAAAGACTTCTAGATTATGGCTATCATGCTCCAACGATTTATTTTCCACTCATTTTCCATCAATCGATGATGATTGAACCAACTGAAGTTGAATCAAAAGATACATTAGATGGATTTATAGACATCATGAGAACGGTAGCTAAAGAAGCGATTGAAAATCCGGAACTTGTTAAAACAGCACCTCATACAACGATCGTTAGAAGACTTGATGAAGTGAAAGCTGTTAAACAGCCTATATTAAAATATAAAGATATTAACTCAAATAATTAATTTAAGGTTTTACTTTGACTAAATCGTTGAAGTAAAACCTTTTTCATTCATTATATAAAACAAAAAGATTGAGAAACTCAACCTTTTGTCATAATTACGTCTATTCCAATTTACTATGTGAAAATAAAATAAAAACTTAATCCAAGGAAGTATATAAATAGATAAAGAGATAAATATAGATTTGGTTTCTTTGACAAATATGGTTTTGGTTTAAATTCAGAACTACCAGCTTTTACCATAACATATACTTGAAATAATATAGCTTCAACAATGTGTTCTTCTAAAAAAATAAAGTTTGAATATATCAAAAGAAATCCAGAAACCACAATAAAAAATATCATGACTAAATTATCTTGATGCTTGTAGATTTTTACTGCATCAATAAAAATGCCACTTGCTATAAATCCAAAAACTAACCAAAGAAAAATCATAGTTAACTCACCTCATCATTATAGAAAAGCAGATTGTATTTCAACTATATTCCAATAACTATCAAAATAATCAAAACATGTATTTCACAATCAGGTAAACCGTTATCTCAATCACTATAATAAGAAGAATTTTAATTAAAGTGTTCTTTTGAAACAATCTTGGTGCATTATTCCCTTTTTTTAGAACAGCAGCATAACCCAAAAATAACATAGCAATTGATTCCCAAAAGAACTCATTAATGTATGAGTAAACATATATTTCTGAAATAATAACTAATAGTGCTGCATATAGTAGGTATAAATATTTCGCTTGAAATTTGAACAGTCTTATCGAAATTTCAATAAGAACTATATTTAAATTCCAAATTATCAAAGTGACCCAAATCACATAATCACATCCTCTATATAAGTCTGAAAATATACAGCAACTGTCAAACAACTGTCTATCTAATTAAGAAGGTACATAAGCTATTTATACGCTGTTCATTTCTATATGTAAATAGTATTCAAACTGCTATCAATAAAAATAGATTAAACACCAATAAAAAATAAAGTTTATATTTATTTGTAATCCAACGATGTACTGGAATCTCATTTAAAAAAACAGTAACAATAAAAATAACATCAAATAATATTGCTTCTACTAAATATTCATTTAAATATAAAGTACTTATAAAAACGAATAAAAACATTGATACAATAGATACTAGTATAATATCAAAAGAAGGTTTTTGTCTTTATATAGATAAAGATTGAACAAAGACATATCCATTTAATAACTGAATAATAAAATACAATATGTACATTTTCCCCCTCCACTCGTTAAAAAACGTAATCGTTCAAATGATTTATAATAATTTTATCACTATTAATCATACAAAACAATATGAATTAGATAATTATCATAGCTCCTAGGATCTTCATTGAGAAAAATTGCACAAAAAAAACATCTCTTTATCATAATGATTGAGAGATGTTCTTATTCATTAAATTAATTAGATTTCCATTTCTTTTATAACTTTAACTGCAATCTCATCATATGCTTTTGCAGCATCTTCTTTACCCTTAAAAATAAATGTTTTATCTTGTGGTTGGCTAATTGGAATTTGACCAAAAACAGGTACGCCTAACTTCTTAGCAACTGCTTCTCCGCCACCTTCACCAAAAATAAATTCACGTTTTTGATTACATGGGTTTAAATAAAAACTCATGTTTTCAACAACACCAATGACTTCATGCCCAATATTTTGAGCACCAATACCAGCTTTAACAGCGATTGAACTTGCATTGATATGTGGAGTAGTTACAACCATGATTTTACTCTTAGGTACATAACTCTTAACATCAAGCGCAACATCACCTGTTCCTGGTGGAAGGTCGATTAAAATTAAATCGATATTATCTTGCCATTTAACACCATTGAAAAAATGTACCAACATTTTTCCAAGCATAGGTCCTCTCCACATTAAAGGTTTTTCAGGTGGCATGAAAAATTCTGTTGAAATCACTTCAATACCATCTTTATTTAGTGGAATCATTTTTTCATCTTGGGTTGCTGATAAAGGTTTAACCTCTAACTGTAACACATTAGGAATACTTGGACCATAAACATCTGCATCTATAATCCCAATCTTTTTACCTTGTCTAATTAAAGCTGCAGCTAAATTTGCAGTAACGCTAGATTTACCAACGCCACCTTTACCAGATGCTACTGCTAAATACTTCATTGGTTTTTCACCTTCAGGTACAAACTCAGATTCAAAGAAATCTATTTTAATGCCAGGAAAGCCTAGCTCAATTTTTACAAGCTTAATAATTTCAATTTTTACTTGCTGTTCATATTTCGCTTTGTCTTTTAAATAAATCTCTAATTCTGCTACACCAGTTGGTCCAACAACTAGTTTTTTTATCCCATTAACCTTACCAAATGGTTGGTTAAATCCAGGATCATTAATCTCTTCAATTCTCTTTTTTAAGTCATCATAAGACGTCATCTCGTTCACCTCACACATATTATAACAAATAATAACACTTATGTGTTATAAAAGTGATTGAAACCGTTTTGACTTAAACTGAAAATACGTTATAATTAAACATAAAGACTTAACAATATGGAGAATATTATGCTTCTATCATTTAAAAAACCTATTGAAGGTACATATCTTGATATCACTCATGCAAAAGATGATGTGTTTAGCCAAAAATTACTTGGACCTGGATTTGTTGTAAAACCAATAAATCCTCAAATCGTCTCTCCAATTTATGGTAAAATAAAAATGATCTATCCAACACATCATGCGATTGCAATCTCAAATGATGAAGTCGATATATTAATACACGTTGGATTAAACGAAACATTAAGAAATCCATCTTATTTTAAACTGCATGTAAGTCTGCATGATGAAGTCAAACAAGGCGACTTACTCTTAGAACTTCTCATTAAAGATTTAGAGTTAAAAGAACAGGATTTATCAACTCCAGTTGTTTTTGTTCAAAAAAAAGATTTCAAAATACTTGAAACAAATCATGATATCTTAACATTAGATATCAAAGACTAAGGAAGTGAACATATGTTAAAAGGTGTTCCTGCGAGTATGGGATATGCGATAGCGCCTATCTTAAAAATTGACAGACAAACCATAGACACAACCAAATTCACAGTCAAAAACATTAAAACAGAAATTGCTTATCTTCATGAAGCAATCGATAAAACAGTTTCTCAACTAGAAGCTTTAAAACTAAAAAACGATCAAACCTTTGATCATGAAACCTCTTCTATTTTTGATGCACATATCGCAATTGCTAAAGATCCAGAGGTCATCAAACAAGTTGAAGATAAGATCATCAAAGAAACATGTAATGTTGCTTATGCAGTTAAATCGGTCGTTTTAAAAGTTGTGGATATGTTTAAAGATATTGAAGATGAATATTTAAAACAACGTGCATCTGATTTATTAGAGGTCAGTGATCGCATCATCAAAAATCATCTAGACATCGAAATGATTGATCTAGAGAAAATAGATCACGAGGTCATCCTAGCAGCTCATGAAATCACAGCTTCAGAAGCCGCTATGGTTAACCCTAAGTATGTCCTAGGGTTTCTATCAGAAGTTGGTGGGAAAAACTCTCACAGCTCGATTATCGCTCGATTACTCGGTATTCCAGCCTTAGTCGGTGTAAAAGATTTGATGAAGCATGTAAAAAATGATGAGAAAGTCATTTTAGATGCTGAAGAAGGCAAACTGATTAGGTCATATACAAATGACTTAGAATCCTTTTATCAAAATAAAATAACAAACTACGTTTTAGAAAAACATAAACTAGAATCTCTTATTGGGGTGAAACCTTATACTACAGATGGACATCATGTTGAGTTACTTGCAAATATAGGTTCTTATCAAGATGTCAAATACGCGAAAAAACAAAACGCTTATGGCGTTGGTTTATTTCGAACAGAACTCATCTTTTTAGATCGATATGAACTACCAAGTGAAGATGAACAATATCATGAATATAAAAAAGTTTTAGAATCATTTCATCCGCAACCAGTAACCATTAGAACATTAGATATTGGCGGCGATAAACCACTACCTTATTTAAAACATCAAGATGAACTCAATCCAGCTTTAGGGATTAGAGGGATAAGATTTTCTCTTGTAAAAGATGATATGTTAAAAACACAACTTAAAGCTTTACTTCGTGCAAGTATTCATGGACATTTAAAAATTATGTTTCCAATGATCTCAACTAAAGAAGAGTTTGTAAAAGTCAAGCGCATGGTAAAAAACATAGAAAAAGAACTCATCGAAGATAACATCAATGTTGGTTCTTACGAGTTAGGTGTTATGATTGAAGTTCCATCTGCAGCACTGATTGCAGATCAACTTGCAAGTGTTGTTGACTTCTTCTCGATTGGAACAAACGATCTCATTCAATATACCCTTGCTGCAGATCGCCTAAATTCAAAACTAGAATATTTAAATCAACCTTATCATTTATCAATATTAAGATTAATCCATATGGTTACAACAGCTGCTAAAAAAGCAAACATAAAAACTGCAGTGTGTGGTGAGATGGCATCTGATCCAATTGCTGCATGCTTACTTATTGGTCTTAGTGTTGATGAATTATCAATGACTTCTTCATCAATTGTGAAGGTCAAAGATAAAATTCTTAAAAACAGTTATGAAGATCTTGTTAAATTATCACATAAAATATTATCTTTAACAAGTGATATTGCAGTTGTTCATCAATTAAAAAAACACATTAAATAATTTTATGGAAAGGGGGATCATCATGAACGACAATAAAGATTCCATATTCAATCCTAGAAATCCTATTTTCTTGGATGTCGCAAAATGGGTGGTATTAGTATCATCTGGTATAATGATTTTATTAGCATTTGCAGCTTTTGCAAATGAGATGGGTGGACAAGGATTTCTGCTTCTTTTAGGAAGTGTCTTTAACTACTTTACTGGTATGGTCTTTGTCAATATGTTGCATAACATATATGACATCAAAGAACAAACCAAAGAAACAAATGCATTACTTAAAAAACAATTCGAAGCCATACAAAAAAACGAGATTAATTAAAATCTCGTTTTCTTTTTTATTATTTTTTTCCGTTTTTTGCAAAACCTTTTTTAAAGTATGATTTCACACGTTTCATAAACTTCGTTTGATCATAACTCAAGATAGCAACCTTATATACTGGTGCAACTATATATAATGATCCAATAAGGAAACCTATCATCACAACAAGTGCAATGATCGCTTCTAATAAACTCATAATACCTGAAGCGTAAGCAACTGGCGCAACCATTGGTGTGAAAATAGGAACGAAAGCCATCGCTTTCATAAATCCATATCCTCCAGCCATTGGTGCAAATATCCCAATATAAAATCCACCCAATAACATTAACATCAATGGTGATTGAAATTGTTGATAATCTTCTTGAGTCACTGCCATTGACGCAAATAAAGCAGAAATCACTAAATAGAACAGTGTTCCAATGATCACAAATAACATTGCGATAATTAATACAAGTGGCCAATTAGGAAGTAAGTCACCTAAATACTTAAGTAGATGAACATCAAATCCAGCACCAGCAACTGGTGCACTCATACTTTCTCCAACATTACCGATTAATGCAGCTATGCCACCATAAACAATAATCAAGGCACCTTGTATTAAGACAAAACAAATACTTGCGGTAATCTTTGATAAAAAGTGAATTTTAGCAGGCACACTAGCAATAATCGTTTCAATTGCTTTTGTAGATTTTTCTTCAATGATATCAACACCAACAAATTGAGTTGCCATCGTAATTAATATAAACAATGGTAAAACTAATATACTCATCAGTGAAGATAAAGCTTGTTCTTCTTCAGGGTTTTCATAATCAGGTGCTAAGTTTGTTACAAACTGAGGGCTTTGATAATCATCGATTTGATAATTGATCATCAAAAGTTCAATTTGACCCATAATCATTTGATTATATTCTGGATATTTCGTATAGATATTGATCACAGGTTGATTCACAGTGCCTGTTACAACAAGTGCAACATCGACTTCTCCATCTTCCCAAAAACCTTCAACATCTAAAGTGTCTGATGCATCATCTAACACATAAAAGTCATATCCTTCAAAAGGTTCATTAAGCATATCTGATAAATCAGCTGATATCGTACCTACAGTAGTTTCATTATATACATCTACATAAACATTGGTAATCTCATCTTCACCACTACTAAACATATTAATAATGCTAGGTAGATTAACAATAGCTACAAAGAGTAATGCAATTACAATATTCGCAATAATAAATGCTTTTCTAAAAACTCTTTTTTTAAGTCCATATTTAACTAGAAATTTAAACTTCTTCATGTTTATGACCTACCTTTGCGACAAAGATTTCTGAAAGACTTGCTTGTTCAACGTCATATTTAGTTATATGTTTACATGTCTTCACATAATCAAAAACAGCTTTTGATACATCTTCATTTTCAATTTTAACGATGATTCCATTTGTGTTTTCTATGACTTTAAAAACACCAGGAATTGCTTTTAGTTTTTCAACATCTACATCGCCAACGATGTGGATGTTTTGTTTTTTAAAGTCTTTTTTAACTTGATCAATTCTACCTTCAATCACTGCTTTACCTTTTTCTAAAACAACAATTTCTTCACAAAAAGATTCTACATGATCGAGTTGATGTGATGAAAAGACAACCATACTACCATTTTTTTGGAAGTCTCTAATGACTTCTACAAAAAGCTCTGTATTTATTGGATCTAGTCCACTAAATGGTTCATCTAAAACTAGTAAATTAGGATTATTGATAATCGCTGAAATAAACTGAATTTTTTGTTGGTTACCTTTAGAAAGTTCTTTAATCTTTTTATTTTTATATTCAACAATATTAAATCTTTCTAACCAGTAGTCTAATCTTTCTAAAATAACATTTGGTTCCATATCTTTAAGTTGTCCAAAATATAGCATTAACTCTTTAACTGTTATTTTAGTTAATAAACTTCTTTCTTCAATCATGTATCCAATTTGATTCACATTGTGATACCCTACTTTTTCACCGTTATATAACACTTCACCTTCAGTAGGTTCTAATAAACCCATAATCATTCTAAAAGTTGTTGTTTTACCGGCACCGTTTGTTCCAAGTAAACCAAAAATATCACCAGGTTTAATGGTGAATGTCAAATGGTCGACTGCAACCAAATCGCCATACATCATTTTAGCGTCTTTGACTTCTAACATATGTATATACCTCACTTTCGTGTCGTTCTTTGTTATTTTATCATAATTTTAATAGAAATAAAGTCGAGTTATGTGTTTTTTCATAACTCGACTATTTTTTACTTTAAAGTTTCTTTTAATTCTTTTTGAATCATCTTTTCGAAATCTTCAAGTGAAACTGTGATTTGAGCTGTTTCACCATATTTACGATAAGTCACTTCATTATTTTCAGCTTCCTTATCCCCTAAAACAAGGGCATATGGGATTTTCATGGTTTGTGCTTCTCTAATCTTATAGCCAAGTTTTTCTTCTCTTAAATCGGATTCTACACGATATCCTTTATACTTTAAGAACTCATGTACCTTTTTCACATAGTCCATATGAACTGATACATTAACAGGTAAGACTTTCACTTGGACAGGTGCTAACCAGAAAGGAAATGCACCTTTATATTCTTCAGTTAGATATGCGACAAAACGTTCCATCGTTGATACGATACCTCTATGGATAACCACTGGTCTTTGATCATTTTTACCATCTTCACCAACATATGTTAAGTCAAATCGTTCTGGTAATAAGAAGTCAAGTTGAATGGTTGATAGGGTTTCACTATTACCTAATGCAGTTTTGACTTGAACATCTAACTTAGGTCCATAAAAAGCAGCTTCACCAACAGCTTCAAAATATTCTACACCAAATTCATCTAATGCTTCTTTTAACATACGTTCTGCTTTATTCCACATCTCATCATTTGGGAAGTATTTTTCTGTGTCTTCTGGATCTCTATAGCTTAATCTAAATTTATAATCAGTAATGTTAAAGTCTTTATATACAGCAAGTAATAATTCCATGGTACGTTTAAACTCATCTTTGATTTGATCAGGTCTAACAAAGATATGTGCATCATTAAGTGTCATTTCACGCACGCGTTGAAGTCCTGATAAAGCTCCAGATTTTTCATAACGATGCATCATGCCTAATTCTGCAATTCTTAAAGGTAATTCTCTATAAGAATGGACATCATTTTTATACATAATCATATGATGTGGACAGTTCATTGGACGAATCACAAGCATTTCTCCATCGCCCATATCCATTGGTGGAAACATAGAATCTTGATAATGATCCCAGTGTCCTGAAGTTTTATAAACATCAACATTTGCAAGTATAGGTGTATACACATGCATATAGCCTAAAGATATTTCAACATCTGTGATATATCTTTCAATCACACGGCGGATGGTTGCTCCTTTAGGTAACCAGAAAGGTAGACCTTGGCCTGCTTCTTTTGATATCATGAAAAGTCCTAGTTCTTTACCAAGTTTTCTGTGATCTCTTTGTTTTCTTTCTTCAAGTAAAACTAAGTGATCATCAAGTGCTTTTTTGCTAAAGAAACTTGTACCATAAATTCTAACAAGCATCTTATTGTCGCTATTACCTCTCCAATAAGCACCTGCTAGGTTTAAAAGTTTAAAGTGTTTGATTTGTTTTGTGTTTAATACATGTCCACCACGACACAAATCAACAAAATCTCCTTGACGATAAACTGTTAATTGTGTATGTTTATAATCTTCAATGATCTCTAGTTTATATGGATCATGCTTAAAGATATGTTTAGCTTCTTCATAAGAAACTTCTTCTCTTAAAATATCAAAACCTTGTTCAGCAAGTTCATGCATTTTCTTTTCGATTGTTATGAGATCTTGGTCACTAATCTTTTCATCACCAAAATCAACATCATAATAAAAACCTTCTTCAATATATGGACCCACACCAAAACAAGCTTGTGGATACAAACTGACTATCGCTTGGGCCATTAAATGTGCAGTTGAGTGATTAATCACATCTAATGCTTTTTCATTTTTTTCAGTAAGAAGTGCAAGTTTACCGTCTTCTACTAACGCTCTATTTAATTCTACATATCCATCATTAAATATAGCCGCTACTGCTTTTTTAGCTAAACTGATGGATATACCTTGGGCAATTTCATAAGGTGTAATGCCTTTTTCATAATCTTTTTGACTTCCGTCTGGAAATGTAATTTTAATCATTTTCCCACTCCTTTTTTAAATAAAAAAATCCCTAGACAATATGTCTAAGGACGAATAATCGCGGTACCACCTTAGTTCTAGGTTTCCCTAGCACTTTCATTCATTGATAACGGGTGTGACCCGGATTAGTTTTTGTCTAATCTACTCCAAGGTAGTAACTTATATCTATGCACAGCTTTCACCATCCTGTGTCGCTAAAAGGTGATATAAATCGTGTCCTCTTCTTCGTATTCATATCTATTATATCACTAGTATTTTAAAATACAAGTGTTTTTTATTCGCTATAAGGCTCTTCTGATAGTTTTACATAATGCATTAAATCTTTAAATCTTTGGATGAGTCGTCCAGCTTTCATTCTATTGGTTTCATCTTTTTGAAGTGTGAGTGCATCTAAAAGTTGAACCAGTGAAAAATTAGAACTGATAAAGACTGGTAGTTTTGCAGATAAACGATACTGCATGACAGGAACGATGATTTCATCTCTAAACCATGAACTCATGTTTTCTCCGCCAAAGTCATCAAGCATTAAGATATCAGCTTGTTTAAGTTTGTTGATACGTTCTTCTAAGTTACCTTCATTCATCCCTTGTCTAATTGAACGAATTAAATCTGGTACGTAAACAAATAAAACTGCAATATTTCTTAACGCAAGCTCTTGAGCGATTGCGGAAAGTAAATAAGATTTACCTGTACCATATCTACCGTAGATAAATAACCCTTTTTCATATCGATCTTTTTTGTAATGATCTAGAAAATATTGAGCTTTTTCAAAAGCATGTTGTCTTTCTTCATTAAAACACTTAAAGTCTTTAACAGTCGCATCTTGAATATAGACTTCAGAATCATAGAATTTTAGGTTTTTTCTAATACGTTCTTTTCTAAGTTCAAAAGCTTTTTCTTTGGTTGGACGATAAATAATTTCGATATATGGATCAGTCTTTAAAACAATCTCATAGCCATCAACAACAGGTTTTTCTTTTTTCTGAACGATATATTGATAGACTTTATTCACATCAACATCTAAGATATCTAAATCTTTGGTTTCATCAAATTTTAAGATTTCTTTTCTCATTTCATTAATGGTCATGACGTTTCCTCCATTTTCTCTAATTCTTTAACGTAATCATCCATCCAGTCAGGTTCATTTACTTTTTGAACTTTCTTTTTCTTTTCCCAAGTGTGCTCAAGTTGAGTTGAATAGTTTAGGGCATCTTCTGTGGTTTGAATCCCTTTATTTAACCAATCGTGAAGCACAGTTTCCATGTATTTAAGTCCTGGAAGTACACCATCTTTTTGTTTTAAGACTAACATTAAGATGACGTTGATGATGCCTGGGTCCACATGATTTCTTTCAATCAGTGAGGTTGCGGTTTGAAGGGCAATCCCTTGAAAGTCAAGTTTACTATATTTTTGAATAATAACTTGAGGTGGAAGGGTTTTAATTAAATCTGTTTTTGGAATTTCTTTTTCTTTAATCGATAAGATTTGATTCTTATTTTCATAATATAATTTAGCTTTATGGTTTAAAGCTTGGAAGTTTGCGGTTTGTTTAGATTTGGTTGCTTCCATATAAACTTCAACCATATCTTCTATATTAAATTGATAAACAAATGCGATTTTAGCAATTTGTTTTTGTAATCTTTGATTAAGTAATTGTGAGTTTTTGAGTCTTTCAGGGAGCATTTCTACAAACTTGTTGTAATCAAAATGATATCCGATATGACTACCACCATTTTGTTTTCTACCTTGGAACTCATAATTAAGTTTAAGTAGATTTAAACTCTTGAATTCATACATAGAATCAAATGGTTTTGTAATATTGTTATATCCTTCTAAACTTGGAACTTCAATTTTAAATAAACTTGCAATCCAGTCAACATGTTTTTCACCAATTTCAGATTGTAGATAACTACCGAAAACTGTGTCTAATAAAAACTGTTTGGCAGATAGTGGTGTTTTAACCACATATATATAATCATCTGTTTGTTGATAGACTTCAAGTAAGTTTAGTGCTTCAAGTTTGTTTCTCATTTTTAGAAAGTCTGTTTGTTTTAAGTTTAATAAATCAAAAAGTTGTTGATGCTCTAACTTGATGTCTGGTTGTTGATGATTCAGTTGATAAAATGTAATATACAAACTATGTGCACCAACTCCAAGTAATGGTTGATATAAAAGTGCTAAGACTTTGAAATCTTGGCTTGATAAATCAAAGGATTTATGTATTCTAAATGTCGAACTATTTCTCATCTTCTAACCCTCTAATAAACTGATCAATTTGATAATGTAGATAATTTAAATCTGTTTGATTATCAAATATGACATCTGCTTTTACTTTCTTTTCTTCAATGTCCAATTGCGCAAGAACGCGTTTTTGTGCTTCATCTTTGGATAGTCCATCACGTTTCATTAAACGCTCGATTTGAATATCTTTACTCACATAAACTAAACATGTAACATCACATTTTTTCTCATATCCCACTTCAAATAAAAGTGGCATATCAATGATAAACTTATGGATATCTTCATGTTCATTGATGTACTTTTGAATTTCATGATAAACATATGGATGAACGATATCATTAAGTTTTAATCTTAATTTCTTATCATTAAAAATAGCTTGACTTAGCTTTTTCTTATCCGCTTTAGTCTTAATATCAAAGCCAAAAAGTGATTCAGCTTTTTGAATCATTTCTTCATTTTCAATCCATAATTTTTTAACAATTTGATCACTATCAATAACTGTTAAACCTTTTTCTTGAAAATATTTAGATACTGTTGTTTTCCCTGAAGCGATACCCCCGGTTAGACCGATGATATAAGGTTTAGGTTTGACATGATGGGCAGACATAAGAACCACGTCCTGCTACTTTAATTTTTATGATGGGTGTGCCACAAATCGGGCAAGGTTCGCCCTTTTTTGTGTGAACATTAAGCTCATTTTGAAATCGACCATGAACACCTAAGCTTGATGTATATGATCTAATGGTTGTCCCCCCAAGACGAACTGCTTTTGCTAATACAGAGGTTGCTGCTGAAACTAAGCTTTCAGCTTCTTTTTTTGTTATATTTTTTGATAATCTTGTAGGATGAACTTTTGCTAAAAACAAAGTTTCATCAACATATATATTCCCAAGTCCACTGATGATGTGTTGATCAAGTAGGCTTGCTTTAATCGGTCTTTCTGAACGATGAATCCTTTGATAAAAATCTTTTGGATTTAAATCTTTGGGTTCTAAACCTAACTCAGAAAGTGGATACTCATCTAAATAATGATCTTTTGACAAAACATGCATCGTTCCAAATTTCCTTACGTCATGGTATCTAAGTTCCATACCACTTTTAAATTTGAAAATAATGTGTTCATGTTTATCATAAGGTTCATGAGATTTTATATAGAACTTACCTTCCATTCTTAGATGCATGACAATCACATGCTGATCAAGTATGAAAATTAAATATTTACCCATACGATCGATATCATGAATCGTTTGATTGATTAAAACTGATGTAAAGCTTTTTAAATCTGTTTTGATAATATTTGGATATCTAATATCAATATCTTTGATGGTTTCATCTTTGAGTTTTAATAGTAAGGTACGCCTTACAGTTTCTACTTCTGGAAGTTCTGGCATAGCTTCACCTACTTTAAATCATACCAAGTTTTACCAACATCACATGATGTTTCAAGTTCAACTTTAAGTTCAACTGCTTTTTTCATCATGTTTGGTACAATCTCTTTCATTTCTTCAAGTTCATCTTCTGGAACTTCTAAGATCAATTCATCGTGAACTTGTAGTAATATTTTTGATTTCTTGTTTTCTTTGTTTAAATAGTTGTATAAATCAACCATCGCTTTTTTTAAGATATCTGCAGCACTACCTTGAATGGGTGCATTTAGTGCTGTTCTTTCGCCAAATGCTCTTTGTGTATAAACACTTGATTTAAGTTCAGGGATATATCTTCTTCTATGCATGATCGTTTCAACATATTCATGTTCTTTTGCATAATCGACGATATCTTCCATATATTTTTTAATTTCAGGATATAAATTTAAGTAATCATCAATAAATCTTTGAGCTTCTTTTGCGGAAACATCGATATCTTCTGCTAGACTCCAAGCTCCAATACCATAGATAATACCGAAGTTGACTGCTTTAGCAGCTCTTCTTTGTTCTGGTGTGATTTCCTCTTTATGGAAAATCTCTTGAGCCGTTTTGGTATGAATATCTTTTTGTTCATTAAATGCTTCAATAAGTTTTTTAACATCAGCCATCGATGCTAAAACTCTAAGTTCGATTTGTGAGTAGTCAGCACCTAAGAAGTATGTATCTTCTTTAGAAACAAATATTTTCCTTATTTGTCTACCTTCTTCAGTTCTAATCGGAATATTTTGTAAGTTAGGATCTAAAGAAGATAATCTACCTGTTGTGGTTAACGCTTGATTATAAATCGTATGTACTTTTCCATCATCAAATAGGTTTTGTTCTAAACCAATGATATATGTTGAATATAGTTTTGTTAATTGTCTATAATCAATAATTTTTTCAATGATTGGATGTTTACCTTTTAGTTTATTTAAAACATCAACATTGGTTGAATATCCAGTTTTAGTTTTTTTACCGTTAGGTAGATTTAAATCTTCAAAAAGGACCTCTCCAAGTTGTTTTGGACTTGAGACATTAAACGCTTTACCAGCAAGTTTAATAATATCTTTTTCTAAGATTTCGATACGTTCATTTAGGTCTTTTTTCTGTTTGTTTAACTCTTCTTGATCAACATTTAACCCTTCATATTCCATATCCGCTAAGACATGAGAAAGTGGTAGTTCAATATCAATGAGTAAATGGAACTGTTCTTGCGTTTTTAATTCTTCAATGAGTTTATCTTTTAATAGATAGATTGCTTTTGCTTTAGATGCAATATGTCTATAATATACATCTTTTTCTGGTAAGCCTTTTTTAGCACCTCTACCATAAATCGTTTCATCATATTGAATATCTTCATAATAGAAATTAGAAACAATACGTTTAAATTCTTCTTTTCCTAAATGTGAATTGATTAAATATGCTGCAAGTAATAAATCAAAAGATGCATTTTTAATATTTAAACCTTGCCATAATAGGAATACTTTAGTCGCTTTTAAATCGTAAACATATTTTTGATATGTGTCATCATTTAAATACATTTGGAAATTGAGTGATGATAATGCAACATCTGGATGAATGACATAGTGTTTTTTCCCATTTGATAGTCCAACACCCCAAAGTTCAGCTTTGTGATAGTTGTAATCACTAAACTCAAAATGAACTGCTAGATCTTGATTTAAGATGTTTTCTAATGTTTTTTCATCTTCTATTTCTTGATATTCCCAGCTGGTATCTTCTTGTTGCACCGGTTCTTCCATTTTTCTAACAAAAACATGTAGATCTAGATCCTGATAAAAACGGATGAGTTCATCTGTTTTTGTTGGTTTTTTCTCAATATTTTCTACATGATAATCGATATCACAATCAAGTTGAATGGTTACTAAATCTTTACTCATGATTGCACTATCTCTATGT
Organism: Tenericutes bacterium MO-XQ; assembly: GCA_002838185.1. Classification (GTDB taxonomy): domain Bacteria; phylum Bacillota_I; class Bacilli_A; order Acholeplasmatales; family Acholeplasmataceae; genus Mariniplasma. Next base: position 498,076 of record CP017948.1, on the reverse strand, counting down.
TCTCTAATGCGTTCGCCAAGTTTACCTTTAATTTCATCTTGATGCTCTAATATATTCTCTAATGTTTCGTATTCTTTTAATAGTTTAATTGCAGTTTTTTCACCAACACCAGGAATTCCTGGAATGTTATCTGAAGGGTCACCCATGAGTGCTTTTAAATCAATCATTTGATGATGTGTTAAATCATAGGTTTCTTTTAAAAACTTAGGGTCAAAGTCATGAACTTCTTTCATACCTTTTTTAAGAAGATGAACTGTGATTTGATCATCAACTAATTGTAGTAAATCCTTATCACTTGAATACACATCAACATGATAGCCTTTTTGGCTTGCTTCTTTAGCAAGTGTACCAATAATATCATCTGCTTCATATCCAGCTTTAGAATATGCAGTCACACCATTTAACTCAATGTACTGATTAACTAAAGGAATTTGTTCAGCAAGTTCTTCTGGCATCTTTTGTCTGCCAGCTTTATATCCTTCATAAGCAAGATGTCTTTTCGTTGGTTCTTTGGTATCAAAAGCAACTAAAACATGCTCAGTATCATCTGTCACTATTTTTTCAAACATACCGACAAATGCAAACACTGCATTTGTATATGTTCCTTTAGATGATTGCATGAGTTTAGCGCCTGGATAAGCCGTTGCGTAATAAGCTCTAAATAGTATGGAATTACCATCGATTAGTGTAATCTTCTTCATCATATCATACCCCTTTATTTCATTTTAACATGTGATTGTCAAATACTTTTCCACATTATTTGTGGATAATTAAAAAGGATCAACGTATCCTAAATTGACCCTTTCCTTTACCTTTTCCCTTTTTGGTTTTTTGATTTTGAAAAGCTTGAGTAGGATTTTTTGATAAGCTTTCTAGTTGTCTTTCATCCATATTCATCATTTTTTTCATCATCTTTTTTTGTGCATCTAATGCTTGTCTTAAACGGTTAAGTTCTGCGACACTCATGCCTGCACCTTTAGCAATTCTTTCCCTACGTCTTGAACTTTGATCAATTAACTTAGGATCTTTACGTTCTTTTTCGGTCATTGATGTAATTAATACACCCATTTTTTCAAATTGCTTATCATCGATGTTTGCTGCTGCATCTTTGATTTTACCCATACCCGGCATAAAACCTAAGATTTTACTCATTGAACCCATACGTTTGATCATCTTAAACTGTTTTAATAAGTCGTTATAATTAAACGTATCACTCATGAGTTTTTCCATCATGTTTTTAGCTTCGTCTTCATCAATTGCATCGGTTGCTTTTTCAATTAATGTTAAAACATCACCCATCCCTAAGATTCTTTGAGCCATACGCTCTGGATGGAAGACTTCAAATGCATCCATTTTCTCACCTGTTGATGAGAACTTAATTGGAATACCTGATACTTCTTTGATCGATAATGCAGCACCACCACGGGTATCGCCATCCATTTTCGTTAGGATTGCACCTGTAGCATTTAATTGATCATGGAAACTTTTCGCAACGTTCGCTGCATCTTGTCCAGTCATCGCATCTACCGTTAGTAATATTTCATTTGGATTTGCAATCTTTTTAACATCTAGAAGTTCTTGCATCATGTTTTCATCGATGTGCAGGCGTCCTGCAGTATCGATAATCACGACATCATATTTATTTTCTTTCGCATATGCAAGTCCATTTTTAACAATTGTTCTTGCATCTATTAATCCTTCTTCATAAACTTCAATATCTATTTGTTTACCAATCGTTACCAATTGGTCAATCGCAGCCGGACGATAAACGTCTGCAGCAATAAACAAGACCTTTTTCTTTTCAGCCTTTCTAATATAAACACCAAGTTTACCAATTGCTGTTGTTTTACCAGTCCCTTGAAGACCGATTGTCATAATGGTTGTAATACCGTTAATATTATATCTAATACCTTCAGCTTCATCTCCCATGACACGTTTTAATTCATCATGAACGATTTTTACAACTTGTTGACCAGGATTTAATCCTTTTAAAATCTTTTCTCCAACAGCTTGTTCCTTGACATGATTAATAAATTGTTTAACAACTTTAAAGTTAACATCTGCTTCAAGAAGGGACAATCTCACTTCGCGCATCATCTCATCGATGTCTTTTTCTGTTAAAAAACCTCGACCAGTGATTCTGCGCATCGCCATTTGTAATCTTGAAGATAATGAATTTTCTGCCATTATTCATCCAACTTTCTTAGCTCATCAATCAACTCTTTACATTCTTTAGTTTGAAGTTGATCCATGATTTCTAATCTTTTTTGTTTCTTTTCTAATAATTTGAGCTTTTCTTCATAAGAAAAAAGATGTTGTTCAACTTTTTTGAGTTGATCAAAAATTGCATTTCTGCTCACATCAAGAAGTTCTGCAATTTCTTGTAGCGAATAATCTTCTTGATAGTAATATTTAAAATATTCTATTTGTTTATCTGTAAGTAATGTTTGATAAACATCAAATAGCTCATTTAATTGTTCTTTTTTCTCTAAAGTTTCCATAGATACCTCTTAGAAGAAATCTTCAAATAATCCGTATATATATTGCTCAATATCAAAATAGACTAAATCATCTATTTTTTCGCCTAATCCTACATATTTAATCGGTAAGTCATATAAGTGTCTAATTGCTAAAACAATACCACCTTTAGCTGTACCATCTAATTTGGTTAAGATAATACCTGATACATCTGTAGCTTCTTTAAAGACCTCTGCTTGTCGCATCCCGTTTTGACCTGTGGTTGCATCAATCACAAGTAATGTTTCTTGTGGAGCGTTGGGTAAAGTCTTTTGAATGACTCTTTTCATTTTTTCTAATTCTTTCATGAGGTTAACTTTCGTTTGAAGTCTACCTGCAGTATCACATAAAATAATGTCATACTTTTCTTTTTTAGCAAGTTCTATTGCATCATAAATGACACTTGATGGGTCGCTACCTTCACCTTTTGAAAAGACAAATGTATTGCTTCTTTGACCCCAAATTTTTAATTGCTCAATTGCACCAGCTCTAAATGTATCACCAGCAACCATCATGACTTTTTTGCCTTCATTTTGAAGTTGTTTTGCTAGCTTGCCTATGGTTGTTGTTTTACCAACACCATTGACACCTACAAAAAGATATACATTAAGTTCACCTTCATCATAGTTAAGTTCAGTATTTAATAAATCACCTTTTAGATATATTTCAAACATCTTATCAACAATCATTTCAGCCAAATCATTAGGATCTGTGATGTGTTTGTTTTCAACATCAGCTCTTAAAGATTCTATAAAATAAACAACTGTATCTACACCAATGTCAGCTTGAATAAAGATATCTTCAAGTGCGTCAAAAAGGTCATCGTTGATGACTTTTGATTGACTTAATATTTCTTTTAAATCTCCTAGGTTTTCTTTAGTCTTATGTAACCCAAGAGCATATTTATCATTTTTTTGTTTTTTACCAAATAATTTTTTAAATAATCCCATCGTTAACCTCTCATATAATCCTAAGATATTATACCATAAGAAAAAGAAAACCGAAAGTTATTCTTTCGGTAAGTTTTTAACAAAACTAAGCAGTTCATCAAAGTTTAGATGTTGGCTCATTTCATCAACATATTCAGCATAAATGATCTTTCTATTTTGATCTAAGACGAATACGCTTCTCGCTTGTAATCTAAGTTCTTTGATATAAGTTCCATACTTATTTGCGAAATCTAATTCGATATAATCACTTAATGTAATTACATTTTCCATACCAGCATTTCCACACCATCTTGCTTGTGCACTTGGTAGGTCATTAGAAATTGTGATGACTGTTAAATCTTCAATTTCAGATAGTTCTTGATTCACTGTTCTAGTTTGTCTATCACAAACAGTTGTATCAAGTGATGGAACAACGTTTAAAATGATGTATTTTGATTTATAATCAGATAAGTTCACATATTCATTTTTATGGTTTAATGCCTTAAAATCCGGAGCAATATCTCCAACTTTTTTTGTATCACCAATCAGTGTTACAGGTTTGCCTTTAAATGTTTTCATACGAGACACTTCCTTCTAAAGTCTTAACAATATTATAACATATATTTATTTTGTTTTCATAAAAAGCGGTCTTCTGAAAAAGTTCAGAAGACCTATTAAGGGGATTTTGTGTACTTTCATACACGAAATAGGGGATAAGTAACATCCATTTTTTTGGATGCATAGATATATTATCACTTTTTAATTTGTTTGTAAAGCCTATCGATTATTTTGCGTCATTATCTTGCTTGTTATCATCATTTTTGATGTATCTACACTTTGGAAAGCCGCTACATGCAATAAATTCACCATATCTTGATTTTCTAACAACAAGTGGTTTTCCGCATTTTGGACATAATTCATCTGTCATTTTTGGTTCAATTTTCTTCATGTTTTTTTGTGCATGTTCAACCATAGGAATAAAACTGTGATAAAACTTAGATACGATTTCAACACCTGATTCTTTAGCTTCAGCAATCTCATCTAGTTTCTTTTCCATTTTTGATGTGTAATCTACATTAATAATTTTATGGAAGAATTCATCTAACTCTTTAGCAGTTAATTTACCTTGATCAGTTGGAATGAATCTTTTGTGTTCCATATGCACATAAGCTCTATGCTTTAACGTTTGAATGATCGATGCGTATGTTGATGGTCTACCAATACCTAAAGATTCCATTTCTTTAATAAGGGTTGCTTCTGAGTATCTTGCTGGAGGTGTAGTTACCTTCTCAATAGATGTCACTTTCTTAGCGTTAATTTCTTGGTTAAGTTCAAGTTTTGGTAAGAGTTTATCTTTATTTTTTTGCTCTTCAAAGACTTTTGTATGTCCATCAAAGATTAAGATTGATCCATCTAAATGATAGATATTACCGTTAGAATCTAATGAAATCTTTGTGCTTTCAAATACTGCATCACTCATGAGCGATGCTAATGCTCTTTCATAAATTCTACGATATAGTTTTGCTTCATCTTTATCAAGATAAGCTTCCATCATTTCAGGAGTTCTTGAAACTGATGTTGGTCTAATAGCTTCATGGGCATCTTGTGCATTTTCTTTTGTTGATGTTTTGTAATGTCCTAAATATTTTTTGCCATAATGAGATTCAATAAATTGATTAGCTTCTTCAATAAATGGTTGTGCTAATCTGTTTGAATCTGTACGCATGTAAGTAATTAAACCGACGAGTTCACCATCAATATCAATACCTTCATAAAGTTTTTGTGCAACCATCATGGTTCTACTTGCACTCATATATAGGTTATTAATCGCATCTTGCTGTAAAGTAGATGTAATAAATGCTGGTTTTGATTTTCTTTTTGTAGTCTTAGTTTTAATATCAGAAACTTTAAATGGATTTGTAGATGTTTCTACAATTTGATCTGCTTCTTCTTTAGATAATCGTTTTTTCCCTGGAATATGATATGCTGCTTTAAAATGTGGAAAATCAGCTTCTATTTCATAATATGTCTCAGGAATAAATGCTTCTATTTCTTTTTCTAGGTCTACAATCAGTTTTAACGCGACACTTTGGACACGACCTGCTGATTTAGATTTAATTTTAGATTGTAATAGTTTTGATAGTTTAAAACCTATGATACGGTCTAAAATACGTCTCGCTTCTTGAGAGTTAACTAAATCTTGGTCAATCTTTCTTGGATGACTTAATGCTTCAGTAATTGCTTGTTTAGTAATTTCTCTAAAAACGATACGGTTATTTTCATTTGGATCTAAATCTAAGATTTGAGCAAGATGCCAGCCAATTGCTTCACCTTCTCTATCTTGGTCGGTTGCGATTAAGACTTCGCGACCTTTAGCTTTAGATTTTAGTTCTTTGATTAACGTGTTTTTTCCTGGAATGACTTTATAGCTTGGCTGAAAATTATTTTCAATATCAATGCCTAATCCATCTTTTCCAGAAGTTGCTAAATCTCTAACGTGCCCTTTTGATGATAAAACAAGTACGTCATTTCCGACATAACTTGCAATCGTTTTTGATTTTGATGGAGATTCAACAATGATTAATCTTTTCTGACTCATATATACACTTCCGTTTCCATATCTATTATAGTAAGTAAATTTTTAAAGTCAAGCAAAAAGAGTACGCTTTTTTTTATATATATTTATATAATATATATCTTTTTTTCATTTTATTTTAGAGGTTTTATATCTGTTTTTACTCTAAAAGAAAAAAGACGAAATCATGTTTCATCTTTTAAGTACTCTAACATTGTAAGTTCTCTTTTAACCCAAGGTATATTTTTTGTATCCTTATATAAGAGAGATTGATTTTGCATAATTGCATCATCTAATGATATGTGAATCACTTGATAATCATAGGTGATTTCATAATCACTTAATCTTTGTTCACCGATATGATCATAGATTTCACAAGTATAATATTTTGATTCCATATAAAAGACTTCATGATCATTAAATGTTGATTTACGCTTTTCAATAATCATTCCATAAGGTTTAACAGAATCTTTAATAATCGTAAGACCTGTTTCTTCTAGAACTTCCCTATATAATGTATCGATATCAGATTCATTTTGTTCTTGTCCACCACCAGGAAACTTTATATCCTTATATAAGAGACTTTGAATCATCAAATATTGATCATCTTTTTTGATGATTGCTCTAACGGCAGTTCTTTTAAAAAGTTGATCATTTTGATCATAGTTTTGATCATCCAAAAAGCGTATGATCTTCATACTTTTTTCTCATTTCTTCTTTAATCATCGATTTGATCGGTTCATATGATTTTCTATGAATAGGGGTATATCCATATTTTTTAATCAATTCGATGTGTTCTTTTGTACCATAGCCCTTATGTTGTTTAAAGTTATACTGTGGAAAGATTTTATCCATTTCTATCATGTACTGATCTCTTGTTGTTTTTGCGATAATGGATGCTGCAGCAATACTAATGGATTTTTGATCGCCCTTAATGATGGATTCACTTGGAATATCAATTTCCATTGGCATCGCATCAATGAGTAAAAATTCTGGTTTGATTTTTAATTGTTTAATAGCTGATTGCATAGCTTCTCTTGCTGCTCTATAGATGTTAATACGATCAATTTCTTCAACAGATGCAATCCCTATACCAATAGCAAGCGCATGTTCTTTTATTTCTTCAAGTGCTTTTTCTCTTTGTTTTTCCGTTAATTTTTTTGAGTCATCAACAAGATCTAGTTTCGCACCCTTTTTTAAAATAACTGCAGCTGCAACCACAGGTCCTGCCAAAGGACCTCTACCAGCTTCATCAATACCAGCTATATATTTAACGCCTTTTTCATAGAGTAAGTCTTCATAATGATATAAATTATATGCTGTCAAATGATAGACCTCCTAGTTGTTTATTTCTAATATCTGTTAATATCGTATGATAAACACGATCATAATCGATTTCATTACCCTTGAGTAATGCACCTCTTTTAAGACCAATTTGATCTAACATAGAAACATAATCATACATATCTAGTGGGATATCATATCTTTCAAGTAATCGTTTAGGATAATTTGCTTTTAAGAAATCAAGTGCATAATGACATACATCATCAATTGGTATAATATCATCTTTAATTGCGCCAGTGATTGCTAGGTGATATCCAACTTTTTTATCTTCAAATTTTGGCCATAAAACTCCAGGTGTGTCTAACAACTCAAAATCATCACCTAACTTGATCCATTGTTGTGCTTTAGTAACGCCAGGTTTATTTCCTGTTTTCGTCGCTTTTTTCTGCGATAAAGCATTAATAAGGGTTGATTTACCAACATTTGGTATACCTAAAATCATGGTTCTAATCGGTCTTGGCTTTAAGCCTTTCGCTTTTTCTCTATCTAGTTTTTCTTTAAGTACCAATTTTGCACGATCATAGATTTTTTTTGTGTTTATTTGTGATTGTGCATCAATCTTTAAGCCTTCATACCCTAAAGATTGATAATAACTCATATGCTTATTTAATATCTGAGGATCCGCTAAATCCATTTTATTAAATAATAATAAAATAGGTTTGTGTTTCACTGTTTTTAATATTTCAGGGTTCATCGATGATAATGGAAGTCTCGCATCTAATAATATCATCACCATGTCCATGAGTTTAAGTTTCTCTTTGATTTCTCTAAAGGACTTAAACATATGTCCTGGATACCACTGAATTTGTTTTTCAGTTAGTTTTTTATCCATGTGATATACCTCCTAGAGGTGATAATTTATAAATCGCTTTCCCAATCATATCTTCTTCATGAATCGCACCAATATTCCTACTATCATATGAAAAGGATTCATTATCTCCAAATGCAAAGTATTGATGATCTCTTAATTGATTGTTTGCGTCTAAATAAGAGAGCATTTTTAAACGACCTGCATTGTCGACTTCATAGATTTGGAAATATTGATTTTGATAGACGATACCATTGATTAAGATATGATAATGTTCTGTTTGATCGATTTGTTCAAAAGTAACCGTATCTCCTGGAACTGCAACCACGCGTTTAACAAAATAAACTTGATCTTGGTCACTATATTCGCTAGATTGATTTACTTGTCTACCTGATGTATCTAGATAACGATCTGTAATATGTACAATGACAACATCATTTCTTTCTGGTGTGTAATTAAAATGATACATCAAAACTCTTTCACCATCAACAAGGGTTGACTCCATCGATTTACCTTCAACATTTGTTGGTAAAACGAAAAACATGAAGATCATTAAAATGAGCATCATGGAAATGCTTAAAAACGAAACCCAATCAAGGATCTCGTGTTTATGTTTTTGTGCAAAACTTATTGTTTGAACAGGCGTATCATCTGAATCTAAATCTTCTTCTTCGATTTGTTCAATCTTTATCTCTTCTTTTTTTAATCTGAAATGAAAGATACTAAATCCTATGGATATGAGCGCGATTGCTGATGATATCCAGTAAATCGTTGTTGTCCATCCAATGTTTAATCTACTTACGTCTAAAGCATAAAGCAATATATTGAAGATGATTAAGATGACTGCGATAAATAAATTGATATATGCTCTTTTGAGTGTCATAGATTTCACCTTTTCTAGTTTTCTTCTTTTCCTAATATCGTATTGAGTTCTCTCATATTGACCAATACTTCTCTAGCTTTTGTACCTTGAGAAGCAGATACAATGTGATAATACTCAAGCATTTCTACTAATTTTTGAGCACGGTTAAAACCGATTTCAAATTGTTTTTGAATACTGTTAATCGATGCGTTATTTGAATCAACAACAAAATATGCAACATCTTCAAAGAGTTCATCAGATGCAATTTCTTTAAGTTCTGCTTGTTGTTTTAAAGCTTCATGTTCAAAGATGTAGCTTTGTTCATAACGTTCTCTAATATAATCTGTAACTGCATAAATTTCATCATCAGGTATATATGCACCTTGTAAACGATGTGGTCTATCAGATTTCTTAAATAACATATCACCTTTTCCAAGTAATGTTTCTGCACCTGCACCATCTAAAATGGTTGTTGAATCAACAAATGATGCTACTTTAAATGCAATTCTTACTGGAATATTAGATTTAATTGTACCTTTAACAACATCTGTTGTTGGACGTTGGGTCGCAACTAATAAATGGATACCTGCAGCTCTAGCTTTTTGGGTAATTCTTTGAATAGCATCTTCTACTTCGTGAGCAGCAACCATCATTAAGTCAGCTAACTCATCAATAACGATAACAATATAAGGCATTTTTGGATCATCGATTAATCCACGCTTAACATTATCATTAAATGATCTGATATCTCTGGCTCTACTTTGAGAGAATTTTTGATATCTTCTTTCCATCTCATCAACAGCCCAATTTAAAGCTTGAGCAGCCATTTTAGCATCTGTGATGACTGGAGTCACTAAATGAGGTAAATCATTATAAGGCGTTAATTCTACCATCTTAGGGTCAATAAGAATGAGTTTTAAGTCTTCAGGTGAGTTTTTAATCAGTAGACTAACTAAAATTGTATTCACACAAACACTCTTACCACTATTTGTAGCACCAGCAATCAAACCATGAGGCATTGCTTGAATGTCTGCATAAATATTTTCACCATCAATATCCACACCAAGTGCAACTTTAAGTGGATGTTCTTTATCATTATAAAAACGAGGGTCATCGACGACATTACCAAATGCGACGATTTCTGTTTTCTTATTTGGAACTTCTAATCCAACAAAAGGTTTTCCTGGAATTGGAGCTTCGATTCTTATCGATTTAGAAGCAAGACTCATCATTAAGTTATCACTAATTGATAAAATTCTTTTAACATTTACACCAGGTTCCAACGCAATTTCATAACGTGTAACAGTCGGTCCTTTTTTACTTGATTTAACTTCACCTTCAATACCAAATTGTTGTAATGTAGCATTAATTACATCAATTTGATCTAATAACCATTGTGGTTGTTCATTTGTATCTCTATCTTTTTTAGAAAATAAAGAAATACTTGGGTATTGATAATTTTGTTTTTTCTCAAGTGCAGGTGTTTGAACTGTTTCTGAGACTCTTGGATTTTCTTGATCTTGTAAAAATCCAAACTCAGAGGTAACAACAGGTTTTGAACTTTCAGGTTTTTCTCTTTGGTAAGTTTCTACTTTAGGTTCATAAGTCTTTTGTTCTTCTTCAGGTTTTGCATGAAAGACTTGACGCTGCGGTTGAGGTTTGACTTCAGGTTTAGCTTTAAATGGAAAATCATCAACCTTTGGTTTTTCTTGTGCCGGTTTACGGTATTTAGAACCAGATCCAATTGGTGATATGATTTTTGGTTTTTCTTCTTGCTTTTCATCTGGTATATTCATATCATCATAATTGGTTGGACCAAAGATTTCATCTCTTGTTTTATTTGAGACGATATTAGTAAATTCGTAATATTTAGTGCCATACTTTTCGATGGCTTCTTGATCTGACATTTTGTGTTTCGTTCTAAAAGCATCAAATCGTCTTCTTGTATCTCCTGTGTTTTTAACTGTAAATGGAACAGTAACTACATCTTTGACACGACGACCAAAAATAGGCGATACAAATCGATCTGATTTATAGACTTGTTTGCCTCTAATACCTTCAATTTTCGCGAACTGAAAAATAACAAATGGATCTTTTTTAATCGGTTGTTCTAAAACTTCTCTTTGTTTTTTCACGCTTCTTCACCCGCTTTTTCTAAGTCTTGAGTTAATTCGTTATAAATATCATCAACACCAGTATCTATTGTCTTTTCTACATTAAAGACTTTCTTACTGTAAATTTTATATGTTTCTTCACCTGTAATGGCTATAATTGCTAACCCAATGCGAATCATAATTATATTCATCGCTGTTTCTTTGGTTAACTTTCTAACCCAATATACAGGGTTTACTGCGTTCATCACCGCAACAGCAGTTTTCGTTATTTTAGAATATTTTTTTGCTGCTTTAACAAATTTGTTTTGATCAATTTTTGTTTTTGTTTCATTGAGTTCATAGATTCTAGCAAGTGTTAACCCTCTAGTCATTCTGAGGATTTTGCCCTGTAATAAGACTTCAATACGATCAGTAATGTAATGGGCTAAGTTTAGACTCTCATCAACGGTGAGTTCTAAATATGGATATTTTGATTTCGGATAAAACTTCTTGGAAATATCCACAGTTAGCTCAGCAGCTATATTTTGAAGATGTGTTGCATATCCTACTTCATTTCTAAGATCTCTATCTTTGAATTGAGCTTGTGCATCATCAATGAGCCATTTGATTTCTTCTTCATCAATATCAGTTTCATCCGCATGTCTTAGTTTTAAACCTTTATTTAAACTTTTCAGGACTGCATAAAGATAAATAAGGAGCAATAGGAAAAATCCAAAACTCACTCCAATTAAAAAGCTGATTAACATTGAAAGATCAATGGTAATAGGACCAATTTGTAGATAGATAAGCACATCATCAACTCCTATTACGTATTATATCATTAAAATGATATATCATAAAGATTATACAAATGAAAAAGTTGAACCGAAGTCCAACTTTTTTAGTTTACATCGTTATAAAATGTGTAAATGACCATTTCTACTTGAACATTTCCATCTGTTAAAAATGAAAACTGCATCGAATCAATGTAATAAATGGTTGTCATATCGATGATTGATTCCATGAAAGATAAAGCTTTTGTGTGATCATCTACTGTAAAACTTAAACTCACTCTAACAAATTTAACTTGAGGATCAAGTGACTCTTCAAAAGGCGAACTCACATCATCTAAAATTGTATGATTAAATGTGTCAGACACTTCAAATAACGCAACATTTTTCGCAATCAGCATATCATTATCGATGGCTTGTTGATCATATTCAGATGGTAGATAAGGCATTAATTCACCAATCTCTAAATATGTCATATCTTCTTGATCATTGATGAACTGACTAATTTGTAAATTGAGTTCAATTTCTCTTTGTTCTAGAGTATCTAGTCGTTGATTTTGATAAGCACTAATCAAATAATAACCAGCAATTACAGCGACAAATACTAAAATCATCAATGGAAGTGCTTTTGTCTTAGAAAGCTTTTTTCCAAAAACATTATATCTACGCATAAGTTATGGTCACCTCCATCAAGACATCTGATAAAAATGCTACTTCAGGTTCTTCAATGATCCATCTGGTTTGACTATCATCATATGTGGATATACCATAAGATTCATAAATACGAATGACATATTCGTTTAAATCTAGCTGCGTATTTCCAGAAACTAATACGGTTATGGTCTTAGTTTGAGCATCGATATCGATATGATCGAGTGAAACTGATACATTCGTTTCTAAGATTAAATCACTGACATGTGAGCGGTAGCTCATTTCTTTTTCCATCAGTGTCATATAAGCTTCGTTATATTGAATTTGTTCATCTGTATATGTATCTTTATTGTTTTGATCTCTTTGCAAAATATCTAATTGATTTTCTAAGCTTTGAATCGTATTTTCTGCACTTGTTATATCCTCGTTAAATAAATAGAACGGAATATAAAGTAAAGCTACTGATGAGAAAATCAAAAATGCAAAAACCATTAGATAATTACCTAAAATGTTGACTCTTTTTATTCTCTCTAGTTCAAAATCAAATGGAATTTGAAGTTTTAATTTACTAGATTTGATTGATAAAAATGGTAAGTAACATCCCTTAGGTAGGCTCTCTGTATATCCATCAACTTTTGCAAAATCAAAATTATATGTTTTAAAATCTTTAAGTTTTGGAATCAGTTCTTCTTTAATTGATGATCGTAAAAGATGATCTGACAAATTATAGATGACGATTTCATCAATACTTGCTTCACCTTTTTTAAGATTATATTTGTAATAATTCGCGATTCTTTCGATATAGTTTTCTAAAATAAGGACTGTATTTGTTCTTGATTCATCACATTCTTCTATCATTTGAAAAATAGGTGTATTATTTTCATAGATTTGAATGGCTAACATGCTATGATAAATCGTTACAATCATGAGTTGATTTGTTTTAGATTTATGTTGATCCATAAATACTTCATAAAGTGATAAGGAAGGCAAATCAAATGAAACTTCTTTTGCGCCTAGTTTTTCAAAAACATCATAATAATCATGAAGTAAATCTTCATCTGTAATCATCGCAATCGCTTTAACATTTTGTTCGTCTTCTTCTTGTACAAAATGAGAAATTGCTGCTTTTTCAAATGGAAAATAAACTTTTTTATCTGTTTGTTCATGCAAATAATGATCAATTGATTTCTTTTGAAGATCTTCTTTTGAAATAGTCATATGTCTAATCAATAAGTTTTGATCATGTATTAAAATGTTGACATTACGTAATTTAATAGCATGTCGTTTAATACTTTCTAATAGCAACTGATAAAAAATATCAGGTTCTTTGATATATCCATTAACAATCACGCCTTCAGGAAGTATAATCTCTTCACTAAGCGATTTATTTAATTGATTTTGATGTGTCATATAAGCGCATTTATAATCTGATATAAATACTGTGATATCTTCTTTTCTCTTCATCAAAACTCACATCCCTAATAAGTTTAAGTATCCTGAAATTACAAATTCACCCACTAAATAACTCACATAAACAGAAAGCGCAATAAATGGAATGAGTGGTAAATAATTATCTTTATCTTTTATAAAAATTATACCATAAATTAATCCAAATAGTGATGCCATAAAGATAGATAATATACCTTGTGGAAATGCTAATGCTAAGCCAATAAACAAGTATATTTTAATATCTCCACCACCGAGAGCATCTTTTTTTGCGATACTTCTTCCGATGATAGCAATGAAAAACATGATGGCAAATAAAATACCACTTGAAATAAGGTATTCAAAAATATTTCCTTCAATCAGTCTTATGATAATAAGTGGAATTATACCAATCATCCAAACTCTATCGATGACGATCATATGATCGATATCAGCAATCGTTTCAATGATCATCACTGATATCACAATAGCTATGATTAAGTAATCTAAGTTAAACCCATAAATCAAGAATGGTATGACATATAATAGCCCACCAATGATTTCGTAAATGATATATTTAACATCTATTTTCTCATTGCAATATCTACATTTACCTTTATTAATTAGGTAACCAATGATTGGTAAAACTTCATAAAATTTAAGTTGGTGATTACAGTGATCACAGTGTGATCTACCTTTTAAAGTTTCTTTTTTAATGAGTCTAGTTGCAAGCACATGAAAAAAGGAAGTAAATAAAGCACCAAATAAAAATATCAATATAGCATATAATACTGTCATCATCTTATTCTCCTATATGTTAATTATACTATATAAAGAAAAAGGAGGCATCTTAAAAGAAACCTCCTATATTTTTGAAAACTAATTACTCAACAGCGTATCCGTTGATGAAAAGATCATCTGCAGCAGCTCCGCCAACTAAAACTGGATTATCTGGATCAGTGACATCAACATCAGCTGACTCATAGAATGTAACTGTAGAACCTGATACTACAACCCAAACATCAGCTGCATCTATATCAACAGCATCTAATTCCCATCCAAATTGGTTATCTTTAAGATCAACAAATTCTTCTGTTTCTAAAGTAGCTAAGTTAAATGGTGTATCATCTTCTGCATATAGTTCAGCAGCAGTTACGATTGTATCATAAGTTGCTTGAGCAGCATTTTCTTCTTGTCTTCTAATAAGACCACCAATTGTAGGTACAGCAATTGCAGCAATAATACCTAAAATAACAACTACAGCTAATAATTCAACTAAGGTAACCCCTTTTTTATTTCTTAATGTTTTAATCATACTTTCTCCTCCGTATTTTATCTATAAAATTATAACTTAATGTTATGCTTTTTTACTTCATTTGTCAATAAATTTTGAAATAATTAAGAAAAACGTAATAACTAGATTTGTGTTCCTAAAGACAACATCGGAAGCATAATTGCTAAAATCATGACACCAACAATCGCATATACAATAATCAGTAAAATTGGTTGTATACTATTTTTTAATTGTTGTACTCTAAGTTCACTAATACCATTATAGTATTCACTTAAGTTTTCCATGAGTCTTGGAATATCTCCAGTCTTCTCACCGGTTGCAATCATCTTTGCCATAATTGGATCAATATGTCTGCTTTCTTCAAATGCCTTGCTGAATGGTTTCCCATCTTGCAAGTAATATATTGTCTTATCAATTAAAGCTTTATAAACATCATGATTTAAAATATCTTTCGTTGTTTTTAAAGCTTCCATGGAATGAATACCATTTGATAACATTTGTGATAATGAGTTAGCAATTAATATTTGATTACTCATTTGAATAAGTTTCCCAAAAACTGGTAAGCCTAATAAACTTAGTTTTACATAATAATGAAACTTATCATTGTACTTATAAAAAAGTGTAAATACAACCGCTAGTATGAAAATACTTCCAAAAATAATCAGTGAGTAATTTTGGAAAAAATCTCCTGTGTCCAAGAAAAACTGAGTAATCGGTGGCAACTCAACATCACCAAAGGATTCAAAGAGTCCTGTAATATTAGGGAAAACAAACAGTAACATTCCTATCGCAATCACAATCGCTGCGCCTAAGTAAATCAAAGGCATTCTCACAGCTGCTTTAATTTCTGTAGTTAACTTAATTTGTGATTCATAATAGTCAGCCATTTTTAAAATAGTTTGTCCGAGTTCACCAGATAATTCTCCAACTTTTACCATTTGGACTAGTAAATTTGGAAACTCTTGTTTTCTTTTACTCATTGCTTTAGAGAGTAAATTCCCATTATAAACTTGTTGATAAAGTTCAAAATATAGTCTTCTGATATTTCTGTTTTCTTGTTGTAAACTTAAGAGTTCTAAAGCGGGTAATAACTTAACACCGGAGTTAATTAAAGACCCTAATTGCTTTAGAAAAAATACCAGTTGCTTAGCATTAATCAGTCTACCAATTGTGATTTGCTCAAGCTTAGTAATGATATTTTTATACTCTGTAACACTTTTTACTTTATAGTTTTTTGTTTGTAAATACTTGATGCAGACACTCTTGCTAACGGCTTCCATACGCCCTTTTACAGTCTTTCCTTCAACGTTTATACAAACATATTTAAAGTTTTTTAAATGCAAAATATCCCTCCTATTCCTCAGCAACTTTCATGACTTCTTCAAGTGTAGTAACACCCTCTTGAATCTTCTTTAATCCTGAAGATAAGATACTTTGCATACCTGATCTTTTTGCTTCATTTTCTAATTCATCAAACGTTGCATTTTCTGCAATAAGTTTTCTCATTTGATCAGAAATAGGTAAAACTTCAAAAATACCAACACGTCCTGCATAACCTTTATAGTTACATGAAGGACAACCTTTTGCACGTTTAACATGATCTAAATCAATACCTTGCTTTTTAAACATAACAACTTCAGTTGGTGTAGGTTCATCATCGAAACTACATTCTGTACATAACTTTCTAACTAATCGTTGTGAGACAACTCCGGTTAATGATGAAGCAATTAAAAATGGTTCAATATCCATATCCAATAGTCTTGTGACTGTTTTAATTGCATCATTGGTATGAATGGTTGACAATACTAAATGTCCTGTTAAAGATGCTCTAATTGCAATTTCTGCTGTTTCAACATCTCTAATTTCACCAACCATGATAATATTTGGATCTTGTCTTAAAATCGATCTTAATGCGTTTGCAAAAGTTAAGTTCACATCAGGTTCAACTTGAACTTGATTGACACCTTCCATTTTAAGTTCAACTGGATTTTCAACTGTAACGATATTTACATTTGGTTTATTCAACTCTTCAAGACATGCATATAATGTCGTTGTTTTCCCTGAACCAGTTGGTCCACTTACTAAAACAATACCATTTGGTTTTGCAATCATGTCTCTTACGAGTTTTTCTTCTTTTTTAGTTAATCCAATGCTATCTAGTTTATTAGCGCCACCGCTAATATCCAATATACGCATCACAACTTTTTCACCTCTAACAGTCGGTAATGTTGAGATACGTAAATCAATATTTTTTTGTTGAATCGCTGTTTGAATACGTCCATCTTGTGGAATTCTAGTTTCTGTAATATCCATACCAGACATAACCTTAATACGACTAACCATTTGATTTAATATTCTTATAGGAAACTCTTTAACAATATCTAAAACACCATCAACACGATATCTAACAACGACTTTATCATCAAGAGGATCTATATGAATGTCGCTAGCTCGTTGAAAAACAGCTGATGTTAAAATTTGATTAACAAGACTAACCATTGGTGTGTCACTAAAATCATCTTCTTCTTCTGTAACTTCATCAATTGAGACATTTTGTTTTACACCTAAAGCTTCAAGAGTACGGGTAAATCCATAATATTTTTCAATTTGAGTGTTAATCTCATTTTTTGGCGCAGAAAACATCTTTGGACGATATCCAGTCATTAGTCTTAATTCTTCAGTCACTGAAAAATCTAACGGATCAGATGTTGCAAACATGAGTTTATTATTATCAATTCTCAATGGAATCATTGTATGCCTACGACAAAATGATTCATCAACAAGTTTAAGAACTTGTTCATCAATCGTAAAATTCATAAGTGAAACTCTTTGAACACCAGTTGAATCTTCTAGTGCTTTTAGAATTTGCATCTCTGATGCATATTGCAAACGAACAATGGTTTCACCAAGTCTTTCATTTTGTTCTTGTTTTTTCAGCGCATCTTCAAGTTGTTTTTTTGTTATTATATCTGCTTCAATTAAAACATCACCAATTCTTTTAAGTGCCATCTTATGCGCCTCCTGTTTCAACGATATTTAGCTCGTAAATGTTTGCTTTTGATGGTATATAAATATCATAAAGTTTTATGATTCGACTATCTCCATCAGCATCTGTGATTGTACGATAAACGGTATATACGCCACCTTCAACACCTGGTTCAATAAGAAGTTCATATCTTGTTTCAGTATCTTCAATAATTTCAATAATACCTGGAGTTGATGCGTTAAGTGTGTCATTATCAATATATACATTTTCAATTGGAACGGTTGCATTTTTAGTTATAGAAACACTATAATCATAAGCTTGTGGTACACCTTTAAGATTAAAGGAAATAGAATTTAGTAAAAACTGACTAAGTTCTATACGATATTCAAAATCTAATGCATTATAGAAAGTAAAATCATAGTTATTAACCTTTAAAATGCGAACATTATATCCAAGTGTAGCCCAAGAAGGCTCTTCAGGATAAGTATGGAAAATGAACCCATTCATGTGTGTTGGTGTTAACACTTTTAACATGCCAGTAGCAAGCACACTTAATTGTTCATTACTTAAGTCATAATCTTTTAATGTTTCTAATAATGAAAATCTATCATTTGCTTTGATAACAATTGTATCAATTTCATTTAAAATCTGTGTGACATCACTTGCATTAATCCCGTTTACAAACTCTGTTGTTATTGTATAATCAAATGCAGTTTCAATAAAATAGTCTTCGATTTTATAGTCTTTAATTAATACCATTTCACCTAAATCTGAAACTAAATCGTTCATGAGTTCTTCTGTATTGATGTAATTCATGTAATTTTGAGAAAACATTGAATTGATTAAAGTAAGTATTTCACCTTGATTAGTTGCCTCTATTGAGAAAACGACAGGATTATCTTTATTTTGATTAATCTGATTAATTGTTTCATCAATATGTGGTGTAAACAATGAAGATGGTAAACTAACATGTACTCCTTGATAAGCTATATCATAATTAAGTTCACTTAAATATTCATTGATTTCACTTGATAAAACCTGATGATAATGTTCTTCAGCAACACCACCTAAATAAACTGATCCTACAGTTGTTTGATTATCCTCTGTCGATAAATAATAAACAAGAAAAATAGTAATTGCAAATACTGATGCTAAAAATACAGTTATGATCGAAATCATGAAATAGATATTTCGTTTAAAATAGTTTGCAAGATTTTTCAATAGCACCACCTCTACTTGTTATCATTATACCAAACAATGAAGCCAAATAGACGTAATTCCGTTAAAATTAAGTACTTCTTAATATATTTAAACTGAAAATTATTATATAATAAAGATGAAGAAAGGTGGTGATTTTTCATGTTAAGACAAAAAAACGGTTTTACTGTATTAGAAGCTGTTGCTTCTGTGTTCATCGTTTCTTTGGTTTTAATCACAGCGATGAGTATCATTTTGACCATGAGAAATCACGCAATTCGTACAGAAGAAAAAATAAAAGCAACCGATTTAGGATCCGTGATTAGATATGATCTTGAACATGATTATGATTATCAAATGATTTCTAACTGGATGGATAATCAAGAACAAATTGTCACCTATTTAAATTGTGATACTTCACCTATAGCATGTTCATTGTTTGAACATGTGATAGAGGAAAAAGATTACTCATCTTTAATTACACTTAGATTTTTAGAACCCACAGAACAATCTGTTAGCTTTAAGATGATTCATTTCGAAATCACTATCAATTATTATCAAGAACAAACCGTAACACTTATTGGAGTCATTTATGAGACATCATAAAGGTGTAACACTTGTAGAACTTCTAGGGGCAATCGTTATCTTCTCAATCGCTTCTTCTATTATTGCTTTAACGGTTTCGTTCATCATCAATGCGAATAAAGAGATTATCGAAAATGGTCAAGCAAATGCTACAGGAACTCTAATCATAAGACAAATCGAAAATAAAGTTAGTGATCTATATATTACTGATTATGATTATTTATCTGATCAAGAATTCACTTTATACTCTGATTTTGAATATGTTTATAATAATGAACTAGGAGATATTGAATTAATCAATCATGATCCTAGATTAGAACTTAACATTTTAATCGAAAACCAACAATTATTCATTAATAATGAGTCAGTTAATCTTTCTGGATTTACTTTACATGGAACAAGTAGAATTGAAATGATTGAAGGTGTTGCATCGACACAATTCATCATTACCATCGTTTTAGCATCTGAAAAAAACATTTATACGTTTAAAACAAATTTAGAAGTCTTTATATAAGGAGTTGATATCATGAGCATCTTAAAAAACAAAAAAGGTATGGGATTACCTATGGTATTAGGGATTACCGTTTTTGTCATTGGATTATCTGCGACCCTTATGAGTTATATTATTTTCCAATCTAGGATAGTCGATTATGATATTGATGAATCTGAAGTTTATCATAATGCCGTCTCTACTGTTAGTTCTGCATTAAACTATATGTCAAGAAATCCTGATATGACTGAAGCAGAAATTCTTTCTTTAGCTAATTATCTTAATCTTACCATCGAGAAAAATGAAAATGGATTATATGTGATTACATCCTCCATAGATGAGACAAATGAAGTTGTTAGTTATATGACTGGTTCTACTCAAAATACTGATATTGATGATGTGATTTTTGATTATGATGGTCAAGAAGAAACATTTGAATTATCACCTGTGATTACATCTGAGACATTATTGTCTGACTATATGCCTACTTATGTCATAAACTCTATGGACTTACAAGATGCTCCTGAAGATCTTAATTCTTATGATGATGTCATGAACTATATGGAAGAGTTAGCTGATCAAGGTGTCATTAATGAAGTTTCTAGTTCTAGTTTAGAAAACATGAACACAGCTATTGTCAGTGAAAATACATATGTGCAAGGCGAAGTTGAAATCGATAGAAATCAAGATTTAATTGTTTCAGATGACAGTATTTTATTTATTGATGGCAATCTAAAATTAGATAGAGATTCAGTTGTTTATGGAAACATCGTAATTAACGGTGATGTAGAAATTGAGAGAAACGATATCCAAATCGTTGCGACATTATACATTCAAGGCGATTTAGTAATTAGTAATAATCTTACACTTGGAACTATCGATAGACCAACATTTATTTTTGTTACAGGTGATGTTAAGATCAGTAATAACGTCACAGGTTACGCTTATATCGTTGCTGATAACGTCACTATGGGTAATAATGTCAATATTATTGGTGGCATCTACACACATCAAGCATTTGACTATGGCAATAATGTTTATATTGAAGATAATTTTACGTTAGATATATCAAAATTATATGATTTTGCGGTTCCTAATCAAATCACCATAGAATCTGATGATCCAAATGATCCAGGAACAGATTCTGAAGTTGTATTTACATATCCAAAACTGAATTAAGGCTTATGCCTTTTTTCTTTATCTTTACACCGAATGACTTGTAAAATATATAATATATGAGATAATAAGATGAGGTGAAAATAATGCAACCATATCTTATCGCATGTGACCTTGATGGATCACTATTAAACAATCAAAGTAAATTAACAGAAAAGACAATTAAAGTCTTAAATCATTTGCATTTGTTAGGGCATAAAGTAGTTATTGCAACAGGAAGACCATACGGCGGAGCTATTGAAATTTATCATCAATTAGGTATTCCTAATCCAATGATTAACGATAATGGAGCAACCATAGAAAACCCGTTAAACCAAAAGTTCCCTAAACAAAGAACATTAATTCCAAATCATATCATGCATGATATCTTTAGACACGCAAAACCTATTTTAAAATCTGCTTTCTTTAGTATTGAAAAAACAGTGTATGCCTATAAATATGAACCTAAATTAGAAGAAATATTTGCAGGATTAGCTTTTTCAAATGAAATTATTGAAGGCGACTTTACAGATTTAGATGTTGAACCTTCTGGACTTATTTTCTTAGTTGATTCGATGCAAAAGGAAAGTCTTGAGCATTATATCAAAGAGAATTATGATGACACTATTTCTTTTAGATTATGGGGAGCAGGTCATCGTCATGCCATTTATGAAATCTATTTAAAACATGTATCAAAATCCTCAGCTTTAAACTACTTACTAGATTATTACAATATAGAAAGAGATCATTTACTTGTTTTTGGTGATGGCATTAATGATCTTGAAATGATTAGAGATGCTGGTATTGGTGTCATGATGAAAAACGGAAACTGGGAATTAAAAGGTGTAGCTAAAGATTTCACTGAATATACTAACGATGAAGATGGTATCGCTAAATACTTAATCAATTTCTTTGATCTTAAAGAACAGTTATTTTAACTGTTTTTTTTTGCATAAAAAAAGGAACAAAGTCTCAAGGGGGAGTCGAGACTTTGTTCATTCATTTGTGGCCAAAATGATAAAAAAAGTTTTAAAAGTCCAGCCACACTGAAATTGTATCATAAAAAAAGTGTTTCTGTGAAGCATTTTTGAAATAATTTATTTTTTTTATCCTTAAAACAAAAAAGCTCAATCACTGAGCTTTATATAATATCTTAAAAATTTAAGAAACTTCTAGTTTTTCTAAGGTTGCTTCAAAAACAAGTAATTGATCGAAATATTCTATATAATAATGATCACTAGTAATATCCGCTGATACAAGTCCACCTATGAAATATGTAGGTATCAAAAGTTTTGATTCTTGATGATTATTGATATGTACTTCTATAAATAAAACCGTCTGCAAAATATAACAAGGATTATTTTGATTAAATCCTTCTAATAAACCTGAGACACTACTTTCTGCAAACTGAACATAACTAACGACTTCACCTGAATTATTATATGTGGGTACACTATAAACACCATTTCCTTATTTATGGTCTTCAGTGACAGATCCAAGATATGTATCAACAGAAATATCTAAACGCACCTCTTCTTTGATGTCGTATAATACATCTTGCTCATCTTCTTTGCTAATCCACTTGATTTCTTTATTCCGATCAAGAGTGCTTTCATATAAATCAATAAGTCTGGATGATTCATCGAGTTTAGTAAAAGCATAAGGAATGATTGTGTAAACTTTGTTATCTTCAATCAATATGAATCCACTAATTACATCATCATCAAAATCTTTAAACCAGCGATCTTTAATGTTAATGTGGTCTTGCTTTACCCAAAATGAAGTTAATTTAGTCTTTTCTTGTGTATTAATGTCTACAAAATAGACAGATCTTAGATTGAGTAGTAGATATCCAGCAATAACTAAAACTATCGACAACCCAATAATAATCATGTATTTTTTCATTTTTTCCCCTTATAAAACGTTTTATTTCATTATAACATATAGACAGAAAGATTATTTTGCTTTTTTAAACCATAAAATTCGATCCTCTGGCAAATGTGGAGCTCTTTGAAATCCATCTGATTTTAATAATTTTAATTGATTGAACTGCTCAATCCATTTATCTGTTGATAAATTATATGCACGTATAACGCCATCTATTTGATATGTATTCTCTTCTATTTTTACCATTTTAATTTTATTTATCAATGCTTCATCTAACTCAAAATTGAGTTTAAGTAGAAAGAACCCTTCATCACTCAATATCCTTTGAATCTCTTTGATAATCAAATGAGACATTTCTTTAGGAATTACATCTAAGAAATTTGAACATATAATACCATCATAACTTTGATCTGGAATTGTACTTAGAAATGATTCATCAGCAACTTCAAAAGATAACCCTTCAATTTTTGAAAGTTCAACAGTTTTATTGGCGATACGAATCGCATGTGTAGAAGCATCAAATCCAACACCTTTTTTCATTTTATTCCCAAGTAATTTTGCTCCAATAAGAGCATAACCAGTACCACACCCGATATCTAAGATGTTTTCAGATTGATCGCCAATCTGCTTCAGATACTTATCAAGTGTTGTAGTAACACTAACTTCTTCTTTATTTATTTTTACTGGTTCATAATCTTTAAAAAATTGATTCCAAAATGAAATCGATGATGTTTTATGATTCATATATCTTCCTTTCATGCTTAATTGAAAATGGTTTTCGTAACTTTGTTTTAAATTATACACATTTGATCGTAATTCGTCAACAATCCTTTTATAAGTAAAAAAATACTGTTTCCTAAGAAACAGTATGATTCATTAATAAAGTGGCGATGCAGGAGGGATTCGAACCCCCGACCGACGGCTTAGAAGTCCATAGCATACTCAAAACACCTAATATAAGGTGTTTTTTCTTTCATTGGAGGTCTATATGACAGTTGATCTAATTCTTAGAAAAGTTGAAGCTGAAAAAGATGTTGCACCTAGATTTGGTATCTATAGACTGTATTCATTTTTAATGGATCAACTGAACGATCCAGATAAAGTTAGATCTCTTCTACTCAATGAGTACAACTATACAAAAACAGATGCATCTTTAGTTGCATCTAGATATCGTTATTATCAAAGTAAAAAGGCATAATACCAGGAAGTGTCTTTTAAGAATGTTGAAGTCTTAATATGAGCTATATAAGGTGTTTCCTGGTAACGCATCTTGTATGGCTCCTATTAGGACTTTAAATCTATACCAGGGAGGTAATAAAATGTCCGAGAAAAAAATGAGTAACAATTTACAAGCTGTACGAAATTCATTACGTGCAGAAGCATGTTCAAAGGCTATGCTAAGAGATAGCAAGTTCGCTAAAGATGATGGGCTAGAAAGAGAGCCGATTCACATTCATCCAGGTCAAACTCAGATGCATCTATTTCCAGTTTTCAATCCGGAGGTAGAAAAATGAACCAACTAGAACAATTAAGAAATGAAATAGATTCAAATAAACATCAAACTGTTCAAAAAATGCTTGAAAAGTTATTCTTGTTAGATGGAGATCTTGTAATTACTGATGAGGACAGTTATGAAGTTTGGTTGTATGTAGATGGTGAAAATAACGAATATAAAATCAGTGTATGGATTGAAGGATATGGAGAGGATTACTTTTATCTGGATGATGATTTGATATTAAGTTATGCAATACCAAAAATCATCGGTGCCCTAAAAAGTGCAGAATGGATCGAGCTATGAAAGATATATTTAAAGGTCAAAGAGTGATCGAACTAGTTTCAAATAAAAAAGCAACTGTTGTATCCATAGATGAAATAAATAAAAATGTTTATATGATTAGTGATGATCAAAACATAGGTATATGTTCTATTGATAAGTTTTGGGAACACTTCCAAGAGGTAGAGTAAATGCCTGGTATTGAAACATTAAAACTATATCAGATGTATTTGGAAAAACAAAAGGCAAATCATAAAACTGATATCAATAAAAAGGCTTCAGAAAATTTGGCTGAATATGTATGGATAGGATTACAGCTTGATAGGGTATCCAACATGATTGAATACCTGGATGATTGTTGTTATTGAGGTGGATTATGAACTATGATCACTATAGCTATAAAATTGATGAATCTAACAATGCCATATGGTATGCAGATACACGTGGATTTATATTTAAAAAATACAAAAAGTCTGGGATAACTAAAATTGTAAAAGGCTATATAAAAAAAGGATTTAGAGTTGTAAAAATCAACTATGTGGAATGTAGATTCTCACGAGTTATAGCCAAAGCTTTTATGAAAAACTATCATGATGATTTGCTTATCGGATATAAAGATAACAATAAAGAAAATTGCAGTTTACAAAATCTATATTTATATTCAAGACGTACTCATGGCAAAAGAACAGGACATCTATCAAACTCAACTCCAGTAGTAGTTCAAGACTTAAATAAGGATCCAATTGAGTATAGATCAGTGAGAGAAGCTGCAAAGCATCTTTATGTAAGTTATCAGACATTACTTGACTTCTTATCGGATAAAGTAAATCATTCAGTGCTTGTTAAAAGAGGTAGAAAGATATACTACAAAGAAGAGGTATATATATGATTAAAACTATAATCAATTCAATACTTGCTATAGCATTAATAATCCTTATGCTTCCTGTTAAAATCCTAACTGGTATTATAACTATCATAAATCCAAAGATGAAAGATAAATAGCGAGGTATATATATGGAAGTTGGAATTCAAGCTATGCTAATAGCTACTGCGATCGCATTAATATGTCTAATACTATTGATACTGTTTTATGTATATGTAGAAAAGCAAATGAGAAAAATCAAATGAAAAAGATTATCAGACAAGCCATGAATTCACTCTTTATGTTCTGTATCATAATGTGTATATACTTGATACTGTATGCAATAATAGAAAGTGATTTACACAGATATTGTGATACTGAAAGATGGTTTATGATGAGTTGCTTCTTCTTACAGTTACTCATCACAATAAAGCTATATAAGCTATATTTAAGAGGTGATTTAGATGTGTTTAGATCTAAACGAAAGATTAAATTTTCTAAAAACAGCAAAAGATTCTATTTCTAAATATGAAACCTTATCAGAGAAAGATAAGCATGCAGTTTATTTATCAGTGTTAAAAACATTAATCAAAGTCAAATTAAATCTAACTTATTAAGTGGATCCTTTTATCCATTTGATATATGTGATGCATCTGATCTAGTCTCCAGGTGCATCACAAAATTTTTCATCTTTTCTCCAAAATGATGGTGCAACCTAGGGTTAAATGTGGTGGCTCGATAAAGGATACTAATCAATCTCTAATGAGTCACCAACAGCCATCAAGGAAAAAAATAAAGGAGTATTATATGAGATACACAACTTATACCATGGAGAACGCACAACGTTCTTGGATAAATAAACTTATAAATAAATACTATGTCTATCATGATCCAGGTTGGGGCTTTGGCTATGTAGTTCAAAGAATTATTATGGATAGAACAGGTTTATCATATCCAGGGTGGTTAAAGATACTCAAGGGATCAGATATGAAAGTATCGACACTCATAAAAATATGTGATGCTTTCAATATACCTGTTGAAGTAGCAATTCAGCATGAACACGAATATCTTATTTCTGCAGGTAAACTAGAGTTAATGATATCGAAAACATAAACTCAAGTTAATAATCTCCAGGAGATAGTAAACTATAGTTTATCTATAGACAAAGAAAGGACATCATATGACACGATTAGAAACAATTAAACAATCTAGATATGATCAGATACTTAAGGTCATGCTTACAACTGATGAAATAGATCAGTTTAAAAATGATTATGTTGAGTTTATCAACCATGATCATAAGTTACCATCTGATGTTATAAAAGTCATACTCATTAAAGCAATCATATTCACAAAAAATAAAGGTCGATTACCGAATGCGGCATACATGCGTAAAGTTGCTGAAAGCTTTAAAGCTGCAGGTGCAATTACATTAGCCAAAGCTATTGAAAAAATGGATCGTGATAAAGAATTTGCTATGAAGAAAACAAGAAACAATGAGCCAAATTGGATGGATGATTACGAAAAAGAACTGGAAGAAATGGAGAACAATCTATGAGTGCACGCACATATCAACCAGGATACATTCTAAATGGATTTCCGATTGAATATATCAATATCAACATAGAAGACCACTATAAGCATGGTGGTGTTTTCCTTGCGACTAAGATTGTTGAAACTGCAGTCATTGAGTACTCTCAAACTGGTACAGTCATTTATTCAAACGCTGAGCTCATGGAACGCTTTTCATGTACACGTAGAGGCTTACAGTTAGCATTCGATCAACTTGAAGCTACAGATGATCAAGGACAACCACTTTACGGCATCATAAAACGTACTTATGCAGATGAAGCAAAGCGTAACCGTACTGGTATAGAGGTAGATATTAAAAAAGCGATTGAATGGCTTTCAGCTAAAGCTAAAGATGTTGAACATCTAGAGCGTGGAAATCTATTCAAGCATTTTGTCATGCAATCAGTCATCGTAATTAAGAAATATGCTAAGAAGTTAAGACGTGCGATTGAACAAGTTAAAACGAATAAAGATAGAGCAAAATGGGAAGCAATTATCAACGATTTAAACGCTGAGAAGATAGAGCATGAGTCTTATATCAAATCAATGTTTAAAAAGGCAAATAAACTCATTTCTAGGGGAGTTACTAGAGCATCAGACAATGAGATTGAAGCAGCACTTCATGATGTTGTCTTAAGCTTTGGATTCACTAATCCACCGAATAGATAAGAAACTGAATCATTGACCAGGACACAGCAATGTGTCCGTTTATCGTTATATAAAACACATAAAAAGCGATCATAACTCATGACATCTGATATCAGGTGTCTTTTTTGTTGACATCAATGTAAATAGATTTCACTCGTAATAAGATAGATTTCACTCGTGTGATTAGATTTCACTCGAATACTTATGCATCTGATATCTAGATGTATATTCGTTTTCCCCAGATTAATTGGAAGCTTTAATTTATATATTCATATAAATCAAATCTTCTTCTTCTAGAAGGACCGTTATAAAATGTATCAGATGATCATGTTTTTTATCTCGCTGATGAAACCATACAAACGTCTAAACGTTCTTGGATGATTAAAACCTTGATAATGACTGATGAAGCACTGTCGTGCTTAAAAGCCATGCCTATCTATATGCCATAAAGTCTAATCCCTTAGAGCCGATAGGCATGAACTGTAACACATGTGTAATGCTTAAGCTCTTAAAAGTGAAAATATGAGATATTAAAAATTAAAGATAAATAAAAAAAACAACCAGCCTGGGGGGGGAGTTGGCTGATTGCATCTGGTGTGATTATAGATTGTCCATAAAAAAGTAAAGAAATAAATCACACATGAAATATTATATCACATTTTTATCACTATTATTCATGAATGTTTACCAATTTTTATGACAAGTATGTCATCAATTGATAAATTGATGTTAGATACACGCTTTTTTGTATCTAAATCTATGAAAGGAGTATTGCATATGACTAAGAAACAAAAAGCTAAGTTAATGAATGCTGTGATGGCTATTCTTGCTTTATTCTTCTTTTTAGTATTGTTGATCCCTCAGTTTTCAGTATCAGCTACTTCACCAGCGTGGTGGATTGAAACTCATAGTTTCTTTGCTAACTTAGGATCTAACTTCAAGGACAATTGGATGCTTTATGTCTTTGTACTAGTTTTAATTTATGGTGCAATCAAATATTCAAAAAAGAAATAATTGCATAGTTTGTTATGGCGACATTATTTCATGTCGCCTTAATTTCTCTCAAAATAGCTTAGTGCTATAAATATATAAAACTATTAGGAGGTTTTTATGAGAAAAAAAATATTTTTATTAATCATGTTCACTCTTGTGTTTTTCATTGGATTGAGCATTAACTCAGGTGTTACAGGACATGCTGCGGTGGATGTAGAAAATGATATAGCCTATACTTATGATGATTATTCATTTACAGAAGCAGGTGTTACAGTTGAAATTGACAATGCTACTCAAGTGTGGACAATCAGCGGAACTTCAAGTGCAAATGTAGTTGATGAGAATGCATTTACACTTTATGCATCAAATACATCTGGATCAAGTCTAGATCCAAATAAATCATACGTTGTGTATTATGAGTACATTAGTGGATCTGTGAGTGGTGATACAGCATCATCTAGATTGTTCTTTTCATCAAAAAACTTGAATTCTATTCAATCAATGTCAAGTGATGATTATCAAAACAGTAGAGTAATAGCTACTTTCACAAAAGGATTATTTGAAGCAGCTGATATTTTTCAACTTAACCTTATAAGTAGTAGTTCTTTAGTAACTACTTTTGATGCTTATAAGTTCAAAATGAATATTTATGAAATCAACACAACTACAGATTTTAAACTGTTTGATGATACTTATTCAGGTACTAATACAGGTGTTTCAATTTCGATTGCAACAGGTGATACTGTTACATTAAATGGAACCTTATCAGGTGGAACTGATATTACTCATGATATCTCAACTGTAATTAATGATGTTGATATTGATATCACAAAGAATTATTTAGTAAGCTATGAATATATCTCTGGAACCTTATCTGCATCAAATACAGCTGCATATATTTTCCATTTTTTATACATAAATGCAAGTGCAGATAATACCATGGATAACAATTTAAAAGTTGCAGCTTATGATAAAGATTATGGTGTTATTGTAAGTGGTAGTGAACTCGCAAATATGTCATTTGAATTAAATGGTGCTCTTTCACAGACAATTACTTATGATAACTTGATCTATAAGTACTATATTCAAGAAATAGGTACACCAGCTGTTGAACCAAGTGATGGATATGATCTTGCTGATTGGATCCAAACTGATGGATACTTAGTTTATGATATTGCAAACAATCTTCCAACAGAAGTTGATGGTATTGCTAGCATTTATTTTAATCCAATCTATGATGTTGCTGATTATGAATTTGCAGCTTCTTCTGATTTAACACATCAACCAGTACCAGCAAATACTACAGGTATCAAATTATTACAAACCATTGATGCATCTTTTACCGTTCAGTATCAAATCGTTTTCCATCCAAGTGATGAAATCATCATGATATCTGAAACTAATCCAGATGCTCTATGGGATGAAATATCTATTCGCTTAGCAGTTACACCTGCAGTAGTAAACTATTATGTGGATGATGTGATTGATTCTACTGAAAATAGTATTGTTGGTGAAAAGATTGTTAAACCTGTAGATCCAACTAAAACAGGATATACGTTTATTGGTTGGTACTTAGAAGATACTTTTGAAACACTATATGATTTTAATACTGATCATGTAGATGCTGAAATATTTAATCTTTATGCTCGATTTGTTGAAGATACTGTAGATGTGTATACTGTATCTTTTGATGAAAATGGCGGTTCACTTGTTGATGATCGTCTTGTTGTATCTGGTGAAGCTATAGCAGCACCAACAGCACCAACTAGATCAGGCTATACATTCAATGGATGGTTCACAGATGAAGAGCTTACAACTGCTTATGCTTTTACTTCTTTAGTATCTGCAGATACAACTCTTTATGCAAAATGGACTGAAAGTGCTACAACTCCAGTGACTCCAAACGAGTCATCATTAGGCGTTGTTGAGTGGATATTCATCAGTGTTGGTGCAGTTGCGGTTGGATATGCAGTCTTTTTCGGTAAGAAAAAATGAAAAAAATGGCAATGCTTCTTTTAGCATTGTTTAGTATCTTCTTAACCTCAATTGATACACAAGCTGCAACTGAGATTACAGGTCCATCTGTAATCCATAAAGAAATCAATCAAGCCTTAACGATCACATCTATTCTAGGATTTTATGATCCTGATGTGATGATATTAGAAGATGGTTACACTGGGCATGGAAACATGCCTGGTGAATACACCATCACACTTAAACAAAATACGAGTACAAAAGATGTAACCATTTATGTCATTATGAAATGGGGAGATCTCGTAAATTCCTCTGATGTGATTGCTGTTACTGATTATAAAGATATTCATGTAGTAAATAATAGAGTTTTAACTCCTTATGAGATTGTTTATTTCATCTTGATGACTACAGGATATTTTGAAAACACATCTTATTTTTATTATGAACCACTTATTGATACATACACTACAGCTGCACTAAATGAAGATGATACGCTCACTCCTGGTGTATATCAATATAGTTTTAAGGCAATGTTTTTTAGTGGATATGAGGAAACATACTCATCCACGATTTATGTTGTAAAAGCAAGACAAATTTCAGGTGTTATTCTTGAACCACCTGCAACGACATCTGATAAAATGATTAAAGCTTTACCATGGATAATTGGTTTGGGTTTTATTGGATATTTTGCTTCTAAAAAATTGAAAAAAATGAAAGGGGGATGGAATTACTAATGAGAAAAGTATTTATACTAACTGTCATGATATTTCTATCATTCTTTGTTGGTTTAAAAATGTATGCAACATTTATTGATACACAAATTCTAGATATTACGGAAAGATTTAGTATTTGGACACTTAAAGAAAATAATGGCATCTATATGATTGAATCTAATCGTGTGGAAAATGCTGCAGAATCCATTGAAATACAACTTGATACAGTTTTCACCTCATCTACTAATGAATTCATTGATGCTGATAGTGATGGTCAAGTTGATGATCCAAATCCTTACTACAATATATATAATGCATTTGTTGCTTCTAGTGGAAGTGAAACAACACGCATAAACATTTATTCGAGCTCTTATGCAACTTCTTTATTGAGTACTGTAAACTTTACTTATGAAGCTGCAGAAGTTACAGAGTTCATGTTTCTTAATGAGGGAACCATGGTTGATCCAGATTGGACTGTCAATCTTGATCCTGGTGTTTATTATTCAATAACTATTGTTTTAAATGAAGCTCTTACAATGGATCAAAGAGAGAGAATTTTAAATGTATTCAATAACGGTGGTGCTTGGGGTTCAATGTTACCAGGTGAAACATATCATCTAGCAGTTACTGCAAACGTCGTAACTGTATACGTGGATCCAAATAATCCAGGTGATCTTGATTTGCTTCCAACAACACAGGGCACTATTTTTGATGATGTCAATAATATGGCAGATGTTTTTATATCAAATATAAATGGATATGAGGTGGATTTTACTATTCACTATGATACTATTTACGATCTTAGATATACTTTTAGTGATAACACAGATATGTCTATTTTTAATGATAATTATGAGGCTTTTTATTACACATATGAAGATCAACATTTTATGGTTTTCAATAAAGGAACATCATCATTATTCTTAACCTCAAATTGGAAAACACAGGCATTCATACCTTATACCATTTGGAATTTAGATACAGGTGAATTTGTAAACTATAATCAGATTGATGTTTATATGTATATGACTTTAGGTGATGCAAATCATATCGTTGGATATTTTTATGTTGATGATTTTGTCATTGATAGACTTATGCAAGTATCGACAGTCTTTAACTATAGATGGGATCCTTTGATTGGAAATAAATCTGATTGGATGCCTCAAGCGGTTGTTTTAGAAGATACAGCATTTACTCAAGGTAATACATCATGGCAATTTGATGCAGTTGCTATATCAGCATCATCTACAGCTGTACTAACAGCTATTGCTGCATCTATACCAGGTGGACAACCAATCGCACTAGGCATTTTTCTTATTGGTTCTGTTGTAACTGGATATTTTGATTATCTAGCAAATAGTTATCCTGGTTCACTTATTGTCGGTGATACATCAGAAATATCACGTGCAAATCCTAGTCCTGAACTTAAGGCTAAAATCAATCAGACATATAGTAACTTAGACTCTGATTTTACATCAATCGATACAAGCACATATCCATTATGGAAACTTGATTTTGGTGCTTACGATAAATTTGGAAATACACCAGAAGTGGATCCTGATTCTATTGAAGTTATTTCATTAACATATCAAACTGATGGATTAGTTTATACATTAGCTGCAGATGAAATAAATACAAACGCTGATGTAGATGATTATTTAGATCCATACAATGATTCAACAATATTTAATCCGTATCCAACTGAACCTAGTGATGGAATTAGTATCAATACTCTTTACTATGTGATAGGTGCTATTGCTGGATATTATATCCTATTTGATAAAATGAAAATCCATAAAAAGCCTGTATTGCTAATTTTGGTGATACTTGCAGCTTATTACTTTTTAAAAACTTTTGGAGTGATCTAAATGAAATTTATTTTTGATAACTGGGAATTATGGGCAGCGTTTATTCTATTTCTATTCATCCTTGGTATAACAGGTATTTTAACAAAATCAATACGCCGAGCAAAGGATGGTTTTAAGGAACTCTTTAATCCTCTCGGTGTTTTGACTATGCTTATTTTGCTTTACATTGGTGCAAAGATTCTGCAGAGCTTAGGGATATTATGATATATAAAATTCTAAAAAAATTGAGACATGATACGACACAGCCTGTGGCTGCTTTTATTGCATCATATTTAGTAGAGCATAAACAGTTGACGTCATATCAGAGATTAAGTAAACCAAGGTTAAAACAAACTCTTATAAAAGACTTCAAATCACGTATGGATAGATATCTATTTGTCAGATGTGATTGGAATATAGTTTCAGAAAGGATAAAGAAGTATGATCCAAATAAGAAGTGATGAATTTTATAATAAAATGGATAAGCTAGCAAATAAGATTGAGACATATGGAAATACATATCACCAGAAGCTAACACAAGCTGTAGATGTAATATCAAAATGGATCTATATCTTTGGAAATTTCATTCTTTCACTTTTAACAGTCATTAGTGATTTACTGATGACTCAATATAAAAAAGCCAGATATCTAACTATACCACTTCATTGGATTTGGATATTTCTTTGGGCATATTTGTCTATCAGTGAGTTTGAGAATGAGCCAACAAACAAAGTCGGTGTTCATTATATCCAGGCTTTAGCTGGTGATGGTAAATCAACGTTTTTATGGCAAAAGATGGATGACTATGCAAAGATGACTGGTAAATGTAGTTATGTAACAACTAAGATGGAAAAAATCAAATATGATGAATTAGGAACTCCGTATCTGAACCATATTCATTTTGACATTCACAAGTTTTTTGGATTAAGGAATAAAGATGATAAATTTGGGCAACAACTGATTAGGTTTAATCCAGAGTTAGCATGTGCTGTAGTCTTTGATGAGATACATGTTCTTAATAATAATAGAAACAATAGATCATCTGAATACAATCACACTTTTATCCCAATGATATCTAGTTTCGTTTTACAGAGACATTTTGGAATCAGTTGGATATTAGTCGCATCTCAGCAACCTAGAAATGATAATCAGATCATGAACATTCTTACTAGCTATAATAAAGTCAAAATCAAAAAAGGCTTTATATATTCAAAGTGGTTAGAGGATGGAAAATTTACTAGAAGAATTAAAGGCTGGCGAGTTAAGACATTTACAGTATCTGCAGATAATGAATATTTAAAACTTGATTCTAGAAATAGATGGTTCAAACCAGCTACAGTTAGCTTTGATGATTTTGAAACACTAAACATGAAAGATACACTTGATAATGTACCAATCGATAGAAAGGATGTATTACGTTAATGATTGAAATTTATTATGAATTACCTTTTATATTTAAGCTTGTTGTTGATGCATTTGCTGTGATGCTCATATTGATGTTTATCATATCTGGTATTTATTACTTACCTAAGAAAAACCGAGAGATGAAAACTGAACAATTAGATCTAGAACGTGATATTGCTAAAAAGAAAGTTGTACTCACGAATCAACTCCAGGAGTATGCAGCTCTAGTTGAACGAACAGCCAAAGAAAAAGCAAAAGCTGCAGAGGAATATGCTAAGCTTCAAAAGGATAATGAGGATCTAATGACTGAAAACAAAAAACTTGAAGAAGCGAATAAAAAACTTAAAGAAAAGGTTGGAGGTAGACCACCTGGATCGAAGAATAAAACCAAATAAAAACCTTTTTATTTAACCTATGCTTTTTCAAAACCTTTTAGAAAGATAACAAAGCCCCCAATCAATTATAAAAGGGGGTTTTTTATACAAATTTTTATATATATAGTATATATATATATGCATATCTGCGCATATGGTGAGATGTTTTGTGAAATAATCAATTGTATCATATAATCTTATCCACAAAATTTGTGGACTATTATTCTCATGAGTCGGTTTATAATGTTTGTAAAACGTTTCATTGGGAGGAACTGAAAAATGAATATTCGAAAATTAGTCAATGACTACTTATTGGAGATTAAGCTGCGATATGCAAATGGAACGTATCGCTTTTATAAATCTCATCTAGGACACTTTGTCAATTATGCATCAAAGCATGGTATCACACACGTTGATGATATTACACCAGATGTAATAGTTGATTACATTACACACATGAAAGAAACATGCGAAAATGTAACGATCAACAAAAACATAGGATGCTTAAAAAGAATGTACAGACACATGAAGATTGATTTTCCATATCTTCAACAAGTCAGCAAGCTTAAAGAACGATCTAAAACCTTTGATGCTATTGAAATGCAAGACTACATGCGTATACGTAAGTATATACGTGAGTATCCAGAAGTTACAACAAACGGTATATTTTATAAATGCTTTTTAGCACTTCTTGCTGATACAGGTGCGCGTATCCAGGAAATCATGTTCATTGAAAAAAAGAATATAAATTTTGATGATTGTGAAATACTACTTACACACACAAAGACAAAAGAGGATCGTATAGTTTATTTCACAGAAACATCAAAGTCAATAATTAAAAAAATGATAAAGATAAAATCAGATCATAAATACTTGCTTCATAACATAGACAAAAATAGAGCTGCAAATTATGATGATATCAGATACATTTTAAGACAGGTTAAAAAGAAGCTTAAAATCAAAAAGCTTCATGCTCACATGTTTAGACATACAGTCGCAACATACATGATTGAATCCGAAATGGATCTTCCAACTCTGATGACAATTCTAGGACATAAGAATTTGGAAACAACAAAGAGATATCTTCATGTATCTAAACAGCACGTTAAAAAGAGCTATATCAAAAGCATGGATAAGTTGGATTAATCATCTAGATTGTTCATAACTTTTTTGTATTTGGATCTAATACCTAGCAAATCATTTGGGGTACACATGAAAATATCACATAGTTGCAAAATTTGAGCTGCATTTAACATGGATTTTCCAATTTCAAGTCGATTATACTGAGCCTGTGATATTGACATCATCTCTGCTAATTCTCGTTGATTTAACCCTAAATTTAACCTAAAATCTTTTAATTTTAAGTCATCAGGAAATTGCTCGTTTTTCTTGACTCTCACTTTAAAACCTCCTATTTGATTTATTTAATGTATATTTTTTATTGACAAGATGATACATTTAATGTATATTTAAAGTAACTTGATTTATTTAATGTATCAAAGTTTGTAAAAATTAATCCTGGTTAAATTATGTCGTTACCAGGACGATATGAAAGGACTTTAATATGGGTAAGCTCATAAATAAAATCTATGATTTTCTAGAAAACAAAACAGTTCTAAAGTTTACGATAGGATTCTGCGTCTTTACTTTTATGATTTCAATATTTCTTATAGCATCCTATATACAAGAAGGAGCAAAAGTATTTGATTGGTTAAAAGCTATTTTAGGATTAGTTATAAGTCCAATCATTTATTACCTTACAAGCAAAGATCTTGATAAAGCGATTATTGAAAAACATCAATCAAAATAACTATTTTTTTAAAACTTTATAGATAGCCAATCCTATCAATAAGACAATAAGTGCTACGAAAAAGTTCTCAATAAAACTTAACACTGTAGTATTAATCAAATCTAAACTGGTTAATATACCATAAGCAAATGAGATAAATACTATGAATGAGATCACTGAAATTTCTTTTTTCTTTTTATTCATCATGTTACCCCCTTTCACATAATGTAATAAATATTAAATAAAAACCATAAGATGCTGATTAGGTGTCATCTCATGGTTGCTATTCTATAAGTGGCGATGCAGAAGGGATTCGAACCCCTGACCGACGGCTTAGAAGGCCGTTGCTCTATCCAGCTGAGCTACTGCATCATCAGTCGGCACAAGTTATTATAACAAATATCTATGCCGAATGTAAAGACATTTTCATGACTTTTTCAATTAAATATAATTTATACCTTAATCTTCCCAATTTCACTAATTTTATTTAAGATTCTTAAGAAATTTTTAGTGTCTTCTTCACCTAAATGTTTAGTAAGTTGTTCGATTGGACTGTAATATTCATCACGAATAGATTCAACATATTTTTTGCCTTCTTCTGTTAATTTAATATAAACAACACGAAGATCTTTTTCTGATTGAACCTTTTCTACATAATTTTTTTCAACTAAATCATTTACTTTATGGGTAACGGCAGGTAAAGTGACTTTTAATCTTTTAGAAATATCTGTAAGTTTCACTTTTTGATGCATATCACAAAAGGCAACACAGAATAAAACCATGATATCTGCATCACTTAATTTCGTGTTTACACGATCATATATACCACTTCTTCTAAATAGTCTTAGTGCACGATCTAACTGCTGTAATGTTTGATAATCTTTTTTCATTTCATACCTCCCTATAAACAACGCTTCAATTTATTGTATAATTTTTTAGGTTATTAGTAAAGAATCGTTTATAGCTTACTATATATTTTAATTAATTTCAATAATTCTTTTTGTCTCATTTCATCTGCATGATTAATGATTTTTTGATATTGTTTAACTTTGTGTTGATAATATGGTTTTGCTTCCGGTTTATATTTAAGTTTTGGACCTAAGTATAATTCATCTTCTAATAAATGCATCTGTCCTGCTTTTACAATCATAATGATGTAGTAAAACTTATCATGGATAACATATTCATCAACAATTTCAAATCCAGATTCATTTAAATAACTTCTTAACACTTCTTGTTTATCATTGGCTTGTAAGATATATGTCTTATCTTTAGGAGCATGTTCTAATATATCTGTAATCAAATATGCGCCCATGCCTGCAATAATTACTAAATCAAAATCTTCTTTAATTTCTTTAAAACCATCTGATAATACAAAAGACACTGGATAATTCTTTAAATTAGCTTTTGCTTGATTTAAGGGTTCTTCCCTTAAATCACTTGCAATCGCTTGTTTGATATATCCTTTTTGAAATGCTTTTTTTAAGACCAATCCATGATCCGTTCCAATATCTAAAACAGTATCATAGTTTTTGGTTAAAGATGCTAATAGATCAATTCTTTTATTTCTTGCCATAATAGAATTCACGTAGTTTATTTTGTCTAGATGGGCTTCTAAGCTTTCTTAAAGCTTTTGCTTCAATCTGACGAATACGCTCACGTGTAACACCAAATTCACGGCCTACTTCTTCAAGTGTATGGTTTTTTCCATCGAATAGACCATAACGTAATCTTAATACTTTTTCTTCACGGTCAGTTAATGTTTCTAAAACTTCATCCAATGTTTGTTTAACCATTTCTTGAAGCATATATTCATGAGGTGTAAGTGCATTAGGGTCTGAAATAAAATCACCTAATGATGAATCTTCTTCTTCACCGACATGTGCTTCTAAAGAGATAGGTTCTTTAGCAATACGTTGAATGTTTTGTACTTTTTCTGGTGTAATACCCATTTTTTCAGCAATTTCTTCAATCGATGGATCTCTACCTAAATCTTGGATGAGTTGTCTTTGAATTCTAATCATCTTATTGATGGTTTCAACCATATGAACAGGAATTCTAATGGTTCTTGCTTGATCAGCTACAGCACGAGTAATCGCTTGTCTGATCCACCAAGTTGCATATGTTGAGAATTTAAATCCTTTTTCATAATCAAATTTATCAACAGCTCTCATCAAGCCCATGTTACCTTCTTGGATTAAATCTAAGAATAATAATCCACGACCAACATAACGTTTAGCAATGGATACAACCAAACGATAATTGGCTTCTACGAGTTTATTTTTAGCTTCTGCAGCAATTCTAATCGTTTCTTTAAGTTCTTCTACATCTTGTTCTTCAAGATCTAGGATACCTTGTTGATATTCTTCAAGTTGTTCTTTAGCATAACGACCATTAGATACTTGAACTGCATATTTGGTTTCAAGTTCATGTGTAAGTAGAGGAATTTGACCAATCTCTTTTAGATACATACGTACTGGATCATCAATTTTTATCGATGATGCAATTGTATCAATATTAATCAATTCTTCTTCTTCAACTTCTAATCCTGATAAAGATAAATCATCTGGTTCATCTTCATCTTCTTCTACCTCAAAGTCGTCATCTTCATCAACGGCTTCTTGATTCACTTCTACATCTTCATATTCTTCATCTAAAGCAATATCAATGTCTTCATTAAGTAAACCGCGTTCTATTTCAAAATACAGTTCACTTCCTGGTTTTGCAAACGGCTCAACATCTGATACGTTAAGTAATTTATCCTTACCAGCTTTTTTCTTTAGTTGTGCAATGATTTTTTCAAAATCCACAAACATTCCTCCTAAGTATTTCTATTTCAAATTCGCTAACATTTTAAATTCTTGTAATAATATATTGTTCTTGTATTCTTCTTTTTCTAAAGTTGCTTTAACATATGTTTTACGTCTCATGAGATTCGCTGTTTTAACAAGACTAATATAATGTTCAACCTCAGTGATATCAATGTCCAATTGTTTTTCCCACATGATATCTTTAAATAACTCGCTTTGTGCAAATGCTCTTTGTTCACTTGTTAAGCTATCTAAAAACTCCTCAAGATTCAATTGATCATGCTCTTTGTAATAAGAATCAATAAGTATTCTTATGGTTGATTGAATATGATCAACAAAATCACTTGTTTTGAGTCTTGCTTGAATATGAGATGCATCTTGTTTTGATCTAAGCATTGCATAAATCAAATATCTCTCAGCTTTTTCAAATTTATTTGAGATTTTGTGTACTTCTTTTTTAGGTATGACTTCATTTTGTGGTATCGGCGGTTGTTTTTTAGTCTTAATCTCAAAAGCATCTGCAGTCACATTTAAGTCTTTTGCTAATCTGCTCTTATATAAGTTTTGAATCGCAGGATCAGCATATGACAACATTTCTAAAACTTGGTTTTTAAATGTTGTAATATCATTTGCATTAGATAAATCTTTACCCTTTTTATAAACCCCATATCTAAACTGATAAGGATCTTTGACATACTCACCAAAAAGTATTTCAAATTTTTCATCCCCATAAGCTTTAATAAACTCATCAGGGTCCATTTTTTCAGGGATGGTTAAGATTTCTGTTTTCAATCTTACTTTTTCAAGTAGATGAATGGCTTGAAGTGTTGCTTTAACACCAGCATCATCACCATCATAAGCAATAATG
This sequence comes from Tenericutes bacterium MO-XQ, assembly GCA_002838185.1. Classification (GTDB taxonomy): domain Bacteria; phylum Bacillota_I; class Bacilli_A; order Acholeplasmatales; family Acholeplasmataceae; genus Mariniplasma. Next base: position 456,859 of record CP017948.1, on the reverse strand, counting down.
ATTGAATCTGTAAATTGTTTAATCAACTTAACCTGATCAAAGGTCAGTGCAGTTCCCATGGTCGCAACACCATGTTTAATACCCGCTTTATATGAACTAATTACATCAAAGAATCCTTCATATAAAACAACTTGTTTATTTTTTCTAATTTCAGATAATGCTTCATTAAAGTGATAGAGCAATTGTCCTTTTTTAAATATGACTGTTTCAGGACTATTGACATATTTAATCGTATCTTTTGGGTTTAATGTGCGTCCACTAAATCCAACAACACTACCTTTAGCGTTTGTAATTGGGAAAATGATTCTGTTGCTAAATAAATCATAGTATGAGCCATCATCTTTTTGCTTTACAACGCCTAGTTTAATCATATCGGATACTTGATAACCTTTATCATTTAAAAGCTTATAAAGGGCATCTGAGTGTTCTGGTGCATATCCAATGTCAAAGTGATTGATGATCTCATCGCTTAATTCTCTTTTATAGAGGTAATCTAGAGCTTTTTGACCATTTTCACTATTTTTTAAATTAAACTTATAAAATTCTTTGACTTCTTGCATGAGCTGATAAAAAGATTCATAAGGGTCTTTTTGTCGCTCAGTCTTTTCAATTTTTACACCAGCTTTTTCTGCTAATTCTTCAGCTGCTTCTTGAAAAGATATGTTTTTGATTTTTCGATAAAAATTTATAGGTGATCCACCTTCACCACATCCGTAACATTTACAAATGTTTTTTTCAGGTGATACGAAAAAACTTGGTGTTTTTTCTTGATGGAACGGACATAATCCTCTATAGTTTTTACCGGCTTTTTGGAGAGAGACAAACTCAGAAACCAATTCAACGATTGGTGTTTTCTCATTTATGAGTTCAATGAGTTTATTGTCCATATAATCCCTCCTTATATTTTTTAGTAAGCTATTTTTTCTTCGATATAAGCTTTTAAATCAGCAATTTTAATACGATCTTGAGCCATTGAGTCACGATCTCTAACGGTTACCGAATCAAGTGTTTCTGTATCATGGTCGACGGTTACACATAAATATGTACCAATGGCATCTTGTCTTCGATATCTTTTTCCGATGTTTTGTGTTTCATCATAAACAACATCGAAATATTTAGATAACATTTGATATATTTCTTCTGCTTTTTCTGCATGTAACTTTTTAACCAGTGGCAACACTGCAACTTTATAAGGTGCAAGTTTAGGGTGAAGTCTTAAGACTTGTCTGATATCACCAGACTCTAAAGTTTCTTCATCATATGCATCAGCTAAAAATGCTAAAGTTAAACGTTCAACACCAACAGATGGTTCAATGACATATGGTAAATATTTCTCATTTGTCTCAGGATCTAAATACTCTAGGTTTTGATTTGATTGTATTTGGTGTGCATTTAAATCGTAATTTGTACGAGATGCAATTCCCCAAAGTTCATCAAATCCCCAAGGAAACTGATATCTAATATCCGTGGTTGCATTTGAGTAATGGCTAAGCGCTTCTGGTTTATGATCATCAAACTGTAAATGGTCAGGGTTTAATCCCAGTTTTGTAAGCCAATCCATACAATAGTTTTTCCAGTAACCAAACCATTCAAGTTCAGTACCAGGTTTTACAAAGAACTCTAATTCCATTTGTTCAAATTCTCTCGTTCTAAAAATAAAGTTACCTGGTGTAATTTCATTTCTAAAAGATTTACCAACTTGACAAACACCAAATGGTAATTTTTTACGTGTTGTTCTTTGAATATTCTTAAAGTTAACAAATATACCTTGTGCTGTTTCAGGTCTTAAATAAATTTGGTCTGCTTGTTCTTTAACAACACCTTGATGTGTTTCAAACATCATATTGAATTTACGAATAGGTAAGAAATCATGTGCTCCACAATTAGGACACTTAACTTCTTGATTAACCAAGTAATCATACATCTCTTCAGTTGTCCATCCATTTGGATCTACATTTTTATCATGAGCTTCAATAAGTTGATCAGCTCTAAATCTTTGATTACATGATCTACATTCAGTTAAAGGATCACTAAATCCTCCAACATGTCCGCTTGCTCTCCAAACTTCGCTATTCATTAAAATAGATGTGTCTACTAATACGTTATAAGGTGTTTCCCTTTGAAACTTTTGTATCCAAGCATCTTTAATATTTTTCTTTAATAAACTTCCTAGTGGACCATAATCCCAAGTATTAGCTAACCCTCCATAAAGTTCGCTACCTTGATAAATATATCCTGTTGTTTTTGCAAATTGCACGATTTTGTCTAATGAAACCATTTGTCCACATCCTTTAATTTAAATGTTTCAATGTCACATGTATGTGATATTGGTAATATTTTTTAATAAAATTTTCAATTTTTTTCAATATATCTATTTCATAGATACCATGTTCATTATAAGGTAAAACATAGAGTTTTAAAAGAAATATCGCATCTTTTGTGTCTAAATCGATGCTATAAGGCTCATTTTCATAAACTAAGCCACCTTTTTCAATACTCACACCTTTAATCTTTTTTCCGGTTGCTGATAAATTGATATCATAACCTAAAGGTTTTAACATTTTAAGTGCGAAACTCAAACTAGATACATAGATGTCATGTTCATTGAGTGCATCAATAACTTCATGAAATATATAATCATCATCGACATGATCCAACATAAGCACATCTATGATTTCTAGCATCACAGCTGCGTGCTTTGTTTTTTGATAATCATTTTTGATTAATGAAAATTCGTTTAGTAATTTTGCATTTTGTAGCGTATAAAATGTTTGCCCTTCTTTTTCTTTAAATGACAGATGGGTTAAATATTGTGTAATCACTCTTGTTTTATCATTTAATTTTTGTGCACCTTTGGCAATCAATGTATGTTTACCTTTAGGTGTATAGACAAAAACTAATCGAGATGATTCTTTATATGGTTGAACCTTATAAATTAACCCTTCCATGTCTTATTCTCCAAATCCAAATGCTTTTAAATCACTTGGTCTATTTCTCCAGTCTTTCTTGACTTTAACCCATAATGTTAAATGGATTTTTGTATCTAAAACTTTATTGATTTCTTTTCTAGCTTCAGTGCCTATGTGCTTGATTTTTTCTCCACCACGACCAATCAGTATTTGTTTTTGTGTTGGTCTTTCAACGATAATGAGTGTAGATACATCTACTTGATTCAGTTCAGTATTTTGATAAATGCTCTCTATAACTACCGCTACCGCATGAGGAATCTCTTGTTCAGTAAAATAAAGTATTTTTTCTCTAATCAATTCTGACATCATGACCGTTTCACTTTGGTCAGATTTCATTTCTGGTGGAAAATACTTAGGTCCTTCAGGTAAATACTCAATGAGTTTTTCTTTGATTTTATCAACATATGTTAAGTCTTTTGCTGAAACAGGAAAATATCCTTCAAAATCATTGTCACCCATATAACTCATAATAACTTCATCTATAGCACTTTTACTTTTTAACTCATCAATTTTATTAATAACAATGAATATAGGCTTTTTTAGACCTTTAAAATAATTCATGATAAAGCCTTCTGCTGCTGTTTTCTTTCTATCCACAACAAATAAGACCATATCAACATCTCTTAGACTTGATACAGCAACTTTATCAATCGTTTTATTTAATAAATCTTTACCTTTATGCATACCTGGAGTATCAACAAAAATCATTTGATAATCATTTTCTGATAGTACACCAGTAATTCTATGTCTTGTTGTTTGTGGTTTTGGACTCATGATCGCTACCTTTTGACCAATGAGCGCATTTAATAATGTTGATTTACCAACATTAGGTCTACCAACGATTGCAATAAATCCGGATTTATGCATCTTTGTCTCCTTCAAATTCTTCAAATGCATATGGTAATAAATCATCTGGATCTGTTTCTTTGATTTCACCTTTTAGATTTGCTAAATAAATAGGTGTTCCTTTTGGTACAAGTTCATGGATCACTTGTCTGCATGCACCACAAGGAGAAACAGGATGATCAGTATCTGCTACAATTGTCATGCTAACGATATCTTCTTTTTTATAGCCTTGACTGTAAAGAGAAAATAAAGCACTTCTTTCTGCACAATTCGCGAGTGGATATGCTGCATTTTCAATATTTGCACCATGAACATAAGTACCATCTTTTAACAAAATCGTAGCACCTACTTTAAAATGTGAGTAAGGGACGTATGCATTTTTTCTTGCTTTTTTTGCTTCATCTAAATGTTTCATTTTGAACTCCTTTTCAACTTCGCTTTTTCTAGAATCTTTTCTTGCATGAAGGTCATTTCTTTTTCTTCTTCAGGTGTATGATGATCATACCCTTTTAAATGAAGATATCCGTGAACAGCTAGAAATCCAACTTCTCTTTCAAAAGAATGTCCTAAATCTTTTGCTTGAAGATGTGCTTGTTCTAAAGAAATAAAAATATCACCTAATGATTTAATCGATGCATCATCATTAACAAAACTTAATACATCTGTTGGTCTATCTATTTGTCTAAAGTTTTTATTCATCTCATGAATGGCATCTTGAGTAATAAAGACAACTTCCATGCTTAATTTTTCTTTGATCGGTTTAAATACTTTTCTAACTAACTTAATGACATCTTTTATATCTTCGTTAGTTTGATTATGTATGTTAACTTTCATGTTTGTCATACCTTTCAAGTATATGTTGTACAAGTGGATGTCTGACGACATCTAATTTATCAAATGTAATGATTCTTATATCTTCCATGTCTTTAAGAATTTCTAATACTTGATTGAGTCCACTTTCTCTACTGTTTTTAAGATCTGTTTGAGATGGGTCACCTGTGACAATCATTTTTGATGCAAACCCTAATCTTGTTAAAAACATCTTCATTTGTGCTTTGGTTGTATTTTGTGCTTCATCTAAAATCACACAAGCATTTTCTAAAGTTCTACCTCTCATGTAAGCTAAAGGTGCAATTTCAATAACACCTTTTTCTAAGAGTGACATCGTTGTTTGTACGCCCAGCATTTCATATAAAGCATCATAAAGTGGTACTAAATAAGGATCTACTTTCTCTTTTAAATCCCCAGGTAAAAATCCTAGAGATTCTCCAGCTTCAACGACTGGTCTTGTTAAGATGAGTTTTTTCACTTTTCCTGATTTAAGTTCTCTAACTGCTGCAGCAACCGCTAAATATGTTTTACCAGTTCCAGCAGGACCTACCCCAAAAGTGAGATCAAAAGATTCAATCGCTTTGATATAATCTTTTTGATTGAACGTTTTTGGATAAATAGATTTACCTTGATCGTTAATTAATATTTTTTCTCTATGTTTGTATAAATCAAATACACCTTTTAATTCATCTTTTTCTGCAAGTTTGATAATGTACATAACATCTCGCTCATTAAACTGTATTTGATGTTCAGCTAGTTTAATTAAAACAGCAAAAATAGCTTCCAAGAGCAAAAGCATATCAGGTTTAGCATCTGTAATGATTTCAGAACCTCTAATTGAAACTGATACACCTAAGTATTGCTTGAAAACTAATAGATTACGATCTTGAACACCAACAAGTCTACTGATCGATTCAGCATGATGAATTTGTTGATTTAATTTCATTAAATCAGCTCCTTATCGTGTATTTATTATACCATACCCAGAAAAATAAAAAAGCACAAACAGTACTTTTTCAAGGTATAAATGATATAAAAACGCACCATCTGGTGCGTTTCTTCTCGATTTACTTTTTCTTAGCGCGAGCTGCACGAGCACGGTCCTTACGTTCTACACTTGGTTTAACGTAAAATTCACGCTTGCGAGCTTCTTGGAGGTTTCCTGACTTAGAAACATCACGTTTAAAGCGACGTAAAGCATCTTCTAATGTTTCTTTTTCGCGAACAACTGTTTTAGGCATAGTCTGCCCTCCTTCCACGCTTAGATTTAATAGCCTTTTACATTATATATGATTTTTTAAGATTTGTCAAAATTATTCAGCATTTTTGATTGAGAAATAGGATAATGCGTATAATGACGCAATTTCGGTAGGTAAAATGTTATTTCCAAGCGAAATAAAGTGAGATTTCTGGTCTTTAAAGAAATTTCTTTCTTGATCGGTGATGCCACCTTCTGGTCCGATGATGAGTGCCGTTTTTTCTTTGATATGGGCTTTTGAAACGACATCAGTTAAATGGGTTGTTTTTTCATTTTCATCAGCAACCAAAATCCATTTAAAATCTTTCAAGTCTATTTCTTTGAGTGTCTTAATAAACTCTATACTTGGCACATTTGATCGATGAGCTAACTCCGCTGCTTCTTTGGCAATCGTTTCTAATCTTTTAAGCTTATTATCGACATTTTTTTCTTTTGAAATCGAGCGATTCATTTCAACAAAAATGATTTTTGAAACACCAAAAATAGTAGCGTATTTTGTAACTGTATCAATCTTAGATCCCTTCGGTAATCCTTGAATGAGTGTGACATCAAAAATCTCTTTGGTAGGCAACTTTTCATCAATTTCAAACTCAACATATTGATCAGTTTTTGTGATATGCACCATATGGCATATATTGTTATTACATACGATCATTTGATCGTTAGGTTTCATACGCATGACTTTAATGATATGATGCGCATCATTACCAGTAATCAGTTTATGTTCAAAAGCATGATCATCTATAAAATATCTTTGTGGCATAAAACCTCTCCTTCTATGAAAAAAAGCGTTTCATCTGAAACACTTCATTTTTTCATTTCAACTTATCTCAAGTTATTTGATAATATAACTGACACAACCATTAATATTGATAAAATGATTGATGCACGTGTTAAGAATAGTTCCATACCACGTATTTTTTTATTTTTAAATAACTCTGATTTTTCTCCACTAAATGCATCTTGAATATTATCGTCAGATGACTGTAATAATACTGCGATGATTAGTAGGATTGTCGAGATAATTGCGATCCAATCTACCCAAATCATAAGTACCCTCCTAAAATTCAATTTATGATATCAAATTTTTATGATTTTGTCAATAAATCATTGCCATCAAAACATCTTTATGTGATATTATCTATGAATTTACGATTTACTGTGTTTATGTGCAGGAATACCAATCAATTTACTATGTGCTGGAGCATCTTTAACAACAACTGCATGAGCACCAATAATACTATGGTCTCCGATATGTATAGGTCCAATAATGGTTGCATTCGCGTAAATGATAACATCATTTCCTATTTTAGGGTGACGATCAACTTTTTCAAAAGTATTGGCACCTAAAGTTACACCGTGATATATGACGCAACGATCTCCGACAACAGCTGTTTCACCGATAACTACACCCATCCCATGATCGATAAATACACCTTGACCAATGGTTGCGCCTGGATGGATATCAATTCCTGTCTTTCTTCTTGTTCTGTAACTGATGAATCTTGCGATGGTTTTTAAGTTTTTCTTCCAAAAGAAATGTGCAACTCGATGCCTTCTAAGTGCAATCACCCCAGGATATGTGAAAAATAACATGAAACAACCTGGTGCTGCTGGATCAAATTTTTTAGCTGAATTTACATCTTTAACTGTACATTTAAAAAACATGATTATTCATACAAAGTTGTCGATAAATAACGTTCACCAGTATCGCAAACAATCGCAACTATTCTCTTCCCTTTGTTTTCTTCTCTTTGTGCAATCTTGGTTGCAGCATATAAAATAGCACCTGATGAAATACCAGCAAAAACACCTTCTGTTTTCGCAAGCAGTCTTGCAGTATCAAATGCATCTTCATCTGAAACTGCAATAATCTCATCAATCACATCTCTATTTAAAACCTTTGGAACAAAACCTGCACCAATCCCTTGGATTTTATGAGGTCCTTTTTCTCCTTTGGATAACATTGGAGATCCTGCTGGTTCCACAGCAACGATTTTTACATTTTTAATATGTTGTTTTAAAACTTCACCAGTACCAGTAATTGTACCACCTGTTCCAACACCAGCAATAAAGAAATCAAGGTGTTGATCTGTGTCATTTAATATTTCAATGGCAGTTGTTTTTCTATGGATTTCAGGATTCGCTAGATTCTCAAATTGTAGTGGCATGATATAGTTTTCATGTTTCTTCAATTGTTCTTTAGCATAATCAATCGATCCCTGCATCCCTTTGGTTTGATCAGTCAAAACAACTTTAGCTCCTAAAGCTTTAACAATTTGTACTCTTTCTTTAGTCACTGTTTCAGGCATGACTAAAATTAATTTATATCCTTTTGATGCACATATAAACGCTAGTCCTATACCTGTATTACCACTAGTAGGTTCAATAAATACTGTATCTTCTTTAATTAAACCTGTTTCTTCAATACTATTGATTAATGCAAATGCTAGACGATCTTTTACACTTGCTAGTGGATTTAAGTTTTCTAATTTAACTACGATTTCTGCCTTAGCTCCTACAAGCTTTTCATAATTGTTTAATCTTAATAATGGTGTATTTCCTATGAGTTCTAAATAACTGTTTGCTATTTTCATCATTTCACTTCCTTTACCGTTATTATTATATAATTTTTTACATAATAATGCTTGTAATATGATTATTAAAATGAGTTATGTTATACTACGTTTGGTGATAGGATGAATATACAAAAATTTACATTAGGCATGTATAAAAGCAACTGTTATATCGTTTATGAAAACGGCCAAGCAATCGTGATTGATCCAGGTTATGAAAGCGATCAGGTCATTAATTTTATTGATCAAAATAAACTTAATGTTCTTGCAATTTACGCAACACATGGGCATATCGATCATGTGGGTGGTATTAAACAAATCAAAGATAGATATCAAGCAAAGGTCTATGCACCTTTAAAAGATAAAATATGGTTTATCGACTCAAACTATAATCGACTAGGATATGAAATACCGGTGGATACATATATCGAAGATAGATTTGTTTTAAATTTAGAAGATCGCACATTTACTGTCATTGAGACACCTGGACATTCAGAAGGTGGTACTATACTTTGTGATCTTGATCATGATTTATGTTTTTCTGGAGACACACTGTTTTTTGAAACCATAGGTAGAACTGATTTACCATTTTCTTCTTTTGATGATATTGTCAAAAGCATTAAGAAAATGTATCAACTTTTACCAAATCAAACAAAACTATATCCAGGGCATGGTAGACCGACTACCATTGGTCATGAAAAAATATATAACATGTTTGTAAAAGAAAAATAAGCAATTTGAGATTGCTTATTTTTTTATATTCATAATGACTAAAGTTTCAAGTGATGTCGTATGTGGAAAAAGTCTAATCGGATATACCTTATGTACATCATAAATATCTTTGAATAAACCTAAATCTCTTGATAGTGTTTTAACATCACATGATAAATAATAAATCGTCTCTGGTTTTCTTTCAATCAAATAATCTATAAAAGCTGGCATCAATCCGTTTCTAGGCGGATCAACAATCACTTTATTAAATACGCTATCTTCATGAAACCTTTCTGCTTGTTGACGATAAATATCTACTTTTTTAAAATGATATTTCTCTTTGATTTGATTTGCTAAAAGCACACTTTGCTCACTAGATTCAACCATGATTACTTTAGAAACTTTATCTACTATATAATAGCCTATTGAACCAATACCACTATAGGCATCTAAGACAACATCTTTATCCTTCATGTCATCTTTGATGATTTGATATGCCTTTTTAATTACAGGTAGATTTATTTGGAAAAATGACCTGTCATTGATTGGTATATCTATACTGTTTAATCGCTCTATAATGACATTTTCCTTATATAATTCAATACTATTTCTACCTAATATATGCTCACTTGAATCATTGATATTTAAAGTGATACCAACAACTTCTATTTCTTTTTTAAGCCTATCAACAACTGCATCTAAACCTTTTATAGATGAATCTTTTGACACAAATGTTATTAAGATTTGTCCTTCTTGATTCGTTCTAAAAACTATATGTTTGAGCTTGTTTCTTTCTACACAAAATTTTTCATCATGAAATATTTTTAAGAACTTATTGGTCACCAAATCCGATAAAACAAAATGATCTATTTCAATTAGGTTTTCTTTGGATCTATCATATAAACCTAATCTTAAGGCATCATCATTAATCACATGAAAAACAGATTTATTTCGATAATATCGATCACGTTCATCATGAATGATCTCATCGATATCAACATTGATATCTGCAATTTTTGATAAGGTTTGTTTAGTTATGTCTATTTGCCATTGATGTTGTTTTTTTATGTTCATATGATGTAAATCAAGTGCATCTAAGTTTACAAAATCTTTTGTTCGATCTTTGCTTTTTTCTATTAGTTCTAATACTTCTGCTTCGCAAAAACTCTTCTTAACCTTTGTGATTTTTAGTTTAGCAACTTCATCATATAGAAGTCTTGGTGCAAATATAACATAGCCATCAGACTTAATCACACCTTGTCCTTTAAAATCAACATCGATTACCTTTCCTGTAATGATACTACCAACAGTTAACATCATTATCATCCTCTTTAAAATATTTTGCGAGTCCACCCTTAGCTGTTTCTTTATATGAATCATGCATATCAAGACCTGTTTGATACATGGTTTCAATCACAGTATCTAAACTTATTTTTCTTGAATCACTTAAAAAATAAGATAATCCACAAGCATCAATTGCTCTAAGCGCCGCAACTGCATTTCTTTCAATACAAGGGATTTGTACATATCCATTGACAGGATCACATGTAAGTCCAAGATGATGTTCCATTGCGATTTCTGCAGCATATTCAACTTGATCTATACTTAAGTTAAACAGTGTTGCATGAGCAGCTGCAGCCATGGAACATGCACTACCAATTTCTGCTTGACATCCAGCAACTGCACCGCTTATAGATGCATTATATTTAATTAAGTTTCCGATTAAACCTGAAACAGCTAGTGCTTTAATCACTCTTTTTTTGTTTAAGAATTTATGTTTTTTATGCATGTAATATAAGACTGCTGGTACAACACCACAAGCGCCACATGTAGGAGCTGTTACAATAATACCACCACTAGCATTTTCTTCACTAACGGCAAATGCATAACTACTAACTAATCTATTTTCAGTAATTTCAGGAACTTCATTTTCCTTTTGTCTATGATACAAGTCATAGGCTTTTCTTTTCATTTTTAAAGGTCCAGGAAGTACACCTTTAGTTTCTATACCTCTTTCGACTGCCTGTTTCATGTGGATCCAAATATCTTCTAAAAAGATATTGATATCTTCACCTTCGACCATAACCACATAATCGTATAAGGACATGTTGTGATCTCTACAATATTTTTTGATTGCTTTAAATGTGTGGTGTGGATAAATCATAGGATCATGATCTTCTTCTCCAGCAAAGACGATACGTCCTCCACCAACACTTTGGACTTCTTTTTCAACAACTATCTTTTGATCAAAAACACCCTTAATGATCATTGTATTCGGGTGTTTTTTAACATCAATAGACGTAGAAAAAGTCACCATTGCTGGTGACAATGCATCTTTGATCGCTTCTTCAGTCAAATGACCTTTTCCTGTTAAAGCAAAAGAATTATATAATATAATTTCATAGTTTTCGATATATGGGTATTGTTCTTTGATGATTAAACATGCTTTAGCAGGTCCCATGGTATGTGAACTTGATGGTCCATAACCAACCTGGTATAAAGAGCGAATAGATAACATGATTTTTCCTTAGTTTGTGAATTTTTTGATTAAGTAATCAACATAATATGATGGCTTAAAGTCTTCTTTAGTTGCAATCATCATAATCTCTTTTGGTGTCTTAGAACGACCAAATTTGTGTACATGTTCTTTTAACCAATCATTAATTAAGTTGATTTGATTGTTTAATACTGCTTCTTCGACATTAATTTCTTTGTTCATCGCTTGATAGATTTGAGCCGCATATGCTGAACCTAAAGCGTATGTTGGGAAGTATCCAAATGATCCAAATGACCAGTGAATATCTTGTAAGACACCTTCTTTATCATTTGATGGTTTTTTACCTACATATTTACTCATTAAACCATTCCAACGTTTTGGAAGATCTTTAACTTTTAATTTTCTAGAAATTAATTGTTTTTCGATTTCATAACGTACAAGTACGTGAAGTGCATAAGTGAGTTCATCAGCTTCAATTCTGATTAATGATCTTTCTGCACGATTAATATATTGATAGAATTCTTCTAAAGTAATATTTTTGAGTTCTTTAGGGAATATTTCTACAAGTTTTGGATAATGAATCTTCCAAAATGCATAACTTCTGCCAATCATGTTTTCATACATTCTTGACTCTGATTCATGAATACCTAAACTTGTACCACCATGTAACATCGTATCATCATATTTAGGGTCATTTTGAAGTTCATAAATTGCATGTCCCATTTCATGGATTGTAGAGAAAATACTAGATGCTAAATTATCCTCATGATATCTTGTAGTAATTCTTGTATCAACACTACTTACACCTGATGTAAATGGGTGCGCACTTTCTTTTAAGACACCTTTAGTTCTATCGTAATGGAACACATCCATTAAGTACTCAGAAAATGCCTTTTGTCCTTGTATATGGAAAATGCCCTTTGTTAATTTTCTTGAAAATCTTTGTTTATGTTTAGTTACTTCTAAAACAAATGGTGCTAAATCTTCTTTAACTGTATTAAAGAATAGATCGTATTCCTTAACGCCAAAGCCTTCTTCATACATATCAAGTAAAACATCATAACCTTTAAGTTCATCTGTTTCAAGATATTTGACTAGCTTTTGGTTAAATGCGACAATTTTTTCTAAAGTTGGTCTATACATTTCAAAATCATTTTTTTCTTTAGCTTCAGCCCAAATATGTGGACCTTCTTGTGTTAATAAACCATAAGCTAAATATTCATCTTTTGGAACCATTTTAATCATTCTTAAATCTTTATATGCGTTTTTGATTTCTACTTTAAAATCATGATCTTCAAGTTGATCCATGTTTTCATAAAGTTTTTCGATTGCGTCCATATAATCTGGATTAGATTCGATTGCATATAATTCTTCTTGAATCACTGAAAACTGTTTTGCACTATAGGCTAAAGATGCTTTAGGTGCTTCAGTTTCTCTGTCCCAGCTCATTAGCCACATCATGTAACCATAAGCTTTGATTTTCTTTCTTGTTTCCTTGTAGATATTAATATAATTTTCCATCCGTTTATACCTTCTTTCTAGTGTTTATTATAACATAATAAAATCATGTTTTTATAAAAACATAATTGTTGCAATTCCAAAATATAAAACAAGCGCAATGATGTCATTAAAGGTTGTCATGATAGGACCTGATGCAGATGCTGGATCGATATGAAAACGATCTAAAGTCAGTGGTACTAAAGCACCCATCATAGAAGATATACTCATGGCTAAGAAAATTGCTAATGCTACAACTTGAGCAACTTCTGTTGGGTTTACCGTTTGGCTTCCTAAAATACTTAATAATGTGTAAACAAACAAAAATGCGATTGCTGCTAAAATAGTTGAGTTAAATACTCCAATAGATATTTCTTTAACAACATGTTTTTTTCTTTTGTTTTCAAAATCATCTTGATGAATACCTAAAATTGTTACGGCCAATGATTGCGTTCCGATATTCCCTGCCATCCCTAGAATCATGGGTTGGAATAATACTAAAACTGTTACAGCTTCTAAGGTTGCTTCAAAAGTAGATAGAATGGATACAGTGACTAAGTTTAATAAAACTGCGATCAACAACCATGGAAGTCTTTGCTTACTTCTTTGAATGGATGTAAGTGATGTCGTATGTTCACTAATTAATGCTAGTTTTTGGTAGTCTTCTTCGTAGTCTTCTATTAGTTCATCAAATATATCATCAGCAGTAATAATTCCGATGACATGATGTTCATGATCTAAAACAGGAATAGCATTTTTATCATAATCTTGGACCATATCAATCGCTTTTTCTATCGAATCATCTTCAAAAATGAAGATATCTTCGCTTTCCATAATATCATCTATGAATTGGCCTTGTCTTGCGATTATCAAGTTCTTAATATCGATAGTTCCAACCCACTTTTTTTCATCATTAATAACATAAATATGATCGATATAATCTTGATCTTTTGAAGATGTAACTATCTTATTTGTTGCATCTTTAACACTCATATGTTGATCAATGGTGATAAAGTCAGTTGACATCATAGATGCTGCATGATCATCTTCATAAGTTAATAATAATTCGATTGTTTTCGCTTTGACTTTACTTAAATATTTTAAATATTGTTTTTGTGTGTCTTCGTCCAAATCTTCTAAAAATTCTTTTAAGTCATCACTTTCTAAACTAGTGATAAGCTTTTTAGTTTTCCCTTGATTTAAGTAAGTTATAAGGTCTAGTTGATCATCTTTTTCTAGTTCAACAAACATATCTGAAAGTTTATCATCTTTAATCAGATCAACCATTCTCTTCTTTTCAATATCTTCTAAAGAAGGATATAAAAGTGCAAGGTCATACCCATGAATTGCATCAAAGACTTTATCTAAAAGTGCATCACTGTGTTTAAAGTTTATATGTCTTGGCATCTCACACACCTCCTAATAGAAGTGTTGCAAGACCAAAGTAAAGTGTTATTGCAGAAATATCAATTAAGGTCGTAATAAAAGGTCCGCTTGCAACAGCAGGATCGATTTTAAATAGTTTTAGTACCAGTGGTATAGATACAGCAATGATAGGTGCAAAAAGTACAGTTAACCATAAGGATAGACCAACTACAAATGCTATGCTTAATGGACTGGTTATTAATGATGCATTCATGGTTGTAAAAACTAATGTAATTACAAAAGCTAATATACCAATAATAAGACCATTAATCATGCCTGTGATAATTTCGCGATATGAGTTCTTTTTTATACCTTCTTCATTTTTGGATAACATTCTTAAAGTTACTGCAAGTGTTTGAGTTGCAACATTACCTGCAGAACCAGAAATTAGTGGTTGAAAGATAACTAGTATTGCTACAGCAGCAATAATTTCTTCAAATAATGAGGTAACTAGAGATATCGGAATTGAAATCGCTAAAAGCATGAGAAGCCATGGAATACGATGAAGTGCTGTTTTAATGACACCAGATTCTATCGTTTCTGGTAAGGCTGCTAACATCTCAAAATCTTCTTTTGCTTCTTCTTCATAGATATCAAGTGCATCATCTAAAGTAACTATACCCAATAAGTGCATATTCTCATCAACAATAGGCATTTCATAGATCGCATAATTTCTAATTTTTGAAATGGTCTCAATAATAGGATCTTTATCAAAAGCATAAGGATGTTCTTCATAAATATCTTTAACTGTTAATGGTGTCTTTGCTTTAAGTAGTTTTTTTAAATCTACAATACCAATAAATTTGTCATTTTCATCAACAACAAAAAGAGTAGAAATAGTTTCTACATCAGGTGCTTCTAAAATGACTTTTTTTGTCGCTTTCTTTACATCCATTGTGACATCTAGTTTTACAACAAGATTGGTCATTGCAGATCCTGTTTGATCTTCATTGTATTGAATCAGTGATAATACATCACTTTCTTTATCAAGTGTTTGGATGAGTGCTTCTTGATCTTCTTCTTCTAATTCTAGAATGATATCAGCAGCATCATCAGGATCCATATAATCAATTAGATTCTTTTGTTTGATTAAATCAAATTCAGCAAATATCTGTGCACCGATTTCAGCATCTAAATAAGCGACAAGATCCGCAAGTTTCTCATTTGAAATGACTGTATATAACTTCTCTTTTTCTTCATCAGAAAGTTCTAAAAAAGACTGTGCTAAGTCGTATCCATGTATATCATCTAAATAAGCTTTTATTTGTTTTTTATTCTCTCTTAATACATCTTTTAACATCTTAGACACACGCTCCTTTTAAAGTTATTTAGTACCAAATAGCATTTTTGCTGTTTTCATAGAAATCGTTTTATGCTCATTATGGTGTCTAACTTTTATAATTTCATTAAACTCGTTTTTTTCAATAATGGTTAACTCATCATTGAGTTTAATGTTCTCTTCATTTAAATATATCAGCAAATCTCTTAAATCTAATACTCTAGTAAGTTTGAAAACATCTCCTACTTCACATGAAGCAAGACTAAAATTAGAAGCTTTTTTAATATCTCCTTGTAAATTAGGAATCGGGTTACCGTGTTGACAAAAATCTGGTTTACCAATAAAGTCATAAAGCAAGTTTAACACTCTTTGGCTTGTTGCATGTTCCAATTTTTCTGCATCTTCATGAACATCTTCCCAAGAAATTCCTAACTTATCCGTTAAAAAGACTTCCCAAATACGATGGGCTCTAATCATTCTGATTGCTTCTTTTTTACCCTTATTGGTTAAGTTTATACCTTTATACGGCACAAAATTAACATATTTCTTTTGGTTTAACTTCTTAATCATTTCATTGACTGACTGGTCTGTATAACCAAAATACTCTGAAATTTCATTTGTCTTAATCATCGGTTGCTCATTTTGAATCGTTAATTCATAAATAGCTTTGATATAATCTTCTTCAGCTCTATTGATCAATTTAGACACCCCTTTCTATCCTAATGCAACATCTAGCATCATCATAATAATGAATCCAACCATAACCCCAAAGGTTGCATAATGCGCGCCTTTAGGTGTTTGTTTTTGCTGAGCTTCTGGAATAAGTTCTTCTACAACAACATAAATCATTGCACCAGCAGCAAACGCTAAAGCATATGGTAAGACTTGACTCACTGAAATCACTAGTAAAGCTCCTAAAACACCAGATACTGGTTCGACAAGTCCTGAAGCTTGACCAAGAAGAAATGCTTTGTTTCTAGAAACACCTTCTCGTCTTAAAGGAATAGACACCGCTGCCCCTTCAGGGAAGTTTTGAATACCAATACCTATTGCTAGTCCTATAGCTGCTAAAGTAGCTGCTAAAGGGTCTCCTGTTTGATATTGAACTGCTCCAAATGCCACACCTACTGCTAAACCTTCAGGAATATTATGTAAAGTAATTGAGAAAACTAATAAGACATTTCTTTTGAGTTTTGTAGGAATCCCTTCTTTATCATGGTTCATCCCAAAATGCATATGAGGGATTGTTTTATCTGCAATATATAAGAATACTCCCCCAAGTGCAAATCCAATAGCAACTACTATCCAAGCTGTTGCTCCTTGTTCATTTGCCATATCAATTGCTGGCGCTAATAACGACCAAAAACTTGCAGCAATCATAACACCAGATGCAAATCCTAACATCAAATTAAATACATTTCTATTGATCGTTTTAAAAAAATAGACAAGCGCAGCTCCTAAAGCTGTAAGTCCCCATGTAAATGTTGTCCCTAACAATGCTTGTATTGCTGGGTGTAAATTCATGAACCAATCTATCATGTTATCACCTTTTCTGTTCTTGTTATTTTAAGGCTCGCCTTAATTCTAAATTCAGTATATCATAATAACTTTAAAAATACAATCGCGCAAAAAATAAAGCACACTATGTCTAGTATGCTTTACCTTTTGTTAAATTAAATGTTAACGATTAATTATTCCCATTCTGAGAAATCAATGTTATCAAATGTTGAATTTTCTTTGTCTTTGTAACCAGTAGCAAAGATTAAATCATAAGTATGTTGTGGGTTATCAATTGTTAATGTATCAATTGCAGTGTAAGCAGTTGGAACATTATCGATCATAGGTCCACCAGTTAATCCATCAAGACCATCTTTATCATCTACGATGTTTTGAGCGATTTTAACTGAGTTAATAACTAATTTATGAGTATCTTTAAATACTGTCATTGTTTGAACACCTTTACCGTTAACTTCGTCGCCTAGTAAGCTTGCTAATGTAACGTCAGAAGCATCTTGACCAGTTGTGAAATATCCTGTATATTCTGTAGCCATCTTAGCGAATTCTTGACGAATTGCAGCTGAAGTGTCATCATTTGGTGCTAATACAAATACATCATCACTACCAACATTTGGAGCAGTTGCACTTTCTAAGTTAGCAACTAATGCTGCAGCTTTAGTACCAGCTGTTTCAGCATTCCAGTCAGTATCTACAGCTTGCATAGCAGCTTGTAGTTCATCTTTTGCATCATCATCAAAAGTAGCTTCTGTGTAGAATCCTAAATCTGAGAAATCATCATTGATATTGATAATGTTAAACATATCAAAGTTTGGTTGGATTTCTTCCATTGCACCACCAAAGAAATATGTAGCATTTGGCCAGTCAGCAACTCTACCAGCAAAAATTGCTAAGTCAGCTTTGTTAGTTGCACTATATCCAGCAGCTTCTGCTTCTTCAACTAAATGAGCACCCATAGCTTTACCTACATTCCAACTATTGAAAGTTGTATAGTAATCAGCTGTTTGAGTTGCACTCTTAGCCATACGGTCATGTGCGATTAATTTAACGCCAGCAGCTTTAGCAGCTTCAACAGCACCTGCACCTGATCCTTCAACTGTAATGATAATAACTTCTGCTCCATTAGCGATTAAAGCTTCAACATTTTGTTTTTCTTTAGCTTCATCACCATCTGAGAATAGAATATCATATTCATAACCTGCACCAAGAGCGTCTAATTCTTCTTCGAAGAACTTACCATCTTGATTTGCCCATCTTTCTTCAGATGCATCAGGTAGAACGACACCAATTTTGATTTCTTTTCCACCACAAGCAGCTAAAGACAATACAACTACTACTGCAAGAATTAATGTAAAAATTCTCTTCATTTTTCTTTCTCCTTTTTTTATTATATTTAGTGCTTTTGCACTTAATAAACTATTAATTAATATTCAAACATTTCTAACTTATCTAAATAATCTTCTTCAGTTGCACTTCTGATTGTATCTTTGATTCGATTTAAATCGCCAAGTGCACTTGTGTAATCATATTCAAGTTCAATGATTTTAGGTGAGTTAAACTCTTTTTCCATTTTTAATTGTTGTTTAAATTCATTAAATTCCAATTTCTTTTGTTCTAACTTAAGCTTATACTCATCTCTTTCATCTTTAAGTTCTTTTACTTTTGCAATGTGATTTTCTTTGAGTGCTAAAATTGAATCTTTATATGATTGTACATTTGCAAGAGATTCAGTCTTAATTTTATCTTTAGTCTTTTTATACTGATACTTCTCAACTTTGAGATCTCTTTCTGCCAATGCCACAACCTTATTGAGTTGATCTATGTTTTCACGATGTTCTTTCTTAAGTTTGTATAGTGCTTTCTTGAAATCGATCTTCTTATCAAATTTTGTTTCTTTTAATTGTTTTAATGCTTGATTAAATCTAGTTTTCTCAACACTAAATGCTTTTTTATAATCAGCTTTCTTATCAGAAATCTTGTGCTTAAGTTGAACAATTTTTTCTTTATGTTCTTGTTTAAGCTTAGCAAGTTTGTCTTTGAACTCTTCTTTATTAGGATAGCCTTTATCCTTAAGTTCTTTTCTAGATCTTTTATATAATTCTTTTTCACGTTTAAGTTCGATCTTATACTTAGCATTTTTTTCTGCTTTATGCATATGATATTTTTGAAGTAATTCTGCTTTAGCTTTATTAAAAACAGGAATTTCTTTACTTAAAAGTTCACGATATTTCTTATTTGCTTCAATTTTTTCTTCTTTTAAAGTTTGATGAAGTATGCTGCTTGATTCTTTAAATTTCTCTTTAGCAGTTATATACTCTTCTTTAAACTCTAACTTCGCATAATGCATACCAACCATATCGGCACCACGAACATTTCTTGTATAAACATCAAATACTACTGCAAGTAATAACACTGATCCTAATACAATAGGTTCGATATTAGAGTTTACTGCAGCAAGTGCCATACCGTTTTTCAATGACATGATAACAATTGATCCAATAAATGCATTAACAACTTTACCAACACCACCATCAGCACTTGTACCACCAATATAAGCAGCAGCAATTGCATATAATTCCCAGAAAGGTCCATGGTTAGGTGATGTGTTTTGAAGCATTGACGCATACATAACACCTGAGAATAATGCTAATATACCCATGGATATGAATACTATGATTAAGATTTTCTCAACACTAATACCAGATAGTTCAGCAGCTTCAGGATTACCCCCTACAGCATATATTCTTCTACCTAAAACTGTTTGTGTTGTGAATATATGATAGATAACAACAATAACAGCTGTGATTAATAATAGATATGAAATCCCTCTAAAACGAGCTAATGTCCATGTGATGAAGAAGATGAGGGTTGACATAATAATTAGTTTTGTAATAAATAACTCAATCTTTTCTGATGGAATACCCAAACGGTTATTCTTTCTTCTTTTTAATATACCCATGAGAATGAATAGCGCAATCAGTGAAAATCCGACAACAGCAGTTAATGTATCGACTGTACCGACTACATTATCTGTTAAGTACCCCACACCAATCTTATTAAAGAATGTATTTGTTGTTGGAATTGTTCTATTATTAGTCTTAAGCATGAGTAATCCTTTAAAGATAAACATACCCGCTAATGTAACAACAAATGCTGGAATCTTGACTTTCGCTACAAAATATCCTTTAACAAAACCAACAAATATAGTAATTACTAATGCAGATAAGACTGCAATAAGAACACTTTGATCATTAACTTCAACTGAAACGACAACATATGCACCAAGGAAAGCTCCTAAGAACCCAACAGATAAATCAATCTGCTTAGTAACAATAACTAATGTCATACCAACAGCTAATACTGATACATAAGCTGTTTGATTCAGCAAGTTTGTAAAGTTTGTAGGTTTTAAGAAGTTACCGTTAGTCATTGCTGAGAATGTAATAAAGATAGCCCCTAAAGCGATATACATACCGTAATCACGAATATTTGTTCTTAACATGGATCCCAACGTTAAGAAATATTTGAATACTGGATTTATTTTTTTCATAAATTCACCTCTATAATGTTGCCTTTGCTAATATTTTTTCAGGTGTAGCATCTTCGATGTTAAACTCAGCAGTCTGAACACCTTCTGCAATGACATATACGCGATCACACATACCCATAATCTCAGGCAGTTCTGATGAAATCATGATGATACTCATACCTTTTGCTACTAATTCATTAATAATGGTGTAAATTTCATATTTAGCACCAACATCAATACCTCTAGTTGGTTCATCTAGTATTAAAATTTTAGGTTCTGCAAATAACCATTTTGCAACTTGTACTTTTTGCTGATTACCACCACTTAAGTTTTTAAGTTGTTGAAATATTGATGGTGTTTTGATATTTAAACTTTTAACATATTTTTCAGTTTGAAGTGCTTGTTCAGGAAAATTCAGAAATCCTGATTTTGAGATTTTACTCAAGTCTGTAATTGTTATATTTTGACTGATGTCTTCTCTTAAAATTAAGCCATTACCTTTTCTATCTTCAGAAACATATGCGATACCTGACTTAATGGCCTTTGTAGGTGAATTTAGGTTTCTTACCTTACCATATACGACTGTAGAGCCAGATACTTTATACTTTAATGGATTACCAAAGATACTCATTGCCAGTTCTGTTCGCCCTGCGCCCATGAGCCCAGCAATACCAACAACTTCACCTTTTTTTACTCTTATATTTGAATTGTTTACAACATATCTATTCTTGTTTGTATCAAAAGCATTAAAGTGAACTGTTTCAAAAACAACTTCTCCATCAATAAACTTAGGTCGTTTTGGAAAAATATCTGTGATCTCACGTCCAACCATGTTTCTAATAATTTCTTGTTCATTGATTTCACTACGATCCATACGACAAATCACTTTACCATCTCTTAAAACAGTGAGTGAATCAGCAATCGCTTCAACTTCTTTAAGTTTATGTGAAATCATAATTGAAGTGATACCTTTTTTCTTAAGATCAACAATCAAATTTAATAATCTTTCACTATCATCTTCGTTTAGCGCTGCTGTTGGTTCATCTAAAATTAATAACCTAACATTTTGACTTAATGCTTTTGCGATTTCAACGAGTTGTTGAACACCAACTCCATAAGTACCAACATTGTCATATATATCAACTTTTTTTAAACCTACCATATCAAGATATTTAGTTGCCAATCTTTTAGTTTCATCCCAATTCATGAAACTACCATTTTTATTTTCATGACCTACAAATATATTTTCATATACTGATAGTTCAGGAAACAATGCTAACTCTTGATTGATAATAACTATACCAGCTTTTACTGAATCACTGATACCACTATATTTTTGAATATGTTCATCAAAAACTATATCTCCAGAATAAGTTCCGTGATGATAAATACCACTAAGAACTTTCATTAATGTAGATTTCCCAGCTCCGTTTTCTCCAACAATAAAATGAATTTCTCCTTCTTCAACGTAAAGATCAACTTCATCTAATGCTTTTACCCCCGGAAACGTTTTGGTGATTGCTCTCATTTCTAATAACTTTTTCTTTTGCAATGTCTTCACCTCATTATTCAGTATTACTGAATAGATTTTATTATGTAAGAGTTTACAATCTTATATCTATGTATTAGTTTAACATTTAAACTAAGATTTGTAAATGTTTTGTAAACTTTTATATGTTTTTTTTATTGCAGGATAGATTTGTAAAAAGCCCTCATATTTTTGTTGATAGAGTTCAACATGATTAAGATTCGGAAGATAACTAGACTTCAAATTAATCATATGTTCACAAGCATTCTCTACTGAAGGATATGCACGATGGCCAACCATCGCTAGTATAGCAGCACCAAGGGCCGGACCTTCTTCAATACTTAATGTTTTAACTTCTACATTAAATATATCAGCAATCATTTGTGCCCATATATGGCTTTTTGCTCCACCACCAGTTAATCTTACTTGATGGATATCTACTCCAAGATTTTTAATGAGTTCAAATGATTGTTTCAACGCAAAAGTTACACCTTCTATTACCGCTCTATCCATATGCTCTTTACGATGTTCTAACCGAAGTCCAAAGAAAACGCCGGTTGCATTAGGATCATTAATTGGTGAGCGTTCACCAGATAAATAGGGGAGAAAATAGAGTGAATCGTCTATTTTTGTTTGTTCTAGTTTTTGAAAAAAGTCTTGGTAATTATAATTCTGAAAAATCTTTTCACTCCACCAGTTTAATGATCCTGCCGCATTTAGCATGACACCCATCATGTGGTATTTACCGTTCGCATGTGCATAAGATTGTAAAAAGCTTTCTTGGTCAACTTTAAACTGATCTGATGCAACAAAGACAACACCACTTGTTCCAAGTGATACACTTGCTGTACCATCGTTAACGATACCGATACCAATTGCTCCGGCAGCTTGGTCACCAGCACCTATGATGATGTCAACATCTTGTTTGATGCCTAACTCATTTTTCATTGTGTCTTTTAAAACACCGATTTTATCATAACTTTCATAAACTTTTGGACATTGCATTTCTGAGATGCCTAATATATTTAGCATTTTTTTGCTATATATTTTATGTTTAACATCGAAAAACAATGTTCCAGAAACATCCGAAACATCTGTTGCAAACACACCGCTAAGCTTATAAGCTAAATAGTCTTTTGGCAACATAACTTTTGATATCTTATTAAAAATATCTGGTTCATGTTTTTTAACCCATAAAACTTTTGGAGCTGTTAAGCCAGTAAGTGCAATATTTCCTGTTTCAGATAATAACTCATCTATACCAATGGTTTGATTTAGATATTCAACTTCATTAATTGTTCTTTGATCATTCCATAATATTGCATTTCTTAAGACGTGATCTTGATTGTCTAATAAAACTAAACCATGCATTTGACCAGAAAAGCTAATCGCTTGGATTTGATGTTCATGTCCTTTGATTAGCGCTTTAAGACCAGAAATGGTTTGTTTATACCAATCGTTTGGATCTTGTTCTGTCCATAATGGTTTGGGAATGATAAGTTCGTATGATCTTGTTTGAGAAGCAATAACTTCTCCTTCTTTTGAGACCATAATTAATTTAACGCCAGATGTCCCTAAATCAATACCGATATACATAAGTAAATCTCCTATCCTAATATATATTGATTAATAATCGCCTCTAAGTGTTCTTGTCTACCAGACTCGTTTTCTTCAATATCTTTTTTGTTTAAAATGTATGCTTCTAGTTCTTTAAATCCAACTTTACGATTAACGATATCTTTTCCAATACCTTTTTGATATGATTGATATCTATGATCTAAATTAGCTTCAAAGACTTTGTCTTCCCAAAGTTTTGCAGCGATTTTTAAACCTGCTGCGTATGTATCCATACCTGCGATATGTGCTAAGATTAAATCTTCTTCAGTGAATGACCCTCTTCTAACTTTTGCATCAAAATTAAGTCCACCCGTTGTAAATCCACCACCACGGATGATTTCATACATAGATAAGATTGTATCATATAGGTTTGTAGGAAATTGATCAGTATCCCAACCAAGTAGTAAGTCACCTTGGTTAGCATCTACACTGCCTAATAACCCTTGATCAAACGCAATTCTTAGCTCATGTTGTAAAGTATGTCCTGATAAAGTCGCATGATTTGTTTCGATATTTAATTTAAAATGATCGACTAAACCATAAGTTCTAAGGAATGAAATCACAGTTGCGCTGTCATAGTCATATTGGTGTTTTGTTGGTTCTTTTGGTTTTGGTTCAATATAAAACTGACCTGTAAATCCAATTTCTTTAGCATAATCGACTGCCATATGTAGAAGTCTAGCGAAATTTTCTTGTTCGAGTTTCATATCTGTATTCAGTAAAGTTTCATAACCTTCTCTACCACCCCAGAATGTATAACCTGCACCATCTAAGCGTTTTGTAATTTCTAAAGCTTTCTTCACTTGAGCTGCAGCATATGCAAATACATCAGCATTTGGTGATGTTGAAGCACCATGCATAAAGCGTTTGTGGCTAAATAAGTTTGCAGTACCCCATAAAAGTTTAATGCCAGTACGTTTCATTTCTTTTTCAATTAAATCCACGATGACATCTAAGTTTTCATTAGTTTCTTTTAAAGTATCACCTTGAGGTGCAATATCAACATCATGGAAACAAAAGTATTCTAAACCAAGTTTTTCCATAAACTCAAATGCCACTTTAACTCTTACTTTAGCTCTTTCCATTGGATCTTGATTTTCGATATCCCATGGTCTTTCCATTGTTTCTTTCCCAAAAGGGTCTACACCCATATAAGTGAATGTATGCCAATAAGCCATAGAAAACTTAAGATGATCTTTCATCTTCTTTCCTAAAATAACTTCTTCCGGATTGTAATACTTGAATGCAAATGGATTTTTACTCTTTGATCCTTCAAATTTAATTTTTTGAATATTGTCTAGATATCCCATATTCATACTCCTTTATGTTTTTTTATATGATTGTTAAATAACAAAGATTAGTATATAATTTAGATAGAAACGAAAGGATGTTTGATTATGAAAACCTCACATACACAATCGATTAAAGCGGATAATATTAAGTTAGTTGTTGAAAAACTAATCGAACTGAGAGAAACATCTCGTATTGAATTATCCAAAGTTACTACATTAAATAAAGCAACAATTTCTACGATTATCCAAGAACTTGTGGATAAAGACATTGTTGTAGAAACTGAGAAAATCGTAAAAACTAGTGGTCGTAGCGCTATTGTGTTCGCATTAAACAAGAACGCTGGAAGAATCATTAGTATCGAACTACTGACAGATTCTATTTATGGTGTCATTACCGATTTATATGGAAACATCGTTTTTGAACTTCACAAGGAAGTTCATAATTTTGAGTTTTCAGAATACTTAAAAGTTTTACTAGAAGCCATTGACGAACTTAAAGCAAACACAATTGATTCTAAATACGGTTTAATCGGTATTGGCATCGGTGTTTATGGTATTGTATCAAAAAATCAAATATGCTACTTTCACTTCTTGGAAAGACATTGATCTAAAAACTATTATCGAAGACTACACAGGCATTGAAACCTATGTTGAAAACGAAGCAAACATTTCTGCACTAGGTGAACATTTAATTAATACTGATGATGAGAATCTCGTATCTTTAAATATCGGTCTAGGTGTTGGTATGGGAATCATCATCGATCACAAGCTTTATACTGGTGAAAATGGATACGCTGGTGAAATCGGCCATACCATCGTTGTTCCTAACGGTAAGAAATGTGTTTGTGGTAACTATGGCTGTTTAGAACAATATATTTCCGAACCAGCGATATTAGATGATTACTACCAACTCACTCAAGAACATATTTCAATTGATGAATTTGTTGAGCGTTATAAACATAAAGATCCATCTGCTCT
Source organism: Tenericutes bacterium MO-XQ (assembly GCA_002838185.1). Taxonomy (GTDB): domain Bacteria; phylum Bacillota_I; class Bacilli_A; order Acholeplasmatales; family Acholeplasmataceae; genus Mariniplasma. Next base: position 430,511 of record CP017948.1, on the reverse strand, counting down.
TAAAATTTATCATGAATTCATTGATTACTTAAGCTTGATTGTAAACAATATCTCTTTAGCGTTGAACCCAAAAACGATTGTCATCAACTCTAAAGTTGTTGAAAGCATTCCAGAAAGCATATCTTCTGTCAAGAATAAACTAAGATCGCAAATTATGAGTTTAGAAGTTTTAACCACTTCTAAATATCAATCTAAGAAAAATGTTTTAGGGTTGACACATGTGTTGATTCAAAAGTTCTTGAATGTTGAAAATTATAAAGTTAAATTGAACACACAGAAACTATAGTGTAGCGCTTTCAAACTTAGTTTAACATTTAAATTAAGTTTTGTAAACTACTTTTTTCACATTTTTTAAAATAAAAAAGTTCCATGCGTATTTGAACGCAATATGGAACTTTTTTTGTTTTAATTATTTAAGTTTAGGAACTTCTATTTCTTTTCCTTCTAAAACTGATTTCATCGCCATTTCCATAACTAAAATCACGGATAATGCTAGTTTCTTGTCTTCATCTACTTTAGGAGGATTTAAAATATCTTCTTTTAACACGTCATAGAATCTGTAATGCTGTCCTTTTAAGACATCAACATGTTCAGGATGACTAGGATCTTCGATAAAATCACTTCTCATTTGACGATCTTGGTATAAATTCTCTGGTTTAAAGTCTACTGTATCAGGTACATCAAACTCATATTTAACATAACTTGCTTTTGTCCCTACAAGTTTATGTCTAGGTTTTGGTGCTCTATCGAGCATTTCAGCACCTAAATAACATCTAAGCCCATGATCGTAATACATCACCATTTCGAAGTGATCATCAACATTTGAGCCCTTTCTATCATAAAATAATTTATTGTAAACCTTATTTGGTAACCCAAATAAACTAACAACATGATGCACTAAATGAGGTGCAAGATCATAGAAATTACCTGCCATATCCACCTTTTTAAAGCGCCAATTAGAACCTATCTCTGGTCGATATTGATCAAATCTTGTCTCATATGAAACAATATCTCCAAAATCTTTATCTTTAAGCACTTGATGGACTGTAAGAATATCACCATCATATTTTCTATTGTGAAATACTCTTAATATTAAATTTTTCTCATCAGCTAAATCATATAATTCTTTTGCAAGTGCATAGGTTTCAACAAATGGTTTTTCACAAACAACATGTTTACCTTTTAAAAGTGCATCTTTTGTGTAACTATAATGGACAGCATTAGAAGTTGCGATGATCACTAGATCTACTTCTTTGTCATTTAATATTTCTTCATAGGTTGTTACAATTTTTGCAGATGGATAATCTTTTTTGAGTTGTGCTTGGTTATGTTCGCTTCTTGTCATCACTAATTTTATATCATAGGCTTCATTGTGTTTTAGTGGTGGCAAATGGAATGTCGATCCGGAAAAACCATAACCAACAATGGCTGTTACTATTTTTTTCATATGAATTTCACCCTTTCTATGTTTCATTATAACACCAATGAAAGCTAAAAAGTAAAGTGAAAAAAATGTCAAAAAAAAGAGAAGCTATAGCTTCTCAATTTAATACTTAAATATTATCTTTGTTTTCTTCATCATATTGCAACCTATATAAGTTGTAATACAATCCTTTTTGTTTTAACAATTCTTGATGACTGCCTTCTTCTTTAATTTCACCTTTTTGCATAACGATGATTTTATCACTATGTTGAATTGTAGATAAACGATGGGCAACAATAAGCATTGTTGAAATATTCATCATTTTTTCTAATGATTCTTGGATCAGTTCTTCAGTCTCACTATCAATGTTTGCAGTTGCTTCATCTAGAATCATTAAACTTGGTTTATAAACTAAAGCTCTTGCAAAAGAGATGAGTTGTCTTTGTCCGCTAGAGAAATTGTTTCCTCTTTCTAAAACGACATGACCATAGTTATCTGGTAGTTTATCAATGAATGTGTTTGCGCCAACATACTCACTTGCAGAAACAACTTCATCATCATTAATCGTATCATCTTTTAAGGTAATGTTATCTTTAATCGTTCCACTAAACAAGAATACATCTTGAAGCATTTGTCCAATATGTTTTCTTAAGCTTGAACGTTTAATTCTTCTGATATCAATACCATCAATTAAGATTTGACCTTTTTGAATCTCATAGTTTCTAACAATAAGGCTTAATATGGTTGTTTTACCTGAACCGGTTGCACCAACAAAAGCTACAGTATCTCCAGGATTAACTTTGAAACTAATGCCTTTTAATACCCACTCATCTTCGATATATCTAAACCAAACATCTTTAAATTCAATGTTACCACTAAATGATTCTAATTCAATCGCATCATCTTCATCAATAATCATTGGTTTTGTATCTAAAACATCGAAGATTTTTTCTGCACTTGCAAATGCATTTTGCAGGATATTAAACTCTTCAGCAAGCTGTTGAACAGGTTGGAAAAAATCACCAACATACGTATAATAACTAAATAAAATACCTGCTGTAATCACACCAGCAACAACCTCTTGATAACCAACATAAAGCACAATCAATGTACCAATCATAGACATTAAATAAATCGAAGGTCTATATATACCAAATACCAATATTTCTCTTAAATAACTCTTCTTTAAATTAGTTGTTTTATGGAAAAATTCATCTTTTTTCTTTTCTTCTTGATTGAAAATTTGCGTAATTTTCATTCCAGATAAGTTTTCTGATAAAAATGCATTAACTTCAGAAACATTTGCACGTACTCTTCTATATGATGCTCTTGAAAACTTTCTAAAGAGAATAGATGCTCCAACAACAAAAGGTAAAATCAGTAAAATGAATAATGTAATTCTTATGTTGATCGTAAATAAGATGACTAAAATTGCCATAATATAAATGATGTTTTTGATTAGGTTAACAGCAACACTGGTATACATTTCACTAATGGTATTAGTATCATTTGCTACACGCGTTACTAACTTACCTACTGGTACTTCATTAATTTGACCAATCGCAAGTTTTTCGATATGACTAAATACATCATTTCTAAGTTCAACAACTGTTTGTTGACCAACTCTTTGCAGCATAATCGATTGATAATAGTTAACGACATTCCCTATAATTAATGCGAATATAAAGAAGACACCCATAAAAATGATTCGATATAATTTCTCATCTTGAGAAAGCACATCACTCGCAACAGTATCTACAGTAAATCCGATTAAAAACGGTGGTAATAACTGTAATCCAATACCTATAAACATCATAATAACAATTACGATAAACTGCTTTTTATAAGGTAACATGTATCTAATTAATCGTCTTAAAACCTCTTTATCACTTCGTTCACGAGTGTTATCTTTAAAGTCCTTCATTGCTGCTACCTCCTTGAACTAAGTTTTCAAGTTGTTGACGTCTAACCATATCTTGATATAAAGTAGATGTCTTTAACAACTCCTTGTGTGATCCAACTGCAACCACTTTTCCATCATCAAGTAATATGATTTTATCCATGCGTTTAACCGTTGATATACGGTGTGCTATGAATATGGTTGTTCTACCTTTTCTTACTCTGTGAAGGTTGCTAATAATTGCTTCTTCAGTTTTTGTATCTACTGCTGAAACGGAATCATCTAATATAAGAATTTCAGGGTTTTTAGCTAATGCTCTAGCAATAGAAATTCTTTGTTTTTGCCCACCAGAAACTGTAACACCACGTTCACCTAAAACGGTATTGAATTTTTCCTTAAATTCCATGATATTATCATAAACATCTGATAATCTCGCAGCTTCTTCAATTTTCTGTTCATCAATATCTTGATAAGCAAAACCGATATTTGAATAAATGGTTTCTGAGAATAAGAAATTATCTTGTGGCACATAACCAATGGTTTCTCTCACTGTTTGGATTGGAAGTTTCATAATGTCATGACCATCAATAAAGACTTGATCTTCGTTTAAATTGTAGATTCTCAAAAATAAATCGACAAGCGAACTTTTACCTGAACCAGTACGTCCTAAAATCCCTACCATCTCTCCTGCTTTGATATCAAAAGATACACCTTTTAAGACAGGGACATCGCCATCAGGGTATTGAAATGTTAAATCTTTAACTTGAATGCTACCTCTTAGATCATCTACATTTCTTAATAAATCTTGACCATCTTTAACTTCAATCTCATGGTCTAAAAAGGCTTCAATACGCTCTGCACTGGCTTTTGCTTGAGACTGAATTTGGATAAATCTTGATAATGCCATGGTTGGCCATATTAATGTAAAGAAGTAACTGATGTACTCAGTTAATTGTCCTGCTGTTAATCCAAATGCATCTCGATAAATGACCAATATACTTCCGTATACAATAATCGTTAAAATCACTACGTTTAATGCAATTGAGATGATGATATTTACGAAAACCATATACTTAACAAACCCCATATGTTTATTGTAAAGTTCATCATTTCTTTGTCTAAATAATAAATATTCTTTTGCTTCTCTAACAAAAGCTTTAATAACCGTGATACCTGAGAAATTTTCTTGTGTAAAATCTGATAATTCTTCGAATGCTTTTTGTCTTAGTTTAAATTTAGCACTCATGCTCTTACGGATAAAAACCATCACTGCAGTAAGTAAAAGCATTGGAACTGCAGCAATCAAAGTTAATCTGCCATTTAAGTTAGCCATACGATAAATCGCAAACCCACCTAAGAATAGGCCATCCACTAACATTAATAATCCTGGACCAAACGCCATTCTGATTGCTTGTAGATCATTAATGAAATAACTCATCAGTCCACCAACTTTTTCTTTCGCATAGAAACTTTGAGAAAGTTTTGTTCCATGTCTAAACATGACATTTTGAAGTTGGTATTCTATACGTCTTGAAGCTCCAAAAATAGTATATCTCCATAAAAATCTGCCTAGCCCAATAATACCTGCTAGAACCGCTATACGCTTAATACCATCTAAAATCATTTGTTCGTCAATAACATCTTCATATAAATTATCGATGATCGAACCTATGATTTTTGGTATTTCAAGTTGAAACCAGTCAACTGCTATTAACACAAAAACGCCCGTCAAAAAAAACAGGGCATATTTTAAATAATATTTTCTAAAATGCTTACCGAATAACATAATGCTCTCCTTGTTGTCTTCTTACTCCTATTATATAATATTTTCCACGCTGTTTTAAATAATACAGCGTGGAAAACGTTTATTGATTAAATTATTCAACGACAATCTTAACAATATCGCCATCTGCAGACTCAACATTTACAATTTCGCCGACTACACCTTCGCTGATCATATCAACGATTGCGTCGATATCAATGTCAGAATCTCCGATTTTTGATTTAAATTTTGCAGTTTTTAGTAATTTTGAAAATTCAACTGGAATTTGCATTCTTACTTTATCTCCATCATTTGAATCGACTAAAATCTTTAACATTCTAAATGGTGCTTTCTTTTGAACTACAACTTCTTGTTCGAAGTTTCTATCCGATTGATCCATAGCTGTTAATAATTTTTCAGCTTCATCTGAACTAATTGTTCCTTTTGCTAATAATTCTAAAATTTTCATTCTTTCTTCTTTTAATTGGTCTCTTGACATTTCTTTCACCTCTATAGATTTTTATTTTTTATTTTAATTTTTGATTATGAATTATATATGTAAATGATACATCATCACATAATGAACATCTTCAATTCCATATTTAGTTTCATTGACTCTGTTTGATTTACGAAAATTGTGTTTAGTTCTTTTATCGTCTTCTCTTAGATCTTCAAATAATTGACGCATAACTTTTCACCTTACTTTCCTTTTTTGAGCAACTCCACTGCTTCTAATACTGATAATTCTTTATTTGCGATTTTCTCTAATATATTAGTTTTAGAAGCTTTAGATTCTTGCTTTTCTTTCTCTGCTTCCTCATTTTCTAAATCACTATCTAGAGAATATCCTAATCCAACGATGACATCATCTAACATTTTCTTAACTGTTGGATAACTAATGTTTAATTCTTTTTCGATGGTTTTGATATTTCCTCTATTTTTAACGAACACTTCAATGAAGTATAATTTTTCTGTTTCTAGATAATTGAATTTTGATAATGTGAAATTTCCTTCTATCACTGTATCACAGTGATCACACACAAGTTTTGTTACCTTTAAATCATGCTTACAAACTGGACAAGCTGAGATAACTGGGTTAATTTTGTTTCTTTGATTCATTCTGCTTTCTCCTTTTATATGGTTTTGATCAATACTCTTGTTTGATCTTTTGCTAACACTTTAACGAATGTTCCTTTAATTGCGGCTAAGTTGATTATTTCTCCTATGGATATTGGAACTTCATCACTAACTACTTGATTCATTCTTCTTCTTAAGATTAATTTCACAAGTCCTATTGGAATGGGTAGTGCAAATAATACATTGATGAAATATGTTGCACCTTTACTATCAGGGATGTTGATTCTTAGTTTAACGAATCTCGCTTTTCTTGCTTTTGGTTCTTTTATTTTAGGATATAACATCTCATAAGCATCTTTCGCTGACATCTCTTTTTTTGATAGTTTATTTAAGACTTCATTTTTTTTCAATTTTTCGCCGCCTTCCTTAATATTTTTAATTTACACTTTGATTATATTAAACTTTTTTTGATTTGTCAACACTTTTTTTGCAAAATAAATTAAAAAAGTTAATTTTGATATTAATTTTATTAATTTCTACCCTTAATTTTTTTAATTTTGTGCGTTATAATATATATATAAGGAAAGGATGATACAAAATGAACACTTTAATTGAGAGATTTTTACGCTATGTAAAGATTGATACACAATCTGATCACGAATCAAATACATTCCCTTCAACTGAAAAACAAAAAGATTTAAGTCGTTTACTTGTTGAAGAACTAAAAGAAATGGGGCTAGATGCGTTTTTGGATAAGGACGGATATGTCTATGCAAAAATAGAAAAAAATGTACATGGTAAAAAAGCAATCGGTCTGATTGCTCATGTGGATACTTCTCCTGATGCACCTGGATATCCAGTAAATCCAAGAATTATTAAAAATTATGATGGATCAACCATCAAACTTAACGATGACATAACAATGCATCCAGAGCAATATCCAAGTTTAAATAAAGTAATTGGTGAAGATATTATTGTCACTGATGGTAATACATTACTTGGTGCAGATGATAAATGTGGTGTTGCTGAAATTATGGAAGTTGCTAAATACTATACAACTCATAAAGAAGAAAAACACGGCGATATTTATATTTGCTTTACACCTGATGAAGAAATCGGTAAAGGTGCTGATCGATTTGATCATGATTTCTTTAAAGCTGATTTCGCATATACTGCAGATGGTAGTGAAGTTGGTGGTATTGAATATGAGAACTTTAATGCTGCTACTGTAAATTTAGAATTTGTAGGAAAAAGCATCCATCCAGGTTCAGCAAAAAATAAACTGATCAATGCACAACATATCGCTATGGAATTTCATAGCATGTTACCTACATTCTTAAATCCTGCATACACAGAAAACTATGAAGGCTTTAACCATTTAACACAAATGCACGGTCAAGTAGAACACGCGCGCACGCAATACATTGTTAGAAATCATCATAAAGGTTTATTTATTAAGCAAAAAGATGAATTTGTAACGATTGCTAATTACTTAAATGAAAAATATGGATATCAAGCAGTAAAAGTTGATATTAAAGATAGCTATTATAATATGTATGATATTATCAAAGATCATATGTATGTTGTAGAACTTGCTAAACAAGCAACCATCAATCAAGGCGTTGAACCAAAAGTTGAACCTATTCGTGGTGGTACTGATGGCGCAAGACTCACTTATGATGGATTGATTTGTCCTAATTTAGGAACAGGTGGATATCAATTCCATGGAAGATTAGAGTTTGCTTCTATCCAGCAAATGGAAAAAGCTGTAGAAATCTATAAAGAAATCATCAAATTAAATGCTAAATAAAAAAAACGTCTTCCGTTTTGGAAGACATTTTTTTATGATTGCCAATCACTTTTTTGAAGTTTTTCGTAATTATTAATAGAATACATGAGCTTGACGGCTGCCTCTAAACCTTGATCAGCTGCTTTTTGCCATAACTCTTTTGCTTTTGCTTCATCTTTTTCAACAAGCTTTCCTTCAAAATAGATCATGCCTAAATTATATTGAGCAATCGCTAAATTTTTAGAAGCTGCTTTTTCATACCAGAATAATGCTTTTTGATTGCTTTGCTCAACACCATCACCTTTTTGATACATCACAGCTAGATTATACTGTGCATTTGGATGATCTTGTGCTGCAGCTTGTTCTAAAAGCTTTGCTATCGTTTCGTAATCTTTTTCTGGTTGACGAATCAGAATCATTGCTAAATGATAAAGTGCATCTTTATCTTTTTTTATAGCTGCTTTTTCAAACCATATAACAGCTTGCTTAATATCTTGTTTGACACCTCTACCATTTTGATAATATAGTCCTACATAATAACAAGCTTCTACATGTTCTTGTTTGGCTGCGACCATAAACCATTCAAATGCTTTTAAAGGGTGTTTGGGATCTCTTTCGTGATATAGTTTTGCTAGCGTATACGCCGCTAATCCATAATGCTGATAAGCTGCGCTTTCTAAATATTGTTCTGCTTTATGGAAATTATTTTTTTCTAATTCAATGATACCTAAAGCATATTGTGCATATGGATGATCTTGTTGAGCTGCTAATTTATAATATTTAATAGCTGTTTGTTTTTGTTTTTCATCTTCACCAATGGTTTCATAAATCATACCTAACATATATTGAGAATCACTATATCCAAGTTCACTTGATTTTAAAAACCATTCAATTGCTTTAAATATATAACGTTGTACATTAAATCCATAATAGTAATATGTACCTAATATATGAATACTTACGGGATCGTTTTTTTCTGCTTCCATAAGTAATACTTGATAGTTTTGTTTAAAATAATCATTCGCTAAATCTGTGTCTTTTTCAACACCTGTACCTGTATAATAAAGCATGCCTAATGCGTATCCACATTTATGACTGCCTAATTGAATACCTTTTTGATAATGTTCAATTGCTTGATGAAAATCTAGTGATACACCATCACCTAATCCATAGAATCTACCCAAAAAATAATGAGCATCTGCATATCCTTGATCTGCAGCTTGTTCAAAATGTTTAATGGCTAATTCGATATTTTTCTTTGGTGTGTTTAACACATAATGGGATAACCCTTTTTCATAATAAGTTTTTGCGTTCATAATATCAACTCCATGAATATCTTAACATAATTATCTTTTTTGTGCCTTAAATATGATAGAAAAAAACGCATATTTCTATGCGTTTACTTAAGTATATTTTTAATCATACGAAGATAGATTTTATAGCCTCTTTGATTAAGATGAATACCGTCTCTGGTAAAGTCAATATTTAAATCGCCTTGATCATCGATTAACTCATCATAGATATTGATAAAAAATCTTTCATCAATTTTACTTTTAAGAAGTTGATTGAGCTTAACTGCATCTTCTTTATCTCTATTTAAAAGATACGTTTGATCTTTAAAATCTTTTTGATTAATCGGTGTCAATGATGTGACATATACGAGTGTATCTGGACATCCTTCTAAAATTTGATGTCTGATTTCTAAAATGTTTTTTAAACTCTCTTCAATCGATAAATCTGTTAAAACAAAATCATTAAGTCCTATATTTAGAATGACATATTTAGGATTCAATTTGATGACTTGATGAACTCTTTTTAAAACTCCAATGGAAGTATCACCTGGAATACCAAAGTTTAATAATTGATCTTCTAGATCAAATGCTTTCGTAGGAAAATAAGCCATCATGGAATCACCAAGCAAAATTAAATCTTTTGGTTCATTGATTTGTTCAAATTTCTTAACATGTCTTTTATAATCAGCTTCAATGATTGCTTTTAAAACTGTCATATCTTTTTTCATATCAATCAGCTGCCTTTAACTCAAAGATTAAATCCCTAATTTCAGCTGCTTTTTCGAAATCAAGTTGTTTTGCAGCTTCCTGCATATCTCTTTCAAGTTGTTTAATCGTTTTCTCTTTATCTTTTTTATTCATTGCAGTGAAATCTTTTTCTTCTTCAATAACATCTGATTTCATAGAGATATTATCTCTGATATCTTTTCTAATTGTTACTGGTTCAACTTGATATTTTTCATTAAACTCTAATTGTAATGATCTTCTACGATTGGTCTCATCAATCGCAAACTGCATCGCTGGTGAGATCGAATCAGCATACATAATTACATGTCCATTGACATTTCTTGCTGCACGTCCAACGGTTTGAACTAAAGATCTCTCACTTCTTAAGAATCCTTGTTTATCAGCATCAAGTATCGCAACTAAAGAGACTTCTGGTAAATCTAGACCTTCTCTAAGTAAGTTAATTCCAATTAAGCAATCGTATTTACCCATTCTAAGTTCTCTTAAGATTTTAATACGATCAAGTGATTTAATTTCACTATGTAGATATGCAACTTTAAGTCCAAGTTTTTTAAAATAAGCTGTTAAATCTTCACTCATTCTAATCGTTAAGGTTGTGACTAAAACACGCTCGTTACTTTCAGCTCTCTTTTTAATCTCAAAATATAAATCATCCATTTGACCTTCTGTTTTTCTGACTTCAATTTCTGGATCTAATAAATAAGTAGGTCTAATGATTTGTTCAATAATAGGAAGTCCTCTTTCAAGCTCATAATTACCTGGGGTTGCACTCAAATAAATCACTTTATCAAGTTTCTTTTCGAACTCTTGAAATTGTAAAGGTCTATTATCAAGTGCAGATGGCAATCTAAAACCGAAATTCACTAACGTTTCTTTTCTTGATCTGTCTCCTGCATACATTCCTCTCACTTGAGGTATTGTCACATGGGATTCATCAATGATCATTAAAAAGTCATCCCCAAAAAAATCAATAAGTGTTGCTGGTGTTTCCCCAGCTTCTCTTAAAGATAGGTGTCTTGAGTAATTTTCAACACCTGAGCACATACCGATTTCTTCTAACATTTCCATATCGTATCTTGTACGTTGTTCAATACGTTGAGCTTCAAGAAGTAAATTGTTATCTTTAAAATAAGCTACTTGTTCTTGCATCTCATTTTTGATTCTACGGATCGATTCTTGCAAGCGATCTTTATCTGTCATAAAGTGTGTTGCAGGGAAAATAGATGTATATTCAAGATTTTCTAATGCTTGGCCTGTGAGTACATCAAATCGCTTAATATCTTCAATCTCATCACCAAAAAAAGAAACTCTAATGCCTTGCGCTCTTTCGTAAACTGGGATGATTTCGATTGAATCTCCACGAACTCTAAATGTGCCACGATGAAAATCCATATCATTTCTTTGATATGTAAGTTCTACGAGTTTGTTGATTAAATGATCTCTACCATAGTTCTCACCTATTCTCATAAAGATCATAGAATTTTTGTATGTATCAGGATCTCCGATCCCATAGATACATGAAACAGATGCAACAACGATGACATCATCATGATTTAAAAGAGATGCAGTTGCACTATGTCTCATTTCATCAATTTCATCATTGATCGATGAATCTTTTTCTATATATGTATCTGTAGATACAACATATGCTTCAGGTTGATAATAATCATAATATGAGATAAAATATTCAACCTTATTATGAGGAAAAAAGGCTTTTAACTCGCCATAAAGTTGACCTGCTAAGGTCTTATTTGGTGCGAGTATCAAAGTCTTTTTTTGTAGTTTATTAATAATATTGGCCATGGTGAAGGTTTTACCTGTGCCGGTTGCTCCAAGTAAAACTTGTTCATTTAAACCTTTATGAAAGTTATTGCTTAATGTTTCGATTGCTTCTATTTGATCACCTTTTGGAACAAACGGTGCTTTTAAATCAAACATAAGACCACTTCTTTCTTGTTATATATCTTTATCGATTTCGTGTGGTTTAGGAACAATTAAACTTTGTGGTACATATAATGGTTCAATGACTGCACCAGCAATATTTGTTAAATGGTCCCCAATTCTTTCTAGATTAGATAAGATGTCTGCATAATTTTCAGCAACCACAAATGTGATTTCACCATTTTTCAATCTTTCTATATATCTATATCTAAAGAGTTCTTCTAATTCATCAACTAAATCTTCGTTTCTTACAACTTTTTTAGCAAGATCCACATCACCATTTTGGAAACTTTGAAGTGTATCATCTAACATACTAATCAATAATGTAAAGAGTTCTTCAAGTTCTCTTCTACCTTCATCAGATAGCATTTGTGATTCTTTATATCTTTCAATAAAGAATTGAATAATATTGGTTAAATGATCTCCAATTCTTTCAAAATCTTTAATCGTATCTAAGTCTCTAGATAACTTCTTAGAGTTATTAGGATCTAAACCTGCTTGAGAAATTTTAATTAAGTAGTCATGGAGTTTTTGATCATAACTATCTAACATCATCTCAAACGTAAATGCCTCATTGACAAGGGCAGAATCTTCTTTTAAACTATATGCTTTTGCTAGGACCATATAATCCTTTACAATTGATCCCATATATAGAATACCTTTTTGAACAAATTCGAGTGCTAATATAGGTGATTCATGGATCAGTTTCTCATCAAACATATCATCTGGGATGATATCTTTTTTAGGATCCTTAACGACTCTCTTACTTAACCAAATCATTTTGTTAATAAAGAAATATAAGACAACTGTCATCACAGCATTTTGGAATAAGTGTGCAAACGCTATGGTTAACATAGAGTATGGTTGTAAAAATCTAGTTTCAAACCATTGAGCAAATCTTGAATATGGCACCAATATAATAAGGAAAACAATTGCAGATACGACATTAAATAAAATGTGGATAAATGATGCTCTCTTAGATTCAATATTACCACCGATAGATGCTAAGAACGCTGTAATTGTTGTTCCTATGTTTGCACCAAGTAAAATCGGAATTGCACCATTTAAAGTGATAGATGCAACACCTTCTGCATTTAGATTGTAAAGTCTTTCTAAAATACCAATCGCAGCTGACGATGATTGAACTACCCCTGTAAAGACTGTTCCAAAAATAGTACCTAACAACCAGTTATTAGAAAATACATTAAACATATCGGTTGCTGCTTGTGTTTGCGCTAAAGGTTTTAATCCACTACTCATCGTCTTTAAACCTACAAATAGCATACCTAAGCCTATAAGTACACCACCGAAATGATGAACCTTACGGTTTTTCATAAAACTCATGATAAATCCAACAAAGATGAATGCTAATCCATAATCAGCAATCGGTAACCCAATAATAAACGCTGTTACAGTCGTTCCAATATTAGCTCCCATGATAATACCAACACTTTGTGGAAGTGTCATCAGTCCTGCTCTTAAAAGTCCAATCATGAGCGCTGTAGTTCCAGATGATGATTGAATCAAGATTGTTAAAAATATCCCCACTAAAATACCCTTAAGTGGTGTGTTTGTTGTTCTTTCAATAATTAATTTTAATTTGTTTCCAGCAGCTGCCTTTAATTGTTCACTCATCATGTTAATCCCAAAGATGAAAAGTGCTAGTCCACCGAAAACAAACATTAAGCTATCCCCATAATTAATGCTCGCATATATCATGTAAAAATCCTCCTTAAAAAATCAACCATTACTATTTTACTTTATCTTTACCAAAAATGCGAACTTTTTTTATAAAAAAAGAGTTACAACTTTTTTTAGTCATAACTCTTATATTTATTATAAATTATCTAGGGTTTTTGATATTCGCATGAGCAGCCGCTAATCTAGCGATTGGTACTCTAAATGGAGAACATGAAACATAGCTTAAACCAATTGAATGACAGAACTCAACTGATAGTGGATCTCCACCATGTTCACCACAAATTCCTAATTTAATATCAGGTCTTGTTTCTCTACCTAACTTAGATGCCATATCCATTAATTTACCTACACCTCTTTGGTCTACGTGAGCAAATGGATCATTAACGAAAATCTTCTTGTCATAGTAATCACCTAAGAATTTACCTGCGTCATCACGGCTAAATCCAAATGTCATTTGTGTTAAGTCGTTTGTACCAAAACTGAAGAATTCAGCTTCTTTAGCGATTTCATCAGCTAATAAAGCAGCTCTAGGAATTTCAATCATTGTACCTACAGTATATTTAAGATCTACATTTGAAGCAGCAATGATTTCATCAGCAGTCTTCACAACAACATCTTTAATATATTTTAACTCTTTAACTTCACCAACAAGTGGAATCATGATTTCAGGAACAACGTTCATACCTTGACGGTTAACTTCGATTGCAGCTTCAATCACAGCACGTGTTTGCATTTCTGCGATTTCTGGATAAGTAACACTTAAACGAACACCACGGTGACCTAACATAGGGTTAGTTTCGTGTAATTCATTGATTGTATCATTTAATTCTTTTTCAGAAATACCCATTTCTTTAGCTAATGCTTTAATATCATCAGCTTCAGTTGGTAAGAATTCATGTAGAGGTGGATCTAAGTAACGAACAGTCACTGGGAATCCTCTCATCTCTTTGTATAAACCAATGAAGTCTTCTTTTTGCATTGGTAATAATTTAGCTAATGCTTTTTTACGTTCTTCTACATTCTTAGCAACGATCATTTCTCTAACAGCCATGATTCTATCGCCTTCGAAGAACATATGTTCAGTTCTACATAAACCGATACCTTGAGCACCGTATTCATAAGCAACTTTAGCATCTCTTGGATTATCAGCATTTGTACGAACTTTAAGTGCAGCATATTTGTCTGCCCAAGTCATTAATGTTTCGAAGTCGCCAGATACAGTAGCATCCATAGTTTCAACTTTTTCACCATAGATCTTACCAGTAGTACCATCTAATGAAATCCAGTCGCCTTCTTTATATGTTTCACCATTAACTTCAAATACTTTCTTAGCTTCTGATACACGAATTGAACCTGCACCAGCAACACAACATCTACCCATACCACGAGCAACTACTGCAGCATGTGATGTCATACCACCACGTGAAGTTAAAATACCTGAAGCAACGATCATACCTTCGATATCTTCTGGTGATGTTTCTTGTCTAACTAAGATCACAGGAAGACCATCTTTTTCTTTCATTTCTTTAGCGCGATCAGCGTTAAATACTACACGTCCTGTTGCAGCACCTGGTGATGCATTTAAACCAGTTGCGATTAATTTAGCTTGTCCTAATGCAGCTGGGTTAAATTGAGGGTGTAATAAAGAATCTAATTGGCCTGGTTCAACTTTAAGAATTGCTTCTTTTTCAGTTAATACGCCTTCTTTAACAAGGTCAATAGCAATCTTTAATGCAGCTTGTGCAGTTCTCTTACCATTTCTTGTTTGAAGCATGTATAATTTACCACGTTCAATTGTAAATTCCATATCTTGCATATCACGATAATGAGCTTCTAATTTATTAGAAATAGAAACAAATTCTTCGTATAATGCAGGATTATCTTCTTTTAATTCGCTAATTGGTTTTGGTGTACGAATACCAGCAACAACGTCTTCACCTTGTGCATTAAATAAGTATTCTCCATAAAGTTCATTAGTTCCATCAGATGGGTTTCTAGTGAACGCAACACCTGTACCTGAGTCTTCACCCATGTTACCGAAAACCATACCTTGTACGTTTACAGCAGTACCCCATTCATAAGGAATGTGGTTCATTCTTCTGTAAGTGTTAGCTCTTGGGTTATCCCATGATCTAAATACAGCAGTAATCGCTTCGATTAATTGTTCTTTTGGATCTTGTGGGAATGGTTCGCCTTTTAATTCTAAGTATCTAGCTTTAAATTGGCCAACTAATTTAATTAAATCATCAGCATTTAAGTCAGTATCTAACTCAACGCCTTTTTCTTCTTTCATTTGTTCTAGTAAATGTTCGTAGTTTTCTTTTTCAATTTCCATAACTACGTCTGAGAACATTTGAATGAAACGTCTGTAAGAATCGTAAGCAAAACGAGGGTTATTCGTTAATTTTGCTAAACCTTCTACAGAAACATCATTTAAACCTAAGTTTAAGATGGTATCCATCATCCCTGGCATTGAAGCTCTAGCACCAGAACGAACTGATACTAAGAATGGATCATTAGCATCTCCAAATTTTTTGCCTGCGATTTTTTCTGTTTCAGCAAGCGCTTTTTCGATTTGTTCTATAATCTCTGGAGTAATTTTCTTACCACGATTATAGTAATCGATACAAGCTTCAGTTGTTACTGTGAAGCCTTGTGGTACTGGCATACCAATCTTAGTCATCTCAGCTAAGTTAGCACCTTTACCACCAAGAAGGTTTCTCATTGATTGATCGCCTTCTTTAAACAAATATACATACTTTGTCATCGTCATTTCCTTCCTATACTTTAATTTATATTAATTTTAAATTAAACACACATTTAAGATACTTTTTTAACGAGTGAGTATAACTCATTTTTTGGTCGTTTTTGACCAATGATGTTTGCGAATGGTAAGTGTACCATACGTGAATCACGTACACCAACACATACACCGTAAATATCATCATTTAATAGTTCTACAGCATAAGCACCCATTCTAGATCCTAAAATACGATCTTCTGGGCATGGCGCTCCACCTCTTTGGATATAGCCTAAGACGGTTGCTCTTGAACTAAAGTCTGTTGCTTCTGTGATTTCTTCTGCAAGTTTATGAACATCTAAGATTTTTTCAGTAATCACAATGATGGCATGTCTTCTACCTTCATTTTTATACTTTTTAATCTTTTTGATCATATCATCTTTATTCATTGGATTTTCTGGTGTAATGATGAACTCAGCACCACCACATATGCCAGCAAATACTGCTAAATCACCACTATATCTACCCATAACTTCGATGATAGATACTCTTTGATGTGAAGATGATGTATCTCTAAGCTTATCGATTGCATCTACAATCGTTTCAACTGCAGTGTGAAAACCTATCGTATAATCAGTGCCTGGAATATCGTTATCGATTGTTCCTGGAATACCAATCACTTTTAATCCCATTTGAGCGAGTTCCATACCACCACGATATGTTCCGTCACCACCAATAACGATTAAAGCTTCGATACCTCTTTGTTTTAGATTTTCTATTGCTTTTTCTCTAACACTCAGTTCCTTAAATTCTGGAAGTCTTGATGTTCCTAAAAAGGTTCCACCTTTTGTAAGCATCCCTGATACGCTTTGATGTGTAAGTAAAACCATATCATCTTCCACAAGTCCTTTGTATCCATCTTTGATGCCATAGACTTCATGTCCATACATGGTTCCTGCTCTGACGACGGCTCTAACCCCAGCATTCATACCAGGTGCGTCACCACCAGAAGTCAATACTGCAATTTTCATAGTTTGCATCTCCTTAAGTGTAAAATCATAACCATTTCTTATTATAACATATATGTTATATGTTTCAAACTGTGATTACTTAGTTTTTATCAAATTATGAAAACGATTTTTTTTCACATTATAATCCATGTGTGTTAAAATAGATATGGAAAAAATAAAAATATTAAAGAAATGGTGATGAAAATATGAAAGATTTAAAAGGTGCAGCATTATTAGGCCAATCAGGTGGTCCTACAAGTGTTATTAATTCAAGTGCAGCTGGTGTTTTCTTAGAAGCTTTAAAACAAGAAAATATCACTGAAGTATATGGTGCAATTCATGGCATCAAAGGTGTATTAAACGAAGATTTCTATGATATGTCAAAAGAAGATCAAGAAGAATTATTAAGATTAAAAAATACACCATCATCTGCAATTGGTAGCGTTCGTTACAAATTAGCAGATCCAAAGAAAGATGATTCAGATTACAGACGTTTATTAGAAGTTTTCAAGAAATATAATATTCGTTACTTCTTCTACAATGGTGGTAACGATTCAATGGATACATGTAACAAGATTTCTAAATTCTTTAAGAAATCAGGTTATGATTGCAATGTCATGGGTGTTCCAAAGACTATTGACAATGACTTAAATGTTACTGATCACTCTCCAGGATTTGCAAGTGCTGCAAAATATGTAGCTACTTCATTTATGGAACTATATCATGATGCAACAGTATATGATATTCCACAAATCACAATCGTTGAAGTGATGGGTAGAAATGCTGGTTGGTTAACAGCTGCTTCAGCATTAGCTACTTATAAAGGTCAAGGTCCAGATTTAATCTATCTTCCAGAAGTTGCATTTGATGTTGAAGAATTCTTTGAAGATGTTGAATCAATTTTAAAAGAAAAGAGTAAAGTCTTAATTGCAGTTTCTGAAGGTATTAAAAATGATAAAGGTCAATACATTGCAGAAACTCTACAAGAACTAAAAACTGATGCATTCGGTCATGCTCAATTAGGTGGTACTGCTTCAGTGCTTGCAACTGAGTTATCAAACCGTATCAATGTTAAAATTAGAGCAATCGAATTTAGTTTATTACAACGTTCTGCTGCTCATCTAGCATCAAAGGTTGATGTCGAAGAAGCATTTAAAGCAGGTCAAAAAGCTGTTAAAGCTGCAGTTAGAGGAACAACAGATAAGATGGTAGGTTTTGAAAGAGTGTCTTCAAATCCTTACAAGATCAAATATAAATTAATTCCTTTAAGAAAAGCTGCTAATGAAGAACAAAAAGTACCACTAGCTTGGATTAAACCAAGAGGTAGAGGTTTAACTCAAGAGTTCATCGATTATGCACTTCCACTTATCCAAGGTGAATCTAAGGCTAAATTAGAAGATGGTCTTCCAAGATTTGCACAACTTAAAAAAGTAAGAGTTGTTAAAAAATAAGTCAAAAGCATCCTAAAGTGGACCCAATGTCAAGGACACTTTAAAAAAAGGCAGTAATATTAATTAAGGTGTAGATTCCTTTAGAGGAATTTCACCTTTTTGTTTTGTTATTAGTAAATCTCTGTATTTGATAGGTGGTAATCTATCCAATTTTCTTTGTGGTTTATAGTTGTTGTAATAGTCCAGAAAATGATCTATCTTCACTAATGCTTGTTCGATTGTTTCACAATCACTCAGATCTACATGATCTTTGTACGTTCCAAAGAAAGATTCTATTGGAGCGTTGTCCCAACAATTCCCGCGACGTGACATGGATTGTGTTATTTTGTACCTACTAAGAAAGTCTCCAAAGTCATTTGATGCATAATGACTTCCTTGATCTGAATGAATGATCATATCATTGTTCTCGTCAAATAATGGATGCTTTGTTAGGTTATCTAGCGTTTCCATCACGAAATCCATTCTAAGCGATGTTGATGCTGCTCTTGCGACTATTTCCCCTGTTTGGCTATCCTTGATTGCTGACAGGAATCCTCGTCTGTTCTTTCTCCCAAAACTGAAATATGTTATGTCTGTTAAAAGAACTGCGAATGGTCTTCCTGGTTTGAAATTACGCATCACATGGTCTTCATGTATATGATGACCTTTTATACTTTTAGCCATTCTTTTATATGGATTGGCCTTTCTAATCGGACAAATAATCTCGTATTTTCTCATGACTCGTTGTATTCTTTTACGATTCATGATGATTCCATATTCGTTTAAGAGAAAATCCTTGATTTCTCTTGATCCTTTCTTGTAACCTTTAAACTTGTATACTTCAATAATTAAATCTAGTAAGGCTTGATCCTCTTCCTCACGGATTTCTCTTCGTTTAATTGCTTTAGGACTGAAATAATTGTAATATCCACTTCTAGATACCTCAGCTTCATCACATAAGAATGTAACCATTCTTGTGTAACCATTCTCATCGATGATTTCTTTGATTAATTCATAGATTATTTGTGTTTTTTCTTGCTTTTGGGTGTATACACGCCCCTTTCTATCATGTCTAACTTTTTTTGGAAATCTAGTTGTACCTCCAAAAACTTAATCCTAGCTTCTTTTCGTTCTAGTTGCTCTTCTAGGCTTAATTCTCTTTCCAATGGTCTCCCTGATAATCCTTTTCGCGTGTCTTGTAGTCCCATTATTCCAGATTTTTTATATGCTATTTTCCATCTATCTAACGCTTTTTGTGCTCTTGTTCGACCAATAATTGTTAGATCAAATCCTGCCATCTCAAATATTTCAGTGCTCAGAAATCCTTCTTCTGATTTTGCTATTGCGAACTGTTTGAGTTCATCGCTGTATGTTATTCCTTTTGATCCAACTCGTTTTACATACTTGTTTTGTTTTAATATCTCTATTTCTTGCTCTGTGAATAGTTTTTTACTCATTGTTCATCACCTCTCTTTATTAGTATACAAAAAAAGAACCTAAAAATAGCTTCCTTTTTTCAAAGTGTCTATTTTATAGGTTCCATTTTATCCAAATTGGATGCTTTTTTTTGTAATCACTTTGAGTTATATTCATATTTACTTCAAAATGTTGTATAATAAATTAAATTACACAAAATAAAAGTAAATGAGGGATGTCAGTTGGATTTCTTGAACGTATGGTGGGTTTATGTGATTGTGAGTATCATCTTTTTGTATGTGCTAGCCCAAAGTACGGTTTTTTTGCTACAAGCAAGAAAACGTGCTTTAGCCTTAAACTTCACTAAAGAGCAAATTAGAAAGACAATCATATCATCGATGATCTTTTCGATTGCTCCATCACTTGCAATTCTTTTTGGATTAGTGATCTTAACAAAAATATTTGGACCTATGGTCGCAGGTTTAAGACTTGGTACCCTAGGTGCTTTAACTTATGAACTTCCTGCAGCAACCAATGTTATTAAAGGTGTTTATAATGTAGATATCGGAAGTTCTTCAATCACTCCTGATATGATAGTAACTGCATTATGGGTTATGACTTTAGGATGTATACCACCACTTTTAATTGTGCCTTTATTTTTAAAGAAAATTAGTAAACGTTTTGAACAAATGAAAGAAAAAGATTCTACATGGAAAAACATTATGATGGATGCCTTATTCTTAGGGATGATTTCAGCATTTGTTGGATATGTTGTAGCACCTATCACTAATGAGACAACAGGTGAGACATATATTTCATTGCTTGCGATTTTAGTTTTATTAACAAGTGGAGCACTTATCATTGTATTTGGCTTTATCATCAAAAAATACAAACAAGAATGGCTTAAAAATTATGCGTTACCTTTATCGATGATCGCATCCATGGCACTTGCATTAGTTTATGCACTTTTGGGGGTGAGATAAATGAAACGTTCATATCAAGATCAAATCCATTTTGAAGGTAGAATTTGGATGCTTGGCGCATTAGGTTTATTTATTTCTCTACCTTTATTCATTAGTATTTTTACAGGTGTTTGGCCAACAATGAATAAGTTTTTACCAGGCTTTGTTGCTACTGCAGTTATCTTCTGGCCAGTAACAACCATTGAAGTATTTACATTTACACCAATGCTTGGTTCTGGTAGTAGTTATTTAGCATTTGTAACTGGTAATCTAACATCACTTAAAGTGCCAGCTGCACTTAATGCACAAGACGCATTAAACGTTGAAAAGGGCACAGATGAAGGCGATGTTTTAGCAACCATTGCTGTTGCTTCATCATCAATCGCAACCACCCTTATTATCATCATAGGAATTGTTTTAATTATTCCACTAGCTCCTATTTTAGAATCAGATGTTTTAAAACCTGCATTTGATAATGTTATTCCTGCATTGTTTGGGGCTATCGGTGTTGTTTATATTACAAAACGATTTAAAGTTGCGATTATACCAATCTTATTCATGCTTATCTTCTTCTTATTTGTTCCAGGTAGTGGTGGATTAGTTGGTATCATGGTTCCAGTAGGTGTTATTATATCCATTACTGTTTCAAGAATTCTATATAAGAAAGGATTGATTAAGTAATGATTGGTTTATATATTGGACTTGGTGTTTTAGGTTTACTCATCTTAATTGTTTTCGTAAAAACAATACAATTTAAACCTGTGTTATATCCAGAAATGAAAAAGAAATATAGCATAGATGAAAAGCGTGTGATTGAAAATTTATCAGAAAAAATAAAGATTCCTACAATATCAAATTTGGATTCAAAGAAAATTGATCATCATGCTTTTACAGCATTCAAAGAACACTTAAAAACACACTATCCTTTAATTAATGAGCAAAGCACTTATCAAGAAATTGGTACAGGCGTTATGTTCCATATAAAGGGATTAAGTAACGAAGAACCTACTGTTTTAATGGCACATTTTGATGTGGTTCCTGTGGATGGAAAATGGACATTTGAACCTTTTAGTGGAGACGTTGATGAATCTTATGTTTATGGTAGAGGTACATTGGACACCAAACACAGTTTAAATGCGATTATGGAAGCTGTTGAATATAGCTTATCTCAAGGAAAAATATTTAAAAATGATTTATATATTTGTTTTTCTGGTGAAGAAGAAATATATGGTGATACCCAAAAACAAATGGTTGAATACTTTAAAGCAAATGAAATCAATCCTTATATGGTACTTGATGAAGGTGGAGCAATCGTTTCAAATATGTTTCCTGGTGTGAGTAAAAAAGTTGCTGTTGTAGGTATCGCTGAAAAAGGATTCATGAATCTTAAATTGACTGCTTTTTCTAAAGGAGGGCATGCATCAACACCACCTAAAGATACCGCACTTACAGTCTTATCAAAAGCGGTTTTAAGATTAAATCGTACAAAACAATTTAAATTAAAACTAACAGAACCTGTTAGAACATTATTTGATACGTTAGCACCATATTCAAAGAGTTTTCCAATTCGTATGATTTTCGCAAATTTATGGTTATTTACACCAGTGGTTAAGCTGATTGCAAAATTATCTGGTGGAGAAATATTATCAATGTTTAAAACAACTCAAGCATTTACCGTTTCACAAGCAAGTGATGCGATTAACGTTTTACCAACAAGTGCTTCAGTAGGTATTAATTATCGCCTTAGACCTCATGAAACATCAGATCAAGTCGTCAAAAAGATTAAAAAAATCATCAAAAATGATGATATTAAGATTGAGGTAATTAAAGTTTCAGAAGCTACCTCTACATCTGTTGTAGATGAAGTATTTGGAGTTGTTAGACAAGCAATTAAAAAGACATGGCCAGAAGTAATTGTAACACCTTATTTAATAGTTGCTACTTCTGACTCTAGACATTATCATGAGATTTGTGATCGGGTTTATAAATTTTCACCTATGGATGTTTCAAAAGATGATTTAAAATTAATTCATGGAGAAGATGAAAAAATTAGTATTGATAATGTTATTCATGGTGTTTATTTTTACTTAAGTTTAATTGAGAAATTATAAGATAAAAGCACTCTAGAAATAGAGTGTTTTTTTTGCGCTAAAAAAAGCCCAATCAATGACTGGGCTCAAAAAATGATTTTTATAATGCGCCTAAAGCTGTTGCTAGTGAACTTCTAGTAAGTCTAATTCTTATTGTATTAGTGATGTCCATTTCATATGCTGAATCTAAAGGATAAAGCGTATTCGTTGGGTCAACAATGTCTGCAATAAAGTAATATACTATTAAGTTTGGTCCATCAGCTATAGCTTCTGTGATATATTCTATTTCTCCAGCAGATAAGCCAGAAAGATCAGCAACTGTAATTCCAGAGAAGTCTGAGACATCAGTTGCGCCAATGATATTCATTGTACCAACTAAATGATCAATTTCTTCAGGTTTAATATCGTTTGGTCTACCAACCATGAATGAATCAACAGGTACTGATATAACTGCATCAATAGCATCAGATAATAATCTGTGTACAATATATGAGTCATATAAGTCAGTCACTGGATCGGTACCTAAACCTAAGTAATTCAATGCTTGAATTTGAGCTGTTGTTGGATTTCCGAATGTCAATCCTGAACTTAATGTTGTAATGTTCATTTCTTCCATAGCTTCAATAAGTGCACTGATTTCATCAACTTCAAGGTCATCTTCTGCAACTGAATCATATGCGTCACTTGGAACAGTTAATGCTGCTGTAATTGAATCACTAATTAATCTATGAACGATATAAGAATCATATAAATCTGTAACTGGATCTTCTTCTAATCCTAAATAATGTAAGTTTTGTAATTGTGTACGACTTGGATCAGAAATTGATAATCCAGCACTTAATGTTGTAAGTCCCATTTCATCCATTGCTGCAATTAATGCACTGATTTCATCAACTTCAAGATCATCTGTACTACCAGCCATAAATGCTTCACTAGGAACTGTAAGTGCAGAATCAATTGAGTCACTTATTAATCTATGAACAATCACAGATTGATAAACATCATCAACTGGAACATTTAATCCTAAATCATGAAGTGCTTGTAATTGTGTGTTTGTTGGGTTAGAAATTGCAAGTGAAGCTCCTAAAGTTGTAATACCCATTTCTTCCATTGCTTCAATTAATGCACTAATTTCATCTTCTTCTAAGTCTTCTGTAGAACCCACTTTAAATGCACCATCTGGAGCAAGTAACGGATTTCCACCATATAAACTATCTACAACTGCTTCAGAAACAAGTCTATGGATAATGAGTGATTCATAATCATCACCACTTGGATCTGTTCCAAGTCCTAGATAATGAACATCTTTAAGTGTTGTTACAGTTAAGCCATTCACATCAATTGGGTCTGATAATTTAGTTAATCCCATGACATCTAAAGCTTCAATTAATGCAGATATTTCTTCTACTTTCACATGAATTTGTGCTACAGTCATGTAAGCATCATCTGGTACTGTAACTGTTGATATGACAGAATCACTAATTAATCTATGAATGATCACAGAATCATATAAGTCTGTTGCTGGATCTTCTTCTAATCCTAAATAGTGAATATTTCTTAATTGTGTTAATGATAAATTATCAACATCAATTGAGTCACCTAATGTGCTTAATCCCATTTCTTCAAGTGCATCGATAAGAGCACTGATTTCATCTTCTTCTAAATCTTCTGTTGATCCTGCTTTAAATGCGCCATTTGGAGCTTGTAATGGATCACCAGAGTATAAACTATCGACAACTGCATCACTGATAAGTCTATGGATAATTAATGATTGATACTCATCAAGAACTGGATCTATTGCTAGACCAAGATAATGAATGTTGTCTAATTGTGTAAGGGTAAGCGTATCTACATTAATTGGATCAGAAAGTTTAGTTAATCCCATTTCTTCTAATGCTTCAATTAAAGCACTGACTTCTAATGGTTTAACATCTTCTTGGGCAACAGTCATATAAGCATCATCAGGAATGGTTACTGTAGAGATGACTGAATCACTAATGAGTCTATGAATAATGACTGATTCATATGTATCTGTAACAGGGTCTATACCTAACCCTAAGTAATGTATGTTTCTAAGTTGTGCAACTGTTAAATCATCTACATTGATTGGATCAGATAATTTAGTTAATCCCATTTCATCAAGTGATTCAATAAGAGCACTTACTTCTAACGCTTCTAAATCATCAGTTGATCCTGTTTCAAATGCACCATCTGGGGCTTGTAATGGATCTCCTGTATATAATGTATCAACAACTGCATCACTAATAAGTCTATGAATAATCACAGAATCATATGTGTCAGTTACTGGATCTGTACCTTTACCTAGATAATGAATATTTCTAAGTTGTGCAACTGTTAAATCATCAACATTGATAGGATCTGATAATGTAGTTAATCCCATTTCACTTAGTGATTCGATCAGAGCACTAATTTCTACTGCCTCTAAATCTTCAGTTGATCCTGTTTCAAATGCGCCATCTGGAGCTAATAAAGGATCTCCTGTATATAAGTTGTCTATAACAGCTTCACTGATTAATCGATGAATAATCACTGAATCATAAGTATCAGTTACTGGATCTGTGCCTTTACCTAAATAATGTATGTTTCTAAGTTGTGTAACAGTTAAATTATCAACATCAATAGGATCACCAAGTGTAGCTAATCCCATCACATCAAGTGAATCGATTAATGCACTGATTTCTACTGCTTCAATATCTTCTGTTGATCCTAATTCAAATGCATCATCAGGAGCATTTAATGGATCACCAGCATATAAGTTATCAATTACTGCATCACTGATTAATCTATGAATAGTCATAGAGTCATATAATTCATCTTCAGGTACAGGATTTGTTCCTTTACCTAAATAATGAATATCTTTAAGTTGAGTGGTTGTTAGTGTGTTAACATCAATTGGATCTGATAACTTAGTAAGTCCCATCACATCAAGTGCATCAATAAGTGCACTAATTTCATCTGGTAATACATCAAGGTTATCAACTGTCATATAAGCTTGATCAGGAACTGTAATACTATCGTCTACCGCATCACTAATAAGTCTATGGATAATTCTCGATTCATAAACATCACCATTTGGATCTGTACCTAAACCTAAGTAATGTGTATCTCTAAGTTGGGTAACACTTACAGCACCGACATCGATTGGATCAGTTAGATTCACAATGCCTAAAACAGTCATTGCTTCCACTAAAGCTTCCATTTCAGCAACTTTAATATCACTACCTGGAGCTTCTGGGTCATAGTTTACATCAACACCATCTTCTGATAATGATTCATCTGTATGTAAATTTTGATCTTGAATACCTTCTGAGATTAAACGATAAATAATGAGTGATTCTAAATCTAATAATAGACCAATATTTGTTGGTGTATATTTAGATTGATCAATTGTACTTGCATTTGAAATATCGATATCTAAGATGTCCATTGCTGATAACATATCAGCCATTTCTGAACGTTTGATATCTAATTTTTCTGAAGTAACTGGATCTAATTCACTGTTTTCATCGTATGCTAAAGAATGAATTGAAATACCACTATCGATGATTGCTTCTGAAGTTAATCGATCAATGATTCTTGAATCTACGTTAAAGATATCTGTAAGCATATCAGTTGTCATCGTAGATGTATCGATTGGCATTAAACCTGTTAATGTTTGTTGATCATCTCCACCACTTAGAATGAGTAGTGTATCTATCATCTTGTTCATTTCTGATCTTAACAATCTTGTTTGGTCAACATTATAAGCAGTTAGTGGAATAGATGTAAGGTTATCTACAATTGCATCACTGACAAGTTGATCGATAATATTTGATTCTAAATCAATCATTGCTTGGATATCAGCGATTGTCACTGTATTAACATCTATTTGTGCAGGATCACTTTCACCAAGGATATCAAAGACTGCGAGTAAATCCTTAATTTCAGTCTTCATAATCATACCTGTATAATTACCTGAAGTCTCTAAAGCATCATCAGGAACTGTAATGTTTGTTTCTGATTTAAGCATTAGATCTAGTGTTAGATATAAATAACTAGATGATAAGAGTTGATCTTCTTCAGTATCAGTAAGAGTTGTAACTGTATCTAAAGAAAGTTGTTGATTCTCAAAGTCACCTAATCCTAATAAATCAAGACCTGCAAATAAATCATAAATTTCTTGTTTGATCAAACGATCTCTGCCATCAACGTTAACTGTACTGCCTGTTGGCATCACAAAATCAGTTGCTAAAAATCTACTATTAGCAATGAGTTCAATGATTTGATCACTTAACAATAATTGAGAAACTTTATCTTGAATATATAAACTATCAATAAATCTAGAAAAATCATCTTCTCCTGTACCAACATCTACATTAGCACCAATCATATCTAAAATGGTATCAACAGAGATTTCTTGCTCTCCGCCAAAATTAAGCATGTCAAGAGAGACCATCATTTTCTTGATTTCAGAACGTTCAATCAAATCTTCTTCAACACCTGATGTACCTTGTGCATCAGATGGTACTGCCATATCTAAAACGATTGGATCATCTGCAAATGCACCTGATAGAGCATCTCCAACATAATTTCCAAAGGCTTCATTATCGAATAATCTTGCTAAGATTGTATAAATATAATCTGAAGCAATAAACGTATCAAAATCATCTGTTGGTTGAGATAAATCTATCATATTTGTAAATGTATCTAATCCGATTTCGCCAAGATCACCTAATACGGTAAGTGATGTTAACATACGTCTAAATTCTTCTTTTGGAATTCTTCCAATTTCTATATCTTCATAAACAAGTGGATCACTTGCAAGCATAGCATCAGATGGTGTTGTATCAAAACTGTCAACAGTAAGACCTAAAGCATCACCTAAAGTTGTACCTACAAAATCTCCTAAAGTCTCTAGTTTTAATACTTTATCTAATATAGTATAAATATAGTTAGCACCAAAAACACGATCAAAATCATCTTCACCTGTATCAGGATCTATATTTCGATCTAAAAGTGTTGTAAATGTTTCTAAGCCTAAAGTTGATACGGATTCTATGTTTGTTATACCTAATGCATAAATTGCGATGACGATATTTTCAAATTCAACAGGTTTGATTAAATCTCCATCCATGAGATCAGCATCAGCAGCAAAGAAATCAGCTGGTGCTACAAAAATGGTTTGTGCTGAATTAACACCGTCTACTAATACTTGTTGTGTATCAGTATTGGATAGGAAATCAGATACAAGTTTATGGATAACATCGGAATCAAAGAGTTCAAGGAATGTTCCATTTTCACTCATTTGATAAAGTGCATCAAGTGGTAATTGAGATGTATCATTAGCAGCTGTAATGATGCCTGCATAAGATAATTCAAATCCTTCTGAATTTCCAGCTGCAATAATTAAATCAAAAACAGCTTCCATCACTTCAGTAGCTTCTTGTCTCCATAAAACAGAATCGATATCTTCATCTGCTAACGTTGTTGGTATTGTCGTATATGTACTTAATGCACCTGTTTCAACAATATTTTTTATATTGTTTGCAACATTCACTAATAGTAAATCAGAATGTGTATTTGCTACTGAATAAGTGAAAAATGCCCTAAAATCTGGATCATCTAATAATCCTTCTAGATTAATATCTTGATAATATAGATATGATCCACTTTGTTCAGCTAAATAATCTGAGACAGTATATGCTAAATCTAATACTGAAGCAACTTCTTGATTTAACTGTATACTGGTTGGAATATAGATCAGTGGTGAAGTCACCATACCTTGTAAATATTCTAATGCTGGTTCTCCAGCTCTTGATAATATTTGTAAGTCATTAACTGCTGTTCTAAGTGTTTGGTACTCTGTATCAGTTAACGAACTTAGTTGTGAAATGACTTCTAACATATCGTTTGTTTCCATACCAGATAATCCTTGGATTTCTGATAAGCTACTAAATGTATTAATGCTTTCAACGATTGTTAGTAAATTATTGATTTCTTGTCCAAAATTGAAATCGATTGTTTCACTTTGAGGATCGCTGACTAATATGTCACCGATAGCTTCTTGTAATGTAGGATCATCAACTAAACCTTCTATTAGAGTTGGACTTGCAATACGTAGTGCTGCATTAACAACTTCACTGCCTTCAAAAACATATTCAACAATTTGTCTTAATGAATCCATATGGTTTACAGCAACATCATCAATAAACGCTAACAAATCAGTATCTTGACCAAATACTGTACCAATACCTATTTTTAAAGCTTCTTTGTAAATATCACCAACATTGATGATTTCTTGATCCCATTCAATGTTTTGTACTTCTAACATAATTTGTTCTGCTAATTCTTCATCTACAGAATCTTTTAATTGTTGGAATACTGCAAAATCAATAGCCGCTGGCATTGATTCAATAATCAGTCTTACTTCTACTAAATCTTCTACAATCGCGCCAACCCATTCAGGATTTAGGGAATTGATAAATGTTTCTAAATCGTTAACTGAACTAAGTAGTGTCGTTAAGTTAGTATCACCAAATTCATCTGAGAATACTGTTTCTACAACTTGTGCGATACGATATAGTTCACCTTCTGATCCTACGAAAAAGTCTGGATCATCTAAAATAAATGCAAACCTTTCTTGTAGATATCCTTCAACTTCTGATGGATCCATCCAAGCGATTTCTTGTTGAGCTTCTTCTAATGTAGTTGCATAATCAATTGCTACATTAATTAATGATAACATTTTTAAATCACCTAGTGAGCGGATGATATCTGCCAGCATAACGCCTTCTTCAGGAGTAAGTTCTGCTAGGAGTTCTGGTTGATCTATATAAGTCATCCATTCACTAACTGTTGCAAAGGTTAATGCAGATTCAGCTATATCAAAGATTTCACCGAACTCTTCATCCCATGCAATGGTATAGAAAAAATCTAGTGCAAGTTGTGATGCATCTCTACCACCAAAATCAATACCATTGAGTTCTTCTGGTGCTAAGTTTTCAACACCATATCTAACAGCTGCTGGTATCATATATTGAATCAGTTCACTTTGACCGATATGTTGAAAAATCAGTTAAGCATTTGCAATATCATCTGTTGAAATATTTTCTATTTGAAAATCATCTTCAAGGTATCCATTTTCAGCGATGATCGTTGCAATTCCCATAATTTGTTCAAGTTCATTACCAAAGTTAATGCTTGTTGACGTTTCTTCAACAACAATATCAGTCGTAAATACTGTATCAAAAATATAGCGATCCAACGATTTTTCCTGAATGGTAATATCTTTGACGATCGCGGATAATCCGCCTTCATTCATTTCATTAATATTTCTTAAGATTTCTTCAATTTCACTAGGAATTGTTATAGCAAGGTCTTGTTGAGAACTTAGAACTTGTCCTTCTTGTGTTTGTTCTATGTTTAATCCCGATGTAACTTCTGATGCAAAACTTGCTAGGACTAATAGTGGAACTAAAAAAATGAACGCAACCACTAAACCTCTAAGAGAACCAACAGCACCACCAAATAGACGACTTAATATATTTTTATTAAGACGTTTTGAAGGCACAAATTTACGATTTTGATTTTCTTGTTCTTCATGTTTAATTCTTGCTTGTTCATTTTGTTTTTTAAGTATGCTCTTTTTAATACCGAGTTTCCAAATAGGTTTGAAAATGGTAATAGTTAAAGAAAATTTAATTAAAGGATATAAAATAAAATATGCAGCGATTCTAAGTACTAAATCAGCAATCGCGATTGCTAATCCTAAAATCTCAGGTTCATTTAAATAAGTTATAACATCTGCTGGTATAGCACCACCAGTGAGGCTATTTACTAAATCTAGTAGAGATGTAGAAAATAAGCCAGATGTTAAAAGCATGTTAAAAGAAAGTTTTGAAACTATCCACAATGTCACCACCGTCATAATTAAACTAACGATTGTAAAATATGTTGACTTACTCGTTCCTCTCAAAAATCCGATTAAAAAGTGTATTATTACGAAGAATCCAATAATTCCCCATTGAATCATTAGAAATGAGGGCATAGACATTCCGCCTTTCTTGTTAAATCATATTCTTATTTTAGCAAAAATCATTCATTAACTCAATTAAGTTAGGCCATTGTGTATATTTTTATAAATATACAATCAAAAAAAAAGTAGGTTTTTCACCTACTTTTTGGGTTTACATGAACCATACAATGAATGACTTCCTTGTATTTCTCTTCGACGCTGATATGAACGGTTTCTGCAATATCATGTGCAACTTTTAGCGAAAGACCGTCATCGACACCAATTTCTACATCTACATACCACTCAGTCATATGTCTTCTCACTCTTAAATCATCTATGGATTTAACACCTTTTATGGATCCTATAAAAGTTTGAATATCATTTAACTTATCTGGTTCAGGTGATTCATCTACTAAAAATGAAGTTGCTTCTTTAATGATTTGGATAGATAATCTTAAGATGAAGAAACTAATAATTAATGATCCAATATAATCGAAAATGATGAGATTAAATTGCGATAATGCCAATACTAAAACTGTTAATCCAGTTGAGAATATATCATAAAAGTGATTTTTGAACTCAGCTTTTAGTGTTGGATTATCAAACTTTTGATTAAGTTTAAAGTAAAAGTAAGCTAAAAACATTTTGATGATTAAGGCTATTGATGAAATAAATAACGTCCATATATTTGGTGTCACAAAGTCATTTGGGTTGTTGATATATGCAATCACACTTTCTACTGATCCATATGCTAGATAAATAGCTGTAGCAGCAAAGATAAGTCCAATGGTGTAATATGCGAGTCCTTCAAACTTTTGATGTCCATAAGGATGGTCTTTGTCAGGACTTTTTGTAGCTACTTTTAATACAAAAAATATGATTGTGCTCATGAAAACATCTGATAAGGAGTTAACACCATCTGAAACTAGTGCTTGAGAACTTCCCCATATACCAAAACCTAATTTTATCACTGTTAATAGGATGTTAATTGCTAAACCTATATAGATGGCTGTTAATATTTGTTTTCTGCTTGTTTTAGTCATAATAACCTCATTGAATGTAAAATTTTTCTTGGAGTTGTTTGATGTTGTTTTTTATAAAGGTTTCATTGAATCCTGAAATTAATTGATATAAGTCGATGTTTTTTACTTCTTCGATGTCTGATAAAGATAGTTGGTCATACTTTCTTCCAACAAATAAGATTAATTCAATAGCTGATTTTAAATCTTCAATTGAAGATATAGTAATTCCTCTAATACTAATGGTTTTATATTCATTGTAAAAATATAAGTCCATCTTAAAAGCACTGAAATTTCGTTTTTGATAAATCACAACATCATATGCAAGTATCGATAAAAACATGCGTTCAATGAGTTCTTCGACAAACTCAAAATGTTGATTTTCAAGCAAGTTAAAAAGTGTTGTTGATATATTCGTTATGATATCTTCAAACATTTCAGGGTCAGCCTTAAATCTATACAATTTTTTTAGTGTCATGATTTGATCCGCAAACAATTGTTGATAATCATATTCTAACATTTGTTTTTTCTCTTTTGACCAATGATCAAATCTCATGATACCACCTCACTGATGGTATACATTTTTTCGATGATATAAGTTATTTTATCATTGAATTTATTTTCTTTAACTTCAAAAAGTTTAATTTTGTCATCTAATATGTCTTTATACTTTTCATAATGATTTGAAAAGAGTGTTAACTCAATTTGATTTTGACCATCATCTACTGTTAAGAATGCCATAGGTTTACCTTGTTTCGTTTTAATTACTTTTTTCGAAATCATAAACCCTAAAAAACGTGCATAACTTTTTTGTTTTGCATTTTCAATCGTGTCTAATTTATTTTCTTTGATGTAAGATTCATACATACGTAGTGGATGGAAAGATAAATTAAATCCAAGTGCTTCTTTTTCATGCATTGCTAAAGTGATAAAACTATATTCTTCATATGTTTTAAGTTTGAAATCTGAAATATACATCTCATATCCAGCATGTTCAGCGTTTTTGTTTTCTATCATCGTGTGATGATTAAGACCAAAAACATCTAGTGCACCACTATGAATAAGCATTTCCATATTACGATCATTAATGACAGGTTTTATGATGTTCTTAAACGTTTGAAAATCTTCAAATGAGACGTCTTTTCTTATGTCTAAAATCTTTTGGACAAGTGTTTTGCCTATGCTTTTAATCTGTGTCAAAGGCATATAAATTTTATCATTTTTGATTTCAAATCGATCTGTAGATATTTGAATGTTTGGTGCTTCTACTTGTATACCATTTTTCCTTAAATCAAGAATATAATCATAAATAGCTTGGTCATTTCCAATCACATTGGAAAGTAATATCGTCATAAATTTTTGATAATGATTTGCCTTTAAATATGCCATCTGATATGCAACCATACCATAAGCGACACTATGACTTCTGTTAAATCCATAATCAGCGAACTTAACAATTAAATCATATATGGTTTTTCCTATCTCTTCAGGATAGTTTTTTTCTGCACATTTTTCAATGAATCTAACACTTTCTTTTTCTAAGATATCTTTATTTTTCTTAGATATACCTCTTCTTAGTAAATCCGCTTCAGCAAGCGTATATCCAGCAAAC
This sequence comes from Tenericutes bacterium MO-XQ, assembly GCA_002838185.1. Taxonomy (GTDB): domain Bacteria; phylum Bacillota_I; class Bacilli_A; order Acholeplasmatales; family Acholeplasmataceae; genus Mariniplasma. The sequence continues at coordinate 396,586 of CP017948.1, read as the reverse complement.
TCATTTGCGATTCTCATGATTTGTTCTTGATAGATAATAATCCCGTAAGTAGGTTCTAAAATATCTTTTAGATTTGGGTGGATATATGTGTATTTTTTTCCATTTCTTCTTTCAATATACTCATCAATATTTTCCATTGGACCTGGTCTAAAAAGAGCTAAAATCGCAACGATATCTTCGAAATGATTTGGTTTTAATTTTCTTAAAACATTTCTCATACCACTAGATTCCAATTGAAAAATACCTTCAGTTGAAGCTTGACTTAATAGCTCATATGTTTTTGTATCATCAAGAGGTATGTCTTTAATATTGAAGGTTGGATTTTCTTTTTGAATGAGTTTACAAACATCATCAATAATCTGTAGATTTCTAATACCTAAAAAGTCAATCTTAAGTAGACCTAATGACTCTAAGTCACTAGCCTCAAATTGGGATTGATAAAAACCTTGTGATGATTGTTGTAGCGGGATATAATTTAATAAATCTTGTTCTGCTAAAATCATACCTGCTGCATGAGTACCTGTGTGTCTTGGTAATCCTTCTATTTTTTTAGCCACTTTTAATAATCTTACCGTTTCTTCATCTTTAGTATCGACTTGTTCATTAAGTACTCTTTTAATGATTGCGTTGACTCTTTGCAAGTCTATCTTCATTACTCTTGCAATATCTCTAATCGATGATCTTAATGCAAATGTACCAAAAGTTACGATAGAAATCATATGATTTTTACCGTATTTTTCTTGAACATATTGTATAACTTCATCACGTTTATTATCTGGAAAATCCATATCAATATCTGGCATCGTGATACGTTCTGGATTTAAAAATCTCTCAAATAAAAGATGATACTCGATTGGATCAATATCTGTTATACCTAAGCAATATGAAACTAAGGATCCAGCAGCACTACCTCTACCAGGTCCAACATATATATCATGAGTTTTTGCATATCTAACAAAATCAAATACAATTAGGAAATAGTGATCAAATCCCATCTTATGAATGATATCAAGTTCATATAGTAAACGTTCTTGATAGATTTTATGATCTTTATTCGTTTTTTCTAACCTTTTCTTTAATCCCTTGATTGCTAATGATTTGATAAATGCCTTAGATGATGATCCTTTAATGTCATATTTAGGCATATCAAATGTAGGTTTTTCCCATATATAGCTCACAGAATTAATGAAATCATTTAAGTGATCAAAAACCACTTTATATTCTGAAAAAAGGTTTTTAATTTCATGTTGATCAAGCAAATGAAAATCTGCACCTTCTTTAACTTGATTTTGTTCATTTTCTATTTTAATTAATGCTTCATAAACAGATTTATCTTCAGTATTTAAATAACCAGTTTGATGTAGTGGTAACATCTTAATATTTAACTTTTCAGATAATTGCTTTAACGCAGGCGCAACCACAATCTCATGATCAAAGTCATCTAGGGATAAACCTAAATAAAAGCTTTCAAACTTTTGTTTAAACTCAATTGTTATATCCATCGCTTGATTCATATCTTTATTTAATAAATGCTGATCGATGATGGAGTGTTGATTGCTAACGAAAATCAATCCCTTTTGATGTGAGATTAAATTCTCATAGGATAATTCTTGTTGGCTTTTTAACAAACTGATTTGCAGTAAATTTTGATATCCCTCTTGGTTTTTGACATATATCAAAAATGAAGTTTTTCCTAAACCATAAGGGATTTCTACTGTTAATCCTAAAATTGGTTTAATACCATAATTTTGAGTTAAACGATAAAAATGAAGCATACCATGAAGTTGCTCATCGCTTAAAGCTAAAAAATCATATCCACGAGCCTTAGCTTCTTTCACTAAAGTTTCCATGGGTATGGTATTTTTTAACATTGAATATGAACTTTGTATGCCTATAACTCCAATCATTTGCTTCACCTATATTTATTATACATGCTTTTTAAATTCTTTAAAGCTTGTTATAAAAAAAATGCTAAGATTAGCATTTTTCATATATTCTTAGAATTTAGCAAATGACTTACCAAATTCAACACATTCTTCCTCTTCTTCAGAGCTTGGTGTTGAATTGATTTTCAATCCGCCTTCGAATAACTCAGCTCCAGAATCTTTTACACGATCTTCCCAAGCTTCCATCCATTCGCCTTCGCCCCATCCGTAAGATCCGAATAAAGCAACTTTCTTTCCTGATAATGAACCTTCTAATTCTTCAAAGAATGGTTCGAACTCATCTTCTTCTAGTGTTTCAACACCCATTGATGGGCATCCGAATGCAATTTTATCAAAAGCTAATGCTTCATCAACTTCGATTGCATCAACAGATCTGTAATCTACTGATAATCCCTCAGCTTCTAAACCTTCTTTAACTTTTTCTGCCATGATTTCAGTGTTACCTGTACCACTCCAATATACGACTAATACGTCTGCCATGTATAGACACTCCTTTATGTTTCTTAATTTACGTTCATATTATAGTTTAAATAAAGGTTAAAGTCAAAAGATATAACTACAATTTTTTATAGAGATAATATAATATGGAAAGACCAACAAGTACAATAACGATAATAGGTGTAAACTCCTCAAGAGTAAATGGTTCATTTGTTTCGCTAATATAGATCATGCGGCTAAAACTACTTTGATTCCCACTACTATCGATTGCAACATAATAAACTTCATAAGAACCCGGATAACTTGTATCTAAAAGTTCTATTGAGCTATATATTTCATAGACAGTTACGTTATCGCTCACATAAATACCTTCCATAACATCAACACTATCAAACATATTTTTATATAAGTTTGATCCTTCAATGACAGGTGGTTCTTGATCGACAACAAATACAGTTAAGATTAATGTTGTTTGATTAAATGATTGATCAACTAAAGTATATGTGATTTCGTATTTACCTAAATTAAGCGTATCAAGATTAGAATCAATGATTAAATCATAGATAGTTAATTGTGAATAATTATCACTAACTTGATTCACATAAGATAAATAGTCAATATCAATTTGATTAAGATTGATCAATAGTTCGGTACAAGTCAGCTCTAAAACTGGAGGTTCTACATCAACAACAAACACTTCAGTAATCAATGTTGCTTGATTATTTGATTGGTCATAAGCCATGACCGTGATTTCATAAACACCGACTTTTTTATAATCAACTTCATGATCTAAAACTTCTATAATTGTATGGTCTAAATCATAAGCATCATAAGCATTAAAATAGATTGATAACTCTTTTTCTTCAAAATCGGAAAGCAGGATGTCGCTTACTTGAGTGATTTCAGGTGGTATTGTGTCAATAATTTCAATGGTGGTATATAGAATGGTTTTATTATCATAAGCATCGCTAGCTTCTATAGTTAATTCGTAAAAACCTATCTTGTTCATATCTATTTTTTCTTTAATATCAACATCAATTGCTGCATCATCACAGTAATTATCATCTATGGTTATGAGACTTCTGATGATTGGTTTTTGTGAGAAAACTTCAAACACAAGTGGTGTATTTATCTCAATACTGGGTCCAACTTGATCTTTAACTTCAATGCTTAACGTTTTGTTTGTTTTATTTCCCGAATGATCTGATATTTCAAAATAGATTTGATATTTTCCAACCCGATTGATATCAACATCATAAATGATTTTTATATCATCTTGATTTAGTTCGTCATAGTTGTCCGTATATGATAAAACATACTGATAACAATCCTCTAAATCAAAAGCTTCAAAAATATCTAATGGTGGTGGATATGAGACTAAAATTAAATCCGGTGGTGTTTGATCAACAACTTCTAGGATATAAGAAATCTCACTTACATTTTTTGACCGATCAACAGCAACCACTTTAATATCGTAGTATCCTAATTGATCAAAAGGCTCTTCATCACCGATGACATTGATATTTAAGATTTGATCATAATTGTCTTTAAAATCTATATAATCATTAATATTTAAAAGTTCATGTACTTCAATAATTAATGGATTGATCATTTCTTGTATGGGTGGATGTCTATCAATGACTTCAAGCGTCCTTGTATATCTATTCTCATTACCCGATGTATCTTTGATTAAATAAACAATATCATAAGTACCAACAATATCATAATTAACCAACTGATCATCTATGAAGATATCAAGATCTTCTACAGCATCATAGTTATCACTAAATATAAGATGTTGATATAAATCTGGTGGTTCACCATAAACATCAATTTGATAGGTTGGGATATATGTGATTTTTGGTTTTATTTGATCTACTACATTGATTTGAATCAACTGCTTCTCATTGATATTATAGTCTTCAAAATAAGCTTCAAAATAGATATAATATGTTTTACAATAACTTGTAACAACAGTTGATAAAAAAGTTCTATTGACACCATCTCTTACATAACTTGGTATATCATCAACCAAAACTCCATCGATTGATAACTTAGCTTTAGGGATTTCAATATAATCTTCTAAATCACTGTAAACAGGAACATCAATTTCTGTATGTGTCCATATGACTTGGGTTAAGCATATCGTCCATTTAAAAAAGGATAACAAAAAAGACATCTTATTCACCTCTACATCATAGTAGATATGAAGATGTCTTTTTACTTTTTTATAACTCTAAGCTAAGTTTATCTTCGCCTTCTCTAATAAATTGATTGCGATAAAGTTCGAAATAGTGTCCACGTTTCGCAATGAGTTCATCGTGAGTTCCCATTTCAATAATTTTCCCCATGTCAAGCATTACAATTAAATCGCTATTGACAATAGTTGATAATCTGTGGGCAATAATAAAACTTGTTCTACCCTTTAATAGTTTGTCTGTTGCATACTGAATGACTAGTTCTGATTCAGAGTCAATGGATGAAGTTGCTTCATCTAGAATTAGTATTTTAGGATCTGCTAAGACTGCTCTAGCAAATGATATCAACTGTTTTTGACCAACGGATAATAAATTCCCGCCTTCGCCAACAAAAGTATCGTATCCTTTTTCTAATTTTTTAACAAAATCATCAACGCCAACCATTTTAGCTGCATAGATAACTTCTTCATCAGTTGCATCCAAACGTCCATATCTTATATTTTCTAATACATTCGTACTAAATAAATGTGGACTTTGTAAAACATAACCTAAGCGTTTATGTAACCAGTGTATACTTCTTTGTCTATAATCTTTTTGATCTATCAAAATACTTCCTGATTTTGGTTCATAAAATCTCGCAAGCAAGTTAACAAGTGTTGTTTTCCCTGATCCTGTATGACCAACTAAAGCTACACTTTGACCTGGTTTAACCTTTAAATTGAAGTTTTCCAAAATGATTTCATTTTCTAAATAATAGAAAGTAACATCTTTGAACTCCACTTCACCGTTAAGTTCTTCCCAGTTTTCAATTTTATCTTCAAATAAAGTCCCATAGATTTCTTCAACTTCTTTTGTATCTGTTAAATCAGATTTTGTTTCAATTAATCCAACGATACGTTCAGCTGACGCTTGTGCATTTTGGAAATCTGATAAAATTCTAGATATTGCCATGATAGGCTCAAAGAAATTAATTGTATAAGCAATAAACATTTGTAGAGTCCCTACGGTAATAACAAACTCTAATACGTAGATTGACCCTTGGAACATTGTTGTTCCTACCGCTATATATGCAAGAACTAATATGATTGAAGAAAATAATGCTGATGAAATCACAGCTTTGATACTTGCTCTTTTAAGTTGATGCGCTGTATATGCAAATTCATCAAAGTTTTGACCTTCAATACTTAAACTTTTTGTTGTTTTTGCACCTAAGAATCCTTCGTTATATTGTGCTGTTAATTGCGAGTTATGTTTTCTTGCAATACGATGTTGCTTTAAAATGAGTTTTCTAAAGAAATACGCAATAATAAACATCACTGGCACAATAATAGATACAATCAGTGCTAATTTAAAGAATGTGACATAAAGGACAATCAGTATCATAATCATTGATAATCCTGCCCATACGAAGTCAACAATCCCCCATGAAATAATTAGTGATAATCGTCTAGCATCAGATGTCATTCTGGCCATAATCCACCCTTGAGGTGTTTGATCAAAATAACTATATGATAATCTTTGTAAGTTTTTAAATGCCTGTCTTCTAAGCTCATAACTTGTTTCAGCTTCGATAATACCAGCTTGGTGGATAAATCCCCAAACAGCAATCCCAAAGCCTAAAGCAATCAGTAAATTAACTGCAACAAAATATGGCCAGGTTGAATAATCTCCACCAACAAAGAATACGTCTACTGCATAACGATTAACTAATGGTATGAGTGCGTCTAAGACGGCAACCATACTTGAAAATGCAATGAGTAAACCAATTCTTTTTTTAGAAGAAAAGACGATGCCTATAATTTTTTTCCAGGTAGATAGTTGAACTTTATACTCAACATTCACATCATCTTCATGATGCATGATCTTCACCTACCTCTAACGTTTCTTCAAACGCTTTTTCTAATTTACCTTGGATATCCCAAAGCTTCTTGTATAAACCATCTTGTTTACTTAACTCATCATGTGTACCAATCGCTTGAATTGTACCTTTATCTAAGACGATAATTTGATCTGCTTCTTTAGCGGTTGTAATACGATGTGTAATGATGATGGTTGTTTGTTGGTTCGATTTAGCAAGAAGTGCTTGTCTAATCATAATGTCTGTTTGTGTATCTACTGCACTTAAAGCATCATCAAAAATAAGGATTGGTTTATCTTGAACAAGGACACGTGCGATTGCAACTCTTTGTTTTTGTCCTCCAGATAACGTTGTACCTTTTTCACCAACGATGGTTTCATATCCTTTTTTAAAGGTTCTAATATCTTTTTCAAGTGCTGCAATCTCTGCTGCTTTAATCACTCGATCTTTAACTGCATCTTTATCTGCAATTGCGATATTTTCATAAATTGTTTTCGAGTACAAGAATGGATCTTGTAAAACGACACCAATTTGTTTTCTAATATATTTTTTATTGATTTCTTTTAACGGCACACCATCAATAGAGATATGTCCATTTTGATATTCATGCATACGCATTAAAAGGTTAATGATGGTTGATTTACCACTACCTGTACGACCAATGATTGCGACTGTTTGACCAGCTTTGATGTTGAAGTTAACATCCTTAAGGAGATGTTCTTGTGTATCAGGAAATTTAAATGAAACGTTTGAAAATTCAATGTTTCCTTTAATTTCTGGTTCTTCTTTTCCATCATTTTCATATTCACTAGATTGTTCTAAGATATGGTGTATACGATCAGAAGCAACAAGTGCTTTTCCGTAATCGTTAATGATACGACCTAATCCTCTTACTGGCCAAATAAGCATACCAACAAGAGATAATGAAGCAACAACACCAGCAGCATCCATCGTTTGATTTCTAACTGCATAGACACCAATAGCAATAATTACTAAATATTGGGTAATACTAATGAAGTCCATAGAACCCCAGTAAATAGCTACAATACTGTTTGCTTTTTTTAAAGCGTTAGCATACTCTCTGTTTTTAGTTTCCATTTTAGTAACTTCAAAAGCTTCATTCGCAAATGCTCTTACAACTCTTGATCCAGATAAGTTTTCTTGGACAACAGTCATCATTTTAGATTCAGTTTCTTCGATATTTTGGAAAATTTTATCGATTTTAATGAAATAAATGATAGATGATGTTGCTACAAGCGGAATCAGTGATAATGAAATCCATACCATTGTAGGATTAATATAATATAGTTGATAAGCACCAAATAACAATGTTACTAGTAAGTAGATAAAATCTAACATTCTAGTTGTCAAGAATGTAGTTGTTGTCTCAACATCTGTAGTACATCTTTGGATAAGATCTCCAGTATCTGCATTGTTATGGAATTCATAGTTTAGATCTTGAATATGTCCATATAATCGAATTCTTAATTTTTCTGCTAGCTTTTCTAATAAAGCACCTTTAATCCATAACTCGAAAAATCTTAAGGAAAATCTAAATACCTGTAAAATCAGTAAGGCACTCGCAATTCTTAAGATAATATTTAAAACCTCAGTATCCTGTCTAAAAAAGTTTAAAACAAAAGTAGGTAGGTTGACTTCACCTACACTTACTGTTTGATCAGCAATACCTGGTTGTGCTAATAAAGTTTTAATTAAATATTGTGTGAATAAGGGAACATTTGAGTATGCATATTGATGAACTGCTGTTAAAATTGCAGCAATCAAAAATAAAAAAACGAACCCCTTAGCTAAGCTAAACAATTTTATTGTACGCATCATCATCCCTCCTTAGCCTTAAATAGTATATATGAATATAATTTTTTAGTCAATAGTATTTGGCTTAAATAAGCAAAAAAATAAGGTTTTTCACCTTATTTCTTATGATTTTCTTAAGCAAAACTTAAATTATGAATTTTTTTAACAAATATCCGATATAGCGAAACAGCATCCTTATAATACTGTTGTTTCGTTAACATTTGTTCACAATCTCTAAGTAAAAAGTTTAGTATTTCATGATCTTCTGTCATTCCTTGAAATGTTAAAATGTCTCTTTTGATGTAGTTCATTTGTTCTTCATGTGTAGACTTATACTTATGATTTAAGTGTTTGACAATAATATCTAATCTTGGATGTTTAACTATAGGATAGTGATCAAGGAATTGAATGATTTTTGCGGTTTCCTTTAAGTGTTCTAATGATAATAGATAAAGTATCATCCAATCGATTGATACATCCTTATAGTTAGATGCAATGTCGTGAGTTTTATGATATTCAGCTTTATGAAAATAGCATTTAGCGTTTAAATAGTTTTTATCTGCTTCATCAAAAGCATCAATTTGACTAATCTCATCGATAATATCTTGACATAGTCTATATCTAGATTCATGTTCTAGTTTCTCTAAGTTTAACTTTTTAAGTTGTGAAAATAACTGTTTTTGTATGAGTTTGTTTTTATACTTATCAAATGATTTAGAAATAAGCATATAATTGTTCATCTTAAACGCATGTTTTGTCATCCCTTTAAGTATCAGCAGCTTAATCTTTTCATGTTTTGGTTCAAACTTTTCTATTCTATTGAGTAACTCAACGCCATCAGAGTATCTCATCTCTTTGTATAACAATTGGTTAACTAAAAGCATCGCGGTCATGAATGCTTCTTCAGGCATGGATATGATGGTTTTGACCATTTTTTTATAATAACATTCTATTTGACTTGAGTCATCACTTAGAACATAATATGCAAAATTGACTAAAACAGATTCATAATCCTCTCTTTGATCAAATGCTTGTAGTTCTTTTGAATTGATGGTTTGATCTAGTAAAAGCGCACGTATGATTTTTTCTAGAATAATTTTAAATCCGTCTGAATCATAAACATACTCGTCTTTGATGTTAAATCTTTCTTTAAACATATCCACAAAATGTGCACTTGGTTTAATGATGTTGTTCTCTAATTTTGATAAATAAGATAAACTGCAAATATCTGCACTTGCTTCTTCTAAGGTCATATTTAACTGCTCTCTTTTATACTTAATCGCAGATCCAATTGGCATGCCAATATATTTGTTGTTATCTTGTCTTTTTTTGATTAAATGTGTTAATTCAATCATGTTAATATACATAGGTTCTCCCTCCCATATCGCATTTGTAGTTTTTATCGTAGTATATTAAATGTTTTTAAATCCGTTAATAAATAGAAAAAAATGAGTTGTTGCCAACTCACTTGTCATCTAAACTTATGTTTATCCTTATATTTGCACACGTCAAATAAAGGGCATTGATTGCACTTTGGATTACGCGCCAAACAGTGATATCTTCCAAAGAAAATAAATTGATGATGAGCTTGTTGCCATTTGTCTTTAGGTATTTTTTTCATTAATTTGTTTTCTATGGTTAATACAGAATCCCCAACTTTGGCGAAACCCAATCTTTGAGATACTCTAGCTACGTGTGTATCTACTGCTAATGCTGGAATGTGAAATGCATTACTTAGTACAACGTTCGCTGTTTTTCTTCCGACACCCGGCAATGATTCTAAATCTTCTCTTTTTGAAGGAACTTTGCCATCAAAATGTGTAATGAGTTGTTCAGATAATGCCTTAATGTTTTTCGCTTTATTTCTATATAAACCTATAGTTTTTATATATCTTTCAATATCCTGTTCTTCTGCTGCTGCAAGTTCATAAGGTGTTGGATATTTTTTAAATAGTTCTGGTGTGACTTTATTGACTGCGACATCTGTGGTTTGTGCACTTAATACGACTGCGATCAATAATTCAAAGTGATTCTTATGATCGAGTTCTACTGTCGCATTTGGAAATATTTGATCAAGCGTTTCTAAAATATAAACTGCATGTTTCATTTAATGCTCTTAAATATTTCATCAAGTGCTTGGTCCACATCTTGATCAATTTCTATAGTTTTTATGGGTTGTTGTGTTAGTAAGCGTTCAACAAACTTAACACTGATTTTTTCTTCTGCTTGATCGATTGATTTGATAATTTGTTCGTATGTATAATGATCATCTTCAAACCATTTTCTGATATTTTCTAATTCATAAGACTTAAGTGGTCTTCCAAGACCTTGTTCAAATTTTAAGATGACATCACTAACTTCGTTTTCAGTCAATTGTTTTTGTTTTTCTTTTTCTTCTTCTAAATACAGATTCTCAATTTTATCAAAAGTTGGTGTTAAATCAAAAATTTCTCTTTCTTTTTGATCTTTAAGTTCTAATGAAATCGTCATAAACCCTTTATCTAGTAATGATTCAACAATCTCACCGATTTCATTTGAGTGATATTCAACTCTTCTTGCAATAGCTAATGTTGAAAAAGTCTTTCTCTTTTTATAAATTGAAAATAATGCGATTAAAACCGTGAGTTCTTGCATCGATAAAGAGAGTTTTTTATACTCTTTAAGTAGTATTCTTTCAATTGAAAAATCATACTCATCAAATAATCTCTTTAAAATCATAATTACCCTTCTTTAATGCATCATGAGCAGCATTTTGTTCTGCTTCTTTTTTTGATCTTCCCATACCGGTACCTAATACAATATGATTATCAAGTTTAACAGCGGCTTCAAAAATCTTATTATGTGAAGGACCTTGTTCTTTAATAATGTGATAACTAATATTTCTTTTGTCTCCACTTTGAATGTATTCTTGAAGAGCTGATTTATAATCTTTAATTCCCCAAACTAAATTCAAATGGGGAACAACAATTTTATGAAAAAGTTTTTGTGCTTGTTTAAATCCTAAATCCAAATAAACAGCACCAAACAAAGACTCAAATGCATCAGCAATCATCGCTGCATTGGGTCCTCTTAATTGTTCGCCTTTTCCAAGTCTTAAATATTGATCTAAGTGTATTTTTTCTGCGAAAATCACCAGTGCTTCTTCGCAAACCGCTTGAGCACGTCTTTTTGTGAGTTCGCCTTCATCTGCTAAATCTTTTTGATAAAGATAATCGCTTGTTAGTAGTTCAATGACTGCATCACCAAGAAATTCTAATTTTTCATTATTATCTGTTTGGTTTTCATATGCAAATGATGCATGTGTCAGTGCTTGAACGTATAGAGATTCATCCTTATATAAAAGATTTAACTTTTTAAGTAAATCTTTCATTTAGTTTCTACTTCCTTCTTCTCTAGTGCTTCAGTTACTTTTTTAATCACTTCAGCCTCTACCATTTCTTTTGCTTGTCTAATACCATTAAAAAACGCATAATCATTAGATGAACCATGTGCTTTAATGACAATTCCATTAAGGCCCATCAGTAAGGCACCACCAACTTCAGAAGCATCTAGTGATTTTTTAAAGTTATTTAATGATTTTTTCATCAGTAAAGCGCCAATTTTACCTAAGAATGTCGCTTTAATTTCTCTTTTTAATACCATGCCTAAACCTTTTGCTGTTCCTTCCATGGTTTTCATAACGATATTTCCAGTAAACCCATCAGATAGTAAAACATCTGCTTCAGTTGTAAAAACTTCTTTAGGTTCTAAGTTACCATAAAAATTGATGTGTTCATCATTTTTTAGTAAGTTAAATGTTTCTACATCTAACTCTCTACCTTTACCTTCTTCAGTACCTATATTAACAAGTGCAACCGTTGGGTTTTCTCTTTTTAATACTTTTTCAGCAACGATTGATGCATATACTGCAAAATCTCTTAAATGTTCTGCTTTAAAATCTACGTTAGCTCCAGAATCCAAAAGTATTCTTCCTCTTCTATCGTAAGAAGGAATAATTGGAGCAATCGCTACTCTTTTCATTGAAGGCATTCTTCTTACAATAAAATGTCCTCCAACAACAAGTGCTTGTGTTGGTCCAGCACTAACAACTGCATCAACTTCTTGATCTTTTAATGCTTTGAGTGCTTTAAACATTGACATTTCTTTATTTGTTCTATATTGTTTGATAGGATCTTTTTCTCCCATAGATAAATAAAAAGGTGTGTGAACAACTTTAAGTCTTGGATGATTTTTAAGATATGGTTTCATCTTTTCTTCATCACCGAATAACGTGATTTCTACTTGATCAAATTTATCAAGTGCTGCTAAAGTTCCTTTAACAATTGGCTCTGGTGCGAAATCTCCGCCCATACCATCTACAGCTATGCGTATCATATCTCTACCTTCTTTCGTATGTATAATTATATCATATTTTTATATTGTTTTTAATGTATCTTTGCAAATATTTGTATTTTATGTTCGTATAAAAATCTTTTTGTTGCATTAACCATTCAACATTCTTAGAAGCTTCCATTAAAATCGGATAATCGCTTATTAAATCGAGGAACTTAAAATCTAGATAACCGCTTTGTTCGCTTCCTAAGAAATCTCCTGGTCCTCTTTGGATTAAATCATATTCAGATAGTTTAAAACCATCATCAGTTTTTGTTAATATCTCAAGTCTTTCGATGTCTTCTTTTTGAGAAATCACAAAGCATTGACTCGGTAGATGTGATCTTCCTACACGGCCTCTTAATTGATGCAATTGGCTTAATCCAAAGTGCTCTGCAGCATAAATAGCAATTAGGGTTGCTGTTGGAATATCTATACCGACTTCAATCATCGTTGTAGCAAGTAATATACTTCCTGGGTTATACATGAATTTTTCCATTTGTGATTCTTGTTCTTCCTTAGATTGTTTGCCATGTAAAACATATATAGGTGCACTGATGTTAAGTGTCAGTTCTTGATAAACAGAATCTATGTTATCATCAACTTTATCTGATGATATCGCTGGTACAACAACAAATACATGTTCTTTATTTTTTATTTTTTGATCGATGGCTTCATATAATTTATGGATATCTTTTTTTATTAAATAATGTGTATCAACTTTTTTTCTATGCATCGGTTTTTCTTTGATGATTGAAACATTTGATTCACCAAAAGCTACCATTGCTAAGGTTCTTGGAATTGGTGTTGCTGTTAAAAATATCACATCGTTGCATTTAGATTTATCAATCAGTTTATTTCTTGTATCCACACCAAATTTATGTTGTTCATCAATAATAATTAAACTTAAATCATGAAAAACGACATCATCTTCAATGAGTGCATGTGTCCCAATAACTATATCATATACACCCTGTTTAATCTGTTCTTTTACAAGTTGTTTTTGTTTGGTTTTACCTGTTAAAAGACATATGTTTGCTTCCTTTAATAAAGTTTTAAAATATTGATAATGTTGCGTTGCTAATAGTTCAGTTGGTGCCATCAACGCAACTTGTTTGTGAAGTTGTAAGAAAGGTAGGGTTGCTAAACATGTTACGAGTGTTTTACCTGATCCAACATCCCCTTGAATGAGTCTGTAGTGTCCATAAGGTCTATGATAATCTTTATAAATATCATTAACTGCTTGTTTTTGATCGTTTGTTAGTTCATATGGAAGTTCAGAAATAAAAGCTTTAATTTGATCGATATCATAAGCGATTGGATCTCTTGGAACTTGTCTTGCTTTTAATTCTGCTTTTAACTTGAGTTGCAAATAAAAAGCTTCTTCGTATTTAAATCTTCTTTTGGCTTGTTTTATTTCATCAAATGATTTTGGTAAATGTATCATTTTATATGCATCCATTCTTTTTGGCATTTGATACTTATCTAAAAACACATCAGGGATGGTTTCATAAATTTGTACTAAATCTTCATCAAAAATAGTCTTTACGATATTAGTTACGGTTTTATCATGTATGTCACCAATATGATAAATTGGTTTAATCTCGATGTTTTTTTCTTTTTTTATTACTGTTTGAGCAATGATTTGGTGTTTATATAACTGATATGTACCTTGGACAACAATCTCATCATTAAGGAAAAATTGTTTAGATAAATACGGTCTATTAAACGCAATCACTTCAATTTGATCACCAAATAACTCCATATGAAACGATGCCATATGCACTCTTGCATAAGGATTGTCTTTAATCGGTGTGGTTATTTTCCCGGAAACAGTGATTTTTTCTTTATGTTTTAAATGATTGATTTGATCGATTGAAAAGTCTTGATAAGTCTTTGGATAACGTAAAATAAGGTCATAAGTTGACCATATACTGTTGTTTCTAAATGTATATAATAATTTGGGTCCTACGCCCTTTACTTGATCAAGTTTAATTTCCAAAATATCACCTAACTCCATTATACCCAAGTTAAAGAAAAAGTTAAACAAAAGTTTAACTTAATTTCTTTGTTTTAAAATGCTCATAGCATGAATTACTGCAATCAGAGAAATGCCTACATCTGCAAATATAGCTAACCACATGTTTGCAAGTCCAAATGCACCTAGCCCTAGTACTAAAAACTTAGTACCTGCAGCTAATATGATGTTTTGAATAACTACTTTTCTTGTAAGTGATGAAGTCTCAATCGCATCAATTAGCAAATCAGATTCATCATTCATGATGACAGCATCTGATGCTTCAACGGCTAAATCGCTGCCTAATGCGCCCATGGAAATACCTAAATTTGAAGTCATGAGTACTGGTGCATCGTTAACACCATCTCCAATAAATGCTGTTAATCCTTTGGTTTTCAACTTTTCAATCACTTGTCTTTTATCATCGGGTAGCTGTTCTGCATATACATCTTTAATGCCTAATCTATGTGCAATATCTTGTGCGATGGAGGTTTTATCTCCAGTAACCATCGATACTTTTTTATTTTGTTTTAATAAGAAATCAATGGTGTTTTTACTGCTCATTTTAATTTCATCTTCTAAAACAATGTATCCAATATATGAATGATCATATGCAACATATATGACTGTATGCATATCTTCGGATTTCTTAAACTCTATGTTTTCTGATTCTAAAAGCTTGTCATTACCTACCAATAGTGTTTTGTTTTGATACATGACTTTGATGCCTTTACCAAAGACTTCTTCATATCCATTTATGTCTTTAGATTCAATACTGCCCTTATATGCTCTTAAGATAGATAAAGCAATTGGGTGATTGGAATTTGATTCTGCATGACTTGCAAGTTTTAAAATATAGTCTTTATCTTCCGCAAATACTTTTGTTACGATAAAATCACCTTTGGTGAGTGTTCCAGTTTTATCAAAGACGAAGTGTTCTATTTTACTAAACTGTTCTAAATCACTACCACTTTTCACTAAGATGCCTTGTTTTGAGGCTTTTCCTATGCCTGCGTAATAAGAAAGAGGAACTGATAAAACTAAAGCGCAAGGACAACTAATTACAAGGAAAATCAGAGCTCTTTTTAAGTATATTGGAAACTCTATACTATATGTTGTATCTCTAATCAGAGTGATGATATAAGGTACTAAAAAGGCTAATAATACCGCAATACCAACTACAATTGGTGTATAGTATTTCGCAAATCTTGTAATAAATTGTTCTGTCTTAGCTTTTTTATTTGCGTTTTGTTCGACAAATTCAATGATTTTATAGACTGTTGAGTCTTGGTATGTTTTTTCTACGACAATTTTTATCGACCCGTTGATATTTAAAGATCCTGATAAGACTTCATGTCCTTTTGTTTTTTCAATTGGTGTAGATTCACCCGTCACACTACTTTGATCAAGTGTTGTTTGTCCTTCAATGATCTTCCCATCAACTGGAATTTTTTCACCTGGCTTAACCAAAATGATGTCTTGTGGTTTCAATGTTTCTGGACTGACATCTTTGATTTCATCATCTATAAATTTATGTGCTACTGATGGTTTTAAATCCATGAGTGACTTGATATGATTTCTTGATTTATTAACAGCTCTATCTTGGAAATATTCACCAATTTGATAAAATAGCATAACTGCAATACCTTCGATGTATTCTCCAATGAAAAATGCGCCAATCGTCGCAATCATCATTAAAAAGTGCTCATCAAATACTTGACCTTTACTGATGTTTCTTAAGGCTTTTAAAATCACCTTACCACCAATAAATAGATAAGAGATGATAAACATGATAAGATCAACATTTTCTTTAAAACTATAAATAAACTGATCAATTACTAAATAAAGCACTAATAAAACAAAACCTGTTAAAACACTATAATGGTTTAGTGTCCATGAATGTTTTTCACTAATCACTTGTTCTTTATCATAAATTGATACTGATGATTCTACTTTTTTTGCGATTTTCTCTAAAGATGATGCATCCATTTGATTATCAATATCATCTATATATAATTTTTGTTTGGCAAAATCGATACTTACGTTTTTTAATCCTTTGACTTTCTTGATTTCATTTTCTATTTTTAAAGCACAATTCGCGCAATCAATATCTCTTATTTCAAATGTCTTTTTCATAAGTTCATTCGTTGACATGATCAAAAGCTTGAGAGAATAATGTATGAACGTGTTCATCTGCTAGCTTATAAAATCTTGTCTTCCCTTCTTTTCTTGTACGAACTAAGTCAACATCTTTTAAAACTTTTAATTGATGTGAAATAGCGCTTTGTGTCATATCTAAAATCACAGAAATATCACAAACACAAAGTTCATGAGATTTCAGTGCAAATAGAATCTTAATTCTTGTTGGATCAGATATTGCCTTAAAAATCCTTGAGACTTTTTCTAAATCATGCTCATTTAATAGATTTTTTTTTACTTCTTTAATCGTATCTTCAAGGATACAAAAAGTATCACAAGTATAAGTTGACATATGATAACCTCCATTACATATGAATATCTGTTCATATGTTCATGTATATAATAACAAAAAAAAGTCTTTACGTCAATAAACGTAAAAACTTTTGGATGTTAATGATAAGCTTTATACATTAAATACTGGTCAAGTAAAGCTATAGCTACTACGTTTTCTAGTACAATGCCGACTCTTCTTACGATTGCGACATCATGTCTTCCACCAATGTCTAAAACCTCAACTTTTTTAGCTTTTAAATGGAACGTATCTTGTTTCTTTTGAATACTCGATGTTGGTTTAACAAAGACTCTAATATGAATATCATTCCCATTAGAAATACCTCCGTTAATACCTCCTTGATGATTGGTTTTAGTTTTTCCATGTTCATCAACAATGACATCATTAAATTCACTGCCTAACTTAGTTACACCTTCAAATCCAAGACCAAACTCAACACCTTTTACAGCCGGTACAGAAAATAAAAGTTTTGCAAGTTCTGCATTTAACTTATCAAAAAATGGTTCTCCAATACCAACAATCATATCTGATATGGTTAAACTAATAGTTCCACCAACAGAATCTTGTTTTTCCATCACACTTAATAGATAATCATCAAGTTTTGTCATATCTTTTAATGTTCCTACTTGAGATAATTCGTGCTTAATCTTAAATGGAATCGCCATTTTTGCAAAACTACCAGCCACAACCAATGCTGCTGTTAGCCTACCTGAGAAGCGTCCACCACCTCGATAATCTTGGAATCCTTTATATTTTACTTCGCTCACAAAATCAGCATGCCCAGGTCTCGGATGGGTTTTTAAATGTTCATAATCCTTAGATTTAACATTTTTATTTTCGATCATCACATGAATCGGAGATCCAGTTGCAATCCCATTAAAAACACCACTTGTAATTCTATAGATGTCATCTTCTTTTCTTGGTGTTGTTCCGATAGCCTTTGGTTTTCTTTGTTCTAAATCATGTTTAATTAGATCTTCATCAATCTTTGTTCCAGCAGGTAATCCGTCAATTACGACACCAATTGCTGGTTGATGAGATTCTCCATATAGTGTTACTTTAAATAAATTGCCATAACTATTCATGTGTAATCACTTCCTTAAGTTTTTGATAGAGCTCATCAGTGAGTTCTATTTTTTTATGTGTCCATATCATAAATGATTCAATTGCTTGAAGCATTAACATGTCAAGTCCATTGACTCCTGATTTTGCATCTTTAAGCATTTGTGTTTCTAATGGGTTATAGATTAAATCCACAACCATTTTATCTTTAACATACGCTTTTTTTAATATTGATTCATGTATATGAGGATATGTACCAACAGGTGTTGTTTGGATAATGATATCCGCATGTCTTTGATATAACGTATCATAAGTAATCGTTTTTTCATCAACTTTTAAAGGATCTCTTGTGACATAAAACGGTTTAAAATCCATATCATGAAGCACATAATAAACTGATTGTGCAGCTCCACCTGTACCTAAAATGTATATATCTTTATCCTTTAAATCTATATGATTTCTTTTTAACAGTCCTAAAAAACCATCATAATCGGTGTTATCACCAATGACCAATCCATCTTTTAGATAAACTGTATTTACGGCATTAATCCGTTTGGCTTTTGGTGTTAAAACATCAATCAATGAAATGATTTTTTGTTTATAGGGTTGAGTTACATTAAAACCATGATAATCATGAGTTTTTAATTGATTGATTAATAGACTTAACCCATTTTGATCAACATCTAGTAAATCATAAGTGATATCAAGTTTTAAATGGTTTGCTAAAACATGATGTATTCTTGGAGATTTTGAATAACTAATGTTTTTTCCAATGAGTCCAAATCTTAACATGTTTTTTGAAATGCTTTCGATAATCTCATCACTTCTTTTAAAAAGTCTTTATATAATGGCCATAAAACTTCATTATCAAGTAATGCTCTTTGTTTATCAAGTAATGCTTTTTCTCTTTTTTCATCAAAAATTGGTAAATGATGTTCTTTCTTATAACTACCTATTTGATAAGAAATATCCATTCTTTTAACAAAAAGTTCAAGCATCTCTTTATCTATGTCTTCAATCTCTTTTCTAAGTACATCAAGCTTCATCAACAATGCCTCCTAAAGATTTAAAGACTTCAAAGAATGTTGGATAACTTTTTGATACATGTTCTGCATTTAAAATTGTGATTGGACCGTCAGCTCTAAGGCTTGCGATTGCAATCGCCATGACGATGCGATGATCTCCATATGAATCAAACGTTAAATTCCCTTTAAAACTATCTTGACCTTTAATCCAAGCTTCATCATCTGTGATTCTCATATCAACACCTAAAGATGTTAATACTTCATACATTGCTTGTAATCGGTCAGATTCTTTAATTTTTAATCTTCTACAATTGATAAAATGTGTTTCTCCTTCACTTAGTGCAGCTAAAACCATTAAGATAGGACCTAAATCTGGATTTGGGTCAACATCTATTGTGATTGCTTTTGTTTTTCTAGGATAAACAACATATTGTTTTAAATCTTTTTGGAAATAGACGTATGCTCCCATTTTTGAAAGGATATCGACTATAATTTTATCGCCCTGTTTACTATTTGGATCTAGATTTCTTAAACTTAATGGTAATTGATGTTGATTAATTGTCCCTGCAACAAGCCAAAAAGCAGCTTGAGAGAAATCTCCTTCAACGGTAACCATTTTAGGGATATATTTTTGATTGCCTGGGATATGAATGAATTGATTTTCCCACGTATATTTAATACCAAATTTTTCTAAAGTATCCAATGTCATATCTACATAACCTTTAGATGACAGTGGTGTTAAAAGTTCAATGGTTGAATCTTCTTTAGCTAAAGGTAATGCAAATAACAAACCAGAAACAAATTGACTACTGATATTACCTATTAAAGGATAATGTCCACCTTTTAATTTGCCTTTAACTTCAAGTGGTAGATAATGAGGTTCGTTTAAATAGGTGAATCCTAATCCTTTATCTCTAAAAAGGGATTCATATACACCAATAGGTCGATCAACGAGTCTTCCTTCGCCATGAAAAACAACTTTGTCTTTTTGCAGCATATAAATAGGAATCATAAATCTTAGTGTTGACCCTGATTCTTTACAGTAAACATCGTTGCTTACAACTTTGAATCCAGATGCAATCACTTTCTCATCTTTAAATTCCACATTAAGTCCTTCTAAAGCTTTTTTAGTTGCATCTAAATCTTCAGAATCTAGAACATTATAGACATTAGAAATACCTTTTGCAAGTCCAGCAGCAATCACATAACGATGTGATAACGATTTTGAACTTACAACTCCTACATTACCATTTAACTTTGACGGTTTAATTGTGACGTTCATTATTTTTCACCCACTTCTAATTTTGTTATGACACTTTGTCCAATATCTTTTAAACAAATAAAATGAAATGCTTTTGATGTATGTTTTTTATCAGTTAAGATATATGAATCTAATGTTTCTTTTTTAAAAAACGGTTCTTTTATAAGTCCAATGTTGAGAAGGACTTCTTTAACTTCATCATAAACATATGTTGGTGTAAGATCTTGGTTGATGCCTTCTTCAATAGCTATCAACATACCATAACTTATCGCTTCACCGTGTTTATATGTCTCATAATTGAACTTTCTTTCAATGGCATGTCCATATGTATGTCCAAAGTTTAATAACATACGTTCATGCTTTTCAAATGGATCTTTTAAAACAATTTCTTTTTTTACATCTAGTGCCATTAAAATTTCTTTTTCTGTCACGCGATCATTTGTTTTAAAATAATCAAATAATGCTTTATTTTTTATGAGTCCCGCTTTAATCATTTCTGCTATACCTTGACGGTATTCTCTTGGATTTAATGTCTCTAAAAAGTTAGGATCAATTAAAACGAATTTTGGTATATAAAACGAGCCAATAAGATTTTTACCCTCTTTTAAATCAATACCAACTTTTCCACCAATACTGCTATCAACTTGAGCAAGTAGGGTTGTTGGAATTTGAATAAATGAGATCCCTCGATAGAGGGTTGCGGCAATAAAACCAGTTAAATCTCCAACGACACCACCACCTAAGGCAATCAATAAATGATTTCTTTTGATGCCTTTCGCTATAAGTTTTTCTATGGTATCTAGATAAACATCATATGATTTGGATTTTTCACCTGGTTTAATGGATACAAAATGAACTTTATAAGATTTAAGTATGCTTTTAACTTTTTCATGATAAAGATCAAAGACATGATCATCAGTAACAATAAAGATATCATGTGCTTGATAGATGGCATTGATGTGTGCTTCTAAGTCATTTAATATATGTTTGCCAATCATGATGTCGTAATCTTGCATACTAATCTTCATCAAATTGTTTCCTCTTTTCTTTAGCTTCTTTTAAATAAGTTTGAATACTTTCTTTATCATCGTTTTTGATGAGTTTTTTAAGATCATCAAGCTCTTTTTCAAAATCATTAATTTTCTTTAATAAAGCTTGTTTATTTTCTAAGAATAATTCTGTCCACATATTCTCATTTATCTTTGCGATTCTTGTTAGATCTCTATATGAGTCTCCGGTTGCTCTTTTTGTTTCTTCCAAATGATCACTGTGGACTAAACTAACCGCAATCACATGTGTTAATTGTGAAGTAAATGCGATGAGTTCATCATGTTTTGTTGGTGTTGTTACTGTTATTTTACCAAAACCAAGGTCTTTTGCGATGTTTCTTAAGACAATTTCGTCATTTTCTTGTGATTTTTTCCCTTTAACAATCACAAAATTAGCATTTTTAAAGATATTTGAATCCTTAGCATGATAGCCAGATACTTCTTTACCTGCCATCGGATGGTGTGATGTATATGTGATACCTTCAGGTATAATTTTTTCAATTTCATCCATCATCCAGACTTTAGTCCCGCTGACATCAGTAATGATTTGACCTTTTTTTAATAGGTGTAAATGATTTTTTAAAAACTCGATATTATGTTTTGGATATAAACCTAAAATAATTAAATCAGCTTCACTGATTTTATTTAAATGATTATCTTTTTCAAGAATACCTTCTTTTATGGCTAAATCAACTATGCTTTCTGTTCTATTAAAAGCATATACTTGGTGTCCTGCTTGTTTTAGCCCTTCTGCATAAGAAGCGCCAATAAGGCCTAGTCCAACAATAAATACTTTCATATAAATGTTTTTCCTAAGAGTTTAGCCATTGCTTTAAGCTCATCTGTCATTTGTAAGTATTTTTTAGGTTTTAATGATTGAGCACCATCGCTTAATGCATGTTCTGGATCATGATGCACTTCAACGATTAACCCATCTGCTCCAACTGCTAAACTTGCTAAAGATAGTTTTTCAATCATTGACCATCTACCAGCTGCATGCGATGGATCGATAATCACCGGTAGGTGAGATAATTCCTTCACTGTTAAAACTGAAGATATATCAAGTGTATTTCTTGTGTATTTTTCAAAAGTGCGAATACCTCTTTCACATAAGATGATTTCTTCATTTCCACCACTCATGATATATTCTGCACTCATCAACCATTCTTCAACAGTTGCGGATAATCCTCTTTTTAGTAAAATCGGTTTTGTTGATTTACCTAAAGTTTTTAATAATTCAAAGTTTTGCATGTTTCTAGCACCAACTTGAATGACATCTACATATTTTTCAAATAAAGGAAGCAAATCAGAACTTGGAATTTCAGTAACAACCAACAATTCAAACTCGTCAGCTACTTTTCTTAATATTTGTAACCCTTCTTCTCCGAGTCCTTGAAAAGCATATGGAGATGTTCTAGGTTTATAAGCACCACCTCTTAAAATGTGTGCTCCTGATTGTTTGACGACCTTAGCAACCGTTCTTAATTGCTCATATGATTCAACTGAACAAGGACCAGACATCATTACAAACTGATCTTTACCGATTTCAATACCGTGTTCTAACTTTATGACGGTATCTTCTTTTTTAAAACTTCTCGATGCTTTTTTAAACGGTGTTGACACCCTAGTGACTTCATCTACTCCTTCAAAAGCATATAAGTCTACAGGTTCAAAAGAGGATGTATCTCCAATGATCCCAAATATATGGACAAACTCACTACTCACATCTCTAATTTCTAAATTTTTACTCTTTAAAAACTCTGCCAATTTCTGGTATTGTTTTTTTGTTGAATCCTTTTTCATTTTAATAATCATAGTCTTATCTCCTTTTGGATACTTGAAAAATAAAAAAATCCCTGAGGAACCCCAAGGATGATTGTTTAATCATGATTTGGCTGTTCCTTCACATTGTCAAAAAGGAATGCCACAAAAAGCAGTCCTTATATCAAATATACGTAATAGTAATAAACAGCCTTTTTCATATTTTTCATAGATATCTACCTCATCTATTTGTTAGTATAGTATCATAATAAAAATAAAAAGACAAGATTTAAAAAATAAAAAAAGTGTATTTTAGGTATTGTGTTTTACACAGTACCGTGATATATTAGTAGTGTGTAATACACAGTAAGGAGGATTTTATGAACACTCAACTCAAAAAAGGCATACTCGAAATGTGTATCTTATATGTCATAGATGAAAAAGATATGTATGGATTTGAAGTCATCGAAAGACTTGCAAAAGACATCGATGTTAATGAAAATACAATCTATCCTATATTAAGAAGATTAACAGCTCAACATTTATTTAAAACATATGAGAAACAAACAAGTCTAGGAGCACCTAGAAAATATTATCAAATTACAGAACAAGGAAAACAAAGATTAAATGAATCTTTAGATGAATGGAAATCATTTTTAGAAGGGGTATTTAATATCGTAGGAGGTCATTTCAATGAACAAAACTAATTATTTAAAAGAATTAAGAGAGGTTTTACATAATCACGAAGTATTAGAAATAGATATCAAAGATGTCTTAAGTGATTATGAAAGCATGTATGATGATGCCCTTGAAAGAGGTTTATCAGATGATGATGTATATAATTTATTAGGTGATCCTAACCAGGTTTATCATGAACTAATAGATACATTACATATGAAGCAAGTTAAAAGATATAAACATAAGTTTATTGCGTTATCTCCATTTTTTGCAGTTTTAGTGTTTATGATTATTGGTATGTCAACTGATATTTGGCATCCAACATGGCTAATCTTTTTGATTATTCCGATTACTGCGATTATTTTAAGTACTGATAAACAAGAGAAAGTGGTTGCATTATCCCCATTTGTAGCTGTCATTACATTTATTCTTGTTGGCACATATACTAATTATTGGAATCCAGCTTGGTTAATCTTTTTGATGATTCCAATTACTGCACTTGTGTATGAAAAAGATGCTGTTAAAAAAACATTAATGATATCATCTATCTTAATCGCAATCGCATTCTATTTATATATGGGATATGCTCAAGATGATTTTATGACTGGTACATTTGGCTTTTTACTTCCACTAGTTGTCATGTTATATTATGCTGAAGTGAAATTTGAGCTTGTTGTTAAAAATCCATTAAAGAGAAAAAACGCAATAATCTTTACTTTAGTTATTGTTGGTGCAATTGCAACATTCTTCTTACTTGGATATTTCGCAGATGGGTGGGTTTACTCATGGATGGTTTTCTTATTGATCCCAATGACAGCTATCTTCTTATATGATAAACCAAGAAAACTAACACCATTTATGCCTTTTATTGCAGTCATTATCTTTTACAGTTTAGGTCATTTCTTTGGGTTATTTGAAATCTCTTGGATTGCATTCTTGTTAATTCCAGTGGTTGCAATCATAGAAAATGCATAAAAAAAGGGCTGACATAATCAACCCAATCAAAAGTGCTTCGGCACTTTTTTTTATTTATCTAATAAGATGTATCCTATACCAATACCTTTAGGTCCTGTATGTGCACCAACAACTGGTGTTAAATAAGCTACAACGATTTCTCTTTCAGGGAACTCTTCTTTAATCTTTTCAACAAACCAAGCAACATATTCATCAGCATGTGCATGAGAAATATAGGTGATGACATTTTTACCTTTAGTGTCTTCGATATATTTTTCTAATACACGTTTATGTGCTTTGGAAGTTGTTCTAATTTTTTCTAGGGTTTCTACTTTTCCACTTTCACCAATAAATAGCACAGGTTTCATTTGAAGCATGGTTCCTAATGTACCTTGAAGCTTTGATAAGCGTCCATTTTTAACTAGGTATAAAAGTGTATCTACTGCAAAATAGATCATATCATTATCCCTAATTTTTTCGAGATGAGGAATAATCTCAGCAACCGATTTGCCTTCTTCTGCAAGTCTATGAGCCTCTAAAACCATGTATGCTTCACCATAAGCTAAAGTTTTTGAATCAAATGCAGTCACTTTAATGTTAACTTCACTTGCAGTTCTTTTAACAGCTTCATATAATCCGCTTAACTCAGAAGAAATGACGATGACTAATGCTTCTTCATACCCTTCTTTTTCAAGTTCTTCAAAATTTTCAATCATTGTACCAATCGATACATATGATGTCTTTGGAATATCATTAGGATCTTTTTTTATTCTTTCATAAAATGTTTTCGCATCCATATCAATGTAATCATTATAGACTTTATCATCTGAGCTAAAATGGATAACAGATCTTAAAATACGAATATCTTTTGGATAATCTAGGTAATCAAGTCCAGCATTACTACATGTTAAAATCGCAACTTTTTTCATATAAACCCCTTATTCTTTTTTCATTTGTTTTAACTGATCTCTAATTTCAGTTAAAAGTTTTATATCTTCTGGTATTACTACTTCTTTAACTTCTTCCTCTTTTGGAGCACTTTCTTTTTCAACTCTTTCTAAGAATTGTTTTCTTCTAACAACAAGTGTGATTGCAGCATAGATACTAAAAGCAATGATTAAAAATTCAACGATTGCTTGAATAAAAGCACCATATCTAACTTCTGCATTATTAATTACCCACATGAGATCAGTAAAGTTTTGTTCACCAGTTAACGATGCAACCAAAGGCATGATGATATCATTGACTAAAGATGTGATGATTGCACGAAATGCAGCACCAATGATAAACGCAACAGCGAGGTCTATAATATTACCTTTTGTAACAAATTCTTTAAATCCTTTAAAAAATGTTTTTGTTTTGTTTTTCATAGGAAACTCCTTTTTATTTTATGATATCATATTTTAAAGATTTATTATACATCATTTCCGGTTATCAACATAAATTGGGTATGGTATAATAATAACAAAAATCATTTGGGAGAATGATCAAGATGAAAAATATAATCACTAGATTAAAATTTTTTATCGTCATGCTAATGCTATGGTTCTTATTTAATTTCAATTTTGAAATAAGAACGATTGTTTTTGGTGTGACGATTTCTTTTTTAGTATCCTTATTTACATATGAGGTTTTATATGATGAAAATGGCTTTCGATTTAAAGGGATTAAAATCACGAAGCTTTTCATCTATTTTTTTATTCTTTTTTATGAAATATTTAGATCCTCTATTTTATATGTAATCAATCTAATTAAACAAAAGTATGAACCTGTGGTCTTTAAAATTTCTTTAGAACATTTAACCAATGTTCAAGTTGCAATCGTTGCTAACTCGATTACTTTAACACCTGGAACTATTAGTATTGAAGTGATTGATAAGACCATATTTGTAATGGTATTAGCTGATCCAAAAACTGATCATGAAACACTGGCAAAACCCATAAGAGATCGATTTGAAAAATACTTGCTATCTAAAGAGGTAAACGAAGATGACAACAATTAATATATTTATCTTAATCACATTATTCATACTTGTGGTTGCAATGATTTTATCTTTTATTAGACTTATTTATTCTAAAACACTTTGGGATAAAATTTTAATGTTAAACTTAATATCAGCAAAAGTTGTTTTGTTTATTGCGTTATATGCAATCTATACAGATCGTCTTATTTTGCTTGATATAGCGATTTCATACGGTATCATTGGTTTTCTAACTATGACTTTACTTTCTAAGTTCATTATGGCTGGGGGTAGAGAAAAATGAATGTTGTTGCATATATCATTTTAATCATATCCTGGTTCTTTATCATCTTTGGTATGATAGCCATATTCGCACTTAAAAACCTATACACAAGAATACTAACAGCTGCAACCATCGATACAGTTGCTAGTTTTTTAGTACTATTCGCACTTATTTTTGCATCTTGGCAATTTGAATATGGTATCCGTTTATTCATCTTAATTATTTTCTTGATTATCACCAATCCAATCAGTTCTCATGTCAATATAAGATCAGCATACTTAATTGGCGTACCTTTAAAAGAAATGGAGGTAGATCAAAGATGACAATCATTCCTACATTATTACAAATACTCTTGATTATTATTGCGATAGCCATAGTATTTCATAAAGAAAACTTTACAATCATTATCTACATTTCTTCTTTTGGATTAGTAGCTGCAACTTTATATGTTTTGAATCAAGCACCAGATGTAGCAATTGCTGAAGTTGCTATTGGTTCTGCGATTATCCCATTAATTTATGTCATCAGTATATCTAGACAAGGAGAGTTTATTGTTTTAGATCGAGTTGATCACAATGAACTTGATGAGACGATTGATGAGAAAAACATAGAACTCTATGAAGTTCTAACGAGTTTTGTGGATGATAATCATTTAAAAATGAATGTATGTTCTGACATTAAGGGTTCAGATGAAGCTTTGACAAAAGATTTAAATGTTGATTTAATCATATCTTATGATCACGATAAGCAAAAATTTATCTTAAAAGGAAAACAAAGCTCTATACTTATGGATCATTTAATCAAAAAGACATTTCACCTTGACTTCATAGAAATTGTTACATTTAAGGAAGGTGAGTCCATTGATTAGACGTATATCTTTAGTTTTATTACTCGGATTTATCTTGTTTGTATTTATCACTTCGATAAGTGATTTTAGTACGATTTATAATGATGATGGAAAATTATTTTATTATGCCAATGGCTTTCAAGATACCGGAAGTTATAATTATGTGACGGGCATCTATTTAGATTACAGGCTCTTTGATAGTATCTTTGAAGCTGCAATCTTATTAATTGCAGTTGCCGGTGTGATGCTTATTTCAGAACATTCCATTGATGAGAAAAATGCAACTTTCATGCTAGATAAACAAAAAACACCAGAACTATTTATCACATTTAGTAGACTCTTATATCCAATCATGTTACTGTTTGGTATTTATGTAATCGTCAATGGTCATTTATCTCCTGGTGGAGGATTTCAAGGTGGAGCGATTGTTGCAACCGCAATTTTGATTTTATATTATATTGATATCACAAAAACAGTAAACGTTCATGTAGTTTTAACCATCGAAAAGATATTGTTTATTGTTTTAGTATTAACCGCTTCTCTGTCTTATTTAACCAGAGGTGTTCTCTTTACAAACTTCTTTAGACTAGATGCCTCTCTTGATCAAAAAGCAATCTTCTTAACCCTAATGAACATTTTGATTGGAGCGAAAGTATCCTTAGGTTTAGTCGCAATCTTTACAGCATTTTTAAAGGAGGGCAGATAATATGAATCCAATCTTATCCTTTATTGTCATCTTAGTTGGTATCTACGGCTTATCTGTAAGTAAAAACATCATTAAATCTGTTTTTTGCATCACAATTGTTGAAGCTGGAACGATACTCTTATTTTTAAATTTAGGAGCTTATGAAGGTGGAGTGATTCCTATTTTATCTAGCTTAGGCATAGAGATTGTAGATCCTATCCCACAAGCTTTGATGATCACAACCATCGTTATTGGATCAACCATTACTTCTTTAGCACTTATGCTATGTATAAAGATTTTCCATCATTATGGAAGTATTGAATGGAAAGTCATTTTGAAAGGAGATAAATAATGGTAGAATTATTTCCTGTATTCTTTATTTTTATACCCATTTTTACGGGTATTATCATTTACTTGGTTAAAAACAAGCATGTAACATCTATTGTGTTTTTATCTCAACTGATACTCGCAACTTTATTTGGATTATATGTGTATCATTACACACAAAATCCAAATGTAGCTTATATTGTTTTAGGTGGATGGGATGATAAGTTTGCGATAACCTTAAAAAATGATACATTATCTCTTACATTTATCGGTTTATCTATATTCATGTGGACTTCTGTTTTATTTTACACATATAAAACAAATCGCATCTATCACAAATATTTATTTTTCTTAATGTTTTTAGAAGGTATATTTTTAGCATTTTTACAAACAAATGATTTATTTAACTTATTTATCTTCTTAGAACTCATCACTGTATTAATTACCATTTTAATCTCTTATAAGAAAAATGGTCCTTCATTAAAAGCTGCCATCTATTATCTACTATTAAACACATTAGGTGCGATGTTTTTCTTAATTGGTATTATCATTTTATATTACACTTATGGTTCTATTAATATCAGTTACTTACAAGAAAATATAGGGTTACACCAAAACCATCAAATGGTAAAACTCGCATACGTATTAATGATTTCTGGAATCAGTGTTAAATCTGCGTTATTCCCTCTATTTACTTGGTTGCCTAAAGCACACGGCGTTGCTTATACTTCTTTATCAGCTTTACTTTCTGGATTACTTGTTAAAGGTGGATTATACTTATTCATAAGAATTCATGTCTATATGTTTGGTTATGATACATATCATATGACTGAAGTGTTCTTTTATATTGGTGCATTAACAGCTCTTGCAGGGGTTATTCTAGCTTTAGTTCAAAAAGATTTAAAACAAATACTCGCACATCATACCATATCTCAAATTGGACTCATGATGATGGGGTTATCTTTTGGATATGGATTATCTTTTACTGGTGGACTTATGCATATTATTAATCATGCATTATTTAAGTCTTTACTATTTCTTTGTGCCGGATTAATCATATATGAGTATAAGACGAAAAAGATTTATGCGATTAGAGGGGTTTTTAGATCCATGCCAATCACATCTATTTTCTTGATTATTGGTATGTTATCGATTAGTGGTGCACCATTTTTTAATGGGTATGTGTCTAAAACACTTATTAAGTATAGTTTTAAAGCAGAACCTTTCAAAATGTTATTATACACATTGGTCAATGTTGGAACTGTTACTTCTTTTATTAAGTTTTCACAAATATTATTTGGGAAAAAAGTTGATCTTGAAAAGCGAAAAGATGCTAAACAGTTTGTATCCATCATCACTATTGGTTTATTATGTATCGGTATAGGTATTTTTTACAAACCCATTGGCGAACTGATCTATGGCTTAGATTTATCTTATGTTAAGCTATTTGATCTAAAAGCATGGCTAGATTACATCATATATATTGGCATTGGGTATATACTCTTTAAATACTATATCGATAAAGATTATAAGCCTGTTCAAGTGATCAGATCATTTCAGATGACTTTCGAAACTGCAAATTATCTATTTATCTTTTATATATCATCGTTATCATTATTATTATTCTATATCATATAAAAAAGTAGACCTGGTTGAAATAGTAAAGAGTTTGTAGACACTAAAAAAACATTAGTTAAATAATTGCTCAGTTCGATATTGAACTGGGCTTTTGTATTTTAGGGCATAAGCTGTTCTTGTTTCGTTATAGTATTTAACATAATCTTTGATCGTTTGTTGTATATCTTCGCTGTATTTCATATTAAAATCAATCATCAGTTCATCTTTAATCCAACCATTAATTGATTCTAAAACTGGATTATCTGTTGGTGTTGCTATACGCGACATTGAACGTTTTATGGTAGAATCAAAGTGAGCATTAAATGCTCTGGAGGTATATATTGCGCCTTGGTCCGAGTGGAGAATCGTTACCTGGCTTTTATATCCTCTTTTTTCTTTAGTTTTTAAGAAGCGTTTTAACGCACTATAATGATTTTTCGCACCATGTCCTGATTTGCTTATCCTTAAATCATAACTTATGATTTCATTGTTGTATAGATCAAGATAGATGTTCCAATCATATTTGATACTTTTATGATAAAAACTTGTGGTATCTGTACAGACTTTTTCGAAGGGTCTCGATGCTGTGAAGTTCTTCCCAATAAGATTGGGATAAATTTCATGCTCTTCACCTGGTGGGTTGTAATGTTTTCTTGCTGTTGATCTAATCCCTGCAGCTTTACAGCACCTGTGTGCTAAGAGGTCTGAAAATATCCATCCAGTTTCTTTTCTAATTTGATCAGCTAGATGTCTATATCCCCATGTAGAATGTTTTTCATGCATTTCAATAAGTAGTGCAGTTAAGTCTTTTCTATTGATTTCATATTGGTTTAACTGGCCTTTTCTTTTTATCCATTTGTAATAACCAGATCTCGATACTTCCATATAACGACATAATCCTTTAACATTATAATTATTACTTAATAATTTTATGATTTCGTATTCTTTTTGGATGATCTTTTTCGTCTTATGACCATCACCTCCTCTGTGGAGTATCCTTTTTTTAAGCGTTCATTTTCTATCTTTAATTTCATATTCTCATATTCAAGTTGTTCCGTAGGTGTGAGTGACTTTCTCCTTAGATACTTCGACAGTGGATTGCCAGGCTTTCTTTTATTTTCGAGCGCTTCAATACCTCCTTCCTGATATCTCTTTACCCAAGTGGATAACATACCTAAAGATAAATCGTTGTTCTTCGATAGTTGTGTTAAACTGATCTCACCTTCAATAATCATTTTCACATATTCATATTTCTCATCTTTAGTAAAGTATCTCATAGGCTTTCTGTTAGGTGTTCCTTTTGGTCTTCCCATCTTCAATACCTCCCTTTATATTTAAACATAAAAAAGATGCTAGTAGACTTTTTTGTGTGTCTACTAACATCTTATCATTTCAACCTGGTCTACTTTTCTTTTTTAAATATAATTCTAGATAACTCATAGAAATGATCTATGGTTAGATATGTTTTAAGTCGATCTTTATGCTGATGACCTTTTGTGTATAAAATCACATCAAATCCTAAAGTTTGTGCAACCTCAGCATCATGAAGTGTATCCCCAATCATGACAGCATCTTTCGGATTGATTTTATGTGCTTTTACATACGCTTTAGCGACATCAATCTTGCTTTCACCATGCACATTATCTGTACCTAATACAGCTTCAAAATAATGTCCAATTTGAAAATGTTTAACTTGTGCTTCTAAATTGTTTTGTTCTGATGCAGATAATAACACATTTTTGATTCCTAAAGATTGGAAATAAAACATTGCATCTAAGACACCATCATGAAGTGATTCATTTAAACTTCTTGGTTGATACTTAGAAATAAATGTCTTTGAGAGTTCTTCAAAAGGTGTTTCATCTAAATCATAAACTTTTGCATAATAGTTTTTAACAGGAAAATCAAAGATATTTAAATATTCTTCTAATGTGACTGTTTTTCGATCAACATCTTCTAACATTTCATTTAAAATTGTGTGACACAATTTTAAATCATCTAGGATTGTACCGTTAAAATCCCAAAAAATATACTTTTTCTTTACCATATACTTCCCCCTTACTTATGATATGGATGGTTTTTCATAATCATAAAGGCTCTATAAATTTGTTCAACTAAAATTAATCTCATCAATTGATGTGGAAATGTCATGTTTGAAAAAGAAATCTTTTGATTTGCTCTTTCGTAAACAGCATCACTTAATCCATAAGATCCACCTATGACAAATACCAAATCTCCTTGATGATACGTTTGTACATGTTCAATATAACTTGAAAATGCTTCGCTGTCCATCATTTTGCCTTTAATCGCAAGTACACATAAAACATCAGTAGGTTTTACTTTGCTCAAAATACGTTCACCTTCAACTGACATGCCACTTTCATCTTTTTCATCTTTAATCTCAATGATTTCTAATCCACCAGGTATTTGTTTTTTATAGTAATTAATGCCTTCATTAAGATATTTTTGATTCATTTTTCCAACAACAATTAATTTAATCATATCTTAACAACCTCAAGACCTTCTTTAGTCGCATAAAAAACCTCGACTTTCGTAGGATCATCAAAGATTTTTACGATTGATTCTTCTATATCTAAAATGGAGTTGCAGTCTTCTGAAATATGTGTCACAATCCATTTTGTGGGTTTGTTTTTTGCAAGTGCATTAACAAGCCATGCAGCATCATCATTTGACAAATGTCCTTTTTCTCCTAAAATCCTTTTCTTAAGCAAAAAAGGTCTTAATGACTGCATGAGTTTTGTAGGATGGTGATTGGCTTCAAGTAAGTAACAATCAGCATCTGTTAATAGCTCATAATATGCTTGATCAACATATCCTGTATCATTGACAAAACAGACTTTTTTATCTCCATGTTTTACAACAAACCCAACAGGTTCATTTGCATCATGAGAGATCATAAATGTTTGGATATCAAGATCTAAAAGATTAAAGTGATCTTCAGACTTAATGACATGGATATGAGGAATCATTTCTTTAACATCTACAGCTAACCCATCCATTGTACCTTTTGTCATATAAACATCTGTAATCACATGATGCTTGAGTAACATTTTTAATCCAATGGTATGGTCTGAATGTTCATGGGTCAAAAGTAGGGTTTTTACCTCATTTAAATCTTCCCCATAATTCATCATTTTTTCTTTAATTTTCTTATAACTTATCCCAGCATCTACAAACAATTTAATATGTCCTACTTTTAAGTAGGTCATATTGCCCTTCGATCCACTGGCTAAAACATATATTTCCAAGCCTATCACCTTCTATTATCTTAACATAAAAATATGTGATATTATAAAATAAAATGAAAGTGGTTGCATTTATACCCTAAAAAATGCTATATTATACTTGCTTGTATGAAACAATTGAAGGAGTGAACACACAATGAATCAATTAAAAAATATTAGAAGATTTGCGCTACTTGTGCTCGTAGCAGCAGGTGTTCTAACATTAGCTGCTTGTTCTGGCAGTGAAAAAACACCATATGGAAACTTATCAGATGATAATGTTTATCTAACATATGGAGATATAACTATTACAGAAAAAGAATTATATGATCAACTTCGTATGCAAGGCGCATCAACTTTAGCAACTATGGTTGACGAAGAATTATTTAAAACATATATCGAAGATGCAGAAGCAAAACTTGCTAATGGAGATGAAACCCTAGTTGGTTATCTTGATGACACAGTCAATCAAGCAATTCATGGATCAACAGAATTAGAGGACTTACAAAACCTTTATGATGAAAACCCAGAATTGTACATTAGAAATATCGAAAGATATGCAGACTCTGTATACTTACTTGATAACAACATGGTTATTCAAGATGTTATTGATGCATTACTTGGTTTAGCACAAACTGAGGAAAATCCATTCACTGGATATCATACACTAGACTTCATGTTAGATCGTTATGCTTTAAGAGTTGCTCAAAGAGCTTATGCTAAAACATTATTAGATGAAGAAGTTAACGATGAAGAAAGTGATGCTTATATTGCAGATGAAGACATCGTATCTTATTACAAAGCTAACAAAGAAGGTCAATATGATGTAGATGCATTAGTTGTTCGCTTCATTAACTTAAACGAAGCAAACGCTGCTTTATATCAAGTAGGATTAAAATCTGATTCAAAAGGTTTCTGGTATGAATTACCAGACATTAGAATCTTAGAAGGTAATCCTGGTTATATTGATTTAGATAGTCCTGACTATGCTCATGTAAGAGACATTTTAGATGACTTAGAACTAACTTCTAAATTAGGCGTTGATCTTGAAGATCGTGACATGCTCACTGTTCAAGATTATGAAGATTACTACAAAGCTTATATTATCAATACTGATAGAGCTGATGGTTTCTCTGATATTAAACTTTTACCAGAAGGTGTAAAAGCTAAGTTCATTGAAATTTACAACTTATTAAACCCAGCAGCACCAATCAAACTTGACACTGATGGTGTTTCAATCGTCGGCGATGGCAATGATTATACAACAACTTATACTTATGACGACTTAACAGACATCAATACAAGCCTTAGAAGTCATATCTATGATACGTTAATCGCAGAAGCTGATATGGAAGATCCAGATGACACTGCTGATGGTAAACCTTATTCATCAAGAATTCAAACATTCGGTAACGCTCGTTATTTAGTATTTAAATTAGATGATGAAAGCGAAACTGAAGAAGGTATTTTAGTTGAAGATCCTGAAAATCCAGATGCTGAAATTTTTGATGATTCTACTGAAGCTTTAGATATCAAAGCTGAAATGAAAAATGAATTATTAGAATCTAAATTAACAGATAATTATGTAACTGCAAAAGTTACTGAATTATATGATGAACAAACTTTAGATATTTTTGATCCAATCGTTAGAGTATTTTATGACCAAAGTTATGGTTATGATGGTTCAGATAAAAACGAAACTGGTGATGTAGTTGCTAAAGTTGGCGATATCGAAATTACTGTTGAAGATTTCTATAACAAACTAGAAGCATCTTATGGTATCAACTTAGCATTAGACATGTTAGCTAACAAATATTTTGAAGCAAGTGATGTATATACTGTATCAGATGCTGATTTAGATGATTATACAGAACAATTCGAAAATATCATTTCACAATTCTCATCAGACAACTTCGCATCTTCTGGTTATCCAGCAAGCATGGGTAGACAAAACTTCTTATTAACTGCATTTGGTTCAAGATCAAACCAAGAAGCAATCAATAACTTATATGTATATCCTGCATTAAGACAACAATATTTAGAAGATTATGAAGTACATTTCGGAAATGATGATATATTCTCAAGTTTTGCTACATTAGCAGAAAGACAATATAACAACTTTGAATCAATTACAGTAAGTCACTTACTTGTATACTTTGACCAAAATGGTGATGGTACTCCAGATGATCCTCAAGAATACTTAGACACATTAGATGCTGCTTCTCAAACAGAAGTGATCAATGGATTAATTGATTTAATCGATTTAGTTTATTCACGTATTGGATTATATAGAGGCATGAAAGAAGGCTTAAACGCTATCGCTAATGACTTTAACAATTCAGGACGTATCCAAATTGGTAGTTCAATTCCACCATATGATTACACACTTGAAAGCGTATGGGCAGAATACCGTCAATTAGGTTTCTACTTGAAGTTTGAAGACATTACTTCTGCTGTAACGAACAAATCTAACTTTATTACTGGTTCATCAGTATTAGACGAAGTATTCTATGATCGTGCAATGGCAATTCATGACATTCTAATTGATATGGAAGATGATGATTCATTATTCCCATACTTAGATTTCTATGATGCTTGGGTAAATACATCTAATGCAATCACTGAAACTGAGTTAGAACTTGTTAAATCATCATTCGGATATCATTTCATTTTAGCAAATAGAATAGGCGCAACTACTTCTGCAATCTACGATGAAGCAGACGATGAAGATGGCGATTATGTATTAGCTGATGATGAAACAATCAATGTTTATAACAGTGATTCAGAAACATTAACTGCTGGACAAATCAAATACTATTTATTAGGTTCATTATCTGATGAAGGTGTTGAACTTCCAACAAATGTTCAAACTGCTGTAACAAGTTACTTACAACCAGTATTAACTGTTTATCAAG
Source organism: Tenericutes bacterium MO-XQ (assembly GCA_002838185.1). GTDB lineage: Bacteria > Bacillota_I > Bacilli_A > Acholeplasmatales > Acholeplasmataceae > Mariniplasma. The sequence continues at coordinate 359,783 of CP017948.1, read as the reverse complement.
GTACTTATATGCAAAGAGAATTAATCTTTAGCTTATTAGATGACGTTGACTTTAGTGATTCAGCTGATGGTGCTCGTTTAGACACAATCAGAGAAATCAACTTACGTCAAATGCATGGATACATGCTTTCAGAAAACGGTGGCGTTTATGACACTAACTATGAAGCATTATTCGGCGGTATCTTAGATATCTTAAACGGAAATTAATTATGATTAAGACCACTTCGGTGGTCTTTTTTTTGCATTAAATAAAAAAATTAAATTCGATACTGATTAAAGTGACAGTAAGCAGATGCTTCTAATCTTTCATACTCTCTCCAATCTATTTTGGCTTATTGAGATTTGAGCCTAATAATAGAAGAACCCTGGTAAACATAAACAAAAGAAAAAAGGTTAAGATTGAAATAAAATGGAACCTATAAAATAGACACTTTGAAAAAAGGAAGCTATTTTTAGGTTCTTTTTTTGTATACTAATAAAGAGAGGTGATGAACAATGAGTAAAAAACTATTCACAGAGCAAGAAATAGAGATATTAAAACAAAACAAGTATGTAAAACGAGTTGGATCAAAAGGAATAACATACAGCGATGAACTCAAACAGTTCGCAATAGCAAAATCAGAAGAAGGATTTCTGAGCACTGAAATATTTGAGATGGCAGGATTTGATCTAACAATTATTGGTCGAACAAGAGCACAAAAAGCGTTAGATAGATGGAAAATAGCATATAAAAAATCTGGAATAATGGGACTACAAGACACGCGAAAAGGATTATCAGGGAGACCATTGGAAAGAGAATTAAGCCTAGAAGAGCAACTAGAACGAAAAGAAGCTAGGATTAAGTTTTTGGAGGTACAACTAGATTTCCAAAAAAAGTTAGACATGATAGAAAGGGGCGTGTATACACCCAAAAGCAAGAAAAAACACAAATAATCTATGAATTAATCAAAGAAATCATCGATGAGAATGGTTACACAAGAATGGTTACATTCTTATGTGATGAAGCTGAGGTATCTAGAAGTGGATATTACAATTATTTCAGTCCTAAAGCAATTAAACGAAGAGAAATCCGTGAGGAAGAGGATCAAGCCTTACTAGATTTAATTATTGAAGTATACAAGTTTAAAGGTTACAAGAAAGGATCAAGAGAAATCAAGGATTTTCTCTTAAACGAATATGGAATCATCATGAATCGTAAAAGAATACAACGAGTCATGAGAAAATACGAGATTATTTGTCCGATTAGAAAGGCCAATCCATATAAAAGAATGGCTAAAAGTATAAAAGGTCATCATATACATGAAGACCATGTGATGCGTAATTTCAAACCAGGAAGACCATTCGCAGTTCTTTTAACAGACATAACATATTTCAGTTTTGGGAGAAAGAACAGACGAGGATTCCTGTCAGCAATCAAGGATAGCCAAACAGGGGAAATAGTCGCAAGAGCAGCATCAACATCGCTTAGAATGGATTTCGTGATGGAAACGCTAGATAACCTAACAAAGCATCCATTATTTGACGAGAACAATGATATGATCATTCATTCAGATCAAGGAAGTCATTATGCATCAAATGACTTTGGAGACTTTCTTAGTAGGTACAAAATAACACAATCCATGTCACGTCGCGGGAATTGTTGGGACAACGCTCCAATAGAATCTTTCTTTGGAACGTACAAAGATCATGTAGATCTGAGTGATTGTGAAACAATCGAACAAGCATTAGTGAAGATAGATCATTTTCTGGACTATTACAACAACTATAAACCACAAAGAAAATTGGATAGATTACCACCTATCAAATACAGAGATTTACTAATAACAAAACAAAAAGGTGAAATTCCTCTAAAGGAATCTACACCTTAATTAATATTACTTCCTTTTTTTAAAGTGTCCTTGACATTGGGTCCACTTTAAAAAATTCTTTACCTTTTTCTATTTATCACTTATAAATGTTACTCTTTAATTATCTAATCAGATTATTTTATTACAATGTGTAATCATGATCAACTCACCAAAAAATAGGACCTCCAACTTCTCATCCAACCATAACCACATATAATCACGTTATCATTCTATTTGAGAAAGGACATAAATTGTAGGTGTAATAGAAAAAATGTAAATATCTGACTTGGAAAATCGTTACTTAAACAACATATATCACTGATGTAATCATAAAATCCCAATACAACTAATGCTTATATTTCTGCCCGATTAGTAGGTTTGCTTTCATAAATGTCTTTAATATTTTGAGGTATATTATCTAAAAATATTTTTTTGGCTCTCTCTGATTCATAAAAATATATGGTGTCTTTTCTTTTCTTCAACTTGTTCATAGAACTAGATTCCATCTTTGACGATGAAATAAAAATCCATTCAACCCAACCTGATCTGAATTTTTTAATATCTTCAATTTGGTTCCAATCCATGGAAACTAGTTCTTTATGAAATAGATATTTTTTTATACCATTTTCATCAAGTTCAATTGTTGGCCATTTTGTATAAAAACTCCAGATAAACAAGATAAGTGGTAAGCATACAAACATTATTGTAAAAATAATTCCTAATCTATTTAGCTCATAATCTGTTGCATCAATTAAAAACCAAACATATAAAACAATAGACATCAAGAAGTAAATAAAAATTATAATAGTTTCTATTGCAAAGACTCTAAACACATTTTTCTTCATTGAATTAACATCCCCAATCATAATCAGTTATATCTATAATTTTTTGTGTATATCTTGTTCTTCTGTATTTATGAAAATTCAGTGTAGGCATCGATTCAAAATAAGCTGTAGCTCCGACACTAATTTCAGAAATGTAAATTGCTTCGGTAAACTTGTTTAAAAATCCCAATAATCCAAAAAAAGATGCATTCTCACTCGATATATTTCAGAAGAAAAAAATATAGACAAATACCAAAATTAATTAACAAAAATACCTATTATTTAAGGAATTCCTGAATTGATCTATTTTTAAACTTTAGAGCATTGAGTAACATTTAAACAAATTCGGCATGTTCCCTGTAAATCAACTATATTGTGTGACAAAATATGAGTTGATGAGTTCTTTAAAATCATCAATCATCTCTTGCCATGATATACCTAAATACATATCAAGTTCTTCATTTTGATTATAATCACCCATAAAAACTGTTTCTACTTCATCAATAATAGTTATGGTTGTAATCGTAAAACTTTGATCTTCATAAATAATTCTAATACCCATTCCAAGTGGTGAACTGATTTTTTCTTCATATTTTCCAGATAATCCACCTATTTGAGATAGTTCTGAAACGAAACTTTCCATGTAATCACTTTGAAGCGTTTCTAATACTTCTAGCTTTCTTATGTCAAAATCTTCTTTATCTAATGGATTATTACGAGTGTTAATGTTTTCATATTGAATCAACTCAATACTACTAACATCTTTGTCAACAAATAAATCAGTACCATCAGAATTATAGTATAAGTAATATGAGTAATCGCATGAGACTAATAGTACTCCTAATATAATTGTGACTATTAACATAAGCATTTTCTTTACTTTAAACATGTTTTCAACTCCTTTTTGATAAATTTATTCTCTTTTTATAATTACCACCATATAAAACCACGATTACCCCAATTAGTTGCCCATTTTTCATACCATCGATTTGAATGCGTATTATTAGATGATGTTGCTGCGCTAATCAAAGATGGTATTGCTACAACTGGAGTATATAATCCTAGTCCTAGTAGTCGCTGTTGTTTGTGATGTCCATATTCATGTCTTACAGTAGAAAGTCTAGTCTCTCCGCGTCCAATACCAATCACTAAAAATGAAATGCCCCCTCCTATTGTTGATTTACCACCGTATCTTATAACAAACACACTTTTATAAAATGATATATTGCTAGATGAAAGTACTAATGATTCATCATCATTAAATGGATTCCATCCTATATTACTCATATCTGATTTTATTTTCCCACTAAATGGTGAAAGCATTAACATAGCTCCATAGGCAGCCATATTTAATGTAAATAGCGGAACAGATGCTGCACCAGGAATTAATAACAGTAAAACTGTTGTTGTCGTTAAAACAATTGCTGATAAAGTTATTATAGCCCCACAAAAAAATCTACCTATATCTTCTATCCATTCTGGTAATGTTCCGGTATTATCTACATACATCACTGGAGTGTTGTATAAATATAGGAACATCAGTATTTATGACTTAATTCACCCTAATTATAGCAGTTAAACTATCTATTATAAAGTCAAAACGACAAAATTGCTCATTCTGTCGTTAACTTACCAATAAACTTATAATGAATATCAACTTGTTGCTTTCTCACATTTTCTTCATAATCTGGTTCATGAACAATTATCTTATCAATGAATTCATTTAATATTCTTGAATCAAGTTCCTTGATATCTGTATATTTTTAATAATACTCATAAACTGATTAGCGTTTTTTGTCTTTGAACTTGCTTCAATAATCCTGTTTGTTTTTTCTTCATTGCTCATTTTTAAACTTTCTTGTTCCTCTTCATACCCTTTAAGTAAGTTTCTAAACCTTTTATCATCTACTTTATCGATAGCGTGATCCTCGTATAACTTGCTGATGACTACATCCAAAGTTTGAATCCGTTTTTGATTAAATGATATTTCATTTTTCAATTGTGCAATACGTTTTTAATGTTACTGTTATCTTTTTCCTGGATTTGACTTAGAAACACTTTTTCGTTTAGATTACCTTGTTTGATATGTGCTATGATATCATCTAAAACAACATTATATAAATTCTTATAACTAATGTAATGCATCGAACAATAAGACTTGCCAAAAGTTCTAAATGTTGTACATGCATATTGTCCATAACTCTTTCTATCCTTAGTTCTTTTAAATGATAGTGTTCTGCCACAATCTGGACACCTCAGTAGTCCAATAAAGATTTGTGGTTCGTCTGCATCTTTTAACTTCTTCTTTTTAACTGAAATGATTTTTTGAACCTCATCAAATGTTTTTTCATCAATGATTGATTCATGCATATTTTTAACCTCTATCCATTCATCTTTAGGTAACTTGATTAGACTTCTATCTTTAAATGATTTGGATGTATTTTTATTACAGACAATATGTCCTAAGTATTCTCTGATTTTTAAAATGCTAAAGATTGTTTGTTGACTCCAGTCATAGGGATATTTAACAAACTTCTCAGAAACATACTTTCCTAAGTCCTTCATCATTTTGGCTCTAGGTTTTAAAATGCCCTCTTTTTTAAAGAGACTTGCTATTTTAAAAGATGTAAGACCGTCTAATGCATAATCAAAGATTCTTTTAATAATAGGGGATGTTTCTAAATCTATGATTAAGTGATATTTATTCTCGGGATCTTTCTTATAGCCATATGGTGCATAAGGACCGGTAAATTCACCTTTTAATGCCTTAGAACGATATGCTGATTTAATCTTCTTACTGATGTCTTTGGCATACCATTCATTAATGATATTTTTAAATGGTGTGAAGTCATTAGATTCTTTGTTGCTGTCAACACTATCATTAATCGCGATAAATCTAATGTTGTGCTTTGGAAAGTAAGATTCAATGTAGAAACCAGTTTTCAAATAATTACGACCTAGTCTTGAAAGATCTTTAGTAATAACCGTACCGACTTTTCCCTTTTCAATATCACTTAGTAATCTTCCAAAATCAGGTCTTTCAAATGAAGTCCCTGAATATCCGTCATCCACATAAAATTCATGATTTTCAAAGCCATTAACTATTGCATACTCTGCTAACATTTCCTTTTGATTCTTAATACTTAAGCTATCACCGTTGTAATCATCATCTCTGGATAACCTACAATAAAGTGCTGTTATGTTGTTTGCTTGCTTCATCACTTGAAACCTTGCCCTCTATTTCTTTTTCTATGAGTTTTAAAACTATTTTTTGAATAGTTTTATCTTCTTCATCTTTATAATAAGCAGAAGCATAAGTTTTAACTTTTATTTTGTTGAATTTTTCTTTTTTCAGATGTTTCAACACCTCTATATACACAAGTATATGAAGCACTTATGACATAATGTGGAATCACTAAATTTTTAATTTTTTTAAACATCAAAAAAGGAATGTTACTTTCAACACTCCTCAGTCTAAAGATTCGATTCAATGAATCCCATAATGTTTAGTCACATTTAACACAAGTACAGTTTAGTATGCGAAACTAAACTTTGAGAACTTTTGATGTTATCTTTTGTATGACTTTGCAATATCGCTTAAAACACTATCTTCTATTGAATTATCAATCATAATGATTCGAATATTATAAGAGCTATCTTCTGAACCATTGAATAGCAAAAACTTATAATCATATGAAATACTAGACATTTCCCATGTATTATCTCCCCATTGAGCACCATTTGAATTGCCGCTCTTTAAGTCACTTTTCACACGCTCATAATCATCAAAATATGGGTTAAATAATCTTTCATCATATAAAACCGTACCCACATAATAATATAAACCTTTATCCCATTGTATACCTATGATTTCATCTTTTTCTGTATCTATTATCTGTATCCAATCATCAATAACTTTAAACTCCCAATGGTTAGGTATCTTTACGGTGCCTATATTTTCATCAGGTATTTTAACATCTTTGTAATTCGAGTAATCTATGCAACTCGTTAATATTAAACTGAATGTTATTAAAAATAAAAATAATATGGTCTTTTTCATGATTAATACCTTTCTGGATTAGTAGAATTTTTAACAGTATTTATTAATGCATCTTTATACATAGAATTATATCATTCATTAGGCTGATATAAAAGCCTTATTTTGAATTCTATAACTTATTGGAGAAAGATAATTCAAGTAAGAATGCATTCTCTTTCTGTTATAAAATAGTTCAATATATTCAAAGAGATCCATATCTACTTCAGATGGATTTACATATTGTTTTCTATAGATACATTCTTTCTTTAGACATGCAAAGAAACTTTCAATACATGAGTTATCAAATGGACATCCTGATCTAGACATACTTTGTATCATCCCATTCTCTTCTAGGATGTTTTTGAGTCCAGAGCTCGCGTATTGACTGCCTCTATCACTGTGGAATATTGTACATTCCACATTGGGATATTTTGCAATGGCGTTTCCTACTGCTCTTTTTACTAATTCAGTATCAATATGCTTACTGGATGCATATCCGATGATTTCTCGGTTATATAAATCCATAACACAGGCTAGGTAATACCATCCTAAAGTAGTCTTAACATAGGTAATGTCACTTACCCATACTTTGTTTGGTTCTTCAGGTCTAAAGTTTTGTCTTAATAAATCCTTAGAATATCTTGTATTTAGCTTCTTATATGAATATGCCTTATATTTCTTTCTAATAACCGAATACAACCCGTTTTGACGCATGATTTGGCGTACTTTGTATTCGCTTATCTCATATCCTTTATTTGTTAATTTTCTGTGGATCTTCCTACTTCCATAGACTTCTTTACTGTCATGAAATGTTTTTGTTACTGTTTGTATTAATCCTATCTCTGTCTGTTTTTTCTCGTTTCTTCGTCTTTCTTGTTTCAGCCATTGATAGTAGCCTCGTTCTTTTACTCTTAATACGATGCACATCTTCCTCACGCTATGTTCCGAGGTCAATTCATGAATCGCTTCATATTTCATTCGTGATGTTCCGTAAAGATGCGCAGGGATTTTTTTAAGATCTCCACCTTCTCTTTCTCTTCCTCTAGAAGTTTGTTCTTTTGTTTGAGTTCTTTTTCTAGTTCTTTTATCTTAAGATCTTTTTCATCTTTTCTTTTGTATTCTCTTTTTACTATTCCTTTTTCTTCTGCGTATGATGGTAAATTGTTTTTTCTTCTATAGTCTCTTACCCATCTACAGACCGTGTTCACATCAATACCAAGTTCTTCTGCAACTGACGTCGCTGACTTTTTTGAATCAAGAATGAACTTAACGGTTTTCTCTCTCATTTCTTGTGAGTACTTACTGTTGTTGCTTGGCATAGTTATTATTCCTTTCATTCTCTATGCATATGGTATCATAACCCACTGTTTAATTTCCATACCAATCCAGCTGAGACTTCATATATGAAATTAAAAAAACTAGAACATTATATTAATGCCCTAGCTTATGTTTATGTTTCAGATTTATCTATAAGTGTATATTGTGCTTATTTCTTTGGCTTATAAAATCTCATTTTATCAAGGACACTCACCATTTGTGTAAACTGTCCTTCAGCTGTATCTTCTAATACTTCACCTAATACAGTAAATTTAGAATCAATCGTATCAATAAACCATAACAGTAATGCTTCTCCTGTTTGTGGTTTTTTAGGAGATCCAAAATGTAATTGGCCGTGATGTGATAAGATCATATGTTTTAATAATAGAACTTCTTCTTTATCTTTATAACCAAGTTTTTTTGCAACTTCATCGATATCAAGAGTTTGCATGACAAGATGTCCGATTAACAATCCTTCTTTAGTATATTCTCCATCAACACCACTGATTTCAGTGATTTTTGACATATCATGAAGAATGGTTGCTGCATATAAAAGATCTTTATCTAAATAAGGATAAACTGTTATAAAAGGATCAATCAGTTTTAACATTGTAAATGTATGATAGCTTAACCCGCCAACATATGCATGATGGAACTTGGTTGCTGCTGGATGCATATAAAATATTCTTTCGTATTTCTTATAAATAGTTTTTGTAATATCTAATAACACTTGATTTGATATTTGGTCTAAATACGATTCAATACCCTCTTTAATCTCTAACATTGGAATTGGTGCGTATGTATAAAAGTGATTGAGCAGTTTTGACAACTCTTTAGCCTCTAATACCTCTTCTACAGGCTTTAAAGACTTAAGCTTTAAGATGAGCTCATCTTCAAGTTTAACGACTGCTAAAGCTGTAAATTCATAGATTTTTCCTGATTTAATATCTCCAAGTTGTTCAAAATCTAATTTAATATTAATATGTTCGTTTTCTTCAGTTAAAATGGTTGTATTTGCAAAGTGAGCGCCTGTATTAATACTTTCAACTTTACCAATCATTTTATATAATTCATTTTCTAATAATTGCATGTGATTCACCTACTTTACATGTTCTATGATATATGATTTTAACATATCTTTATCATTCTTTAATTCGTTTTTTAATATTTTAAGTACCATTTCTTGTTGGATATCTTTAAGCCATGCACCAGCTTTTTTACCTGTGATTTGCATGATTTCGGTTGCTCTAAGTTTAAGATCAAGTTCAGATTGAATTGGTAAATGTTTATATGTTTGTTCGATTTCTGATCTTAAGTTTTCTGATCTACCAAGCATATGATTTACTTTATTAGCTGTTAAGCATAAATCAAGACCATATGTATATAATATATATGCATCAAATTCAGGTTTCATATTAGCTAGGGTTGCTGCTTGTTGATAACGATGTCTATGTTTATTTGAAAATGACCAAGCTTTTGGAATCACTCCATCATTTAACGCAAAACACATAATGAAAAATGGATCAACAAATGGCATCTCTTCCATGTTTTGAATATATTCTAACCCTTTTTTAAGTCCAGGTAGAACTTCATGAACTTTGGTTGTTACCATGGATTTGTATGCTTTTTTAGCATGTGGTCCTTGAATGATTTTGATCATTTCATTTAAGATTCGCTCAGATGAAACATTATTTAAGTTTTCTCTTAAATCTTCAATAGCATTTCTAGTTTCTTTTTCAATTTGAAACCCCAGTTTAGATTGAAAGTAAAATGCTCTTAGCATACGCAAAGCATCTTCTTCAAATCTTTGTTTTGGATCACCAATCGTTCGAATCATCTTGTTTTTAAGATCAGTTCTCCCATCCACATGATCAATGACTTGAAGTCTTTCATCCATTAATAGACCGTTAATTGTAAAATCTCTTCTTTTAACATCTTCGATGACTGAATCACTATAAGTGACTTGATCTGGATGACGTAGATTTGTATAAGTCCCGTCAATACGATATGTGGTTACTTCAAATTTCTCGGTTTTATATAAAACTGTTACAGTTCCATATTTGATACCTGTAGGAATCGTTCTAAATATTTTACTCACCTCAAATGGTTTAGCATTTGTTGTGATATCTATATCATTAGAAGGCATCTTTAAAAGATGGTCTCTAACTGCACCACCTACTATATATGCTTCATATCCTGCTTTTTTTAATTCAAATAAAACGTTTTTTGCTGTTTTTAATGTACTCATGTTATCACCTGTTATATTATACCAAGAAATCAGTATTTTTTATAGCATTTAAAAAAATAAGACAGTCATCTGTCCTATTTTAAAAAGATACCCACACCGATAACATCTGGTCCGATATGTGCACCAACCACTGGTGTTGATGGCGCTTCATATAGATTTTCTAAACCAAGTTCTGTTTTTAGTGTTTCAATGAAATGTGCTTTTAATTTTGGATTACCTGTATATAATATATATGCATCAAATGGACGTCCATTTGCATAAGCATTCACTTTGCTTGCGATAGATGATAATGCATTTTTGATGTTTCTGATTTTTTCAATCGATACAATATGTCCTGTTTCTTGGACTTGTAAGATTGGTTTTATCTTTAAAAGTTTACCCACAAATGCTTGGGCATTGGATAATCTTCCATTTTTAACTAGATAAGATAGGGAATCTACTGCAAAAAAGATGGTGTTATGTTTTCTTTTTTCTTCTAGATGTTGATCTATTTCCGCAAAAGTCTTGCCTTCTTTAACCATTTTTTCTGCATCAAGTGCAAATAATCCTTCAGAAAAACATACGGTTAATGTATCAAAAACATGAATGTTCATCTTATCTTTAAGTTCTTCACTAGCAAGTTTAATCACATTATGTGTACCACTTAACTTTGATGAAATGGTTGTCACATAAAACTCATCATATCCTTCTTGATATAAGTTTTCAAAAAATTCAATGACATCACCAATAGAAGGTTGTGATGTTCTTGGGATCAGTTCTGGTCTTTCTCTTAAGATACTATAAAACTCATCTGCTTTAAGTTCACTACCATCAAGATATCCTTGATCTTCAATAAAGACTTTAATTCTTAATATTTTAATATCGTGATGAAAAGGATAATAATCAAGTCCACCAGTTGATGTATCAACAACGATTCTTTTTCCCATAACTTCCTCCAAAAATTTAGACTATGTTTATTATATCAAAAAAGTATAAGCTTATAAATATGTTATAATGTTTTTGGTGATGCTATGAATTATATTAAGGAAATAATAACACATCAAATAGTAATTGATAAGTCTATTTTCATAGGCATTCTTTTTCCACTTGATGATCCATCAAATATCAAAGATTTAATTGAAGAAGCGAAAATGATGTTTCCAAAAGCCAATCATTACTGTAGTGCTTCATTATACGGAGAAGGGCTTGAACATGCGACATCTAGCGATGATGGTGAACCACAAAGAACAGCTGGAATTCCAATTTTAGAAGTTTTAAAGCACAATAATATCACCAATGTGTTATGTGTTGTTGTGAGATATTTTGGTGGGATTAAACTGGGTGCTGGTGGTTTAATTAGAGCTTATGCCAAAGCAACTTCAGAAGTCTTAAAGACAGCTACCTTTTATGAAAAAAAGGAAATGGAAGGATATAAAATCACTTTTGATTATGCCTTAATTTCTAAAGTCGATCACATCTTAGAAGACATCTCTATCATTAAAGATAAAGTGTATTTAGAAGATGTATCCTATCAGATCTATTTTAAAGAGAAAGATATATCAGTGTTTGATGAAATCAAGCATCAGTTTAAATCTATTGAATCCTTACCATTTGAAACTTTATGGATTAAAATTTAGAAAACTCAAGTGTTGAGTTTTTTTTATTGGATAATTTATAATTACAAGTGCAACACTAAATAAAAATCAAAAAAGTTCATAGATTCCTTTATAATGTAAGTGACCAAACAAACACAAAAGGAGAAACTATGAACTACATACATCTTACCATAGAAGAAAGAACATGTATATATCAGTTATGGTTATCAGGCGTGAGTATTAGACAGATTAGTAAAGCAGTAAAGAGGAGTCCTAGTACGATATCTAGAGAGTTAAAGAGAAATTCATGTGGATATCGTTACAAATACTTACCTCATGTCGCACAAAAAAAATACAACAAACGTCGAATCAATAGCCATAGAAAGGTAAAAATATCACCAATCATCAAAGAGTATATTGAAAGCAAATTGAATCAACAATGGTCTCCAGAACAAATAGCTATGAGAGATAAAGGACAACCTGAAAAAATCCCCTGTTTTTCAACTATTTATAGATGGATCCATAAGAAATATCTTAACAAAGGAAATATGACAAAATTAAGACGTAAAGGCAAGTTTAAACGACCTGCAGAAACAAGAGGCCGATTCAATATTGGTAAACCGATAAAAAAACGGCCTAAAGAAGTTTATAAAAGACAATCCATAGGTCACTGGGAAGCTGATACAGTTGAATCAGGAAGATTTAATCATCAGCGCAAAAGTAAATACTGTTTTGTCACATTAGTTGAACGTAAATCAAGACTGTATCTTGTTAAACTGTTGCCCGATAGGACAAGTGAGAATGTCACGGCTGCGATGATTGAATTATTATCACAGTTTCCATCGGAACTTGTAAAAACAATAACATGTGACCGTGGAAAAGAATTTTCTAGATATCAAGAGATTGAAGAGAAGTTAAATTGTCAGATGTATTTCGCTGATCCTTATTGTGCATGGCAAAAAGGAACTAATGAAAATACAAATGGTTTATTAAGAGAATATTATCCAAAAGGAATGGATTTGTCACAAACTGATCATCATGAAGTTAATGAAGTATTAAATCGTTTGAATAATAGACCAAGAAAATGTATCAACTTTAAAACTCCATTAGAAGTAATCAATGAGCACTATGATGCGTTGCACTTGAATTGACAAATTATCATTGCAAAAAAAAGACGTATTTCTACGTCTTATATGAAATCTAAAAAGTTAGAAAATTTAACCATGATTTCTGCAAGTAAATGGGCTAATCCTAAACTGACTAAAAAGTATGCAGCTTTAATTTCCCATATCTTAAATTTCTCAAACTTATTTTCAATATGCAGTGCCCTTAATATTCTTAAGTTAATCGCAAAGAAAATAAATAGTGATGAGAAATAAATGAGTTGTTCTAACATATAAACACCTCTTTTTTTATAGTTGACCTGCTTTTGATTTCATGATGTTTTCTTTTAATTCACGTTCTTGTTTAGAAAAATCAATATTCTCTTTTTTAGTGAGTTCTAATTTTTCTTTTTTCATGTTATCAAAAGCTTCTTTTGCTTTTTCTAACGTTTGACCAATTTGTGCTTCAAGCGCTAAAACCGTTAAAAGATTATCTTTAAATTCAACAACAGCTTGTTCAACAACTAAAAATGTTTCATTCTTATCTTGAACAAATTTAAGATATCCATCTAAAACATGTAAGATGATTGGAATGTGATCTTTTAAGATTGCAAGTTCACCTTCCTGATTTTTCACAATCACATATTCGATTTCATCTTGGTATGATTTACCTTGCTGTGTTAAGACTTTAAACCTCATAATGATTTCGCCTTCTTAATGGCATCATCAATCGTACCAACCATTTGGAATGCTTCTTCTGGAAGATCGTCATGACGTCCTTCAATAATTTCTTTAAATCCACGAATTGTTTCTTTAAGTGGCACAAATGAACCTTCAACGCCTGTAAACTGTGCAGCAACGTGCATGTTTTGTGATAAGAAAACTTGAATACGTCTTGCTCTATGGACAAGTTGTTTATCTTCATCAGTCAATTCATCCATACCTAAGATTGCGATGATATCTAATAATTCATGATATCTTTGAATCATTTGTTGAACTTTACGAGCAACATCATAATGTTCTTGACCAACGATATGTGGTGCAAGTGCTCTTGATGTTGATGCAAGTGGGTCAACTGCAGGATAAATACCAATTTCAGTTAATTTTCTTGATAAGTTGGTTGTTGCATCTAGATGCGAGAATACTGTCGCTGGCGCAGGGTCTGTATAGTCATCTGCTGGAACGTAGACCGCTTGGATTGATGTAATTGATCCTTGTTTCGTTGATGTAATTCTTTCTTGTAAACGTCCCATTTCAGTAGCAAGCGTTGGTTGATAACCAACCGCTGATGGCATTCTACCTAAAAGCGCAGAAACCTCACTACCTGCTTGAATAAATCTAAAGATATTATCAATGAATAATAATACATCTTGTTTTTCAGTATCTCTAAAATGTTCTGCCATGGTTAATCCAGTTAACGCAACGCGCATTCTAGCTCCTGGTGGCTCATTCATTTGTCCGAAGACTAATGCTGTTTTATTGATAACTCCAGATTCTGTCATTTCTTGGTAGAGTTCAGAACCTTCTCTTGTTCTTTCTCCTACACCCGCGAAAACAGAAATCCCTTCTCTTTCTTGAGCAATATTGTTAATTAACTCTTGAATTAGTACGGTTTTACCAACACCAGCACCACCAAATAGACCAACTTTACCACCTTTGATATAAGGTGCGAGTAAGTCAATGACTTTAATCCCTGTTTCTAGAATTTCAACTTCACTTGATAATTCATGAAACTCAGGAGATGGACGGTGAATACTTGTTTTTTCTACGTCATCTAATGGTTTGCCACCATCAATAGGTTCTCCTAATACATTAAAGATACGTCCTAATACAGCTTTACCTACTGGTACTTTTACTGATGATCCAGTAGATGTGACTTCAACATCACGTTTTAACCCTTCTGTTGGTTCTAACGCAATTGTTCTTACGACATGATCTCCCAATTGAAGTGCGACCTCAAGTGTAATGGTTTGTCCTTCTTCGTTTTTGACAATGAGTGCATCATATATACTTGGCAACTCATTTTCAAAACGGACATCAACTACAGGTCCGATGACTTGTGTAACTTTACCTTTCATCATAATTTCCTTCCTAAACGTTCGCACCATTGACGACGTCAATGATTTCGTTTGTAATTTCTCGTTGTCTTTCTCTGTGATAAACAATTTCTAATTGACTGACGATGTCATTCGCATTATCAGTCGCATTTTTCATCGCAATCATTCTTGATGCATGCTCTGATAATTTCGCATCAGCAATCGCTTCAAAAATTCTGCTTTCAACATAAACATTCATTGTTTTATCAAGGACAACTTCAGGACTTTCATCATAGATATATGGCTCGTTCTTTTCTTCTTTTTCATCGAATAAAAGCGGCAATATCATTTCTTGATGAACTTCCTGTGTTGCAGTATTGATATAGTGATTATGTAGGATATAAACTTCATCCACATAACCTTTTAAAAATACATCTTTAATTAAAGCTGCATAATGTCTAAAATACATTGTTGAGATATCATCTCTATTGTAAATGATTTCTTCATTGACCATAGGGAGTTGTTGTTTTTGTGCGAAATAAAACCCTTTTTTACCAATCACGAAAACTTGATAATCCTCTTTTGATACATCCTTGACTTCAGCCAAAAATGCTTTAAAGAGCTGATTGTGATAGCTGCCTGCAAGACCTCTATCGCTTGTGATTAAAATATATAGTTTCTTACTTCCACCATTATGCATGGTTAATCTATTTTTTCCATCAAGGTTTTTATTTGCATAATAAACGACATGATGAATATTTTTCATAAAATCTTTAGAATGTTCTAGAAGCTCAGTTGATTTTTTGATTTTGGATAGTGCAATATTGTGCATTGCTTGAGTGATGGAAGCCGTTTTTTTAATGGCTTGCATCCGCATTTTAATATCCTTTAATCCCATCTTATATCAACCTCTTTAATCCGTTGATAAATTGTTCTAGATCCTTATCTTCTGGTATTTTTTTTGTTTCATCAAGATGTTTTTTAATCTTTTGACCCAAATCATTCATGCGTAACCCTTGCATGATTTCTTTTTCAAGTGCTTTGACTTGATCTAGATTTAAATCATCGATCATACCTTTTGAAAGTGCATAAATAATCACAATTTGTGTTGGCATATCAACAAGTTCATGAACATCTTGTTTTAACATTTCAACTGTTTTTCTACCTCTTTCAAGACGACGCTTAGCTGATTGATCTAAATCAGAACCAAACTGTGCAAATGATTCTAATTCGCGGTAGTTTGCTAAGTTAATTCTTAGTGTACCAGCAACTTTCTTCATGGCATTCCATTGTGCAGCCCCACCAACACGTGACACTGATAATCCGGCATTAATCGCTGGGCGAATACCTGAATAGAATAATTCTGCTTCTAAGAAGATTTGACCATCTGTAATTGAAATAACGTTTGTTGAAATGTATGCTGAAATATCTCCAGCTTTTGTTTCAATAATCGGTAATGCTGTAATAGACCCTCCGCCAAGTTCTTTATTTAACTTCGCAGAACGTTCTAATAATCTTGAATGAAGATAGAATACATCTCCAGGGTAAGCCTCTCTTCCTGGTGGACGTCTAAGGAGTAATGATAACTCACGATAAGCAACCGCATGTTTTGATAAATCATCGTAAACGATTAAAACATCTTTGCCTTTTTCCATGAAATACTCTGCCATCGTTACACCAGAGAATGGTGCAAGATATTGTAATGTACCTTCTTTAGAGGCACCTGCATTAACAACAATAGTGTAATCCATAGCTTGATGTTTTTTGAATAACTCTACAAGTGCAGTTACACTTGAATCTTTTTGACCAATCGCAACATAGATACAAACAACATCTTTACCTTTTTGGTTTAGAATTGCATCAACTGCAATCGTTGTTTTACCAGTTTGTCTATCGCCAATAATTAACTCTCTTTGTCCACGTCCAATAGGAACAAGGGCATCAATCACTTTAATACCAGTTTCCATAGATGCATTAATAGATCCTCTATCAATAACACCTCTTGCCTTCTTTTCAACAGGCATTTTCTTTTCTGTTTTAATTGAACCAAGTGCATCAAGTGGTTCTCCTAATGGATTTACAACTCTACCTAATAATGATTCACCTACTGGCACTTCAAAAATACGTTTAGTTGTTTTAACCATGTCGCCTTCTTTAATTAAGTTAGATTCACCTAAAAGAATAACACCAACGTTGTGTTCTTCTAAGTTAAATACTAACCCTTTAACACCGTGTGGGAATTCTAAAAGTTCACCCATCATCGCTTGTTGAAGACCATAAACAATCGCAATCCCATCACCTACTGATAAAACTTTACCAATATTTTCAAGTTTGACGTCTTGTTCAAATGATTCTATTTGCTTTTTAATGACCTCAGTCATTTCTTTGATTTTTATTTTTGACAATGTTGTCACCACCTTAAATCGTTGTAAACAATTCTTCTAACTCACGTGCAACTGATCGGTCTAATGCTTGTCCTTGATGGGTAATTTTAATACCACCAATTAAAGAAGGATCAATTGTTTTATGTAAAGAAATTGTCTGATTTTTGAATCTTGGTTTTAATGTTTGCATTAATTTTTCTTCTTGTATTTTTGTCATAGGTTTTGCCAAATAAACATGAAGATGTGCAATCTTTTGAGTCGTTCTTACTAAGTGTATCCATTCATCATATATTTCATCAATATATTGCATGTAATGTTTACTTGATAAAACTTTAATAAAAGCCAAAAAAGTTGGATCAAATCCGAGTTCATCAATTTTAGCTTCTTTTTCCTTGTTAGATAACATCGGAGAATCCACCATCTTTAACCATGTTGGATGTTCTTTGATAAGATCTCTAAGTTCATCAAACTGATAACTTAAAACATCTAACTTATTCTTTTCTAGCGCAATATGATGCAGTGCTTTAGCAAACTGTCTCATAAATTATACTTCGCTTTCTTTTAATATCTCATCGATGATATCTTGATGAACGGATTCATTGATTTCTCTTTTTACAATCTTAGATGCAGCAGAAAACGCAACCGTTTTAATCGATTGTTTGATTTCTTCATTTGCTTGAGCAATTTCATACTCAATGTCTTTTTCAGCTTGTTCAAGACGTCTTTTTGCCTCTTCTTTAGCACTTGTAATGAGTTTTTCTTGCTCTTTATATGCTTCTTGAGTTAGTCTTTCTTTTAACTGTCTTGTTTCTTCCTTCATGCCTTCATATTCTTTGATTGCTTTTTCTTGTAAAGACTTAGCAACTCTTCTTTCTTCGTCAGCTTGATCCATTGCTTCAGATAAAGCTTCTTGTCTTTTTTCTAAATATAAACTTACCTTTTTCCATAGAAACGTTCTAACGAAAAATAATAAAACGAGTAGGGCAAGTATATTTAAGACGACGATTTCAGGAGTATTTTGAATAGAATACAATCCACTTTCGACGATTTCAGTTATTTGATCAAATACTTCATTCACAAATCATCAATCCCTTTTTTATTATTTTCCTGTTAATATGAACGCAATGATTAAACCGTATAAACCTGTTGTTTCAGCAACCGCTTGTCCTATAAGCATGGTTGATGTGATTTTACCTGCAGCTTCTGGTTGACGTCCAACAGCTTCAACAGCTTTTGCAGCAGCAATCCCTTGACCAATACCAGTACCAAAACCAGTTGTTACCGCAATACCAGCACCAATATATGCCATACCGCTTCTAAAGAACTCATTCGCTACAACTTCCATAATATTTGGAATTAATACATTAAATATTTCGAACATAATATAATCTCCTTTATTTTTTATATTTTATATATTATTTTTTAATTTTCAAAACCTAAATCATCTTCATTGATTTTAGTTGATGCAAAGATGATTGTTAATAAAACTAATACCAGTGTTTGAACCAGTCCAAATCCAATATCAAAGATCACATGGAATGCTGGTGCGACCAACACTGAAGCCCATCCTGTGAGTTTATAGACGAGTAATAAAATCACTGAGCCACTGACGATATTACCGAATAAACGCAGTGCCATGGATAAGATTGGTGTGAATTCACTCACAATGTTTAATGGGAATAAAATCCAAATCGGTTGGAAAATCCCTAAGAAATGTTTCCAACTTTGAGAAATAAACCCTGTAATCTGAACTACAAAAAACGATATAATCGATAAACTAAATGTAATTGCAGTAAATTTTGTTGGTGCTTCTAATCCAAAGATACCACTCATATTAGAAATCGCTACGTATAATGCTAGTGTTAAGGCAATAGGTGTAACAAACTTCCAATGTTTACCGATATAACTTTTAACATATGAATTAAAGAAATCAATAAACTGTATAATCACTGTTACAAACTTATTTGGTTTATCTCTAACATCTAATTTAGAAACATAACTTCCTACCCATATACTCAAAATGATTAAGAATAAAATGATGCCTAACGATGTTATAAAATACACAGGTAAATTTAAAATATAATCTATGATATTATCTATCATCTTCATCATCCTCCTCTTCATCATCATAAGGAACAATATTATCGGTATCATCTTTTAATCTATGTGCTTTAAAAGGCGGTGTTGCATAGATTAGTATACCTATTCTAATCGATGAGAATCCTAAAAGTAAAAATATAAATACTCTTGTGAGTTCATCTGTGCCGTTTGCTCTTTGATCAAAATATGCAAATGCAATCATAATGACATACATCACAAATCTTAACACCAAATGGTAAGCGAGTTTCACAGGATTAAATTTTTGTTTGGTTAATCTAATCGTTAATGAATGGTTAAATAGTGCTGTTGCACTACCTAAGACTGCCCATACAGCATATTCTCTAAAAAAGATGAATGATACTAAAGCAAGTAATAGTGAATATCCAAGTGCGATTAAATTAATGACGCTTACGTCTTTCATATCTTTCCTCACTTTTAATAAATTGTAATAAAGTCATAAATCCGACAAAAACTCCTAAAAACAATCCTAGAGCTGCTAAATAAGTAGCTAAGTCGCCTTCAGGATCTAGTTTTCTTCCGATATATATCCCTAATACTGATAAACCTATAACTGAGAAGATAAGTTGCATGACGATTGTATATGTCATCATGATTCTTCTTCTTTTTTCGAATTTATTTCGTTCCAAACAAACGATCCCCACAATCTCCAAGACCAGGAACAATATAACCAACTTCATTTAAATGAGAGTCCATTGCTGCTAAATAGATCGCAACATCTGGATGATCCTCTTGTATGCGTTTAACGCCTTCAGGACATCCAACAAGACCTACATATCTAATATCAGTTGCGCCTGTCTTTTTAATAATTTCAATAGCTTTAGATGCTGAGCCACCTGTTGCAAGCATCGGGTCAACGACTAAAACTACACTGTCTTTTATGACTTCAGGAAACTTTGCATAGTAGACTTGAGGTTCTAAGCTCTCTTCATCTCTATAAAGTCCTATATGACCGATTTTAGCTGTTGGAATGATATTGTGAATACCTTCTACCATACCTAATCCAGCTCTTAAAATCGGAACAATCACGATTTGTTTTTCTAACTCTTTTGCAGTCATTTCACAAATCGGTGTTTCAATCTTTTTTTCTACGGTTTGAAAATCTCTTGTGATTTCATAAGTAATCAGTCCACCAACTTCTGAAACAGATTCTCTAAATTCTTTTGTTCCAGTGTTCTTGTCTCTGATTCTTGCCATCTTATGGTCAATTAAAGGATGGTTTAATACAACTAACTTACTCATGTGAAGCGCCCTCGATTTCTCTAATTTTGTCTAATCTTTTTTGATGTCTTTCTTCAAAGACTGCTTTCATATACGCATTAACAATTTTAACTGCATCTTCATTAGAAGTTGTTCTTCCACCGAGTGCAATAATGTTTGCGTTATTATGTTCTTTAGCAAGTCTTGCAGTTTCTTCATTATAGACGAGTGCTGCTCTAATCCCTTTAACTTTATTAGCTGCAATCGAAATTCCAATCCCTGTTCCACAAATGACAATCCCAAAATCATAAGCGTTTGTTAGAACTGCATGTGCAACTTTTTTCCCAAAATCAGGATAATCTACGGACTCTTTAGAATGCGTTCCGTAATCATCAAATGCTACGTTATTTTCTTTGAAATATGACTTTAAAAATTCTTTTAATTCATATCCTCCATGATCACTGCCAATGGCTACTTTCATAGAAACCTCCTTAGTTTTGACTCAATATATATTATAACATAATATATGTTATATCCTTTTAAAAACGATGATATCACATAAGTTATTAAGCTTTAGTTGTCCCGTAAGATGCTTTTTTTCTTTCGTTTGCTTTTAAGATTTGTTTTCTTAAGCGAATGGTCTTTGGTGTAATCTCAATGAGTTCATCATCATTGATATATGCAAGACATGCTTCTAAGTTCATTTGTTTAGGTTTTTTTAAGACCACTGTTGAATCTTTACCAGCAGATCTCATGTTTGATAATTGCTTTTCTTGAGTGACGTTTACGACCATATCACTATCTTTATTGGCTTCACCAATAATCATACCTTCGTATACTTTTTCTCTTGGTTCAACAAACATAATACCTCTATCTTCTAATCTACCAATCGCATAAGCAGTTGTCATGCCTTGATTTAGTGAAACTAATGATCCACTTCTTCTGTTACCTACTGTTTCATAAACCATTGGACGGTAGTCTAAGAAGATATGTGATAAAATACCATAACCTTTGGTTGCGGTTAAAAATTGTGTCATAAATCCGATTAATCCTCTTGATGGCATGATGTACTGAATACGTGCATAATCTCCAAGTTGATTCATGGATACGAGCTCACCTTTACGATCCCCCATCATTTCGATGACTGTACCCATCGATTCTTGTGGACAATCGATTTGAACTTCTTCGTATGGTTCATGTTTAATGCCATCGATTTCTTTAACAATGACTCTTGGTCTTGAAACTTGAAATTCAAAACCTTCTCTTCTCATATTTTCAATTAAGATGCCTAAATGGAGTTCTCCTCTACCAGAGACTATCCATTGTTCAGTATTACCAATACGGTTGGCTTTTAAACTGACATCTTTTTGTGTTTCTTTAAATAAACGATCTTCAATTTTTGAAGCTGTGACATGTTTGCCTTCTTGACCTGCAAATGGTGAATTGTTTGTTAAAAATGTCATCTGCACGGTTGGTTCATCAATATGCAAATGTGGTAGTGGTTGATGATGTCCAAGTTGTGTAAATGTTTCACCTACATGAACATCAGGAAGTCCAGCAATAGAGACGATATCTCCTGCATAAGCTGTTTCAACTTCTACTTTTTCTAATCCCATCGATTGAAAGATTTTTTGAACTCTAAATTCAATGATAGAATCATCTAATCTTAAACAATTGATTGTATCATTAACTGACACTTGCCCTTGATAAATCTTACCAATACCCATACGACCAACATAGTCATTATAATCAATTAATGCTGGTTGAAATAAAAATGGTTTATCGCTATCTTGATTAGGTTCTGGAATCTCTTTGATGATGGTATCTAAGATAGGTTCCATTCTGATGTGTGCTTGTAAGATAGGTTCATAACTTGCTAAACCTTGTAAACCTGATGCATATAATACTGGGAACTCTAATTGATGTTCATCTGCACCTAAATCGATAAATAAGTCATAAACTTCATTGACTGTACGGCTGATATCTGCAAATTGACGGTCAATTTTATTAACAACTACAATAGGTAATAATTTAGCTTCTAAAGCTTTTTTTAAGACAAATCTTGTTTGTGGCATTACGCCTTCATAAGCATCTACGAGTAAAAGCACACCATCAACCATATGCATGATGCGTTCAACTTCTCCACCAAAATCTGCATGTCCTGGTGTATCTAAGATATTGATGCGATAATCTTTATAGATAATCGCTGTATTTTTTGCAAGAATCGTAATCCCACGTTCTCTTTCTATATCGTTACTATCTAAAACACGGTCGTTTAACACTTGATGCATATCATATCTTTCACTTTCTTTTAAAAGTTGATTTACAAGTGTTGTTTTCCCATGATCAACGTGTGCGATAATTGCTATATTTCTAATTTTCATATTTTTCCTCATTTCATAACCTTTTATATTATATATCATTTTTTATATTTTTATATAAAAAAAGTCCCATAAACATGGAACTTTTTGATAATGTTGTCGTTTTTTACAATGAAAATGTTATCATCGCTTAAGACTGTCTTTAAAAGCCTCTATGTCTTCAAGGGTGATTTCACCTTTTCTAATCAGTTTTATAGACCTAGAAGTTAAATCTATAACTGTTGATGAAATATCACTTTTGGGGATATGTCCTTGAGGATAAATATCTTTTACTTTATCTTTGAAGTTTTTTTCAATAAGTCTAATGCTTTCAATCGGTTTACCTTCTTCATCAGTTAAGCTAGTCACTTTTAAAGGTCCATATGTATCTAAAAGTTTTAATGCTACTGGATGTTTAGGCATACGTACAGCTAGTGTCTCTTCTTTTGTTTTTTCGAAGTGTTCTGGGGTTGTTTTTAAAACAATCGTAAGTGCACCTGGCCAGTATTTTTTCACAAGTTCTGATGCAAATTTACTCATGATACAAATATCTTTTAACTGATCGACTGAAGAGATTAATACAGGAATTTGTTTAGATTGTTTTTTACCTTTAATCTTATAAATTTTTTCTAATGCTTTATCATCATATAACTTTGCAGCAAGACCATAAACGGTATCTGTAGGTAATATGATTAAATCGCCTTCATACATCAAGATAAAACACCTCCTAAACCAATAAAAGTAAATCTATCTTTTTGTTGTAAATCCTTTTTTTGTAAGATGATTGCATCTGGTAAATACATTTCAACAAATTTCTTGATATCTTCTTTTTGTAGATATCCATGTTCAAATGCGATCAAAGCTTTTTTCTTTAAAAAAGGCTTAATGTTTTCTAATATCTTTTTATAAAAATCTGTACCCAAAACGCCACCAAAAAGTGCGACATTTGGTTCTTTTTTTACGATATTTTCTAAAGCTTCTTCATTAGGAATATACGGTGGATTTGATACGATGATATCAAATGTTCCTGTGATGTTATCAAATAAATCACTATGGAGATATTCAGCATTAGATCCTAACTTTTTGATGTTGCTTTTAGCAACCTCTAAAGCTTCTAAACTTATGTCACTGATGGTGACATCCATATGTTTTTCTTCTAATGATAAAGTTACTCCAATACAACCACTTCCTGTACCTAAGTCTAGCACCTTAACATCTTTACCTTCAAAGTAGTTATCGTATAAATATAAAACTTCTTCAACAAGTTGTTCAGTTTCACTTCTTGGAATTAAAACATCATTTGATACGTTAAATTTATATCCATAAAAGTATGAGTAACCAATTAAATGCTGAACTGGTACATCTTCTTTTAAATATTTATAAAGGTTACTTAAGAAAAAGTCATAAAACTGATCATCAACATCAGATTTCAAGTTTAAAAAGAACTCATGAGGATCAAGTCCTGAAAGTTCCATTAAAAGAAGCTTGACAGCTTCAATTTCTTTATCATATTTTAATGCTTCCTTTTCAGAAAACCTTAAGAGTTTTTCATATGTCACTTAGTTAATTCTCCAGTTAATTGACGTTTTTGGAATTCATTTAATAAAGGCTCTAAAATCAAATCTAAGCGGCCTTCCATAATAGCATCAAGTCTTTGTAGTGTTAAGCCAATACGATGGTCAGAAACTCTATTTTGAGGATAATTATACGTTCTAATCTTCTCGCTTCTATCCCCTCTACCAACTAATGCTTGTCTTTCCGCATCTTCTTTAGCTGCTTGTTCAGCTAAGAACTGATCATAGATTCTTGTTTTAAGTAATCTAAAAGCTTTATCTTTGTTTTCGTGTTGAGATTTACCTTCTTGACAACTTACAGCAATGCCTGTTGGAATGTGCGTAAGTCTTACAGCTGATTTAGTTGTGTTTACTGATTGTCCACCTGGACCACTCGAGTTAAATGTATCAAAACGGATATCATTCCAACTAATATCAACTTCAACTTCTTCTGCTTCTGGCATAACAAGGACGGTTGCTGTTGAGGTATGAATTCTACCTTGAGATTCTGTTTCTGGCACTCTCTGAACACGGTGTGTTCCTGATTCATATTTCATAAATGAATACACAAGCTTACCAGATATCATAAATTCAATGGATGTATAACCACCCATTGCACCTTCCATAGCATTTAAGATTTCAATCTTCCAGTTTTTAGATTCTGCATATTTTGCATACATTCTAAATAAATCACCAGCAAAGATATTGCCTTCATCACCACCAGCAGCACCTTTGATTTCAAAAATAACGTTTTTGTCATCATTGGGATCTTTTGGAAGTAATAAGATTTTTAATCGTTCTTCAGTTTTTTCTAAAAATGCTTCGAGTTTTTCAATCTCTTTTTCAGCCATTTGAATGAGATCATCATCTTCTTCTAACTCAAGCATTTCTTTTAAATCATTTAATTCATTTTCTTTTTCTTGATAGGTTTGAAAAGTTTCTACAGTTTCTTGAATACCAGCAGATTCTTTTAAAAGTTCTGTCATTTCTTTAACTTCTAAAGTACCACTTGCTAATTTATCTTGTATCTCTTTATATTGTTTTTCTATCAATTTTAGTCTATCAAACATATTATCACCTGCTAATTATATTACCATAAAATTAGAATTTTTTCTACTAGAATCAATAAAGCACATGGTTTGTTATTTATAATAAATAGTGGTATAATTTATATAGAAAAAGAAAGGAAAGGTGTAAAATTATTATGGAAAAACTTTATAAGGTTTTAAACAAACAAGTTGCAAACTTAAGTGTATTTTTTACGAAGCTACATCACTATCATTGGTATGTAGAAGGACCACAATTTTATCAATTACATGAAAAATTCGAAGGATTATATGACGAAATGAATGAGTTATATGATGCATTCGCTGAAAGATTATTAATGATTGGTGGTAAACCATTATCAAACATGAAAGCTTACTTAGAAACAACTTCATTAAAAGAAGCTAGTGGTAAAGAAGATGCTATGGATATGGTTAAACATATTTTAGATGACATCAAATTAATCCATGCTGAATTAAAAGAAGTTCTAGAAATTTCTCAAGGCTTAGGCGACGAAGTTACTGCTGACTTAGTTATCGGTACAATGTCAAGTTTTGAAAAACACATTTGGATGCTTTCTGCAACAATTAGATAATGATTTTAAAAAGAAAAAGTCTACTGCGGTAGACTTTTTTTTATATATCATACTTAATGAAAATAAGTGATTTGATGGCTTAGTGCTATAACTTATTTAAAATATCGTGATGCCCTATATCTAACAATAAGATAAGAGTTTCATTCTCATAAGTCCATATCACTCTTATAGACATGTTAATGCTAGATTCAAATAAAATCTTACTACCTCTAATCTTTTTCGTTCTTAAACTTGGATGTCTATGATCTTTGATAAAAATAGACAATTTCTTATAGAATGTCTTTTTTTCTTGTTCGTGTAATTTTGAAAAAGACTTTTTAAATCGAGATGAGAACAGTATTTCATACATAATTATTTTTATTCATTTTTCTGTGAATCTTCTTCTGAAGTTTCCAAATATTCAATTGCTTCCTCAACAGTTTTAAATGGACCAATCTTATATTCAGAAGTTTCTTCATTTAATCTCAATACTGTTTGTTCTAACTTCTCAATATATGCTTTGGAATAAACTGCTACTGGTTCAATCACAATGACTCCATCTTTTACAGAAACATCAAGATGATCGCCTTCTTGTAAGTTTAACTCATCAACAACTTCTTTAGGTATTGTGACTTGTGATTTTTTTCTTAACTCTATGATCATAATCTCACCTATTTCCTACTTTCTTACTTTCTAACTATATTCTAACATTATACTTTGGTTTTTACAATATCTTTTTAGCTATTACTAAAAATAAAGGTTGACGCCTAATTTGCATCAACCTTTAAAGTATTTATTATTAATCTCTATAAAGTTCTTCTTCTCGTTCTTCTTTAGCAGTAAATCTTGAATACTCAGTATCAAATCTAAAGCTTAATCTAATCCCTGCCATACCTTGTCTGTTCTTCGCGATACTTAATTCAACATCACCTGTTTTCTTTTCAGGATCATGGATATAATAGTCACCACGATATAAGAACATAACGATATCGGCATCCTGTTCAATAGATCCAGATTCTCTTAAATCGGCAAGAACAGGTCTTTTATCCTCACGTTTTTCAACTTCACGTGACAATTGTGATAATGCTAAAATCGGAATCTTTAATTCTCTAGCCATTTGTTTTAAGCTTCTTGAGATTTTTGCGACTTCTTCTTGTCTATTTCCTGATCTTTCATCACCTTTAATTAACTGTAAGTAGTCAATAATGACGAAATCAAGTTTGCCTTCTTGAGCTAGTTTTCTACATTTTGCTCTAATATCAGCAACATTGACACCTGCAGAATCATCAAAAGAAATTTGTAAAAGTGATAAAGATTGAATCCCACCTTCTAAGTGTTGCCACTCTTTAGAAGTTAAATTTCCGGTTTTAATCTTATTGTTTTCAACGTTTGCTTCTGTGGAAAGCATTCTTGCTGCTAATTGCTCATTACTCATTTCTAAAGAGAAAATCGCAACGCCAGCTTTACCTTCTTTATTGTGTTTAGCAATATTTAAAGCTAGATTCATCGCAAATGCAGATTTACCCATTGAAGGTCTAGCAGCTAAGATGATCAGTTCTTCAGGTTGAAGACCAGCAGTTAATCTATCTAAATTTTCAAATCCAGTATGAAGGCCGGTAATACCGCCTTTTTTATTTCTATTTCTTTCTGTTTTTTCTTTAACTTCTTTAATAACTTCTGACATAATCGCAAAAGCGGATGTCTTTCTTTTTTGAGCAAGTGCAAAAACTTTCTCTTCTGCCATCGTGATATAATCGGTTGCTTCTGTATCACCTTTATATCCTTCTTCTAATATTTCTCCAGCAAGATGAATGACTTGTCTTTTTAAAGATCCATCTTTAACTAAATCAATATACGTTTCAATATGAGCAGTCGATGGGACAAAATCAGCTAAATCAATGATATATTTCATACCACCAGCTTTTGCTAGATTTTGAGATTGTTCAAGTTTTGATGCAACACTTGCAAAGTCAATTTTATGATTATCTTGATAAAGATCTTTCATCGCTTGATAGATCATAATATGGGGTTGCTCAAAAAAATCATCATTATCTAATTGGTCCATGACTGATACAATGATTTTAGGATCTAAGAAAATTGCACCTAATACCGATTGTTCAGCTTCCTTATGATAGGGTAAACTTTTTGCCATAATTAAATCCTACTTTTCTACGATATGGACTTCAAATTGTGCCTTAATATCCTTATTGAGTGTAACAAATGCAGTATAAATGCCTACAGAGTTAATTTCAGATTGAAGTTCTACTTTTTTCTTATCAATTAAGATATGATGTTCTTGTTCAAATGCTTCTACAATTTGTTTTGTTGTAATCGCACCAAACATTTTTCCATCTTGACCGATTTGAATCTTTAATGTTACCTTTTTGCCATCAATTTCATTCTTAAGTGATTTCATTAATGCAATATGTCTTTGGTTTTCTTCTAAAGCTTCTTGTTTTTGTTTTTCTAAAACTGCAAGGTTTTCATCAGTTGCAAGCAATGCTTTCTTTTGATTGACCAAAAATTGACCATATCCATTTGCAACATCGATCACTTGATCTTTTTTACCCTTACCTTTTACATCTTCTAATAATATGACCTTCACGAGATCTCCTCCTTGTGCGTATTCTAATTCTATGATGTTCTTTAACTCGTCCACCACTTGTTTGATGGATTTATTTTTAACTTGTGCAGCAGCAACACTAAAGTGTCCACCACCACCGATATTTTCTAATAAAACTTGTACATTGACTTTTTGGAAACTTCTAGCGCTGACCCCTACGGTGTCATCATCCATTCTAGAAATTGCAAATGCTGCATCAATATCATTAATTTGAAGTGCTGCATCAGCAACTTGCGCTAGTAATATTCTATCATCATATATGTCTTTGGTAATCACAAACGCAAAATGATCCATAAATATTTCAACATCATTTAAAAGTTTGTTAATTTCCATGGTTCTTAAATAATCTTTTCTAAGCCATGTCTTAACTTCTGATGTGTCAGCACCCAAATCTTTAAGTTGTGCTGCAACTTCAAATGTTCTTGATCCTGTACGATATGTGAAATTATTTGTATCAACAATTAAACCAGCATACATCATGGTTGCTTCTTTTGGTGTAATATGAATTTCTTCATTCATATTATAAAAACCTAAGAGTTCCATCACAAGTTCAATGGTTGATGATGCTGATGGTTCAATAATCGAAAACATCGCATTAAATCCTTCATCACCAACACGGTGATGGTCAATGACAATGATTTGTTCTGTTTTTGATAACACTTGATCATTCATAATAATCTTTGGCGATTGTGTATCTAAAATCATTAACACCGATTGATCATCAAATAATTCTAATGAGTCTTCTGATGAAATCATATGTTCCATTAAATCTTTAACATCGTCTTTAACAATATCAACAACTTTTTGTGTTGTTCGATCTAGCTTATCATGATCGATAATGAGATAGGTTGGTTTATTAGATGCTTTTGCCATGTGATAACAAGCGATCATCGACCCAAATGCATCCATATCGGCTTGGTTATGGCCCATGATGAAAACTTTACTTGAATTGTCGATAAAGTCTTTAATCGTTTGTGCATTGATTCTAACGCCAACTCTAGAGCTTTTAGCAGATGTATCATTTCTTGCACCAAAATAACTGATTTTTTGATCTTGGATGTTTACAACAACTTGATCTCCACCACGTTTTTCAGCAAGTTCTACAGCATTTTGTGCATATACACCAAGTGATTCATAATCGATATTCCATGAAACAATCCCCATAGATATCGATACTCTGACTTTACTCTGATTTGATATATCTCTGATCTTTTCTAATATCTCAAATTTATTTTCAATCATTTTTTCTAAATCTTTACGATAACACATTAAAAAGATGCGCTCATCTGCATATGGTTTTAAATACCCATCATAAAGATGTGCCCAATCATTAATTGCTGCTAAATATTCACCCTTTAAAGATGATTGTTCAGAAACATCTAACGCTGCTAATGCTTCATCTAGGTTATCTAAATAAATAATACCTAACGCTGGAATTTGCTCCATATACTTTTTAGATATATGTTCTCTTTCAGTGACATTAAACAAATAAAAGAAATTAAAATCTGGACGATAGGTGACATCATAAATATCATCACCAACTTCAATCATAAACTTTATTTTATTACTTGTTGCTTGTGTATATAGTTTTTCATTTAAGTCTTTTAATTGACGACCTGCAATTTTTTGATCAAAAATATGAGTCGCATGTGGATTTGCCCATTTGATTTCAAAAGTCTCATCACATGCAAGAATACCAATAGGAAGTTCATTAAAAACTTCATCTCCTACTTGATTTACATGGTATGATAATTTTGTCCACATAGACAATCTATTTTGAAGTGTTCTTATTTTTTGTCTTGTTTGTTGGTTTAAACTAATATAAATACCTGCAAACACAATAACTACACTGATAAATAGAAAAATAAAGCTAAAGATTTGTTGTGCTGATTCAAAAGAAAAATAAGGCCAGTAAAGATAAATACTGAATCCTAAAATAATCACCACACCAGTTAATAAAATCCAACGTTTCATATGGATCACCTACTTTATCATATTATACCAATAATACATGTGTTTTTCAATCAATAATAAAGCCATAAACGCATGAAAATGAAATTTGTTTCTTCTGTGATTTTTTATGATAAAATATAGAAAAATACATCTTACGTCATAATTTTTGCATCTTACGAAACATTTTATAACATCATCCTTCTGATTTGTTAATATGGAGTCATCAAAGGAGGATATGAAAATGAAATTAAAAGTTATGTATATTTTTATAATTACTTTAGGTGTCTTAAGCACAGTTTGGTTAGTTCAATCATTTAAAAATGAAGAACTTATAGAGATGGACCAAATCTCAGGAGAGGTGATACTTCTATCAGATGAAATCACAGCTACTGAAGAAAACCTTCCAGAAAATGAACTCCAAGTCTTAAAAACTGAAATTGATGCGTATAAAGCATTGATCCAATCTGAAGTAGCCTTAATCATTGAACTTAAAGACCAATATCAAGGCGATTACAGCACATTATCCCAACAACAAAAAATATATTTAAGAATCTCATTATTAGAGGTAAGAAAATATAGAAAAGGATACCAAAATACTATTGGTTCTATCGAAACATTAATCGAACCTTATTATGGACAATTTGATCAATTATCTGATGAAGAGATTGAAACTTTAAAATCAAAAATTGAAACCATTATGACTTATAGACTCGTTTTACTTGAAAAAGCATACGATGAACTTGTTACTATAAAAACCATACTATTAAATGAATAAGGAAGTCACATGAAGATTTATGTAGAAAAGCATCCAGATTTAAATGAAACTGAAATTATCATCAAATGCAAAGATGAAAACGAAGAGGTTAAAGCAATCCAAAATGCTTTAACCTATTTCGATATGGTCATCATTGCAAAAAAAGATGATAAACAATTTAAAGTACCAACTAAAGATATTTATTATATCGATGCATACGGTCATGAGGTCAGTGTTTATACAAAAGAAAATACCTATCAAACGGATCTAAAACTTTATCAATTGGAAGAGATGTTATCTAAAACACCATTTATCAGAGTTCATAAGTCCACAATCGTTAATACTAAAAAAATAAAAAGCTTTAAATCACACATTAATGGTCGTATGGAAGCAATCCTTCTCAATAACAAACACCTCATCGTATCAAGAATGTATGTAAAAAACTTAAAAGAAAAATTAGGAGGAACATCTCAATGAAAAAATACATGAGAATTTACTTAAAAGTCTTTTTCTTCATGAGTATATTATTCCTTCTACTTTCTTTAATTGTTGTTAGAAGATTTGATGTCACATTACCTTTCGCAAGAATTTCTTATGGCATCTTTGTTGTATCAGCCTTTGTGAGTCTAACCTTATGGCTATTTAAACTCGAAAAAGGAAACAGCATTTTAAATGTTATCCTAGGATATTTCATTCTTATACCAGGTATTCTTGTGATTAGAAATGTTTATGGTAATTATTTATTTAGACTATCTAGTCTAATCTACATTATCATGATCATCATTGGGATTATTTACGGTATTGTATTATGGATTGTTTCTAGAAAATATAAAAAACAGGTGGATGATTTAAATAAACTCATCGAGAACCAAAATAAATCATAAAAAAAATGCTGCGGATTGCAGCATTTTTGTTTATTGATTAGTCTTTTACATATGGTAGTAATGCCATATGACGTGCTCTTTTAATAGCTACTGCTAATGGACGTTGCCATTTAGCTGATGTGCCAGTTACACGTCTTGGTAAAATCTTACCACGGTCAGTAATAAATCGTCTTAGTAATTCTACATCTTTAAAATCTATATGTTCAACTTTATTTTGTGTAAAATAACAAACTTTACGACGTCTTTTAAAACCGCCACGTCTATTGTTTTGCATAGTTCTCCTCCTTAAAATGGTAGATCTTCTTCAGCAGCAAGTTGTTTTGATGTTTCATAAAACTCATCGCTGTCATCATTGCTATAATCAGTTTCAGGTGATTGTTGTTCCATGTAATCAGAAGGTGATTGATCACCCTTATTTTCTAAAAACTGTACGGAATCACAAACGACTTCTGTGATATAGCGTGTGCCATTGTCTGCTTCATACGTTCTTGTTTGAATGCGACCTTCGACACCAAGTAATGCACCTTTTTTAATAAAGCGTGCTAAATTTTCTGCTTGTCGTCTCCATACGATACATTGAATAAAATCAGCTTGTCTTTCGCCTGATTGGTCCGTAAATTGACGATTTACAGCAATTGTAAAGTTTACAAAGTTAATATTTGATTGTGTAGATTTGAGTTCTGGATCTTTGGTTATTCTTCCTACTAAAATCACTTTATTAATCATATTACTCGCCTTCCTTTACAACAATGAAGCGAATAACTTCTTCAGTTATTCTTACGACACGGTTAAATTCAGCAATTGCTTCTGGAGTTGCGTTAGCAAGCAACCAAACGTAATAGCCTTTTTTGTGATGTTCTATCTCATAAGCTAAGTCTTTTAGCCCCAACTCTTTAAGCTCTTGAACTTCACTATTGTAGTTTACAAAAATTTCGTTAAAGTTATTAACAATTTTTTTGATGTTCTCGCTTTCTACAGTTGGACGGATGATATACATAATTTCGTATTTTTTCATCTGTTCCACCTCCTTCTGGTCTATGGTCTTTGATAAGACAAGGATTATCTTACGCCAAGTTATTATATCATAATATATCATTTATTACAATGATTAAAACTATATTTTTTCTAGAGTAATTCCTCTATTTTTTGATAAACAAATTTTGTTGCATCTTCAATATTTTTCATACGATCATTTGCATCTAAATCAAGATGATATTGATGTATTTTTTCTTGAAATAAAATCGCAATAAAAGTTTCTTTTTTTTCTGTATTTATATCTAAAGTTGGTCCAGCATTTCCTGTGATTGAAACACAAAGATCTGCTTTTGTATGATTGTGTATCCCTAAAGCCATTTGATCAGCAACTCTTTGACTGACGACAGAATACTCATCTATATCTTTTTGATCCACACTAAGTAAAGCTCTTTTTAAGTCTTTATGATATGCGATAATACTGCCTAAAAGAACTTTAGATGATCCTTGATTTTGAATCATTTGAAAAGATAAATTCCCACCAGTCATACTTTCAGCAAATGCTATAGTTAAGCCTTTATCTAGACATTTGTCAAACACTTTTTTTGCGATCATGATAGTGTAATAGTTACTGTGATTTCTTCAAATATACTACCAACTTTTCTCATAACTGTTACTTGATGTGTGTCACCAAAATCAGCCCCTTCAAGTTCAGCAGCAAGATCTGCAATCGATGTAATAGTGTTTCCATTCATCTCAACAATCAAATCATATTCTTCTAATACAAGGTGTGCATTTCTTGTTAAATCAAATCCTATAACAACAACACCAACTGGATTTGATGGTAATAATGAAGCACTATTTTCTTCTAAGAAAACATCAACTTCTTGAACGGTAACACCTAGTTTAGGTGAACGTACAACTTCAGTATAATTTTCATCTAAAAATCCTCTAATGATTGGTGCTAACTTGTTGATGTTAAGTGCATAATTTAATCCATCTGCAGGAATAACTCCATCAGCTGTTTGCACATCTACAATTTTGGCAACATTTAAACCAATCACTTCACCGTTTAAATTGAATAGTGGTCCACCACTATTTCCAGGATTTAAATCAGCATCATGCATTAAAGCCAAACCATTAATACCTTCATATGCGAATGTTGTCATGCTGACAACACCAGTAGTTACATAATTAAAATAAACTAAATCTCTTGGTGTACCAATCGCAACAACTTCTTGACCCTTGATGATTTCAGTAATCACATTATCATCAATTGGTGCAATCGGATGCACTCTTAATGTTCTTGTTGTTTCAATTCTTACAACCGCAACATCAAAAAGTGGATATGTTTGATAATCTTTGACTGCAATATCATCTTGACTTGGTCCGAAATAAATTCTCATTTCGCCACCATCTTCAACAACATGATTATTGGTCATAATGTAATATCTGTTCATATCAGTGACACCTTCAACTGGTTCTGATTTATAAATAATCCCTGAGCCATGTCCAGTTTCTGTAACAACCGCAACTACAGATGGCAATACATCTGCAATCATATCGATTCTTAATTGCTCTTCTGTTGATGGTGAAACATAAGTTTCTACCGCTCTTGTTTCAATTGTGCACCCAATTAAGGTGAGTGATAATAAAATGGTTAAAATGGATAATATAAGCTTTTTAGTCTTCATGATTCATGCCTCCTAATTTAAATAATTGATGTGCATTTCTTGTTGTGATTTCTTTAACTTCTTCTTCTGTCATGTTTTTAATTTCAGCTATTTTTTTTACAACTTCTACTAGATACTTTGGTTCATTCCTTTTTCCTCTAAAAGGTGTTGGTGCTAAATAAGGACTGTCTGTTTCTATTAGAATGTGTTTTAAATCAATGTTTTCTACAATAGGTAATAGTTCTTTTGGATTTTTAAAAGTAATCGGTCCATCGATACCAATATAAAATCCCAAATCAATCGCTTTTTTCGCATCTTCTAAATCTGATGAGAAACAATGAAAGACACCAAATGCTTTTCCTTCATATGGTTTTAACAAATCATATGTTTCTTGAAAAGAATTTCTTGTGTGTATCACTAAAGGTAGATGATATTTAATAGATAACTCAATATGTTCTACAAATCTTTTGATTTGAAGATCTTTATTTTCTTTTGTCCAATAAAAATCAAGTCCTGTTTCACCAATCGCAACCACTTTTTTATGGTTCACATATTGATGGATAAACTCTGGATCATCCCCTTCATCCACATATCCTGGATGAAGACCAACAGATGCATAAACACCTTCATGGTTTTCTGCGATATTAATCGCTTGTTTGCTTGTTTTATGATCCATACCAATCACAATCAGTTTTTTTACATCTTGATCATTTGCGTTTTTGATCACTTGATCTAAATCATCTTTAAACTCTTCTGTATTTAAATGTAAGTGTGTATCTACAATCATCTTATCATTCCTTTTTGATACTATATATTTTAACATATTTCATAAGAAAAAGAGGAAAATTACCTCTTTAACATATTTTTATGAAATTGTGAAAATTATGGGGTTGTTTTTATCTTTCTAATCATTAAGAAAATCGTATATGCTACCCCTAATAAAATCGTAGCTGTTACAGTTAATATCGCTTGTGTACCTAATACAAACGCTAAGGTTGTCATTAAAATACCACTTAATATTTGACCGATACCATCGATTTGACCAAATGTGGACATCACGGTTGCTTTAATGTTTGAAGGTACCTCTCTAGCTTGAATGCTGGTGTATAGTGGGTCAATCCCTTGTCTTGTCATTCTAAAAAAGAAGAACCCTAAAAGTGATAGATATGGATTTCCCATATATGCAAATACAAATAGACCTAAACTCATCAGTAAAATTAACGCTAGGAACCACTGATAAGTTTTTATACCTTCTTTTACATATTTTTTAACAATGAGTAACATAATCACACCTAAAATAGCCATCATCATATGCATCATTGAAACAATATATATGGAAGGTAGGTTACTAAAAATTGTAGTATCCACTTTATCTAAAATAATAAATTCTTCTAGACGATCAATCCCTTCACTATATAATCCTAATAAAAATGCTGTTATAACAAAAATCCTTAACATCGGATGTTTAAAGATATGTTTTAGACCAAGTTTAAACTGATGAATCATCGAATGATTCATCTCCTTTTTAAAGGCATGTTCTTTCATAATAACCATTAAAAATAAACTTAAACCAACATATAACAATCCACTGATAAGCATTGGAAGTCTAATATCGATAAGACCTAATCCAAAAGCACCTATAATCCCGACAATGGTCATGATTTTACTGATTGTGTTTGCGGCAATATAGGTATGTTCTATACCGATATTATCGGTTTCATCAGAAACCCATGCATCAAGCGCACCACTAATAAAGGTATATCCGAAGCCCCAAATGATCTGTGCTATGAATATCCATATAAAATTAAGTGTCAAAAGTTCAACAAAAAAACCTAGTCCTATAATCATATAGCCAATCACAACACTTAGTTTTCTTGAATATTTATCCGCAACTACTCCAGTAGGCACCTCAAAAAAAATCACTGCGATCTCCAGTGCTGTACCAAGTAATATCAGTTGATAGGGTTCAAGTTTTGCTAAGTCTATTCGATAAACAATTGCTGCAGTCATCATCATCGTCATCGCTAAATTTAAAATAGCAACTTGAAATATGTATAATTTTCTTGCGTTCATGACTATTCCTTTAATGTTTTTTATACTCACCTTATTTTACATGAAAAAACTGCACAAAAAAAGAGGCAAACGCCTCTTTTAAATGTTTGTTAAATACTATTCAAGAATTTTAACTACTGAACCAGCACCAACTGTACGTCCACCTTCACGAATTGAGAACTTAGTTCCTTCTTCGATAGCGATTGGGTGAATCAATTCAACGATCATCACTGTGTTATCACCAGGCATAACCATTTCTGTACCTTCTTGAAGTGTAATTACACCTGTAACGTCAGTTGTACGGAAATAGAATTGAGGGCGATAGTTTGAGAAGAATGCAGTATGACGTCCACCTTCTTCTTTTGATAATACGTAAACTTGTGCTTCAAACTTGAAGTGTGGGTTTACTGATTTTGGTTTAGCTAATACTTGACCACGTTCAACTTGATCACGGCTCACACCTCTAAGTAATGCACCGATGTTATCTCCAGCTTCTGCGTAATCTAATAATTTTCTAAACATTTCAACACCAGTTACAACTGTTGATTTAGTATCTGTTAAACCAACGATTTCAACTGTGTCACCAACTTTAACTTGTCCACGTTCAACACGTCCAGTAGCAACTGTACCACGACCTGTAATTGTAAACACGTCTTCAACTGGCATTAAGAATGGTTTGTCAGTTTGACGTTCTGGAGTATCGATATAGCTATCAACAGCTTCCATTAATTCTTCAATACCGCTAACCCATTTTTCTTCACCGTTTAATGCACCTAGTGCAGATCCACGGATCACAGGAATGTCATCACCTGGGAAGTCATATTCTGATAATAATTCACGAACTTCCATTTCAACTAAGTCTAATAATTCTTCATCATCAACCATATCAGCTTTGTTTAAGAAAACAACTAGCTTAGGTACACCAACTTGACGTGATAATAAGATATGTTCACGAGTTTGTGGCATAGGGCCGTCTGCAGCTGATACAACTAAGATACCGCCGTCCATTTGAGCTGCACCTGTGATCATGTTCTTAACATAGTCAGCATGTCCTGGGCAGTCTACGTGTGCGTAGTGACGAGCTTCTGTAGCATATTCAACGTGTGCTGTATTAATTGTAATACCGCGTTCTTTTTCTTCTGGAGCACTATCAATTGATGCATAATCTTTAATATCTGCTAATCCTTTTTTAGATAATACTGTAGTAATAGCAGCTGTTAAAGTTGTTTTACCATGGTCAACGTGGCCGATTGTACCAATGTTAACATGTGGTTTTGTTCTTTCAAATTTTTGTTTTGCCATTTTAATGGTTCCTCCTATTTTTAATTGATTTTTTTTATTATTTCATCATACTTATTGTATATTAAATCCTTTTATTTTGCAAGCAAGTGAATTAATTCACACCGCGCTTTTTCATGATTTCTTCCATAATTGATTTTGGAGTACGTTCGTAATGACTAAATTGCATCACGAAGTTTGCACGACCTTGCGTATTTGAACGAAGTGATGTTGCATAACCAAACATTTCTGAAAGTGGAACGAATGAACGGATTGCTGCTGCATTTCCTCTCGTTTCTTGAGATTCCATACGTCCACGTCTTGATGTAATATCACCAATAACGTTACCTACATACTCATTTGGAACAACAACTTCAACGTCCATGATTGGTTCTAATAAGACTGGTGAAGCTTTTGTTTTTGTATCTTTTAAAGCGATAGAAGCTGCGATTTTAAATGCCATTTCAGATGAATCGACTTCATGGTATGAACCATAATGTAGAGTCGCTTTAATATCGATTGCTGGATAACCGGCAATGATACCATTTGGAAGTGCTTCTTCTAAACCTTTAAGTACTGATGGAATGTATTCTCTTGGAATGACACCACCAACAATTTTATCAACGAATTCAAATCCTTTACCAGGGTTTGGTTCAAACTTGATCACAACATGTCCGTATTGTCCACGACCACCTGATTGTCTAACGAATTTAGCTTCGATATCAGCTTCTTCACTAATTGTTTCACGATATGATACTTGAGGTTCAGCAACGTTTGCTTCAACTTTAAACTCACGTTTCATACGGTCTACAATAATATCTAAGTGAAGTTCACCCATACCAGCAATAATTGTTTGACCTGTTTCATGGTCTGTAAATGTCTTAAATGTTGGATCTTCTTCAGCAAGTTTAACTAACGCAACATTCATCTTTTCTTGATCTTGTTTTGTTTTAGGTTCGATAGCAACGTTAATAACTGGCTCTGGGAACACCATAGATTCTAAGATGATATCATCTTTTTCCATAGCTAGTGTGTCTCCAGTTGTCGTATTTTTTAGGCCTACTACTGCTGCAATATCACCAGCGAAAACTTCTGCGATTTCTTCACGGTGGTTTGCATGCATTTGCAGAATTCGACCAAATCTTTCTTTATTATCTTTATTTGTGTTTTGAACGTATGATCCAGCTTTAATAGAACCTGAATATACTCTAAAGAATGTTAAACGTCCTACATATGGGTCAGTCATAACTTTAAATGCTAATGCAGTAAATGGTGCGTCATCATTTGAAAATCTTTGAATTTCTTCACCATCTGAATTATGACCTGTAATCGCAGGTACATCTGTTGGCGCTGGTAAATAATCAATAACAGCGTCTAACATCATTTTAACACCTTTATTTTTAAATGAAGTTCCGCAAATAACTGGGAAGAATTTAACTGCTAAAGTTCCTTTTCTAATTGCTGCTTTGATT
Organism: Tenericutes bacterium MO-XQ; assembly: GCA_002838185.1. Classification (GTDB taxonomy): domain Bacteria; phylum Bacillota_I; class Bacilli_A; order Acholeplasmatales; family Acholeplasmataceae; genus Mariniplasma. The sequence goes on along the minus strand of CP017948.1, from coordinate 319,902 downwards.
TCTGCATTAGTGATTTCTTCACCTTCAAGGTAATTCATCATCAATTCTTCATCAAAATCAGCAACCGCTTCAATCAGTTCCATTCTCTTTTCTTCTACGATGTCAGCTAAATGTGCAGGTATCTCAATTTCTGTAGCGACTTCTTCAGCATTACCATCGTAATGGTAAGCTTTCTTTTCAATGATATCAATGATACCATCAAAATCCGCTTCAGCACCAATTGGCCACTGGATAGGGACTGCTTTTACACCTAAACGATTATGAATCGTCTTGATTGCTCTAGCAAAATCCGCTCCTATTTTGTCCATTTTGTTTACATAAACAATTCTTGGTACTTTATATTCTGTAGCTTGTCTCCAAACTGTTTCTGTTTGAGGTTCAACGCCTGCTTGGGCATCAAGTACTGTAACAGCACCATCAAGCACACGAAGTGATCTAGATACTTCTACTGTAAAATCAACGTGACCCGGAGTGTCAATGATATTAACTTTATGATCTTTCCAGAATGCTGTTGTAGCAGCTGAAGTAATCGTAATACCGCGCTCTTGTTCTTGAGCCATCCAGTCCATTGTAGCTGCACCATCGTGAACTTCACCTAGTTTATGAATTCTACCAGTGTGGAATAGAATACGTTCAGTCGTTGTTGTTTTTCCGGCGTCAATATGGGCCATAATGCCGATATTACGCACTTTATTTAATGGGAATACACGAGGCATAATTTTAAATCTCCTTTATTACCAGCGATAGTGAGCAAATGCTTTATTTGCTTCAGCCATGTGGTGTACATCTTCACGTTTCTTCACAGCAGCACCTAATCCTTGTGATGCATCTATGATTTCTTTCGCTAATCTTTCTTCCATAGTTTTCTCATTACGTAATCTTGCGTAATTGATTAACCATCTTAATCCTAATGTTGTTTTTCTTGAAGGTCTAACTTCTGTTGGTACCTGATAGTTTTGTCCACCGATACGGCGTGAACGAACTTCTAATACCGGCATGATGTTATTTAATGCTTCATTAAATACTTCAATTGGCTCGCGTCCTGTAACTTCTTTAACGCGGTTGAACGCTCCGTATAAAATACTTTGAGCTGTTCCTTTTTTACCGTCAACCATAATTGTATTCACGATACGTGTTACTAATTTTGATTGGTAAATTGGATCTGGTAAAACGTCTCGTTTTACGATATGTCCTTTACGTGGCATTTAGTTCACCTACTTCCTTTCTTTCGATTCTTAATGTTTGAATTTTTTATTTATTATTTCTTTGGGCGTTTTGCTCCATACTTAGAGCGTGCTTGCATACGATTTGCTACACCTGAAGTATCAAGTGTTCCACGTACGATGTGGTAACGTACACCAGGTAAGTCTTTAACACGACCACCACGGATTAGAACCACACTATGCTCTTGTAAAGAGTGTCCAATTCCTGGAATATAAGCTGTAACTTCTGTTTGGTTACTTAAACGAACACGTGCATATTTACGTAAAGCTGAGTTAGGTTTCTTAGGTGTCATTGTCGTAACACGAGTACATACCCCACGTTTTTGTGGTGAAGTGTAATCACTTTCGCTCTTTTGTAAACTGTTATATCCATAACCTAGAGCAGGTGATTTTGATTTGTACTTTTTAGATGTTCTTCCTTTTTTTACAAGTTGCTGAATTGTAGGCATTGCTTGTTCTCCTTTCCTTTAACACATATCCATGTGTTTCATTTTTTCTTCTAAAAAATATTTTTGGCTTAATAGAGCCAAAATATATAGTCGTTCTTTGTGTATTTCACACAGCGTTTTAATTATATAATAAGTTAAGTTAATTGTCAATGATTTTGGGTTTATTTTCTTCACTTTTTTAAGATTTTTACATAAATTTTAGGATTGATCATCTACGTGTTGTTTCTTTGGGCATAAAGGAATCTTTTTAGAATTATATGAAATGGTTTTTTTACCTTTTTTATCAGTAAAAGGTATAAAATACGACTCATTATTAGCAATCACATATTCATCATATAAAATATTTTGATTTTTTTGAACTCTATAGTTGTACCATCTGACATATAAATGAATTAATGGAAGATTGATGCCGTCATATTGTGTTTGATATGTCCATGTTTTTTCATGATGCATAAAAATGAAGAACTTATTTGCGAAGATATGATCTACCATATCCATTGAGATTAGACCATTAGCAATCAAATACTCCATGATTTGAAAGAACATGACGTAGTCTCCCATTTTTCTTCCATCTTCTTTAGTAAACTTATATGCTTCATCACGATCTTTTTTTAGCTTGTTGTAAATATCTTCGATGTTTTTGTTCTCAGAAAAAGACTGGTTCAAGTTATAAATAAATTCAGCTTTTGTTATTTGATGATCTTTACTCAGTTGATAAATCACTAAAGCAGCACCAATAACAGCAATCGCAATTTCAAGTGAATCACCATAAACAGAATCCATTGTTCTTTTAACTATAAATATTGAAACAATCACAACAACAACAATCACCAAAAGTGATAATGTAGATCTTCTAATTCTCATGAAACCCTCCGTGGTTATATTTTGATTTAAATATACCACTTTATATAAAAAATAAAAAGCACTTATGCGCTTTTTATGTAATGATTCAATAAATTTAAGATCACTGCACCAATCATATTACCTGTTAATACAACGAGTATGAATAAGAATGCTTCTAGTGTAAATGTCTTTGATAGTACTAAGTAAGACATATCTGCAATACTATGTTCAAAGCCTGCAACGATAAATATCGAAACTGCAAAGATGACGACTAATAAAGAAGCACCTGGATTTTTAAGCTTATGATAACTATCAACAGCTAAATACATCATAAACCCACAAAAGATTGCTAGAACTAAAGTTTCATACCACATTTGTGTTAACTTATAATCGAATATTTCTGCTGCGTGTGTGATTGCTCCATCTTTTCCTGATAATAAGAATAACCCTGCTGCAAACAATATACCAACCATATTTCCTAAAAGTGTTTGCATGAGTAATTTAAAATGACCTTTTTTATAAGGTAATAAATATCCTACTTTTCCTGTAAAAAGGTTATATCCTCTTTCTACAATAAGGATTAACGCAAAACTAAACAGCACAGATCCAACGATTTGGTTTGATGAACTTACATACAAAATCCCACCGATGCCTACTAAGATACCGGATAGGATTGCTTTTACAATTTGAATTAAATTTTCTTTCACTTTTTACCCCTTTTTAAAACCATAAATCATGCCGACGATGTTATTTACAAACTTTGTTGGTAATACTTTTTGTAATAACACAAATACTTTATACTTAAAGCCAATCGTTTTATATAATGGTAATTTATTTTTATTGATTAATTTATTGATCACTTTTGCTGCTAAGATAGGATCCATACCGTTTTGTTCATCTTTTTCCATGACACCAACGGATTTATCCACTCTTTTTTGATAATCATCGCCTTCATATGGATTTTTCTTTCTATTTTTAGTAAATCCAGTACGAATATCTCCAGGCATGACACTGCACACCTCTATGTGAAAAGGTGCTAACTCTATACGTAAGCTTTCTGTAAAAGCATTGATTGCAGCTTTTGAGCTGCTATAAAATGCTTGGAAAGGGATAGATAATCTTGCTGCGACACTACTGACGTTAATTAATTTTGATTTTTTTGTTTTCTTAAGATAAGGCAGCATTGCCTTTGTTGAATGAAAGACACCCATGAAATTAACATCCATCATATATTTTGCATCAACGATGTCTGTATATTCAATGGATCCAGATATACCGATACCTGCATTGTTGATTAAACAATCAACTTTGCCTTCGATATCAAAAATATCTTGATATGCTTGTTTTAATTGTTCATAATCAGTCACATCTGCTTGAATACTTCGAATATATTTATCATGTATTTTAGATCTTGCAACACCATATACACGATGTCCTTTTTCGGTTAAATGTTTAGCCACTTCAAGACCAATACCTGATGATGCTCCTGTGATGACAATTACTTTTGATTTACTCATTAAAATCTTCCAATCCTTTTAATACTTCTACAATTTTATCTATAGCTTCATCCATTTGTTCTTTTGTGTGTGTTGCAGTATAGCTTGTTCTAATTAAACATTCACCAATTGGAGTTGCAGGTGGAACCACTGGGTTTACATAAACACCGTGTTCAAATAATTGGTTACATGCAACCATGGTTCTAATTGGCATATATGTATAAATTGGAATAATTGGTGTTCTTGATGGTCTAAGTTCTAACCCGCGTTTCTTTAAGCCTTCTCTCATATAATCAGAGATATCACTTAAAGCTTTTACACGTTCTGGTTCTCTTTTTAAGATTCTAAGTGCTGTAAGGGCAGCTGCAGCGTTTGCAGCTGGAATTGCAGCAGAGAAGATGTATGGTCTTGATTTATGTCTAATATAATCAACAACATCCTTTTCAGCAGCAACATATCCACCTAAACTTGCAAGTGATTTAGAAAAAGTACCCATAATGATATCGACTTCTTTTTCTAATCCGAAATGTTCTGCAGTTCCTCTACCATGTTCACCCATAACACCTAGACCGTGAGCATCATCAACCATGACTCTTGAGCCATATTGTTTTGCAAGTCTTACGATTTCAGGTAGGTTTGCGATATCACCACTCATTGAAAAGACACCATCTGTTAAGATAAGTTTTCCTTTATTAGGATCAGCTTTAGCTAACTTCTTTTCTAAGTCTTCCATATCGTTGTGGTTATATCTTACTACTTCTGCATATGATAATCTTGTACCATCATAGATGGATGCATGATTTTCTTTATCAGAGAAAATAATATCATTTCTTCCAGCGATTGCTGAAATGATACCTAAGTTTGATTGAAATCCCGTTGAAAAAATGGTAGCATCTTCTTTATTTAAGAATTCTGCTAACTCTTTTTCAAATTGAATGTGTAAATCTAGTGTTCCATTTAGGAATCTAGATCCTGATACACCAGTTCCGTATTGTTCAGTAGCTTTTACAGCTGCTTCAATCACTTCTGGGTGTGATGCAAGTCCAAGGTAGTTATTAGAGCCAATCATAATCATCTCTTTACCTTCCATCACAACTCTTGTATCTTGTTTTGTATTTAAAACATGAAAATAAGGATAATATCCATGTTCCCTAGCTTTTTTTGCGTCATCGTAATCATAACATTTTTTAAATAAATCCATATATTCTCCTCATTTCAAAAAGCGCTTAAATCTATTATATTATAAAACACCTTATTTTTGACTGAAATCTCGTGTTTTTAAAATCTTCATTTTAATGAACATATACCATTGTAAACAAAAAATGCTGTTAAGTCAATATGCAACGTGCATGTCTAGCGTTTTCATTTAAAAAAACCTTCAAATAAATGAAGGTTTCTAACTCTTTTTGTCAACTTTATTGACATAAAACAGTATATACCCTGCATTAAAAACGATATTATCGGTTGTTAATGCTTCTTAATACTTTATCGTGATTTGAATCTTTGGCCAAGCTTTGTGATTTTCTACATAATCTTGGTCTACATTTTTAAAATACTCACTATATCTATGTGTCTTTCCAAATATATGAATATCAAAATCTGATACACCAACCTCTGATAATGATCGTATATTATGATTTATATTTTCATCATTGTTTAAATCATTAACTACTTTATTTATTTGCTTTATAGTATCAGAATCTTTAGTTACCATAGCCAATCTACAATCCAAAGCAAATCTATCCCATGATGAAACCCAAATTTTATCTGAATTCAAAACTCGCATGCTTCCAAAAATCAAACGAAGATAATTATGAAAATCTATATCAGAATCCGAGAAAAATTCATCTATGTCTAGTAATACAAGATTTAATCCCAAATCGTTCCCATCGTGAATATGCACTGTATCTTCAGTGAATGTTTCTATAAAAGCGTCTGGGTTTTTTCCTGTCCCATCATTAAAATCACAAGCTTTTCCAAATGTTTCATGAAATTCATGAATTGTATCTATTTTACAACTCACTAATATGTTTTTATAATTATCTCTGAAATTTTCTTTAATTGCTTGTTCTTGATTATCATATATATTAAAATTTATATTTTTTACGTTATTCATGTTATACGACTCCTAAATATATAAAAGTGTTATAATGATTTGGTGAATATATCCATACTCCCGATCCAGTCTCATATAGTAATTTTTTCGATGAACCTGGTGGATTAGTATGGATTAAAGAATCAAAATGAATTTTTTATGCACTATTAAGGACTTATTTATTTTCATTAATAATGATGTTTAAAACATTTTCTATACTTTTCTTTTTACTTGATACCATGCGTAATTTTTGATCATGCTTAAATAACAGTATATACTCTTTGTGAAATGCATATTTTTTTATTACTCTATAACCCAATAAATCTTGGGTGTTAAATTTAAATTGCTTATCATTAACTCTGAAGTTGATTTCATTCACGCCTATACAAATAGCCTGGTTTAAATTTTTTGCTTTCACAAGCACAATATTAAAATAAATTGCAGAGAAGAAACATAGAAAAGTAGCTACAAATTCTTCTCCATTTGGTTGATATGTCTCAAGTAAATGTGCAGGTTTAACTATATGATAGACAACAATCGCAATCAGTCCAGCTATGAAGCCAATATAAAATATTAAAGTAAGTATTAAGACATACTGTTTTGCTTTTTTTGTATCTTCATAAAATATACTGTCTGGTTTCATCTAAAAATTATCCTCCGTCATTATACTTTATAATAACCTTCAATAAATTAATATTGCTGTTAATATGTAATTTTTCTATGCAATAAGAATATGATATCATTGACGATTGTAGTCATTATCACATAGATAATCACTATTAAATCATCTCCAATATTAAGGTTAAATGAGTTTGATAGTATAGGAACATATATACTAATAGTAATAAAAACTACACTAGATACAATTAAAAACAAAAATGTAATCAATAATTTGCCAATACTTTTATTTGGGTTGTGATTATAATTGTTAATATATCCAATTATTACCCCTATCACTGGTATAAATAAGTAAATTGTAAAATGTGGTTGATATACTCTACTATCATTTTGTTTAAGTAAGTCTTCATTATCCATAGTTTGCCCATGCTCTATCATAGGATATATCTCATTCTTATAAATATATAAGTAAGTCGCACTTACCACGACTGCAATTATAATAAGTTCAAACACTAATGCAAGTATCATTAATAGCTCATTTTGTAGTGATCCAAATATCAAATCACCAAGTAAGGTTAATACTGTCATACTTAACACAGAAATAATCATATATTTTAAAAAAATAAGCTTCAGTTTGGGATATTTACTCATTTTGGAGGCATGTAAAATCATCATTGAAATATATGGTCCAAAAAAAGGTATGAAGATTAAATATGGAAATTTCTTTTCTCTTTTATTACTTGTCATTTTGCATGTCTTCTTTTTTATTCATACCATTTACAAACTCAAACTAATACATGCTTAGCGCTCATGATATTTTAAATTATATGAATATTCCACCCCTGAAAAACTAAAAAACTAATTAATTGTATTTTATCATGATAAAAAATAAAAGTACATATAATATTTATAACGAAGCAAAAAAAGTGCACTTGAGAAAACCTCAAATGCACTTTTTGATTATTTTTTATCTGCCTTAAAAGATTATTTAAAACTCGAAATCGTCATCCTCTTCTTCATAAGAAGTATTTGAGCGATCATAATCGAAGTATTTATCTCTTAAAATACCTGTACCAGCAGGGATTAATCCACCGATGATAACATTTTCTTTTAAGCCGTGTAATTCATCAGTCTTACCTTTGATTGCTGCATCCGTTAAGATTCTAGTTGTTTCTTGGAATGATGCTGCTGATAAGAATGAGTCACTTCTTAGTGATGCTCTTGTAATACCTAATAAGATTGGACGACCAACAGCTGGACGTTTCATAGCCGCAAATGCTTTTTTATTCTCACGTTTGAATTCAGAAATAGAAACTTCAGTACCTGGAAGTAAATCTGTATCCCCTTCTGTAACAACCGTAATTCTTCTTAACATTTGTCTGATGATTAATTCAATATGCTTATCTGAAATCTCAACACCTTGAGCACGATAAACTTTTTGAACTTCTTCTAAGATGTATGTTTGCGCTGCTTCAGTTGACTTAATACGTAACAATTCTTTAGGATTAATTGAACCAAGTGTTAATCTTTGGCCAGCTTTTACGCTTGCATTTTTTCTAACAAGTGATTCAACGTTTGGATCAATGGTGTATTTATGTTCTTTATCTTGTGAATCGACAATGGTAATGATCGATGATCCACCACGTTGACGATCAACAGATTTAACTTTTCCATCAACTTCTGTTAATATGGCTTTCCCTTTAGGGTTTCTAGCTTCAAATAACTCTTGAATACGTGGAAGACCTTGGGTAATATCTGATGCAGAGGCAACCCCACCGGTATGGAAGGTTCTCATGGTTAACTGAGTCCCTGGTTCACCAATAGATTGTGCTGCAACAACCCCAACAGCTTCACCGACTTCAACTTTTGTATTAGTCGCTAAGTTTCTACCATAACATTTAGCACATACGCCATTTTCAGAGTTACATGTAAGGTTAGATCTAATTTCTAACGCTTCAATGCCTGCTTTAATGATTTCTGCGCCAAGTTCTTCTGTGATTAAATCATTTCTAGATACTAATAATGCCTTAGTCTTTGGATGATATACATCTTTAGATGCATAACGTCCAACGATACGGTCGTATAAAGGAACGATTTCTTTTGTATCATCCATCACAGCACTCATTACAACACCACGTTCAGTTCCACAGTCTTCATCAACAACGATCACATCTTGTGATACGTCAACTAGACGACGTGTTAAATATCCTGATTCCGCAGTCTTAAGCGCTGTATCGGTAGATCCTTTTCTCGCACCATGGGTAGAGATAAAGAATTCAGATACGGTTAGACCTTCTCTAAACGATGCTTGTACTGGAACTTCAATAATTTCACCCTTAGGGTTATTCATCAGTCCACGCATACCAGCAAGTTGCGAGAAGTTTGATGCATTACCACGCGCACCAGAGTCACTCATCATGTAGATGTTGTTATCATCATCAAATTCAGCCATTAAGCCTGTTTGAATCTCATCACGAGCATCTTGCCATTCTTTAATAACTAAGTCACGACGTTCGTTATCTGTAAGCATACCATCTTCATACCACTCTGTGATTTGTTCGATTTGAGCATTTGCTTGCTCAATACGTTCTTGTTTCTTAGAGTAGACGTTAATATCTGCAAACGATACGGTAATACCAGCAACAGTAGAATACTTGAATCCTAAATCCTTAAGTCTATCTAGCATCTTAGATGTTTCAGAAATTTGTAATTGCTTAAAGACTTGAGCGATAATTTGTGATAAGAATTTTTTCTTAAATGGTGATGGAACGATTGAGTTTAACAAGAAGTCTTTAGGGTTAGTTCCTTTTTCCATGAAATACTTATCAGGTGTTTTTTCTTCTAAGTTTTCTAATGTTGGTTCATTTAAATATGGGAACGTTGGAGGTAATATTCTGTTAAAAATAAGTTTTCCTAACGTTGTTAATAAATATTTGTTTAATTGTTCTGCAGTGAACTTTTGATTGATTGATCTTGGATCCACAAAGATTCTTGTGTGAAGACCAATTTCTTCGTGTTGATATGCTAGATATGCTTCATCAAAGTCCATGAAGAAATGTCCTTCATTTCTATGTTTTTGATGATGTTCTTCTAATCTGATATCGGCACGATATCCTTTAAACTCACGTTCAAATTTTTCTTCAATGGTTAAGTAGTAGTTACCAAGTACCATATCTTGTGATGGGGTAACAACTGGTTTACCATCTTTAGGGTTTAAGATGTTATTAGATGCAAGCATTAAAAGTCTAGCTTCTGCTTGTGCTTCATTAGATAGTGGTACGTGGACAGCCATTTGGTCACCGTCAAAGTCCGCGTTAAACGCTACGGTTACAAGTGGGTGAAGACGAATCGCTTTACCATCAATTAATTTAGGTTCAAACGCTTGGATACCAAGTCTATGAAGTGTAGGTGCACGGTTTAGAAGTACTGGATGTTCTCTAACAACCTTTTCTAAAGCTGCCCATACATCATCATCCATCTTTTCATATTTTGAATTTGCATTCTTCTTAGAGTTTTGATCATCGCCTTGCATGCGTTGAAGTTCTCTTAAGACGAATGGTTTAAATAAGGTGATTGCCATTTCTCTTGGAATACCACATTGATACATCTCTAAGTCTGGTCCAACAATAATAACTGAACGACCTGAGTAGTCAACACGTTTACCAAGAAGATTTTGTCTAAATCGACCTTGTTTACCACGAAGCATGTCTGATAGTGATTTTAAGTGTCTGTTTCTTTCAACAGCTGCTTTTTTACCACGTTTCGCATTATCAAATAATGCATCAACAGCTTCTTGTAACATACGTTTTTCATTTTTTGTAATTAATCTAGGTGCCATTTGTTCTTTTTGTTTTTTCAAACGGTTGTTACGGTTTAGAATACGACGGTATAAGTCATTTAAGTCAGTTGTTGCGAAACGTCCACCATCAAGTGCAACCATTGGTCTTAAATCTGGTGGAATGACTGGAATGACATCCATAACCATCCATTCTGGTTTATTATCTGAGTTGTTAAATGCTTCAACAACTTCTAAACGTTTAATAATACGATCACGTTTTTGTTTAGATGCTGTTTTAAGTTTTCTTCTTAATGATTTAACTTCTTTATCTAAATCTAATTCTTGTAATAATTTTTTAACAGCTTCAGCTCCTGTTAACGCTTGGAATTTAGATCCATATTGTTCTGTTAACATAGAGTAGTCTTGTTCTGTTAAGATTTGTTTTTTAGTTAAAGGTGCTTGACCTGGATCTGTGACGATATATGCAGCATGATAAACAACTTCTTCTAATGACTTCGCTTTAATTCCTAAAAGGATAGCAAGTCTTGAAGGTGAGTTTTTTAAGTACCATGTATGAACCACTGGAGCTTCAAGTTCGATATGACCCATTCGTTCACGTCTAACTTTAGATTCAGTAATTTCAATACCACATTTTTGACAAATTTGGCCTTTGTTACCACTTTGTTTTTTACCACAAGCACATTGATAGTCTCTTGTAGGTCCAAAGATTCTTTCACAGAACAATCCACCTTCTTCAGGTTTAGAAGTTCTATAGTTAATGGTTTCATGTGTTTTAACTTCACCATAAGACCATTGTCTAATTTCATCAGGAGATGCGATACGAATCTTTAAATGAGAAAATGTTCTTGAACCGTAACCTTTACGGATTGGTTGTACATGACGACCAATACGTTCAGTTAAGTCCATATCTAGAGCACTAAACTCATCTGTTTCTAAATCAAAATCTTCTTCTGTTTGAACTTCAGCTTCATGTTCATGTGTATGTTCTTTAAGTGCATCAAATCCATATAATTCTAAGATGCCATTAATTTCTTGACGCAAGATTAAATCATCTTCAAATAAATGATATAAACTGTGACGATTAAACTCTAAAAACTCAACTGTATCATGGATACCAGCTTGTTTTAAAATATCTACAGTTTCATCACTTAAATTTAAGTTTTCAAGTTGTCTTGGTAAAGTGTAACGACGTAAGATGGATTTAATTTCTTCGAAACTATCTCCAAGTAACATAGATAATTCTTTTAAGTTGAATGTATTAAAATCTTCAAGTTGATCAATCCCTGCAAGTTTTAAAGCATTGAGAGCATCTTCTGAAAGTTTTAAGGATTCAACATGTAATGTTAACTTTTCTTTAGCCATTAGCGATACCCTCCTTTAGTAAACGTTGTTTTCGTATGATCAACAAGTGATTTGGTTGCTTCATTTTCTCCAGTGTTCGCATCGATTAACTCAACGTATAATCCTAATGCTTGAAGTTCTCTTGTAAGAACTCTAAATGATTCTGGAATTGAAGCTTGTGGAATTGGTTTATCATGTGTAATTGAGCTGTAGACTTTATTTCTACCAATCATATCATCTGATTTAACCGTTAACATTTCTTGAAGTGTATGTGCAGCACCATAAGCATATAATGCCCAAACTTCCATTTCACCGAAACGTTGTCCACCGTTTTGTGCTTTACCACCCATTGGTTGTTGTGTAACAAGTGTGTAAGGTCCTACGGATCTTGCATGTAATTTGTCATCAACCATGTGGGATAGTTTAATCATGTACATGACACCAACAGATACTCTATTTTCAAATGGTTCTCCGGTACGTCCATCATATAATGTGACTTTACCATCTTCACCAAATTCTGCAAGCATCTTCTTGTCAAGTTCATAGTTATATTTTTCAAGTTCATCCATTTCTTCGATTGGTTTAGAAGGTTTGATCTTTTCATATGCTTGATCTCTTGCTTCTTTCATGATTGACTTTAAGTCATGATCATTTAACCCATCAAATACTGGAGTTGCAATTTTAATACCTAAACTCTTCGCTGCGATACCTAAATGGATTTCTAGGATCTGACCGATGTTCATACGTGATGGAACCCCTAGTGGGTTTAACATGATGTCAATTGGTGTACCATCAGCCATGTGTGGCATATCTTCTCTTGGTAATATTCTAGAGATAACCCCTTTATTACCATGACGACCAGCCATTTTATCCCCTTCAGAAATCTTACGTTTCTTAGCGACATAAACTGTAATTGATTCATTAACTCCACTTGGAAGTACGTCTCCATTTTTCTTAGAGAAGTATTGGATTGATACAACAGTACCGCCTCCACCATGTGGAACTCTTAATGATGAATCTCTGTATTCTCTTGATTTTTCACCGATAACGGCATGAATTAATTTTTCAGATGGACTTGGTTCAAACACACCTTTTGGAGTGATTTTACCAACTAAGATATCGCCTTCTTTAACTTCACTACCTGGAATAACGATACCACGTTCATCTAAGTTCTTTAACGCCTCATAACCAGCATTTGGTACTTCGCGTGTAATTTCTTCACGTCCACTACCTGTTTTAAGTTCACGTGTTTCAATTTCGTATTCATCAATATGAATTGATGTATAAACGTCATTTTTAACAAGATCTTCTGACATGATGACAGCATCTTCGTAGTTATAACCTTCCCATGTCATAAATGCCACGGTTACGTTTCTACCAAGTGCAAGCTCACCGTGGTCTGTTGATTGACCATCAGCTAAGATATCACCTTTTTCAACGTATTCTCCTTCTTTAACTAAAGGACGTTGTAAGATGTTTGTATCTTGGTTTGATCTAAAGAAATTAATGAGTTCAAATGTTTTGGTTTCACCCATACCATAATCTTTAAGTGTTTTTGCACTTAAATAATTAAACTCAACAGTTGGATCATAGATTACATTATTACCAACCACGATTTTTTCATCTGGTTTTTGTGTAATCATGATTTTCTTACCATCAGCGTAAGTCACAAATCCACTAACATCAGATACAACTACAGCACCAGAGTCTTTAGCAGCACGATGCTCAATACCAGTACCAACAATAGGTGAATCTGGTTTTAATAATGGAACTGCTTGACGTTGCATGTTCGCACCCATAAGTGCACGTGATGCATCATCGTGTTCTAAGAATGGAATGGTTGAAGTCGCAACTGATACAATTTGCTTAGGACTAACGTCCATGTAAGTCACTTCATCGATGTCAAACATAGATGTTTCACCACGATGACGACCAATAACTTTTTCTTCAACAATAACGCCATCTTCATCAAGTGTTGTTGCAGCTGATGCGATGACTTCATGATATTCTTCATCTGCTGTTAAGTAATGCATATCTTGAATAACAACAGGTTTTCCGCTTGAACGGTCTACTTTTAAGTAAGGTGTTTGAATAAATCCATATTGATCAACTTTACCGTATGTTGCAAGTGATGAGATTAGACCAATAGATGGACCTTCAGGTGTTTCAATTGGACAAATTCTACCGTAGTGAGAGTTATGAACGTCACGCACTTCAACGCCAGCACGATCTCTTGCAAGACCACCTGTACCAAGTGCAGAAACTCTACGTTTTTGTGTTAACTCAGCAAGTGGGTTAATTTGATCCATGAATTGTGATAGCTGTGAACTACCAAAGAATGTTTTAATTGCACCAGCAAGTGGTGTCATATTAATGATATTAGATGGTGTTGCATCAGCAAATGTTGTCGTAGACATCTTATCTTTAATATTCTTTTCAGCTCTAGCTAGACCAATTCTAAATTGATTTTTTAATAATTCTCCAATAAGTCTTAAACGACGGTTACCTAAGTGGTCAATATCATCTGTTTGTCCTAAACCATCATATAAGTTTAAGTAATAGCTCATTGAAGCTACGATATCTGATAGTGTAATGTGTTCTCTATCTTCTCTTTGATCATTACCAATGACTTTAACTGGATAAATACGTTCTGTTTCTTTATCTTTTACAGTCACTTCGATCATTTCAACGATAACGCCACTACGTTCTAATTCTTTTTCGTAAATATCTTTTGTACCAAAGAAATACTTAATGACTTTTTCATCAAGTGATTGACGGTTTCTTCTAAGTACTGCAAACACTTCGTCATCAACAAGTGTGTTTTTAGCAACTAAGACTTCACCAGTTCTAAGGTTAATAATATTTTCTTTTGTATATAACTCATCGCCTCCATCAGGAAGTCTTTGAGCTAAAATTTCATCAGGTGTTTCATTTTGTAAAGATTCTTCCTTAGGAATAACTTCTTTACGAAGCACATGACGATGTTCTCTTAAGACATCAATAATGCCTTTAGTGATTTTAGTTTCTTTTGGAACAATTACTTCACCAGTTTCAGGATTAATGATATCTGTTGCAGTATATTGTCCTTCAATTCTTGTTAATACATCTAATTTTTTGTTAAATTTGTAACGACCTACCGCTGCTAAATCGTAACGGCGACGCTCAAAAAGACGCATACGAACAAATTCTCTTGCAGCATCTGCAGGAACTTTTTCGCCTTGTCTTAATTTAGAATATAAGTCGATGATTGCTTCATCGCTATTTTTTGTTTCATCTTTATCAAAAGTTGCATCCATGTAAAGTGATTTTCCAAACACTTCATAAATATCTTTTTTCTTAGAGAAACCTAAAGCACGCATCATAGTTGTCATTGGAACTTTCTTAGAACGGTCCAACTTAGCGTACATAATGTTTTTTGAACCAAGTTCGTATTCAATCCAAGCACCACGTGTTGGGATAACTTGTGCTGAATATTTGGTTTGGTTTAATTTTTTATCGAGTTCACTCGTAAAATAAGCACCAGATGAACGAATAATTTGTGAAACGACAACGCGTTCAGCACCATTAATGACAAAAGTCCCTGATGGGGTCATAAATGGAATTTCACACATTAAAACGACGTTTTCACGCACTTCTCCAGTGATTGCATTTTCTAATTTTACACGAGCAGAGAGTTGTTTCGCATAATTGACATCTCTAATTTTTGATTCTTGAATACCATAATTTGGTTCACTTAAATAATGTTCCTCAAAGTATAGTTTTAAATCGCCATTATGTCCTTCAATGGGCGAAATATCTTCTAACAGTTCTTTAATGCCCTCATCGATAAACCACTTAAATGATTTGGTTTGTATCTCGATCAGGTCTGGTAAATCAATGTCATAACGCATTTTTGAATAATTTCTGCGCTTAGCTTTTTTACCATATTTGACGTCACGATATTCCATATTCCACACTCCTATCGTCTTTGGAAATCACGTATTTTCATTGTTTTTACATACAAAAAAACAATATTATGCATTTAAATATATTATCATATATTTTGTAAATAGTCAATCAAAAATTATTGCTTAATAGATAAAAGAATCCAATACCCTTTTTCTTTTTCTAAAACTACACAGTTTGAAAAGAGTTCAAGTAATTTATTAAATGTTGACGGAGCACCTTGTTTCTTTTGTATGACGCAATAAAAATGCCCACCTTCGTTTAAATGTTCGTATGCCTGTTCATAAAGTTTAAACACTGTTTGTTTACCAGCACGTATCGGTGGGTTTGTTACTATCAAGTCTGCGTTGATATCACAGTTATCGAAAAGATTGCTAACATCAATGTGTGCATTAGAAATATGATTGAGCTTTTTGTTCTCTTTTGCAAGGTTTACAGCTCTTTCATTGACATCATACATATAGACGTTAAGATTAGGGTATTTTTTCGCTAAATAAAGACCAATAGGACCATATCCACAACCCATATCTACGATTGTTTTCATATGTTCTTTAACTTCAATATTTTTTAGCAAAACATGCGTTCCAAAGTCTAAGCGTTCTTTACTAAAAACACCTCGATCTGTAAGCATTTCTAACTTAATATCATTGATGATATATTCTTTTTTTCTCACATCATGTTCTAATTGTTTATCTTCTTTAAAGTAGTGACTCATGAGACCCCCTGAAACAGCGAAAAAACCCGAGAACAATTCTCAGGTTACTTTTCACTTTTTTAGAAATTATTTAACTTCAACAGTTGCACCAGCATCTTGTAATTGAGTCTTTAATGCTTCTGCGTCTTCTTTCTTGATCTTTTCTTTGATCACTGCATCTGCAGTTTCAGTTAATTTCTTAGCATCTGCTAATCCTAAACCTGTAACTTCACGTACAACTTTGATTACTGCAATCTTGTTTGTTCCAAAGTTCTTAAGGATTACGTCAAATTCTGTTTGTTCTTCAGCTGCTGCCGCTGCCGCACCTGCTGCTGGAGCTGCTGCTACTGCAGTTGGGTCAATACCGAATTCTTCTTTTAAACCATCTACTAATTCTTTGATTTCTAATAATGTCATTTCTTTTAAAGCTTCAATAAAAGCTGCTTTTGTTAATTTAGCCATTTTTTAATTTCCTCCTAATTTTTCTTATGCTTCTTCGCTTATCATGTTAAGACCAATTGCTAATTCTCTAATTGGGGTTAACATACCAACTGCTAACATTGTTAACATCGTTTCTCTTGATGGCAATGTAGCTAATTCATTTAACATATCTAAGTCTGCAAACTTACCTTCTACGATACCTGACGCCATTTTAACAACTTTGTTATCTTTAGCGAAATCGTAGACAATTTTTGCAGGAGCAACAACATCATCGTAGCTGATTGCTAAAGCTTTAGGTCCAACAAAAGTGTCCGCTAATGCTTCGTATCCAGCAGCAATCGATGCTCTTCTAGTAATGTTGTTCTTGTAAACAGTAACTTCACAGTTTGCTTCTCTTAATTGTCCACGTAATTTAGTGAATTGTTCCACTGTTAATCCTGGATAATCAAAAGCAACAACTGTCGTAGCACGGCCTAGCTTGTCAGTTAACTCGCGTACGGCTTCCGCTTTACGTTCAATACTTGCTTTTTGCATGAAATGCCTCCTTTTATAAAATAAAATCTCTCAAATGCCTAAAAGACAAAAGAGAGAGAAAATGTTCATTTTCACCTCGGTAGGAAATTAAGTCTTATGACCCCTACTGTCTTTGGCATCATTTAATTGTTTTTTACTTTGGTGTTATTTTAAAGAATCTACTGAAACTTTAACACCAGGTGCCATACTTGAAGTAATTGTTACATTCTTCATGTAAACACCTTTAACCGTTGCTGGTTTAAGTCTTGCTAACGTATTGTATAAAGTTTTGAAGTTTTCAACTAATTTATCGTTATCAAATGATACACGACCAATTGGTGCATGAATATTTCCTACTTTATCAACACGGTACTCGATCTTACCATTCTTGATTTCATTCACAGCTTTTGTAACATCCATCGTAACAGTTCCTGTCTTAGGGTTTGGCATTAAGCCTTTAGGTCCTAAGATACGACCAAGTTTACCAAGTTGAGCCATCATATCTGGAGTGGCAACCATGACATCAAAGTCAAACCAACCACCAGCGATTTTTTGAATTAATTCAGCATCGCCGACATGATCTGCACCAGCTGCTTCAGCTTCTTTAGCTTTTTCGCCTTGTGCAATTACTACAACTCTGGAAACTTTACCTGTACCATGAGGTAAAACAATAGCGCCTCTTAAGTTTTGTTCTGCTTTTCTTGGATCAAGATTTAAACGGAATGCTGCTTCAACAGTAGCGTCAAACTTAACAAATGAGGTTTTCTTGACTAATTCAACAGCTTCGTTAATATCGTACTTTTGAGTTTTGTCAATAAGCTTTGCTGCTTCTAGGTATTTCTTTCCTCTTTTCATATTCTTCCTCCTAAAATGTGGTCTAGCGGGATATCCTCCCACAATTTAGATAGCTAATCATCTAAATTTTTAATCTACTACTACGATACCCATATTGCGTGCAGTACCTTCAATAATTTTCATTGCTGCTTCTACAGTGTACGCATTTAAGTCAGGCATCTTCTTTTCTGCAATTTCTTTGACTTGTGCTTTAGTAATTGTTGCAACTTTATCTTTCTTAGCGTTACCTGATCCAGATTTAATGTTTGCAGCTTTCTTTAATAAGTCACTTGCAGGTGGGGTTTTTGTTATAAATGTGAATGTACGATCATCGTAAACTGAGATCACAACTGGAACAACAAATCCCATTGAATCTTTGGTTGCTTCGTTAAATTGTGAACAAAATGCTGGAATGTTAACTTGTGCTTGACCAAGTGCTGGACCGACTGGTGGAGCTGGGTTAGCTTTTCCTGCTGGAATTTGTAATTTAACTACTTTTACAACTTTTTTTGCCATGAGACACAACCTCCTTCTTTACATAAGTATGTGGTATGAATTTCATTCTTCCACTATGGTGTGTTTTCACACGCGATATAATTCTATCATTAAGTGGGGTAAAAGTCAACAAAAAACTGTCTTTAATTATTTAATTTTTGCTCCAAATGGAAACAGTGCTAATTTAGCGAGTTTTATCCATTGTAAAGCAAACGGAATACCGATGATTGTGATTGCAAAAAATGCTGCTATTGTGACATAACCAATTGCCATTTCCCAACCGATAAGAATAGCCCATAATATGTTTGCAATCGGATGTTTATCTATGTTAAGTTCTGTATCTTTTCCAAAAGGCGTTAAGACCAGTTCAGCAAATTTAAAGCATTGACTAGCAAATGGGATACCAATAATGGTAACCGCTAATAAAATACCTAAAATAACCCATAATATACTAGCGATAAATCCCCCAAAAAGAAACCAAATAATATTACCTAATAATCTCAAGTTATCCCTTCTTTCTTAGAGATATTATAGCACGAATGAGATGTATAAAAAAAGATGTAGCTTAGAAACTACATCCTTCATCTCCACATGATGCGTCATCATCTTGACCACCAAGTGTTTTAACTGGGTTATCTTCAAGCCAAATTTGTTTTAAAGCCTGATAGAAATATTCAGTTTGTTGTGCACCTGATACACCATATTTTCTATTGATTACAAAGAATGGTACACCTTGAACACCAACTTGTCTTGCTTCTGTGATTTGTGCATTAACTTCATCAGCATATGTATTTTCTTCTAAAATTTTTCTTGCTTCATTTTCATCTAAACCAACTTCTTTAGCAAGTTCAACTAAAGTGTTGATATCACTTAAGTTTTTTCCATCAGTAAAGTATGCTTTCATGAGTCTTGATGTTAGTTTTTCTTCTAATCCTTTTGTGTTTGCATATTTTGCTAAACGATGCGCATCAAATGTATTTGTCATTTGAATGATGTCGTAATTATAAGTTAAGCCAACAGATTTTGCGTTTTGTTCAAACATCTTAAATCTATCTTTTGCTTGACTTACTGTCATGTTATGTCCTTTAGCAAAAGCCTCATAAGCTGATCCTTCCATTGTTTTTGGTGCATAAGGATTTAGTTGATAAGCTTTATAAATCACTTCTACATCTTTCTTGTGTTCAAATTTTTCTAGTGCTTGTTCAAATCTTGTTTTTCCAATATAACAGAAAGGACAAGCAAAGTCTGACCAAATTTCTATTTTCATCATATTACCTCCATCTCACTTGGATATTATAACAAATATTTTTTAAAAGAAAAGGGGATTTGCTTAAATTTTTTAATTTTTTTAACTATTATGTGTTTTACAACATTTAAGATTAACTTCGTGATAAACTTTATATGAAAGTAGGTATGACTATGAATAATTATCACAATAACCAAACCATGCATTTTGAAGATATCACATTGATTGTAAACAATTTAGAAACATCACTTGATTTTTATCACGGCATATTAGGATTTAAATATCAAATAGAGGATAGGAAAGCTATACTCTTCGTTGACGAAAAACCGCTTGTTAAACTTATTGAAGATCCAAATGCCAAAAAAGATGTGGATGTTTATGGTTTATATCATGTTGCTTTCCTTTTGCCTTCTAGAGCAGCATTAGCTAACACAATCAATCAATTGATTAGACATCAATATCCAACTTCTGGATTAACAGATCACGGTGTAAGTATTGCCATTTATTTAAATGATCCTGATGGAAATGGTATAGAGATATATGTTGATAAAGACGAATCTCTTTGGCCAAGAGAAAACGGAAAAATATCTATGTTTACAAAAGGATATCCAATAGCTGATATAATGAAGCATTTAAACACTGATTCAGCTTATCAAATTAATCAAAAAACTGTGATTGGACATCTCCATTTTTATGTCCCATCTCTTGATGAAGCAAAAGATTTCTTTGTTGATCTTTTAGGCTTTAAAGAAACTCAGTTATTTATGAATTCTGCACTGTTTATCTCAGATCAAGGATATCATCATCATTTAGGTCTAAATACTTGGCTAAGACATTCAAGAAATCGAAAAGCTCATGAACCTGGATTAAAAGCATATACACTATTTGTTCCTAAGCATCAGTATGATCAACTTTTGGAAAAATTAAAGACTAAAAACTTAGATGTAGATCAACTTATTGATCCACTGGGTCAAAGCATAAAAATCATGACAGAAAAATAAAAAAGCCTTTCGGCTTTTTTTTATATTTCTTTAACTTCGTTTGCGTCCAATTCAGTTGGTGTAGCTCTACCAAATAAGTCGATATCAACAACCACTTTTTCTTGATCGTTATCAACTGATTCAACTTCACCTTTTAATCCAACATATGCGCCAGCAATAATCTCAACTTTCTTTCCAATCAAATGATCATATGTAGGTTTTTGAATAATACCAACCTTAAGTAAGATTTGATTAATTTCATCTGGTTGAAGTGGAACAGGTTTTGTTCCTCCACCTGATGATCCTAAGAATCCTGTAACTCTTGGTGTATTTCTTACGACGAACCATGATTCATCAGTAACGATCATTTCTACAAAAACATATCCTGGAAATAGTTGTTTAACTTTTTCTTTTTCTTTTCCGTCAGCTTTCTTTTCTATAACTGTTTCTTCAGGTACAACGATTCTAAAGATATAATCGCTCATACCCATACTTTCTACACGTCGTTCTAAGTCAAGTTTGACGGCATTTTCATAACCTGAATAGGTTTGAATAATGTACCATCTGACCTTTTGACTCATAGAATCCCACCTAATAAGCGGATAATCAAGATATTATATAAAAGAATAACGCCAGTTAAAATGAATAAGAAGATTAAAACTCTGACTGCATTGTCCAAGAATTTTGGCCATCTTGGCCATGTGATTTTCTTTAGTTCAGGTAATGCAGGAATAAAGAATGGGTAAATAACAAGTGCTAAACCAAATAATGAAATAACAAATAAAACCCATGCAAAGATTAATCCATTATTGCCTTCACCTAAAATTGGGAAATCTTCTCTAATTTGTAAAAGTGTATTTCCACTGATGATCATTAAAGCTAATGCAGCTGAAATCGTTGCTAGTACACCTAGTAATAAATTCTCCCATTTATATTCTGTTGTTAGAACTTCTATTAATTTACTTTTTTGTTCTTCACTTTTTTGTTTGATTGCCATATAAGCCTCCTATTTACTTTCCTTATGTAGTGTATGCTTATTACATCTTGGACAAAATTTTTTGATTTCAATTCGCTCTTTTTGAGTTTGCTTATTTTTTGTCGATGTATAGTTTCTGCTCAAGCATTCAGAGCACACTAATATAATTTTTTCACGCATTAAAAAACCACTCCTTGTGGTCATTTATAGCAAGTGTATTTTAACACTTATAAATGACTTAGTCAACACTATTATTTATTATATCATATTTTTATATTTTTCTTTGATACGAAAAATCGCATTATATATTTTTTTTGGCTCACATGACATCTGTTTAGATATCCTTTTTACGGCTTGTTTTTCAATAAAATAATATTGGAAGATATCTTTCTCAAATTCTGAGCATAAATCAGTAACTTCATCATAAGTTTCTGGTTCATGATAAGCAAAACATTCCATAAAATTTGAATCTTCATATAATTGATACTTTGGTAATTTTGAAATTAAAGCATAAAAATGTCTTTTTAGAATTAACTCAAAATATCTTGTGAACGTCTTATTTTTAGATTCATCAAAAGTCATCGCAGCTTTATATAAAACTTGAATGCCTTCTTGATAAAAGTCATCATGTTCTTTTTGGTCAATATGCATTAAATGCACATATTTCCAAATTAGTTTATGATATTTTTGAAAGAGGAAATCAAAAGCGATTGTGTCGGCTTGTGACTTGATTAAATACACAAGCTCATAATCGTTCATGATTTTGTATTGCATAAGCTTATAATATCTTATACATCATCAGTGCGGCTGCAACACTGACATTTAAGGAATTTATTTTCCCATACATTGGAATTTTAACAAGCATGTCACAATGTTTTTTGACAAGTGGTCTCATGCCAGCACCCTCATTACCCATAACAACAGCTATCGATACATCTTTTGGTATGTCATCATATGTTTGATCTGTATTGCCATCAGTACCCACAACAAGCACACGATGTTCTTTTAAAATCTCAATGGCTTGGTTGATATTAGATACCAATATGACTTTCACGTGTTCAATTGCACCTGATGAAACTTTTGCTACTGTCTGATTTAAAGGTACTTGTCCTTTTTTGCTCATGATAATCCCTGTTAGGTTAGTTGCTTCAGCTGTTCTCATGATTGCGCCTAAATTATGAGGATCTTCAATACCATCTAGGATGATAAATCTTTGTCTTTGTTCTTGATCTAAAATATCTTTAAGCTCATAAGTTTCATAATCTTTAACATTCGCAACGATTCCTTGATGGACTGAACTTCCTGCTAGTTGAGATAATTTTTCTTTAGATACCTTTTCATATCTAATACCTTTATCTTCTAAAAATGTTAAAAACTTATAGTCGCTAAATTTTTGATCAATATAAAGATTAAAAATTGGTCTTGAAGAAAAAACAGCTTCTTTGATTACATTTTTTCCATATACAATCATCTTGATCCCTCCAGGGTTATTATGGTGTCAAAAGATTTGATAAGCCGTTAAATCTTTGAAAAAACGGGAATGAAAAGGCGCGAAATGCACCTTTTTTTATTGCATATCAGCTAATTTGTTAATAATTGTTTTAACAAACGTTTTTACCCATCCATACATATTAGTTAATACATACATCAGTGGGAATGTTGCTTGTGCTAAAACAATAAGTAATAAGATTTGTGGGACAGTCAGTGGTGCAGCAAACATAATATCTTGTTTAAAGAATGGTGCGAAATCAAAGAAGTGTGGTGTTAACAAGACTAAGAATAAGAATATACTGACCATTAAGAAGAATAATGTTCTTCTCATCTTATTAAATGGTGTTGATACACGGTAAAGCACTGTAAGTGATGTTACTGTCGCAGAAATCACAATTAATGTTGACATGACAATCGCATCCATATTCAGTGCATGTTCGAATCCAAAAATAATCAAACTATTAATCATAACAACAAGTGCCCCAGGTAAAGCTGCTTTTATGATATTAAGCAAGAACTTACCTTTAACTTGTTTATTGTTAGGTTCTAATGCTAAGAAGAATGAAGGAATACCAATCACTAGATAATCGATTAACACAAGTTGTGATGGACTGATTGGATAGTATCCTGATCTTACGATTGCGACAATCGCAAGTAAGAATGAGAATATCGTTTTTGTTAAGAATAATGTTGATACTCTTTGAACGTTATTGATAACTCTTCTACCTTCACTAACAACTTTAGGCATTGATGAGAAGTTTGAATCTAAAAGCACAAGATGCGAAACATTTCTTGCTGCTTCACTACCTGAAGCCATCGCAATCGATGTATCTGCTTCTTTTAATGCTAAGATGTCATTAACACCATCACCAGTCATTGCGACTGTACGACCGTTGTTTTTAAGTGATTCAATGAGCAGTTTCTTTTGATGCGGAGATACACGTCCAAAGACTGTATATCTTGCAGCTGCTCTTACAACCTCTTTATCGTGCATACCTTCTAAAGATATGAACTTATCAGCATTTTCAATATTTGCTCTTTGAGAAATACGAGATACTGTTTGTGGATTATCACCTGAAATAACTTTAACATCTACATTATGAGATCTAAAGTATTCAATGGTTTCAATCGCATCAGGTCTAATTGTATCTTCAATCATAATGAGTGCAATAGGTTTCATTTTTGCAGGTATCTTATTATCTACAATATCTTCTTGACTATGAGCAACAACTAATACACGATATCCTTCACCTGATTGTTTATCAACATCAGATGCGATATTATTAAAGTTTTCTTTAACGACAAATTCAGGTGCACCAATCGCAAACGTACCATAACGGTCAAATTGAACTGCACTATATTTTCTTGAACTTGAAAATGGAATTAAATCTTTAAATCGATAACGTTTAGCAGTACCAAAACGTTCTTTTAATGCTTCAGTTGTCAAATTCGTATCATTTTGAGCATTGATCATTGCTGAAACAACATTTTTTAAAGTAAGACTTGTATCATTTTTATATTCGATAATACTTTTAACTGTCATTGTACCATCAGTGATAGTTCCTGTTTTATCAAGACATAATGTATCAACTCTTGCAAGCATTTCGATACAATATAATTCTTGAACAAGTGTATTGTTTTGTGCGAGTCTAATAACCCCAACAGCAAGTGCCATGGATGTTAATAAGAATAATCCTGAAGGAATCATCCCAATCATCGCACCAGCGGTCTTAATAACAATTTGTTGATACTCAACACTTGTAATTTGTTCAGTAAATGTAATGCCTGGTGCCCAATCAACTTGTGACCACATCAAATAGAATAGTGTAGCAGCAAGCGGTAATATTAAAGCCCCAACTGTACGAATAATAATTTTTAATGAACCTAGAAGATCAGATTCAGGTTTTTTATATTTTTTAGCTTGTGATGTTAATTTTTGAATATAAATATCTTTACCAACTGCAGTCACTTGAGCATGGCATGATCCAGAGATCACATAAGATCCTGAATAAAGCGTATCTCCCTTATGCTTGATGATTGGATCAGATTCACCAGTTAATAATGATTCATTAACTTCTAACGTTCCATCTCTAACCACAGCATCTGCAGGGATTTGCTTACCAGAACTTAAGAATAAGATATCATCAATAACAACATCAGATACACCAATTTCTACATCATCACTATCTCTAATGACAATAGCGGTTGGTGCTGATAATAATGAAAGTTTATCAATGGTTTTTTTCGCTCTAATTTCTTGAATGATACCGATCGTGATATTCGCTGT
The DNA here is from genome assembly GCA_002838185.1 of Tenericutes bacterium MO-XQ. Lineage (GTDB taxonomy): Bacteria > Bacillota_I > Bacilli_A > Acholeplasmatales > Acholeplasmataceae > Mariniplasma. Next base: position 294,136 of record CP017948.1, on the reverse strand, counting down.
AATAACACCCATAAATAAGATGTTCGTGATACTAGCACCTACAGAAATTAACCAGCCAGCAATACCGAAGTTTAAAAAGTTAAAGAAAGTGATAATATTTGAAGAAATGATATTAGGAATACTTTTTGAACTACCTGTATCACTAATATTAGCAAGTCCAGCCATTTGTCTTAGTTCGACTTCTTCTAAAGTTAATCCTAAGTTTACATCTGGATTATATCTTTCAACAACGATTTCATCTTTACTTTTAATTTTTTCATCAACTTTAAGACTTTCTTTAGGTTCATCGTCTAATGGCACATGAAGTCCTAAAGGGTCCCCTTTCATTTTGATTAAATCTTCTTTAATCACCGTTTTGGGACCTTTTTGTTTCTTTTTATCATCAAGCAAAGCATCTAAGTCTTGCGATTGCTTTTTATTTAGTTTTTTATCTACTGTTTTTTCCATTGGAATCTCCGCCCTCAATATATATCATGGCTTTAGTAATCAGTTCATCGCATCTTTTTATATCTGTTAAATATAGGCCACCAATTAGTGATTCAAACCCTGTTGCTTGATGATACACTTTAGCATCAATGTTTTTTCTACCTGGACCACTTTGGTTTCTACCTCTTTTATATAAAGTTAATTCATCATCACTTAAAAGTTGTTCTTCAATAAAATGATTCATGATGTTCGATTGTGCTTCACCTTTAGTGAATTTTATTGCTTGCTTATGAAGTTGATTGACATTTGTTAATCCTTTAGATAACAAATAGTCTCTAATTTTTAATTCATAATAAGCATCACCAATATAGGCAAGTGTTAATCCGTTCAATTACATCCATCCTCGTTTACTAAGTTCATCTCTTAAATGATCTGCTAATTGGAAATCACGTTGATTTCTTGCTTGTTCCCAATCACGATACATCACTAAAACTTCATCTTCAATCGTAAATAACGGCATAATACCTAAGATGTCTAGAATTTTCTCAACACTCTTATATAAAACTCCTAAGCGCTCGTTATTTTTTTCTTTATTCATTTGTTTTAAAACATCATAGATAAGTGTCATCACATTAGGAATATTAAAATCATCATTCATGATGTTTTCAAATGTTGTCATGATGTCATGGTCAACTTCATTGAGTTTTATATGTTCTAAATTAAGCATTAGAAATGCTTTTTTAAGTGTTCGTTTTATTTTATCATATTCCTTAGCAAATTGTACCATTAAATCTTCACTATAATTAATCGGTTGACGATAATGGTGATTGACTGTAAGTAGTCTAAATGCATAAGGATCATAGACATCTAGTAAATCTTTTACTAAAGTAATGTTACCTAACGATTTACTCATTTTTTCTTGGTTTACGTCAAGTCTTCCTACATGCATCCAGTATTTTGATAAATGATGATGATCATGAGCAACTGTTTGAGCAATCTCATTTTCATGATGAGGGAATTTAAGATCTGAACCGCCACCATGAATATCAATCTCATGACCAAATATTTCATGATTCATGACAGCACATTCTGTATGCCACCCAGGTCTACCTTTGCCCCATGGGCTATCATAATTCAGTCCATCTTCAGTATTTTTCCAAATACTAAAGTCTCTTGGATCTTCTTTTTCTTGATCAAGATCCACACGGACACCTTCATCTAATGCTTCAAGATTTTGTTTACTTAAGATACCATAATCATCAACTTTATTAACTCTAAAGTAGACACCACTAGGTGTTTGATATGCAACACCTAATTTCACCAAGTCATCAATATATTCAATCATGGATGGTACAAAATCAGTTGCTTTAGGGAGTTCGTCAGGAACAACACTACCTAAAAGTAATGTCATATCCATAAATTTTTTGGTATACATATCTGTGATTTCTTTTTCAGAAACTTTGAGTTGTTTAGCTTTGTCAATGATCTTGTCGTCAACATCTGTAATATTAGAAACAAACTTCACTTTATATCCTAAATAGGTTAGATATCTTTTTACAACATCAAAAAAGATAACAGGTCTTGCGTTTCCAATATGTATATCTCCATAAACAGTAGGGCCACAGACATACATATTTACCTTTTTATCTTGATGTGGTTTAAATGCTTCTATTTGATTAGTAAGTGTATTATAAATTTTTAACATATGCATGTGTCCTCCTCTTTGTTTTATTATAATAAAAATATTGAAAAATAACAAGAAAACCACAAATAATCACATATTTTTGTGTTTTGGCTTTATAAAAGAATAAACCACACATTTTGATGTGTGGTATAAAGGCTACAAAACATGTTTTCTTAAAGCTTCTAAAATCTCTACCATTGCCCATGTATCTTGTTTACAATACTCAAGCAATTCTTGATATTTTTGTTTAAAAGTTTTTTCATCCATATAAGGAAAATTCGCGTATGCAACTAAGGCTTCAGTTCCATTTTTAATTGGCATGCCATCATATTTTAAGTTAGAAAAGATAGGCAAAACTTTCTTGATTGAATAGGACCCATTTAAATCATTATGATAATAAAGAATACCATCTGCTTCTTCTTTATCGATGCCTAAATTAACAAAGAACTTTTTATTTCCTCTAACAAAATGCATCAAATCAACAAGTCGATCCACCATATCTAATAGTCTTTCTTTATGCTCAGGAAATAATTCTGCCATTTCTTTTAATCTTGTTTGTTCGAAAGATTGGTTATAAACCATGATTGACCCACCATCAGGTTTGATGATATCTAACATACCTTCAACGAGTGCTCTTCTTTGGTCATCGTGGGTTTTTGCGATAAATCCATAATTATCTAAATCTTTATCACAAACACCGGGTTCATGTTCAATATGGATCGAATATTGAAAAAGCGATTGTGTATATGGCTTTTCTCCTTTGAATCTAGGCAGTGGACAAGGAAATGTCTCAAAGTCAAGATGGTAGATTGGATATTTGATTGATAATATAGCTTCTTTGATTAGATTTTTCTTCATATATGGCACTTTGGTTTCAATCACTTCTCGTTGAATCTGGTTTTTTTCTCGGTTCAACCATTCAACAGGAAGATCAGTTGCATGCACATAACCTTCATTGATTAGGTCGTATAGTTCGTGTTTTTCACCAAACTTATCTTTAAATCCATGATGTCTATCAAAATAAGTAAAAATTGAGTTTTTATCTGGTATATGTTTATAACAAATTGGGTAAAAAATGCATTCTCTAGAATCCTTTTTTTGACAATGTTTACCCAGTGGTACTGGATTAGCGTCTAAAGTATTTAATCTATTGATCACAATATCCGTGTCCATTTCAATGATTGGTAACATCTTTTCAGTTAAGGATGTAACATCGATAAATGTGATGATATCATCTTTATAAACCGGATGATTTCTTTCATCTACTTCTCCATCAAAAACATATTCACTATTTAAAACACCTAAATAATATTTAACGTTCTTATTTGATTTTATGGCATGATCTAAGACATATCTTTGGTATGAGATATCATAAACGTATCTACCTTCTTTAGAAAAGCGATCTTTTAGTTTTTTTATTTTATCATCATATTTATTATTAGTAGGAAGTCCTAAATCTTCTCTTAACATCAAGATGCCCTCAGGTGTTTTTTCGAAAATGGAGAGTTTCTCATCTTCTAATTTGAATGTTAAATCTAAAAATTTCTTTGAAGTGGTTGCTTTAACTTCAAAAATACGAATGGTATCTTCATCTTCTTGATAGCCATCTAAGAAACAGTAAAAATGAAAACCTTCTTTTTCGAAAGAGAAACGTTTTTGTTTATAAGTATCAAGTGCATAAACTGTTTGACCTTTAAATCTTTGATCAATAATTTTACCACTGATGATTTCTATTTCATTATAATATTTAAGCATTGTGTCCATTTGAGGATCTTCTTTTTCAAGTAAATCTTCCTCTGTTTCAGAATCATAAATTTGTTCTAAAATTGGCATGATTTTTTCTTTATTTTCGATACTCATCAGTTCTTCTAAATCAGCATCTTCAGAAAAAGAAACGACAGCTTGGCTTTTTTCTCTATGTATCTCATCTAATGCTGCAAACCTGTTGCATCTTAAATAATTGATAAATCTAGTTTTTGATATCAACATCAACCTCACGCTCCCTTTTATCCATTATAGCATGAATATATTAAAAAAAATGCGACACTTTAATGTCGCATTTATATAACTATTCGATATATCCTAAAATCCATTCACTATCAAAATATGTTGTTAAATCAGTAATGACATTGACGGTATCTTCTGATACAACTGAAATATCATTGACATCTAAATGCTGTGTACCAAAGACTCCATAATCTGTACTTTCCATGTAGCGATCAAAACCAAAGACTTGTGATACATCCAATCTAACATCATCAGAAACGTTTATGTTGATTTCATTACCACTAATTCTAACTAATTGTTCTGATGCTTTTCTTGGTTCATAAAGTCCTACTAAACCACCAATTCTAAACTGCTTAACAACAACATCTTCGTATGTGTTTTTTTCATGATTTACTGTGATATTACCACTGTAAAAACCACCATTGATATCATCGTTTGCACGTCCAACAAGTCCGCCTACAAATAAAGTATAAGTTCCTGTTGTCGTATCTGGTAAGGTGTTATAATCAATATCAACTGTAATATCGCCTTCACTTATGATTTCAGTTGCATCTGCGCCTGAAACATGTTGTCCGATAACTCCACCAATCATTTGACTGACATCATCATCTCTCACATTTGTTCCAGCCATTTCAAAACTAATATCTGCATTGCTATAAACTCTAGTGACTTCAGAATATTCACCAAGTAAACCAACAACACCGCCAATTTTAATTCTTCCAAATGATAATGCTTTAACTGAAATTGTTGTGTCAAGGACTTCAACATCTTCAATAACACCTTTGTATTCAGCTGTAACGCCACCAACATAAGCTTGGATTGTAGATGATGTATTAAATGATATTAAAGAGTTTTTTACGGTTACATTTTCAATTCTCGCTGTTTGAGATGTACCATAACCTACTAAAATACCAACTCTTGATGAAGTCGCTGCTTCATAAGGTGTTTCAAGTGAACCAATAGAAGCTCCATCAATCGTTACATTTTTAATAACACCTGATGATACATATCCAAAAATACCTGTATACATTGAAATTCTTGATACATTAATGTTCATTAAACTATATCCATTACCATCAAAAGTACCACCAAATGCCATATTAGATGCATTAAATGGTGTATCAAATGGTTCGTTTTCAAAGTCAATATCTTGACCTAAAATATATCTACCGTTACGATTTTGACCCATTGCCATAAACTCTTCAACAGTATTAATGATAATTTCTTGATCTGTTAATGTCGTAAATTCATACATGCCAACTTCAACAGCATCTCTACCAACTGTTACAATTACTTTTACAGTAAATGTACTTTCAGTTTCTAATCCATAAAAATAGATGTCTTCTAAATCTGCTGCTTCTTCTATGGTTTGTTGATTTCTTACATTACCTTCTTCATTATATAGATATACAACTGTTGATCCTGTAATTTCATTTTCTGGATCATTTAATTCAACGCTAAATTTGATAGATGTTTGATCAACATCTGGATTAATAATTTCAGCTGTCACAGATGTTTTTGTACCACATGACACTAAAACAATTGAAAATAATACTAGTAATATGATACCGCTAAATTTTCTCATAAGTCACCTCTAAGTCTATTCATAGTTTGTTCAAGTCTTTTGATAACAATTTCTTTGCCTAAAAGCGCTAATGCTACTGGTAAACTTGGTCCATGCATGTCACCTGTTGTAGCAATTCTAAGTCCCATAAATAATGGTTTGCCTTTAGTGTTTGTGTCTTTTCCTACTTGTTTGATTAATGCTTGAATTTCTTCAGCATCAAATGATGACGTTTCTAATAAAGCTTTAAATGCATTTAATAAATCAAGACTTTGATTTTCAACTAAAAACTGATATGCTTCATCATCAATTTCAAAGTGTTCATGGAAAAAAGCTTGATATAATTCTACAATTTGTCCAATATAGCTCATGCGATCTTGGAATAAGCCAACAAGTGTCTTTAACCATGCATCATCTTTAATTTCAATATCCGCTTTTTCCAAAAATGGTCTAGCTTTTTCTGCTAATGTATCAACATCTAGCATTTTTACATATCTACTATTGATGTAAGCTAACTTATCTTTATCAAACATCGCTGGTGCTTTAGATAAACGTTTAGGATCAAATTGTTCGATAATTGCTTTTTGATCTAATATTTCTTCGTTTTCTGATGGAGACCATCCTAAAAGCGAAATAAAATTAAACATAGCTTCTGGTAGATATCCCATTTGTGCATATTCAGAAATAAACTGAATCACATTTTTATCACGTTTAGATAATTTTTTCTTTTCTTCATTAACAATAATGGTCATATGTCCAAATTGTGGTGCTTCCCAACCAAAAGCATCATAGATCATTAATTGCTTAGGTGTGTTTGTAATGTGTTCTTCACCACGTAAAACATGTGAAATTTCCATAAAGTGATCATCAATTACAACCGCAAAGTTATAGGTTGGAATACCATTGTCTTTCATGATGATCCAGTCTTCTACATCTTTACTTTCAAACTTTAAAGTGCCTCGAACTAAATCATCAAATTGATAAGTTACATCACTTGGTACTTTAAAACGAATTGCATATGCATCGCTATCTTCTCTAAAATCTTTATAAGCTAAACCTTTTTCTAAAAGTTCTTCAGCATATTTTGTGTATAGTTCTAGTCTTTCTAATTGTCGATATGGACCATAGTTTCCACCTTTATCTGGTGATTCATCCCATGAAAGTCCTAACCAACTTAAATAGTTTAATTGTGAAGCTTCGCCACCTTCAACATTTCTTAAAACATCAGTATCTTCAATTCTTACAATAAAATCGCCGCCAAAATGACGTGCGAATACATAATTGAATAATGCGCTTCTTGCATTACCGATATGAAGTAATCCTGTTGGGCTTGGTGCATATCTTACTCTAACTTTTTTCATTTTCATCCCATCCTTACATGCATGTATTATTATACGATAACTATAGTATTTTAACAATACTATAGGATATTATTCATATTTTAAAGATCCTTGATATCCAATGGATCTTAAATACTTATTGACTTGTCTTCTATTTTTAAAGACTATAGTCTTATCTTTGTATTTCTCTTTATATAGTTTCATTAACGCTTTTGATTCTTTGGTTCTACCACTAAATAAAATCCACCAAATAAAACCAAAGTTAAGTCTTTCTTTACATCCTTCAGCAATCGTATCACGATTTTGATTGTGGTATTTTATTCTTCTAACGATTGCTCCATAAAGGCATTTAAATCGGTTAAAATCAAACAAAAACAATTGATCACATTCATCATATCTCTCTGTTGCGAGTTTTCGGTATTGTCCATCAATGATCCATTTATCTCTTTTCATGAACTCAGTGATTTCATCTTCGACTTTCTCATGATCTCTTTCAACCCAATTAGGTCCAAAAAAGATGGTGTCTATATGAAGCACATCAATACCATAGTGTCTTGAAAGTCTTTTTGAAAATGTTGATTTACCTGAACTTGAATATCCTGCGACTAAAATTTTCATATTACACCTTCTTCTTGTTCTTAAATAAATTTTTCCAATCTATCTTTTGTGGATCACCATGTTTAACAAATATCATTGTTAAAAATGCAAGTCCCATAAATATAGTAGCATATGGGAACAGTATTATTCTACCAAATCGATCCATTAAAATACCAGACAAAATAGGTGTAAATATTTGAGCACCCATGGATGCTGCGTAATAGTAACCTGTATATTGTCCGACATTTCTACCTTTTGATAACTCAACAACCATTGGGTAAATATTAACCCCTGTAAATGTCCAACCAAATCCAGAAAACATGATGATTGCTGCTGTTAAAATAATTTGGTTTTGTTCAACAAATACAACTGATGCCATCGATAAAATCAACATGAAAATACCAATGAGCATTGAAGTTTTTCTTCCTAATTTGATACTTAATAACCCTATCGGATAAATTGCTGCAATAACTATCCCTTGAACAATGATAAATGGCAATTGATAAAATTCCATATTTAAAACCTTTGGTAGATAATCAGCAATCTTACTCATAACCGCGTTATAACCAAAGAATAAAAAGAATACTGTTGTTAATAACAAATACAATGATATTCTTTTTTTAGTGTTAAATGATTTTTCAGGATTTTCATATGGATCATTTTCTTTGATGCCTAATTTATCTTCTAATGCTTCTTTTTCTTGAACTAACTTTGGTTCTCTTACCTTCCATAAGAAAACCCCTAAGGCAATAAGCATGATGAGACCGATGATGATATAAACACTGACGTGATGATGATAAGCATCTTGATTAAGTCCACTAAATAAAATGATAAATACTGCTAAAACACCACCTACAGCACCTAAAAAGGTGATAAATGCATTAGCGTTGGTACGCAGTGGTTTTATAGTCACATCGGGCATGAGCGCAATCGCTGGTGTTCTATAAATTGCCATTGACACTAATGCGATGAACAAAATCGCAATAAATGTATAAAAAATATCTGGATCACTTGCGGTTAACTCCCAAGCTCTTAAACTTAAGTACTGAAAATATAAATCACGAACTCTTGTTTGATCTCTTACAGATAGCGTTTCTGTACCTTGATCAAGTATCTCAATCATAGGTTCATATATCGTATCTTCCCAATCCCAAAATTCAACTAAACTGATTTCACCTGATGCATATTCTTCTCTACGCTCAGTTCGCATGATATCAGCAACCATATACCAATGTGATTTTAAAGTGATATCTTTTTCTTCATCAAATGCGACATCATAATGCGATTCGACTAAGTCTATCGTTGCTATACGTTCTGTTTGTTTATAATCGGCATAAGATAATGACATAAAAGATAATGCTGCTAGTATGGTTCCTACAATAATATAAGGGGTTCTTCTTCCTAACTTATGTTGACTTTTATCTGAAAGAGCACCAAAAAGCGGAAGTAAAATTACCGCCATGATATTATCAAATGCCATCACCAATCCTGACTCAAATTGGTTTAAACCAAATTTATCAATCAAAGTTTTAGCGATTAACATGTCATAAGCTTGCCAGAACATTGAAATACTAAAAAATATAAGTCCGACATAAAATGTAGTTTTGTAATTAAGCTTCATATTGCTCCTTATATTTAATAAAAACTTACATAAAAATTATAACACAAAAAAGAAAAAGGACCCATAAGTGAAATGATAAGATGTTAGTAGACACACAAAAAAGTCTACTAGCATCTTTTTTATGTTTAAATATAAAGGGAGGTATTGAAGATGGGAAGACCAAAAGGAACACCTAACAGAAAGCCTATGAGATACTTTACTAAAGATGAGAAATATGAATATGTGAAAATGATTATTGAAGGTGAGATCAGTTTAACACAACTATCGAAGAACAACGATTTATCTTTAGGTATGTTATCCACTTGGGTAAAGAGATATCAGGAAGGAGGTATTGAAGCGCTCGAAAATAAAAGAAAGCCTGGCAATCCACTGTCGAAGTATCTAAGGAGAAAGTCACTCACACCTACGGAACAACTTGAATATGAGAATATGAAATTAAAGATAGAAAATGAACGCTTAAAAAAAGGATACTCCACAGAGGAGGTGATGGTCATAAGACGAAAAAGATCATCCAAAAAGAATACGAAATCATAAAATTATTAAGTAATAATTATAATGTTAAAGGATTATGTCGTTATATGGAAGTATCGAGATCTGGTTATTACAAATGGATAAAAAGAAAAGGCCAGTTAAACCAATATGAAATCAATAGAAAAGACTTAACTGCACTACTTATTGAAATGCATGAAAAACATTCTACATGGGGATATAGACATCTAGCTGATCAAATTAGAAAAGAAACTGGATGGATATTTTCAGACCTCTTAGCACACAGGTGCTGTAAAGCTGCAGGGATTAGATCAACAGCAAGAAAACATTACAACCCACCAGGTGAAGAGCATGAAATTTATCCCAATCTTATTGGGAAGAACTTCACAGCATCGAGACCCTTCGAAAAAGTCTGTACAGATACCACAAGTTTTTATCATAAAAGTATCAAATATGATTGGAACATCTATCTTGATCTATACAACAATGAAATCATAAGTTATGATTTAAGGATAAGCAAATCAGGACATGGTGCGAAAAATCATTATAGTGCGTTAAAACGCTTCTTAAAAACTAAAGAAAAAAGAGGATATAAAAGCCAGGTAACGATTCTCCACTCGGACCAAGGCGCAATATATACCTCCAGAGCATTTAATGCTCACTTTGATTCTACCATAAAACGTTCAATGTCGCGTATAGCAACACCAACAGATAATCCAGTTTTAGAATCAATTAATGGTTGGATTAAAGATGAACTGATGATTGATTTTAATATGAAATACAGCGAAGATATACAACAAACGATCAAAGATTATGTTAAATACTATAACGAAACAAGAACAGCTTATGCCCTAAAATACAAAAGCCCAGTTCAATATCGAACTGAGCAATTATTTAACTAATGTTTTTTTAGTGTCTACAAACTCTTTACTATTTCACCATAAGGTCCTTGTAAAATTAGATATTTAAATAATTATATGGCAAGAGATAGGCTATAAAATATTATGTGGTATACCATACGATTTTTTAAAGGCCTTTTTTCTTTGTATAAAAAAGAAAACCTCTTTTATAATATAAGTAATTGTCATAACTTATAAGAAGGAGGTTTTCATGCATGATTATACCATAGATTTATTATATTTAAATCTTGTAGGAAAAGATATTGAATCATTAGAAACAAGACTTGAACAAGAAAGACTTATCATTGAGCTCAAGTTAAAATCAAAACAGCAATTATGTCCAATATGTCAATCTGAAGACTTACGTTTTTTAGGATATACTTATAAAAAGATTATACACTCAATTTCTACGCATCAACCCTGTCTTATTAGATTTCATCAAAGAAGATATAGATGTAAAATATGCCATAAAACATTTAGTGAATGTAATCCATTTACCAAACCATATGGGAATCTAAGTTTATATACCAGAGTAAAGATCCTAAATTATTTAAAATCAGGTGATCATACGTTTACAGCAACCGCAGAGCACTACAATGTGTCCATTCAAACCGTTTTAAATCTATTTGATGAGAGTGTTGAATCCCATAGAAGACGACTACCTAAAGTCATTAGTATTGATGAATTTTATACAGCAAAGATGAACAAATACAAATATGCTTGTGTGCTCTATGATTTCATAGATCATAAAATCATAGATGTACTAGCAACAAGAAGAAAAAGTTACTTAATCGATTATTTCTCTCGCATTTCACAAGGAGAAAGAGCGGGTGTTGAAGTCTTTATTATAGATATGTGGGAATCTTATAGAGACGCCATTAAACTTTCTTTTCCAAATGCAAAAATAGCTGTAGATTCATTTCACGTGATTAGAACATTAAATTCAGCCATTGATCGGATACGAATTGATACGATGAACCTTTATAAACAACACAAAAGTGGTCCTGCTTATGAAGATATGTATTATTATATGCTAAAGAAATTTAGTTATTTCTTCTTGAAGGGATATGAGGATATCACAGACAAATACATCAAAATTCATAAAATCAATCGATATTGGCATAAGTCAGACATATTAAACTATTTACTATCAATTGATAAAACATTATCATCTGCATATCGGTTAAAAGAAAGATATAGGGAGTTCAACTTAACAGCAACTTATGACGAAGCTGGTGATGAACTCTATACCCTCATAGAAGCTTTTAGAAATCATGCACATCCACAAATGAGGACTTTTGGACATACACTGATGAAATGGGAAACTGAAATCATAAACTCATTTATGATTTATGATGATAGACGCATTTCTAATGGACCTATAGAATCTACTAATAATAAAATAAAAACAATCATTAAAACAGCTAATGGCATAAAAAAATTTACAAGGCTAAGAAATAGGATCATGTATAGCATTAATAAAGATATACCATTTAAAAATTGATAATGATTTGAGTTATGACAAGATAAAAGGACTCACCAAATGATGAGTCCTTTTGACTGCCATACGATTTTTTATAGGCCTTTTTGCCATATAATTTTTTATAGCCCTATTTTGTGTTCGCCACATTATTTTTTAAAGGGCCGTAAAATTAACGTTTTGAGAATTGTGAAGCTTTTCTTGCTTTTTTCAATCCGTATTTTTTACGTTCTTTACTACGAGAGTCTCTTGTAACTAAACCAGCTGGTTTTAAGATCTTACGTAAATCAGGGTTGATTTCCATAAGTGCACGAGTGATTCCTAAACGGATTGCTCCTGCTTGACCTGTAAGTCCACCACCGTTAACGTTAACAGTGATATCGTATTTACCTTCAGTTTCAGTTAATACTAATGGTTGTGTAACATCTAAACGAGTTGCTGCTGATGGAATGTATTCTTCAAATGGACGACCATTGATAATGAATTCGCCTTTACCATTTGATAAAATAACTCTAGCAACTGAACTCTTACGACGTCCTGTACCAAAATATTGTACTTTATTGTTTGCCATGTGTTATACCTCCAATGTTTCTGGTTGTTGTGCAGCATGCTTGTGCTCAGGACCAGCATAAACGAATAATTTCTTAGCCATCTTAGCACCTAATTTGGTATGTGGTAACATACCTACAATTGCTTTTTCAACCATACGTGTTGGAAATTTAGCCATAACGTCTTTAGCAGCTGTAACTTTGAGACCGCCATTATAACCTGAGTGGCTATAATACATTTTTTTGTCCCATTTTTTACCAGTTAAATTAATTTTTTCTGCATTGATTACGATTACATAATCACCTGAGTCTACATGAGGGGTGTAGGTAGGTTTATGTTTACCTTTTAATACAGATGCAACTTCAGTCGCCAAGCGTCCTAAAGTCTTGTTTTCAGCGTCAACTACAAACCATTTGCGTGTAATTGTGCTTTCGTTTGCCATAAATGTTTTCATTTACAAATTCTCCTTATATTCTTATTTCATGAAATAAGGGCTTTCGTGGAATATCTTTTTTTTAATGTACCTTTGTTATAATACTATATTGTATTGAAAATGTCAACAGTTTTAACGTTTAATCGCTAAAAATATTAATCAATCGTTACGCTTTTTTTATCGATATCAACAACCACTTTTTCATCTAAGGAAGTTGGAATGTTTTTTCCGATAAAATCGGCTCTAATAGGGAGTTCTCTATGTCCTCTATCAATTAAAATTGCAAGTGAGATTTTCTTAGGTCTTCCGTGAAAATTGATTGCATCAAGTGCAGCTCTTACCGTTCTGCCAGTGTATAAGACATCATCAACTAAAATCACTGTCTTGTCTTTTGCATCAAACCCTTGATTTATTTTTTCAATGTTTTCTTCAAGGTCATCTCTATATGCTCTAATATCTAACGGATAGGTAGGAACACTAATCCCTGCAAAATCTTTAAGGTTTTGCTCAATGATTTTTGATATGGGATATCCTTTATTCATAATCCCTAATAAGATCACATCGTCTAAGTTTACATATCTTTCAATGATCTCATGTGTCATTCTTTTTAAAGTTCTTGTCAATTGTTCTTGACTCATAATTTCTTTCATTTTCATCACCACAAACCTATTATAACTTTTTTTACAAAAAATGTGTTGTAATTCAAAAAATATATGATATACTCTTAACTAGTAAAGGTCCTTTAAGTTATGCCTGTGAGCATAATAAGGTACATGTTTTATAATGAGCCGAATTCTTAAAGGACACCACTAGGTGTCTTTTTTTGTAAGCGACCTTTAAAAAAAATTAAAGGAGAATTTCATGACTCAAAACGGATTAACAGTTGGTATTAATGAAAAGCCAAAAAGTATTGGCAGTTGGATTATTTTAAGCTTACAGCACGTTTTCGCGATGTTTGGAGCAACAGTGCTCGTGCCTATGTTAACAGGCTTAGATGTTGGTGTAGCGCTTGTCGCAAGTGGTATTGGTACACTCATTTACATCTTGTGTACAAAAGGTAAAGTTCCTGTATATTTAGGTAGTAGTTTTGCATATATCACAACCATATCAGCAGCAATTGTTACTACAGGCAGTGCTTCAGCAGCGTATCTTGGTCTAATGGTCGTTGGTATAATTTATGTGATCATCGCGCTTATCATTTTCTTTGTGGGTAGTGGTTGGTTAAAAAAATTACTTCCACCTGTTGTAATTGGACCAATGATTATCATTATTGGTTTAACATTAGCACCAGTTGCAGTAACAAACTTTGGGCTATTAGGTATGCAACCTTTATACGATAATGGTTTATATATCGGTTTAGAAGGTGCAGCTTGGAAAGTTCCACTTGTTGCATTTATTACATTCGCTACAGTTGTGATCTTGACAACAAAAGCAAAAGGATTCTTAAAAATCGTGCCATTTATTATTGCGATTTTAGTTGGTTATATCTTCTCTGTCATTTTTGGAGTAGTTAACTTAGTTGAAACATTTAAGAATGTATCGTTCTTCCAAGTTCCAAATTTTAGCATCATCGGAACATATGACTTCAACTTCTCTCAAGTTCTAGTGTTTGCACCATTGGCATTTGTAACCATAGCGGAACATATTGGTGATCATGTGGTTTTAGGGGAAATCACAGGAAATGATTTTATCGAAAATCCAGGTCTTCATAGAACATTATTAGGTGATGGTATTGCAACATTCGTATCAGCTTCACTTGGGGGACCAGCAAATACAACTTATGGAGAAAACACAGGCGTTATCGCTTTAACAAAAGTTGGTTCAGTATTTGTTATCGGATTAGCAGCAATCTTCGCTATTCTTCTAGGTTTCTTAGGATATATCCAAGCATTCATTATGAGTATTCCTTGGGCTGTTATTGGTGGTATGACAATTATCCTATACGGTCTTATCGCAGCAAACGGTGTCAAAGTACTTATTAAAGATAAGACAGATTTATCAAAGATGAAGAACTTAATTATC
The DNA here is from genome assembly GCA_002838185.1 of Tenericutes bacterium MO-XQ. Taxonomy (GTDB): domain Bacteria; phylum Bacillota_I; class Bacilli_A; order Acholeplasmatales; family Acholeplasmataceae; genus Mariniplasma. Next base: position 279,025 of record CP017948.1, on the reverse strand, counting down.
GTTTCAACCATGTTAGTCATCGGACTTGGCGGAGCATTTATAAACATTACACCATCAACGACACTTAAAGAGATGAGCTTAGCAGCAATCGTAGGTATTGTATTAAATCAAATATTAACTGCATTAGAAAAGTAATATAAATAATAAGCAATAAAAAAAAGGCGATTTTATTCGCCTTTTTTCATCTTCTTTTCAATGATAAATGTATAAACTAAATATGCAACTGCCAAAACACCAAGACCAATGAGTGAAGGCACTAAGTCTTCAACTAATGTTGCAATAAATAATCCAACCATACCAACAATCGCAATCGCTGGAACATAAGGATATCCCCAAACTTTATAAGGTCTCGGATGATTTGGTTCACGTTTTCTAAATAAGAACACTGATATAAATATTAAAGTATTAAATATTAAACCTGTAAAGACCACAAATGTTAATAATGATTCTACATTAAAGAACAATAACAATAAACTCATCGCCATCGATCCAAAAATCGCAACACTTGGTGTTTGATATTTCTTGTCTACTTTTTCAAATGACTTGAAGAATGTTTGATCTTTTGCCATCGCATAATAAACTCTTGGGAAAACCATCACACTACCATTAAGCGCTCCAAAGACTGATATTAATACTGCAATAAATACAATATACATACCTGTATTTCCAAATATAGCCATCATCGCTGGGATAGGTAGGACTGCACCATCACCAGATAATGCGATTAAGTCATTTAAAGGAATCAAACGATAAATCGCAAATGTAAACAATACATAAATTAAAGTGACTCCAGAGATTGCAAAAATGATAGCTTTTGGTAAATCTTTAGATACATTTTTCATTTCACCAGAAACTGTATTCAAGTTTGTCCATCCTTCATAAGCCCAAAGTGTACCAACCACACCAAATCCAATCATTGTAAATATTTTAGTGATCGGTTCTCCGCCTTGTGGCACAAAATCTAAGACAACATTTTCTGTTCCTAAAAATAGACCAATAATGATGATCCCTACAATTGGAATAAGTTTAGCAACTAAAAATATTTTTTGAATCATAGATCCAAACTTAACACCTAAATAATTAATGACAGATAATAAAATAATAGTCAATGCAGCAATCCACTTCACATAACTTGTAACTCCAGGGAAAATATAAGTTAGTATATCTCCAAACACTAAAGCTAGTAATGCAATCGATCCGCTAGAAGCTAAAACAAAATTCATGGTTCCACTTAAGAAAGCCATTTTTTTACCATAAGCTTTTCTTAAATAAACATAATAACCACCTGTCTCAGGATACATGGTTCCAAGTTCAGCGTATGTTAAACCAGAAAACAAAGTAATTACCCCACCAAGTAACCAAACAAGTAATGATAAACCTAATGCATATCCTACTCTTGTTAAAATCAAACTACCAAAAACAAATATACCAGATCCAATCATGATACCAGCAATGACTGCTATACCACCAAATAGACCAATTTCTTTTTTAAGTTGCATTCAAATTTCCTCCTATATCTTAGAACAAGATAAAGATATCATGAAAGTATATTGAAGTTCAAATCAAACGCAAAAAAAAACTGCATAAGCGATCCACTTATACAGCTTTTAAGAGATGAAATATATAAATTATACTGCGAAATGCAATACAAAGTATAAAACAAATAACAATGCTAATCCATACATAACAGGATTAACTTTTTTAGCTTTACCTTGAGCAAGCATGATGATTGGATAGAAAATGAATCCTACAGCAATACCAGTTGCGATTGAATAAGATAAAATCATAACGATGATTGTAAAGAAGCCAGTAATAACGATTGCTGTATCTTCCCAATCAATATCTTTTAATTGAGCAAACATTAATGTACCAACCATGATTAATGCCATTGCAGTAACTGGGCTATATACGATTGCATCACCAAAACCATTAACGCCTACAACAACACCATTAAAGATTGATAATACAGGATATAAGAAGATTGATAAAATAAACAATATAGCGACAACAACACTTGCTAAACCTGTTCTTGCACCTTGTTCAATACCTGTAGATGACTCAATATAACTTGTAACATTTGAAGTTCCTAACATTGCACCAGCGATTGTACCAATTGAATCAGCAATTAGTGCGTTATCTCCACCTTCAATAACACCTTCTTCATTGATTAAACCAGCTTGATTACCAACTGCCATAAGTGTACCTGCTGTATCAAAGAAGTCAACAAATAATAGTGAGAAAATAACTGCTAATGCTTGCCAGCTAGAGAATAATTCTTTAAAACCACCAAAAGCTGCAAATACTGTTTCACTTGCACCAGTCCATACACCACTCATACCTTGAGCGTCATATGCTGGCATCATATCAACACCAAGAAAACCTAAGATAAGTCCAACTACTGCTGTTGAAACGATAGCTGTGATCAGTGCAAATCTAAACTTAAGTGCATATAATACAACAACTAAGATTAAACCAAATAATCCAAGTAATACTGTTGGATGAGCAAGATTTCCTAGTGTCACAAATGTAGCACCATCACCTACAATAATACCTGCATTCTTTAATCCAATAAATGCAATAAAGAATCCAATACCAGCACCAACTGATAGTTTTAATCCTTTAGGAATTGCATTAATGATCACTTTTCTTAAACCAGTTAACGAAATGATTAAGAATAAGATCCCTGAAACTAATACAGCTGCTAAAGCTGCTTTAGGTGTATATCCTAATCCAAAATTAACAAGTGTATAAGTGAAAAATGCGTTTAAACCCATACCTGGAGCTAAAGCTACTGGTAAGTTAGCAAAAATCCCCATGATAAGTGTTGCAATTGCTGCAGATACTGCTGTTGCAAAGAACACACCACCAATAGGAAGACCTGCTGCCTCTAGCATGAAACTATTTACTGGTAAAATGTATGCCATAGCTAAGAAAATAGTTACACCTGCTAAAATTTCTTTCGTCAATGTTGAACCTCTTTGTTCAACCTTAAAAAACTTCTTGATTTTTTCCATCCTCGTTCTCCTTTTTTTATTTTGTATTCAATATGCATATTAAAAAATAAAAAAACCACAGATTATGTGGTTTCTACATATGAAAACAATAAAAAAAGATGCTTTCATATCGTAGTCGTGATTTTTACGGCATCACGGTAGAAACTTGACCACCACATTTGGTCGATTATACGATATATTGAATACTTTCTAATTATAACAAAGCTTATTTCATAAGTAAAGATTTTATGATGAAATTTTTTCACTTTTTTTCATTTTTAAAATAAGTAAAACAAACCATGCGCTAACAAGGCTACTAATGAGTAAAATAATGATGAATTCAATCCATCTATTTATGAAAAATACAGATAATATCCCACCATGTGCAATGCTAGATTCGACTTGTAATATATAAACGCTTATGCTTGATAATAATCCACCTAAGATAAATGCAACACCTAGCTCTTTATCTTTTCTAAGGAAAAACAATGCACCTTCACTAATAAATGCTAACCCCATCCATATGTTTTTTCGAGCAAGGTTAAGTTCTTCTTCTTTAAAAGCTTTTTTATTAATGATAGATGCTATAAATATAGAAAGTGGTGGAATCATACCTGCAATCATTACTTGTGTCATAAACATGGTAGGTTGTCCATTTAATATGGTGATGATTGCAATCATATATGCGATTTTATTGACGGGTCCACCTAAATCATAAACCATCATGATAGATAAAACCATTAATAGTAAAACGACACCTATATCACCTGTATATGTGAATACATCTAATATAAAACCATTGAGTGCAGGAATAATAGCCTCTATACCAAAATAAATACCTAAAACAAAAAATGAACCGATAATTGGATAAATAAACACTGGCATGAGTCCTTTAATACTGATCGGAAATTTTTTAAATATCACATGTAGCAGTAATACTAAATATCCAGAGAAAAATCCCATAAAAACTGCACCTAAAAATCCACTTTGACCAGTAGCAAGCAATCCACCACCGATAAGTCCTAAAATAAAACCTGGTTTATCACTGATGGCATATGCAATGAATGCGGAAATGATTGGAATCACTAAAAATAATGCAGTTGATCCGATATCAAAAAAAGTAGATATCTCATATCTTTCATATAAAGTTAAAAACACTCCACCAATAACTACCAGTGGAATGATATACGTAAATCCATTCATCAATTGTTTATAAAGTCTTGTTCTTATGGTCATCTTTATAATCCTTGATTCATTTTTATTATTTCTTGAATCCATTTTTCAGGCGTTTTAATAGCTTCTTGTGTTGTGGTTTCTATAATATGTTTACCTTGAAATCGATTTAAATCAAGAGCAATATCTGATGCTATAATGACACCTATCGCTTCTTTGATGTCTAACTCAGATAATTTATTTTCAACACCAATGGCACCATTGGTTTCGACTTTCATAAGGTAGCCCATTTTTTTACCTGTGTGAGCAAGCATCTCAGCAGCTATATATGTATGTGCAATGCCTGTTGGACATGCAGTCACACAAACAATTTTATGCACTTTTTTCTTCCTGATCAATGGCTTTAATAATATTTAAAACTTCATCTGCATTTTCAGCTTTTTCAAGCGCAAGTCTGAATTCTTCATGAATCAGTTGTCTTGAAAGTGCAGCAAGTGCTTTTAAATGTAGATTGCCTGCATCTTCTGGCATACAAATTAAAAAGAATAGATGTGCATTATCTCCGTCCATTGAATCATATTCAATACCTTCACTTGATCTTCCAAACGCGATCGCTGGTTCTTTAATATATTTACTTTTCGCATGAGGTATCGCAATTTTAAAACCAATACCAGTTGTTGATAATGATTCTCTAATTCTAACATCACTTAAAAGTTTATCAAAATCTGTAACTATGCCTTGATCATCAAGAATTTTTACAAGTTCTTCTAATACTTGAGCTTTTGAATCTGATTTTAAATCTAAATTCATATAAGCTTTTTTCATCATTTTTGCTATTTCCATAAATTAGATCCTTTCAACTTTATCATCCTATCAACTCGATTATACCAAAAAATAATTATTTGTTAAGTCTTTCAGAAAAAAAGACCTAAAATAGGTCTTTTAAGCAATTGTTTTCCTTGCAAAATTACCATATACATTTTTTGTAGGTTTAACAACCATAAATGCATGTGGATCAATTCTTTTTACTAATGTAGTGATAGCATGTAACTCATAAGATGATATGATCACATAAATTAATGTTTTTTCATGATGAGAATATGCACCTTCAACCTTCATTAATGTCACACCTCTATAGATACGATGTAAAATTTCATCGACTAATGCTTGTGGTGTTGCAGTAATGATATCTACAGCTAAATACTGGTATGCTGTATGCATACGATCAGTTAAAATTGTTGAGACAATGACTCTAATTACTGTGTAAGAAATAATGATACCACCAGCAATCACTTCTCCACCTGGACCAACTTTGCCACCAACAATCAATCCACCTAAAATCGCAATCGCTAAGTTCATAGCCATTGAGAAAAATCCTACAGATTTTCCTTTTCTAAATGCTAAATATTGAGCGACAATATCAAGTCCACCTGTTGATGTACCATATCTAAGTGCTCCACCAGCACCAATACCAATTAGAAGTCCACCTAATACCGCTGCAGTAAATGCATGTTCTACTTCTCCAAGTCCCATATCAATGACTGGCATCCAGCTTAAGATAAAGGCTTGAATCAAAATAGATATAATACTATAAATGGTAAAACGATGAGATACGCCAAACCATCCTAAAATTAAGATTGGAATGTTAGCGATTATGACGAATAACCCTAAAAAGCTATTTCCAACTTCAATATTAAAAAACACATAAAATGCATCTCTAACAAGCTGTGCAACCCCAGGAATACCTCCTGTATAAAGTGGCACAACAGATGCTTCTAAAAACCAAGAGACCCCAATCCCATAAATAAATGTAAATACAATAACAAAGATAACCCGTTTGACTTCAGGGTATATTTTATCTTTATAGGATTCAGTTTGAAACCACGATAATAACTTTTTCATGCTTGGTCTTTTAAAATCTCCTCAATTTTTTTATTCATGTCAAATCTTTCAAATAAGACATATGGTTTATTTAATGTTTGTGCTTCATATTGTCCAAATGTTTCAAGTGACTCGAAACGTGTATCTTCTGAACCAATTTGCTCTAGAATCTTACTTGCAGTTTCAGGCATAAATGGTTGTAATAAAACACCAACATAACGAATGGTCTCTAATAATTGATATAAAACATGATCTAATATTTCTTGTTTGTTTTCATCTTTATTTAAAACCCATGGTTCAGATACATCGATGTACTTATTTGCGAATCTAGCAAGTTTAACAACTTCTTCTAGTGCATCGCTAACTTTTAGTTCATCCATATATTTGTTCATTTCTGGAAGCACAGCAAGTGCTTTTTCTTGTAAACTCAGTTCAAATGGTTCATCTAAAATTACTTTTTTAACGACACCATCTCTATATTTATGAACCATACCAATCGTGCGGTTCACCAAATTTCCGATCGTATTTGCTAAATCGGTATTATTTCTTTCGATCAGTAATTCATAAGTGATATTACCATCTTGTGCATATGGGATTTCATGAAGTACATAATATCTTAAGGTATCTACACCAAAATATCTAACGATATCATCGGTATACATCACATTACCTGTAGATTTACTCATTTTATTCTTATTAAATAATACCCATGGATGTCCAAAAACTTGTTTTGGAAGCTCAACGCCAATTGCCATTAAGATGATTGGCCAATAAATGGTATGAAATCTTAAAATATCTTTACCAATCAAATGAACATTTGCTGGCCAATATTTATTAAATAGATCTGGTTGTTCTTTAAGATCTGGATGATAACCTAATCCAGTAATATAGTTTGATAATGCATCAATCCAAACATAAACAACATGACCTTCATCAAATTCTACTGGAATTCCCCACTTAAATGACGTTCTTGAAACAGACAAATCAGGTAGTGGTTCTTTTAAGAAGTTTTGAATCATTTCATTTCTTCTTGATTCTGGTTCAATGAATTCAGGGTGCTCTTCAATATGTTTTAATAAACGTTCTTGATATTTAGAAAGCTTTAAAAAATAAGCATCTTCAGAAGTCCATACTGGTGTATCTCCACTTGGAGCTTTACCATCTACTATATCTTTTTCTAAAATGAAAGATTCATCACTTACTGAATACCATCCTTCATATTTACCTAAATAAATGTCACCTTGGTCATATAGCTTTTTGAAAATAGCTTGTACTGATTTGACATGATCATCATCAGTTGTACGTACAAACTTATCATAGCTAATATTAACTTTGTCATAAATTCTTTTAATTTCTGATGAAATCAAATCAACATAAGCTTTTGGTGTTAACTCATTATCTTGTGCTTTAGTTTCAATTTTTTGTCCATGCTCATCAGTCCCTGTTTGAAAAAACACGTCATAGCCTGATAAACGTTTAAATCTTGCGATTGCATCTGCTAATATAGCTTCGTATACATTTCCAACATGGGGAACTGCTGAACTATATGCAATTGCGGTTGTTATATAATATTTTTCTTTCATTTTTCTTCCTCCTTATGCAAATAAAAAGCGCCCAAAGAAAACTCTAAGGACGACAAAATCGCGGTACCACCTTAGTTCTAGATATCAATCTAGCCCTCAACTCTTTAACGCAGAGATACGTCTTAGCCTACATATCGACCAAGAAGCTCGAAAACCATGTTCATATCTTTTAGGATTCGTTTTCACCAACCACGAACTCTCTAATACCTTAAAATGATATTACTCTTTTTCTCATAGCCTATTACCATTATATTATATTATAAATTGATAAAAATGCAAGTCATTTATCCATTTATTTTATACGCTTTATAGACGTCACTTTTTGTGATCTGTCTTTTTTTTGCAACCATCTTCATGGCATCTTTTTCATCATAGCCTTCATCGATCAATTGTAAGACATGATCTTTTATAGATAATGAAGAATCATATGTTTTTTTACTACCTTCAATGATAATAACATATTCTCCTCTTGTATCTATTTCTAAAGATAAAGACTCTTTTAAAGATGTTCTTGTGATCGTTTCAAACATTTTTGTTAGTTCTCTTGCGAGTACAATTTGACGATCACCTAAGATGTCATATAAATCTTCTAAAGTCTTTTTAACTCTTAATGGTGATTCATAGATGACTAAGGTTTCTATTCTTTGATGATAGCTTTCAATCACTTCTTTTTTACTCGAATTTTTTCTTGGTAAAAATCCAATAAAGGTAAACGGTTGAATCAAACATCCTGAAACAACTAAAGCTGCTAAAATAGCGCTAGCACCTGGAATAGATACTACATGATATCCTTGTTTGATCACTTCTTGGATAAGTTCATACCCAGGATCATTAATGCCAGGAGTTCCTGCATCGCTGATCAGGGCAAGATTTTTGCCTTCATTTAATAAAGCAATCATGTCTTGTGTTTTTTCTGTTTTGTTATGGTCATGAAAACTAATCAGTTGTTTATGTATATGATAGTGACTAAGTAATGTCTTAGATGTTCTTGTGTCTTCACACAAAATCGCATCCACTTCATTTAAAATCTCTACAGCACGATATGTTATATCCTTAAGATTGCCTATAGGTGTTGAGACGACATAAATCGTAGGCTTATCATCTTGAAAACTGCGCTGAATCAATGTGAGACAACTCTTTTCGCACGTTCTCTTAAATCACGTTCATTATAGACAAGACGCATTAATTGTTTTTTCTTAAAATCAGTAATGCCAAGTTCTTTTCTGATATCTTCTAAGAAGAAATGTTCAGCTGTGTTATAAAAATCATCAATCATAGTGACTTTTAGTAAGTTCAAATAAACGATATTTTTAACAGATGGACTAGCTTCTCTAAAATAATCAATGGTTTCTTCTAAATCTTTACTTAAAGTGAAAGTGTATTCTTTAACAATACCATCACCAACTTCAGCAAGCATAATATTTAATAATCTTTGTTCGATTGCAGTTGGTTCTCCATCTACAGAAACCATGTGCATCACTAAATCTAAAAATTTAAGTTTTTCTTTTCTTGTTAATAAGCTAAGTAACATCTAAATTTCCTCCTAATATTTTTTTTGCTTGTTCAGTTAAAACATGGGGTGCTTGATATAAGATTAACGGTGGTTCTAAAATTAATTCTTTGCCACCTTGTTTTACGCATTCAATAAGGATATGATTCGCGGTTTTATCGATATAAGGGTGAACAAACTTTAATCTTTTTATTTCTAATTGATAAGTTTTTGTGTATTCAAAGATATCTGATAACCGATCAGGTCTGTGAATCATAAAGAATTTACCACCAAACTTAAGCTGTTCACTTACCTTTTTAATCAAACTCTCTAAATCCAGTTTGATTTCATGTCGTGCAATGGTAATAGAATCATCTTCGTTTAATAACGATGTTTCATTGACTTTAAAAAACGGTGGATTACAAACGATTGCATCTACATGTAGATATTTTGTTTCAAGATAATCTTGATGAATCACATCAATTTGATTTTCTAGATGGTTAAGTTTTATGTTTTTTACAGCTTTTTCATAGCGCGATGCTTGAATTTCAATTGCGGTAATTTTTGCTTTTGTTTTTTCAGATAAATAAAGTGCGATTGCACCATTACCTGTACCTACTTCGATTACATGTTTGATGCGATATGGTAGTTTCACAAAATCTGCTAATAAAACTGTATCTAGATTAAACGCATGACCTCTATCTTGATCGACTTCAAGCTTTGATCCAATTAATGCTCTTTTCAAAATTACACCCTTGAAAACTGTTCTATGGACAACCATTCAATGATATCTTCTTCTTGATATCTTACTTTAACTTTTTGTCCTAATATATTAACATCAATGACAAGTGCCATACCTTTTTCAGTTTTAACTTTTTCATGATAATCCGGTAGTTTAGCTTTTAACTCTGTATATGCATCATCTTCATACTTAATGCAGCATAAAAGCTTCCCACAGACACCTGATATTTTTTGTGGATTTAATGCTAAATTTTGATTTTTAGCCATTTTAATCGACACTGTATCAAACTTCTCCGATAAAAGTCGTACAACATAGGATAAGACCACAAGGCCCAATGCCACCAATCATTTTTGCAGCATCTCTTGGACCGATTTGTCTAAGCTCAATTCTTGTATGATAGACTTCGCTTAAATCTTTAACAAGTCCTCTAAAATCAACGCGACTTTCTGATTCAAAATATATAAGTAGTCTTTTGCGGTCTAATGTATATTCCGCACCAAGAACTTTGATTTCTAATTCATTTTTAATTGCTAGTTTTTTAGCAGTTTCTAAAACACCAGGTTCAAGTGATTGATTATACGTATCTTCTTTGATATCGCCCTCGGTTGCGACTCTTAAGATAGGCTTTAATTCACTTGTAAGTTCTGATGCTTCTATTTCTTTTAACATGTATACTCTACCAATCTCAACACCACGTGTTGTCTCAACAACAACTAAATCATCTTGGTTAATTGATAAATTATCATATGAAAAGAAGTACTTTTTTCCTGCTTCTTTAAATTGTACTAAAGCAACATGCATACGATTACCTCTTTTTTTCTAGTGTGTAACTTAATTCATCGAGTGCTAACTCAGTATTGATGAAGTAAGTTTGTTTTTTAATGATGGTTTGAATAGCTTCAATGAGTTCATTAATTTCATTGACTTTCATTTGATCGCTTTGTTTCTGAATGTATTCTTTTAAATACACATATGTGATGGGTTGATTTGCTCGATAATGAATCAAATCAACAAAGTATAGTAATAAGAGTTCTAGAAAATTTTGAAAAATATCTCTATCTTGTAAAACTAATCCTACTTTTTTATGAATGAAAACTGGAAATGATATGTTTCTATTATTCCAATTTTTTACGATTTCTTCTATAAATTCTACCATAGCTATAAAATTAGGATCTTCAGCTAGTAGTAAAGCTTTTTCTAAATCTTTTGTTAAATAAGGTGCTAAGGTTGCTACATCTTCTTCTAACCCTTGTTCAATTAATGTTTCTTTTAATGTGAGTTCATCAACTTCTGTTAAATGTAACATTTGACTTCTAGATTTTATGGTTTGAATAACATCTTGAAGATTATCCGTTAATAAGAACCCATATACTTCATGGTTTTGAGGTTCTTCCATAAATTTTAAAAGTGAGTTTGCAGCACTTTGGCTCATTTTCTCCACGTGATTGATCACATAAATTCTAGGTCCTTTGACCAAACCAGTTTTTGAAAATTCTTGTTGCAATGCTATAATTTGTTCTTTTTTGAGTGTTAATCCATCTGGTTCAATAAACATGACATTTGAGTGTAGATGTTGCTTGATTTGATGTCTTAAATGCTTATTTTCAGGCTTGTTTTGATTCAATATCAAATAACTTACCTCATCAGCAAGTTTAACTTTACCACTCCCACTTGGTCCACTGATTAAGTATAAGTGAGATAACCTATTCTTTTTGATGGCTTGTTCAAAAAAGTGTAAAGCACGTTTCATAATTTTTCCTTTATGATACTCATGATTTCTGATGAAATTTCTTCAATCGATTGATTGCCATTAATTTTTACAATGCGTTTTGGATATTTATCTAATATTTCTAAATATCCTTTACGTACTTCTTGGTGAAAATTCTTTGATTCTTGATCTAATCTATCATATTTAGTTCTACCTTCAATACGACTCATTCCAATTTCCGGATCCAAATCTATATAAAATGTTAAATCAGGCATATTGAGTGTTGCATAATAATTGATGCTTAAAACAAATTCAAATCCGAGCTTTCTTGCATATCCTTGATATGCTAAAGAACTATCAATATATCTATCGCATAAAACAATTGCGTCTTGTTTTAATCCGGGTAAAATTACTTCATCTAAATGTTGTGCTCTTGACGCAGCTAAAAGAAGAGCTTCTGTATAAGGTGTTACCCCTTTATATTTAGGGTTTAAAATAACATCCCTAATGGCTTCAGCAATCATGCTTCCGCCTGGTTCTCTTGTTTTAATCACATGGTGTGTTTTCTTGAGTTGTTCATATATGTTTTCGATAAGTGTTGTTTTTCCTGTGCCTTCTCCGCCTTCAAATGTGATAAACATGATTTTTCTCCTTTTATTTGTAATATATTTTATATAAGTATAATCCTCTTGACTCTGCTGTTTTTCCTGCCAATTGACGATCTTTAGTTTCTAAAATCGTTTTTATGATTTCAGGATCTTTTCGATGAAGACCAATTTGAATAAGTGTGCCCATCATTGATCTCACCATATACTTCAAAAAGCTATTGCCATGAAATGTGAATATATAATGTTTTTTTGTTTCTTTTAAATCAATGCTAAAGATTGTTTTTTCAGTTGGTTTTCCTTTGACCAGTTGACAAAACCCTCTAAAGTCGTGCGTTCCAATAAAATATGGTATAGCTTTTTTAATAGGTTCTATATCTAAGTTTCTTATATATACTTCGTAATTCGCATCAAAAACTGAACTTGGTTTCTTAGCGATGATATATTTGTATTTTTTTGATACAGAACTATGTCTAGCATGGAAATCATCGGAAACTTTAACAATAGATTTTACTCTAATATCTAAAGGTAATCGGTCATTTATTCTTAACCAACTATCAATATCAATATTTAAATCACTATCAAAATGGAAGACTTGTCCAACTGCATGAACACCTTTATCGGTTCTTCCTGCACTGTGGATTTTTATTTCTGTTTGTGTCATTAATCTAAATGATTTTTCAATGACTTGTTGGATACCTAATGCATTCTTTTGACTTTGGAAGCCATGGTATCTTGTGCCATCATAACTAACAATTGCTTTATATCTCATCTACATCACTCTCGTATAAATAACCGCACCTAATATAACAATTGATAAAACAACTGTGATGATGTCTTTAAATGAAATGATGTATTCATCAATTCTTGTGCGTTTTGCGCCAATGATATATCCTCTAACTTCCATCGCATTCCCTAAATCCTCAGAACGTTTAAATGATATAACAAAGACTGGAATAAGTAATGATATGACTTGACTGATTTTTTCTTTAAAAGTACTTTCTTTAAAGTCAACACCACGAGAAGCTTGAGCTTTCATGATTTTTTCAGTTTCGATTAATAGTGTTGGTATATATCTTAGGGTAAGTGATAACATCATCGCAATCATATCTACTGGTACTTTTATGATCTTTAATGGTTTTAATAATGCTTCAATACCATAGTTAAGATCTGTAGTCATCGTAGTAAAGGTTAATAGAGATGTTAATATAATTACATTTGTAATTCTTAAAAAGATAAAACCTGCACGTAATAGACCTTGATCATATATTTCTAATGTATATGAAGTCAATGATACATACGGTAAAAGAGCTTGAAGTAAGAAGACAACAAACACGGCAAAGAAGAAATATAAGATTCTAAATTTGATATGTTTTTTTGTTAAATTGTAAAATACTAAAAATAAAATGATTGCGGCGATACTTGAAACAGAAATATACATTTCAATTGGATCAACCACTAGATTTCCAGTTTTCACATAAAATAACTGGATGATGAATGTAAAAGTCAATAAGAATACAATTGGTTTTAGTCCATTTAATACTTTTCTTATCGGAATTTTAGTTGAAATGGTTAATATAATGATTAACACTAACATCGATGTCATCGTAAGAATCGGAACTAAATTCGCTGAAACTGGAACAATAAAGGTTGCTACTAGTAAAATAATTAAACTAAATAATTTAATTCTTGGGTCTAATTTATGTAACCAAGAATCTCCTGATATATATTGACCTATTGTAATATTATTCATAGTCTACCTCCTTCAAATATGAAAGTAGGCTCTTAAAATCATATTTTGGTTCATATGGTAAACCAATCTCTTTTTCAAGATGCTTAAGTATTTTTAAAGATGTTGGTAATTCTAAATGGAATTTATCAAAATCTGGATGTTCGAATAATTCCTCTTTTTTACCATCAAAAACGATTTCTCCTTGATCCATAACAATCACGCGTTTTGCATATTCTGATACGATATCCATATCATGAGAAATCAGCACAATCGATTTATGCTCAATTTCGTGCAAATCTTTAAAAATTTTCATTAAATCTTTACGTCCTTTTGGATCTAAACCTCTTGTTGGTTCATCTAAAACAAGAATTTTTGGTTCCATTGCTAAAATACCAGCAACAGCAACTCTTCTCATTTGTCCACCACTAATTCTAAAAGGTGATTGTTCATAAAGTTCTGGATCAATACCCACAATGGTTGCTGCTTTTTTTGCTTTTTCCATTGCTTCTTCTTCAGTTGACTTAAAGTTTTTTGGTCCGAACATAATATCTTTTAAGATTGTCTCTTCAAATAATTGATATTCAGGAAATTGAAAAACTAAACCAACTTTTTGTCTTAAATGATTGATCTTTTCTTTTTTTTGTGGTGGTAGTTCTTGTCCTAAGACATTCACTTTTCCACTTGTTGGTAAAAGTAAAGCATTCATATGTTGAACAAGTGTAGATTTCCCACTACCTGTGTGACCAATGATTGCGATAAACTCACCATTTTCTTCGATATTTAAATTGATATGAGAAAGAGCATCATAATTTTCTTTGATGCCTTGATACATGAAGCTTACATCTTTGAATTGAATGCCCATAATGCCTCCACAACTTTTTTATTTATTTTTTCATCTTTAAGTGCTTCGTTATAAACACTTAATTCAAAAGGCAGCTCTAAATGAGAAGATTTTAAAACATCTTCTTGTTTAAAGACTTCTTTTGGTGTACCTTTTAATATCATTTCTCCACCTTTTAAAACGATAAGTTCATCACTTTGAGTAGCAAATGATAGATCATGTGTAATTGTAATAATTGTTTTATGATATGTTTGATTTAGCTTTTTAATAAGCTCTACGATTTCAAGTGTTCCTTCTGGATCTAGCATTGACGTTGCTTCATCTAGTATTAAGACATCTTGTTCCATTGCTAAGGCACCAGCAATCGCAACTCTTTGTTTTTGACCACCCGATAATTGGTGTGGTTCTTTATTCAAAAAATCTTGCATGCCAACAAGATTTGCGTAATAATTGATTTTTTCTTTCATTTCTTCATGAGGTACTCTTTGATTTTCAAGACCAAAAGCGATGTCATGTTTTACTGTGACACCGACAAACTGATTATCAGGATTTTGAAAAACAATACCTATCTTTTTTCTTATTTCAAGTAAATTTTCGTCGTTTAATAATAAACCATCAATTTCGATATGTCCTTTAGATGGTGTTAATAAACCCACCATTAATTTTGATAGTGTAGATTTGCCAGAACCATTATGTCCTAATATAGAAATCCAACTGCCTTTTTTTATATCAAAAGTAACGTTTTTTAAAGCTTCATCATGACCATTGTATGAAAAGCTTAAATCTTTTACTTTAATCATATGTTCACCTACATTTCATTCTAATATATTATACCATGCAGCACAAAGTTTATAAAGATAAAGTATACAGATACAAGTACTTTTTTGAATATCAATTTTTAACTTAATATTTTAATCCTTTACTTTATTAAGTAAAAGTCTTTCGTTTTTTATATATTTTCTTTATAATAGATATGAGAAATTAGAGGTGACATAAGATGGTTAAACATTTAAATAAAGATAATTTTAAAAAGGAAGTCTTAGAAAGTGATATGCCTGTACTTGTTGATTTTTGGGCAAAATGGTGTAGTCCTTGTTTAAGAGTCGCTCCTATTTTAGAGGAGTTAAGCAAAGAGGTTGAAGGCAAAGCTAAAATATGCAAACTTGAAGTTGATGACGAATATCAGATTGCTGATGAATATGAAGTCATGAGTATTCCAACAATTGTAGTTTTTGTTAACGGAGAAATCAAGGAACAAGTTATTGGTGTTCAATCTAAACAGTCGTTATTAAAACTTTTAGGTCTATGAAAGATATCATCATTATTGGCGTAGGTCCTGCAGGTATTTCAGCTGCGATTTATTTGAAAAGAGCTGGTCTTGATCCTGTAGTCATTGGAAAAGATTATGGAGCGCTTAGTGACTATCCAGAAAAAGTTGAAAACTATTATGGGTTTGGTGAACCCATCTTAGGTGAGGACTTAATTAAAGAGGGTATCAACCAAGCAAAAAGGCTTGGTATTGAGATTATCCGTGACTCTGTTATAGCTTTAGATCAAATTGATGATCACTTTAAAGTGAAATCAGTTGAACATAAATTTCAATCTAAGACAGTTGTTTTAGCAACCGGTAAAAAAAGACAAACATTATCCATTCCTGGGTTTAATAAGTTTAAAGGAAAGGGTATTAGTTTATGTGCATCATGCGATGGATATTTCTTTAGAAGAAAGAAAATAGCTGTTATTGGTTGTGGACCATACATGGCGCATGAACTAGATGTTTTAAAAGAAATCAATCAAGATATCACAGTATTCACTCATGGGAGTCCTTTACTAGAATTGGTTAGTTTTCCTGTTGTAACTTCTAAAATAACTAGATTCTTAGGTACTGATAAATTAGAAGGTATCGAAACAGAAGATGGAAACATATATCAAGCTCAAGGGATATTTGTTGCAATAGGTGCACCAAGCTCAATCGATTTTGCTACCAAATTAGGTGTTGTCGTTGAGAAAAATAGTTTAGTCGTTGATCATACATATCAAACTAACATACCCGGATTATTTGCGATCGGTGATGTCATAGGAGGTAAACTCCAGATTGCCAAAGCTGTTTATGATGGCATGATGGTTTCTGATCATATAAAAACATACCTAAAATCAAAATAAAGACCATCAAGCGATGGTCTTTATTTTTGTAAAGAAATAAATATATTTAATAATATCAATGGAAACAATGACTAGTTTCATTGCTAAACTGTCAACCAATAAAAATGATATTAATAATATGACATCAACAAAAATCATGAGTTTCCATTTTTGTTTTCTTGTCATTGCTTTTTGTTCGACAAATGTTTTTAAGTATTTATGATATATTTTTGTTTGAACAAACCACTGATGGAACTTTTTAGAACTTCTGGAAAATGCATATAAAGTTAAAAGTAAAAATGGTGTCGTTGGTAACACGGGTAGTACAATTCCTACAACGCCTACTACCAAACTGATAAAACCTAAACTAATATAAACTATTTTTATCATTTAGAAATTAATCTCTTTTCGCCTTCAAGTTCAACAATAGGTTTGATGTTTTGCGTAATTTCTAATGTCCCCAAATATTCATTATTTTTATCTCTAACTGCAAAATATCTAATGTAGACGAACATATCTTTCATACGTATCCAGAAATCTTCATGATCTTTCTCTCCACTTTTGAAACTTTCAACTATTTCCTCAACCACATGAACACTTTGAGGTGGATGGCACATGTTAACATGTCTACCTATAATTGTTTTGGGTCTATCAAATATTCTTTCTTTACCTTGTGTAAAATATTTAACATGACCATCTTTATCGACAAATGTCATATCAAATGGGAGTGTATTAAGCATTTGATTAAGTACATCTGGTGATAAACTTCCTGCATCAAATTTAACTTCGCCTTTAATAGTTTGTTCTTCTTCTTGTTCTTCTTGATCAATTTTTTTCCATGAATCTTTTGGCTTTTCTAAAAAATATCCGATTTCATCTGAAGAACTGTCAACTAATACCCAGTCAAAGAAGGACAATGTTTCTATAAGTAAAGGCATTAATATATTATTCTCTTTAAAGATCATATCTCTAATCTTAGTTAATAGATTTTGGATATCTTCTTTTGTTTTTGTCTCATCTTGTTCGATTTCAGATAAGTTTTTTTGAATAGCTTTAAGATCAGCTCTAATCTCATCGTCAACTGCCCACATAACTTTTGGTGGTGTATCAATACCTTTTTTCTCTAAGTTAGGGAAAAACAGGTATTCTTTACGTGCATAATGATTATGAATTTCAGCAAGTCTATCCATACCAACTCGTAACATAAGTTGGTTATGTTTTCCTGATCCAACTAAATATGGTTCTATTTCCTCTTTTAGCAGTTGTTCGATTCGATCATTTTCAGCTAAAAACACTTGAATCGGATGACCTGGTGTTTCTTTTGGTCCCTTAATTTGATGAATATCAGAAATCGCACCGTCAAAGACAGCTGCATGAACATCACACAATCTTTGAACTTCATTAATGGTCATACCTTCTTTGATCAATGCTTGTTCCATTTGTGATATTTCTTGTGTAGTGACATCTTCAAAGTGTTTTTTAAATTCACTTCTAGCTTCTTCAAAACTAGCACCTTCATGCAAGCTTCTGATAATCTTTTTTAATAATTCTTGTCTACTTTGACTATAATTGTTTATAAATTCACTCACGTTATTACTCCTCTATCTCAAAGCCATGTAATTTAAACTCCTCTACAATGGCATTTAATTCTATTTTCTTAAATGATGATCCTTTTCTTAATGTCATAAGTTTTCCAGCGGTTTTTAGCATCATAGGTTTTATTATATCTTCAAAACCTAACCCAAAAAGAATTTCTTTTATTTCTGGATATGCAGTGACTATCTTGAAAATAGTATCATCCAAACTTATTTTTTTCATATATCCCACTCCTCGACAAATGGATTATATCAAAACTAAAAATCATAGTCTAATAAAGTTATAAGTTTTAATAAAGATTATAAATAAAACACCTATCTGTATGTAAATAGGTGTTTGATTCTATAATTGATTAAGTTTTTGATGCGTATTTCCCAGCTATATATCCGCTAGACCATGCCCATTGTAAATTATAACCACCACATAACGCATCAATATCTAAAACTTCACCTGTGAAATAAAGTCCTTTGTGTATCTTAGATTCTAATGTCATTGGATCGATATCATCAGTTTTAATGCCACCTGCGGTGACTTGTGCTTCGTCATAGTCTTTACTACCAACAACTAAAAATCTCCAATCAAGTAATAAGTGAATGAGCTTCATTAATTTTTTATGATCAACTTTTTTAACTTGTTCATGGAAAGGATGGATGTTTGCTTCTTTTAATAAAGGATGGATCAGTTTTTTATGAACCAGTCCAATCAATGCCATTTCAATTGGTCTATCATTGAAATTCTTAAATCGCTCGATAAGATCTTTAAATTCTAGATTTTTTATGATTGAAACTTTAATATATATTTCTTCTTTTTGAAAAAGAAGTTCATTGGCTTTCCTAGATATTTGCAAAATAGTTGGTCCTGAAATACCATATTTAGTAAATAATACATCTCCAAATTCATAATGTAGACTCACATTATTATGTATGAGTTCCGCACTTGCCTTAATTTTTACACCATCCATTTGTTTTAAATATGGATAATCCAATTTAAGTTTAACGAGTGATGGATAAATGGGTGTTATATCGTGATTTAGTGATTGTGCTAGTATATATCCATTTCCATCACTTCCACTTTTTGGAAGTGCTTTTCCTCCAGTTGCTATAATCACTTTATCAGCAACATATGTTTGATTGTTTGTTTTAATATAATACTTATGATTTTTTATGTCTAAAGATTCTACGTATGATTCATAAAAAACTTTAATGTTAAGTCTTTCTAACTCATAGGCTAATACGTCTACTATACTCGATGCTTGTTCAGACAAGGGATATGTTTTACCCTCATCTTCTATCTTTGGTTCAATGCCTAATCGCTCGAAAAATTTAACGGTTTTATCTGGTCCAAATTGTTCAAATACAGGTTTAATAAACTGAGGATGATTATAGTGATCACATGTCGCATCCACATTTGTATAGTTGCATCTACCATTTCCAGTTGCTAAAATCTTTCTACCTATTTTAGAATTTCTTTCAAGTAAAAAAACATCAGCACCATGCTCTTTAGCTGATATAGCTGCAAGTAAACCACTTGCCCCTGCACCAATCACACATATTTTCATAAGAAAACCTCCATAACCATACATATTATAACATAATAAAAAATGCTTATGCACAGTGCATAAGCATTTCATGTATATGTATACTATTTAACTAAGAATTTGTATCTTATGAGTGCAGATAATACCATCAGTAAAACGCACAACCACGCCATAACGTTAGAAATTAATCCTAAAAACGTAATCATGAGTAAACCAAAAAGTAACCCAACACTTACAATGCCATTGACAACTTCATCATACAATTTTGCATTTGGAAAAACTTGGTAAATCATATAAATCAAATGCAAGACTGATGTTATCACAATAACGATCATAATGATATTTCCAAATAGCATTATTTCATTACTAAACATTGCTTCAATACCTGTTATTCTAATACCATCAACATTAAACATATTTGATAAAAGTGTTGCAATAAGGCCAAATAACACAATTAATTGTAAAACTTTATGCTTCATCATTATAATTTTGTATCATCGATTTGATCAAGGTATGCCTTAATAGGTCTTGCAATCTTTTTAACAGTGCCTTTTTCGAATGGATTTTCTAAATTTGCTGATTCAACAAGCTCTACAAAGCTCTTTGAACCGCCTAATTTACATAACTCTAAATAGCTTTCTAAAGCTTTTTTACGGTCTTCTCTACTTAGCACCCAATATTGGAATGCACATACTTGTGCAAGTGTGTAGTCAATATAATAGAACGGTGCCCCAAAGATATGACCTTGTCTAAACCAATACGTTCCTTTTTCCATAAACTGATCATCACCATAATCTTTAAATGGCATATATTTCTTTTCTAATTTTCTCCATAAAGCTTTTCTTTCTTCTGGAGTTAACTCTGGATGTTCATAAATACCATGTTGAAACTCATCTACTAGAACGCCATAAGGCAAGAATGATAATGCTCCAGCTAAATGACTGAACTTATATTTTTCAGTATCTTCTAAAAAGAACTCTTCCATCCATGGCCATGCTAGAAACTCCATACTCATTGAGTGGATTTCAGCTGCTTCCATCGTAGGCCATCTATAATCAGGAATTAATTCTCTACTAGAGTAAACTTGAAATGCATGTCCAGCTTCATGTGTTAACACATCCACATCATGAGATGTTCCATTGAAATTCGCAAATATAAATGGTGATTTATATTCAGGAATATATGTACAATATCCGCCACCTTGTTTTCCTGGTTTGCTATCCAAATCTAATAAATCTCTTTCTAACATGAATATGAAAAACTCATCTGTTTTTGGACTCATTTCACGATACATTCTTTTTGCTCTTTCTAATAACCAATCTCGATCCCCCTTAGGTGTTGGGTTGCCAGATAAAAATGAAAGTGCTAAATCATATGACTTAGGATTTTCAATACCAAGTCTTTTAGCTTTTCTATCTGTTAGTTCAGAAACGATTGGAACGATATCCTCATAAATTTGATCTCTATATGCTTTAACATCTTTATAATCATAATCAGTACGTCCAAAACGATCATAACCTAATTGTACAAAGTTTTCATAGCCTAGTTTTTTTGCGATTCCATGACGCACTTTAACCATTTCATCATAAATTCTATCAACCTCTTTTTCATTTTCTTCAAAAAACTTAGAGACTGCTAACTGAGCTTGGTGTCTAGTTTCTCTATCTTTATCTTGGACAAAAGGTGCCATTTGACTTAAATTATAAGTCCCACCTTTAAACTCAATTTCTGCAGAAGCAATTAACTTACCATATTCTGTTGATAGTTTATTTTCCTTTTGCATATCAGGAATTATTTCAGGTTTAAATGTTTTTTGAGCTAATTCTGCACGCTTGAATATTAAATCACCAAAATCTTTTTTCAGTTGATCTATATGTTCAGATTTTAAAAGATTTAGATTAAATGTATGTTCGTATTGTTGTAAAAAAGGACCATTTTCATCAAAAAACTCTTGTTCTTTTTCATAAAACTCATCTTTTGTATCTAAACTATTGCGAATCGATACTAACGTCGCAAGTGTATCAACCTTATCATTAATTTCAAACACTTTTTGAATCGCTTCTTTTTCTTCTTCGTATGCTTTTCCAGCACCAATCTGATTGATTTGAGCTTCTAATTCTTTTTTAATTTGCTCTAAATCTGGTCTTTCATATTTATAATCGCTAAATTTCATAATATATCCTCTTTCCTAGGGTCTTACTTAACATTATAACATGTTCTTTTATTGCTTAAAAATTAAGAAATATTTTTTCTGATTTTTCTTTAATAATCCATATAAATGGTATACATAATAAGCCACTGACTAGTGTCATTAATAACATATTAATTTGAAGTGATACATAATCACTTAAAAAATAATATAAGAAGCCTAGAGTAATTAATAAAGCAAATGTACCAAATATACCTAGAAATGCAGCAGCACTTTGCTTAATAACTTCTGTTTCATTATTATAATCAAACTTAGGTAGATAGAGATTGATCACTGCATCCATACAAGAGACTAATACTGCAAAAACCAATATTAATACTAATATGATTAAAATACTTACTAAATTAATAGATAATGATATACCAATCATAATTAAACTTATATATGCTATAGGTACAATCAATAAAAGATTAAATATGATTTTTGATAACATGACAGTAGAAGGTTTTATTGGTAAACTCTTTAAGACCCATAGCTGCTTACCTTCTAAAGATAAACTAATCGCTGGTGTGTAAGTCATACCAATGGTAAATCCGAAAATGATGAGTATCATCATTTCAGCATCTACACTCATCCCAATTTGTTGAGATAAAATGCCTTCGATATCAGCTTTGAAGAATAGACTTGCTACTGACATAATAACTAATAATACCATACCAATACCTGAGTTTAATGCATATAATGTACTACTAAAAAACTTTTTAAATTCTTTTTCTACTAGCGAAACAACAACAGGTTTTTCTTGATACTTAAGTACTTTTTGCTTATATTTAATTTGAGTTCTAATCCCTCTTTTATTTGTGAATGCTGCTAATTTTTCTACAAAGAACACATAAATCATAAATAAAACAATATGAGATCCCAATAGATAACCTAGACTTAAGAAGGATAACTCATCTACTGCTTGGTTAAACCATGTAAATGGTAAATAATATTTTGTTATGCTACTAAATAAATCAATTTGGCCAGTTAACGGATTTACTGTTGTGCTGTTCATTGAAAAAGATAGGAACAAAAAGCCCACAAGTAATCCAATCATTAAAATCATGTTGATAATTTTACTATATCTCATTTTTGATGTTAATAAAGAGATACCTAATGACAACATAGATACAAACATGAATGGTATCAATGGTAAGCACAAGATCCCAATTAAATAAATGATTAATCCTAAAACATTAAATCCATTCCAATAAAAATAAGAAAACATCATTGGTACTGTTATTAAAAAGTTAACAAAATAAATCATAATCAATAGTACCATAAGTTTTGATATGAATAGTTTTCTTGTATGAATAGGCAATGGAGCTAATATCTCATAATCCTTATAATAGAACAAATACCCGCTTGTTCTTAATAATACGGTAAACATTGTAAATCCTAAGCCATAAATAGCTGCAAAATTTAATAGTAGATGTACTTGATTCATCTCACTAAGTATTTTACCTAAATCAAAAAACATATAACCAAAAGTTCCAAGTAAAGCAACTAATGCATATAAAATTGCTAAAATCATTAAAATGGATTTTGTTTTATTTGTTTTTAGATCAAAACCGAAAAATCGCTTGAATGAAAAATTATTTTTTAATTGTAACTTTATTAATCCTGAAAGTTTCATCATTCGTTCGCAATCTCCATAAAGATATTTTCAAGCGATTGATCTGATATAATTTTTTCTGTTAAACCATTAGCAACGATTTTTCCTTGTTTGATGATTGCAACCTTATTACATAACTTTTCAACCACTTCAAGTACGTGAGTTGAAAAGAAGATTGCTGCTCCTTTTTGAACCATATCTTTAAATACTTCTTTCAGTAAGAAGCTTGCTTTTGGATCAAGTCCAACAAACGGTTCATCTAAAAGCATTAATTTCGGTTCATGAATAAGTGCACTAATTAATACTATTTTTTGTTTCATACCATGAGAATATGATTGAATCGGATTTTGTAAAACATCTTGTATTTCAAACATGACAGCATATTTTTCAATTAGCTCTTTACGTTTATTTTGGCTTACACCAAAAACATCCGCAATAAACTCTAAATACTGAATACCTGTTAATGATTCATATACATCTGGATTATCAGGAATATATGCAATCATCTTCTTTACATCTAAAGGTTCAGACTTAATTGATTTTCCATCAACATGAATTTCACCTTCATCAAAATCGATAATGCCTGCAATCGATTTTAAAAGTGTTGTTTTACCAGCACCATTATGACCAACAAACCCATATATATCTCCCGATTCGATATTAAGGGTTACATCATTACAAGCCTTCTTTTTTCCGTCATAACTTTTTGACATATTCTTTATAACTAACATAAACTTTCTCCTATCGTCTTTTATTACCATTATTTTACCATTTTATTTAATATTTATCTATAATTTTTAATAATTTTATGTAATATCATATCTTTTTAATCGTTTTTTTGATAAAATGAAACAGGATAGGAGGGATTATATGTATTTAAATAGTAAAGGGTATCGTCAAAAAACTTGGAATCAGCTAAGAAAATCTTACTGGTCAGTCTTGGTTGCGGTATTAATCGTTATAGCAGTATCAACTGCAAGTGCACCACTAGCTTTTCTTCTTGTAGGTCCAATGCTTGTAGGTCAAGCATATTACTTAATGGATGTTGCAATCAAAGAAAACGAAGGTAAAAACTTTGAACTTTTAATTGAAGGTTTTAAAAAGAGTTTAGTGAATTCTATTGTTGCAAGCATACTTATTGGTATTTTCACATTCTTATGGACATTATTATTTATCATTCCGGGGATCATTAAGGCCTATGCTTATAGTATGACGCCATACATTATTGCTGATGAACCTGAAATTGATTTCATGGAAGCAATTAGAAAGAGTCAAGAGTTAATGCGTGGACATAAATTTAGATTGTTTTAACTACAACTAAGTTTCATCGGTTGGTTCTTGCTTGGCGCTTTAGCATTTGGTATTGGTTTATTCTTTGTTTACCCATATTACCAACTCGCTCATGCTAACTTTTATTTAGACATTAGACCAGAAAAACAAAAGACTATTGATCTTGATTTTGAATAAAGATTAACTCAAAAAAAAGAGAGCACATCAACTTTGATGTGCTCTTTTTCTTTACCTAATATTACCAAATATAATGTACTGGATCTTTAATGTAAGTGTTATATACTTCTTCTACAGCTTTCATTTGTTCTTTTGTAAGTGGCGGCAATAAAGTTGCGTTCACGTTATCATAAACATATTCAGGTTTGCTTGCACCTGGAATCACTGTAGATACTGCGTCAAACATTAAAATCCATCTTAAAGCTATTGCAGTTAGATTATCTGTGTGAAATACTTTTTTAAGTGCCTCAACAGCTTCTAGCCCTTTTTCATAGTCTACACCTGAGAAAGTTTCTCCTTTATCAAATGCTTCACCATGTCGATTAAATGTACGATGATCATCTTTTCCAAAGGTTGATTTTTTTGTAAACTTTCCTGTGAGTAATCCACTTGCAAGTGGAACTCTTACAATCACACCAACTTTTTGTTCTTGTGCTCTTTTGAAAAAATACTCTGTTGGTCTTAATCTAAACATATTAAAGATAATTTCAATAGCTTCAACGCCTTCATAATCCATTGCTTTTAAGCCTTCTTCAATGCGTTCTACACTGACACCATAATGTTTAATCTTACCTTCTACTTTTAACTGATCTAATAATTTAAAAACTTCAGGCATATAATAAACATCTGTTGGTGGACAATGCAGTAAAACCATATCTAATGCTTCTACATCAAGATTTTTTCTACTGTCATCAATAAACTTTCTAATATTATCTTCATTGTAACCTTCTTTAGTATGATTTTCTAATCTTCTTCCTGTCTTTGTAATCACAAAAGGTTTTTGATCTAATGTTTTAATATACTTCCCAATAATTTTTTCACTCATACCACCTTGATACACATCTGCTGTATCAAAAAGATTGATATCAGTTTTAATTGCTGCATCTAAAGTTTTTACCGCAACCTCTTCATTAAATGGATCGCCCCATCTTGAGCCTAATTGCCATGTGCCTAGTGAAATTTCAGATACTTTTATGCCAGTTTTTCCAAATGTTCTAAATCTCATGTGTTCTCACTCCCTTTAAACTTCTATATCTATTATACAGCATATACGTTTTCAATCATACTTCCAAACATATATGTAACTTCATATGTGCTTACAGTTTGTGTGTTTCCATAAATCTTACCTGCAAACTCTGGATGATCAATAAATGGATTTCTATTGCCTTGAAAAGCCTCTATTTTTTGATTTCTATACATTTCAAAATCATCTACTGGATCTTCTGTATGCCAAGCTAATAGTGCATCTAGATTACCCATTTGATAAGTGTTTCCTTCATTTGCTGCAATTAAACTCAACTCATCATACATGATATCCATGTAAAATAAAATACGTGCGATATCACCTTTAACTTCATCTCTTGGCTCATAGGTTTGACTAGTTGTAGAATTTCCAAAAAATTTGTTTCCTCGACTTGAGTTTTCAGCAGGATCACTTGGTTTTAAATTATGTAAATCTGAAGCTGAGTTAACTGTTGAGTTATCTGCACTTACACCTAAAAGTGATTGTGGCCAAACATGTTCACGGTTCCAAGTATTACCACTATCCCAAACACCAGAAACACTTGTTCCTAGATAAACAAGGATTAAATTGCCTGATTGATTTGGATCTCTATCCGTTTCATCTAGCATATATCTTGCATCACCATAAGTAACACCATCAAATGTACTATTGATTAATTGGTTTAAAAATACAATGAGTTGTTCGCCTTCTAAACCATCTGCACCTTCATAGTATCCAGTATAAGTATATGGATCATCAATCGCTTTAAAAATGGCTTTTAACGTTAAATTGGATGCAACTGGTGTCGATAAATCATATGCAGTTACTTCATTTTGCTTGCGCCATTCTAAAAACTCATAATCTTCTTTTAACGGATCTTCTAAAGATAACACATATCCATGTTTAACCGTCATTTCATCAATGAGTTGATCTTGATCATAGAGCATAACAGTATATGTTTGTCTTTGGTAATAAACTGATAGTGTTAAAGATCCATCTAGTAAAACTGTGCCTGTTGTAACACTTTGTGCGTTATCAACAACAAATCCTTCTACATTTTCAGGATTTACAAAGACGTTTTCGCCCACAGAATCTTCAATTTCTACAGATTCAACTAGTGTAAACTCATCATCTTCAATGTTTTCATAATAATAATTAACTGTATATGTACTAAGTTCTATCGGTGGTGTATCATCATCACCAATTACCGTAAAGGTCATTACAGCTGAAAACTTAGATCCATAATTATCGACTGTATATGTAACATCGACAAAAGTATCTTCGTCAGGTCTATTAACAGTTCCAAAATAATCGATAATTGAAGGTGCTTCACTTACCCATGATATTTTGATTTTTTCATCAAGAGGTGATGTTAATGGAAATACCATACTTCCTGTCACGTGATCTTTAGAATCTCCTTCTTGATATTCAATTTCAAGTGCATTAATAATCTCTTGAGCTGTATATGTAGGTTGTTCTTCTACTTCACAACTAAAAAGTATAAACGCGCTTAATAAAATCGTTGCCATCCATACTATTTTCTTCATGTCTTCACTCTTTCCTTTTTGCTTTGCATATCTATTGTATTAAACTTTTTTAAAAATAACAAGTCATATTTAATACTAGAAAAAAAACAAGCCGAAGCTTGTTTGATTTTTATACGAATTCAATAATTGCCATAGGCGCAGCATCGCCACGTCTTGGAACTGTTTTAATGATTCTTGTATAGCCACCATTTCTATCTTGGTATCTTGGTCCAAGTTCAGAAAATAGCTTTTGAACCGCATTTTGTCCTTCTTTAACTTCTTCAAAACGAACGATTTCAGCTGCTTGTCTTCTTGCACTTAGAGAACCATCTTTAGCTAAAGTAATCATTTTATCAGCAAGTTTTTTTAATTCTTTTGCTTTCGCTTCTGTTGTAACGATTCTTTCATTAATGATAATATCTGTTACTAAGTCACGTAATAAAGCTTTTCTTTGATCGCTATTGCGTCTTAATCTACTATAAGCCATGATTTACTCCTTCTCTTCATCTTCTAAATGAAATTTCGATTCTTTATTAGAAGAATTTTTAAATTCAAGACCATGTTCTAATAATTTTTCTTTTAATTCTTTAAAAGATTTTCTACCTAATGATCTAAATCTCATAACATCTTCTTCTGTTTGACTAACAATTTGTGCAACTGTAGAGATACCTGAACGTTTTAAACTATTATATAGTCTTACAGATAAGTCTAGTTTGTCAATTGTTAATTCTAGTTTCTTATTGACTGGTTCTTCTTCTTGTTCATAAATGAAATCAGATTCTTGTGCTTGTTCGCTGATTTCAACGATAACGTTGAAGTAGTCAATAAGCATTTTTGATGCTAAAGCTAAAGCGTCTTTAGCTTCAATTGCACCATTCGTTTCTATATCTAACGCTAACTCATCTTGATCTCTCAATGTTTTTTCAACATGGTAAGATACACGAGTTACTGGTGTGTAGATTGAGTCAATTGGGATAACGCTTTTTTCATTTCTGCTATATACTTTATTTCTTTCTGCACTCACATAACCAACGCCTCTTCTAACAGTAACTTCCATAGAAAGTCTACCTGTGTCTGAAAGGTTCGCGATTTCTTGTTCTGGATTAATGATTTCAACGCCATCTACATGATTAAAATCAGCTGCTGTTATTTTTCCAGCACCTACCATATATAATTCAAGCTTTTGTTCAAAATCCGCATCATTTGAGTCTACCTTAAAAATTACTTTTTTCAAGTTTAACACAATACCCATAACGTCTTCATAAACACCTTCAATGGTAGAAAACTCATGTTCTACACCATCAATTTTGATATTTACAATAGCTGCTCCAGGTAGTGATGATAATAAAACTCTGCGAAGTGCATTACCTAAAGTAATACCATAACCACGATCTAATGGTTTAATGACGAAACGTCCTTTATGTCCATCTTTTGATATCTCTTCAACTGCGGTTGGTTTTTCAAATTTTAAATCTTTCACTAGTTACCCCTCCTTAAGATTATCCACGTGGACGTTTTGGTGGTCTACATCCATTGTGTGGTACTGGTGTTACATCCTTGATTGCTGTAATTTCTAACCCTGCTGCTTGCAATGAACGAATAGCTGCTTCGCGTCCTGGACCAGGTCCTTTAACTGAAACTTCTACTCTTAACATGCCATTATCCATTGCTGATTTAGCTGCAGCTTCTGCAGACATTTGTGCAGCAAATGGTGTTGATTTTTTACTACCCTTGAAGCCTAATGCACCTGCACTACTCCAAGCAATAGCATTTCCATCAACATCTGTTATTGTTACAATTGTATTGTTGAAAGTTGTATGAATGTGTGCAACACCAAGGGGAATATTCTTTCTAACTTTACGTTTAGTTGTTCTTTTACGTGCCATGATTTATTCCTCCTTATTTCTTCTTACCAGCAATTGCCTTTGGTTTACCTTTTCTAGTACGTGCATTATTTCTAGTGTTTTGTCCACGAACTGGTAATCCTCTACGATGGCGCATGCCTCTGTAAGAACCAATTTCCATTAAACGTTTAATATTTAATGTAGTTTCTCTACGTAAATCACCTTCGACAATGAAATTACCGATTTCTGTACGAATGCGATTTAACTCATCTTCTGTTAATGCTTTTACACGAGTATCTTCATTAACGTTGGCATTTTTTAGGATTTCTTTGGATGTTGAATGTCCAATCCCGTATATATAAGTCAACGAAACCACGACGCGCTTGTCGCGTGGAATGTCAACGCCTGCTATTCTTGCCATAGTTCCTCCTTATTAACCTTGTCTTTGGTTATGTCTTCTATTTTTTTTGTTAATAACGTAAACTTTACCTTTACGTCTTACGATAATATCGTCTTCACTTCTTTTTTTAACTGATGCTCTTACTTTCATAAGTAATCCTCCTATTTACGGCGGTATGTGATTCTACCGCGGGTTAAATCGTATGGTGACAATTCTACTGTTACTTTATCACCAGGTAAAATGCGTATGTTATGCATGCGGATTTTACCAGATACGTGTGCCAACACAATGTGGCCATTTTGAATTAGTTCAACTTTAAATTTTGTATTAGGTAATACTTCGATTACTCTAGCTTCTACTTCTATTAAATCTTCTCTTGCCATAGGCTCACTCCTTTTTTAATGATGTTAAAATGTCATATCCAGTTTCCGTAATCACAATCATGTGTTCAAAATGAGCACTTGGCTTGCGATCTAATGTAACGGTTGTCCAATTATCTTTTAAGACTTTTACACGTTTAGTTCCTAGATTAACCATAGGTTCTACACAAAATGTCATGCCTGGTTTTAGTAGTGGTCCTTGATGTGGTTGTCCAAAATTAGGGACATAAGGTTCTTCGTGTAACTCTCTGCCAATACCATGACCTGTGAATTCTTCAACAATGCCATATCCATAAGGTTTCACATAACTTTCTATCGCATAAGATATGTCAGAAACATGATTACCCGGTTTAGCTTGTTCTAGTCCAATATATAAAGACTTTTCTGTGATGTCTAACAATTTTAAGATTTCATCATCAACTTTTCCAACTGGATAAGTTGTTGCTGAATCTGCATGATAGCCTTTATAATTAACACCAAAATCTAATGTAATGATATCCCCTTCTTTTAAGACCTTAGTCTTAGAAGGGATACCGTGAACAACGACTTCATTAACTGAAGCACATATGGATCCTGGAAAGCCATGATAACCCTTAAATGATGGGATAGCTCCAAGACTTTTGATATAATTTTCGGCGAGCTGATCGAGATAATGCGTACTTACGCCAGGTTTAACATGCTCTTTGAGCATTTGTCTAGTTTGATCTAAGATGCGACCAGCTTCTCGCATTAACTCGATTTCGCGTTTTGATTTGATTTGAATCAATTCATCTCACCTAATACTTTCATAATATCAGCATTTGTCTTTTCAATGGTTTGTGAACCATCAATATTCACAATTAATCCTGAATCTTTATAATATCCGATGACAGGTTCAGTTTGGTCATAATAGATTCTTAATCTTCTTAAGACTGTTTCTTGTTTGTCATCATCTCTTTGAATAAGTTGTCCACCACATTGGTCACAAACACCTTCAGTTTTTGGAGGTTTGTTGTGAATGTGATAAACAGCTCCACATTTTTTACATACTCTACGTCCACTAATGCGTTCAATGATCAGTTCATCAGTTGCCTGGAAATTAATAACTGCATCTAGTGTCCAGTTTTTCTCTTCGAGCATTTTATCTAACGCTTCTGCTTGAGCGATGTTTCTTGGATATCCATCAAATAGAAATCCATCTTTAACATCATCTTTAGACAGTCTTTGGTGAACAATTTCATTTGTAATGTCATCAGGTACAAGTTCACCACGATCGATATAAGATTTTGCGATTTTACCGATTTCGGTATCATCGTGAAATAATTCTCTAAAAATATTACCTGTAGAGATATGTGGAATGTTAAAATGTTTAACTAAGATTACTGCCTCTGTACCCTTACCTACACCAGGAGGGCCCATCATAATAATTCTCATAATGGCTGACCTATCTTAATTAAAAATGCCGGCATAATCTGTTTGAGATGCGTCTGTTTCAATTTGTTGAGTCGTTTCAATCGCAACACCGACAATAATCAATAAGCTTGTACCACCTAAAGTAATTGCTTGAGCTTCATTACCTTGGAATCCGAAAACCACTGATGTAAGAATTGGTAATATAGCTAAAATTACTAAGTAAGTTGTTCCGATAACGGTGATCTTAAATAATAATTTAGCGACAAAGTCTTGAGTATCTTGACCTGGTCTAACACCTGGAACATAAGCATTTGATTTCGATAAATTGTTCGCAATCTTCTCAGGGTTGATTTGCATAAATGAATAGAAGAATGTAAACACGATAATTAATATCACATAGATAATAAAACCAATAGGTTTTTGCGAACTAAAGATATTATTAATCCAAGTATTTCCTGTTGATCCACCAGATAAACTTGCGAATGTTAATGGAATACTCATAATTGTTTGTGCGAAGATTACAGGAATAACCCCTGCACTGTTTAACTTCATTGGAATGTTAGAATCTGATTTTCCTTGACGGTTTGCATATTGTACAGGAATTTTTCTAGTTGCAATTTGCATGTAAACAACGCCTAATAGAATACCAAAGTATAATAACATAATCACAATAAACCAAACGATTGACCAACCTGTTGTACCATTCGTGATGTATTTTGTCCATAATGTTGTCCACATGGTTGGTAAACTTGTTACAATACCTGCGACGATTAATAATGATGTACCATTACCAACGCCTTTTTTAGTAATTAATCCAGCTAACCAGATCATAAGTGCTGTACCACCAGCCATAACTAATGCCATATAAATATAGAATAAGTATCTTACACCACTAGATGTAATTGACGCTTCTAAACTTGGAATAAGCACAGTACCTGGACCAGTTGATACACCAATGATTAATGCATAACCTTGAAGGAATGCTAAACCAACAGCTAAGTATCTAGTTAATTGATTTGTTTTTTGTTTTCCAGTTTCACCTTGTTCACTCCACTCTTTTAATTGTGGAATAACCATTTGTAATAACTGAATCGCGATTGATGCTGTAATATATGGTGAAATCCCAAGTGCTAAAATTGAAA
Organism: Tenericutes bacterium MO-XQ; assembly: GCA_002838185.1. GTDB lineage: Bacteria > Bacillota_I > Bacilli_A > Acholeplasmatales > Acholeplasmataceae > Mariniplasma. The sequence goes on along the minus strand of CP017948.1, from coordinate 246,004 downwards.
ATCTCTCTAATGATTGACCACTAAAGTTATTCAATATCGCAACGAAACTACCACTATTTGCCATAAATTCGACAATTGCATCTGTGTTGAAAAGTGGGACCGTGATATGACTACCAATTCTAACAACTAATAAAATTGCTAACGTGAATGCTAATCTTAGCATCACAGTTTTGTTACTTAGAATTCTTTTTATACGTAACCACACCTTAGATCACCTCGACTGTTCCACCGGCTTTGACGATTGCTTCTTCAGCAGATTTTGAGAATGCATGAGCTTTAACAGTCAATTTTTTCTCTAAGTTACCATTCGCCAATACTTTAACGCCTGATTTTAGTTTCTTTAAAACATTTTTAGCGATTAATGCTTCTGGTGTCACAACATCGCCATCATTAAATAAATTTAAATCAGACATATTGATAACAGCGAATTCTTTACGATTAACATTTTTAAAACCTCTTTTAGGAAGTCTTTGGAAAAATGGAAGTTGTCCCCCTTCAAAACCTGGACGAACTCCACCACCTGAGCGAGCAAGTTGACCTTTGTCACCTTTACCAGAGGTTCCTCCAGTACCACTGCCTGGTCCTCTACCTAAACGTTTACGTTTTTTTCGAGCACCTTCTACGGGTCTTAATTCATTTAACATGGTTCTACCTCCTTACTCTACTTCGTTAACAGAAACCAAGTGAGAAATTGTTTTAATCATGCCATTAACTGCATCATTAGCTTCTTTAACTACCACTTGATTCATTTTTCTTAATCCTAATGCATGTGCTGTTTTAACTTGATTAGGCTTTCTACCAATTAATGATCTTGTTAATTTAATTTCTAGTTTCATATTATCCCAACTCCGATACATCAACGCCACGTAGTTTTGCAACTTGTTCAGCAGTTCTTAATTCCTTAAGTCCAGCAAATGTTGCTCTTACCATGTTAATTGGTGTTGAAGATCCAATAGATTTTGATAAAATGTCATTAATACCAGCGAGCTCGAATACAGCACGAACGGCACCACCGGCAATAATTCCAGTACCTGCAGAAGCTGGTTTTAAGAATACTTTACCTGCTCCATACACGCCTGTTACTTCATGTGGAATAGTTGTTCCTACAAAAGGAACTTTCATTAAATTAGTTTTAGCACTTTCAATGGCTTTTTTAATTGCATCAGGTACTTCAGAAGCTTTACCAGTACCGAATCCAACTTGTCCATTTTTATCACCGATAACAACTAAGGCTGCAAAACGGAAACGACGTCCACCTTTAACAACTTTGGTTACACGGTTTATTGCAACAACACGTTCTTCAAATTGATTATCTTGTTGTTCTTGTCTTACTCTATCTCTAGCCATGTACGTTTACCTCCTTAGAACTTAAGGCCTGCTTCACGTGCTGCATCAGCAAGAGCTTTGATACGTCCATGGTATAAATAACCACTTCTGTCAAATACTACTTGTTCTACACCACCGGCAAGCGCTTTTTCAGCGATTAACTTTCCAACTGCCTTTGCAGATTCAATGTTTGAATGTGCAAGACCTGCTTCTTGACTGCGAGCACTAAATAAAGTCGTTTGGTTTACATCGTCGATTAATTGCGCATAAATCGCTTTGTTTGAACGGTAAACACTTAATCTAGGACGCTCAACAGTACCTGTAACGATTTTTCTAATGCGTAAATGACGTTTTGCTCTAGATTCATTTTTAGATATTTTCTTAATCATATTGATGTCCTCCCTTACTTAGCAGTCTTTCCAGCTTTACGAGGTACATATTCCCCAACATAACGAATACCTTTTCCAAGATATGGTTCTGGTTTTCTAACACTTCTAATCTTAGCAGCAAACTCGCCTACAGCTTGTTTGTCAGCGCCTTCGATTGTTACTTCAGTGTTTTTAGGAATAGTGACTGTAACGCCTTCTGGTATCTCTAATTCTACTGGGTGAGAAAAGCCCATGTTTAATACAACGGTGTTGCCTTGTAATTGTGCTCTATAACCAACACCTTTAATTTCTAATTGTTTTTTAAATCCATCTTTAACGCCTGTAACCATATTTTGAATAAGGGCACGAGTTGTTCCGTGGATTTTTCTTGAAAATATTTCATCATTTGGACGAGTAACAGCAATTTCGTTGCCTTCCAATTTGATGGTTAAATTTTGATTGAATTGAAATTCAAGTTGACCTTTTGGACCTTTAACTACAACGTAGTTTTCAGGGCTAACTGTTACAGTAACGTCAGCAGGAACTTGAATCACTTTATTACCTATACGTGACATAATTTCCTCCTTATTTTACCAAACGTAAGCAAGCACTTCGCCGCCAACTTGAGCTAAACGCGCTTCACGATCTGTCATGATACCCTTTGAAGTCGAGATTAAAGCAACCCCTAAACCATTTAAAACTTTAGGTAATTCATCAACAGATGCATATACACGAAGTCCTGGTTTCGATATCCTTTTTAAGCCTTTAATTACACGTTCTTTTGAACTAGTGTATTTTAAAGTTACAACAATTTTGCCTTGAACTCCATCTTTAGCTACAGTGTAGTCAACGATGAATCCTTCTTTTTTCAATACTGATAAAATATCAGACTTTAAACGAGAAGCAGGCATTTCTACTTTTTCATGACGCATTCTATTTGCGTTACGAATACGCGTTAGCATATCCGCAATCGGATCAGTCATAACCATGTTTCTTCCTCCTTAATTACCAGCTTGCTTTTTTAACACCAGGGAGTTCTCCCTTATGTGCTAATTCACGAAATTTTAAACGTGACAAGCCAAACTTGCGCATATAGCCGCGTGGACGACCATCAATTGAATCACGATTTCTTACACGAGTTGCAGATGCATTTCTAGGAAGTTTTTGTAAAGCTTCATAGTCACCTTTATCTTTTAACTCTTGTACTTTTTCACGATATCGTTCAACAATCACACGACGTTTTTCGTTTTTAACGATTTTTGATTTTTTTGCCATAATACGCCTCCTTACTTCTTAAACGGCATACCAAGTTGACTTAGTAATGCGCGTCCTTCTTGGTCTGTTTTTGCCGTTGTGACAATAACAATGTCCATACCACGAACTTTTTTAACTTTATCCAAACTAATTTCTGGGAAAATAATTTGTTCCTTAACACCTACAGTGTAGTTACCGCGTCCATCAAAAGAATTTGCTGAAATTCCTCTAAAGTCACGAACACGTGGAAGTGCGATTGAAATTAGTTTTTCTAAGAAGTAATACATTCTTTCACCACGAAGGGTTACTTTTGCCCCAATTGGCATACCTTCTCTTAATTTGAAGTTCGAAATTGATTTTTTAGCTTTAGTAATCATTGGTTTTTGACCAGTTAACATTTGCAATTCTTCAACTGCATCGTCTAAAACTTTTGGATTGAATACGGCATCACCGATACCCATATTCACTACAATTTTCTCAATTTTTGGAACTTCCATAACTGATGTGTAGTTGAATGCCTTAATCAGTTCGGGTTTGACAACATTTTCGTATTTATCTCTAATTACACTCATTGTTCAAACTCCTTATTTATCAAGGCTTTCGCCTGATTTTTTCGCATAACGCACTTTCTTTCCTTCAACTTCACGGTAACCAACACGTGTTGGTTTGTTAGTCTTTGGATCAAGAATAGCTACGTTAGAAACATGAATTGGTGCTTCTTTTTCTATAATGCCGCCTTTATCATTCGCTTGTGTTGGACGTTGGTGTTTTTTAACCATATTAACACCTTCAACCAATACGCGATCTGTTTTTGGGTAAACACGAAGTACGCGACCTGTCTTACGTGTTTTATTTCCTTTTTTATCGGTTACAAATTGATCGCGCCCAGCAATCACTGCAACTGTGTCTCCAGCTTTAATGTACATAGACGAGACCTCCTTATAATACTTCTGGAGCTAAAGATACGATCTTCATGAAGTTCTTATCTCTTAACTCTCTTGCCACTGGCCCGAAAATACGAGTTCCACGTGGATTTAAATCATCTTTAATAATAACTGCTGCATTTTCATCAAATTTGATGTATGAGCCATCTGCGCGACGAAGACCTTTAACTGTACGTACGATAACTGCCTTTAATACTTCACCTTTTTTAACCATACCGGCAGGTGCTGCTTTTTTAACAGTAACAACGACAATATCACCGATATTAGCATAACGACGACGGGTTCCCCCTAAAACTTTAATCACAAGGACTTCTTTAGCGCCACTGTTGTCAGCAACAACTAATCTACTTTCTTGTTGAATCATGTTTTCTTCCTCCTTATACTAAGTCAGCTTTAGCAACGACTTCTAAGAGACGGAATCTCTTTGTCTTTGATAATGGGCGAGTTTCCATAATAGTCACTTTATCACCAATACCAGCTAAACCTTCTTCATCATGTGCATGAAATTTCTTTGAAACCTTTACACGTTTACCATATAAAGGGTCTTTCTTGTATGTATCGACAACCACGGTAATCGTCTTATCCATTTTGTCAGATACAACAATTCCCGTATATACTTTTCTTTGTTTACGTTCCATGGTATCCTCCTTATTCAGTACGTTCACTGATGATTGTCTTCATTTGTGCAATCGTCTTTTTTACTTGACTAATTCGAGCTGTATTTTCAAGTTGTCCTACTGCAAGTTGAAAGCGTAGGTTAAATAATTCTGCTTTAAGCTCGACAATACGTTTTTCTAAATCAGTTGTGCTGATTTTTCTAATTTCTGCCGCTTTCACGCTTGCTCACCTCTTTTAACAATTTTCGTTTTAATTGGTAATTTGTGTGATGCTAAACGTAATGCTTCTCTTGCTATTGCTTCTGAAACTCCGTTTATTTCAAACATAATCTTACCTTGTTTAACAACCGCTACCCAGTGATCTGGAGCACCTTTACCGGAACCCATACGCACTTCAAGTGGTTTTTTAGTTTTTGCTAGATGTGGGAAGATGTTAATCCATACTTTCCCTAATCTTTTCATATGTCTTGTCATCGCGATACGAGCCGCTTCGATTTGACGGTTTGTAATCCATGCCCCTTCTAAAGCTACTAATGCAAAGTCTCCATTTAGAATTTCATTTCTACCTTTTGCTTTACCTTCATAACTTACTCTATGTGGGCGACGGAACTTAGTTCTTTTAGGCATTAACATAATTATTTGCCTCCCTTGTTGTTACGATTGTTTCTACCACCGCGTCTTGGACGTGGAGTTCTTTCATCTAACTTTCTTAGGTTTTCTTCTCTAGTTTGGCCAGGTAGTACTTCACCATTATAAATCCAAACTTTTATACCTAATACACCATAAGTTGTGTGTGCTTCTGCTGTTGCATAATCGATGTCTGCACGAAGTGTATGTAGAGGTACTTGACCTTCTGAATAACCTTCGCTTCTTGCCATTTCAGCACCACCTAAACGTCCAGATACTAAAGTTCTAACACCTTTAGCTCCAGCTTTAAGCGCACGTTGCATAGCAATCTTTTGAACACGTCTAAATGAAGCACGATTTTCTAATTGTTCTGCAATGCTTTGAGCAACTAGAGTCGCAACTCTTTCAGGACGTTTTACTTCTACTACATTAAATACGATTTCTTTGTTAGTAATTTTTTCTAGTTGAGCAACCGCTTTTTTCTTAGTTTCAGCATCACGACCAATAACGATACCTGGCTTAGCAGTGTGAAGTGTAATTTTTACACGATCTTTTCCGCCTCTACCTTTAACGCGTTCTATTTCGATGTGAGAAACAGCGGCTTTTTTATAAAAATCATTAAGATATGAACGAATGCTTGCATCTTCTTTAACTAGTGTTGGCACTGCATTTTTATCTGCATACCATTTTGATTCCCAGTTACGAATGATCCCAAGTCGCATACCGACTGGATTAACTTTTTGACCCATGTTTCTTCACCCCTATTCTTTTTCTGCCACTACAACTGTAATGTGGCTTGTTCTCTTCTTAATGATGTCCCCTTGACCTTTAGCTCTTGGTAAAAGTCTTTTTAGGCGAACACCCTCATTAACATATGCTTCTTTTACATATAAATCATCAATGTTTGCATTATTGTTATGCTCTGCGTTAGCTATTGCGCTGTTAAGCACTTTAAGAATAATTGGTGAAGCGCCACGTGGTGTAAACATTAAAATTGCTTGCGCTTCTTTAACATTTTTGCCACGAATTAAGTCGATAACCAATCTAGCCTTACGTGGAGCAATGCGAACTGTTTTAGCTATAGCTTTACTTTCCATCATTTTCTCCTCCAATTACTTCTTCTTAGCTTTCTTATCTTCTTTGTTATGTCCATGATATGTACGCGTTGGTGCAAATTCACCGAACTTGTGTCCAACCATATCTTCAGTTACATAAACTGGAACATGTGATTTACCATTATAAACTGCGATCGTATGTCCAACGAAATCAGGGAAAACCGTTGAACGACGTGACCAAGTTTGGATCACTTTCTTTTCGTTTGCTGCATTTTGTTTTTGAACTTTGTTTAGTAAGTGCAAGTCACAAAATGGTCCTTTTTTGACTGAACGTGCCATAAATTTCCTCCTACTTCGTACGACGACGAACGATTAAGTCGTTTGACGCTTTTTTACTGTCGCGAGTCTTCACACCGCGAGCCTTCTTACCCCAAGGGGTCATTGGTGATTTTCTACCGATTGGTGTTCTACCTTCACCACCACCGTGTGGGTGATCGTTAGGGTTCATAACAGAACCACGAACCGTTGGCTTAACGCCCATGTGTCTTACTCTACCAGCTTTACCTAGGTTGACTAATTCCCATGATTCATTTCCAACTGTACCAATTGTAGCACGGCAAGTACCTAAGATCTTACGTACTTCGCCTGATTGCAAACGCACTAGGACGTATTTTTCTTCACGACCTAAGATTTGAGCAGATGCTCCAGCACTTCTTGCAATTTGTCCACCTCTACCAGGACTAAGTTCAATGTTATGAACAACAGTACCAACTGGAATATTCATAATTGGTAATGCATTTCCTGTTTTAATGTCTACTTGTTGACCTGAAAGGATTTCCATACCTACTACTAATCCTTTAGGTGCTAAGATGTATCTCTTTTCACCATCTACATAATGGATAAGTGCAATATTTGCTGTACGGTTTGGATCGTATTCGATCGTTGCAACCTTACCAATAATATTGTCTTTATTTCTCTTAAAATCAATTACACGATATTTTCTTTTCGCGCCACCGCCGATATGTCTTACGGTAATTTTACCTTGATTATTACGACCGCCTGTGCGAGAAGATGGCTCAAGTAGTGATTTTTCAGGAGTAGATGTTGTGATTTCATCATATGTTAAAACACTCATGTTACGACGACCGTTTGTGGTCGCTTTGTATTTTTTAACCGCCATTTGGTTAAACCTCCTCTAATATTTCACTTATAATGTGAAGGCGTCGATTTTTTGGCCTTCAGCAATTTTCACGATAGCTTTTTTATAAGCCGATTTGTACCCTTCGTATTTACCCATTCTTTTGAACTTAGGTAATACGTTCACTGTATTAACTGAAAGAACTTTTACATTAAAGATTGCTTCGATTGCTTTTTTAATTTCAACTTTATTAGCGCTCTTTTCAACTTTAAATGTGTATCTATTTTGACTTTCAATAAGTTGTGTACTTTGTTCAGTAATAATTGGGGCTTTGATAATTTCATAATACTTAGTCATTACCTAATACCTCCTCTAATGATTCAACAGCATCTTTAGTGATTACTAAATTTTTGCAATTTAGAATATCATATACACTGACATGGTTTACTAATGAGAATTGAACAGTTGGAATATTTCTAGCTGCTAATTCTTCATTTTGATTAAATGTCTTTGCAATAACTAAAGTTTTGCCTTGAATTTCAAGACTTTCTAAGAATTCTCTAAATAACTTAGTTTTTGGTGCTTCTAATGCTACAGAGTCAACCACTCTTAATTGACCATTAGCTTGATGATAAGACAATGCTGATCTTAAAGCCAATTGACGAACTTTTTGATTTAACTTAACTGCATAACTTCTTGGTGTTGGACCAAAAACTACACCACCATGACGCCATTGTGGAGATCTAGTTGACCCTTGACGAGCTCTACCAGTTCCTTTTTGTCTCCATGGTTTTCTACCGCCACCTGATACTTCACCACGATTTTTAACATCATGTGTACCTTGTCTCATTGCTGCTCTTTGAGCATTGACAACATCGAATAATGCTTGTTGATGTGGTTCAATACCGAATACGTATTCTGATAAGGTTAGGTCAGCAACTTTTTTACCTGTTTGATTTAATATGTCTACTTTTGGCATGATAACCCTCCTTATTTACTACTCTTAACAGCAGATCTAACGATGACAAGTCCTTTTTTAGGTCCTGGAACGCTACCACTGATAAGTAATAATTGGTTTTCAACATCAACACCAACAACCTTTAAGTTTTGGATTGTTACTTTTTCATGTCCCATATGTCCTGGTAAATTTTTACCCTTCATGTTACCTTTGATTGGTCCCATTGAACCTGGTCCACGATGATATCTTGAACCATGAGTCATCGGTCCACGATGTTGATTGTGTCTCTTAATACTTCCTGCAAAACCTTTACCTTTAGATGTTCCTGTAACATCCACAGTTTCGCCTACTTCAAATAATTCTGTTTTAACAAGGTCTCCTACAGCTAAATCCAACAACTCATTTTTAAGCTCTTCATTGAAACGGATTTCTCTAACGAAGCGCTTAGGTGCTGTATTAGCTTTTTTCACGTGCCCTTGTTCAGGCTTGTTACTTAATTTTTCGCGCTTGGTTTCAAAACCGATTTGAGTTGCTACATAACCGTCTGTTTCAACAGTTTTTTGTTGTAACACGACATTATCGGCCACATCAATAACGCTAACTGGTACTAAAACACCATTTTCATCGAAAATTTGTGTCATACCAAGTTTTCTACCTAAGATTCCTTTGGCCATACTCTTACCTCTTTCTTTTTTTTAAATTATTTTTTAAGTACGATATCAATACCTGATGGTAAATCAATATCCATCAATGCACTAATTGTTTTAGGATTTGGATCAACGATTTGAATCAATCTCTTGTGCGTTCTACGTTCAAATTGTTCACGTGAATCTTTGTTTACGTGTGGTGAACGTAAGATTGTAAAGATTTCCTTTTCAGTTGGAAGAGGAATCGGACCTTGAACTGAAGCCCCAGTTCTTAAAGCACTATCCACAATCTTTTTAGCAGCTTGATCTAATAATCTGTGATCGTAAGCCTTTAAACGAATTTTAATTACATCTTTTGCCATTTTTGCATAGCTCCTTTCGCCTATAATCTTGTATAGACTTGCTCCATGGAAAAACCCGACATCATAGACAACGGATATCCGTGTGTCGACAACCTCCCATTTCACAGCCTTTTCTCGTATACACACGAGCGTTACTATTATATATTAAAAAGAAGATAAAAGCAACCATTTTTACCCTCTTTTTTCATTTTATTTATTTAAATTAGATCTTTTTCTCTCCGCATGTACCCCAACGTATTTTCCACGTGTTGATTCATGGGTAAAAAGCACATTTTCAGCCATTTTTAACGTTTTTAATGGAATAACGAAGTGTTTAAACCCTTTAGCAATAAATTTCTTTAAGTAGAATGGATCTCTTAAAATCATGCCGGTCATCATATGCAACATCCTAATACCATTTTTTCTATAAAACTGATGTGTCATCTGTAAGTCTGGCCACGCAGCTCTCATGAAATATTCATAATCAACTTTATCATATTTAGATATTTCCAATGCTTCTTCTAAAAAATTATCCATGCCAAACACAATTGAATTGACTCTACGATAATCTTCAAAATATTCAAAGGCAGACTCTGTCTCCATCGCAATACCAAATTTTGGTGCAATGTCATGATTACGATCAATACCAATAAAACAATCTATCTTATCTTTCCAGTCATAAATTTCTTTACCTATTCTTAACATCGGTATTACTAAAGTTACTTGTTTCTCAGTTTTTTGAGAAGCTTCATAAATAGCATTTACAGTTCTAAAATATATTCGATGATACAAACTTGCTATTGTAACCTCTGTGAAAATTTCATCTTTTTCATAAGTTAAACGCTTGTAGTGATTAAGTTCTGGTAATTGAATATGGATTTCTCTATCATAAAAAGCTTTCATTAGAGCAGTAAACGTGTCTACCATCTCTTCATATTTTGGATAGTATCCTTTTGATAAGTACATATATTCTGTTCTATAAAAAATTCCACCAACATACCAGTTATTTCTCTTTACGCTATCTAAATGTCTCAAATCAACTAAAGAAGCATAATATTTTATGACTTCGGAAGTATACTTTGGATCATTATCCAAATTGATATTATGTTTCGAATATTCTTCCATGCATTTTGATAAATAATTATCATTGGGATCAACAAACAATTTTTTGTTTATATTGTCAATTACTAAAAACTTTGAATCTTTCACATTTTTAGTAGTCACTACAACTGGTGTTTCATATGCAAATGCCATATCTTTAATAAGCATTTCGTTATCTATATGACGACAAACAAAGCCTTTAAGATTATTTGGCATTTGATAAAAATACTCTTTCTCAAACTTATTTATTGAAATAATTACATCTTCATCGATTTGACTAGCAAATTTATGAATAAAATATCTGTGCAAAATAATCTGTGCTCTATCTTTTATATCTATGGTTTGACTAATCATATCCATTTTTTTATGTGGTTCAGCTAGATAATTAAATATATTAAATTTTTCGTTTTTCATATACCATAAAACTGCTTTATTAAACGCTTCTGCAAATGAAATATCACTTGTAAGAATCAAGTCCTTCATCTTATCAAATGTTTTAGGCGAAAAAAAAGGTGCGAATGTATATGGATACTCGTTCACACCTTTACTTAAGTTGTCTTCAACCATTTCTGCGTAAACGTCATTGACGAATTCATCAATAACTTGAATGACTTCGCTCGTTGTCTTCTTTAATTCCTTTTTTGAGTAATCTATGTTTCTCCGTTTTACATCAATGTTTATATGCTTTCCATATGATATAAAATCCCCCAAATATTGAGTGCTCATTTCATCTTCTTCCTTTTTAATGTTTTAGTTTTCTATGTGATTTTTTACTAATAGTGCTGATCCAATCATACCTGCATCGTTTCCTGTTTGTGCAAGTTTAAATGGGATTTTCCCTGTTGAGAATCTCGCATTTTCTCTATAATATCTTTCAATTAAGTTTATAAAAAATGACCCAGCTTTAGAAACGCCACCACCAATAATATAAACCTCTGGTTCTACAACCATAGATATGATGCTAGCAGCTATACCAATATGTTTCGCAACTCTATGTACTGTCAACAAAGCAACTTCATCATTATGCTTAGCCGCATCAAAGATACTTTTAACCGTTAAATTGTTTTTATCAAGTATCGATTCATTTTTCTTTAATTGTTCTTGTGTGAAATCTAATATACCCTTTGTTCCACAAATTTGTTCAAGGCATCCTTTAGAACCACATCCGCAAACTTTTTCTTTCTCTTCATATACACGGATATGCCCTATTTCTCCACCAAAACCTGTAGCTCCTTCAACGATATCTCCATCTAGAATAATACCCCCACCTACACCAGTCCCTAATGTAATTAAGACTGCATTTTTGTAAGGATTTTCTAAAGAAGCATTCTCCCCATAGGCTGCAATTGTAGCATCATTAGCGATAGCAACTACAACATGATTATCAACATATTTGTTCATTTCTGCTACCAAATCTATATCATCTAGATGTAAATTCGCACAACTTTCCACATAACCATTCTTGATAGGACAAGGTACGTCCATACCCACTCCAACAAGATCTTTTGAAGCTATATTGTGTCGTTTATTACAATCTAAAATAGACTCATATATTATCTTTAAGATAAAACTACCATTTTCTGAAGTAGGTGTAGGAATCTCATAACTATCAAGCATTTCCATATTATCAAAATCAAATAAACCCATTTTGATAGTAGTCCCACCGACATCTATACCGTAAACGTATTTTTTCATAAATACCTCCTAAATCCTTATTATTATAACATTTTTAAGTCACAATTTTGAGTCTTTTTTGAGATTTAATGAAAAAAAACACCCCGAAGAGCGTTTTAATATCTTTGCTTAAAAAAATTGCTAATATTTTCTAATGATTTCAATAATATTTCATCTTTTTCAAGATCTAAATCTTTCAAAAGTGAAGAGACCATTTCTTCATGAAATTCATCGTGTATCTTTAAGACTTCTTTCGCAGAATCTTTTAATTCTAAGAAAACTTTTCTTCTATCGTTTTCATCACGATATCTACTTACATAATTTTTTCTAACCAAAACATTTATTGATGTTGTTAATGTTCCCATGGTTATACGTAACTTATTAGCTACATTCCCCATAGTTGGTTCAGAAGTATTTTAATTGCTTCTAAAACATGAACTTCTGTCATTGAAAGTTTAACTCCGCGCTCTCTAAGCACTTCTGCTTCAATACTCAATATATGATTAAAAACATCAACTAATAATTCGTTAATCACTTCTTTTGCAGAAACCAACTTTATCACCTACATTTTTTTATATTTCTATATACCCCACACCTAGTGTTCCAGGACCTGCATGTGCTCCAACAACTGGTGTAAGTGGTACTAGTTCGACTGTGATGTCTTTTCTTTTCTTCAAGAAAATTTCTTTTAACTCTTCTGCTTTTTCTTTGTTATTTGTATATGCTATAAACATTATAACATTTTTTTCATGAATTTTTTCTTCAATTATTTCAATTAATCTACTTTGAGCCTTATGTGTAGTTCTTATTTTTTCGAATGGGACAAGTCTACCATCTTTTTGAACATGCAATAAAGGCTTAATCTTTAGTAATGTTCCTAAAAACCCACTTGTAGCCGATAATCTACCATTTTTAACTAAGAATTTAAGTGTATCTACTAGAACATAAATGTAGACATGATCTCTTACTCTTTCTAGATGATTGATAATATCAATAGTTTTCTTTCCGTCTTTAATTAATCTAATTGCTTCTAATGCTAAATAAGCTTCACCATATGAAACACTTCGTGAGTCTAAAACATAAACATTTAGATTTTTGACTAATTCTTTAGCTAAAATTGCACCTTGATAGGTACCGCTTAACTTAGATGAGATTACAATAACAATAACATCTGTATATCCTTCAGCCACCATTTCTTCATAAACACTAGCTATTTTTCCTGTTGACGTTTGGGATGTAGAGACATCTATATCTGGATTTTCTTCAACCATCTTATAGAAATCCTTAGCTTGAATATCTACATAATCTTCATACTCTTTACCATCTAAATTTAACGTTGATCTAATCACTTTTACAGGGTAGTTTAGCGTCATGTAATCTATACCAGAATTACCACAAACTACTAATCCAATTTTTTCTGACATTTGTTTTCTCCTTCAAATATTTTGAATATCAAATTTTTATTCAATAATATAACAACATAAAAAACATTAATGTCAAACATAATATATTATAATATGCTTTCTAAATACTCTAATTGATATAAAGGAGTGCTAGTATCTTGAATATTGATCAAGTGCGTAATAAACTTAACCAATTTTTCAATCTCTAAATTATTATATTCAATATTCTCGGATAAATAGATATTTTTAGTTTTATAATACTCTGGTCTGTATATCATTACATAGTTTACTACATCAACACCAGGCTTTAATAAATTATCTAAAATTTGTCTATAACTATTTGATTCTTGTAGTTTTTTTGTATAACGTTCTTCACTTCTTTTTTCATCTTGATTAAACATACCAAACTCTAATACAACAATAAGTCGATCATAAACTAAAAGATAGTCCGTTCTCATATGATTTCCAAAGACGATTGGATATTCCATGATAAGAGAAATTTTGTTAGTTTGTATTCCAGCTCTAAAAAGCTTCAACATAACCCTACTTATAAGAGATAATGTGTCCATCCATGTAATTACTTCTTCATCTTTAAGCGGCCATATACTTAATTTTTTTAGTAAAAACTCGTTTTTTAACTTTGTGAACAAATCTGTCTTATGATAGGAAATCACTCTATCCTTTAAATATTCTTTCTCTATTTTCCAGTTCATTTGATCTAAAGTATTTAGCAGCAAGGATATTTCATTCAGTTCCTTAAACAAGTATAAACACTTAATTGACATAAAAACACCTCCATAATTCTAAACTATAGTAGTAAAATAGATGTGTTTTTACTTTAGAATAAAAAAAAAGACCTTCATTGGTCTACCACCATACAAATGGTGGCTCCGGGCAGAATCGAACTGCCGACACAAGGATTTTCAGTCCTTTGCTCTACCGACTGAGCTACAGAGCCTAATAATTGGCGGTCCGGACGGGATTTGAACCCGCGATCTCCTGCGTGACAGGCAGGCATGTTGACCCCTACACCACCGGACCATTGGTTGCGGGAGAAGGATTTGAACCTACGACCTCCGGGTTATGAGCCCGACGAGCTACCTGACTGCTCTATCCCGCGATATATTAAGATTATTAAACTTCTGATGGCGGAGGAAGAGGGATTCGAACCCCCGCGCCTTTTACAGCCTGTCGGTTTTCAAGACCGATCCCTTCAGCCAGACTTGGGTATTCCTCCACTATTATAACATAATTTTTTGATTTTAAAAGATTTTTTTGGTGGACCCGGTAGGACTCGAACCTACGGCCGACCGGTTATGAGCCGGTAGCTCTAACCAACTGAGCTACGGGTCCAAACTGGTAGCGGCGGGGGGGATCGAACCCTCGACCTCACGGGTATGAGCCGTGCACTCTAACCAGCTGAGCTACGCCGCCAAAACATAAAACTATCTATAACAATAGTATTAAATAAAACTACCATTCAAGACCCAAATTAATACTTTTATAGTCGTTTTTGCTTGGAGGACAAATATTACTATAAATTTGGTGGAGCCTAGGGGGCTCGAACCCCTGACCTCCTGCGTGCAAGGCAGGCGCTCTCCCAACTGAGCTAAGGCCCCACAACCATGGTACCTCGAGCCGGACTTGAACCGGCACGGATTCATCATCCATGGGATTTTAAGTCCCACGTGTCTACCAATTTCACCATCGAGGCATTTGTAGTGGTGACCCGTGAAGGAATCGAACCTTCGACACCTTGATTAAAAGTCAAGTGCTCTACCGACTGAGCTAACGGGTCAAATAGTGGTGCCGAAAACAGGAATTGAACCCGCAACCTACTGATTACAAGTCAGTTGCTCTACCAGATTGAGCTATTTCGGCAAATTAATGGTGGGAGTTAACGGGCTCGAACCGCTGACCCTCTGCTTGTAAGGCAGATGCTCTCCCAACTGAGCTAAACTCCCATTAATTAGAGATACTGCCTGGCAACGTCCTATCTTCGCTCCTTAGAACTATTTTCGGCGCTGAAGTGCTTAACTTCTGTGTTCGGTATGGGAACAGGTGTGACCACTTCGCCATCGTCACCAGACATCTCTCAAAACTAGATAAATTCTGTATGTATTTCAAATGAAAGTAAAGGTTAAGTCCTCGATCTATTAGTACTGGTCAGCTTCACATGTCACCATGCTTCCACACCCAGCCTATCAACCTCATCGTCTATAAGGGATCTTACTAAATTGGGAGATCTCATCTTAAGGTGGGCTTCACGCTTAGATGCTTTCAGCGTTTATCCCTTCCATACTTAGCTACCCAGCTGTGGCCTTGGCAAGCCAACTGGTGCACCAGTGGTATGTCCACCCCGGTCTTCTCATACTAGGGGCAGCTCCCTTCAAATCTCCAACGCCCACGACGGATAGAGACCGAACTGTCTCACGACGTTCTGAACCCAGCTCGCGTGCCGCTTTAATGGGCGAACAGCCCAACCCTTGGAACCTTCTCCAGCTCCAGGATGCGACGAGCCGACATCGAGGTGCCAAACCGCTTCGTCGCTGTGAACGCTTGGAAGCGATAAGCCTGTTATCCCCAGGGTAGCTTTTATCCGTTGAGTCTCTGCCCTTCCATGCGGTACAGAGAGATCACTAAACCCGACTTTCGTCCCTGCTCGACTTGTTTGTCTCGCAGTCAAGCACCCTTATGCTTTTGCACTCTACGAATGATTTCCAACCATTCTGAGGGTACCTTCGGGCGCCTCCGTTACTCTTTGGGAGGCGACCGCCCCAGTCAAACTGCCCACCAGACACTGTCCCCCCGAATCCACTTCGGCGGGTTAGACATCAGATGCACGAAGGGTGGTATCCAAAGGTCGACTCCTCCAAGACTAGCGTCCTAGGTTCTCAGTCTCCCACCTATCCTGTACATCTTACACCCAATGTCAATATCAAGCTACAGTAAAGCTCCATGGGGTCTTTTCGTCCTGTCGCGGGTAGCCGGCGTTTTCACCGGCAGCTTGATTTCACCGAGTCCCTTGTTGAGACAGTGCCCAAATCGTTACGCCTTTCGTGCGGGTCGGAACTTACCCGACAAGGAATTTCGCTACCTTAGGACCGTTATAGTTACGGCCGCCGTTTACTGGGACTTCAATTCAATGCTTCGTTGCCTAACATCTCCTCTTAATCTTCCAGCACCGGGCAGGCGTCAGCCCCTATACATCACCTTACGGTTTAGCAGAGACCTATGTTTTTGATAAACAGTCGCTTGGGCCTATTCTCTGCGACTTTTCTTTTTCATTAAAAGTCCTCCTTATCCCGAAGTTACGGAGTCATTTTGCCGAGTTCCTTAACAAGGGTTTTCTCGCGCGTCTTAGTATACTCTACCTTCCCACCTGTGTCGGTTTACGGTACGGGTAGTCTATAAATTAGCCCTAGAAGCTTTTCTTGAAAGTTTGACGTCATCATCCTTTACCTACCGAAACTCACTCTTATATAGTGTGCGGATTTGCCTACACACTAAGCTCGTTTCCTTGTCCCAAATCCAATTATGGGCGGATGTTAGCCTCCTTTGTCACTCCATCAGTTCATAAACTAGTGCAGGAATCTCTACCTGCTATCCATCGGCTACGCTTTTCAGCCTCACCTTAGGCCCCGACTTACCCAGGGCGGACGAACCTTCCCCTGGAAACCTTGGGTTTTCGACGGATAGGATTCTCACCTATCTTTTCGTTACTTACACCGGCATTCTCACTTCTAAGCGCTCCACATGTCCTTCCGATCATGCTTCGCCGCACTTAGAACGCTCCCCTACCACTTGACTTTCGTCAAATCCGTAGATTCGGTATGATGCTTAGCCCCGGTACATTTTCGGCGCAGAGTCACTCGACTAGTGAGCTTTTACGCACTCTTTAAAGGATGGCTGCTTCTAAGCCAACCTCCTAGTTGTTTGTGCATCTTCACTTCCTTTTCCACTTAGCATCAATTTTGGGACCTTATCTGACGGTCTGGGCTCTTTCCCTTTTGACCATGAACCTTATCACTCACAGTCTGACTGCTAGCTACTTTTTATGACATTCGTAGTTTGATTGGGCTCAGTACCCCGAGGTGGGGCCATCACACATTCAGTGCTCTACCTTCATAAAAACTATTGCTAACGCTAGCCCTAAAGCTATTTCGGGGAGAACCAGCTATCTCTGGGTTCGATTGGAATTTCACCCCTAGCCACAAGTCATCCAAACACTTTTTAACGTGTCCTGGTTCGGTCCTCCATTTGGTCTTACCCAAACTTCAACCTGCTCATGGCTAGCTCACCCAGTTTCGGGTCTACAGCATCTAACTTAACGCCCTATTCAGACTCGCTTTCGCTTTGGCTCCACTCCTTAAAGCTTAACCTTGCTAGATACCGTAACTCGCCGGTTCATTCTACAAAAGGCATGCCATCACCCATTAACGGGCTCTGACTAATTGTAAGCACACAGTTTCAGGTTCTCTTTCACTCCCCTCCCGGGGTTCTTTTCACCTTTCCCTCACGGTACTGGTTCACTATCGGTCACTAAGTAGTATTTAGCCTTATGAGATGGTCCTCACATCTTCCGACAAGATTCCTCGTGTCTCGCCGTACTTCTCAACACCCTAGTCCGCACACTTTCAAATACAGGACTCTCACCTTCTTCGGTCGGCTTTCTCACGCCGTTCTTTTAGTGTGTGGTTTTGTAACTATTATGGTGTTAGGCTCCTCCGCGTTCGCTCGTCGCTACTAGCGGAATCGTTTTTACTTTCTTTTCCTACAGGTACTTAGATATTTCAGTTCCCTGCGTTTTCCCTCTGCATATGCAGATGCCATATCTTCCATATGGCGGGTTTCCCCATTCGGATTCCCACGGATCGTCGCGTACTTACTGCTCCCCGTGGCGTTTCGCCGTTAGTTGCGTCCTTCTTCGGCTCTTAGTGCCTAGGCATCCACTGTGCGCCCTTTTTTCCTTAACCTTTTTTATTCTTTCATTTTCTTTACGACAGAATTTATCTACTTTTCAAAGATCAAACTTATTAAAACTTGAAAGATCTAATCTTTCAAAACTGAATATGATGAGTGTATTTTGGAAATTTTTATATACGTTTATGTATATGCCTTTCTCCTTAGAAAGGAGGTGATCCATCCCCACGTTCCCGTAGGGATACCTTGTTACGACTTAACCCCAATCATCAACCCTACCTTAAACGGCTCCCTCTCCGAAGAGTTAGGCCACCGGCTTTGGGTATTGTCAACTTTCGTGGTTTGACGGGCGGTGTGTACAAACCCCGAGAACGTATTCACCGCGACATTCTGATTCGCGATTACTAGCGATTCCGACTTCATGAAGTCGAGTTGCAGACTTCAATCCGAACTGAGACTGCTTTTTTGGGTTTCGCTTCACATCACTGCTTCGCTGCCCTTTGTTTCAGCCATTGTATCACGTTTGTAGCCCAGGTCATAAGGGGCATGATGATTTGACGTCATCCCCACCTTCCTCCAGTTTATCACTGGCAGTCTCGCTAGAGTCCCCAACTTAATGATGGTAACTAGCAATAAGGGTTGCGCTCGTTGCGGGACTTAACCCAACATCTCACGACACGAGCTGACGACAACCATGCACCACCTGTCTCCATGGTAACCTCCACTTAATCTCTTAAGCTTTGCATGGGATGTCAAGACCTGGTAAGGTTTTTCGCGTATCATCGAATTAAACAACATGATCCACCGCTTGTGCGGGGTCCCGTCAATTCCTTTGAGTTTCATACTTGCGTACGTACTACTCAGGCGGAGTACTTATTGCGTTAACTACAGCACTGAATTTCTCCAACACTTAGTACTCATCGTTTACGGCGTGGACTACCAGGGTATCTAATCCTGTTTGCTCCCCACGCTTTCGTGCCTCAGCGTCAGTTGTGACCCAGTAAGCCGCCTTCGCCACTGGTGTTCCTCCATATATTTACGCATTTTACCGCTACACATGGAATTCCACTTACCTCTATCACACTCAAGTCATCCAGTTTCCTTAGCATCACAAGGTTGAGCCTTGCACTTACACCAAAGACTTAAATGACCGCCTACGCACCCTTTACGCCCAATAATTCCGGATAACGCTTGCCCCCTATGTATTACCGCGGCTGCTGGCACATAGTTAGCCGGGGCTTATTCATCAAGTACCGTCACTCTCGTTTTTCCACGAGTCATTCTTCCTTGATAAAAGAACTTTACATACCGAAGTACTTCGTCATTCACGCGGCGTTGCTCGGTCAGAGTTTCCTCCATTGCCGAAAATTCCCTACTGCTGCCTCCCGTAGGAGTTTGGGCCGTCTCTCAGTCCCAATGTGGCCGTTCAACCTCTCAGTCCGGCTACGCATCATCGTCTTGGTGAGCTCTCACCTCACCAACTAACTAATGCGCCGCAGGCCCCTCCTTAAGCATACCTATTGCTAGGTCTTTTAAAATATTTAAGATGCCTCAAATATTCCTATCCAGTCTTAGCCATCGTTTCCAATGGTTATCCTCGTCTTAAGGGCAGGTTACCTACGTGTTACTCACCCGTTCGCCACTCACTAGTAAACTAGTGCGTTCGACTTGCATGTATTAGGCACGCCGCCAGCGTTCATCCTGAGCCAGGATCAAACTCTCCATAAATTATAGTTTGTTTGTTAATAGCTCTTATTTTTTTACTCTTGATACACTCATCATCATTCAGTTTTCAAAGACCTTTTGCCTTATAGCACTCTTACGCGTGCTTATACATTCTATCATTATAAAAGAACCTTGTCAATATCTAAGTTGTATTTTTTTCATGCTGTATTTCTAAGGTGTGTTTTATCTGACTTATACAAGGTATAAATAGAATGGTGGAGGGGGGCAGATTCGAACTGCCGAACCGTTAGGAACAGATTTACAGTCTGCCGCGTTTAGCCACTTCGCTACCCCTCCATTTTTGGGCTTGCTTTAATATTCTAACTTATCATTTTGAAAAAATCAACACTTTTAATATATTTTTTTAATTTTTATGAAATAATATCATTTTAATTAGAATATAGCCCGTTTTTCAATGATTTTCGCCGTTATTTATCATTATTGCTCTTGTTGACTTTTAATGGTTTTTATTCTTCTGTCAAGTTCTTTTTTTAGTATCATTACTTCTCTATTACATTTGACACATCTTATCTTTATCTCTGCACCAGTTCTTATAACCACCCAATCATAAGATCCACATACATGCTTTTTTTTCAAAGTAATCGTATCATTTACTTGATAATTCATTTTTTCAACAACCTACTTATTACTTCTGCCAATTCATCCTCATGATAATAAATGGTAATTTTCTTTTCATCAATTTTTACCTTGTGATTTAAGTAAGAAGATAAATACTTTTCTTCCTTTATATATCGAGTGCTAGGTTTTCTTTTGATTTTATTGGTCTTATCTTCTGTTTTTGTTAATTCTTCTACTTGTCTAACGCTTAATTGTTTTCTTACAATCATGTTTGCAAGTTTATTGATTTGATCTTTGTTTTCCAACTTGCTCAATGCTCTTGCATGTCCCATGCTAATTTGGTTTGTTAATAATAAGTTTTGAGTTTCTTCTGGTAGATTTAACAACCCTAACATATTAGTTACATGTGATCTACTTTTGCCTATTTTTTGAGCTAATTCAGTTTGTGTAAGACTTAAATGATTCATAACAACCTTATAAGCTTCTGCTTCTTCAATAGGTGTAAGATTTTCCCTTTGAAGGTTTTCAGCAAGTGCTATTTCAGCTACTTTAGATTCTTCATATTGTCTAACGATAGAAGGAATGGTTTTTAAGCCAACTTGTTGAGCAGCTCGATATCTTCTTTCTCCAGAAACAATGATATACCCTTTTCCAACTTTTTTAATGATTATAGGTTGAAATATACCATGTTCTCTAATAGATTGTGCTAACTCGTCTATTTTATCTTGATCGAATATTCTTCGTGGCTGAAATGGGTTAGCTTTTATTTCATCTAATGCTATTTCATCTATAACTTCGCCTTCTAATACATCATCGACGTGATGTTCTTGTAATAAATCAGCTAAAGTTCTTGGTTTTTTATCTTGACTCATTGTTCTTTACAACCTCCTTGGCTAAAGATTTATATAATCTTGAAGCAGGTGACTTTGGTGCAAATGTAGTAACTGGAAGCCCATAGGTAGGTGCTACTTGTGCAGCAACATTACTAGTTATTATCGTATCAAATACTCCTTCTTTAAAGTAGTCTTTAATTTCGTGAACTATTTCCCAACCAGCTTTGGTTCTCTTGTCTAACATTGTCAACAAAACACCTTCAATATCAAGCCTTTTATTATTCACTTTTAGTTGTTTTTGAACGACTCTTATCGTATTTAATAATTGTGTTAATCCATCGATGGCTAGATATTGACACTGGACTGGTATAAGAACCGAATTTGATGCATAAAGAGCATTTAACGTTAATAACCCTAATGAAGGCGGACAATCAATTATCACATAATCATATAACTCTGAAAGTTTGTGAATTTTTTTATTTAGTATATACTCTCGATCTTCAACTTCCAATTTAATCTCTAAATGTGCTAGTTCTATCGTTGCCGGAATAACATCTACATTGATCTCACTTAGATGTATAATACTATCTTCAACACTAACTTGATTTAAAAGAACATCCATTATGGTTGAATACAATAAACTACGATTAATACCCAAGCTAGTGGTTGTACTTGCTTGAGGATCTAAGTCTATGAGCAATACTTTTTTATTCAATTCACCAAGTGCTGCAGCTAAATTCACACTTGTGGTGGTTTTTCCTACACCACCTTTTTGATTGGATACTGCTATTATCTTTCCCATAAAATCTCCTTTTTACAAGCTTTTCTTTTTTATTGCCGAAAAAGACCGTGGATATATCAAAGGACTTTTTTTATGTTTTTGTATCAAAATATGAACTCTATCCCCGTATGCATTAGGAATTTCAAAAGATATCACTTTGATTAATTTCCCACCTAATAATCTCAATGCATTTGATGCTTCATTTAATTCTTCTTCGTAACTTTTTGATTTGTACGCTACAAAATAACCATTCACTTTGTTCATCGGCAACCCTAACTCTAAAATGAGTGGTAATTTACCAAGAGCTCTGGCTGTAACTAAATCAAAGCTGTCATGATTGATTCTTGCATAATTTTCAATACGATCATATACGAGAAAGACATTCTCTAAATTAAGTTTTTCAATAAGTAGTTTTAAAAATGTAATTCTCTTACCTAAAGAATCAATTATCGTGACATGTAGATGTGGAAACATAATCTTTAGAGGAATGCTTGGAAATCCTGCGCCAGCGCCCATATCACATAGTGTCATGATTTTGTTGATATCAAGACTCTTTACAATAGTAAGTGAGTCATAAAAATGTTTGTAGTAGACTTCTTCTTCATCGGTAATTCTAGTTAGGTTGGTGATTTCATTATACTCGATGAGAAAATTATAGTAAATATCAAATTTTTTGAGTTGATCGGTCGATAACTCGATGCCTAACCCGTTTTTTACATCATCTTTGAACATTTTTGTTATAGTTCTCCGATTCTAAATATATAAGGATAAGTGAGATATCTGCTGGATTTACACCAGAAATTCTTGATGCTTGACCTAAGGTTTTAGGTCTAATTTTTTCTAGTTTTTCTCTACTTTCTGATGAAATATTCTTGATATTTTGATATTTGATGTCATCTGGAATTTTTTTGTGTTCTAGACGTATCATCTTTTCAGCTTCTCTCATTGCTTTTTGAATATATCCTTCATATTTGATTTTTATTTCTAGTTGTTCATATATTTCTTCGTCAAATTCATGATTTAAAAAATATTTAATATCATCTTTATTGATTTCTGGTCTTTTTAACAAATCAGTTAACCAAATAGCTTCATAAAGTGTTGCAGATCCTCTTTCATTTAAATATGCGTTGTTTTCTTTAGTCGGCATGACTTTAAATGTAGAAGCCTGTTCATATAGTGACTCTAAATCATTTTTCTTATCCAAATATTTTTGATAGTCATCTTGATTAACAAGTCCGACTTGATATCCATAGTCTCTCAATCTAAAATCAGCATTATCGTGTCTTAATAATAATCTGTGTTCTGCTCTTGAAGTTAATAATCTATATGGATCAAGTACGCCTTTAGTAACTAAGTCATCAATTAATACACCGATATAAGCTTCGTGTCTTTGTAGTATAAGTGGTTCTTTACCTTCTAGCTTTAATGCTGCATTAATACCAGCCATTAAGCCTTGTCCTGCAGCTTCTTCATATCCACTAGTTCCATTAATTTGTCCTGCACAAAATAGATTATCAATCATTTTTGTTTCTAGTGTTGGAAATAATTGAATAGGGTTGATTGCGTCATATTCAATAGCATATGCATATCTTACAATTTCAGCGTTTTCTAATCCAGGAATCGTTCTAATCATTTCTTCTTGGACATATTCTGGCAAACTCGTTGAAAATCCTTGGATATACATCTCATCTATTTCTAGACTTTCAGGTTCAATGAAAATTTGATGTCTATCTTTATCATTAAATCTGACTACTTTATCTTCTATTGACGGGCAATATCTAGGTCCAACACCTTCTACAACGCCACTATACATCGCTGATTCACCTAAATGTTGATTAATAATTTCATGTGTTTCATTAGAAGTATGTGTCAAGTAGCAAAACTCATGAGGGTTATCCTCATAATATTTTTTGTCAAAACTAAATGTGTATGATTTTCCATCACCAGGTTGAATGGTTGTTTTTAAGTAGTTAATGCTATCTCTTTTTACTCTTGGTGGTGTTCCAGTTTTTAATCTGATTACTTCAAATCCAAGATCTTTGAGTTGTTTACTAATGCCAAATGTTGTTGGTTCATTTTGAGGTCCAGATGACGTCTTCTTTTTTCCTATAAGTATATGGCTATTTAAGTATGTTCCCGTTGTGATAATTACCGTTTTTGCTTGGATTACTGTACCATCTTCTAAAACAACACCAGTTACTTTATGATCATCTATCTTTAGATGGTTTACTAAAGCTTCTTTGAGTTCTAAATGTTTGGTTTCTTTTAATACCTCTAACATGATTTTTGGATATTTTAGCTTATCAATTTGTGCTCTTAAAGCTCTTACAGCAGGTCCTTTAGAGGCGTTCAACATTTTCATTTGAATCTGCCCCTTATCAGCACTTTTAGCCATTTGACCACCTAAAGCATCAATTTCTCTAACAACAATACCCTTTGCCGGTCCACCTATAGATGGATTACAAGGCAAAGAAGCAACCTTATTAAGGTTGCCTGTTACAAGTAATGTATTTTTATTCATTCTTGCTGTTGCTAGGGCAGCTTCAATACCAGCATGCCCACCGCCAACGACAATTACATCATATATCATTTAATCACTTCTTTTAGCTATATTTTTAAAAATGCCTCTGTAACTTTTTCTGCAGTAAAATTGAAATGTTCTAAGACATCTTCCATTGGTGCACTGGCACCAAATGTATCTAGTCCATATACATCTTTAGTATATTTATACCAAGACATACTACTACCCATTTCAATCGCAAGTGTTTTCTTGCGTTTCGGTAATATTTCTTTTTGATATTTCTTTGTTTGTTTTTCGAACAAATGATGTGATGGCATGCTTACTACTCTTACATCAACTCCTTGATCTTTTAATATTTCTTTTGCTTTCATTGCAAGTTCAACTTCTGAACCTGTAGCTAATAATATACCATCAAATTGGTTGTTTTCTTTGGAAACAATATATGCACCTTTTGAAAGTCCTTGTGCATTTGTTTCTTGGTAGTTTTTAACGTTTTGTCTTGTTAAAACAATGACAGTTGGTGTATGTTTTGACTCGATAGCAACTTTCCAAGCTGCAATGGTTTCATGCACGTCAGCAGGTCTAATTACGTTTAGGTTAGGAATGCTTCTAAGTCCCGCTAAATGTTCAACAGGTTGATGTGTTGGTCCATCTTCTCCAACAGCAATCGAATCATGTGTAAATACAAAAATAGACGGAATATTCATGATTGCAGCAAGTCTTATTGCTGGTTTCATATAATCACTAAATACGAAGAATGCACCACTAAATGCTTTAAGTCCCCCATGCAAAGTTAATCCATTAACAATAGCACCCATCGCATGCTCTCTAACACCAAAATTGATGTTTCTACCTAGACGATTATTTCTATCATAATGACCATCAGCGCCCTTTGCTTTTGTTGAAACAGTTAAATCCGCTGATCCACCAATTAAGTTTGAAAATTGGTTAGATAATCTTTGAATAACTTTACCACTTACACTTCTAGTTGCTTCATCATTTGCTTTTGCAAGATCTTCAAAATCAGCTTCGTTGACAAGCATATCATCATTTATGAATTGGTTCAATAGTTTAGCATCGTCAGCATACTGTTCTTGATATGCTTCAAATAGTTTTTTCCATTTTCTATGAACTCTTTGACCTCTTAGGGTAACTTTTTTTCTAAATAATTGATATACATCTTCAGGAACTTCAAATGGTTTGTAGGTCCAGTTTAATGTTTCACGTAATTTATCCGCTTCAGCATTTCCAATAGGAGAACCGTGCACTTTTGATGTTCCTTCAAATGAAGTTCCATAGCCAATTTTTGTTTTAACTTCTATGATTGAAGGTTTATTTTCTTCTTTTTTAGCTCTATTGATTGCTCTATTGATTGCATTTAAGTCATTACCATCTTCCACAAGGATATGTTGCCAATCCATAGCTTCAAATTTCTTCTTAGTGTTTTCATTAAATGCTAATGACACTTCACCATCTAGTTGAATATCGTTTGAATCATATAAAACGATGAGTTTACCTAATCCCAAACGACCAGCCAAACTGGTTGATTCAAGCGCAACTCCTTCTTGTAGATCACCATCACCACATATTACATAAGTGTAATGATCAATAATATTATAGTTTGGTTTATTAAATTTGGCAGCTAAATGCGTTTCTGCAATCGCCATACCTACTGCATTTGATATACCTTGACCAAGTGGACCTGAAGTTGTTTCGACACCATCTGTGTGACCATATTCAGGATGTCCAGGTGTATTGCCTAATTGTCTAAAGTTTTTAATATCTTCAATAGATATTTTGTATCCTGATAAATGATTAATCGCATATAACAACATTGATCCATGTCCTGCACTTAAAATAAAGCGATCTCTATTAATCCAATGTGGTTTTTTTACATCAATATTCATATGTGTTGTAAAAAGTTTATATGCCATAGGTGCAGCGCCTAAAACAATCCCAGGATGTCCTGAGTTAGCTTTATTAATCGCATCAACACCTAAAAAACGTATTGCATTTATTGCTTTTTGATCCATTATTTGTCACTCTCCTGTTGATTATCATCTTCAGGGGTTTCTTCTGTTGGTATTGCTTCAGCTTCTTGTTCTGCTGGTGTATCGGTTTGTTCCACTTCGTCAAATCTAAAGTATTTTTGATAGTGCTCTTCTTGGGCTTTTACAAGTTCATCAAAATTATCTTGTCCAAGATGCTCTCTAATTAAATCTTGAGTCTTTTGATTTTCAGCTCTAACCTTACTGTTGACAACTTTACTTTGAACCATATTACTGATGAACACAATAATGATTAAACCTAGTAAAATTTGTAATGTGTACTCTTCAAAAAATACAAACGTTAATATTGCACCTATTGCATAAAGTGCTAACGTTGGGATAATAAATAACATATTAATTTTTTTACTGATACTTGATACCTTATCTAAAAAACTTAACCAAATGACATTAACATCATATTGATAAAATGGTTTTAAAGCTTCATAATAAGTACTTTCAATAAGCACCTTATAATCATTTCCATCTGATGTCCATACTGCAAATCTACCTCTCGATGCAAATTGAGTTAGAAATGGTGTGTCATCCATGTAATGAAATTCAACGGTTTTACCATTAATTTCATGTTTTTCAAACGGTTCGTTTGTGAGTTGTTTATACACTTTTGAATTTAGTTTCATATTTCATTCCTCCATTGGTTTTATTATAACATTACATGTTATTTTTAGTCATAATTATGTTAAATCATCGAAAAATCCCTATCAAGCATCATCACCCACATAGTAAACATGCTTATGGCTGCTTCGATCAAGACCTGACCAGGTTCACAAGTTACTATTGAATGATGATGCTTGATAGGGACTTTAGTTTATTTTTTTCTTAATTTTCGGAAAAATGCTTTTAACATTTTTTCGCTTTCTTCTTGCATTAAAAGCCCTTCGGTTTCAACTTTATGATTAAACGGTAAACTGAATAAATCACATATACTAGATGCGACTCCAGATTTTGGATCCGAGACACCATAATATACTTTTTTTACTCTTGATTGAATCATTGCTCCTGCACACATTGGACACGGTTCCATTGTAACATAAATTTCACAATCTTCCAATCTCCAAGACTTTAATTTTTTTTGTGCTTTCATCATTGCTAAAAATTCAGCATGCCCATGAAATATTTGCTTACTTTCACGCTCATTATGCGCTCTAGCTATGATTTTATCTTGATAAACTACAACTGCACCGACCGGTACTTCATCTATATCTGCAGCCTTTTGTGCTTCTTTTAAAGCTGCCGACATAAACTTATTTTTTTTCAGGTTTTCCTGGTACTTCATGGTAGTGTCTAGATCTTGGTTCATAAGATTCATTTGCTCCTACTAAAATGGTCGGATCTGAATAGTTTGCTGGTTTACCATTGATGATACGTTGAGTTCTAGTTGCAGGTAATCCACTTTTAACACAAATTGCAGTTAATTTTGTGACAAACTCAGCTCTTGATAACAAGTCTGGCATCGGTCCAAAAGGTTCCCCTCTAAAATCACGATCAAGACCACCTACAATCACTCTAATCCCGCGATCAGCAAGATCTTCAGCGATTTGAACGATATCATGATCAAAAAATTGAACTTCATCAATAACAACAGCATCTGTATCATCTTTAATATAGGAAAGAACTTCTATACTTTTATCAATGATGATTGATGGTTTTTTACTCATGTTATGGGATACTATTTCTTCTTTTTCGTATCTTGTGTCAATTTTCGGCTTAAAAACTAATACATTTTGTTTTGCATATTCCAATCTTTTAATACGTCTAATGAGCTCTTCTGTTTTCCCCGCAAACATTGGCCCACATACAACTTCAATAAATCCATTTTTATATGTATGATACATGTTTTATCCCCTTTTTTTATATCATTTTAATAAAAAACGTGATTTAACATCACGTTATTCATTGTCTTGTTTTTTACTATTGATACCATAGCGTTTATTGAATTTTTCAACACGACCTGCTGCTTGCACGAATGTTTGTTGTCCTGTGTAGAATGGATGGCAATTTGAGCATGTGTCAATTCTAAAGTCTTTTGCTGTTGTTCCTACTTCATGTTCAAATCCGCAAGTTGAGCATTTTACTTTAATAACGTTATAGTTTGGATGAATACCTTGTTTCATAATTAATCTCCTTCCGCCATGGCATGTGCCATAGTAAGTTTTTGCTAATTTATTATATCATTACTATTTGATTTTATCAAGTGATATTTTTCACTTTTTTAATTCTCAATTTTATTGTGCCAAGTGTCCCATACAGAAACAAATCTTTTACCGATTAATCCTGTGATTACACCTGCAGGAATACTGAGTAAAAGCATCAGTGGCATCCAGTAAATAATTGCTGTACTACCTATGACAAATATACCAGCTCCTATTTGCCCAAAAACATGGAAAATAGAACCAACGACGCTCACACCTAAAATCCCAAAAAAATTAGTTTTTTTAAGTATGCCCATCGCAATGATTGCTGCTGCTGCACCACTTAAGCTCATATAAAAAGTTGGTCCTAGTAATCTACCACTAAGTAAGCCTACTAATATGACTCTAAGCAAGGTTAATGCCGTACTATCCCTAAAAGAATAGACATATAGAATAATAAGCGTAATCACATTAGCAAATCCTAATTTAGCTCCTGGAACTGGACTTAAGGCTATTGCTGATTCTATTAAATTAAGTACAATTGCGATTGCTAAAAAATTCGCAAGCAATATCATTTTTCTTGTTTGCTTCATATTACACTGTAAAATCTGAATCGTCATTTGTTTCGAACTCGACTCTTACTCGATTCGGAAGACAAATCAAGGGTTTCCCCGTTGATACACCTTCTCTACTACAAATGTTATTCGGACTTTCTTCCTCTATAATTTGAACAGTTTTAAGACCAAAATCGTACTCGATAACGACGATTTGTCTAACTCCATTTATCTCATAATCTCCTAACAATGTAATGGTTCTTTTTCCTTCATCTATGATTGGAAAACTACCATACTCACTAGGTACATCTTGCTCACTATATTGAATAATTTCATTTTTTACAAAATCAATTGTAACCATAGGTTCATTTGACGAGCCATAATAAACATGCGCGTAATTTGCCTCTCCAGATGTTTGAAAAACTTGAAAATACAGGAAAAGACCTCCTACTACAAGCAAGAGAATAGTTACTAATAAAATATCTCTTTTATTAGTACTATCTTTCTTTCCCATCATTTTTTAGTGCTCCTCAAATTCTGTATCAAATAAGAATGTGTCTATCGTTAAATCTTGATTAAATCTTATGATTTCGATATTAAGTGATTCTTGATATTCATTAAGCCATGAATCCATTATTTCAGGTGACATTGAGAATAATGCTGTTGATAAAGCATCAAGTAAACCCGCATCTTCACCTAAGATAGTGACTGTATGATAATATTGTACAGGCATTTTTTCAAAAGGTGACACAATATGGTGATATCGATCCCCTTGATAAAGAACATATTGTTCATAATTGCCACTTGTTGTGACACTTAAGTTCTTAACTTTTATAGTTCCGTAAGTCGCTTTATCCAATATTTCTGTTTGATATGGATTTGCTAAAGACACATAAAAAACAAAGTTTTCTTCAGCTCTATTTTGATTTTCACCTAAGACGATCGAACTAGTGCCCGATGAAATAGAAAATTGTTTAATGCCTAAGTCATTGATGTATTCATAAACTTTTTGTGTTGCATACCCTTTAGAAATAGCACCTAAATCAACTTTAATATCTTCACCATTAAAAGTGACATAATATTTATCTTGTTCGGTTTCTAATACAATTTCGTTTTCAGAAAAATCTAATGCATCAATCTCTAAAATAGCTTGATCAAATACTGATTTTGATATTTCTTTTTTATAGGCATCGTTTTTATCAATAGTAATTGACGATTCACCTAAGTCTAAAGTAACACTTAAAACAATAGATGCATTTTCTTCATCTCTTAAAACTGACTCAACAACACCTGTTTGATTCACAAGAATCTTGTTTTCTTCTGTTTTTTCACCATCATAATAATGATAGACGTAGACATGATCCCCAACTTCAAAGCCTTCAGTTTGTTCTTGCATGACATCTTTCCAAACATCCACAGCTTTTCCTATGGAGATGTCAAAATAGCCATCAGTCATTTCTTTGATTTCTTCAGCATAAACTAATAACTCATATAACTCTAGGTCAACTTCTAATCTTTGACCTATGTTTTGATTTAAAGTATAGATGTTTTCTAAGTATATTGAATCTTCATCAAGTGCTTCATATGATGTTGATAGTTCATGATACATATTAAAAATCGCATCAATATCATCTTGATACTTATTTGCATCAGATTCACTTGGAGCCATCATTTGCACTCTAATATATGTATCCATGTAATCATAAAAATTAAATGTATACATTTTTTCAGATTGGCATCCTGAAAGCATGAAAATGCTAAATATAATTAGCCCTAAACTGAATATTTTTTTCATGTAAATCACCCGTTTCTATATCCTAAACTATTATAACACAATCAGTAAAGAAAAGGACATAAATATATGTCCTAAATCTTCACACCAATTGTCGATCCATCTGGATTTGGATGATCTTTAATATACTCTAATATAGGATTATAATGTTTATCAACTTTACCTGGTTTACATCTTGATAGGTTTGCAACTTCACCATTAACAATACCTTCTGCAAATGCGTGACAACCAGGAGTACCACAAGCACCACAGTTATAATTTGGTAATAATTTTTCTATTTCGTTAATTCTAGGGTCTTCTACCACTGTTAAATATTTATTTGCAAGTGATAAGGTTACACCCATAAGCGCACCAAGTACACCCAATACCATGAACGGATATAATGCTTCTATCATAGTTTGACCTCCTTCAGGAATTCAAGTGTATCACTAAATCCACAACTTCCACCGTCTCTTGAAGCACATGATTCACATGATTGTGCTTCTAAATATGCTTCTTTACATTCTTCTGGTATTTCAACTTTATTATTCAACCACATTGTGCCAACGTAGATCGCAATAATTCCAATTAAAATACCCATTAAAATTAATAATTGAGTTATAGGCATTAGATAATACCTGAAAGTCCCATGAAGGCTAACGCCATGAGACCTGCGGTAACCAACGCAATTGGCATACCTTTTAGTGCTTTAGGCACATTTGCACTATCTAATCTTAAACGAATTGCAGTAAACGTAATGATAATAAATGCATATCCTAAACCTGATCCTAATGCATACATTAATGCTTCTGGATAAGTTGTGTTTTGAATATCAGATACATTAATTAAAGCAACACCTAATACTGCACAATTAGTTGCAATCAGCGGAAGATACACACCAAGAGTTTTATATAAACTCTTGCTTACACGTTTGATCACAAGTTCAGTTAATTGCACAAGGGATGCAATTACTAAAATGAACGCAATTGTATCAATATATGTAATTCTAAGTTCAACTAAAACAAATTTATAAATAGGATATGTAATAAGTGCTGCTAAAAAGATAACAACAATAACTGCTAACCCCATACCTACAACAGACTTCATCTTTGTAGATACGCCAAAGAAAGAACATAAACCTAAGAATTGCATAAGTACAATGTTATTGATTAACATTGACGAAATTAAAATCGCTAATAATTCCATTATTTCTTAGCTCCTTTCTTTGTTTGTCTTAAAGCTGTAATTAAAGCTAATAGGAACCCAATAACCAAGAATGCTCCAGGAGGCTGAACCAATACTGAATATGCATAAGGTTCTAAACCTAATCCACCAAATAGTGTATATTCAAATCCTAGAGGAAGCACTTGCCCTATTTGAATAGTTCCAGTACCAAATAACTCTCTAACAAACCCGATCATTGATAACGAGATTGCAAAGCCTAATGCAACACCTAGTCCGTCTAACATTGATGGAATGACTTTGTTTTTAGATGCAAATGACTCTGCTCTACCAAATATGACACAGTTTACTGTAATTAATGCGATAAACACACCAAGTTCAGTAGCAAGTGCTGGAGCAAATGCATCAACAACCATCTTTAATACTGTTACTTCAGTAGCAATAATAATAACATAAGATGGGATTCTAACTGTATTAGGAACAAATTTTCTAATCGATGAAACAGTTGTATTGGTTAAAGTTAAGATAATCATAACTAATATACCCATACCAAATGCACCTTCGAATGTTGAAGTGACCGCTAGCGCAGGACACATCCCTAATACCATCACAAAGATACCATTTTCTTTCCAAATACCTTTTGTAAAAACTTCAGTTAATGACGCTTCTTTTTCTTTAGCCTTCTTCGGAGGTATCTTTTTCACTGGAACTTTTTTTGCTTCTGTCACTTTAATTCACCTCACTTACGAATGCTTCTAAGAGTTCGTCAATCAACGCTCTTGTATTTGAAGCACCACTTGTAACATCAGTAGAATTTTGAGCATCTACTTCTGCTTGTATTTCGCTGATTAATAAACCAACATAATTTTCTAGATATTGTTCGTTTTTGCTTCTAAATGATCCACCTGAATGATTGTAGGTTTCATCTGGTAATACAAATCCTAAAATAGTATCATCAGAACCAAATACGATTTCAATTAAAATACTATCAGATTCACCTTCTTGATATTCACCAGTACCTGTAACACTGTAAACATAACCAATTTGATCAGTCCCATCAGTTACTAATCGTTTATCTGTAATATGTGTAGTTTCAGTAAATGTTGCATCATCTTCAAATTGATAATTTTCAATACCAAACAACTCTTCATATGGGTTTATTTCTTCTAATTCAGGATATTCTAAAATTAAAGCTTCCATTACAATTTCTTTTATTGCATCTGTTGAAACTGTCGCAGGATTTTGTGTAGCACCAGCAACAATATCAGCATCAAAACTTGGAATACCTTGGCTATTTAAAATATCTTCACCATCATAATAATCTTGTATGTATTTTTGAATACCAACAACAGCCCAAGATGATTGATATACTGTTAAATACTGAACATATACTTTATCATCTTCGCTAAATCCAATCAGTAACTCAATAAATCCATAATCAACACCAGAACCAGTTAATGAGAAACTATTTTTGATCACTGCATGATATACAGTTCCCACT
The DNA here is from genome assembly GCA_002838185.1 of Tenericutes bacterium MO-XQ. Lineage (GTDB taxonomy): Bacteria > Bacillota_I > Bacilli_A > Acholeplasmatales > Acholeplasmataceae > Mariniplasma. The sequence continues at coordinate 211,983 of CP017948.1, read as the reverse complement.
TTTTCATCATCTTTATCAACAGCGTTCCACTTCATATCAACCATAGCAAAGCTAGATGAACTACCTGACATTTGTGGTAAGCTAGCTAGTTTCACTTCGTCAACAAGTTCTACTTTTTGGTTGAATAATTGATCTTCAGGATCTGACATGACATTTGCTTGATAAACAAATGCAAATGCAATACCTATGAGTACCATAATTGAAAAGTTAATAAGTAATAATAGATTTTCTCTTTTCATATTATGCCACCTCACTTAAGAATGCTTCTAAGAGTTCTACAATTAAAGCATTTGTATTTGATGCACCTGCAGTGATATCTGAATCAGCACCATCTACAGTTGCTTGAATATCTGCTTTCTCTAATCCAACAAATAACTCTAAATAAGCAATATTTTTATTTTTGAATCCACCACTTGTGTGATTGTAGTCATCAGCAGGTAGATCAATTTTTACTATCTTATCTTCAGCATCAAAATAAATATTCATAACGATACTGTCTGACTCACCATCTTGATATTCACCGCTGCCAGTTAAGCTATACATATAACCAACTACATCTGAACCTTGTAAAACATTTGCTTTAGATGTTACATGAGCAGTTGCAGTAAAGCTACTATCAACTTCTAGTGTATATCCTTCACCATATGCTTCATCAAGTGGATCAACAATAACTTCTCCACCAGTAAGTGCATGAGCAGTTGCAACATCAGCAAGCAATCCTTGCATCGTTGATAAACTACCTGTAGCACCAGAGATTAAATCTCCACTTGGTGTTAAATCAGAAATCATTGAACCAACATATAGTGATAAGTTAGTTCTAGTACCAGGAACATTTAATGTTTGTTCAATTGTAATAAATTGAGCACCAATAACTTTACCATCTAAGCCAACGCTTATGACAATCGTCATATTTCCATAACTATTTGTTCTATAAACTTCATAAATATAACCTAATGTATCATTACCTGTATTATATCCTTGAGCAATACTTTGTACTGTTGAAGGATAATCATCAGTCACTTCAATTTCATCAAAAGTATCAATTCCAGGTAACACTTCTTCATATGCTCCAATTTTTGCTTTTAATAAATTATCAGCAATCACTGGAGCTGTTAAAGCGTTAACCCCACCAATCACAACACCACACGCAATTGAAATCACCATAAGTACAAAAGTGTAATGAAGCATTGGATTCTTTTCAAATAATCTTTTCATTATACAGCACCTCCTACACCGAAGTAGACAATGAGTGCTAATGCAATAAATGCTACACCATAACCAATAAAGAAACTTGGTTTAAACTTATTTGTTGCCCATTGTGGATAATCAATGAGTGGCACAAACATATTAGAGAATAACAATGCGAATGCTACCCCTTCAGGATATGCACCAAATAATCTAATGATAACCACTAAAGATGCTACTAATAATCCATAAATCCAGCGACCCGGTTTAGTTACTGGAGATGTTACAGGATCTGTAATCATGAATACAACACCAAATAAAATACCACCAGAAAGCACATGGAATAACATGTAACTAAATGCTTGATCTGGATATAATTTAAATCCAGCAATAAGCATTAACACAACGAAAGTCACTAATGAAGAAACGATAACTCTAAAGTCAGCAGATCTTCTGATTAATAAGTAAACCATACCAATTAAAATAGCTAGTGCACTAATTTCACCCATAGACCCTGGAATATTTCCTAAGAACATATCAAGTAGTGGATAACTATTTAATGTGTAAGGGAATCCTGCACCTGTTCTAATTGCTGTTAAGGCAGTACCACCAGCAATCATATCAACACCAACATATTTACCAGTAAACATATCAGTTAATGCCAGTCCAATAAAAATACGACCAGTAGCTGCGATGTTAAAGATGTTTGATCCCAAACCACCAAATAACATTTTTGCTACTAAAATACCAAATGCTGCCCCCATAATAACTGCATATATAGGCAGTTTAGATGGAATAATCATTGCGAAAATCACAGCACTTACAGCTGGAGCTGTAATGTTGTTAATCGTGTATTTCTCATATCTTGATTTTAATCTTTCAAACCACTTATCAGCTTTTTTTGGTTTTTGCATCATGCCAAAAGCAATCGCCTCTAAACCAATCATTACTACAAGTGATACTAATATTCTAACGACCGCATCCCAGCCAAATCGATAAATCGAAAAGATCACGACTGGCATCAAGGCAATTAAAACATCTGTCATCATGCGTTTTGTACTTACGTCTTTACGAATATAAGGACTTGTTTGTTTTACTGCTTGCATCATCTCATCCTCCTATTTATTTGCAAAGCTTTTTGCTTTGCGCATATGTTCTGTTAAATGTATCTTAGAAGGACAAACAAACGAACACAATCCACATTCAATGCATTTTGTTACTTCTAAGTTTTTAAGCATATCTTTATCTCTTACTTTATAAGCGTTCATGATTTGCACAGGTTGAATTTCAACCGGACAAGAATACACACATGATGCACAATGCACACATGGTTCTTCAATCATGGTTTCATCGTTTTGAACAATTAAAGATGTTGTCGTATGTGTCATAACGATATCATCAGATGTCACATTAACACCCATCATTGGTCCACCTAATATTAAGACTTTAGGTGTTTCAGGATCTTTATATCCACCAGCTGAAGCAATAAGTTCAGTCATAAGTGTACCAATTCTTGCTCTAAAGTTCTTATTATGAATACCATTTCCACTTAACGAGATGTATCTTTCAAGTACTGGCAAGCGATGTCTAACCGCAGCATAAATACTCGCTAAAGTTGAAACATTGAAGTTTAAAACCCCGTATTTAGACAACAACTCACCTTGCGGAATCTTAATACCTAAAGCATTTTTAATAGTCATAAGTTCCCATCCTTGAGGATAGAAATTACCTACGCTTTGTATTTTAATATCATACTGAGAAAACTCATGTAAACAGAATTCTAATCTTTCATGGATTTCTTTGTATTTTTTCTTAATTGCGATTACACCTTTTTTAGCACCAGATGCTTTCATCGCAAAAATTAAACCTTCAATGACAGCTCTCGGATTTGTCATCATCAGACCATAATCACTAATTAAATTAGGTTCACATTCAATACCATTTGCTAACACTACATCGATTTGATCTTTTGTGCTTAACTTAATATATGATGGGAATGCACTACCTCCTAATCCAACTAACCCAGCTTCTTTAACGATTTCTACAAAATCATCTTTTGTAAGTGCGTCAATTTCTGCATCTGTACGGTCTTGGATAGATTCGTGAAGTTCATATTTAAAGTCATTTTCAACGATTAAGCAGTCCACCATTTTACCACTTTGATCGATATGCTTTTCATTTCCTAAAACCTCACCACTGACTGTTGCATGCATTGGTTGTTCAAAAAAAGCACCTTTTCTTGTTCCAATGACTTCACCAATTTTAACGAATTGTCCACCGCGAACACACGTTTCACCTTCTGGACATCTAGCGCTTGTAACTGGATAGTATAAATATTTTGCTTCTGTATAATGCTCTGTAGGAAGCTTCTTTAATTCTTTTTTACCATCAGGAATACATCTTGTCTTTGCTATCATTCCTTATTCTCCCTTCGTATATAATCGATATTTTTTTGTTAGTTTTAACACTTTTTCATGTGCTTCTTTTAATATATCTTCATGATCAATGTTGGTAAGTACCTGATCAATAATTTCAGCAATAATCTTCATATCTTCTTCTTTGAATCCTCTTGTTGTAACAGCAGGCGTGCCTAAACGAATACCACTTGCGTAATGTGGTTTTTCAGTATCAAATGGTAACCCATTTTTATTACATGTGATACCAATTTCATGAAGCACTGTTTCTGCTTTTAGTCCTGTAATACCGTAATGAGATTTCACATCTACTAAAAGTAAATGATTATCAGTTCCACCACTAACAACACGACATCCGATCTCAGTTAATGCTTTGGATAATGCTTGTGCATTTTTTACAACTTGTTTTTGATATGTCACAAAACTCTCATCAAGTGCTTCTAGAAATGCAACACCTTTAGCTGCAATCACGTGCATTAAAGGTCCACCTTGCATGCCTGGGAAAACTGACTTATCAATCTTTTTAGCGATTTCTTCGTCATTGGTAAGAATAATACCACCGCGAGGTCCTCTTAGTGTTTTATGCGTCGTAGATGTTACTACATGTGCAAAAGCCATTGGTGACGGATGAATACCTGCAGCAACTAAACCAGCGATGTGCGCCATATCTACATGTAAATATGCACCAATTTCATCTGCAATTTCTCTGAATTTTTCAAATTCAATGATTCTAGAATAAGAACTTGCTCCCGCAATAATAAGCTTCGGTTTAACTTCGAGTGCAATTTTTCTTACTTCTTCATAATCAATCATTTCTGTTTTTTTATCAACACCATAAAAATGGCTTTCATATAACTTCCCAGAAAAATTCAAATGAAACCCATGAGTCAAATGTCCGCCTTCAGATAATGACATACCCAAAATGACATCTCCTGGTTTCAATAATGCTTGATACACTGCCATATTTGCTTGTGAACCAGAATGTGGTTGCACATTAACAAACTTAGCATCAAATAATTTTTTTAATCTTCTTTTTGTTTCAATTTCAATTTCATCAACAAATTCACATCCACCATAATATCTCTTTTTAGGATATCCTTCTGCATATTTGTTTGTTAAAATTGACCCTTGCGCTTCTAAGACTGCGTCCGAAACAAAGTTTTCAGATGCAATCAACTCAATATTTTTTTCTTGTCTATTTTTCTCCTTATTTATCACTTGATAAATCAAAGGATCAATTGTATTGAGGTTCATAAATTCCTCCTAGCGTAGTCTTCGACTTATTATAACATAATAAGAATTAAAAAAAAAGACAGTTTATGGCATTTTAAGCCGACTATCTTTCTCGTTTTTAAGCCTATTTTATACGTTTTATAATGGGCTACTCAGCTTGTTTAACATTATGATAAACTTCTTGAACATCGTCAAGTTCATTTAGCATGTCCATTAAACGATCAAACTGTTGTTTTTCCTCTTCATCAGAGAGCTCAGTTTCCATGAGTGGTAACCACATAATTTCTTCTGTTATAAAATCAACATCTGGATTATTTTCTTGAAAAGCAGTTCTAATTTGGTTGAAATCTTTTGCTTCTCCTAAAATTGTAACCCCTTCTTCATCTGTTTCAATATCAGATACATCCACATCGTTTAAAACAAGAATTTCTAAAACTTCATCTTCGTTTAATCCAGGGACAGTAAATACTGCTTGATGATTAAATTGATGGAGTACAGATCCAGATACACCTAATTTACCACCTGTTTTTGTAAAACAATTTCTTACCTCAGCAATCGTTCTGTTAACATTATCTGTTAAACATTCAACGATGAATAATGAATTTCCTGGTCCAAACCCTTCATATCTTGCTTCACTATAATTATCATCAGAACCACCTTTAGCTTTATCAATAGCTCTTTTAATAACGTCAGCACTCACTTGATCTTTTTTCGCTTTTTCAATGATTCGTTTCAAAGATTGATTGAGTTCAGGATCAGGGACTCCATTCTTAGCTGCCATATATATTTCTTTTCCATATTTTGCATATAGTTTTGATTTTTGTGCTGCGGTTTTACCCATCGCAACCTTACGAACTTCAAACGCTCTTCCCATGTTTTTTAAACCTTACTTTCCAAATTTTTTATCGTATGTTTTTATACTTTCTACTATAATTTTTTTTGCTGCTTCTTTACCTTCGATATCTAGGATATATGTTTTCTTTCCTTCAAGAGATTTATACACTTCAAAAAAGTGTCCCATTTCTGTAAGTAAATGCGCAGGTAACTCACTAATATCTTTATACTGTGTTAATGATGGATCACCAAATGGAATTGCAATAATTTTCTCATCAATTTCATCAGAATCAATCATTTTCATAACGCCAATTGGATAACATTCCACGATCGACAATGGTTCTATATCTTCTTGACATAAAACAAGGACATCAAGTGGGTCATTATCGCCTGCATAAGTTCTAGGAATAAATCCATAGTTTGCAGGATAATGCGTTGATGTAAATAAAATACGATCCAATATAATCATGCCAGTCTCTTTATCGAGTTCATATTTTTTCTTAGATCCCTTAGAGATTTCAATACATGCAATAAACTTATCTGGTGTAATTCTTGACTTGCTTATATCATGCCAAATATTCATATCATCAGTCTCCTTTTTAACACATTACTATTTTAGCATTATATTTAGAAAAAAAACACCCCAAAAAAGTGAAGGTGTTTTTAGAAATATAGATGATGTTACTTATCCCCACTATATCCCGCTTGTATGATAATTATCTGCATATCATTGCTACGTTAGCAAAACAACCCCTAAATGTTTAAACAATCGTAGTCGAAATGTTAGGCATTCCGGTAGAAACGTTATCTCCATCTCAGATAACTTATACGATAATCATATACAAAAACATTATAGCAATTTAATCTAGCTTTTGTAAAGAAGATTAATGTAAAGATTTAATCTTTTTTAACGTGTTCCATATATAATTCAAACGTATTTTCCAATAAACTATGAATTGTCATTGGTCCTACACCACCAGGTACTGGTGTCATGTAGCTTGCAACATCTTCTAACTGATGAAAGTCAACATCTCCGATAAGCTTTCCATCGACTCTATTGACACCAACATCGATGATGACTGCGCCTGGTTTTACCATATCTTTTGTGACAATTTTTGGCTTACCTACAGCCGCAACTATGATATTAGCTTGTCTTGTATGATATCCTAAATCTTTAGTTTTTGAGTGACAAACTGTGATGGTTGCTCCACGATCCATTAATAATCTAGCAACTGGAAAACCAACAATATTTGATCTACCAATAACAACAGCACGCATCCCTTTTGGATCAATTTCATATGTATTTAATAATGTCATAATACCCTTAGGTGTAGCTGGATATATGGTTTTCTTTTTTTGATATAGATATCCTTGGTTAATTACATGAAATCCATCGGCATCTTTCTCTCTTTTGATGAGATCGATAAACATATCTTCATCAAGATGTTTTGGTATTGGTAGTTGTAATAAAATACCATCAACAGTATCATCTTGATTCAGTGATATAATCAAGTTTCTTAGTTCTTTCTCAGAAATATTCTCATCTAAATGATACATATCATTTTCAATACCAACCAGCTTACAAGCTTTGTTTTTTCCTTTTACGTAAGATAAGCTTGCAGGATTATTACCCACTAAAATAATGGCTAATTTAGGCGGTCTTTTATATTTTTCAACAGCTTTTTGGATATCTTCTTTTAGTTTTAAATTTCGTTCTTTACTTACTTTTTTTCCGTCTAGTAAAATCAATATTATTCACCTCTAATCGATGAGGTTTCCCTCGTCATCTAATTTCATCTCAAGAGCTCGTGGTGTTTTATTAAGTCCAGGCATAACCATAATACCTTTAGTTAATGCAACTAAGAATCCAGCACCCATCGATGGTCTAATTTCTTTGATTTCAAGTGTGAAATCTTTAACAAGTCCAACTTTTTTTGAGTCTCCTGAAATGGATAATGGTGTTTTAGCCATACACACTGGTAAATTCCATCCTAATGCTTCATATGTTTCAAGTTGTTTTAATGCTTTATCTGAGAACTCAACATCATTAGCACCATATATATTTTTAGCGATTTTTTCGATTTTCACTCTTGGTAAATCACTATCTTCATAAACATGTTTTAAGTGTGAAGGTTTTTTGGTGATTTCCACAATTTTATTTGCTAAATCAACCATACCAAGACCGCCTTCAGTAAATCCTTTACATAAAGCAATCTCGTGATTGTTTTCTTTTGCCCAGTTCATAACGAAGTTAATTTCATCATCTGTATCATTGTAAAAATGATTTAATGCAATCACATAGTTCATGCCATAAGCCTTAACATTCTTAAGATGTTTTTCTAATAATGGTAAACCTTTTTCTAAAGCTTCCATATCTTTTTCATTGAAATCTTTAGCTTTACCATGAGATTTAAGTGCTCTAATGGTTGCAACTACAACAACAGCGTCTGGCGCTTTATCGATGTGTGGTACTTTTAAGTCAAGGAATTTTTGCATGCCTAAATCAGCACCAAATCCAGCTTCAGTCACTGCATAATCACCAAGTTTTAGAGCCATTTTTGTTGCTACAACACTGTTACATCCGTGTGCGATATTCGCAAATGGACCTGCATGTATAAATGTTGGTACGCCATCAATGGTTTGAACTAAATTAGGATTAATTGCTTCTTTTAGTAAAAGTGTCATGGCATCTGCGCCACCTAAATCTTTTACAAATAAAGGTTCGTCATCTTCATTGTATCCAATAAGAATTTCATTGATTCTACGTTTTAAATCATTTAAATCAGTCGCAAGCGCTAAGATTGCCATCACTTCACTTGCTGCAGTTATTAAAAAACCATCTTTTCTTATCGGTGTTTCGATAGATCTTAAACTACGGTCGTTCATGTCCATTGCACGTTTCCAAGTCACAGTCTTAATCTTAAGTTCATTACCATGATGCATGTGATTATCAATTAATGCACTTAATAAATTATTTGCAGCTGTAATTGCATGCATGTCACCTGTGAAATGTAAATTGATATCATCGATTGGGACAACACTTGATTTTCCACCACCAGTTGCTCCACCTTTAAGTCCAAAAACTGGACCTAAACTTGGTTCTCTCAGTGCTAAAACCGGATGATTTCCAATTTCTTTTAATCCTTGTGTTAAACCAATAGATATGGTTGTCTTTCCTTCACCTGCTGGTGTTGGATTAATCGCTGTGACCAAAACAAGTTTGCCATCTTCTTTTTGTTTTAAGCGATCCATGATTTTTAAATCAATTTTGGCTTTATAAAAACCAAAAGGTATACACTCTTCAGATTGTACACCCATCTTTTCACATAACTCTGTAATCTTTTGCATATTAATGCCTCCCAAAATAAAAAGTATCTTTGCTGTAAGATACTTTTATTATAACATAGATTTTATTTTATAAAATGATAGTTGTTTGTCAAAATAAATTCTGCTTTTTTTATCATTTCTTGGGTAGGTTCTTCAATGTGTTTAAGCTCATATGTTAAGCCCATAGCTTCCCATTTAGCAATACCTTTTTTATGATAAGGCAACACTTCTATTTTCTTTACATTATTGAGTCTATCAAGAAATGATCTAAGTTGATTTAAATAAACATCTTGATCGTTAATTGTAGGAATTAGCACATGTCTAATCACTGTATTTACCTTAAGTTCACTTAATAATGATGCAAATTTTAATACATGTTTGTTACTGCTTTTTGTAAGCTTCATATGTTCATCATCATCAATATGTTTTATGTCAAGAAGAACTAAATCAGTATAAGATAACAACGTTTTATATAAATCAATTTGTTTCTCGTTATAACATCCAGCAGATGTATCTAAACATGTATGAATATTTCTTTCTTTAGCTTTTTTGAATAACTCTGTGATGAATCCTATTTGTAGTAAAGCTTCTCCACCACTAACAGTAATACCGCCATTTTTATAAAAGTGACTGTATCTTTCAAAATCATGTAGGACTTCTTCGACTGTCATTCGTTTATTTTCTTCAGTGCTCCAAGTATCTCTATTATGACAATATTGACATTGAAAAGGGCATCCTTGTAAAAATAATACGTATCTAACACCAGGACCATCAAAAGTTCCAAATGTTTCAATCGAATGAATGTTTCCCGTAAATAAGTTATTATACAGATTCATGGAACGTTCTTGAAATAACCTCACGTTTTTGTTCATTGGTTAGATTAGAGAAGTTAACTGCATACCCAGAAACTCTAATGGTTAAGTTTGGATATTTTTCTGGATGTTTATAAGCATCTTCTAACATTTCTCTATTAAAGATGTTTACATTTAAATGGTATCCACCACTTCTAAAATATCCATCTAAGATTTGAACTAAGTTTTCTACTTTAATATCGCCTTCATAAGTGAATCCATCAGAACTTTCTAAACTTTTTCCAAGTGCATCAGGAACCATCGTAAATGTATTAGATATACCATCTTGACAGCTTTCACAAGGGATTTTAGATACGCTTAATAGTGATTTTAATGCGCCTGATTTATCTCTTCCGTGCATTGGATTCGCACCTGGAGCAAACGCCTCACCTTTTCTTCTACCATCTGGAGTATTTCCTGTTTTTTTACCATATACAACATTTGATGTAATTGTTAAAATACTCATGGTTGGTACTGATTCTCTATATGTATATTCATTTCTTAGTTTATTCATGAAACGTTCAACAACTTCTACAGCTAAATGATCAACGCGGTCATCATTATTTCCATAATAAGGGAATTCGCCTTCGATGTTAAAGTCAGTGATGATACCTCTATCATCATAAACTGGTTTTACTTTCGCATATTTGATTGCTGAAAGTGAATCTGCAACTACAGATAATCCTGCAATACCAGTTGCGAAATTTCGTTTAACTTCTGCATCATGAAGTGCCATTTGTAGTCTTTCATATGCATATTTATCATGCATATAGTGAATGATATTAAGTGCACTTACATATGTTTTTGATAACCAATCTAACATGATATCAAATTTTTCCATGACTTCATCAAAATCTAAAACTTCAGTTTTAATCGGATCAAATGCTGGAGATACTTGGTCACCTGTGATTTCATCTTTACCGCCGTTAAGTGCATAAAGTAAAGCTTTTGCTAAATTAGCACGCGCTCCAAAAAATTGCATTTCTTTGCCTAATGCCATTGGTGATACACAACATGCAATACCATAATCATCACCATGATTTGGTCTCATTTGATCATCATTTTCATATTGAATTGAACTTGTATCAATAGATACCTTACCACAGAACTTTTTAAAGTTTTCAGGTAAGTTATCATGCCATAATACAGTTAAGTTGGGTTCTGCTGATGTGCCTAAATTATATAAAGTTTGTAGATATCTATATGTATTTTTTGTTACCCAAGATCTACCATCATTATTCATACCAGCTAAACTTTCAGTTACCCATGTTGGATCTCCTGTAAATAACTCGTTATATTCTGGTGTTCTAGCAAATCTAACCATTCTTAATTTCATAATAAAATGATCGATTAATTCTTGAGCTTCAACCTCAGTTAAAATACCTTCTTCTAGATCTCTTTCGATATAAATATCAAGGAAAGATGCAGTTCTACCTAAACTCATCGCTGCACCATTTTGTTCTTTTACAGCTCCAAGGTATGCGAAATAAGTCCATTGAATAGCTTCTGTAGCATTTTCTGCTGGTCTTGAAATATCAAAACCATAAGATGCTGCCATTGTTTTAAGCATATCTAATGCTTTGATTTGTTCTTGAATTTCTTCTCTTAAACGAATATTTTTTTCGTTTAATGGATAAGCAAAACGTGTCTTTTCTTTTTTCTTTTCTTCAATTAAACGGTCAACACCATAAAGTGCTACACGACGATAATCACCGATAATTCTTCCGCGACCATATCCATCAGGTAGACCTGTAACAATACCTGAACGACGTGCTCTTCTTATATCAGCATTATAAACATCAAATACACCTTGGTTATGTGTTTTTCTATATTCGTTAAAAATGAATTTTGTTTCATCATCAACATGATACCCATAAGATTCTGCAGCTTTTACAGCTACATTAATACCACCAAATGGATGAAATGCTCTTTTAAATGGTTTATCAGTTTGTAGACCTACGATTTTTTCAAGATTCTTATCGATATAACCAGCTCCGTGTGAAGTTAGGGTTGCAGCTACTTTCGTATCAAGCTCAATCACACCGCCTTTTACTTTTTCTTCTTCTAAAAATCCATAGAACATTTTGTTTAGTTTTAAACTACTTTCTGTTGGTCCTTGTAAAAAAGATGAATCTCCTAAATATTCTTTATAGTTTAATGACATAAAGTCTCTTACATTTATTTCTTTATTCCATGTGCCTTGCACAAACTTTCTCCAAGCAGACATAAAAATACCTCCTATATATTATTTAATTTTTATCGCTTTTAGATACCTCTATTATATATGTATATAGATACATATTTTTTTGAAAACGTTTTCAAATATGTTGAAAACGTTTTTCATGCAAATAAGAGCTTATTGCCTTTATCAAAATAAAAAGTTATAATACAAGCGTATGACTCGTCATACTTAAGGAGGTATACCCATGAACATTTCTAAACTAAGAATTACTTTATCGATTTAAGGCTCATACGATTATTTAGATAATAACCGATACGAGCAGATTGTTTTTAACTATAAAAAAGAGGTATAAATATGGATCAAGCAATACTCGTCGGTTTAAATGTTGATCAAAATGAACAAGGCGTTCGAAAATCACTCGATGAACTCGAACACTTAGCACTCGCTCTGGGTATAAAAACTAAAGAAAAAGTTTTACAAAATGCTAAACACATCACACCTAAATACTATATTGGTAGTGGTAAAGTTTTAGAAATCAAGAAGATGATTGAAGTTTTAGATGTTGATATGGTTATTTTTGATGATACGTTATCACCAGCACAACTCAAGCATTTAGAAAAAGATTTAGATACTCAAATTATGGATCGTAGTTTTCTGATTATGTCCATCTTTGCACTTCGTGCACAAACTAAAGAAGCAAAATTAGAAGTTGCACTTGCACAAAAAAACTATATGCTTCCTAGGCTTATAGGTCTTGGTAATACATTATCAAGACAAGGTGGTGGAACATTTAACGCAAAAGGACCTGGTGAAACAAAACTAGAGTTAGATCGTAGAAAACTATTAAGAGAAATATATCAAATTAAACAAGAATTAGAGAAAATTAAACAAGAAAAAGAAGTTTCAAGAAAAAAACGTGTTCAAAACAGAATTCCAGTTGTTGCCCTTGTAGGATACACTAATGCTGGAAAATCATCATTAATGAATAGTTTAAGTGAAGTTTTAGGTCATGATTCTGAAAAAGTCTTAGAAAAAGATATGTTGTTTGCGACGCTTTCTACGAAAGCTAAGAAACTACAAAAAGAAAACATGCCACCTTTCATCTTAATTGATACTGTTGGATTTGTTAATAAACTACCACATGAACTTATCCGTTCATTTGAATCGACATTAAGTGATGTGATTCATGCAGATTTACTCATCCATGTCGTTGATGGTGCTTATTTTGACCCAATGCAAATTGAGGTTACGAAAGATGTACTACAATCCATTGATGCAGATGAAATCGAAAGACTTTTAGTGCTTACTAAAAAAGAAATTGCACCTTATTATCCATCGATAGATGATGATTATATTTTCGTGTCTAATCGCACAAAAGAAAATATTGACACTTTAGTCGATGCAATTTATGGACACTTATATAAAGAAAGTCGCATTCATTATTTACACATTCCATTTGATGATGGACAAATCTTTTCACAATTAAAAGATAATAACACGATTTTAGAAACTAGATTTGAATCTGACGGTACTTACGTCAAAACAATTTTAACTCCAGAGCAAGTTAAACTTTACAAAGATTATTTATTTGATAACAAAAAATAAACCAAAATAAAAGCACAAGTCAAATTTGATATGATACCTCTAAAGTTGACACGTTAAATAATAAAAAGAAATGATTATTATAAACGTAGATACTTGGAGGTATTTTATTATGTCTAAGAAAAAAAGATTAAGTTATCAAGAAAAACTAAAAGCATGTCGTTTATATGAACAAGGAAAAGAGGGACAAGTATCCATAGCAAAAAAGTATAATATCTCAAGAAGTGGATTTCAGGCATTGTATTTCAAATATAAGAAATATGGACCACCAGCATTAAAAATGAAAAGAGCAAACAAATCATATGAAAAAGGATTAAAAGAACGAATCATTGATCAATATAACACGGGGAGATACACTTATAAAGATTTGGCAATAAAGTATGAGATTTTAAATCCTTCATTAATAGCCAGATGGGTATTAGGTTATAATGGTAGTAACAAGACTGCAAATCGGGGTAAAGGTGGTGTTACTATGAAAGGTAGAAAAACAACATTAGAGGAACGGGTTGAAGTAGTTAAATATCTCATTGAAACTGAAATTGACTATCATAAGACATCCATAAAGTTCAAGGTAAGTTATCAACAAGTATATCAGTGGTATCAAAAATATTTACTAAAAGGTGTAGAAGGTCTCATAGATCGTCGCGGTATTAAGAAACAAAAGCATGAACTAGAGGAAAATGAAATCCTAAGACGAGAAAATGAACGACTTAGAAGGGCACTTGAACTTAGTCAAGCTGAGATAGAAGTTCTAAAAAAAAACGAGGAACTAGAGGAAAAAGCCCACTTAGCCGAGTTAGATATCAAAAACAGTATGAAACCATAGAGTTTTACAAAGATCAATATCCAATTGATTGGCTCTGTAAGGTCTTAGAGATTACTAGGCAAGCATATTACAAGTGGAAAAAAAGGGATAAGCCTGCATACGAAATCAAGAATGAGAGAGTATTAGAACAAATCAAAGAGTGGTATTTCTTTACTGACTTAACATTTGGCTATAGAAGGATTCAAGAGCATATCAACAAATATACTGGAAGCAACCACTCTTTAAATTACATTTATAGGTTATCAGATGCTTATCAAATCAAAGCAATTATTAGAAGAAAAAAACCAGGACATGTAAAGCACACACCTGAACAAATTGGTGAAAATATTTTAAGTAGAAATTTTGGTAGTGAACAGCCTAATCAAAAATGGCTAAGTGACGTCACTGAATTTAAGATTAGTACTGGTCAAAAGCTATATATGTGTGCGATCATGGATCTTTATGATAACAGTATCATTTCGTATGAATTAAGTACTAGCAACAATAACGCTTTAGTCTTTAGCACATTTAAGAAAGCTATAAAAAAGTATCCAAATGCAAAACCTATATTCCATAGCGATCGAGGTTATCAGTATACAAGTAAGAAATTCAAACAAATGCTAGATAAACAAGGAATGATTCAAAGCATGTCTAGAGTTGGAAAATGTATTGATAATGGTCCGATAGAAAATCTATGGGGAATCATAAAAACAGAAATGTTCTATATTAATAAATTTGACTCAATAATTAAACTTAGAAAAGCAATACATAAATATATTAAGTTTTATAACAATATTAGGTTACAAAGCAAACTAAAAAGCCACAGTCCAATGGAATATAGACATATGGCTTAATTAATTTTTATTTATTTACTGTGTCAACTTGACAAGAGGCTGTTCAATTAAACTTGTGCTTTTTCTTTATCTTTAATTTCCTTGAAATATGTTTTAACATCCTCAATAAATTCTTCTTTTGTATTGATATGTGATAATTTTTTTCTTAAATGTGAAGCATTAGGGATACCTTTTAAATACCAAGGTCCATGACTTCTCATCTCTAAACAAGCTACATGTTCACCCTTAAGTTCAACTAAAGATTTAAAATGATAAATCATCATTTCTTCAATTTCATCATAAGTAGGTTTATCTAAAATCGTTCCATCTTTTAGATAAGCTTCGATTTCTCTAAATATCCAAGGATTTCCTAAAGCAGCTCTACCAATCATCACTGCATCACATCCTGTATAATCTAACATATATTTAGCAGATGGTCCGTCAACGATATCTCCATTTCCTATCACAGGAATATTAACAGCTTCTTTGACTGCTTTAATCACATCTAAATCTGCTTTGCCTGAGTATCCTTGTGAACGTGTTCTTGCGTGTACTGTAATAAGCGATGCACCAGCAGCTTCTATTTTTTTAGCTACTTCTACAGCATTAACACTATTAAAATCCCATCCACTTCTTATTTTTACAGAAACAGGTTTATCTACTTTTTTGACGATTTCACTTACTATCTCATAGATCTTTTCTGGATTTTTCATCAGTGATGCTCCTGCTTGAGCTTTAACAGCTACTTTTGGTACAGGACATCCCATATTAATATCGATAATGTCACAATTTGAATGTTGATCAATATAAATTGCAGCATCGACCATGGTTTCTAAATCAGAACCAAAGACTTGTTGAGCCATGGGTTTCTCGTAATCAGTCATATATAACAAATTTAAAGTTTTTTCATTCTTATGAAGCAACCCTTTATCAGAAACCATTTCAGCAAAAACAAGTCCTGCGCCATACTTTCTTGCGAGGACTCTAAATGCACTATTTGATACACCAGCCATAGGTGCCAATATGATTTTATTTTTAATTTCTAAATCTTTTATTTTAAATGCCACAAAAATCACCTGATTTATTGTATCATAGATAAGAAATAGTTTCAATTATGCTACAATATCAATGAAAAGGAATGATGACTATGAAAGATTATGCTTTAATTGCGTATGCGTATGATAAAACAGTAAGAATATATGTTTCTACAACAACCAATCTTGTTGAAGAGGCAAGAAATATCCATCAAACTTGGCCAACAGCAACTGCTGCATTTGGAAGATTTTTAACTGCTTCAGCCATGATGGGACTTATGTATAAAAAAGGTGAACGGATCACTTTAAAAATTAAAAGTGAAGGCCCAATTTCTAACATGCTTGTTGAAGCTAACCCTGAAGGTGAAGTTAGAGGAGAAATTAATAATCCAGAAGTTTATATCAAATATGAAGATGGTCCAAAAAAAGGAAAACTTAATGTAGGTGCTGCAGTTGGTCCTGGATTCTTATATGTAACAAAAGATTTAAACATGAAAGAGTATTTTACATCATCAGCACAACTACAAACATCTGAAATCGGTGATGATTTCACTTATTATTTTGCGTTAAGTGAGCAAGTGCCTTCATCTGTAGGATTAGGTGTTTTAGTGAATGTTGATCAAAGTGTTTTAGCGAGTGGCGGATATATTTTACAACTGATGCCCCAAGTAAGTGAAGAAACTATTACACATCTAGAACAAGTTATAAAAAAACTACCCCCAATTACTACACTCATTAATGATGGTAAAACACCTGAAGAAATCTTAAATCTGTTATCAGATGGAACACATCAGATTCTTGATAAGAAACCTTTGAGTTATACATGCCATTGTAGCAAGGAAGGATTTAGTAAATCTTTAGCTGCCCTAGATCAAGAAACGATGAACGATTTAATTTATGAAGATGAGGGTGCAGAAATTATATGTCATTTCTGTCATGAGAAATATCATTTTACAAAAGCTGAACTTGAAGATATCAATAATAAAAGAAAAAAATAAGAGGCTAAATTTTAGCCTCTTCAGGCTGTAGACAAAGTACCGTATCTGAGGATATGGTATTTTTTTAAAAATTATTATAAAATATGAATATGAAGATCAGTTTGGTCACTTGTAGCATAGACTACTAAAAATCGGTGTAGATAGAACTACTTAATAGACCCACGTCCGCTTCTGATCTTCTTTTTTTTATACAAAAGTTACTTTTACCTATATATAAATATATAGGTAACATGGTAAAATAATAACAAAGGTTGGTGATTTCATGTTAACAAAACATCAAATAAACAATCGCGAAAACATCTTCATCATGGACATGGATAAACTCGTTCCAAACAATCATCTAGTTAGAAAAATAGATAAAGCGATTGATTTCAGTTTTATTTATGATATTGTAGAAAATTTATACGCAGATGATATGGGAAGACCATCTATAGACCCAGTCATTTTATTTAAGATTGTCTTTATTCAGTATTTATTTAACATTAGATCCATGAGAAGAACAATTGAAGAAATCGAAGTTAATGCTGCATATCGATGGTTTTTAGGATACGATTTTAATGATGTCGTTCCACACTTTTCAACCTTTGGGAAAAACTATGTACGTCGTTTTGAAGGCACTTCTGTTTTTGAAGAGATCTTTAATACGATTTTATATCAAGCCATGAAATTAAAGCTTGTCAAAATGGATAATATATTTGTCGATGCAACACATATTAAGGCATATGCAAATAAAAGACAAGTCAATGACATTATCATCAATGATTCAACGAACCGGTATGTAGAATCTCTACAAACAGAAATCAATGAAGTTAGAGTTGAAGAAGGCAAAAAAGAAATAGATTTCAACGAAGCTAAAAAAGTAACAAAGAGCCTTACTGATCCGGACTGTGGCATGTTTCATAAAGGTGAGAAAGAAAGACAGTTAGCCTATAGTAACCAAGTGATTAGTGATGAAAACGGATGGGTATTAGCATCTCAAGTATTTCCAGGTAACTTACACGATAGTCAAACTGGACTGGAAACAGTCATTAATTATATAGAAGCTCATGAAGAAGTTGACATGGCAGTTATGGATTCAGGGTATGATCATCCAGTATTACTTCATGAATTATTTAAACGAGGTGTTAAGCCTGTGATTCCCTATAAAAGACCTAAAGGAAGAAAAGGTGCTGGTGGATCATCCAATATATTATATTTTACAAAACATAGATTCAAATATATTGAACTTCATGATTATTATGTTTGTCCAAATGAAAAAGTCTTAACTTATAGAGGTACCAACAAACAAGGCTATAAAGCATATAAAACAAAAACGAAAGATTGTTTAAATTGTCCTTTTAAGACTCAGTGTACAAATCAGAAAACAAAAGTGATACTAAGACATTTTTATGAAGCAGATAGTGAAGAAGCTAAACTGATTCGACTATCTGAGATTGGCAAAGAGGTATATCCGAAAAGAAAAACATCAGTTGAAAGGGTGTTTGGAATTTCAAAAATGAATCATTGTCTGGGATTTACGTTTCTTAGAGGACTTAGGAAAAATGAGGATCGAAGCTTCATGATTTTAAGTATGTACAATTTGAAAAAGTTAGCCACAATCATGTGGTAATATATCTGCGATTTGACTGGAATTGAGTGAAAAACTCTTTTTTTTATACTCAAACAAAAAAAGAACATCTCAAAATGAGATATTCTTCTTAAAAAACTGTTTTTGTCTACAGTCTGAAGAGGCTAAATTTTAGCCTCTTTTATTTTTAAAACTCTATTGGTTTTTCTTCTGATATAATTCTTGTCATTAAATCATCTGTAATTTGTTGATACATTTTTGAATCAATTTTATAATACATTCTATAGATAAAGAAAGATAATAAAATAAGGATTAATGGAATAATAATCATAGATGTTCTTAATCCTAATAACATCTCATCATTAACTAGACTTGAAATTAATGATCTAATATCAGCAGTTTCCATATCTGGATTCGCATTGACTGTATCCGTTACAGGTTTAATAACTTTTTCGTTTAATCCAGAAAATGCTAACGTCATTGTTACAATGATATTTTGGAATGCAGTTGCAAGCTTAGTAACAAAAGGATTGATTGAAAAAACAACACTTTCATTTCTTGTCCCTAACTTCCATTGACCATATTCAATCGTATCTGCTAGCATAACTAAAACAAGTACTTGAATAAATCCTTGACCACTAAATAAAACCAATCCAGCGATCCCAATAAAAAGCATATTCATTGGTAACACATACTTAACACTCATGAATAAGACATATCCGATCACAACCAACACGATACCTAGAGTAAATACTTTCTTTCTACCAATCTTTCTAGCAAGCATCGGGAATAATCCAATCGCTGTTAATTGGCTTACTGCAAGGATTCCCGAGAATAACATGAATTCTATGCCGCCATATCGATTAAAATCATAATCGAAGAAATAAATACCTAATGCGGTTGTAATAAAGTAACCCGTATTAAATAATAGAATTGCAATAATAATCACAACTAATTGATCGTTTTTAAAGATGATTTTTAATAAATCCTTAAATGGAGTTTTCTTTTGTTCTACGTGTGTAATCGCATTCTTAGGCTCTTTTACACCAAAGAAAACCATAATTTGTGAACCAATAAAAATGAGTCCTATGACAATCGCTAAAATCATAAATGCTTCTTTTGGACCACCACCATAATTCTGATAGAATATTGGCACGAATGCAATAACGATAAACATCCCTAGACTTGCAAAGATTCTAGCAAGTGCACCAATGCTTTCACGTTCTTTTGGATCTGTTGTAAAGCTTGGATACATCGACCAATAACTAATATCATTCATTGTAAATGTCATACCCGATAAAACATATAAGACTGCAAACACTGCAACAAATGACCATCCAGTGATACCGTAATCTTGAAATAATAGAAAGAAAACTACGGCAGATGAGATTGCACCAATTAAAATCCAAGGTTTAAATTTACCAAATCTTGTTCTTGTGTTATCAATGATAATACCCATAAACGTATCATTGATAGCATCCCATATTCTAGCAACTGCAATCACAATACCAACCGCAACTAATTCCCAATCAGGAAGACCAACTGCGTTTGTCAAAAACACCAATAAATATGTACTATATAAAGCATACATCATGTCTCTTCCGATTGCTGCTGTTGTATATCTATACTTCGATCCTTTATCAAACTTCTGTACTGTTGCCATCTTTTTTTCTCCCTATTTTTTTATGAGTTTTTTAATCCCTTTAAATATTCTTAAATTCAATAAATCTACAATACCTAATGCTTGATAAAGTGATATTTTTTGATTACTAAAAATCGCAAGCATTCGAATTGGTGTTTCTAATAACGACTTTCTAATTACTTCTCTCATGGCAGGATCTGTTGTTTTTTTAGCTTCTTTTGCTGCTATCTTCACTAAAATAAATCCTAAGATTTTGCCCATTAATGTGTGTTTTGTTTCTTTAAGTGTTGTAGAAAGATTATAAGGTCTTTTCTTTTTAATTGATTTTTGTGGTAAATCATCTTGATATATTTTTTGAAAATCAGAAGTATTATATTCATATTGATTATATGAATTTAGCATGTGCTTAATTTCTTTACCTTCAACATGCACATCAACTTGATCAATAACTAAACCAGCATGTTTACATAATTCAATTTGATATTCGCCAGTTTCGACGACAAATCGTTTTTGATAAATATCATAAAAACTAAAATCATCGTGTGATATATGGAATTTTACTTCTTTAACTTCATCAGGTTTTAGTTCGACTTTTTCAAAAGCCTTAAGTTCTCTTTTCGCTCTAAAGACACTCGATTCATTTCCTGAAATGAAAATCATGACGACTTCTTTTCCAACCATTTTACCTTTGTTTCTAACAGATACTGAAACATCGTATCCATCATCTGTTTCTTCAACTTTAAAATCTTTATATCCAAATGTAGAATAACTCAGCCCATGACCAAAATGGTATCTTACTGGTTTTCTAAATGTCTCGTAATATCGATAACCTACATAAATAGATTCATCATAATAAATCGCTTGATTATCATCGGTTATCTTAACATTACACATAGATTCATCGTCAATCCAAGTCTCTGCTAATCTTCCAGAAGGGTTTACTTTCCCATATAAAATATCCATTATAGCTAAACTAGCCGCTTGCCCACCTAAATAACTGATCAGACACGCCTTAGCATCTTCAAAAGGTTTTAAACTAACCACTGAACCGCTTAAGACAACGATGGTAATATTTTGATTAACTTCGTATAATTTTTTAAATAAATCAATTTGATTCTTTGGTAAGTTCAAAGTCTCTCTATCAAAGCCTTCAGTTTCCAAATGTTCTGGTACACCAATAATATAGACAACTTTTTTGACTTGATTAGCTAACTCTAAAGCTTCTTTTTCTAGTTTAGGGTCAACTCGGTCATGATCAATACTAAATCCCTTAACACATTTGATTAAACTAGAGTAATTCGCAGCAATATCTTTAATTTCACTGGCTTCATACGCATTAACATGTGAACTGCCACCACCTTGATATCTCATATGATCATAAAATCCAGATATGATTGCGACATTTTCTTTATCACTTAAAGGTAGTATTTGATCATTTTTAGCTAAAACCATCGATTCTCTTGCTATCATTCTAGCTTGTTCATTTTGTTTCTTAAAATCAACATCGTAATTTTCAACTTTTTTATAGGTATTCACAAGCTTTTCAATACGAGATGCCGACTTTTCTATATCTTCTCTTAAGGTCTCATCATCGACACTATCTTTTCTAAGTTGATCTGCCCAAAAACCATAACTTGATGGCATCTCTAAATCAAGTGATTGTTTTACGCTTGCGCTTCTTTGATGAACAGCGCCCCAATCACTCACTAAAACCCCTTCATACTTCCATTCTTTTCTTACAATATCTTTTAGCATTGGGTGTTCGGTCATGTAAGTACCATTAAGCTTATTATAACTAGCCATCATGCTAGCTGGATTTTCTTTTAATACACGTTTAAAGCCTTTATAATATATTTCATGGAGCGCACGTTCATCAACAATACTATCAATAGTAAACCTATTTTTTTCTTGATTATTACATATGAAGTGTTTGACGGATGTGCCTACATGCATATCTTCAACACCCCTAACATAGGCTGCGCCTAGTTCTCCTGATAGTAATGGATCTTCTGAAAAATATTCAAAATTTCTGCCGCATAAAGGAGTTCTTTTGATATTAATACCTGGACCTAATACCATTTGTACACCAAAATGAAGTGCTTCTTTTGCGATATTTTCACCAAG
The DNA here is from genome assembly GCA_002838185.1 of Tenericutes bacterium MO-XQ. Classification (GTDB taxonomy): domain Bacteria; phylum Bacillota_I; class Bacilli_A; order Acholeplasmatales; family Acholeplasmataceae; genus Mariniplasma. The sequence goes on along the minus strand of CP017948.1, from coordinate 189,352 downwards.
TTTTTTTAACAGGTTTCTATCAAAAGAACATGCAGTTAGACTTGCTGTTGGATAACATGTTGTTTTAACACTTCCCTTTGCACCGATAGTATCATTCATGTCTACTTGTAATCTGATACCATGAGGACCATCAGTCATTAACAAACTATCAAGATTTCCTAAAGGTTTTGTGTGCCAAACATCTAATCCATCTAGTAGTTTAATTTTTTCATCAAATGTTAAACTCATCTCACAACCACCTCTTTTTCTATGATTTGATCTCTAATTTTTACTTTAATTGTTCCTTTACCCTTGGATGTTGATCTCACCCAAAATGCGAGTTGTCCTGATATTAGTGTTTGAATATGAGGACCAATGAGTTCTATCGATCCACTGACATCAATAGTGACTGGATCAAAAGCATATGCTTTGATTTGTTTGAACTGATCTTTAACAACAACTTCATATCTTAATGTATCATAAGTTTCATCTATATGCATTTCATTTTTTGAAGATGTTAATTCAACGGTAAAAGATTCATCATGTGTTTTAACAACTTCTTTTACCTTCACATCTTCCTTATATCCCTCAAAACGATATGAGATACTTTGATTACCCCAACCACTAGTGTATTTATAAAATAGTTGAACGCCATCATCAAAACTCATACGATATTTCTTTAACAACAATCCCATTTGTATTTTATATTTTAAAGGTAATTTAGGTCCATTTTCAGTTACATATCTTATGATTTTCTTTACTTTTTCTGCATCTTTTTTGGACATTTTTTCTTGTTCACTTAAAACATCGCCAATAAAATCATTGATCACAATAGGCGGATGCTTTAGATTTGGATAACGTTCTTTGTTAGGTTTATACGTGCTAACATACTGATCATTTTTATATACTTTTATATAGTCTAAATTTGTAAAAACATAAACTTCATCTAAAAAACCACCAGGGTATTCACCAATGTTCATTTGTGAAGATACCTCTAAAACAAATGGATGATCTTTTTGTGATAAATAGCTATATGATGCCATTTTAGGCATACGGTTGATATCAGTTACACCATGATAACAAATACCATCAGCACTACCAAATGCTGGATGTGTTTGATAATCACTCATGACCCATCCAATAGCTCCAGAAATATGATTATCTGGGGCAAACGTATCATTGATAACTTTTAGATGTCTTTTAGCTTGTCCAAGTCTTATGATTTCATTATCATAAGGTTTTGTTGGAAACATATGCCCATTGTGTTCTGTGATCAAATATGGAACATCATCTTTAACCACTTTTTGTTTATCTTGGATAGCTTGTTTTTCGCTGTATTTTGTAAAGTCATTATATGTGTAAACATCTTCTAATAATTCACTGTGTTCAAAATTTCTAATGCCTCCAGTTTGTCTATACGGATCTATAGATTTTGCAATCTCATTTGTTTTCGTATAAAACTCATGATCATCTTGAGACTCATTAATTCTTACACCCCACATACAAATAGATGCATGATTTTTATCTCTATGAATCATATGTTTTAAACTTAGATATGTGATTTCTTTAAATGTTTGATCACCTATATATTGCCATCCTGGAATTTCTTCTATGACCAATAGACCAATTTCATCTGCACGATCTAAAAAGTGTTTTGAACATGGGTAGTGTGATGATCTAACGACATCAACTCCTAGTTTTCTTTTCAAAATATCTGCATCATCTTTTTGTGCACCTTTTGGCATCGCATATCCTTGGTATGGATAAGATTGATGTCTATTAAGTCCAAGCAGTTTTCTTTTTTCTCCATTGATATAAAAACCATCTGATTCAAAAGATAAAGATCTAAACCCAAACTTATGTTTATATACATCATAGATAACATCATCTTTTTTATAAGTTAAGACAATCTCATATAAGTATGGATTATCGATGTGCCATAATTTTTTCTGATCCAAATTGATCTCTAATAAAGATGATTCATGACTAAGTGAAAATGTTTGTGATTTTACTATTTTCTTTTCGATATCATAAACATCAACTAATATTTCACCCACTGCATGGGCTGTTTCTACTTCTATGTTAAGTTGATTTGTTTCAAGTGGATTTTCTGCATACATAAAAACATCTTTGATGTACTGTTCATCTCTAAAATCTAGATATACTTCGCGATAAATACCGACATATCCTAAATAATCTACAACACCACCAAATGGTGGAACGTTTGCTTTTTCAATACCAGAAACAACAACCACGATATCTTGAACTTCTTTATCCAAATCTAAAAAAGGGTTAACATCTAAATAAAATGGTGTATATCCACTCATATGATGTCCAGCTTTTTTTTGATTTACATAGATTTCACTTTCAATAGCAACCCCATCGAACTGTAGGTAAATATGTTTGTGGTTTGATAAGACTTTTGTTTCAAGAGGATAATAATATGTGTATTTTTGTTCTATATCCTCAATCTTAAAATAATTATTAAAAAGTTTGATAGGTTGATTAGGTATATCAACTTTTTGATATTTTTTTAGATCAATTTGCTCTAAATCGTTTTTCTCAAATGGTTTAACATGCCACGAAAAATTGATTGGGATTTTATGTCTCATCTTATCAATTCCTTTCTTTAATGACATATACTTGTGATCCAAAATCCCCTAGAATTCTGGTTTGATCATTATAATATGTACCCATAAATTGTTGTTTCATTTTATATCCATGCATGAGTGATTGTCCTGATAATAAAACATCTTCACTTGCATTATCAAGCTTTTTAAAATGTGATACGATTCTAAATAAAGCTTTTTTGGGATTGAGCTTGATAGGTAATGCGTGTGAAATCAAATGCCCAAATTGATCCAATGTCATTTTTTGACCCATGGATTGCATTTGATATACCTGATTAGGTTTTAAATGTTTAATTTTTAATTTTTCCAAATTAGGATTTGGAAGTGCTAATATCTGATAATTTCCTACAATATGCACGTCATCTTTACTTACTTGGTAAATCATACGATGATCATTATCTTCGTTAAATCTATAGAAAGTTCCAAATTGAACAATGTTTCTATATGTTTTGTAAAATTCAATGTGTGCTTTGATCGTATTTAGCTCAAAACGATCTAAATACTTGAAATCAAGTTCATATCCCAACACACCAAATAACGCAACATTAAACCTGGTATCTAATGGTGTCTTTCTTAATGTTTGTTCATGAGGCGATAATGAAACATGATTACTTATTGTAGAAAGTGGATAAAAATAACTCATCCCCTTTTGAATTTGAAGTCGTGCAATTGGGTCGGTATTATCCGATTTCCAAATTTGTGGTCCAAATGATAACATTCCTAAATCAAATCTATTACCCCCGCTTGCACATGTTTCTATTAAAATATGTGGATATTTTTCACCCAAAGTCTTTAGAATTTCATATAATCCCAAGATATAGGTATGATAAAACATACCTTGATTATTAAGATGTGGTGAATAAGCGTCTGTAATATAGCGATTCATATCCCATTTGATGTAATCTAGTTTCGCTTCTTCAATGATATCGCTCATGTTTGAGATGATATATTTTCTTACTTCTATGTTGCATAAATCTAAGACAAGTTGATTCCTTCCAAAAGATGGATCTCTATCTTCAATTTTTACAGCATATTCAGGATGTTTCGTGTAAAGTTCTGATTTAGGATTAACCATCTCTGGTTCAAACCACAACCCAAACTTAAGTCCCAAAGCTTTGATTTTTTTAGATAATCCAACCAAACCATGTTTAAGTTTTTTTAAGTTAACATCATAATCACCTAAACCAGATAAATCATTGTTTCTAGTTGAAAACCAACCATCATCTAAAACAAATAACTCTATACCTAAGTCTTTCGCTTTTTTGGCTAGAGTTAATAATTTTCTTTCGTTAAAGTCAAAATAAAAACCTTCCCAACTATTAATAACAATCGGTCTTTCTACTTGTTTAAATTGCCTGGGAATGATATGTTGATTAACAAACTCATGCATCTGTTGACTAAGCTTATTAAATCCTTGATTTGAAAAAGATATGACTGACGTTGGCGTTTCAAAGGTTTCATGTTCATGAAGGTCCCATTCAAAACATGATGGATTGATGCCTTGCATCACTCTTAAAATGCCATGACTTGATTGGTCGATGGCTGTATAATGATTTCCGCTATAAATTAAGTTAAACCCGTAACAAACACCATAATCTTCGTGTGTGCCTTTTTCGATCAACATGACACCTGGATTATGTTTATAACTTCTTGCACCTGTCATTGAACTATTGATATAAGTACCATGACTGATTGGAGTGATATGCTTTTGTCCTTCTTTAATTGCATCTCCATCTAAAGTTAACATATCATATTGATTGCCATATAGATCAAACATCATACTCATGATCTTTCGAATGGAAATACTTTGTTTTTCTTTATTTTCTAAAATAACTCTTCTTGTAATAACATTACTTGAATGAAAAGTTGTATACACTAAGTTTAAAAAGATATCAAACTTCTTATCTTTTAATGTAACAACCAATGTCTGTGCTTGCTTGTCATCATCATAACCTGTTGGAAGTTTTTCTGAGGCTAAAATACCATCAATAAACTTATGTTTTATATAAACAAAATCTGAAACAAAAGTTGAATCAGGCATTTTTATTTCAATTGGTGTTAACTTGAAATCTCCTTTTCCAAATGATGAATATTCTAAAGGTAATAAATCTAGAGGTATATCTTTACCTTCTTCTTGATGATAATCAATCACACCTCTAGCTTTTGCAGTAAGCTTTGTATTTAACTCTTCTAAATCAGTTTCTAAAACTTTAGCTCCAAAATGAAGATGCTCTAAATGTCCTGTTGGTAATAGTTTAAAGATATATGATAGGTCTTTAGTTTCTAAGATAAAATAGGGCTCTTTAAATTGAATCATCTCATATCTCCTTTATATACATTCTTGCTTCATAAGGCGCTAAAACATGATTATAATCTTTTTTTCTAATATTCGAGATTAGTAACTTCCCTTTGATATATATCTTGATTTTTTTAGGTTTTTTTGAAAAATTACATATCACGAAAACCTCGTGATCATCATCAAATCTTCTAAATGCATAGACTGATTTGCTTTCATATAAGGATTCAAACGTTCCATATCTAAGCACATGATGTTTGTTTCTTAACTGAATTAATTTTCGATAATAATTCAATATAGAATCAGCTGTAGTTTCTTGATCTAATACATTAATTTTTTCACATGATGGATTTGCTTTTATCCAAGGAGTGGTCGTAGAAAAACCACAACTACTACTCCATTGCATAGGTGTTCTTGCGTTATCTCTTGATGTCTTTTGCATCATCTTAAATCTCATATTTTTGGGTATACCAATTTTTTTTGCGATATCATAAATGCGATGTGTTTCAACATCTTTAAACTCGCTCATATCATTGAATGGACAATTTGTCATTCCAATTTCTTGACCTTGGTAAATATAAGGTGTTCCTTTTAATCCAAAGAGTAATGTACCTAGCATCTTTGCACTTTCATCGTGATAATTCTGATCATCGCCAAATCTAGAAATACTTCTAGGTTGATCATGATTTTCGAAATAATTAGCATTCCAATAAACTTCGTTTTGCCACTTAGTCAGTGTTTTCATAAATTTTTTGGGTTTGAATTTAGTTTTGAACCATTTATTATTAACTTGATCAACTTCCATATGAGAAAAACTAAAGATCATATCTAACTCATGTCTCACTGGCATGATTAAGTCATTAGCTTGCTTGGTTGTTACCATCACAGTTTCACCAACTGTAAATGTTTCATAATCATCTAACACTTCTTTTCTAAGTGTTTTAAGTATCTCATGCATACCTTCTTGTTGGTGATAATGTTCTTTACCAACAAGTACTAATCTCTTTTTCCCGTTTTCTAAACTTGTCTTATATATAATGTTTATAACATCACATCTAAACCCGTAAATTCCTTTATCCAACCAAAATCTCATGATTTCTTTGATTTCTTTCATCACTTCTGGATTTTTCCAGTTTAAATCGGGTTGTTTTTTACTAAAAAGATGAAGGTAATATGCATCATCTACCTTGGTCCAAGCCTTTCCACCAAAAAAACTAGTCCAGTTATTGGGCTTTTCTTTCCAGATATAATAATCTCTATATTTAGGATCCTTAGCTTTACTTTTTATAAACCATTCATGTTCATCAGATGTATGATTAATCACAAGATCCATGATAATCTTAATGCCTCTTAACCCAGCTTCGATGATCAATTTATGCATATCTTGCATAGTTCCATATTCTGGATTAATATCTTTATAATCGCTTATATCATATCCATTATCATCATTAGGTGATTTATAAACAGGCGACAACCAAATAACATCTACACCAAGTGATCTAATGTAATCCAGTTTAGAAATAATGCCTTTGATATCTCCTATACCATCTCCATTGCTGTCTTTGAAACTTCTTGGATAGATTTGATATACAACAACATCTTGATTTAGTGCCATAAAAACCACCTCTTTGAATTGCGTTTGTAATCTTATTATAAGCCTATTTGGTAAAAATAAAAAGCCCTTATATATGACTATATAAAAGCTTCATTTATATTTCAAAATTTTTTAACCTATTTAATACCTCTTTTAAAGGTAATCCCATGATAGTAAAGAAATCTCCATCGTATCTTTCAACTAAGGCTCCACCATCTCCTTGTATGCCATAAGCACCAGCTTTATCCATGGGTTCACCTGTTTTTACATATGCTTCTATTTCTAATTTACTTAGTGGTTTCATACAAACTCTAGTTTGACTGACAAAAGTCTCAACTTGATTGTTTTTGATTAATGATACTCCTGTATAAACCTCATGGCATTGATTAGATAACATACTAAGCATGTTCATCGCATCATTTTCATCTTTTGGTTTACCTAATATTTTTTGATCATAAACCACAATTGTATCAGCACCAATGACGACATCGTTTGGATAATCCTTTGCGATATGCTTTGCTTTTAGTTCTGCTAAATACATTGCAATCTCTTTAGGTTCTAATGTTTCATCATAGTGTTCTTCGATATTACTAGAGACGATTTTAAATGTTAACCCTGCATCTTTTAATAGTTTTGATCTTCTTAGAGAACTACTCGCTAAAATTATCATAAATTTTCATACATCAACATGATGTATTTTCTCCTTTCATCACGTCTTGTTCAAACTCAAAACCTATTATATCATATCTTTGATTTCTTATCACCTCCAAATATCTATTAACTTAAACCATGATATAATGTAATTATATCGGAGGTGGATTTATGATTGATGTGATCGATTTATTACAAAACGAACTGAAAATCTCAAAAAATACCAAATTAATCATATCTGTGAGCGGTGGTGCAGACTCAATGTTATTGCTTTCTATGCTTAAGGAAAACAGCTATAAAATTGAGGTTGTCCATTTTAATCATATGAAAAGACAGCAATCAAAAATTGAAGCTGATTTAGTCAGATCATACTGTCAAGAAAATGACATTCCATTCCACTATTATCTAATCGAAGTTGTTGAGGGAAATTTCCACCATCAAGCGCATAAAATGCGTCTTCATTACTTAAAAGATGTTGCTAAAGTCGCAAAAGCAAAATACATTTTAACTGCACATCATCTGGATGATTTATTAGAAAACATTTTAATTAAACTTACTAGAGGATCTAACTTGTTAGGTTATGCTGGTATGTTACTTTCTCACACAAAAAAAGGCATCACTTATGTAAAGCCTCTTTTATACACATCAAAAAAAGAGATTTTGGATTATGTTTCAAAACACAATATTCCCTTTTTAGATGATGAATCAAATGAAGAAAACTATTATTTACGTAATCGCTATAGACATGCAATCATTCCAATTATGAAACAAGAAAATCTTAATTTATTATCACAAGCTAAAAACTATCATCAGCAACTCACTAAAGCCTTTAATTTCATTAGAAATACAACCCTAAAAACATTAAATCAATCGCAAGAAATTGATATAAAAGTCTTCAAAACACTTGATGTAGCAATCCAAGAAGACATGATTGCATATCTACTTGAAGAAAAGCAAATTAATACATCTTATGAGATCATTATTACGATAAAACATATGATCCTAAATGACAAACCTAATCAAGTCATTGATTTATCTAATCAGTATCAATTCATTAAAGCATATGATAAATCATATGTATCACCCAAAAAAACCGAAAAACATGGGAAATATGAAGTAAAAAATGGTGAAACTAAACTTCCAAATAACGTAATTTTCACATTTTTAGATAATTCAAACATTCATACTGAAGATTTAGAAAAATTATGTTATAATAAATTAGCGTTTCCGTTATGGATTAGACATCGCCAGAATGGTGATAAACTAGCCTATAATTTTGGACACAAAAAGCTAAAAGATTTATTGATTGATAAAAAAATCCCAATGGAAAAAAGAAACACATTATGGGTATTAACAGACAGTGAAAACAACATATTGTGGGTTCAAGATTTATACTTGAATCAAACGCTAGGAAAACAACATACTATTTATTTCAAACTAAAGGAGACAAAACATGCATAATGATATATCAGAGATTTTAGTATCTGAAAAAGAAATTGATCATATCTGTACCGAATTAGGTCAAACATTAACACATGACTACAAAGATAAGAATCCTATTTTGATTGGACTTCTTAAAGGTTGTGTACCTTTCATGTCAGATTTATCTAAAAAGATTGAACTCAAAGTTGATATGGCTTACATGTCAGTGAGTAGTTATCACGGTGGTATTAGCTCATCAGGTGATGTAAAAATCAAAATGGATTTAGATATTTCAGTCAGCGGACGACATGTAATCATTGTTGAAGATATCGTAGATACTGGAAACACAATTGTAACAATCGTAGAATTATTAAAACATAGAGGTGCACTATCTGTAGAGATTGCAACCTTATTAGACAAACCAGAAGGTAGAACAAAACCATATGTGCCTAAGTACGTTGGTAAAACCATTCCTAAACTATTCGTTGTTGGTTATGGATTAGATTACAACGAATACTATAGAAACCTACCTTATGTTGGTGTATTAAAACCAGAAGTTTACACATCTGAAGAAAGCAAGTAAAGGGGTGGCTATATGAACCAAAATCCAAAAAGACCTACAAGAAAGCCTGAAATGAGAAAAAAACCTGATTATATCATCATGATTTTCACATTAATCATTGTAATCGGTATATTCTTATTTTTAAGAGATGCTTTCACTGGTCAAGTGAATGACTTAACCGCAAGTGAAATTGAAGCTGCAGCAAATGCAGGTCACATTGAATCTATAGAATATGAACTCATCGGAGGAGATAACTACGATCTAGTTACTGTCCGTGGTGTGATTTATGAGCAATATGTTACAAGTTATGACAACATTTTAATGTTTGAACGCGTGATGCGTATCGATCAAGCTCAAGATATTCTAGAAACTGTTGAAGCTTATGGAGGAGATACTCAAATTGTTGAGAAATCTGGAATTACATTCTGGAGTATACTCATAAATTTAGCTCCACTAATTTTATTTGTTGTTGTATTATTTATTATTTTTAGAAATGCAAACAGTCAAAATAATCGTGCATTTGATTTCGCTAAAAATAGAGCAAAATTAAATCGTGAAAAAACAGTAACATTTAAAGACGTTGCTGGTGTTGATGAAGAAAAAGAGGAAATGGAAGAACTTATTGACTTCCTTAAAGCACCTAAAAAATATGTTGATATGGGTGCTAGAATTCCAAAAGGTGTACTTCTTGTAGGTGCTCCTGGTACTGGTAAAACATTACTTGCAAAAGCCGTAGCTGGTGAAGCAAATGTTCCATTCTTCTCAATCTCAGGTTCTGATTTTGTGGAAATGTTTGTTGGTGTTGGTGCTTCTCGTGTACGTGACTTATTCAAAGTTGCTAAAGAAAACTCACCATGTATCATCTTTATAGATGAAATCGATGCAGTTGGTCGTCAACGTGGTGCCGGTCTTGGTGGCGGACACGATGAAAGAGAACAAACACTTAACCAATTATTAGTTGAAATGGATGGATTTACAGGCAACATGGGTATCATTATCATGGCTGCAACAAACCGTCCTGATGTATTAGATCCAGCACTTCTTCGTCCAGGTCGTTTCGATCGTCAAATTACGATTTCACTTCCTGATATGAGAGGTCGTGCAGCAATCTTAAAAGTACATGCTAGAAACAAAAAAATTGATCCAAAAATTAATTTAGATGAATTTGCAAATCGTATTCCAGGATTCTCTGGGGCTGATATTGAAAACTTACTTAATGAAGCAGCACTCCTTGCAGCTCGTGACAATAGAACATTAGTATCTGAACAAGATTTAGATGAAGCGATTGACCGAGTGATGATGGGACCTGCTAAAAAGAGTAGAAAATATTCTGTTTCCGAAAAGAAAACAGTTGCTTATCATGAAGCAGGACATGCAATCATCGGTATCAAACTTGAAGATGCAAATGTCGTTCAAAAAGTAACAATTATTCCTAGAGGTCAAGCTGGTGGATATAACTTAATGACACCTGCTGAAGAAAAATTCTTGGAAACTAAAAAATCATTACTTGCAAAAATTACAAGTTATCTTGGTGGTAGAGTAGCTGAAGAAATCGTATTTGATACGGTAACTACTGGTGCTTATAATGACTTCCAGATTGCAACTAAAATTGCAAGAGCAATGGTTACTGAATATGGTATGAGTGACTTAGGTCCTGTACAATATGAAACAGGTAGTGGAAATGTCTTCTTAGGTAGAGATTACTTTAAAGAGAAAAACTTCTCTGATCAAGTTGCACATGAAATTGACTCAGAAGTTAGACATATTATCACAACTTGCTTTAATAAAGCTAAAACAATTATTACTGAAAACCGTGATTTACTAGATAAAATTGCTCATTTCTTAGTTGAAGTAGAAACATTAACTAAATCTGACATCGAAGAAATCGTTAATACTGGTGAACTTTCATGGTGGAATGAAAAAAACGGTAAAACTGAAGATGCGTCTTGATAAATATTTAAAAGTCGCTAGACTCATTAAACGAAGAACTGTTGCAAAAGAAGCTGCAACTAAAGACAAAGTAGAAATCAATGATAAAGTTGCAAAACCTTCTTCTACAGTTAAAGTAAATGACATCATTACGCTGCATTTAGGTTTAAAAATTATAAAGGTTAAAGTTATAAGTTTAACACCTAGAAAAGACGAATTGATGTATGAGCTTTTAAGTGAAGAAAAAAGGCCATAATATTTTATTATGGCTTTTTCTATGATATAATATCAAGGATTAGGAGGATTAGAATATGTATCCAGATGATATCAATGAACAACAACTTGTGCGTAGACAAAAAGCACAAGAATTAAAAGACATGGGTGTTGAACCCTTTGGACAAAAATATGTAAGAACACATGATGCAAAAACAATTCATGACACATATGAACCATTTGATCATGACCAATTAGAAGAAAAACATATAGAAGTATCTATAGCAGGTCGTATTGTATTAAAAAGAGGTCAAGGTAAAGCAGGATTTATGCACGTTAAAGATCGTGATGGACAAATCCAAGTTTATGTTAGACAAGATCAAATCGGTGAAGAAAACTATAAATTATTTAGACAAGCTGATTTAGGAGACATCGTTGGTATCAAAGGTGTTCTTTTTAGAACGAAAACCAATGAACTAACTGTTAAAGCATCTGAATATACTCACTTAACTAAGGCTTTAAGACCACTTCCTGATAAGTTTCATGGTCTTCAAGATAAGGAAGAATCCAGACGTAGACGTTATGTTGATTTAATCGTGAGTGAAGATGCTAGAAGAGTTGCGATGACACGCCCTAAAATTATTAGAGCCATTCAAAACTATTTCGATTCAAGAGGATTCATTGAAGTTGAAACACCAGTACTTCAATCGATTTTAGGTGGTGCAGCAGCACGTCCTTTTGTGACACATCATAATGCATTAGATATGGACTTCTACTTAAGAATAGCAACTGAGCTTCCACTTAAACGCTTAATTGTTGGTGGATTAGAAGCAGTTTATGAAATTGGTAGATTATTTAGAAATGAAGGTATGGATGCTAAACACAATCCAGAATTCACAACCATCGAAGCATATCTTGCTTATGCAGATATGGAAGATATGATGGATTTAGTTGAAGGCTGTCTATCAACAGTAACAAAAGAAATTTTAGGATCACATGATATCAATTACCAAGATGAAGTGATTCACATGCAAGCACCTTGGAAACGTTGGCATATGGTGGATGCTGTTAAAGAAATTTCTGGTGTAGATTTCTGGAAACACATGACTTTAGATGAAGCAAAAGCAATCGCTAAAGAACATGACATCCATGTTGAAAAACATTTTAGTTATGGTCATATCGTTGAAGCTTTCTTTGAACACTATGTTGAAGATAAGATCATTCAACCAACGATTGTTTATGGTCATCCAATTGAAATATCACCACTTGCTAAAAAGAATGCAGATGATCCAAGATTTACAGATCGTTTTGAGTTATTCATTATGCGTAGTGAATATGCAAATGCATTTAGTGAATTAAACGATCCAATCGATCAAAAAGAAAGATTTGAAAATCAATTAAAAGAAAAAGATTTAGGAAATGATGAAGCAACAGAAATGGATATCGATTTTGTTGAAGCTCTTGAATATGGTATGCCTCCTACTGGTGGTATCGGTATTGGTATTGATCGATTCATTATGTTATTAACCAACACACCTAATATTAGAGATGTCATCTTATTTCCACATTTAAAACACAGATAATATCTTAAAAATGACTTTTAAATAAGTCATTTTTTTATAATGTAACTAAATGAAAGACTCTATTTTTACTTACATCCATGATAATTCTTTTCAATCTTATTAATTTTTCATTTTTTTATAAAAAAAACATGAAAAAAGGCCTTTTACTGTTGTTTTTTCATATGAAATGTTTTAGAATACAAGTGTATGTAAGCGTTTTTATATATTATAAAAAATTTCTATAAATCCATACCGGAGGAAGTAATGAAAACTATCGTAATCGGAGTTATCGGAGCTGATGTTCACGCTGTAGGCAATAAGATCATTGAGTACACACTTACAAAAGAAGGTTTTAACGTCGTTAATGTAGGTGTATTATCGTCTCAAGAGGATTTTATAAACGCAGCTATAGAGACATCGGCTTCTTTAATTTTAGTATCGTCTTTATATGGTCACGGTGAATTAGATTGTCGTGGCATGAGAGAAAAATGTGAAGAAGCTGGACTTGATCATGTGCTTCTTTATGTTGGGGGTAATATCGTCGTAGGCAAACAAGATTTCACTGAAGTTGAAAAAAGATTTAAAGACATGGGATTTAATAGAGTATATCCACCTGGCATAAAAATTGATGATGTACTTGATACAATCAAATTAGACTTAGGGGGCATTTGATGAAAACATATTTGCTTGTCGATTTTGGATCTACGTTTACTAAATTAACTGCTGTTGATTTGGATAAAGAAGAGATCATAGCGACTGCAAAAGCAATTACCACTGTTGAAAAGGATATCTTATTGGGATATCAAAAAGCTTTAGATAGATTATTTAAGAAAATCGGTCACGAGATGACCTTTGATAAAATCACTGCTTGTTCTTCTGCTGCAGGTGGTCTTAAGATGGTTGCAATCGGTCTTGTTGAAGAACTTACTACAGAAGCTGCAAGACGTGTATGTCTTGGTGCTGGTGCAAAAGTTGAACTTGTATTATCTCACAATATCAATCTTCATGAAGTTGAAGAGATTAAAGAGAAAGATATTGATATCATTCTACTTGCTGGTGGAGCAAATGGCGGCAATAAAGAATGCGTCATTCATAATGCTAAGCAACTAGCAAAATCAAATATCAAAGCACCTATTGTTTTTGCTGGAAATAAAGATGCAACTGATGAGATTGAAGAAATATTAACAAATGCAAATAAAGAGTTTTATATCTGTGAAAATGTCATGCCAAGATTAAATGTTTTAAACATCAATAGCGCAAAAGACACGATCAAAGATATATTCGTTAAAAATATCATTGAAGCTAAAGGTATTAAAAAAGTAGAAAAACTTGTAGGTGAAGTTGTATTACCTACACCAAATGCTGTTTTAATGGCTGCAGAGTTGCTATCTACTGGCTTTGGCGATGAACCTGGTTTGGGAGATTTAATGCTAGCTGATGTTGGTGGTGCAACCACTGACATTTATTCAATGGGCTCAGGATTACCAACCCAGATGAACGCAATTTTATCTGGTTTAGAAGAACCTTATGCCAAACGTACTGTTGAAGGTGATTTAGGCATGAGATATTCGTCTTTAGGTATTTTGCAATCATTTACAGCGTCAGAAATCAGTCATTGGAAAAATCAAAATGTAGATATTGAAGCTGAAGCACATAAAAGACATGATGATATAGAATTTATATCTTCTACTGATGAAGATTACATCGCAGATGATATCTTCGCAGGCAAATGTATCGATGTAGCAACTTCAAGACACGTTGGCACATTAAAAGGTGTTTATACACCAATGGGTGTTATGTACTATCAAATTGGTAAAGATTTAACTCAAACAAACTATTTCATTGGAACTGGTGGGGTTGTAATCAGTAGTAAAGATCCAGTTGCAATTTTAAAAAACGGTATAAAAATGGCAAGTAAGCCTATGGAACTACGTCCACATCAACCCGAATACTTATTAGATAAAACCTATATCTTATCTGCTATGGGTTTATTATCCATGGATCATCCAGAAATTGCACTTCGAATCATGAAAAAATATATGGTAAAACTATAGGAGCTCATCATGCAAGTTAGAAATAAAAAATGGTCACTTGAAAAATTCTTAGAAGTCAGAAAAGAAGTTTTATCATCATGGCCTACTGGCCAAGATCCGATGCTTGATCTTGAACAAACCGTAAAAACACTTAAAGCTGTACCAGAACACAAAAACTTCGCTTTAAAACTGCTAAAAGCAGAAAAAGAGCAAAGAACCTATGTTCAACCAAGAGCAGGTGTAGCAACCGTTGAAGGCATGATTGAGTTGCTGACACATTTAGAAAAAGCTGGTGCTGATTTTTTACCTTCAACAATTGATTCTTATACAAGACATAATAGATATCAAGAAGCTGAGGAAGGCGTTCAAATCAGTAAAAGAGAAAAACGTTCTTTACTAAATGGATTTCCTGCAGTTAATCATGGTGTATCTGGATGTAAAGAAGTTCTAGATCATGTCAATGTACCAATGCAAGCTAGACATGGAACACCAGATGCAAGATTATTATCAGAAATCATTCATGCTGCTGGATGGACATCTAATGAAGGTGGAGGTATTTCTTATAATATTCCTTATGCCAAAAACATATCCTTAGCAGATTCTATTTATTATTGGCAATATTGTGATCGTTTAGTTGGTTATTATGAAGAACATGGTATACATATCAATAGAGAACCATTTGGTCCTTTAACTGGAACATTAGTACCTCCTTCTATCGCAATTACCATAGGGATTATAGAAAGTATTTTAGCAGCAACTCAAGGTGTAAAACATATCACTGTTGGTTATGGTCAATGTGGTAATGTTACTCAAGACGTTGCGGCTATGCAAATGCTAAAAGAACTTACTGAATACTATTTATTTACATTTGGACATAAAAATATGCATATAACAACAGTATTTCACCAATGGATGGGAGGATTCCCTCAAGATGAATCTCAAGCTTTCGGTCTAATATCGATGGCATCAAGCGTTGCTGCACTTTCAAAAGCAACCAAGATGATTACAAAAACACCTGTTGAATCTATTGGTGTACCGACAAAAGAAATGAATGCTGCTGGTATAAAAGCATCTAAATTTGTGGTCAATCTATTAAAAGATCAATCTTATCCAGATTCAGAAAAATTACGTATTGAAAAAGAAATGATTCGTAAAGAAGTTACTTGTTTAATGGATAAAGTCATTGATCTAGGTATGGGTGATGTTGCTGTTGGAGTTATTAAAGCTTTTGAATATGGAATTATTGATGTTCCATTTGCACCAAGTAAACAAACACATGGAGAAGTTTTACCAGCAAGAGATAACGAAGGATGTATTAGAATCCTAGAGTTTGGACATTTAGGTATGTCTGAAGAAATTAAAAAGTTCCATAAAGAAAAATTACTAGAAAGGGCTAATTCGGAACAAAGAGCATTAGATTTCCAAATGACTGTTGATGATGTATATGCAGTTGGTATGGGACATCTAATTGGTAGATTAAAATGAAGATAAAAGAAGTCATTTTTACTAAGTCATTTACAGGATTTTATTTTGACGATCAAAAAGCCATCAAAAAGGATGCCATCCATGATGGTTTCTTATATGTTGGAGAACCTTTAACCGAAGGGTTTGAAAAAATAAGAGTTCCAGGTGAAGCTATTTCTATTCAACTCATCTTAGATGACGGGTCAGTAGCTATTGGGGATTGCGCAGCTGTACAGTATAGCGGTGCTGGAGGGAGAGATCCTCTCTTTTTAGCAGATACATATATTCCGTTTATGGAAACATATATTAAACCTTTTTTATTGAATCAAGAAATTACTACTTTTAAAGAAATGGCTAATGCTTTTGATCAATTAAAAGTATCTGGTAAAAGATTACATACTGCAATTAGATATGGTGTTTCTCAAGCCTTACTTTCTGCAGTTTCTCTAAAAGAAAAAATAACCATGGCTGAAGTCATTAGAAACGAATACAATCCAAATTTAGAGATTTTAAAATCCATACCTATTTTTGCTCAAACGGGTGATGATAGATATACAAATGTTGATAAGATGATTCTAAAAGAGGTGGATTCATTACCACATGCTTTAATCAATAATGTCAAAGAAAAATTAGGATTTCATGGTGAAAAATTAATTGCTTATATTGGGTGGTTAAAAAATAGAATCATCACCCAACGCATCAAAGATGATTACAATCCTATCATTCATATTGATGTTTACGGAACTATTGGTATCGCCTTTAACGATGATTTAGATAAAATTGTGTCTTATTGTAGAGATTTAGAAGAAGCTTCTTCTCCTTTTAAGTTAAGACTAGAAGGACCATTTGATCAAGGCAATAGAGAAGATACGATGCTAATGCTTAAAAAATTAAGAGAATTATTAGAAGAAAATAATATAAATATAGAGATCGTTGCAGATGAATGGTGTAATAATCTAGATGATATCAAATATTTTGCAGATCATAAAGCAGGACATGTCCTTCAAATTAAAACACCTGATTTAGGTGGTTTACATCATATTGCTGAAGCCATTCTTTATTGTAAAGAAAAAGGTATTGGTGCATATTGTGGTGGTACTTGTAATGAAACGAACTTATCCGCATTAGCCACAACGCATGTTGCTATAGGTGCTGGAGCTGATGTATGTCTAGCTAAACCTGGTATGGATGTTGATGGTGGTTATATGATCGTTAAAAATGAAATGGAACGTGTATTAGCCCTTTCAAAAATAAAAAGATAGGTGATTAATCTGAAAAATGCTGCTACAGCTGGAACATACGAATCTAACGATTGTATCGTTACAGTTAAAAAAAGTGAAGGTATAACCATTGAAATTGATAGTGTTGTTAAAGAGCAATTTGGTGAGCAAATTCATAAAGTTGCTTTAGAAACATTATCTTCTTTAAATATGTCTAATATTCACCTTTATATAAAAGATAAAGGTGCACTAGATTATACCATCATCGCAAGAATCAAAACCGCAATCAAAAGGTTAGGTGTTTAATATGCGCAAAAGTTTATTGTTTATTCCTGCAAATCATCCGGGTATGTTACAAAATGTTGATATATTTGATGCTGATGCAGTCATCTTTGATTTAGAAGATGGCGTTGCACTTACAGAAAAGGATGCAGCAAAAGATTTACTTGCATCCTTCTTTAACCATTTTTCATTAAAAAATGTTGAGAAAATCGTACGTATTCATGAGATTAATGATTTAGATATCATTATGAGTCATCATATCGATACCATTTGTTTACCTAAAGCTGATGTTTTAAGTCTAAAGTTACTTGATAAGAAATTATCTACTTTAGAGAAAAAACATAAGCTTGATCATCAAATCCATATCATTGCCTTAATTGAAACTCCTGAATCTGTTTTAAATGCTCTTGATATTGCTAAACAACCTAGAGTCAATGGTATATTATTAGGTGCTGAAGATCTAGCAACATATTTAGGAGTTAAAAGAACACTTTCTGGTATCGAAATAGAGTTTGCTAGAAACATGGTTATTTATGCTGCAAAAGCTATGGGTATTGATGCGATTGATACACCTTTTACAGATACAACAGATCTATCAGGATTGACCAAAGATATTGAGCATGCTAAAACGATTGGTATGAACGCAAAAGCTTGCATTCATCCAAATCAAATAGAAACTGTTAACACTTTGTTTAAACCTTCTAAAGAAGATATCTTATATGCACAAAAAATCTTACTTGCCAAACAACAGGCAGATGCTCAAGGTTTAGGTGCATTTTCAGTAGATGGGAAAATGGTTGATAAACCAATCATCGATAGAGCAATACAAATTATCAACGCTTCAAAGGAATGATAACATTGATTAAAAATGGAGTGAATCGAATGATTCCAGATGGATATAAACCTTTTATATCCGATGATCATTTCAAACAAGAAACCTACAAAAAAATAGAAAAGATTCATGCAAAAAAAGAAGCTTCTATATTAGCTTCTATTTCTGCTGCATTTGATATAATCCCAATAAAAGATGGTATGACATTGTCATTTCATCACCATTATCGTAATGGGGATTTGTTACTCAATATGGTAATCGAAGAGATTAAAAAAAGACATTTGAAAAATATGAAGCTTGCACCAAGCTCTATTTTTCCAGTTCACAAACCACTTGTTGATCTTATAAAAAACGAGCAAGTTACTGCTATCTATACAAATTATATCAGTGGTGATGTTGCTGAAAGTATTAGTAAAGGACATCTCAAAGATCTGCTCATTATGGATACACATGGTGGTAGAGCTAGAGCTATAGAAACAGGCGAACTTGCCATTGATGTAGCATTCATAGCTGCAAGTGCTGCAGATGAAAAAGGAAATGCAAACGGCATTGATGGGCCAAATCCTTGCGGTCCTTTAGGATATATCTATCCTGACTTATATTATGCAAAACACAAAATTGTAGTGACTGATACAATTTTAGATAAGCTGTCTTCAAATGATATTGATTCTGCTTATGTTGATTATATGATTAAAGTCGATCAAATAGGTTTATCGACTGGTATCGAATCAGGAACAACCCAAATGACAAAAGATCCTGTCCAACTAAAAATAGCCAAAGACACTGTAAAACTTATCAAAACTTTAAATCTCATCAAAGACGGTCTTAGTTTCCAAACAGGTGCAGGTTCAACATCGATTGCAGTATCTCATTTTTTAAAAGAAGAAATGATTGCACAAAAAGTTCATGGTTCATTTGCTAGTGGTGGTATCACAAAAAGTCTTGTCGATATGTTTGATCATCATTTGTTCAAAGATCTTTACGATGTTCAATCATTTGATTTAGATGCCGTTAATTCCTATAAAAATAACAAAAATCATCATTTGATGGATGCATCTAAATATGCAAATCCATTTTATAAAAATAATATCGCAAGTCAATTAGATATCGTTGTTCTTGGAGCAACCGAAGTTGACTTAAACTTTAACGTGAATGTAACAACTTCTTCTACACATAAACTTATGGGTGGAAGTGGAGGTCATAGTGATACAGCATACGAATCAAAGCTAACGATTATTACAACTAATTTAGTTAAATCTAGAATTCCATTCATAAAAGAACATGTCGAAACTGTTTCAACACCCGGTACGAGCGTTGATGTTGTTGTTACAGAAAGAGGTATAGCAATCAATCCACTAAGAACTGATCTTATTGAACTCTTAAAAGATAGTACCTTAAACATACTACCAATTAGATCACTTTATCAAAAAGCAGTAACCATGACTTCTATACCAAAACAAATCAAACATGAAGACCGTATTGTAGGATTGATCAGATATAGAGACGGATCAATCATTGATGTAATATATGAGGTAAAATCGTAAATGATGGATTATATGATAAGGGATATCCTTTTAGATTCTGAAATTGAAGAAGTTAAAAGACTCCTTGAAAAAAATAACTTAATCTATGAACATACAGTAACAAAAACGATTGGACTTTATGATAAAAATAAACTGATTGCTACTGGATCTATCGATCATAATGTCATAAAAATGATTGCTGTAGACCCAACTTATCAATCACAAAACATCAGTTCAAAAATATTATCTCATCTTCTTTTCTATTTAGAAGCTCATGAAATTAACCATTATTTTTTGTTTACTAAACTCGAAAATAAAGATATCTTTTCTAACTATAACTTTAACAAGATTATAGAAACGAAAGATATTGTTCTTTATGAGAACAAAAATGATGAAATCCATTCAACTCTAAAAAAAATGAGTCAAACATTACCAGAAAAAAATGGGTCAAGAGGATGTATCGTCATGAACTTAAATCCAATGACTTTAGGGCATTTATATTTAATTGAAACTGCATCTAAAGCCCATGATGATTTAATCATATTTTTAGTAGAAACTAATGCTTCATTATTTAATTATGAAACACGACTTAAACTCTTGAAAAAATCGATCAAACATCTAGATAATGTATATGTTTTACCATCAACTGATTATATGATCTCAAGAGCAACCTTTCCGACATATTTTCTTAAAGATAAACAAAAGATGGATGTTTATACAGAACTTGATGTATCCATTTTTAAAACATACTTCATGCCAATCTTTAAGATTGAACAACGCTATGTTGGTGAAGAGCCTATTGATGAACTAACCCATCAATATAATTTAAAGATGAAAACAATACTTAAAGAAAAATTAAACATCATACCCAGAAAAACTTATCATCAAGATATCATTAGTGCTTCTTATGTTAGAAAGCTTGCAAGTGAGAAAAAATATGATATGATAAAACCAATAGTTCCAAAAGCTACATTTAAATTTCTAATTTCAAAAAAAGGAAGAGCATTATTTCATGAATGAACAGATTTTAAAAGCTAGAGAAGAACGGTTTGAACATATTAAAAGTATCTCTAAAAACTATCCAACGCTCATATCAATCAAAGCTAATACCCCTGGTGATAACAAAGAAAGATACTCAAGCTTTTTTCTTGTGAATGTATTTCAACATGTCATTGAAAAACAATTTGATATCATCTATAAAACATTTAAAAAGGGCTTTGATGGGCCCTATTATGTTTTTGGTATACATACCAAAACTATTGAAGATGTCAAAAGAAAACTCGTTGAAATTGAAACATCTCATCCACTTGGAAGACTTATTGATTTAGATTTATATCATCATGAAGAAAACATTTCTAGAGATGATTATGGTTTACCACTTAGAACATGTATGCTTTGTGATCAACCTGCAATTCATTGTATGAGAAATCAAACACATACGCTGCATGATTTATTACTCCATATCGATACGACAATACTCACATATCTCAATCAACAAATATCAAAATTCATTGAACAAGCCATGTTAAATGAACTTAACTTAGATCCAAAGTTCGGATTAGTTACACCTACCTCTCAAGGTTCACATCCAGATATGGATTATGAAGTGATGAAAAAATCCATTTCAGTTTTAATGCCTTATTTTTTAGACATATTTGAGTTAGGCATGATTTTTGATGATGATCCAAATTTGTTTGAAAAAGCAAACATTATTGGTAAAGATGCAGAAAAAGCAATGTATCAACTCACCAAAGATGTCAACACCTACAAAGGTCTTATTTATATCTTAGGTTTTGTACTTCTATCACTTGGATATATCATTAAACACCATAAACCATTAGATACTATATATGAACGGATACAAACCCTATCATATCATGTTCTAGACGATTTTAAATTGAACATTCAAACAGCAGGAATGCATGCATTTAAGTCTTATAAGATTACAGGTATTAGAGGTGAAGTCTTTAATGGATTACCTACTATTAGAAAAGCATTAAACTTCTTTAAGTACGTTGATACTTTGGATCCTAAAAACTTTCATAACCTGCTCTTATTTTTCATGGTTCATTCTGAGGACACTGTTTTATTAAATAGAGCAAAATCTTTAGAGAATTATCAACATTTCAAATCTATGGCATCTCAAGTCAATCCGTATGTTGACAAAGATATCAAAGACTTTACAGCTTACTGTATCAAACACAATGTTAGTTTTGGTGGTTCTGCAGATTTATTTATTGTTTTTCAATTTATAGAATATTTTAGTTCATTTTACAAATAAAAGGCTTGGGAGTCCCAAGCCTTTATGTTTATAATTCAATTGTTTTATATTTATTGACTTCATCTTTAACTAAATTTCCACCATAAATATCATATGTAACAATCACCGGAAAATCTTTAACTTCTAATTTATGGATTGCTTCTGGTCCTAATGATTCATATGCAATGACTTCACTTTTTAAAACTTTTTTGGATAATAAAGCTCCAGCACCACCAACAGCTTGAAGGTATACAGCTTTTTGTTCAATCATCTCATTGATGAACTCATCACTTCTATCACCTTTTCCAATCATGACTTTTAATCCTTTTTCCATGAGTGGTTTTGCAAAAGGATCCATTCGATAACTTGATGTTGGACCACAAGAGCCAATGGGTTTTCCACTTTTTGCAGGGGTTGGACCAACATAGTAAATAACTTGACCAGTAAAATCAAATGGTAATGGTTGATCATTATAAATCGCTTCAACCATTTTTTTATGAGCTTGGTCTCTACCCGTATAAATCGTACCTGAGATATAAACAATATCTCCAGCCTTCATTCTTTTAATAGTATCTTCATAAATAGGTGTTTTTATATGCATCATATAACCCCCGTTTTATGTCTTGATGCATGACATTGAAGATTGATTGCAACTGGAAGTGAGGCAATGTGACAAGGATGAACACTAATTTTAACAGCAAGTGCTGTTGTTGTGCCTCCAAAACCCATAGGTCCAACACCCAATTTGTTGATTTCATCTAAAATTTCAGCTTCAAGTTTTCTTAATATAGGATCAGGATTTTCTTCATCCAAATCTCTTAAAATAGCTTCTTTAGCTATTAATGCTGATTTTTCTAAGTTCCCACCAATACCAATACCAACGATTAATGGAGGACATGGTTTTCCACCAGCATAAAAAATAGTATGCAATACAAGTTTTTTGATGCCTTCGATACCTTCTGCTGGTGTTAACATTTTGACCAAACTCATGTTTTCACTACCTCCACCTTTTGGAGCAAGTGTAATCTTTATCTGGTCACCAGGTACAAGTTTAACATGTGTGATTGCAGGAGTATTGTCGTTAGTGTTTACTCGATCTAAAGGATGTCTTACAATTGACTTTCTAAAAAATCCTTCTTCATAAGCTTCTCTAACGCCTTGATTAACAGCTTCATATAAATCCCCTTCTATATGAACATCATAACCAAGTTCAATAAAACAAACTACTAAACCTGTGTCTTGACACATAGGAGCTTTTTCTAAACGAGCTATTTCGTCGTTTTCTACGATTTGTTCTAAGACGTTTTTCCCGATCTCGGATTTTTCTGATTTAATTTTTTCCCTAAGTAAATCAATAAATGAAGTGCCTAGATCACAATTAGCATCTAGGGCAAGTTTTTTCACTTCATCTGTTATCGTTCTTTCTTGAATTATTCGCATATTCTCACCTACTTATATTATACATGAGAATCCTATTAAATAAAGAGAAATATACTGGTGATTCTTTACTATATCTTTTGCTAGGAATATGTTACAATAAATGTATACAAGCGCTTACATTTTTTTCGAAAGGAAGCATACAATCATGATAATATTAGATGGACAAAGTTTATCATTGGATGATCTTGTTTTTATTGCTAGACACCATGAAAAAGTATCAATCGCAAAAGAGAGTATTCAAAAAATTATAGAGGCTTCTTCTTTAGTTGAAGAACTCTTAAAAAAAGAAAAACCAATCTATGGGATTAACACGGGATTTGGTCATTTAGCAAATGTAAAAATAGAAAATGATAAGTTAGATGAACTCCAAGTGAACTTATTAAAGAGTCACGCATGCTCCATGGGTGATCCTTTATCTATTGAAGTTGTTAGAGCAATGATGGCTTTAAGAATTAATGCACTCATTAAAGGTTATAGCGGTACACGTTTAGAGACGATAGAACTTATGGTCACCCTTCTAAATGAAAATATCATTCCCGTTATTTTTGAACAAGGTAGTTTAGGTGCAAGCGGCGATTTAGCACTCCTTGCACATATGGGATTACCTCTTTTAGGATTAGGTGAGGTTTATCATAAACAAGAGCGTATGGATGCTAAAACTGCACTAGATAAAGCTCATATAAAACCTTTAGATAAGTTATATCCAAAGGAAGGATTGAGTTTAATTAATGGTACTCAAGCAATGACAGCTATTGGTGCTTTAGTTTTATATGACGCTTTTAAACTCATTAAATTTATCAATTTATCTTTATCACTTACCATGGAAGCTTTAGAGTCCATCATCGATGCTTTTGATCCAAGAATTCAAGATGTTAGAAAACATTTTGGGCAAATGGAAGTTGCTGATGAAGTTAAGACGTTACTAGAAAATAGTCAAAATATTACAAATCAATGTGCGAAAAGAGTACAGGATGCATACTCTATTAGATGCGCTCCACAAGTTCATGGCGCATCATTAGATGTTTTTCACCATGTAAAAAACATTATTGATATTGAAATGAACTCTGTTACAGATAATCCCATTTTATTTATCAATGAAAAACAAGCAATTAGTGCTGGTAATTTTCATGGGCAACCACTAGCATTAGCATTCGATTATTTAGGTATGGCGATTGCTGAACTAGCTAACATTAGCGAAAGACGCATTGAAAGGTTGGTCAATCCAAAACTAAACGATGGTTTACCACCATTTTTAACATCACATTCAGGTGTAAACTCAGGCTTTATGATTGTACAATATGCAGCTGCATCCATTGTTAGTGAAAACAAAGTGATCGCACATCCAGCATCAGTAGATTCAATTCCTTCTTCTGCAAATCAAGAAGATCATGTATCGATGGGAGCTACTTCTGCTAGAAAAGCTAAAACCATTCTAGATAACACCCGAAAAGTGATCGCTTTAGAGATGTTTACTGCTTCTCAAGCATTACATTTTAGAGGAAAAGATAAGTTAGGTAAAAAAACGAAGTTAGCATTTGATTTAATTTCTAAAGAAATTCCTTTTATCAAAACAGATGCTGTGATGTATCCATATATCCATCACGCAGAAAAATTATTAAAAGATGATAAGCTCTATCATCTTGTATTTAAAGGAGATGAAACCCTTGATTGAAATCACTTTAGAACAAATATTTGATACATTACCAGAAAAACTAATATTCGATCCAAAGATAAGAAGAGCTCCTAAACGTGAGATGTCTTTAAATGAGCATGAAATTAAACTTGCATTAAAAAATGCACTTAGATACATTCCTAAAAAGTGGCATGAAGCACTTGCTGAAGAGTTTTTGGATGAATTATTAACTCGTGGTAGAATTTATGGTTATCGATTTAGACCAAAAGGTCACATCAAAGGTATACCTATTGATAAGTATCAAGCAAAAACTTTAGAAGGTAAAGCATTTCAAGTCATGATTGATAACAATCTTGATTTTGATGTTGCTTTATATCCTTATGAACTTGTTACTTATGGTGAAACAGGACAAGTCTGTCAAAACTGGATGCAATACCAACTCATTAAGAAATACTTAGAAATCATGGAAGATGATCAAACACTATCGATATTGTCTGGTCATCCACTTGGTTTATATCAATCAAGTAAAGAAGCTCCAAGAATTGTTTTAACCAATGGTCTTATGGTTGGTCTTTATGATAATATGCATGATTTTAATAGAGCTCAAGCTTTAGGCGTTGCTAATTATGGACAAATGACAGCAGGTGGATTTATGTATATTGGTCCACAGGGGATTGTACACGGAACATATTCTACTTTACTTAATGCTGGACGATTAAAACTAGGATTATCTGATCAAGACAACTTAAAAGGTAAACTATTTGTCTCATCAGGATTAGGTGGCATGAGTGGTGCTCAAGGTAAAGCGATTGAAATCGCTGGTGGTGTTGGGATTATAGCAGAAGTTGATGATTCTAGAATTCAAACAAGATATGATCAAACTTGGGTATCGAAAGTTGTTACTACTCCTAAAGAGGCTTTTAACATAGCCAAGAAATATCAAGATGATAAATTATCAATAGCAATTGCATATCATGGGAATATTGTTGATTTATTAGAATATGCACACCAAAATCACATTCATATAGATTTATTAAGTGATCAAACCAGTTGTCACGCTGTTTATGATGGTGGTTATTGCCCTGTTGATATGACATTTGAAGAAAGAACTGAACTGCTTAAGAGCGATAAACAACAATTTGAACTAAAAGTTAATGAAACCCTCCATAGACATTATCATGCAATAGAAAAACTAGTAAAACAAGGAACCTATTTCTTTGATTATGGTAACAGTTTTTTAAAAGCACTATATGATTCAGGTATCAAAGAAATATGTAAAAACAAAGAAAATGACTTAGATGGATTTATTTATCCATCATATGTTGAAGATCTCATGGGACCACTTCTTTTTGATTATGGTTACGGTCCATTTAGATGGGTGTGTTTATCTGGAGAAGAAAAAGATTTAGATTTGACCGACCAAGTTGCAATGTCTTGTATTGATCCAACAAGAAGATTTCAAGATAATGACAATTATAAATGGATCAAAAATGCTAAACAAAATCAGTTGGTTGTTGGAACCAAAGCAAGAATCCTTTATCAAGATGCTTATGGCAGATTAAATATAGCTCTTAAGTTTAACGAACTTGTTAGAGATAAAAAAACTGGTCCTATTATGTTAGGTAGAGATCATCATGATACAGGTGGAACTGATAGTCCATTTAGAGAAACCGCAAACATTAAAGATGGTTCAAATATCATGGCTGACATGGCAACACATGTCGCATTAGGTAATGCACTTAGAGGTATGAGTTTAGTTGCATTACACAATGGCGGTGGTGTCGGTATTGGTAAAGCAATCAATGGTGGATATGGTATGGTCTTAGATGGATCTAAACGTGTTGATGATATATTAAAACGTGCAATGATCTATGATGTCATGGCTGGAGTGTCAAGAAGATCTTGGGCAACAAACCCACATGCTTTAGAAACATCAAAAGATTTTAATCAAAAAAATCAAAGTTCTACGATCACCATTCCGTTTATTGCAGATGAAATGCTACTTGAAAAAACACTTAAAAAGAAGGGGGTAATATCATGAATAAAATTGTACAATGTGTACCTAATATTTCTGAAGGAAGAGATTTAGATAAAATTGAAAAGATCGTTCAACCTTTGAAAAATAATAAAGGATTTAAACTAGTGAGTTATGAACCCGATCAAGATTATAATAGAACAGTCATTACTTTAATCGGTAATCCTGATGATATGATCGATCCACTTGTAGCATTTTTCAAAGAAGCATTAAATCATATAGACATGAACCATCACAAAGGTGAGCATCCAAGAATGGGTGCTGTTGATGTTGTTCCATTTATACCAATAGAAGGTGTCTCAATTGATGAGTGTGTCTCATATGCAAAAAATCTTGCGGAAAAAGTAAACACATCTTTAGATATACCAATTTATTTATATGCTCAAGCAGCGAGTACTTCTGATAGGGAAAACTTACCAACGATTAGAAAGGGTGAGTTTGAAGGAATGAAAGAAAAAATCAAGGATCCAACATGGAACCCTGATTACGGAAAACCTCAAATCCATGAAACTTTTGGTGTTACTGCAATAGGTGCTAGAATACCACTCATCGCTTATAACATTGATTTAGATACTGATGATTTAGATATAGCTAAAACTCTTGCAAAGACGATTAGAAAATCAAGTGGTGGGTTTCAGTATATCCAAGCTGGTCCTGCATATCTAGAAGAAAAAGGACATACACAAGTTACGATGAATATCTTAGATTACAAGAAAAATCCTATCTATAGAATGTATGAAATGATTCACATGGAAGCTTTAAGATACAATGTAAAAGTTATGTCATCTGAGATTGTTGGATTAGTGCCTAAAGACGCCATTTATAGGTCTTTAATATATTACTTGGATATGCATCATATAGCTTATGACAAACATATGAGTCTAAATCAAATGACTTCATATGCAATTAAGTATTTAGGTTTTAGAGACTTTGATTCCTCTAAAATTATTGAATATCATATTGAGGATTTATCATGAAAGCAGATATGATAATAACCGGGATAAAAACACTATACAATCCAAATCAAGTGCCACCGGTAAAGGGCTTTAATATGTCAAAAATAGAAAATATTGATAACCCTTTTATCGCAATCAAAGATGGTAAGATACTTGATTATGGAACGCACGATTGTCATGGATATATAGATAGCAAGACTACCCTTTTAGATGCTAAAGGTAAAATCTGTTTACCAGGACTTATAGACTCTCATACACATTTGGTGCATGCGGGTTCTAGAGAGCACGAATTCAGTCAACTTAGACAAGGTATACCTTATCTTGATATCCTAAAACAAGGCGGGGGTATATTGGGTACAGTTGAGAAAACAAAAGCAGCATCTTTTAATGAACTCTATCTAAAAGCATATCAATCATTAAACACATTTTTGTCTTATGGCATCACAACATTAGAAGCAAAAAGTGGTTATGGTTTATCATTAGATACTGAAGTAAAACAACTCATGGTGGCAGAAAAACTCAATCAAAATCATCCAATACATGTAGTATCTACTTACATGGGTGCTCATGCAGTTCCTCTCAAATTTAAACATAATAGATCTTCATACATCAATCAAATCAAGCAAGATATGGAAATAATCAAAGAGAAAAAGTTAGCATCATTTGTTGATGTATTTTGTGAAACAGGTGTTTTTGATTTAAAAGAAACAAAAGAAATTTTAGAGAAAGCAAAAGCCCTTGGTTTTAAAATAAAAATACATGCAGATGAAATTGATCCTCTTGGTGGTGCAGGTCTAGGTGTTGATCTAAATGCATCTTCTGTTGATCATTTGATGGCAATCAAAGATGAAGATATTAAAAAACTTGCACAAGCAAATACAATCGCAAACATTTTACCGGGTACTTCTTTTTACTTGAATAAGCCTTATGCAAATGCAAGAAAAATCATTGATGAAGGTTGTGCTATTTCTATATCAAGTGATTACAATCCTGGAAGTTGTCCAACCGAAAACTTTCAACTGATTATGCAGCTTGCAGCAAATCACCAAAAACTAAAACCTGAAGAAATATTAAATGCAGTTACAATCAATGCAGCATATCATTTAGGTTTAGATAAAGAAAAAGGGTCCATCCAAAAAGGGAAAGACGCAGATTTAATATTATTAGATATTCCTAATTTATCCTACATGCTTTATCATTTTGGTATCAATCACGTAAATGATGTTATCATCAATGGAAAGCATATCATTAAATCATAAAATAAGGAGAATATTATGAAACTCATTGATTTAAAAACGATTGATTTTATTCATGAAATCGATTCAAACAAACCAGCACCTGGTGGTGGATCTGTATCAGCACTTCTATCGGCTCTAGGTGTATCACTAGCAAGAATGGTTGGCCACTTAAGTGTAGGTAAGAAAAAATTCCTAAAACTTGATCAAGAAATTCAAGATACATTTAACAATCATCTTGCTCATTTATTAATTATTAAAGATGAACTATCAGAGTTAATCGATAAGGATACTGAAGCATTCAATCTTATTATGCAAGCATATCAACTAACAAAAGATGATCCAAAAAGACCACATGCTATTGAAGATGCAACTTTAGAAGCAATCAAAGTCCCCTATAGAGTTGCTCAAATATCATATCAAGCTTTAGAGATGTTATCTTATATTCTTGCATATGGTAATAAACAAACTATTTCTGATTTGGGTGTTTCTACATTATCACTATCAAGTGGTATTGAAGGCGCACTGATGAATGTATTAATCAATATCCCAGGATTGTCTGATGAAAAACAAGTAGACTTATATCGTCAAGAAGCCAAAACGATATTAAAAGATACTGAAGCTATAAAAACCAATATTTTAAATTTAGTCTATGAACAATTATAAAGAAAAGAGTTAGATCGTTAAAATATAATATGTACCCTTTGTCTGTCTCTTATACACATCTAGATGTGTATAAGAGACAGAATAATATGTACCCTTTGTCAAGGACTAAGTAAAAAAAGAGCTTTAATATTTTAATTCAGTACTGTAAGATGGTTGTTCAGTTTTTGAGCGACCATCTTTTTTATTATTTTTGTTTCTAAGCATATCTCCATAAGTCTTTGGACTCATGCGATTGAGACCCCACTGATACCTGAAATTATTGTAGTAATCCATGTATTCATCAATTGCTTTTACCACATCTTCAAACGTCTTACAATCAATTAAATTAATCTCATCTTTCATATGACCAAAGAAGGATTCAATGGGTGCGTTATCCCAACAGTTCCCTCGTCTCGACATAGATTGTTCAATATGTAAATCTTTTAAACATCGTTGAAATGCGTGTGAGGTGTAATGTGTTCCTTGATCAGAATTCATCATTGCCTTTGGATCTAAAATAATTTTTTCAAGTTGATTCACACTTTCTTCAACGAAAGTGATATCCAAATTTTGAGATACTTTATAGCCGTGTATCTCATTAGTTACACCATCTTTTACACCCGATAAGTAAGCACGTTGATTTAAGTCATAAGTTAAATACGTAATATCAGTAAGTAATATTTGATTGGGATTACCTTCTTTAAACTTGCGCTTAAGCGTGTTCGGTGCGACGTGAGATGTTTTTAAAGCTTTAGCCATACGTCTATATGGATTTGCTTTCCGTATTGGGCAATAAAGTCCAAATTTCTTCATTAAACGTCTGATCTTCTTTAGATTCATAATTTTATCAAAATTATTTTCTAACGTCATTTTGAGCTGCCTTGCTCCCTTATTAAAGCCTTTAAATCGGTATGCTCTCATGATGAGTTCAAAGTCTTCTTCATCGTTGAACTCTCTAACTAGTTTAGATGTTGTTTCTTTGATATATCCATAGTATCCACTCTTTGATACACCTGATATCCTTAATAAATGACTGAGTTTGAGTTTGTTCTTTTGATTGCTCATCATTTTTTGGATGAGTTTGAACTTGTCTTTTGGCTTAATCTCTGCTTTCTGATCGCTTGCCTTTCTAGCCTTTTGAGTTCCAATAAGAAATCACGCTCTTGTTTCAAATATTCTATTTCTGCCTTTTGTCTTATGATGATTTCATCTTGACTTAGATGTTTGGTTCTTGGTCGCCCTGACCCACCTTTTCTTGTATCCCTTAACCCCTCAAGTCTTTTACTTTGATTTCGCCATTGATTTGATATACTTCTGATGCGTCGATCCCCCATATAGCTAATGTCAAAACCTGACTCCTTAAATATTTGTCCGGGTAACTTGCCTTTATCATATTCCTCGATAAAGTGCTCTTTAAAGTGTTCTTCATAGGTTATGCTTTTATGACTTACACGTTTAACGTTGGAATTTTTTTCTAACTCTTTGACTTGTTCATCTGTAAAATAATGTATTCCCATTTCATCATCAACTCCTCATTGTTTCTATTATAAAGTAAAAACCCTATAGTTAGGGTCTTTTTTTCAAAGAGTCCGTTCTATAGGGTACATTTTAATACGACTAACTCTTTTTTATTTATGAACTTGCTTCTTGAACATGCATATAATCATGTGTTAAGTTATTAATCCATTTACCTGATTTTGTTCTTCTGTAAGCAATTAAGAATTTTGATATTTCCTCAAAATTAACAAAGATAATAATCATATAAAGTGGAAGACTTGTAAAGCTAGATAATATAAAAGCTAATGGAACTCCAATGCCCCATAAAGATAAAATCTCAACAAATAACGCAAACTTAGTGTCACTACCAGAACGTAAACTACCAACAATCATAATCGCATTTAAGAATTTGATCGGTGCATAAACTGCATATACTCTTAAAATCATAACAACAGTGTCTGTAACAGCATCACTTAAGTTGCCAAATAAAGGTACTATACTAGGAGCCATTATAAATAATATACTACCTAGAACAAGTCCTAAAGTAATACCAAGTTTTCTAAACCTTGCTTCCCACTCTTTAGCTGTTAA
This sequence comes from Tenericutes bacterium MO-XQ, assembly GCA_002838185.1. Lineage (GTDB taxonomy): Bacteria > Bacillota_I > Bacilli_A > Acholeplasmatales > Acholeplasmataceae > Mariniplasma. The sequence continues at coordinate 156,868 of CP017948.1, read as the reverse complement.
TAAATTGCCTTCACCGAGTTTATTACCGAGCATAACCGCTGAAGCATTCGCAATCGCAATGGTTGCTACCCAGAATATAGAGTTTATTTGATTCGATAAATAGATACTGCCTACTGCTTTATCTCCAATAAGACCATAAGCAACTAAATACATGGTCATACCTAGTCCCCAGAATCCTTCATTTAATAATACAGGGATTGCTGTATTAAAGATTTTAGATAAAAATGGTTTTGTAACTCTCTTTAAAGCTGAAAAATGTATTTTTAATGCCGGTTCTTTACTGATCAGTAGATAAATCACTGATAATATAGCAACAACACTAGATGATATAAGTGTTGCAAGTGCCGCACCTCTAACACCTAACTCAGGAAATCCCATACGTCCACCAATAAAACCGTAATTTAAGAATGTATTTAATAATACACCAGTCATTTGGAAAATTGATGGCCATAATACTTTTTGAACATTTCTAGCAAGCATGCTAATTGAAAAACTAACAGTCATCGTGATGAAACTAAATCCTATGATTGTTAAATATGATATCCCTAAGTCTATAACATTTTGGTTTGGTGTTTCATTTAAATTGAACAAACGAATCATTTGTTCTGGTATGGTTAAAGCTAATCCTAAAAAGATAGCTGCAAACCCCAACCCTGTAATTAACATAATCATAAATACTTTAGATATATGGTCATATTCTTTAGATCCATGGTATTGAGCAATAAAAATACCAAATCCAGAAAACAATCCGAATTGGATAATACTTAATAAGAATAAAAATTGACTTCCGATACCTACAGCACTTAATGCATCATCTCCAAGTTCAGTCACCATAAACGTATCAATAATACCTAAAAGTGACCCTAACAATTGTGAGAAAAATATAGGAATTGCTATTTTTATTAATGTTTTATAAAAATGTTTGTTCTTTTCTTGTGTTGTCATGATATATCTCCATTTTTTGAAATCCAATTCATTATAGCATGTATCTTCTAACTTAACAATGTAAAACACACGCATCTATTTAAGTGTTTTATGTTAAACTAAATATATATGACCCGAGGTGATTTTATGAATCAACTTTTTAAAGTAAGTGCATTTACAAAAGACGGCAAGGGTGGAAATAAAACTGGCGTTTATTTGTATGCTGATGATTTAAATGATCAACAGATGCAAGACATCGCGAGTGAGCTAGGCTATAGTGAGACTGCTTTTGTGTTGCATAATAAAAAAGCAGATTATAAGGTAAGATTTTTCACTCCAACTAAAGAAGTTGATTTGTGTGGTCACGCCACGATATCAACATTTCATGTCTTAAGAAGTTTAGATATCATTGGTGATAGTATTTATACACAAGAAACAAAAGCTGGTATATTAAAGATTAATGTGATTTTAGGTCAAGTCTATATGCAACAACTACTACCTCAATATATCCAAGAAGTTGATAAGAAGAATATCTCTAAATCTTTTAATCATATTAAGTTTCATGATACCTTAAAACCTTATGTTGTCTCTACTGGACTAAAAGAAATATTTGTTCCTGTTAAAGATAAAAAAACTTTAGATGAACTTGTTCCAAACATCAAACAAATGATTGAAGTATCAAAAAATTATGATGCGATTGGTATGCATGTCTTTGCACTTGATGATGAAGTTGATGCATATGGACGAAATTTCGCACCGGTTGTTGGTATTGATGAAGAAAGTGCAACCGGAACATCTAATGGTGCTCTTGCTTGTTATCTTCATAAGTTTCATAAGAAAAAACATTTTTATACTTTAAGACAAGGTTATGCTATGGACGAACCTTCTGAACTTAAAGTCTATTTGGATTTTAAGAGTACAAAAATATCGGATGTTTGGGTAGGCGGTATTTCAAAAATTATTAAATAAAAAATCATATCAAGCGATATGATTTTTTTTATTTTTGTTTAACTTTCTTTTCTTTGAGTGCATTCACTGCAAAACTTGCGACATCAAATGCATATTTTTTTTGTCCAAATCCAGCATCATAACCAAGTTCTTTTGCAAGTGCATGACTAATTCTTGGTCCACCAATGATCACAATGAAATCGTCTCTTTTATGTTCAGCTTCGAGTAATTCTATGAAACTTGTTAGATTTTGAATATGTACATCTTTTTGAGTTACAGTTTGACTGATTAAAATAACATCAGCCTTATGTTTGATGGCTTCTTCTAATAATGTTTCATTATCAATTTGTCCACCAAGATTGATTGCTTTGATACCTTTATATCTCTCTAAACCATAGTTTCCATTATAGCCTTTCATATTCATGATTGCATCAATACCAACAGTATGTGCATCTGTTCCGGTTGATGCGCCTATAAAGACTAACTCTTCACTAAAGTTTTCTTTAATATAAGCTTCTACCTCTTCTTTTGACATAGATTCATTTTCAACTTCAACAACTTTGACATCATTTAAATCAACTTGATGTTTAACTGTTCCATAAACTACATAGAAACTAAATCCATCACTTAATGCTTCACTATGAACAACACTTGGATCTAAAATACCCATTTCAAGTGCTAGTTTTTTCGCAGCTTCATCGCCTAAAGCACTATGTGTTATAGGTAATGTAAAACTCATTTGAATTTTTCCATCATTTAATGTATCTCCATAAGGTCTAATTAAGTTTTTCATTTATTTAACCTCCTTGAGTTCTGATAACATCATATCAAGTAAAGGATTTTGATAATCTTTATGCTTTTCAAAAACACCGTCTAAACCTTTGCCTTGATACTCTAGTCTTTTAATGCCTGCAAAAGTTCCTTTTTCAAGTGTCTTAAATAAACCTTCATTTTTAATGTCTTGTAGTAATGCATGTGCATCAGATAAGACGCTTTGTGCACGATGATTAATTATGCCATCTGGTTTATAACTAATCTCATCACCAAAGTTTTTAAATGCTTTTTCAATATAAGCTGCATTATCTAATGCAAGTGCACGATCACTCATAAATGGTGTATGCACTGCTTCAGTTAACATACCAAGTAAATGAATATTTTGTTTTGTAGTGACTGCAGTTATATTAAACAATGCATTTTGAACCATACCCATGAATATATTTCCTGTCATATGTTTTGTTGGTGGCATATATTTGAGTGGTGCATTTGGAAATAATGCTCTTGAAAGCTCTGCTTGTGCAATCTCATATAAAAAACTATTTTCGATTTCTGGTGAAATTTCATATGCATGACCCAATCCCATAAGAGATTCATCCATCAAAGCAACTTCCGCAAACTTTTCATTAATCATTTGTGATGCAATGACTGTATGTGCATGATCAAAAGCATCTGAAGTAGTTAGATAATTATCTTCACCTGTGTTTATTGTTATTTTTGCATAAGCACTTAATACTCTTGAAAAATACTGATCGATAAATGTTCTTTTCATATTGATATCTCTAAAAATGATTCCATATAAAGAATCGTTAAGCATCATATCTAATCTTTCTAAAGCACCGATTGCAGCAATTTCTGGCATGCATAATCCTGATGCATAGTTGACTAGCTTGATATATCTGCCTTCTTCTTTAGAAACATCATCTAAAGCTTTTCTCATGAGTTTAAAATTCTCTTGTGTTGCATATGTACCACCAAATCCAACAGTAGTTGGACCGTAAGGTACGTAATCTAATAACGATTGTCCTGTACTTCTAATAACAGCAATGATATCCGCGCCTTTTTTAGCAGCAGATACAGCTTGCTTGATATCTTCATATATATTTCCAGTAGCTACAATAACGTATTTTTCTGGAGTATCCTTTTTAATACCTTTAGCCAACTCTTTTTCTCTTATTTCAGTCATCGCCTTAATTCTATCAATCGATGTGTTGAAATAAGGAGTTAACTTTTTCATATACGGACTTTTTGGCATATGTTGATATCGTTTTAAACTGATCTTTTCATCACTGATCTTTTTAGCTAAGTCATTAGGATTTAAGTCATATTCTTCTAGTGCATAAGATATATAATGGCATACACCTTTTGATAAATCAGCTTTTTCTTTAATATGATCTACAATAACGTTCACATATGGTACATCAAACTGATTGATACCATCTATACCTAAAAGCCTTAAAATAGATCGTTCTACTGAAACAGTGGTATGTTTATAAATATAAGTCATGACATCATCAACTATGCTTTTTGCATATAGTTTAGAGGATTCAATTTGTTTTTTGTCAAGCATCAATTTTGACATGTTAAGACCCCATTTCTTTAACATTATAGATATTGATGTCTATATGTTTCTTTATTTCTTGATAAAACTCAGTTTTATCGTAATGATATCCCATCGGACTAAAAGGATTAATCGTAAGAGCGATTAGTGGAATTTGTTTTAAAACATACAGGTTTATACCTAGTTGTTTTAAATGCTCATATTGATTAATATTTAGCATCAGTTTTGTTGAATCTTCAACAACAAGTTTAAAATCTTTAATTCTATTTTTAACAAAGCATTCAATCATTTTTACTGTTAAAGCACCTTTGATTTCAATCATTTTGATATGTGCTTTATGTTTAATGATATCTTCAATTTGTTTATGGTCATACCTGAAAGTATCTTGCTTGGTATGAATAACCATTTGATTTTGATCTTTTAAATAGGAATGATTTTCAATAGGCAATCTAAAAGATAAGACAACTTGCTTCGTCTTTTCAATTGTATCCTTCATTTCCTTAGATAGTGCTGCACCGGTTGCTAAAATGATTGCATCCATAGATTCAATACTCGCAAACGTTTTTCTATTAAACGCACCATCTATAAGAACTTGTGTTGCATAAGTTTTCATTTTATGAATGAGTATGTTTAAATCTCTATTAGTTGTAGGTCCAGCTAAAATAATGTGTCCTCTGGATAATATCTTAATGATACAAACCACACCTAAAGCTGTTGGAAGATTCGTTTCTTCCAACACCTCATATGTGAAATCAACATCTTTTAAAACTTCTTTTGCAGTTGCAATGATCATGCTTGGATGCACGAACACTTTAGGTTTAGGTAGATATGTGATTTGATCAAATGATTCGCCATCAAGACCAATACTTGTCAACCCAATGACTTGGTCTTCTACATGGTTAAGTATATAATTTAATGTTGTGGTTTTACCTGTGTTTTTAGCTAACCCAACAATACCAACTACTGGATACTTATTTATTTTTTCGATCATGATTAACACGTTCATATTTCTTTAAGTGTTGTGGTTCTAAAGATAGTTTTTGACCTGCAAGCAAACCAGCAACACCCTCTAACTCAACATCCTTACATCTTGGATTTGGTTGATAATTATCAGGTTCACTATATGTAGTAATCACACCTTCAAAGTTTCTTAATATGATTTTTCCTGGTGCTTGTGAAATAACGTAATTTGGCATCACTGGGATTTTTCCCCCTCCTCCAGGTGCGTCTATCACAAAGGTTGGTACAGCTATACCTGAGACATGACCTCTTAATCCTTCAATGATTTCGATGCCTTTAGAAACACTAGTTCTAAAGTGCTCAATACCTACTGATAAATCACATTGATAAATGTAGTATGGTCTTACTCTAATAGCAACCAAACTTTTGACAAGTCTTCTCATTGTATCTACACAATCATTGACTCCTCTAAGAAGAACGCTTTGATTACCAACAGGTATACCAGCATTTACTAATTTATCAATTGCTTGTTTACTTTCCATGGTGATCTCTGCAGCATGATTAAAATGTGTGTTTAACCAAATTGGATGATATTTTTTTAGCATATCGACAAGTTCATCTGTAATTCTTTGAGGCATAACAACTGGTGTTCTTGTGCCAATTCTAATGACTTGGACATGATCAATATCTCTTAATTTTTTAATGATGTATTCTAATCTCTCATCGCTAACTAATAATGCATCACCACCACTTAATAAGACATCATTAATTTCTTCGTGTTTGCTGATATAATCAATTGCCAAATCAATTCTACCGACATCCATATGATCATCTTTAGATCCTGTGAATCTTCTTCTAGTACAATGTCTACAATACATAGAACACATATCAGTGATTAAGAATAATACACGATCAGGATATCTATGTGTCAGTCCTGGAACTGGCGAATACTTATCTTCTGCAAGTGGATCGTATAAATCATTTTTCCCTACAAACAATTCATTTTCAAGCGGTATTGCTTGTAGTCTTATTGGACAATTAACATCGAGTGGATCAATTAAAGTTAAATAGTATGGCGTAATAGCCATTCTTAATTTTTTTAATACACCATTAACTCCGTGTCTTTCTTCATCTGTTAGCTTAATATATTTTTCAAGTTCTTCTGCATTCGTGATTCTGTGTTTGGTTTGCCACTGCCATGACTCCCAATCAGATTTTTTCACGTGTTTAAAATACTTTTCTTTTCTCTCTAAATAAGCGTTGTTTTCAACTGATTTCACGATCAGTCACCTCCCTCTGATATTAGTTGTAACGTTTTAAAAATAAATCGTGTAAGACTTTGCTTTCTCTCATGACATTTAAAGTGATTTCTGCATGATCTTTTGTATATCCATTACCGATAATCATATTAACATCTTTACCAATGCCTTCTGCACCAAGTGCAGCTTTAGTAAATGATGTCGCCATACTAAAGAAGTAAACTGTACCATTATCTTTTGTTGATAAGATAGATGACATTTCTGTATTTTGAATGTTAACAACGTTAATTGTTAAATCACATAGATTTCCGTTAGTTACTTCACTTACTTTATGATATGTATCAAGTGCATTTAATGCATCACCAATAATGATTTCATCAAATATGTTTAGTGTTTCTAAAAACTGTTTTTGTTCTTCTTTTCTAACTAAACCAATAACTTTACCTTTTGGTCCAACAACCTTTTTAGCTTGATAAGCACATAAGATACCACTTTTTCCATTAGCGCCTAAGATTAATACATGATCATCTTTTTTAGCTAACTTAATTGCTTGTGCTGGAGCACCAGCAACATCAAGAGCTGCTAAGACTAGTTTTTCACTTAAGTCTTCTGGTATTCTTGCGTAGATCCCTGAATCAAATAAGATTGCTTGACCTTTAATTTTAACTTGTTCATTTGTTAAATTAATTGATATGATTTCTTCGATAAATAACGGTGTTAAAGATAATGATACTAAAGTTGCGATTTTAGTACCTGGTGTTAATGATTGATCATGAAACTCTGGGCCAATCTCTTTAACTGCTCCGATAAGCATACCGCCACTTTTCGTCACTGGGTTTTGCATTTTGCCTTGTTCTTTTACAATGCCCATAATCATAGCTTTCATTTTTTCTTCATCATGATTACATGCTGTTTTGATTTGTGTAAATGAAGCAGAGTCAATGTTTAATACATCAACTTCAATCAAACACTCATTTGGAAAAGGTTTTGGTGTTGGATCAATCTTAAAAGCTGCTTGAGGTAATACTCCTTTTGGTTCAATAACGCGATGCGTTCCATACTTACAATAATTCATGTTTATTAAACTCCTTCATCTGTAATATTTTTCTAGCTTCAGCTGGTGAAGCGATTGGTCTGTTGTATTTTTTTGCGATCTCTACGACTTTTTTTACGAGATCTTCGTTACCTTTTGCTAAAACACCTTTTTCCAAATAAATGTTGTCTTCTAAACCAACTCTTACATGTCCTCCATGTTTGATGGATAGTTCAGCTAAAGGAAATTCATATTTTCCAATACCAACAACACTATATGTTGCATGACTGGGAATAGATTCTCTTAAGAAATGAAAGTCTCTTTCTTCTCCTGTCATCCCTCCATTGACACCTAAAACAAAACTGAAATGCATAGGTTCATGGATAAATCCTTTTTTATGAAGTCTGAGTACTTGATCGATATGCCCTTTTTCAAAGCATTCAAGTTCTGGATATATGTGTCTTTCTTTCATGACTTTTGCGAAATATTTGATATCATTTTCTGTGTTTACAAAAATGTCATCTCCCCCAAAGTTAAGTGTACCGCAGTCAAGTGTTGCCATTTCGGTTTTTAAATTCGTTGGTTGTAATCTTTCATCTCTTGACATGCCTACTGCTCCACCTGTTGATGGTTGGATAATAACATCTGGGCACTTTTCTCTAATTGCTTTAATGGTCTTTTCAAATCTTTTTTCATCTTGAGTAGGTGTTCCATCATCATTTCTTACATGAACATGAATGATCGAAGCGCCTGCTTTATAAGCTTTATATGCCTCTAATGCCATTTCTTCAGGTGTATAAGGTACATATGGATTGTGTTCTTTAGTGACTTCTGCTCCTGAGATTGCACAGGTGATAATCAATTTTTCCATAGTTATACTCTTTGTTTATCTTTAGGAACTACACAAGTTCCAGAAGCTTTAGTTGTTAGTATTTTTTCTTCTAATACATCTGCTGCACTAGGGTTAATATCCGGTCTTGCTTGAATGACTTTATAACAAGAAAACTCCATCTTTCTAGATGTGTTTCCTATAGCAGTTAGGGTTGCTTCTACTTCAATGAAATCTCCAGCATAAAGTGGTGCTAAAAACTCAACACTATCATATGCTCTAAATAAACCTTCATCTCCATCGTTAATGATTAATAGTTCAGTAGCAACATCACCAAATAAGGCTAATACTTTAGCACCATCAACTAATCCCCCACCGTAATGTGCATCATGTGCACTAAGTCTTAATCTGTGAACAACTTTTTTCATCATATCCTCCATTAACTTTCTTTTCTTGGCATCAGCATAGCTTCACCAGTAAGTATAAGTTCTTCTTGTTTATTAAATATTTCTGTTGTAAAAATCACTCTGTTTTTATCTAGTATGATGTCTTTAACTGTTACTTTCACTGTTAAAGGTTCATCTGGATACGCAGGTTTTAAAAACTTAAGTGATTGAGAACAATAGATTGTGCCTTCCCCTGGATAATCCAATCCAAACACCTTTGAAAACAATGAACCTAAAAGCATTCCATGAATGATTGGTTTTTTAAAAATCGTCGTTTGTGTATACGCCTCATCAAAATGTGCTTTATTCATGTCTTTTGTTAGTGTCCCAAATGCTAAAACGTCAGCTTTGGAAATGGTTCTTTCATAGGATCTTGAGTCTCCTATATTCATGTTTCTTATCATATATATCCTCCTTTAGAAAAATAAAAAGAGAACTGCATGCCACAGCTCTCCATCAAAAAATGGCAGTAAGCTAAGTGTACCCTCGCTTACCAAATCTAATGATTTGATCCTCATTAAATTTTCGGCAATTTACTCATTCGCTTAAAAATATCGAACGATCAAATTCTTATCACTTTTAAGTTACCAATAAATTGCGCCTCTGTATCTCCCAAATCCATTATAAACTAAAGATGAAAGCGCTGTCAATGGCTAACTTAAATATTTTATAAGAATTGTTAAATTGCTTCTAAAATTCATTTATTATTATGTCTAGAACTTCATTATATGTTTTTCTAAATCTAGTTTTATCGTTGATATTGCTTAGCATGATTAAATGATATTTCCTATTAATCATCGTGTTTTGAGCAAAAACACCTGGTCCGTTTCCCGGATGATAGATCATCTCATAGGGTTGATCATTTTCAATGATATGATCAATAATAAAACCATATCCATATCCACCAGTTTTCGTTATTGGGGTTTGAATACTCATCATTTGTTCTGTTAGTTCTTTATTTAAAATTTGATAATTTAATAGTGCTTTTTGCCAAGCATATAGATCGCTTATCGTACTATATAGTCCACCACCTCCGCTTGCTATTTTCATATCTATTTTTTGTGCTTCAACTATCTTTTCATCTTTCATATCATAAAGAGAGACAAATGCAGGATCGAAATGTTCATGATGACAAAAACCACTTTGATTCATCTGAAGTGGTTTAAATATATGTTTTTTTAGAAACTCTTCATATGTCATTCCTGAAATTTTTTCAATGATATATGTTAACAATAGATAACCACTTGAAGAATACTCAAACTGACTTCCAGGTTTGAAATGTAATTCATTTTTGAATATAACATGTCTAATCATGAGTTCATGGAAATTAGACTTTTTTAGGAAATCATCATAGTTTTGATCAAACGGAAAATTAGGTATACCTGAACTATTAGATAATAAGTGATGAATCGTTATGGTTTTGGTGTACGGAACATCATCTATATATTTATCAATAGCATCTGATAACTTACAAAGTCTTTTTTGAACTAGCAACAGTATAGCGCATGCAGTAAATTGTTTAGTGATTGAACCAATTCTAAATTTATTATTTATTTCAAAAGGTTTTTTGTTTTCTATATTTTTGTAGCCAAAATACTCATGAAATAATGTTTTTTCACGATCCGCAACAAAAACAGCCCCGTTATAATCATTTGAAATACATATCTCTTTTATCTTTGATCCTATATGCATAACAACAACTCCTTTAATGTTATTATACTTCCAGGTTTTAGAAAAATAAAAAAAATGTCGTTATGACATTTCTTTTAGTTCATATATTTTAATATATTTTTTTAATCTTTTATCTGGATGATAAGCATATCCATCCTTGACGGCTCTCAATAATGGTAAATCATAATATGAGTCTGCATATGCTTTTGATTTTGATAAATCAGCTTTTGGATATTTGTTTTTAATCGCTTCGATTTTTTTATCTCTAATAATAATCTCTACTGTCTCATAAGATAGTAACTCCCCATCTTTTTTTGATATGGTGCCTATCACATCATCAAAACCTTCTTTTAGAAACGGTGTAAGCATAATATCGAAACTACCACTTAGTAATACTGTATGATAACCAGCATCTTTATCTTTTTTAAGTTGTTCTTTTAAATCTTGATTGATGTGTGCTTGCATTTTTAAATAAAGATTATTTAAAAATTTATCCCTATCTTCTTGATTTAAACTATGCAATAAATCGATCGTTAAAGCCATGGCGTTTTTTCTAAATGTTTCATGATCCCATTTCAATTTCAGTTTGTGTAAAATATACCAACCCATTAATCTTCTATATAATTTTTTAAAAATATATGGATCTTTGTTTTGTTCTTTCCATAGTTTAAATAAAAATGGAACAGTTTGAACATCGACATATGTGCCATCAAAATCGTAAATTGCTAGTTTCATATCTTTATGTATACTTATAAATCAATATTTCTAAGTATAACTTCCTTTCTTCGTTTGCTTATACTTTATTAAGTATTGTTCTTATTATACATGAAACACTTAAATTTAATGTTCTTTTTGAATACGCGGATTTAAATATAAAAAATACTTAGCACTCATGTGCTAAGTATTTCTATATTTTCATTATCTCATAAACTTATCTTGAAGTTTGATGTATGCTATCATTTCTTGTTGATATAGTTTAGATACTTTATCTTTCATTTGATACATCAGTATATCCGCTTTTTGAATGATCTGATATATACTAGCATCATCTTCTGAAGTAGACGCATAACCTACAGATATACTAATACGTTCCATAATATCTTTATTGTTACAAATTTCAAGTAATTCTTTTTGTTTTTGCTTTAATTCACTTTCTTTTAAACCTTTAACCATAACGATGAACTCATCACCGCCGATTCTAGCGATTTCTTTATCTTTTAAATTTTTAAAAACTGTCTTTAGATGTTTTGCTAAAGATTTAAGCAAATAGTCTCCTCTTTCATGCCCTAGATAATCGTTGTTTATCTTTAACCCATTAATGTCAATCGAGAAGATGCTTAACCCATCCAATATTTTGATTTCACTGATTTTATGTTCAATATAATTTCTATTATTTAAACCGGTCATCGCATCATAGTTGCTTAAATGGTTAAGTTCTCTTAGTAAATGATAAACTTGAGTTTCATCATATAATAAAATCATATGCCCAGACTCGTTCATCCCTTTAAGTTTGAAATCTTTTTCTCTTAAGTGATAGTGATCTTTGTATTGATAATCGTCTTCGGTCATATCATACTCACTATACAATGTAACTTTATCTTTTAGTTTTTCTACAACAAAATTAAATGGTTTACCAACAACTTCTTCAAAACTAAGATTGTATTTATCTAGCAATAATGGGCTCACTTCAACAATCGATTTCTCATGATCAGTTAATACATACATCTCTCGCATATTTGCGAGTATTTCGCTTCTACCAGATGTTCTTAGATTGAATATCATATCTTTTTTATATATGACATCATAAAGCATATAGGCAAACAATACTAATGAAACGTATGTCAAATCAATATTGACGATATATATCATGTGTTGTAATAAATTTATCACTAAAACAGCAGCTGTACTTAAAGCTAAAGTCCGTGTGATTTCTTTATATTGACGAACACCTTTTTGTTTTGTCAAAAAGATAAATAATAAAACAATTGCTAATACAGCTATCACATAACTCAGTATCAGATGATATATAAATAAACTACCATTTTGTGCTTGATATAGATCATTAAATGAAGATAACTGATTAACTTCTAAATTTAAGAACAATAATGTTTGAGTGTTTGTTAATGCAATTGTGAAATCAACTATAACAAAAATAAACAATACACCTTTAAGCAACTTAGGAAACTGATACTCAACATATTGAAAAATTGTACATAACATCAAAGATGCAAAAAGTAATTTTAATGGATATCTCATCATACCAGCATAATAGATTAAAAATTGGCTTGATGATATTCTTTCTAATAAGATTAGCAGTGTCCAAAAGAATGTGGAAAATATCAAGACTTTTAGACATGTGTATTTTTTATCTCTTCTATTTTTAAAAATCTTTATTGCTGGAATAACGGATAAAAATGCTGTAATTAAAAGAACAATTTCGAAAAAGACTTGCATATAAACACCCCGTTTTTTATTTCAAAATGCTTTCATTGTGTGTTTTTTATTATAGCATATAAAACCTTGGTATTATATACATGAAATTGATATGTAAGATATATGTAAGAAAAGATTGATTTTTAAGAATAAATCAGAAAAAAAAGTAGCACACGACTGCTACTTCTCATACATTTATTGATTATACGTTAACTGCATTTTTAATGAGTTTAGGTTTACGATCAACCTTGTAAAATCCCCAATGTTTTTCAGGTTCTAATGGATCATTTGATCCTTTCCAAGTTTCATCAAATGCTTCAAAGAAAAAACATGTAACTTTGTTTTTTTCTGACCACTGATCGATCACAGAATTAAACACTTTTTGGTTGTGCTCATTTGCAACATGTGGATTAATCTGATGATTATTTGAAGTTGTAGGCCAACCTGTTTCTGTGATTATCACTTGTTTTTTTGGATACAATTTTTTAACATATTCATAACCATCAATGGTTTGATCGATTGCTTCTGGAACATTCTTACCTTCCCAAACAGGATATAAGTGAATACTGATAAAATCAACTTCGTTCGCTACTTCTTTTAGTTCATGATTCCAATAATGAACATTATCACAATAAGTTACAGGAACTTGCGTACGTCTTTTTAACTCTTTTACAAAATATAATACACGACTTGGACTCACTAAATTTTCATTCCATTCTGGAATACTTTCATTTCCTGCAGATACTGCTAAAACAATATCTGGAAAAAGATTTGCATATTCTATTGTTTTTTCTAATTCAGTTTGATTGTTTAAAATATTTTGAGCAATCTCTGAAACTGTGTATGTGCCACCCCAACTACATTGATGATTGCTTATTTCACCTAGTAGATTCATGGTAATCATAACTTTTAGATTTAGTTTTTTTTCTTTGATAACTTCTAGTGTTTTTAATGTATATATAGACGCATCATACATACGTATAAAATCAAAGTCTTTTTCTAGTATTTTTAAATCTTCATAGATTTCTTCTTTACTAGGATATAGCTTTGCCATAGGATTTTGTCCTTCTCTATACCCTGAATAACATATTGCTTTTCCATAAGTAATACTCATCGTGTAAATCCCTCTTGTCCTTTATTTTTTAAATTTGTATTTGCCATCCTTATCCCAAAGACCCCAGTATGCACCGTATTCGCCTTCGTGATTCATCTTCCATATTTCATCAAATGATGAAAAATAAAATAGCTGTATGTTTTCTTGGTTTGCCCATTCATAGGCATTGATAAAATATCTCATTGCATTTTCGTATGAAGGTACAGCACCACCGTATTGTTCACCCTTAGTAGGCCATCCAGTTTCACTAATAACAACAGGTTTACCTTTTGCATGTTTTACAGCAAGCTCATACATTTTTTTCATATACTCAACAGATATATCTAGTGCACAATGTTCCCAAAAAGGATAACAGTTCGCAAATATCACATCACATACATCAACAATTTCTGGGTAATTCACAAACATATAATAAGCATCAACATAACCTACTGGAATGTGTGGTACAGCAGCTTTTACTCTTTTGATATAATCGATCAGTTGTTCAACTTCTAGATCTTCTCTAAGTAAAACCTCATTACCAATCGCAATCAAATCTGCATGTCCATTTTTAGCGATTTCTATAATGTTATTAATTTCAAGTTCGTTATTTTCTTCATCACTATCAATCCAAGCTCCAACAAGTGTTTTTATACCTTTTTCGTGAGCAATTCTCGGAACTTCTTCATTTCCATTGGTTGCGGAAAAAGTGCGAACCCAGTGTGTATAAGGTCTAATGATTTCTAAACGATCAGCAATTTGCTCGTGAGAAATGATAGATTTTACACTTGGATCTTGTCCTTCTAGATATGGACTAAAACTTATCCCTGAGATTTTACTTTCCAATATATCTTTCATTTTCTTCTCTAATTCAGATACATCTTCACTAATCATAGATTGCCTGTTTAGAAGATATCTGTTGACATTAAGGTAACGCATTTGATTTTTAGGTTTAGACATGAAAATCACTCCTTTATAATGATGATAACATATTTTCTTCTTAGGTATGTATTTAAAACTACAAATTATAAATCACTAACGACAGATACATAATCACTTGTTAAAGTGATGGATAAATTGCCATTTCTTACACGCAATTCATCTAAAAATGCTTTTTGATCAATATCAGGTTTAGACTTAACAAGGTATGTTAGTTCAAACATCGTTCCAAAATCTGTTGTTTTAACTTTTTGTAATTTATAACTCATGACATACGTTTTAAAAACATCATCAAACGCATTTGCGTAATTTAAATTTTCTGGAATAATGATTTTTAATTTTGAATGACTGGTTGAATCTTTATCTAATCTTAAGAAATGGAGTGCAAATAATAGAACACTAATGAATAAAGCAATGATAATTGCTATACCTATAAGACCCATAGCTGATGCTAATGCAATACCCACTGTACTTAAAATATAAGTAATATCTCTTGAGTCTGCAATAGCAGTTCTAAATCTTACTAATGTAAATACTCCAGCTAAACTAAATGCTCTTGCTAGATTATCCGAAATAAGTAGTACAATAACTGATATTACTACAGGCATTAAAAATAGTGTCATACTAAATGATTGATCATAAACAGTCTTCCTATGCGTTAATACATATACTAGACTAATCAATCCTCCTAAAATGGTTGATGTTGTTAAAACCAAAAGGATACCTGTTAATGTTAAAGGTTGTATGTCAATAGTGATAAAGGATATAATCATCGGTTGTTCCTCCTAATAAGAATTTTTGATATGCTTTTCCATATTTTGAAAAGCTTTGACTATATAACTCATATTCTGATAATTTTCTCGCTAACCAAAACGGGAAGTTGTCTTCGCTTTTGACTTCCATGAGCCAGTAATCTTGATTTGATAATACTCGTTCGCCTTTGATATCATCAAGTGATACATTTTGATTTCTAAATAAAATGTCTTGGTCAAATGTAACTCTTAATTGATCATCAGGTGACATCAGCGCAATGCGATCATATTTGATGAATGCACCAGGTTTTGCTTGATGGACATCTATGAAATATTTGATTTCATTTAAGATTTGTTGATCCATATAAGATGTTACTTTAGGCATTTGGTTATGTTCGAGGAAATCTCTAGCTTGTTGATAGGTTAAAGTAACTCTTCTTTTATTGATTTTTCCACGGTGTTTTTTCTTAATCTCTAAAAATACTAGGTCATCTTTTTCAAGTGGAGCTTGATAACTTCTAAGTCTTAGTTTTTCCTTATACACTGGCTTTTGAATTGAATTTCTTATAATTGAAAAGTCGGGTGTATCAAAATAAATGTTATAAATTGTGTAATGTGCTCCCTCATTTGAATATGGGTCTTCAACAAGGTATGTTTTGAAGAAGGTATAAAGTTCATCTTTTTGTTTTTTTGTTAATAAATATTTTCGTTCATATCTATTAAATATCGTATTTTGCATGATAAATTTTACCTCCTCTTTACCATTATATATGATAATCCCCATTATGGAAACCAATTTCTTTGCCTAGTTCAAGAAAAAAAGGGTGTTAGATCAAATCTAACACCCTAACGTTATTTGTCTTATGTCTCTTTTATAAGAATACTAAGCTAATAAACACGCCTATAATACCTGCGATTGCAAGCACAGCAAGCGCCTTCGTAGGCATTTTACCATCATTGCTCATTGCTTTTCCAAACATACCAAATACTAGTGGATGGATTAAAAATGGCATTGCAAATATGAAATTGATTAACCCAGGAGAACTAATTGCAGTATTCACTGAATCAAACATACCACCTTGAACTGCTGCAAACAATCCAAAATGAGATATAGCACTACTATTTGCCATTGCAGCATTTTCTAAATCCATACCTGCAAAATGAAGTAATGTGAATCCACCAAAAACAGCAACTAATTGCCATCCGATTGAAAACAATATTAAACCTTTAATTTCTTGTTTTTCCTCACCTTTTGCATGTCTAAGTGTTTTGATCGCAAAATAAGTTAAAACAATACCTAAAGCAACCACTAATAATCCAGGAATGACTAAAAGGCTTCCTCTGGATACACTAATTGCTAAAATGGTGAATACAAATAAATGTCCAAAAAATGGAATATTAATCATAATTGGAGCTCTCTCTTTTGCAACTTCTCCAATATCGCCAGCTGTACATGCACCAGTTAAACCACTATGTGATAAACTTCCTGCCATACCTGGCGCAAGTATATCAACATGATTTGATTTACCTAAGAAGACAAGTAAGCTAATGCCTACAAACATCCAGAATAATTGACCAAAGAATCCATAAGCCATCACTTGTAACATACCATCTAGTGTAAATGCTTCAAGTAATGTTGTACCACCTACAATAAATACGCCAGCTAATACAATTGGGATACCTCCAAATAATAAAGCTCTCATCGTTGGACCTGGACGCCAATCGCTAAAGACCATACCAGCTCCACTTGAGATTAGCATCGCAAAGAAGATTTGTGGTAATGCAATTAGTGGTTCAACAGCTCCAGCAATCAATTTACCTAAAACTAATACAAGTAAAATGACAATAATTTCCACTAAACCTCTAAATAAATAAACACGTTTATTATCAATCTTAGCCTTACTATCTATAAGTATGATAGATACAGCAATTCCGAAAAATGCAAGTAATGGTGAAAATTCATCAAGTGCACTTCCAGAAGGAAAGATAACATTAAATAAAGACACAATACCTATTAATATAAAGAACGCTCTCGTTAAAAAGATTAACTGAGTTCCTTTAGTACCTAAGATAACTTTTTCTTCATTTAAAACAACATCATCATCTTTTGGTGTTTTAGGTTTCCAAAATGTATTTCTAAGTTTTTGTCCACCTGTGAAAAAAGTTGCAATCAACGCTATGATTGTTGTTCCTCCCGTGAGCCCAACAATCGGAAATTCTTCCAAACCCGGTTTTGCAAGATCACTAATCTCTAATACCATCCCTAAAGTTAAACCAAACACTACAATAATTAGAATTGGTGAATATTTAGAGCCTGCCACTACACTTCGTGCAATTAATACAACTACTTAGAGCATTGCTAGAGTTAGTATTAAATGCGTGAAAATCTCATACAATTCCATATTTTCCTCCATATGTTTTATTTATATATAAAAGGGTGTCGCAAACGGCATCCTTTTTATATCCATTAATTTATTTTGTTGATAAAATACTTTTTACTTCAAACCATATAGATTAAGTATAGCATTTTTATTTCAATTTCAATTCATATAAGATAAAAAAATAAAAACCATATGTCCCATGTTATAATAATTGTAAACAATCAAGGAGAAATCAAATGAGAAAAAATGAAAGCCTTATATTTTATGCAGTCGCCTATATGACTATTTTTAATTATGGTCTTATTTTAACTCTTATCGCCCTTAGTAGAACAACATTTACAGACTATACAGGTCTTGTATTAAGGTTTGGTATCGGTGCTATAATCTCTATATTTTTTTCCATATTAATTATTAGAAGTCACAGATATTTAAAAAAAGATTTTACCTCAACATTGATCAAACTAGCTATTGCACATGTACCCACAGTGATCGGTCTTGTTTTAAGTTTTATGATGTTCATATAATAAAATCCCACCTCTTAGGAGATAGGATTTTTTCTATTCAAATATACCTTCTTCATAATCATCTTGATCCATTGCAGTAAGTAACCATTCTGCACGATCTTTTAAATAATTATCAATATATATGACTTGAAGTGCAAATGTATTTGCTTCAACAAGTTCTTGTGGATTAGGCCATACATATTCATCAAATATTTGCCATTTATCGAAATTTCTCGCTACTTGTTCATCAATTGATGCTGATAGAATTGGAAGCATTTCATATAATTTAGGTAATTGATCTAGATAATATTGATGGAACCTAATTCGATATTGTTCTCTAATCTCTGGAATATCCATCATAAGTTTAAACAATCTGTTTTTATACTCTTTCATGCCATAGAAATTTTCAGGACCATAATCAATGTAATCTGCATTTCCAATCGCAAAATCAAAATCCCAAAGTGGGCCAGGCTTTAATAACCCTCCTGCTTCTTTCATATAAAACACACTTGAATAACCAACATCCACGTTTTTTACAAGCTCTTGAATAATAAAATAATCAATGAACGCGTCTACATCAATCAATGTTTCATATTCACTTTTAGCAAGTAAAGCCTCATCAACAGCTTTTAAATAATTAAACATATAATCAGCATGGACAGATGTGAAACCTACGTCATCTACATCAGGATCTTTAATCTCATAAGGTATCCCATTAACAACAATCCAATCATAACCTGGTTCAATCGATTGATCAAAAAACCGCATGTCAAGTTCAAGTAAGTATCCTGTATCAGTAACACCTGCAACAGGATTTATATCAAGTTTGTTTTTATGTACCTCTACTTGTTCTGTTAAAACATATAAACCCATATAAGTTGTATTAATATATAGTTCTACGAATCTTGTTTCTAATGTATAAGGAAGTACATCAGATAAACTAGATAGTTTATGAACAATTGTATTCCTCATTAAAGATTTGTCTGCATACTCTGCAAGTAAAACATAATTTTTAGCCTCTCTCATGCCAAATATAGATGTATTCTTATCAAATCTTAGTCTAAATGGCTTTTTAGGATATGAGAACCATGTTGAGTTACCTCTACCTCTAATTTGAGCTTCTGTTGTATCTAGTTCAGTCTCCTCAACACCATTACGATTTCTTTTTGCAACTACCGAAGCTTGCATATATGTTTCTCTTGTAACATTTTCTACTGATTCAGGAAGTGATAGATGCAGTTCATAATTATTTTCACCTGAATCATCAGCTAACAATCTTATATCAACGGATCCTTCATATATCTGATCGTTTTTCTTGATTTGATAATTCAATGTAGTTTCTAAATCATAAAAGGGCGACACATACTCATATAATCCTTCAAAAGATATACCATTGAGCTCATATATTACTTCGACATTAGTATAGCTTGGTAAATCAAAATTATTATTAACAATTTCTGGAACAGAAGTTTCTATTTCTTCAGAAATGGTTTGAAATAAACTTGGATAATCAATTTCTTCACAACTCATCATCAAACTGGTAAATCCAATAATTATCATCACTAACATAAATTTTTTCATATAAGTACTCCTTTGGATTTATCTTTTTAAATCATATGTCTATTATACATTTTAATCCTATATATTTAAATATACTTTTCATTTTAATAAAAACAGAACCTATAAAATCAATTATAAGTTCTGTTTTGAATACTAAATTTCTGTTTTTATAAATCAGCGATTAATACAATTGTATTAAGCTACTGGTTGTTCTTCAAAAGAGATGCAAATTACCCAACTAAAATATTCGTTTTAAATTCTTACATGTGATATGCTAATTATATATTATCTATAATAATTAGGAGGATATGAATGATGAGAGTAGCAAAGATAATTTCTTTATTAGGTGTGATCGCTATGACAATTGCATTGATTAATGGTTTTGTTAATGGGAGTTTTTTTGATGACGGTGGCGTGATACTAAACAATCCTTGGGGAATAGTATCTCTAGTTGATCTTTATGTTGGTTTTATTTTGTTTGCATTATGGATGTATTATAGAGAAAAAAGCATTGTTACTTCTATGATATGGATTATTCTAATCATGGTTTTAGGATTTTTTATTGGCGCATTATATGTATTCATTGCTTTAATGACTTCTAAAGATGATTGGCTTATATTCTTTTTAGGAGAAAAAAATGCTGCATTAGCAATCAAACAAAGAACTCATACGGATGAAAATGGTTTATGAAGAAGTTTATTCACGAAATAGCTGAAGAGTTTATCTTAGTTTTCAAGGGTAAAACTCTTGATACACTTATACCACCAATTGTTTTTCTTATTAGTCTAAATGTTTTTAATCTTAATATAGCACTTATTATTTCTTTTTCTTTATCACTCATCATTTTGCTTTATCGTATGATAAAAAAAGAAAATCAAAAATATGCTCTTTTTGGTATCATAGCTCTGGGTATAGCATCTATATTCTCATATTTAGGTAATAACCCATCAACTTACTTCATTCCAGATATACTCGGTAGTGCTATTTCTTTACTACTTGCAATTATTTCACTCATATTTAAAAAACCTCTTGCTGCGTATGCAAGTCATTTTACAAGAGGATGGCCTTTAAATTGGTTCTGGCGCAAGGATGTTCGACCAGCATATATGGAAGTAACTGTATTATGGGCTTTTTATTTTTTACTAAGAACATCTGTAGAAATCACATTTTTTATCAATAATGATGTTCAAAACTTTGTATGGTTTAATACACTTATCGGTTTTCCACTTTTAATAGGTATTCTTACAATAAGTTATATCTATGGTATTTGGAGATTAAGAAAATTGAATGGTCCTGGTGTTGATGAGTTCATAGAAAACAAAGAACCTCCATATAGAGGTCAGACAAGAGGGTTTTAAACTATGAAAAAGACGAATCCCTTTAAATTAAAACATGTGAATGGATATGCTTCATTAATCACACTCATCATCTTTATTGTTTTCGTTATCTTTGTATTACCTAATGAATCTCAAAAAAGTGAAGTTTTGGGTTTGATTTCTGGTCCTGATACATCATTTTTCTATAGTGCAGATGAGTTATACCGAATTGTGGATGCTTACGGTATCATAGGTAGACAATTTTATATTAGACAGCGATTTACTTTTGATATCATATGGCCAATTGTTTATGGATCATTTCTATATATCAACTCTATTTATTTTTATAAAAAGAATAACATTAACAAACATACATATCTTTTGTACTTACCTATAGTTGCTGTTGTTTTTGATTATTTCGAAAATATAATGACTTCTATCGTCATGTATAGATATCCAAACCAAACAATCATTATAGATCATATGGCAGGATTCATGACTTCGTTAAAATGGATAACACTAAGTGCTTCATTTGTCATTCTTGTTTATTTTATATTCATTTATGGTATGAACAAACTTAAAAAAATGGCCCTTTAAAAAATAATGTGGCGAACACAAAATAGGGCTATAAAAAATTATATGGCAAAAAGGCCTATAAAAAATCGTATGGCAGTCAAAAGGACTCATCATTTGGTGAGTCCTTTTATCTTGTCATAACTCAAATCATTATCAATTTTTAAATGGTATATCTTTATTAATGCTATACATGATCCTATTTCTTAGCCTTGTAAATTTTTTTATGCCATTAGCTGTTTTAATGATTGTTTTTATTTTATTATTAGTAGATTCTATAGGTCCATTAGAAATGCGTCTATCATCATAAATCATAAATGAGTTTATGATTTCAGTTTCCCATTTCATCAGTGTATGTCCAAAAGTCCTCATTTGTGGATGTGCATGATTTCTAAAAGCTTCTATGAGGGTATAGAGTTCATCACCAGCTTCGTCATAAGTTGCTGTTAAGTTGAACTCCCTATATCTTTCTTTTAACCGATATGCAGATGATAATGTTTTATCAATTGATAGTAAATAGTTTAATATGTCTGACTTATGCCAATATCGATTGATTTTATGAATTTTGATGTATTTGTCTGTGATATCCTCATATCCCTTCAAGAAGAAATAACTAAATTTCTTTAGCATATAATAATACATATCTTCATAAGCAGGACCACTTTTGTGTTGTTTATAAAGGTTCATCGTATCAATTCGTATCCGATCAATGGCTGAATTTAATGTTCTAATCACGTGAAATGAATCTACAGCTATTTTTGCATTTGGAAAAGAAAGTTTAATGGCGTCTCTATAAGATTCCCACATATCTATAATAAAGACTTCAACACCCGCTCTTTCTCCTTGTGAAATGCGAGAGAAATAATCGATTAAGTAACTTTTTCTTCTTGTTGCTAGTACATCTATGATTTTATGATCTATGAAATCATAGAGCACACAAGCATATTTGTATTTGTTCATCTTTGCTGTATAAAATTCATCAATACTAATGACTTTAGGTAGTCGTCTTCTATGGGATTCAACACTCTCATCAAATAGATTTAAAACGGTTTGAATGGACACATTGTAGTGCTCTGCGGTTGCTGTAAACGTATGATCACCTGATTTTAAATAATTTAGGATCTTTACTCTGGTATATAAACTTAGATTCCCATATGGTTTGGTAAATGGATTACATTCACTAAATGTTTTATGGCATATTTTACATCTATATCTTCTTTGATGAAATCTAATAAGACAGGGTTGATGCGTAGAAATTGAGTGTATAATCTTTTTATAAGTATATCCTAAAAAACGTAAGTCTTCAGATTGACATATTGGACATAATTGCTGTTTTGATTTTAACTTGAGCTCAATGATAAGTCTTTCTTGTTCAAGTCTTGTTTCTAATGATTCAATATCTTTTCCTACAAGATTTAAATATAATAAATCTATGGTATAATCATGCATGAAAACCTCCTTCTTATAAGTTATGACAATTACTTATATTATAAAAGAGGTTTTCTTTTTTATACAAAGAAAAAAGGCCTTTAAAAAATCGTATGGTATACCACATAATATTTTATAGCCTATCTCTTGCCATATAATTATTTAAATATCTAAAAAAATAAAAAATGCATAAAATTATGCATTTTTTTATGCAATAGATGCTTTGAAAAATGGCAATAACACTTCTTCGCTTATATTCTGATCATAATATATTTGAAGTGTATATTTAGGTGTGATCTTATAAATACTTAGATCGTTTTCATATGTTTTTACTTTTGTAGAGAAGATATTCACATGATCTTTAAAATAAAATGTCATGAGTGATGGTCTATAGTGAGGCTTAATTGTCTCATGTTTTTCTAGATAATAATATGGATGCGATACGAAAATAGTTTCACATACATCTTGACCGATTTTTTTGATAATGGATTTCAATTGAAAGTATACTTTTTGAGCTCTAGGGTTCAATTGATTCACATAACTTGATAGATCTGTTATTTCTTTCATACTGGTTCTACCTTGAAAGCTATCTCATTGTGTCTAAAAATACCGGGAATAAATGGTGGTTGATATCTAAAAACTAGTCTTGGAGATATTATTTTATAACTATTACTTTCGATATATGATTTAAGTAACTTAGTATGCTTGTTAAAATTATCCTGTGACCATGAACCTCTAAAAGAAATCACAACATAAATAGAAGGTGATAACTCTTGAAGATAAACCTTTTGATCCGTTGGTTTAGGTGCGGTTTTCTTATCATATTTACTTGGTACATAAAATCCAGTGATGAGTTGATCATTCTCTTCATAAGATACAACAGGAGTTGTCATTTGAATTTTCGATTGTTTTTCATTAGCTCCAGATATATATCTAAAAACATTAGAAAAGCCTGAATCATATTTTTGATTCGTTTGCGATTTCGTACTAGCTAGTAGAACATTGTCATACTTTCTAATTTCTATATTTCCTTCTTTTTTTATCACTTCATAAGGTATCGTTTCATATAAACTCATCATCTCACCTCTTTCTCTCATTATATATCATTTAATTTTTTATAACTTATAAAATGTTTACTACAAAGCAAATAATTACCTGAACAATACGTTTTTGTGTTAATATGACGAAAAAGAGGTATATGATGAAACGTCTATTTCTTTTATTCGTATTATTATCTACTCTTGGGCTTGTCGCTTGTAGTTCTGATGAACCAATCGATGACCCCAATGATCCTGGTGATGATCCAAAAGATGAAATGATTGAACTTACTTTAGAAGAACTTGCATATTACGATGGAACAGATGGTAAACCTGCATATATCGCAGTAGAAGGTAAAATTTATGATGTAACTGACTCTTCTTTTTGGAGAAATGGCGGTCATAATGGCTATCAAGCAGGTCAAGACTTAACAGATGAAATCATTAATGTTTCACCACACGGTGTATCAAATCTCTCAAGAGTACCTATGATAGGAATCATCGTTACAGGTGATGAATAATGGATTTTGTTATATCAAATCTGTCTATTATTTTGGCTTTAGTCATTTATGCTTTCATCCATTTCTACAATAGATGGATACATAAACATAATGCTTGGTTTTTTATTGTTGCATTTATACTTTCGATATTAGTTATTTTTATTGAGATTCCTTTTTTCAGTCTTTTAATTGACCATGGACATTTATCTTTAGGTATATTTTTACTCGTGATGTTTGCAGGTGCCTTTAGAAAAAAATGGATTGTTTATAAAAAACTTCTTCTTGTACGGGGTGATTTAGCTATTTTAGGGTTCATCTTCTTAATCCCTCATGGTGTACATAGACTGTCATTAGCTTTAAGTGGCTATCAAACAACTGGATTCATAGCTGCAATCTTTATGATACCTCTTACCGTCAGTTCATTTATGTTCATAAGAAAAAAAATACGTCCTGATCGCTGGAAAAAGCTACATAAATTAGCATATATTGCATATTTAATGATTTACATCCACTTAGGATTTGATATCAACATAAATGCATCAAGTTTTTATGTTAATTTTGGTACAAATAGTATTTTTTATCATTTATTGTTTTTAAGTTATATTGTACTTAAAATATATAGAAACAAAGGCAAACACCATGCAGGTTAATGCCTTTTTTTATTATTCATTATCATCATTTTCATTTTGTATTACATCACTTATGTATAGAAATATACTATAATATAAAAAAGGGTGCAAATTAAAGGAGTGAACTTTATGAATCAAAACCAACGTGATTTACTAGATTTAGATCGCAAGTTTTGTCTTGAATCTCAAAGGGACAAAGAAAAAGCTTGGGAAAAGTATTTCAGTGATGACATTATTTTTGGAGGAGACCACAAACAACCTTATATAAATGATAAACATACGATACTTTCTTCGCTACATGATTTATATAATCTTACAGATATAAAATTTACTTGGGAACCTGTTCATGTTTTTATCAGTGATGATCAAAGTTTAGGTATTACAACGGGAACATATTACAGATCTTATGAAATTAATGGCAAATTCTATGAACGTAGTGGTGTTTATATGACCACATGGAAAAAAATAAACTCATCATGGAAAATCATCTTTGATATGGGTAACTAACTTCAAATCAAACCATAAAAAAACCAGTTATTTAGTGAATAACTGGTTTTTTACTATTTTTTAATAACTAAGACACATAATTCATCGGTTAATGCTTTGAAATATAGATTTTTTTCAGCTTCAAGTTGTTTATAGACTTCTTCTACGATATTCATATCTTCGATCACATGCACATCAACTTCTTGATAATTCGGGTTCTTCAAATCGAAAGAAATCCACAACTTATGATCTTCTTGAGCGGTTTTTACTTTCGGTGTGTGTTTTTCAACTAAAGCATAAAGACCATCTTCTTTTTCAACTACACTTAAAAATCCTTCTTTTTCATCATACTTAAATTTTAATATTTTTTTCATCATATACCTCCATTGATTTCTTATCCTCATTATATCATGAGACACAAGAATCCTATTGTTAAGCTCGTGTTATTTTAGAAATCCGTTCTGCAACCTCTTCTGGTGTTAACTGGTACTTTTCAACATATCTATTTCTAGGATGTTTGCTGCATGCTAAAGCACAACCGCCTAAATGTTTATGCTCATTTTCTTCTGATGTTAAGATTTGTTTGTTGCATTCGGGATTGGCACAGTTGATTTGTCTTTCACATGGCGTTCCGTCAAAATGATCTTTACCAACAATCACATGTTCAACTCTATTGATTGGTACTTTTAAACGTTTATCAAATACATAGCATTGACCATCCCATAGTTGTCCTTTTGCGACTTCATCTTTACCGTATGTAACAATACCACCTTTTAGTTGTCCGACATTTTCATGTCCTTCAGCTTTTAAGAAACCTGAGAGTTTTTCACATCTAATACCACCAGTACAATATGTTAATATATTTTTTCCTCTTAAGATATCTTCATTTTCTTTGATCCATCTAGGGAGTTCTCTAAACGTTCTAATGTCTGGTTTGATAGCTCCTCTAAAATGACCCACCATATGTTCATAGTCATTTCTAGCGTCTATAACGATGGTATTTTCATCTAGCATTCTTTGATAAAAATCTTTAGGTTCAACATACTCTCCTGTCAGTTTTTTAGGATTGATGTCTTCTTCTAAACTCAAGTTCACTAATTCTTTTTTAATTCTTACATGCATTTTGTTAAACGCATGTTCATCTGCTTCATCAATCTTAAAGACAATATCTTTAAATCTCACATCACTTTTAAGATGTTCCATGTAATTAATGACATCCTCTTTTAATCCTGATAATGTTCCATTAATACCTTCTTTTGCGATATATATTCTACCCAATAACTGGTTTTCATTACAAAATTTTTGATGTTCTTCTCTAAACGTTTCTAAATCATCTATCTTTGCATAATGATAGTATAAAATGACATAATATTTTTGCATAAAAAAACTCCTTTTCTTTCCTAATACCATCATATAAGAAAAAGGAGTATCATTCAAAAATTATGCTTATGAATCCATGATTTATAAGATATTTTTTTATATAGCATGTATGTATATATAGTTACACACAATCCAAGTATGATCGTGATTATCACTGTATAAAAATCATAACGATAACTCACATCGCCTAAGTAAAACATAACTTGTCCAAAAAAGTTGAATGTCGCATGAAGTAATATGGTTAGCCATATGTTTTTTGTTTTTAAAAACATGACAGCCCACATCATCCCAACTAAAAACGAATATCCTATTTGTAAAAATGTATCACTATAAGATGCTCCACTAAATAAATTGAAGATATGACTTAAAGCAAAGATTAAAGATGATAAAACGATAGAAAAGATAAGATTCATTTTCAATTTAGAAAATGTTTTTAATAAAAAGATAAGTAATACTACACGAAATATAACTTCCTCAAAAAAACCAACACTTAAACATTCAAGAAAAAACAGAAAGACTCGATAAAGTGGAGCAGTTAAGCTTGCTCTATCATCTAAAAACGCTATGATTGGAAAATTATTGATTGAAATGAGAAATCCTGGAATCATGATGATAAAAGCTTGAAAACCTTTATGAAATTTAAATAGCCATGCATATCCAAGAATAATCATCCAATAAACAACTATAAACCCTCCAATAGATCTTACTAAGATATTGCTGATGATCACTTGATCTTGAGCATCACTTACAAAAGGAATATCAATAAATGAGATAAAAATCATCAAAGCTATCAGTGCCATAGTGATGATTTTTTGGTGTGTATGTATCGTAATTCTATGTGTTTTATCGTTCATATTGATTCACACTCTCTACATTAAAAAAACGACATTTATTCAATGTCAATTTTTTTACAATATTATCTTAATTGTTTATTGCTGGTTTCAGAATAGAACTTCTTGTAGATCAAATAAGCTCCTAATATAATCATTAGTAAACTCATAAATTGTGAAGGTGTTGGAAAAATGTTGTATTCAGTAGTTATTAAAGGTAATAACACGCCACGTTCATCTCCACGAATGAATTCAATAAGAATTCTCCATAAACCATATCCAATGAGATATGCTTCTACTTCTTTATGTTTAAAGAACTTAACTTTATTTAAAATAATAAATGAAATGAATAAGAAACCTGCTTCAAATAATTGAGTCGGATAAACTGCTTCTCCTGGGTATAAGTCATGTGCATGACCATAAGGGAATATAACGCCTAACATAGATTCTGTAGGAATACCAAAACAACATCCCGCACAGAAACATCCAATTCTGCCTATAGCATGAGCAAGCACAACACCCGTAATGACGGTATTAGCAATCTTTTTCATTTCACCTTTATTTGGTTTGAAAAAGAACTTCATAAGAATTAAAAACGCACCAAATCCACCAATAAGCGCTGTTAGAAAACTTATTGATCCAAAATCAGCTTCACCTTCTTGGATGGTATGGAAAATGCCATCCATTGTAAAAGAAAATATAAACGCAAAGACTAAACTTGCAGCTAGCAAAATTAGAATTTTATTGGTTTGAGTTTTGGTAAATCCATCCTCTTTATCAAAACGATTACTTATATATAGAAACATCAAAAATAATCCGATGATAATTAATAAATCATACATTGCGATTGTGTAACCAAAAATTTCAGGTAACAAGTATGGATACATGTAATCATCTCCTTTGGTTTATTTTATCACAACTTTTAATAATTTTTTAATAATGGGAAAACAATTTGAAGTGCTTTATATATGTTATAAAAAAATGTTCATATTTTAAAAATTAGTTTCACTATTAATGGTGATTATTTGCTATTATGATAACTTTTATATCTTAAGTATTATCGCTCATAAGTAGCAAATAATAAATTTCACAAGTTTTAATATTTGTTTTTTATATCTATATGAGATATCCTAAAAAAAGAGGTGATATATATGTCAGTATTGTGTTATTTGAATTTCGATGAAAAAGCAGGCGAGGCTTTAAAATTTTATCAGAAAGTATTTCAAACAAAGGATCCTTACATTTTAACTTATGGTAACTATAAAGAGGATCCGAATTATAAAGCACCAGAACAGATCAAACATCTCATCATGCATGCAGAAATTGTTATATTCGGCTCTACAGTCATGGTGTCTGATACACCAAAAGGATTCGGATTTGATTTTGTGGAAGGCAACAACTTTTCTTTAGCTGTGACATCAAAGGATAAAGAAGAAATGAAAAAAGCTTGGGATTTACTCAAAGAAGGTGGAAAGATTATTACGGATATAGGTGCACAACCTTTTGTCCCATATTATGGTTATTTATTTGACAAATTTGGTGTTGGTTGGCAATTTATTGGAGAAGAATAAAACATATTAAAAGATGGGACTGTAAAGAAATGAAGAATTAATTCTCTTCATGGACTACATAGTCCTTTTTTCTTTATAAATGTGGATAAATCATAAAAAATACCTGTTTTTGAGTATACTAAAAAGAGATTAGCTAAAATCTTTAGTTTTCAACTAGATAATCATTCGATGATTCTATACTTTTTCTTATGATATTTTGCTAAATTATACCCGATTGCGATGAGTGTAAGCTCAAACTTAACATTTTGAATACCACGACGTTTAAATCTTCTAAATTTCATAGCCTCTTTGATGACACCAAATGCCCCTTCAACTTGTATCGAACGTTGTGTTCTAAGTTCAATACCTAATGGTGATGTTAAGTTTTTGATCACTTCTTTTTGATAGGCTATATTTTCATCATTGATCTCTTTAGTTTTGCCACTTGGTAACTGGTAGACATCATTGCCTCGTTGATTATGATATAGATAGGTCAATCTCTCACCATTTTTCGCGATATAATCTTTTTTATCCTTGATTAAATCATGAGAGAAGTATGGGTCATTCATTCTTTTCTTATCTGATGTGTCTTTGCTATACATACTGTATTTTTGATATAACTGCATATTGCATGCTGTAATATATCTATAATTCATCAATCCGCCATATCCTGCATCTGCTACAGGATATAATGGATAACTGCCATATGCTTTCTTATAGCCTTCTAAAAAGGGGATTAATGTTTGATAATCATTTCGATCTTGATAAATATCTAAGTGTAGAATGTATTCATCAGATACTCCAATTTGTACATTATAACCTGGCTTTAACTGACTATTTCTCATATGGTCTTCTTTCATGTGCATAAATGTCGCGTCATGATCAGTTCTTGCACAGGAGTTTCTATTGGGACCTATCGTTTTGATAAAATCATTATATTCAAGTAGCTTTAAATGATAGTCCTTTATATGTTCATAATCCCTTTGTAGAACTGTTTTTCTTTGTCCTTTCCCATATACAAACTCTGTCCCTTGTTTTTTAAGTTCACGTCCTAGAAAGTCTAGAATCCTTTTTAGATATTCTACTTCATAGATATCATATACTGGAAAAAAGATATCCATCTGTTGATAGGTATCATTGAGTACTTTGATCTGTTTGGTGATTTTTTTATATAATTTATCGCGGAATTTTTCTAATGACTTTTTCCAGATAAAGGTGTATTTGTTTGCGTTCGCTTCAATCTTTGTGCCATCGATATAAAGTTTCTCTACATCTATATGTTCATCTTCAATCAAAAATTGATTGAGATCATAATAAATAGCTTCTAGATTTTTAATTAAATAGCGATCCATGAAATCTTTAATCGCTTGATGCGTTGGTTGTAGTTCGTCTATTAACCACATGATACGTAAATCATTTCTTGCTGCTTTTTCCATCGCTCTTAAACTTGTGATGTTTTCCATCTGGCAAAACAGTATTAATTTGAGCATATTGACTGGATCATAACCGATTCTTCCTCTTGGATCTCTTTCGGTTTTTAAGTACTTTTTGACCTCCAATTTTGAAAATACTTCGTCAAATGTTCTTACTTCACTATCAAATGGTATTAAAATGCCTGTAGATAGTGGTAATTTTAACTGTTTTGCGTTAAAATATACTTGATTTAATTGAGTACTTGACATACTTCAATTATACCAAAAAACCGGGTCTTTTAGGAGACTCGGTTTTTGTTTAGGTCTGTTTTATTTCTTTACAGGCTCATCTTTTTTTAATCGAAGTTACATAATGTAAAATGTTATGAGTAGTAAATCTTAAATTCAACCCAGTATAATCTATAAATAGGTATCCACATGGGAGTCTCATGATTTGCACTTAGATTATGGTGAGAGTTTTCTACAGCATAATCGTGTCTAATCGAAAAAGATAATCGAGCTTCAAGGTCTCCATATTGTTGATTAAGTATGATATCTGGATCTTTTTCTTCGAGCCATATAACGACTCTAAAACTCTTTATTTGATTAGGCTCAAGTGTACAAGACTTATTTCTAAAAATAATATTTTCTGATTCAAATGTAGCATTTATTGTATCGTCATCATACTCAGCTGAATCATCTTCATTTTGATAAATAGTATAGTTCATATCATCTTCGATAAGCATAACTCTAACATACTCATTCATATGATCTCTTACTTGTCTAATCATCATATAGTAATCTATTGTTATCTCTTTTTCGTTGCTGTTCTTGATATAAAAACTGTAGGCTAAGTATGTATATTCTGTATCAATATATTTCCCTTCACTATTTAAAATAGCGTCAATATCGATTGAATGAAATGAGATGCTTGGGTTATCTAATGCAGTCTCGACGTATAATTCCTCTACTGGTGTAATGAAGTTTTCTTGTTCAGATAACTCGATTCGACTAAGTGTATAATCATCATTATCAGGGTTACTAAAAAATGGCCTGCTAAAAAAACCTGTAGAAATGATTGCTATCGCAATACCCAGTAAGCTCGTATATAATAATACTTTTAAAATAATACTTTTGTTCTTATGTGAAAATCTCATATCATTTACCCCCTTGATAATTTAAAATGATATCCCTATAAAAACATCTAGTTATACGAGTTGCAAAATAAATGTATTAAGTTTTAATAACTATTTATAATTATTATAACATTAAATATAAAAAAAGTAGTTCTCTATTGAAGAACTACTTTTATGTTTATGTATCAAAATGTCTTTAATTATTTAAAACTACCAAATACTTACCATCTTTTCTTTTGGTAAATACATCTTATCATTTTCAGTAATTTGATAGAATTCTTGGAATTCAGGTAAATTACTTAATTGCATATTTGCTCTTAAAATAGATGGACCATGTACATCAACTCTTAATAACAATTGACTATATTCTACTGAAGATTTATTTCTCCAAACGCTAGCCCAGTTTTTAAAGAATTCTTCAAAGTTATGATCTTCACGTTTTCTACTAGCTTCTAAAGCACATCTTAATCCACCACTATCTGCTATATTTTCTGAAACGGTTAGTTCACCATTACATGGACCAAATCCTGTTTCAACACCATCAAATAATGCAATCATGTCCTTCGCTTTTTGATCGAATGCTTTTAAGTCATCTTCTGTCCACCAGTTATTTAGTGATCCTGTCTCATCAAATTTAGCTCCGTTATTATCAAATGCATGAGAAATTTCATGAGCCATAACTGCACCAATACCACCATAATTTTCTGAAGGTGTTTGTTCTAAACTGTAATATGGTTTTTGTAGGATTGCAGCTGGGAATACGATTTGATTATTTGTTGGGCTATAATAAGCATTTACCATGCTTGCTGGCATACCCCAAATGTTTCTATTTGGTTCTTTATTATATTTAGCAAAATCATAAGCGGTAATAATTCTACTTACTGCTAATCTTTCTTGAATTAAATCTGATCCTTTTTCATAACCTTTAATCTCAAATTGATCATAATACGGAGGTAGTTCGTCAGGATATCCCACATGAACATTTAATGTTGAAAGTTTCTTAATTGCTTTTTCTTTTGTTTTTTCATTTAACCAATCGTTATCTGTGATGCGTTCTTTGTACACTTCAATCATTTCATAAACCATGGTTTTAACATCGTTTTTAGCTACAGGTCCGAAATAGTTTTCACCATAATATAAACCAACAACTTGACTAAATCTATTATACGCTTGATAGAATGCAAATTTTTCTTTGCTTTGAGCTTCTTTTGTTCCCGATAATGCACGGCCAAATGCTCCAGCAGCAACTCTTAACTCATCCGTTAAATCTGATGCAAATCTGATTGCATTGTTCACGATCATCCATGATTTGATGATTTCAAAGTTTTCATCATTAATAATACTGTCAAAAGCATTGATGAAAGCTGGGTTTAAAATAATGAGTTCATCAACTGTTTGTTTAACTAATGCTTCAGCATTTTCCATAACATTAAAGTTTTGAGTTAATTTTTGAACATCTGCTTTACTCATTGGATTATACATCTTAACATAATCTGCTTTTTCAACACTTGATTTTGTTACAGGCACTAAAAGTTCATCGAAAGCTAAAGCGTCTTTAAGTAACTTATCAATTTCTTCACTCTTAAATCCGTATAATGTTAATAATTGTGTTGTTGTTTGTGTGAAAAGTCCAATTAATTGTGCCTTTGTTTTTTCATCTTTGTAATAGCTTGTATCTGGTAAAAATAGACCAGATGCACCAAAGTATAACACTTGATTGTTACTATTCATAAAGTCTTGCATCACTGCAAAACCAAATGGTGTTTCGATGGATTCTAAAGTCAAATCTTCAAATGCTTGTTCTAAATCCTTTAATGAATTGAGTTTGTTGATTTTATTTAAGATAACTTCGAATGGTTTAGTTCCAAGTTCTTTTCTCTTGTCAAAATCTTTTGTCATTTGATATAGCTTGATAAATTTCTTTAAATTATCGTTTAAGCCAGATTGATCTTTTTCCCATTTAGCAGTGAGTTCTAAAAGTGTTTTTTCGATATCTAAATGTAATTCTAAGAAAGCTGACATCGAAGGTTTATCACTTGGAATAACGGCCTTTTCTAACCACTTTCCATTTACTGCTTCATAAAAATTATTTTTTATTTGATCTTTATTCATACAATCACCTCTTTTTTTATTGTAACATTTTTTAACCCAGTCATGGGTTGATTTCGCCAAAAAAATAGTTTTCTTAAACAAAAACTCTTCCTAAAAAGGAAAGAGTTGTTATTTTTTATTTGATTTAACGTAATCAACAATATCTTTAATATATTTTTTATCGACATAATATGTAGGATCTGTATATCCTTTTAATATTTGTTTTTCATCGTTTGTGAGATTTTTCTTGTGTTTTAATATAAAGTGAAACATGTTAATCAAAAGTTTCATAAATCCTTTCACCTTAGAAAAATCTACACCACCAGGCAAGTAAAAAAACTTGTGATATGTTAAATCTTTAGGATTAAAATTGGTTTCTTTGATGTCATTGATTTCTTTTTCTAATCCAGGGTTACCTGCACAAGCAAAGATAATCATAGGTTTATTAGAAAACATTTTTAAAATGGGCTTTATCTGATTCATTTTCCCCATATAAACACCTGAACCAAAAATAATTGTCTCATAACTATCTATATCTCTTTTATTGAATTTTGAAAAATCCTTTAACTCAAAATCAAGATCATCAGCAATCCAGGTTGCATATTGTTTCGTGTGTCCATATTTACTTTTATACAGGACAATACCTTTCATTTTAACCCTTCTTTTTTAATTGTTTTTCGATACGGTTGACTGCAAGTTTTCCTGTCATAATACTGATCGGTAATCCAGCAGGACTATACGACCATTGACCTGCTTGATAAATATCAGGCATTGGTGTCAATACTGATTTTGCAACTGCAGTCATAGAAGTTACTATTGGCATATGACTGTTGGTGAATGCCCAACCTGTAATTGCACCATCTTTGTTAGATGTTCTTTTTTCTATGGTGAGTGGTGTTGAACTAAAGACATCTATTTTTTTCTCGTCAATACCTTTAAAGATGGATTGATCCAATGCTTCAATGACAAATCGTTCACACATCTCTTTATA
Source organism: Tenericutes bacterium MO-XQ (assembly GCA_002838185.1). GTDB lineage: Bacteria > Bacillota_I > Bacilli_A > Acholeplasmatales > Acholeplasmataceae > Mariniplasma. The sequence goes on along the minus strand of CP017948.1, from coordinate 121,443 downwards.
TTCATTATACCACCCCATGGACTCAACGAGTTTTACTAAATCATAATCCATTAAAACAGAAATAATGAGTCCAGTTTTACCTTTAGGTGCTAGTTTTTTATTTCTTACTGCAGGAATAGATATTTCATAGGTATTGTACTTAAAATAATCTTTTAACCAAGCAATGATTTTTTCTTTATCTTTAGATGCAATCACATCTTTTAGTTTTTCTTCAACTTCACTTAATCCTTGTGTTTCAGGTGTATAGAAAAAGTGTCCTGTACAAATCTCTTTAAAATGTGATGGAGCCATATCAACAGTCATATAAACTGTTTGAATCGAATCTCCACCACGGAGTTTTTCGATATCTTTTTGATATGCACTCACCTTTTCTTTGAGTTTTGGATCTAAAATTGGATTTTTATTTACAAATTTATATAAAAGATTTAAATCTGCAGCCCATAAAAGTTCTTTATACTCATAAGCATTGCCTTCGTGATCCTGAACAACATGTTTATCGACATCAACATTTGTAACTTCCGTTTCAGTTTTAATGGTTCCGCCTTGTTCTAAGATAAACGCTTCTATTTTATCAATGAGCATGCCTGTTCCTTCAAGAGGGTATTGATAGTCTAAATATAAACTAAAATAGCTTAATGCAAAAAATGTTGGTGTGTTTTTGAAAAAGTGTTGACTAATCATACTATTTAATGATTTACTGTCTGTTAGCTTATCTAAATATTGTACAACCGGAACATCTAATTTATTGACTTTTCCAACTGTAAACATAAACTTAAACATCCAAGGGAAAATCGTTTTGAATAAATATTTTTTATCTTTAAAAATATCCATGAAAAGTGGATTATCAATACCATATAAGATATCCATATACTTCATTATTTTTTTAATATCTTTTATGATCTTATCGATATCTTCTGATTGTTCTTTGTAATGTTTTTTTAGCATATCGCTATATCGATCTACACTGGCTTTTGTGTCAACTTGTATGACATCTTGATCGATACCTAGTGAAACAATACTTCGTTCGAATGGTACGTCAATCCCCAATTGTCTTAACATAGGCATGACGATTCCAGAATTCTCAATGGATCTAATACCTCCATCGAGTTTAAATCCTTTATAGTCAAATGAACTAACGAGTCCACCCACTTTTTCTTCTTTTTCAATTAAGAGAACTTTGTGTTTTGATTGGCTTAAATAGGCTGCAGCTGTTAATCCAGCAATACCTCCACCAACAATGACGACATCATAACTCATTTTTCACCTCAATTAAATCTTCTTCTATGTGACATAGTTCTTTTGATAACTGCCAAACTGGTAGTTGCATACTTTCTTTTCTTGCATGTTTTGCAGGTTTTTCTTCTATAGTCAAATTAAAAAACTTACCTGTCACACCATCCAGATCTTTTGTTGTTGCTAAATAATGGATAGCATTTGCAGAGATTTCTGGGTTTTTTAGAAAATGCCATGTGAAATGTCTAAAGAAAAATCTATAAAGCCATCCGTTGTTCTGTCCAATATTAGTTTTTACAGCCCCTGGATGCATGGCATTGATCGTGACTCCAAAATCTTTCAATCTTTTTGAAAATTCATATACAGTATATAGTTGTGCAGTTTTTGATGCACCATAACTTCTTAATCCAGTATAGATATGTCTTTTGAAATTAATATCTTTAAGCTTAACAGCTCCAAATCTGTGACCTTCAGAATTCACTTGAATGATTCTTGCATTAGAATTTTCTTTGATTCTATCTACTAGTAAATACGTAAATAAAAATGTTGCTAAGTGATTGACACAAAATACCATTTCAATCCCGTCTTTATTATACGTTTTTTTGGTTGAGTGAATACCAACACTATTGACAAGGATATCAATTTTAGGATATGTAGCTAATATCATTTCTGAGGCTTTTCTTACACTATCAAGATCACTAAAATCAGCAATCACAATATCAATCTTGACGTTATGTGACTTTAATATATCTGCTTTGATTTTTTCAGCTTTATCTTTATTTCTTACAACCATCACTAAATTAGATCCTGCGTGAGCAAATCTTCTTAGTGTCACTTCACCAACACCTGATGAAGATCCTGAGATGATAGAAGTCATACCATTCATCATTTCATGACTTTCATGTTGTTTAGCTCTTCCGTTTTTTATGAACATGAGTTGTTCTGGCCATTTAAACATATCTTATATACTCCTATCCGAAAAAAGTACGCATGAACCAGCGATAAATGCGTCGCCATACTGGAATACCATCATAGATGTCTCCCCATAAATCATAATAATCTCTTTGTTCGATAATTTTACCTTCATCATTGAGTGTTAATCTAGATGAACCAAATATCGGTTTTTTTGGAAACATACGAAATGACATGGTCATTTTCCATTCCATAAAGATGATATTATCTTTCATCACAACATGTTTAAGTTGCATATCTAAACTTTTACAGCGTTTTGTAAGGCGATTACACATGGCTTCAAATTTTTCGAATCCTTCAATTTTTTGAATTGAATCATGAAAAACGATTGTTTGATCATAATATGGAAAGATGTGAGACCAATCTGGTTTACCGTCTGGATTATATGTTTTTGACCATTGGGTTAAAATCGTATCAGCTGATAGAATTTTATCATTAGATTCGGTTGTTTTTTGTGTCATTTTAAATCACCTCAAAAGCAGTTTATTTTTTCACATTATATCATAATATGTATATCTTGAGTATCAAAAAAGCACTCCTTCAAAAGCTGCACATAATAACAGCAATGATTTATAATCATATATAGATCATATCTACGAGTAGTTTAATCATGCAATATATAATCATAAAAGTTTTATTTTGAGATATGTTTTTATTTGATTCATCCTAAATTAAATATCAGATTTTTAAATGATCATTATGGTAAAATAAGTGTGAAAACAAATCTATGGAGGTATGTATTATGTATGAAGCATCAAAAGACCGTTATGAAAAAATGCTTTATCGTCGTGTCGGACAAAGTGGTTTAAAATTACCACTTCTATCATTAGGTTTCTGGCAAAATTTTGGTCATGAAAAACCTTTCGATGAAGTAAAAGAAATTGTATTAACAGCATTTAACAATGGTATTACTCATTTTGATTTAGCAAACAATTACGGACGTCCTGCAGGTAGTGCTGAAAGTAATTTAGGTAAGATTTTAAAAAATGAACTTAAACCTTATCGTGATCAATTAATTATTTCAACTAAAGCAGGATATGGCATGTGGGAAGGTCCTTATGGAGATTTTGGGTCTCGTAAATATTTAATGGCATCCCTTGATCAATCATTAGAAAGATTAGGATTAGATTATGTTGATATTTTCTATCATCATCGCCCTGATTATGATACACCATTAGAAGAAACGATGAAGGCATTAGCTGATATCGTGATGATGGGAAAAGCGCTTTATGTTGGTATTTCCAGTTATCCAGCTGATCGTGCAAGAGAAGCTAAAAAGATTTTAGCATCTTATGGTGTTAGGCTACTCATTCATCAACCAAGTTTTAGCATGTTAAACCGTTGGATCCAAACAGATGGTTTATCTGATGCGATGGTTGAAGAAGGTGTTGGTATCATTCCATTTAGTATCTTGCAACAAGGCTTACTTACAGAAAAATACTTAAAAGAAATCCCAAAAGATTCACGCATGGGTAATGAAGAAACATGGTGGTTTAAACCTTCTGAGTTAACCGATGAGGTTAAAGCTAAACTACTAAAACTTAAAGTGATCGCAGAAAAAAGAGGACAATCACTTGCACAAATGGCAATTGCTTGGACTTTAACTCAAAAGGGCATTTCTTCTGTTTTAATTGGTGTCTCAAAACTTAGTCAATTAGAGTCTAATTTAAAAGCTCTAGAAAATCTAGAATTTAATGATGTTGAGTTATCTCAAATTGACTTAATTTTAAATAGTTAACAAACAATAGACCTTATACATATAAAAAGCATGGAATCATTTTTTCAGATTCCATGCTTTTTTATTTACATATTTTCGTGAACTTTATTACAATGTGGACAAATAATATCCCCTTGTTCATTAATTCTCGTGATGTTTCTATAATACATCAGTGATTCCACCTGTTTATCATAATACCAAGTATCACCGTGTTCAAAATCTGATTTACGTATAATATGTTTTTTCAAATGCGCGATGTCTGTATAGAAAAATGATTTTCTAGTTTCTTTGCATGTTTCTTTTTTGATTTGAGTCATACAACTATCACATTGGTATAAATCTTGATAAGTATCCTTGACTAAATGTCCACCACAAAATGGACACACATCTCTTTTAGTATCAGAATAAATCATACCCTTTAGGATGATTTGCTGAATGCGTCTAAAAGAATCAATATCTTCAATACTAATGAGCACATGTTTTCTATCCACATAATCTGTTTCAAACTGATCGACAACAATCATTTCATCAATACCATAATCTTTTTTATATTGATTGAATGTCTTGCGATCATAATCATTACCAACTAGAATCATTTTATATACTTTATCTTTATTAAAATGAAGAATCGTTTCTTTTTTATTATTCGTAAAAATATCTAAGGTCCAATTTTTATAATTAAAAGATAAATCTAATGAACTCAAATTCATTTTAAACTTAGGATCAATCTCAAAATTAAAATGACCTACAGAAAATATCGTAAGTAACTGAACATATGTTAAATAATTTTCTCTCATATGCTCATAATCCAAAGTCACAACTTCTTCTTTGATTTTGACTTTATTGCCCAATAAGTGCTTATATGTTTTATAGACTCTTCTGTAGTCTTTTTGCATCAGAAATATATTTGTTTTCTTAAGGTTTAGGTTTTTATTTCTAGTTAAATTCTTTCGATATACGGGTTTGTGTAGTCTTGGGTTAATGGTTTGACTAATATGAGATAATTCTTTTAAAAGTTCTTTAGATAAGTTAAAATAGCGGCTAAAATCCCTAATATATCCAGTATGTAGTTTACCTAGGGCTAGAAAATACTTTAAGTGATTCACTTTTTCTAACAAATTGAACTTCATGATGTTACTTGCATATAATAAACTATTTAACGTTCTTCTATTTTTCTTAATAAGTGCGAGGATTTCATCAATGAAATTACAAAATATGATATTTTCATAAATACTATAATCATCATCATAAATTCTAGTTAGAAGTTTTCTAGGTTTAACACCTTTTCTTGAAATGTTTGAAACATACTGACTATGATTTGCTAAATGGAGTAATGTATTTTGATTAATGATTCTTGTGTTTTCAACAGGAAGCACATCATCTTCATCTTTTAATACAATAATCGGTTTACTAAAAATTCTTTTAATGGCTGGTAATGATTTTTTAATCTGCTCAATCGTTTCACTGAGTTTTTGGAAATCAAAATCAGGCTCAATCGAAAATAATGTCATATCGTGAACGACATAATAATCAAACTCTATATAAGAAACAATTTCGTGTTGTTTAACAAATCTTTCAATACCCTCTAAAAGTGTAGAAAACCTTTGATACTCTTCAATATTAATTTTAGAGACTTGTTTATTCATATTACTCATTGTCTAAACGTTTAATGAACTCAGCACACAATTTTAAGTCCAACTTGTCAAATTCCATTTCAAGTTGTTCTTTATCGTCAATGGTCTTAACTTCAAGTTTTGCAACCACTTTACTGAGTAATATCTTTTCTACAGCTTCTTTTTCTACATCTTCATTAGGGAAACATGCTTTATATATATTCACAAAATCTTCGATTTGTTTTAAGATACGATTCCCAAATGAAATATTGAAAGGCGCTAATAACACTTCTACCTTTTTAATAATTTCATTTTGTTCTGCATCAAAGTCGCCAGCTGCTTTAGCATCCATAAATAAATCGTTTATGATTTCATAATCATAATATTTTCTAGCGATTGGATTTTGATAGTTTCTAACCTTAGGTGCACGTTTTGTGAAATTCATTGTGTGTGCGCGGTCATAAACCTTGTCCGAGATAACGAATGTAGACTCATCACGATTTGCTGTACCGATAAACCATACGTTAGCAGGCACTTTAAGTGTATTGCCGTGTTCTAATGCTTTGTACTCAATTTCTTCATCATCTTCTTTTCGGTTAAGCTTAATATTAATAAGTTTGATTTCTCTGTACTCTTCTTCATTTTCCATAAGTGATAAAAAGTCAGAGAAATAATATTCAATGCGTGATAAGTTCATTTCATCAAGTAATATGATGGTGAATATTTCTTTATTAAGCGCAGCTTTATAAAGAGCTAATGTGAATTTTTTAGGTGTATACTTCATTGAAAACTCATTATAGTACCCTAATAGTTCGTTTTTATCTTTCCAAGAAGACTCAACTTCAATGATATCTATGTTGCCATAAATAGCTTCTGAGAATATTTTAGGTAGACTTGTTTTACCAGTTCCTGACATCCCTTGTAAGATAGAAAGCTTGCTTGCACCCATACCAGAAACAAATGTTGCGATATCTTCAGGTGTGTATGATAGATGCAATCTTGAGTTTCTTGCATATTCGACAACAAAGTTCACCAAATCATTTAATGATGTTTCTTTAACTTTGAATCCTTCTCGTTTTTCTAAATCTTTTTCATATATTTCTGTACTTTGATCAAGATCTGTAAATGCAGGACATGGATCAAAATTCTGTAAATTTTCATCATCATAAGCATCTGCTGGTACAGCTTCATCACCTGTAGTGCTGATATCGCTTGATGATGAAAGCGTCGCTTCTAATGGTGTTAACTCATCTCGATCAAATGATTTTCTTGCAAACATAATCACTAAAACGATAACAGCTGCGATAAGCGCATAAATTGCATCAGTTCCAACCTTATAATCATATGTGATTGAATCCAATAGATTGATACCATAAGTAGAGAATATCTCTATTAATACACTTTGATTGATTTCTTTAGCAATTTGGAAATAGAAACCTGAAATTGAAATCGCAAAAACAAAGAAGATATTTAAAACTGTAGCTAAAATAACTATTTTACTAAATTGCTTATGTTTAGATAGATAACTAGAAATACTAGTCACTAATGTAATACCTACTGTAATCAGCATTGTTACTAAGATGAATGCGATAATTCGATATCCAGGATCCAATACCGCATAATCTCTAAGAATATCCAGGCCTGATAAGCGAACTGAATTCGTGTAAGTACCGTATGATATTTCAATTTTAACAATATAAAGCAGTAACATTAATACTGAAATTGCGGTTAATAAGATAACATATAAGAGAGGTTCAATCCTTGGGTATTTCATTTGTTTTTGATCAACAGTTAATGCTTCAAAAGCGTTATATTTCCCTCTAAAGATTGAATATGCAAATATCACAACACTCATTAAGATCATAGGAATAAATGCTGGAGTGCTTGCTATTGAACCCGTTAATGTATAATACGTGCTTATAGATAATCCTGTGATAAAGAATATGATTGTTGTAACAAATATAAAGTTAATAAACGATTTAGATTCTGTGATAAATTTTGACTTATCAAAAAAGTAATATGTTAAACATCTTGAAAGGTATAAAAATATACTCAAGAAGATAACAAAATTATAAAAGAAATAGATGATGACATCATAGCTTAAATCACTTGTAAATAAGACAGATATCAATATCGGTCTATATGGATCTATACCACCTAGGGTATAAAGTGGAATAAAAAATGTGGATAAGGCAATTGCTAGTGCTACAAAATCAATGATTAATACGCTTAGCGGTATTTTCGATTTGGTTAACTCTTTATCTTTTTCAGTGACCTTAATATCGCTATTTTCAATGAGCGTCTTCTTTCTTATGATTAAGGTAATAAAAATAGCGGTCATTAAAATAAAATTAAAAATAATGAGAATGATAGAAAAAATAGATAATGCATTATAACTTGCTTGATAAACAATCAATGTGATGTTAAATCCTAAAAAGTATAAAACCCCTGTAGTTAATCCCCAATTTGTTTTTTTAAATACACTAAGTCCAGATAAAAGCAGTGGAATAAATGCTACAAAAAACAGTATCCTTAATACAAATGAAAATATATTAATGAAGTCTCCATCGGATATATCACGTGCTAAAGACATCATTGTATCATTTTGATATGGTATTCTAAGCTTTAAGTTCATGACCCAAAGATCTATTAAAAAAATGAGCAATAATAGTCCTAAGGCTAAAACTCCTGTAAACCATGATTTTTTAAAGAGGGCTTTCATATAGCAGTTCTCCATTTCTTTATCTACATTGTAATTTTATTATAACACGACTTTAAACTCTTATCATTAACGAGATAGCTTAGACATCTTAATTATTTCTTAAATAAAAATACTCTTCTCAATCTTGAAAAGAGCATTGTTATAATTCTATGATTCTTGTTTATTTTTTCTAAAAGCCTCTGTGATTGCTATCGCAATACCAAGAACAAACATGATAAAGCCAAGAAGAGTAAAGGTGCTGATGACTTGTGAATCAAATATATCACCATAAGAATTTCTAGCTGCTAATATTGCTCCAGAGATTAATGAAGCGGAAATCAATAAAATACCAGAACCCATCAAAACAAACCCAAAACATAATTTTTTCATAAAGTCCTCCCCAATATGAAATGTGTGAATATATTTAATTATAGCACAAATGATTTTAACTTAATCTAATCATATTCAACTGTTAGATATAGATATATCATAGATTTAACTATTTTTTGATAAAATGAAATAGAGGTGATGATACATGGATGAGTTTATCAAAGATTTATGCCACAAACACGATTTACACGATATTGATTTAATCGTCATTAAAAACAATAAAATCGTTAATGAAATGATGTATTCTAATCCTAATATTGAGATTAAGAGCATGAAAAGAGATGACTTGTATAGAATTGCATCAATATCAAAAATATTTGTTGGGATTGCGATAATGCAACTTGCAGAAATTGGAAAACTATCTTTAGATGACAATATAGAAAACTATATTGGTTTTTCTTTAAGAAATAAAAATCATCCGAATGATATCATAACCATTAAACATTTATTAACTCATACTTCAAGTTTAATGGACACGGAACATCGTTTAGTGCCTTATCCTGAGCATTCAGAAGATTTATTTACTAAAAATGGTAAATACTATAGTGAAAAAATGTTTTCAACGTATAAACCCGGAGAAACTTTCATTTATTATAATGCTGGATTTCATTTGCTTGCAATGATTATTGAGCATGTTAGTCAACTAAGGTTCGATCAATATATAAAAAGATACATTTTAGATCCTTTATCTATGAAAGGTTCTTTCAATGTATCTGATATATATACTTCTAATCATATAAGACCCTTATTTCGAAAACTAAATGATAAATGGACTCCACAATGTGATTATGGTATCCATAAGAGTAATTATGATGATTATGAACTTGGAACTAATGGTAGTTTATTTAGCCCTCAAGGAGGCATGAGATCTAATGCTATGGAGTTAAGTAAACTCATGTTTGATCTCATGAGCAACACTTCTGTTTTATTATCAAATGAGAGCTTAGATTACATGTATCAAATACACTATTTTGATAACCATAAACATCTAGAAGATAAACACCTTTTTTATCGTCACAGTGGTATCGTCTTTAACATTATTAATGATAAATCCATAAATAAACCACTTAAGAAGATGGATTACACGTTGATTGGTCATTGTGGATTAGCTTATGGATTTCATGGTATGTTTTTCTTTGATATAAAAAATCAAAATGGGTTCATCTTTAATGTCACTGGCGAAGGAAAAGACATGAAAGAGTATATGGGTAGTTACTCCCAATACTTCTCTTTTCAAGAAGAGTTACTAACCTATATAGATCAACATATTTGGTCTAAAAATATTTAGTTTGTTTCTACAGGATATCCCGCTTCAACCCATGCTGAATAATTACCTTCTAAACGGTAAACATTTTCAAAACCAGCATCAATAAGTTTGTTTGCACCTTGAATAGCTACACTATCTACATGACAATATACTAAATAAGTTTTATCCTTATCCAGCGTTGGGATAGCATCATCCAGTGATCCATCACCGATATAATAATGTACTGCCCCTGGGATATGACCTTGATCATAGTATGGAGAAACATCAATGATGATTAGGTCAGCATTGTTATCAATAAGTTCTTTAGCTTCCATTGGTGATAAATCTATATATGTATTTTCAGTTTCTGTTGCACATCCAAATAAGAAAAATGATATTGCAAAAATATATACAAATATAGTGAATGTTTTTTTCATAAATTAGCTCCTCACTTTTTTTTAATCTTACTTCATCATTTTTCTTTTATCAAATTAAATGCCTAGTATGCTAATTAATTGCTGGTTTGCTGAACATATCTTGATACTTATATGATACAAAAAGCTTTCTATAAGATAAGAAAGCTTTTTTTGTTGATTATAGAGTTAAATGGTAATTTTTAGATTGGAAGATTTTCATAGTCTTTCTGTGGTTTTGAATAAAATCCCCACTCGACAACTAATCTACTACCTCGAATGACATTTACCCATATTTGAGCATTATATTCAAGTTTTTCATCAATAAAGATATAGTATTTAATTTCATCCATTGTGACAATTTGACCAGTATATTTTTTACCATCAATATAAACTTTAGGCGCAAATCTTGTTTTCTTCATTCGAGTAACAGTACCTCTAATCAGTTCAATATCAATGTTCTTTTTTATTAAAGCTTTTCCATAATAAATTCTTGCAATCGCTGAGAAAAAACATATCACTGAAGCAATAACAATCGCAATTGGAATAAGATTAAAGTATACATACTGTGGTCCAGATATATACATTTCTGGTACGAATAGTATTACAAGAACTGTTGATAATACTATAAGTGCACTTGGTAAATATAGCATTTTCATCAATAGTGTTTGTTTAGTTATGCTCATTTAATCCACCCATATGTTAAAATGTATTAATTAGAATAATTATATCATGAAACATATCTTCAATTAGATATAAATATTGCTTTATATTAAAAAGTTCCTATAATAGGAACTTTTTAGATTACATATTTTTAATTTTATCTACATCTTCTTTTTTTAATTCAAAGTCGAAAACATCCATATTCTCAAATTGATGTTTCTTATTGTGAGACTTTGGAATCACTATGATATCTTCGTTAATTTGATAATTCAATATAACTTGACTCCAAGTTTTATGATATGGCTTTGCTAGTTCAATGAGTTTTTCTTTAGTTTCATCATCCAATTTCGCAAGTGATTGGTATGCTTCTGGTATAACATCATTAGCTTTACAAAAATCGATTAATGATTGTTGATGCTTGCCAGGATAAGACTGAAATTGATTGACTACTGGTTTAATTCGTGCATGTTTTACTAAATATGATAATTGATCTTCGTTAAAATTTGAAACACCAATTGATTTTAATAAACCTTTATCAACATATGTTTCTAATACTTGCCATACTCTTAAATTCTCTTTATCTGATTCAAGTGGGAAATGTATCAAATAAAGATCGATATATCCTAGATCAAGGGATTTAAGTGATTGTTCAACATGATATTTAATTTTATCATTGGTTTCGATATATTCTTTATCTGTTGGAATTTTTGATGTGATAAAAAACTCACTTCTATCAATATTTGATTCTTTAACTGCTTTTCCAATAACTGCTTCATTGCGATAATAAATAGCAGTATCTATCAATCGATATCCTAAATCAATTGCGGAACGAAGTTCTTTGGTATCATAAGTGATCTTTCCATTGAAATTATTTTCTTCTTTACCAAAAGTATTTGTTCCAGTCCCTAAGATTGGAATTGATAATCCGTTATTCATTTTTAAGTACTTCATAAAAACACATCCTTTTCTTATGTTTATTATAACAGTTAGGTAGTATAATGCATAGATATTAACTTTTATGCATGTATTAAATAAAGCTCTTCTCATGTTTGAGAAGAGCTTTTCATAGATGTTTTTTTGTTGATTCCTACTTATTATTTAAAAATCTTCTTGTGTAACTCATTTTTAATAACTATATCAGCATATCCGTAATCATTATTGATATTTCCCATGAACTCAAGATATGATATATAATCATCAGCGTTTTCTTTATTTATATCCTTTAAGTCGGTGCCTTTCTTAAATCCTACTAGATATATATCAAAAGAACAAATATCTATAAACTCATGCAACCTGCCATCTAAAACTATTTCATGATCAAAGTATTTCATAATAGCGTCATCACCAAGATGATAAACTAAATGTTCTAAACCTGCTTCTTTGATCTCTTTGATGCCAATCACATCATCAAAAGCATAATGCCATAGATACAAGTCAGTATGTTGACTCATTTCTTTTATGAACTGATTCCATATGTCGTTATAAACTAGTGCATATCCTTGTCTTCTCAAATCTTTAATCTCATCTAGAGTAAGTTTTTTAAAATCATCTGGACTATCTACAAAAATCCATTCTAATGTACAAAAGTAATAATTGTCATCTGGAAATTTATCCCTATAGTAACTTACTATTTCATCGTTATGTAGTGCATCTTTTAATTGCATTTCATATACGAAAAACTCATCTTTAATTGATTGAAACAATGTTTCTTTATTTTTAAAAAAATAGTTGCAACTATTTGAATTTTTAATATCAATTTTATCAGCCTTTATCAACTTAATGTATTCTTGCCAATATTTAACCTCTAAATCATGAGTATCATCTTTGCTACCTTTGTAAATAACAGTATATTTATTTGAATCGCTCATTTCCCCACCTCAATATATAAAATAATTAATCATAGCATAGCAAATAAGAATTTGTTCACCTTTATATATAATCCTTTTTATATTTAGATATTCTCTTGAAATAGAAACTATGGGTGTTATTTTATGTAGCTACTTTACTGCTGCTCTTTTTCTAAACACCCTATCGTCCATCAATCAAAACAATCATATACATGTCTTGACCTTAATCTATCTAAATTTCAAAAACTTAACCAATTAAATAATATTCATCCTTATATTCCACCAATAACCCATATGTATCATAATAAGGTGGAGATTCATAAGAAACTCTAGTCAGTTCAGAAATATAATTCAAAGTTATAAACTCAAGTGTTTCTATATTATACAAAGTTACTTCTTTATCATCGTATATGATAAAATATCCATCTTCTATACTAAATAATCTTTTTTCAGATAAACCATTGATATCTATGATTCGCTCACTTTGATTGTCTATGTCATATAAGACTATCTTATCCTCGCTATCTTTAGGAGCATATGCATAGATGTTCTGACTTGAAAAATATGCTGTACCTTTCAGGGTTGTTGCAACTTCTTGGCTGTCCATATCATATATAATTGTAGTTTGATTAGCATTATTTTGGTAAACTAGATAATTATTATATCTGTAAAATTGTGTTTGAAACAAGAAACCAGTCTTTTTTACTGAATAAACAATTTCATCATTTTGATAATAATTATATGTGTCACCTTCTAATAATATATGGATATCTTGATCTAAGTAGGCCACTTCAACATCTTGAGCTACTGTTATAAATGTTGAAAAAGATAAGTCAGAAACAACATTTAAGTCATTATCTCCATCAATTTCTTCATATTCTAAATATGGATAATGATGGGTATAAATATCTTGGAGTAGTCCATTATAACCATCGATTTTGTGTTCATCTCTTAGAAAATATTGAATTTCTCCTTCTTTGTTTATTGAAATATATCCCCCAAATTTTAATTCAATAATTGCATAATCACTATTAGAGTATATAAAATTATTAAGTAATAAATCATCTTTTAAAGTAATCACATCCATTGTTGTACCTTCTGTTAAATTATATCCGTAAATTTCTCCTTCTCCATAAATATATGAAAAGAAAATAACATCATCTCCCATATCGTATTTAAAAGGAATAATTTGCTCAGAAAATAAATTTCGATGATATGAGTTACCTCGAAAGTCATATACACCTTTAAGAGAGCCAAAGTATGATGTCGTCATAAAAGATACTGGTGGATCAAACTCTAATTCGTCAATAGCAGTTTGCCCATTTGCTTGTATTTGATAAGGGTATTCCTCAGGATTTAAAAAATATATAGTATTTTGTTCTTGATCGTAACCTAAATAAGTAGAAATATCTCTAGAACCAGCTGAGAAAGCTTCATATCCTGTATTAGTGACTACATTAAATCGCTGTTCAACACTAATTTGACCAAGACTATTAGTTGAAGCGTGTGTATAATGATATATTAATAAATCATTTGATATATAATCCAGATATTTAAAATCGTCTGAATCAAAATGCGCAGCCATTTCGTCACTTATATCGATTCGATTAATATAGGAGAAATCTTCAAATTCATCTTTTCCTCCAGACGTTATCGATGTGCAACTAACAAAAAAAATACTTGATCCTAATAAACATATAACTAATAATATCTTCTTCATTTTCATCTCTCCTCAGTTGATTTGTTTTAATCTATATATTGGATTGCTTTGAAATTATGTTTGGTGATGCATGGATTAGTGTAAAAATACCTTTGATTAAAGTCTTTAAATGATTTCTACTCCTAATCTAAAGGAATAATCACCATTTTACAGGATACACAATAGTGTGCTTCTACCTGTTTAGGTGTGGTGACTGTAAATTCTGATAATGTTACACTCCCTTTAGGTTTTTTTACAATATTCCATGGAACTCTTTCTTCTTCTGGTGCCCAATATAGTCTCCCTCTTACAACAGGCAAAAATCCTTTCTGCATTTCTAGTTCGCATTTCGGACATTTCATTATAATTCCCCCGTATGTATTCACTATTTGTTTAAACACATTATAGCACAAAATTAAATGATTTCAATTTTGTTTTCGAAGTTGATATTTTAAGTTTTTTTGAACATAATACTTATACTAAGTCAGATTGAGTCTTTTGATAAACATTATAAAATTGACATAGACTTCTTTTGTGTATAATAAATCCTACTTATGAACATCGAAAAAAAAGCTCTTCCCACGGGTGAGAAGAGCATTTCATGTCTATATTGGTGACCCGTAGGGGTTCACATAACTATCAGTGACTAGAAAAAGATTAAATGTCTGTTTTTTGTCTCTATAAAGCGGATTAGTGCTTATTTTTTTGAAACATAATTACTCTAAAATAGAATCTTATAAGTTATTTTTTGGAGCACAACACACGCCTTCTTCAACGAAATATAGCTTTGATAATTCTAAAAAAAGTTTGTATGAATCGAGATACTTGTCTGTATTTTGTTGGATTTCTTCATAGTAAATAAACATTATAGAAAACTCAGATAGAAATTTTGTTAACGTGCCGAATAGACTTAAGATTGGTTTTTCACCTCGCTCAAGAAACACCTCTCCTTGAAGATTATCGTAGTCATCCATATTATTTATTAGGCATTTATAGGAGCTAATTATATTACCAGAAATCTCTTTTACCATATCATTATGCAAATCTAGTATCATTGTCTTAAACTTTATCATGGACGACTTAAGATCTACTTTCTTATCCGTTTTTTCTTTTATTTCAGATAGAAAGTCTTTATTCAGTCTGCTATTTTTTTCTAATCGAGTTAGATCAATTTGTGCACTTTTTTTTATTGCATTTTCTAAGAATTTTAATTGTAATTCACTTATTGCTAGGCTATGATGTGTAGCATGTATCCTTAAATGATAAAAGAGTCTATATTCAAAATGATTATCGTAGTATTTTTCCTTAATCGTTTTAAAGTTGTCTTTGAAATTATATTCGAAGAACTCTATATACTGATAAAATGAATTAAGAAAGTTTGATGTGTGTCTATTGATTTCTGCAAAAACATCAATCTTATCTTCGCTTTTATTTTGCAAAGAATCCAGATGGTTTTCTAAGACGATTATATTTTGCTTTAGGATATAGTAGTATTCCACCAATGTTTTGTTTTTAATCAAGTATGATGATGCGTCTATTATTTTTTGTGCTTCTTTTTCTGCAATTATTTTCCTTAATGGCTCATATTTATTTTTTCGATAATCCATTAAACTATAGTTTGTTTTTATCATAATCTTTATCCTTCAATTTATAAATCTTAAATCTCTTTATTGAATACTTTCAAAATAAATATTCTCGATATAGAGAAGGCTATGTGGGGTTTAAACAAACTCACAAATTATTCCTTCAATCTTAAGCTGCTCAACATTAGTAAAAAGATTTGTTCAATTGACATCATAGAGTTTATATAGACATATGTTGCTTCAAACCATTCCTGATTTAGTAACTTTACATCTGAAAACAAGTTGTCTTCTCTATTGTGTTTAAACTCTAATTTCTCGGAAAGTTGGTTTTTTAGCATTTTAATATTTTGTGCTTCCTCGCTGCTAACATTGTATGCTCTATTATTTAGAGGCTTAACGGTAAATACAAATTTGAAACAATCTATTGAAGTAGCTAGTTGGTTTAATTTCTCAATATTGGTTGATATGAAAACTGAGGTTTTCTCACTCAAAGTACTATCATAAATGATTCCTGCTGAGTCAAATAAAATTATAAGTATATCTTTGAGCGCTTCTTCTTGAACATATACAAGTATTTTTATATCTTCATTTCTCTCTTTGTAGAGTCTATGAAGATTTAGTATTTTTTCACATCCTTCTTTATATCCTTTGAGAAACTGAAGATGCATTTCAAAAAGTTCTAAATCATCATTTAAGGATTTTATTTCTTCATTTGTGGTTTTAATTTCTTCAAAAATATCTTTTATTGGTTTATTATATAATCCTTTTAATGCTTCAAGTTGCCCACTTAAGTTATGCCACTCTTTGAGCCCTAACTCATTTTGAAGTTTATACTCAATCAAATTGATAGTATCTTGGATACTTCTGATGATTTCAAGATTCCTAAAGAATTTATTTTTTTCGTTAAAATACCCTTTTCTTGTCATTACTGTTGCCCCCTTTTGTAATGTATTTTTGTGTATCTATTATTTGTTCTTCTTGTTCAGTTCATCAAATAGGTACTTGACCATTGCTGTTAATGGTTCTTGAATGTGTTTTGTTTTGCTATCGTAACTATCATAGTACATGAATCTTGCTCCTTTAGATACAAGTAGTTTCACAATTTCTATTTGATTTCCTTTTGTAACGTATAGTGCTTCATCTAGTGCCTCTTGGGTTGAAAACTCAATCGAGTATTCAAAAATTTCAACATTGTTAGATTCTATTAATTGTTTTAGTGATTCTACATTGTTGAACTTACCGTTGTCATTTGTGCTATGGTAAAAATGATCAGTATTTTTGTTTTTATATTTTTCTATGAAGTTTTGAATGAAATCCTTATCCTTAGTACCTATCAAATCATTGAAATAGTTTTGCAAATTAAATTGGCTTAGCATATTATAGCAATAGTCAATACATCGCATACTCTTATGTTCAATTGATGTTTTCAGGAGTTTAGAAAATTTCGAATCCACTATATGTGTCAGTTTATTTCCTGATGAGTCTTGATTCTTGAAACGTTGTTCATGATCATACTTTAATATATGTACTTGATCGTAGACTATAGCAATATATAGAAATGGAGAGAAATAGTTTACATTGTTTTCATGAATTCTTATACATCCTGTTATTTCAAATATCTTTTCGTTATTGCTTTGTGCTAGTACTTTAAAATATTCTTGCTCTTCTGATGTGTAATCAGATATCTTTTTAGTTATTCGATTTAGTTCTGAGACATCTCTACCAAGATTCATATTTCTTTTGAAGTTATAGCTATTGAAAAGTTGCTCAAGTAGTTTTGTTTCTTCGTTAGCTATCAGAATTGTCGCTAATCTAATATCGTTTACCTTATCAGATATAATTTTTTGATTAAACAATCTAATAAGTTCGATATTTTGATGCTTAAGTACATAATCAAACAATGTATTATCTTTATGATCTTTTTCTTTGAACTTTTCAAGATTAGGATCTTGTTTTTTATACTCTACTTCTGTCTTTTTGGCGAGTATTTCTAAATATGTTTCTGGTGCTTCCCCAGCGTTAAGTATTTTATCAATGGGTTCATCCAAGATTCTACTTAATACCTGAAGGTTCATGACATCGAACATGTTTTTACCGCTAAGAACTTGTGATACTGCTGAGCTTGAAATATTCATCTCTTCAGCTAGTTGTTCCTGAGTAATACCTTTTTCCTTAATTCTTTGCTTAATATAAAGCCCTGCTTTTACATTATCCATTACAAAAATCTCCTTTTTTATTTTCATTGTAACAATCACTTGATGAAAACACCATGGAGCATTTCTTAATTTACACTTAAATTTTCATTTTTTTGCTTATGCTTAATTTAAGCTTTACTTAATTTCGTTATGTTTACCTGTATTTTACCACTAAAACGTGTGAAAACCCTCTTCCTATACTGATTTTCATGACTATTCAGTTTTATGAAATCAAAAAAAGTTCAACATTTAAGTGAACTTTTAAATATTTCTTTAGTATTTTCGCCAGATTTTCATTAATTTACTTCTTTCAATACTCGCTATTTCAATATCAAAATCACAAAGTTTATTAGTTATCATGTCATAGTTTATATATGCTCTTATGATTTCATTTGTTATGACAACTCGGGATAGCATATCGTATAGAAATTTTCCAAGATCATCGGGATTTTCAAATTCTCTCCATCTCTTTTTGAATTTTCTAATGACATTAGCTAGTCTTTCTACTGTTATACGTTTCATCAACTCAAGTCTTCGCTCTTTATCTCTTAGTTCTCTTTTAAGTTTTGCCATTTCATTCTTTGTTTCTTCTGCGTCTTCTAAAGCAAAGATTGAGAAGTTATTACTTACCAGTTGTTTTGCTTTATCTGAGAGTAATGATTCAATGATTATCATTTTTTGTTTTATTTCTTTAATATCTTGCTGAACTCTTTGTCTTTCTTCCAAAATTTGTCTATTTATATCCTTTGTTCTTTCTGATAGATCTTTTTGTGAAAGAAAATCACTGACAACGATCTGTTTTATCCAGTTATCAATATATAGAACTCTTGTATCTTTGGCTTTACATCGCCCTTGTTTATAGTTCAAGTGTCCATAGTAAGCATATGGAATATTATTTTTCTTTGCATATGATGATCCGCCACTAAATGAAGATCCACAATATCCACATTCTAGTTTTCCACTCATGAGATATTTTGTAGGTCTGAATTCAAATGTCATGGAATTTCTTCGCTTATTTAGCATATGCTGAACTTTATCGAATGTTATATTGTCAATGATTTGTGGTAATCCGCCTGGTATTCTAACGATGTCATCTTCGTGATTCGTTCGATCTTTTCTTGAACCTCTACTCTTTTTCTTTGTTGATAGATTAAAAACATATTCGCCAATATACTTGCGATTTCTAAGTATCTCATAGAAGCTATCTGAAAAGGGAACTCCTCTTTTTGTTAGATATCCTTTTGCATTCAAATGTTCTCTTATTTCTCGATGTGACCAACCTAAAAGTGCTTTCTCAAATATTATTTTTACTGATTCGGCTTCTTTTTCATTAATTATATAGTGTTTATTTTCATCTACATCAAAGCCAAGTGGTGGAATTCCACCAATTACAATACCTTTTTTAGCATTTTGCATCACACCTGCAAAGGATCTTTTAGCCAAATGTTTTGAATAGTATTCATTTATCCCTGCAGTAATGAGTGAAAACAGATGTCCTTCTGGTGAACTATCGAATTTTTCTTCTACACTTATGACCATAATGCCATGTTGTTTAAGGATTTTTTGATAAAACATCTGATCTTCAACGTTTCTAGCGAGTCTTGATAGGTCGTATACAAGTAGATAGCCCCATTTAGAGTGTTCACTCTCTTCAATCATGCGTTGAAAAGCTTTTCTTTGATCATTTGTCCCTGTTTGAGCTTCATCAATGTATTTTTCTATCAATATTATGTCGTGTTTTTTACAAAAAGCATCAATTTTTTCTAATTGATGGTCAATACTTTGTTGTTGCTGCTTATCAGATGAGTATCTACAGTAGCAGCATGCATATCTTTTCATTTTTTTCCTCCTAAAATGAAAGGAAATCCGTTTGGATTCCCTTATTTTTCTAATATTTTAATTTGTATATCTTCTTTTCCAATTTTGACTTGGTTCACAATAACTTTTACTAACCTTTTGACAATAGGTTCATTTCCAAATAGCTTTGTTGCTTCGATATCTTGAATTTTTTGCTTTTTTGCTAACATCTGATGTTGTTTAATGCTATCTTCTGCAAACTTTTTTCGATTTTCCAAATCTTTTATTTCCTCGTTGATTTCTGAAACTCTATCTTGAAGTTCTTTTTTTATTTCATCTCGTGTGTTTGGATCTATTAGTCGATCCAGAGTGTTTCTTTTACTGGTTTTTGCGTGATCTATAGACTTATTGATTGATTTAACTAATCTCTTCTTTGACTCAAAGGCCTCTTTAAACACACTAATATCAAATAAATCTGTTTTGATATAGGTATTCACAGCATCAAGGACATTTTGCTTGACCTGATTCTCAATTGTAGATGCATCGATTCCTTTGTTAGAGCATGTTCCACCATTTCTCTTTTCATGTTTAGGGCAAATATAGTGTTTTCTTCTCGGCTTACCTTTTCCAGCACTTTGTGATGAACCAACCATTTTGGAACCGCAAACCTCACATTCCATTATTCCAGATAGTAGATAATCGGTATTTTTGTGACTCAATTGTCTTAATTCCATCAACTTTTGAACTTCTTCAAATTGCTTTTTAGATATTATAGGTTCTTTAATACCTTCTTCAACCCAAACTTCATCGAAATGCTTAACGACAAAATTGCTTTGTATTCTATCTTGTCTATTATATCTATAGACGCCCATATACTTCACATTTGTTAATATGTCATGAATTGTACTTTTGGAAAAGTCATTACCTTTCCTTGTTTTAATATTACGAGCTTTCAAGTCTTCTATAATATCATTGTAAGAATACCCCAGCTCAAACTTGTCATATATTTCAGCAACCACAACAGCTTCTTCAATTTTCTTTACAAGAAATTTATCCTCGTTGACCTGATAACCGTAGTTAGGTACACCACCTCCAGTACGCCCTTTTGAGGTTTTGTTTATTAGAACTGCTTTTGTATCCTCGGCGATTTTTTGCACATAAAATTGATTGAACGATGTAACCATCTCGGTTTGTAGCAAAGATAGTGCTGATTTCTCACCTGAATCTTCAACTATAATTAGCATTACTCCATACTTCTTGAATAATTCTTTTATTTTAGCGATGTCTAATTTATCTCTACGAAATCTATCCCATCGACTTGCTATGATTACTTTGATGAAACCTTCCTCAACAGCTTCAATCATTTTCTGAAATTCATCTGTTTTTTTGATAACCATACCTGATGTTTCATCTTCTTGATAAACTTTAATTAATTTTAGGTGGTTTTTGTTCCCTTTAATGAAATTTTTACATATATTTATTTGTGTATCTAAGGATTCTTTTGATAGATCTTTAGATGATTTTCTAGCGTATATAGCTGTTGGAACTTTTTCACCTAAAAGTTTTGTTATATTATCTAAAACTTTTCCTTCGTCATTACTTAATCTTCTCATAATCTCTATTTCCTTTCCTTTTGGTTTTTACTTTTAAGTTTGTTGAAACAAACTGTTAAATATTTCTCATTTTACTTGATTAAGTGAGCAATTAGTTGGCTTAACTCTTTTTGCTTCGACTTGCTTATTGATTCTTTATCTATCTTGATTTTGCGCTTTCTTGCTTTAGTTGGGCTGATATCTTTGCGTTTGATCTTGAGAATCATCGGTACACCTCCATCTATAGGCAAAGTAATGTCCTACGATGATTTGTTCTGACGTTATTTTTTAATCAAGGTGTTACAATGGTTTTGCGAAGGGATTTAATGCATTGATTCTCAATCTATTTGAGCCATTGCCTAAATGAATTCTTAGATTAGAACCAAATATAATCTTGCTGCATCTTCACTAAATCCTTCCTCTCCAAACAAATTCTCCATCTCCTCTAAAATGTCCTTTCTAAAATACTTTGTATCTTGTTGATTGATTCTTTCCCAATCTAATGAATTCCACAATTTTTTGACTTTGTTGCTATCTTTTCCAAAATACATGATTAAAGTATCTATGATAAATTCAAAATGTATTGATTCGTCCCAGTCTCGTAGTTCCAAACTATAACTATTGTTTTGATATGACTCAATGGCTGATGCAAAAACGCCGAATTTGCTTGCATTCATTAGTAAAGTGGTCTCAAAAACAACATCTTCATGAGTTATAATTCCAAACTCGATAGCAGTAGCTAAATACTTCATTTCAATATCAATATGGTCCTTTCCCAAAATATCCTCAGCAAATTCATACAAAGATAGTTGATTTATTTCACTTTTGTATTCTGCACTGAAATCATCTTCTATCCAGATACAATTTTGATGAGAGCATAAAATATTTAAAGCTGTATTCCTTAACTCTGTTGCTCTATAAAGTAAGTCTTTTTTGTTCATAACTTTATCACCTTTTCTTTTTATGTTTAGATTTTATTCTTTAAAAATAGCAAGCGGACTTAATTGTCCACCTGCTAAGTTCTTAGTCTTTGAAGATTTCTTCTATTGCTTCAGAATCCTCAAATGTTGCTTCACATTTCTTTGCTTCTTCTTTCTCATCACGATTTAAACCAGTTGAACTATAATACCAACGCATCATTTCATCGTTTTCTCTTTGAAATCTAAAAGTGATCGCTTTGACATGGAGGTAGTTATCGGTTTCACTTGCTTTTTGATTTTTACCATACTTTTTGACATATGGTTGCTTTTCTAAATATCTAAGGATATTTGACCATTGCGAAATGTTTTGTTTCATCAATTCATCTGATAAGACTTTTGATAATACAGTGATTTCGACTATGTCATCATTAAAATATTCCTTGTAACCTATAAAATCACTATTTGATGTGAGCTCCATCAATTGTTTAGGGTTTGCTTTATAGGCCATTTTATGTTGGTTTCTAATGATGAATGTCTTGATAATTGCTAATGCTTGTGCTTCGATACTGCGAACTGGAACTTTGCTATCCTCAAATTCAACTAGATAATCTCTAATCTCGTCAGATGAAAACTCTGGAAATTGATAAAATTCATCTATCAGCTTAGCCGTCATGTATATGATTGCTAGTTTTGAGGTAATTCGATTCGTATACTGATCTCTAGTTGAGATCAATTGATCTAATTCATCTTCGCATGTATCAAATAGTTCATGTTTGACTTTTGTAGACATCTTTCGGTAATGATCTACAAAATCAGGTCCAAAATGACCATACGTTTTCGCTATATTTCGCTTAATCGTTTTGGCGTGATTGGCACTTTGAGTCCAAACAATGTTATCAAACTCGAGAAGTCT
Organism: Tenericutes bacterium MO-XQ; assembly: GCA_002838185.1. Lineage (GTDB taxonomy): Bacteria > Bacillota_I > Bacilli_A > Acholeplasmatales > Acholeplasmataceae > Mariniplasma. The sequence goes on along the minus strand of CP017948.1, from coordinate 97,949 downwards.
TGGGATAGAACCGCCTGTCTTTGTTGAATGTTCTAAGATGCTTGTCTCTGATGAGATAGTGACAAGTCCACTCCAACTACCTTTACTCTCTCTTAGTTGAATCTCTGGAGTAAGCCTTAGCTTATCCTCACCAGCTGCAACATTATAGATGAATGCTGATAAATCCTTGACACCAAGGCTTGTTGCATCATCAATGACAATTGGCACACCATTTGTTCCAGCAAATGTTTGTACCAATGAGTTGGTTGTCGCGTTAAATGTTCTAACAATTCCAAAATTTGAAATCTTAGGACTACCCCAAAGGCTTGCCATGAACTGTGTGATAGTAGTCTTACCGGTTGATGATTGTCCTGAAAAGTTTAAGACAATCGTTTCAATATCCCCATATTCCATCAAATCCGATGACAAAACAGATGCAAGTCCAATGGTAAAGGCTAGTTTTGTTTCAAAATGCGGCAATATCTCTCGCTTAAGAAAATTCATGTAGTCTTGGCTTGTCCCATGTTTAAACTCGAAGTTGTCATCGACAAAGATTGATGGCTTACCTTTGTAAATCGTGTCACCTAGTAGAAATCGCTTTGTACCATCAGTCATTGTCGTAAATCCCAAATTCTTGTGGTAGTACTCAACTTGATTTGTGTTGATCAAGTGTTGGAGCTGCTCTGAAATCCAATCTCTAAAGTGATTTGAGAATCGAAAAGAGCTAATGACATACCCCTTACTGTTCAAAGTCTTCGTTACGGATTCTTGCGAAGCATTAAACTCTGTGAAATCAATCTCAAATGTGCGTAAGACGCCATTTGGAGTTGATTCTTCTAAGCTGACTAAGTAGCTTTGGTTGTCACCATGTGAGGCAACTCTTACTTTTGTTATTCGTAGCAAATTTGCTACAGTGTACGATACACCTTTCTCGACATAAAGCATCTTATAAGTGCTTATGTCCTGGGCTAAATAACCCATAGTCACTTTCCTTTCAGTAGGCTCGTTTTATTTTCGTCCTACAAAGATTTGTTGGAAAATTATTTTTTAACCAGGACGTTACATGAGGATATTTTCATGATATACTATCTCTATGGAGATGATATGATGAACAATCGGGGAATAGTTATCAAAAGTAGTGTGCATCAAAGTGAAAATTATAGAACAGTTAGTGATCCTGCTTATTTGTCAGATCTATTAGAGTGCGTTTGGAAGTTGTTTGTTTACGCTCGCGAGAAAAGAGATTTTATGCTTAAGCATAAAACCAATCGTTTTAGTAGTAGAGCTACAAACCAAAATATTGATATTCAAGATGTCTCAATTATTGATTTAATGAATGAGTTCATAACAAAAAAAGATTTTAGAAACACCTATTCTTTCCCTCAAAATTTACTTTTCATTAAAAAGTTTTTCCGCACACAATGTAGTAGTTATGATATAGCATTTTCGTCATTTTCTAAAGCCTTTAATTCATTACATGAAACTGAACTTAATAAGCGATACAAAAACATAACTTTCGAACAAATCGCAATAGAGATGAACAAACTTAATGATAAATCTATTACTTCAGAAATGGTTGAATCTGATTACACTATAATTAAATCATTCTTCAAATTGTATAGAAGTAGGAACTAAAATGTTCCTACTTCTTTTTTAAGTGCTTTTTTGCTTTTTCTGTGAACTTGATTTCTATTTCATTGCCCTGATGGTAGATTGTAAATAAGTTGCTAATTCTAACAAAGTTCCCTTTCATGGCTGAGTGTAATATAATACGCTCATAGTAATGCATTAGTGTTCTTATGAAGTCCACATCCATTCCAGTTCTAATAGCTATTAAGTTGGCTATTTCTTTTTCATCAACAACTATTCTTTTACTTTGATTCATAGTCAAACAGCTCCTTCATTGATACCTCTAAGAACATTGCTAGTCTTTCTAGCGTATCAAGCTTCGCATGTGTTTTACCATTTTCGATATTCATCAAAGTGGTGTAGTTTACCAGTGATAGTAAGCTTAGTTCATGCCTTGTCATATCACGAAGGCTTCTAAGATGTTTGATACGTTTACCTAGCTTGATATTTTCTCTCATCTCTTACCTTCTTCCTGTGGTATGTGTGGTTTATGTGGTTATCTTAGTCTTTTTTACGACTGGTTTTGGTTTTTCTTCTTTACCATCAACAAACCTGCATATCTTATCAGGCATCTTTCCATTACCATCTGCAACAAATGCTTTAAACCCTAGTCCTAGCTTGGCACGTATGGTCATTCTTTCTGGTACTTGATACTCGTTACCATCTAGTTTAGATTTCATCAGATACGTTGGTTTTTTGATAGGTGTGAATGTGATGTAGTTCTTCTTAGTAACCTTGTATCCTTCCTTGACATGTTGCATGGTCAACTTTTGTTCTAGTTCAACCACTTCAATTACTGTTGATAATGACAACCCTAATTTAGTTGCAACCAATTTAGCCATCGATAGTTGATCGATGGATTTTATATTTTCTTCTGGTTTGTATTTTGCTTTTGGCATTTTCTTTCCTCCTAGTATTCTATAGCTAGTAGCATCGTACTATGATCGATATCGTCTATGACGAAGATCTTCATCTTATCTAGTACGTGATATGCTTCTAGCAGTTTTAGCTTGTGTATCTTTTTATAAGTTGGTACTTCTTGTCTATGTTCGAGTTCCATGTAGTTATCCTTAACATTAAACTCGAAGACTTGTAGATAATCTAGCGTATCAGTAGTACGTACTAGTTTATCAATCTCACTCCACATGAATAGTTGTAACTCTAGTGGTACTTGTTCACTGATACCTTTAGTTAAGTATCGTGTTTTCGTATCAAATGTATATTTACTTGGCACTCGTATTACCTCCTAGTATCGTGATGCGTTCAGCAACAAATACATATGTATTACCATCATCACTTACTACTCTAGCCTTAATAGCTACTGTATTACCTATAGCAAGCATCTCTGATACGCCCATGTTTTGTGGCATATCTATAGATATGATACTTTTCGGGAAATCATTTAATGGGGCCATTTCTACCTTTATATTTATGCCATTTTCTTTATAAGAAATCACTTTTTGAATTTTTCCTATGAAGATACATTGATTAAGCATCTTGTTTTTCCTTGCCTTTCTTTATGTGTGATACTTCTTTTATCTCTGCAAATATAATACGCGTATCATCGATAAGCCCTATCGTAGATAGGAAGTAATTGCTCTTTGTATTATATGAGTTTTGAATTAGTACGGCCCTATCTTCTTCAACACTAACCTTAGCGATAAACTGTATGCTTGCTAATACGAGATCTTTAAATATTTCTTTGAGTGTTACGTCTTCAAAACTATTTGTATCAAATGGTAATTCTAATACATCAAATACATCTGATGTCACTTCTAGTGATACATTGCCTTTTCTATGTACCAGTACCCCTGATATATCGGGTGACGTATCAATAGGATTATAAGGTATCTTAACTTCTGATTGATACGCACTTATAATCACCTCATCATCTACTACCCTTATCAGTATTGGTCCATTAAGTACGAGTACGTCATTGATGTTTTTATTCATTTTCTTTCCTTTCGTTATAGTATGTTTTATTTTCTTTGATCGAGTAGTACCTATCTTCTGCGATGATTAAGTGGTCGATGAGATCAATACCTATTAGCTCTCCTGCTTCCATGATTCTCTTAGTAGCGTGTCTATCATTATTTGATGGTGATACATCACCACTTGGATGATTATGAGCAATGATTATAGCATTAGAGTTGGATAGTATCGATGCTTTGAATACTTCTCTTGGGTGTATGATACTTTGTGATAGTGTACCAATGTGTATCACTTCGTAGTAGGTAATATATCCTTTCATATCCATGCCGATAGCACATAGTACTTCACGATCTTTATGCGATATCATTGTTTGAAAGAATTTGCCTGCTGCTCCTGGTGTTAGAATGGGTATATCAAACGGAAATAGTCGTTTCTTCCTTGTAAGTCTAACTTCAACAAGGTTATATGTGTTTTTATTACTCGTCTTTATCATTTCGATCAACCATAATACGCATCCCATTTTTCGAACTGTTAAAGAACTGTTTTTCTTTTGCTATTTGAATGTTACCGTGTCTATCCTTGATTACTACTGTTCTTTGGACGTAACCTGATAGGTTATGATCTTTTCCACCAAATCGCATATTTTGAACTAGGTTGCCTTGAAAAAATTGATTTGGTACTACGGTCTTAGTTCTTTGTTGGTGATGCGTTTTCCGATGGATGGGTTTATTGTTACTACGATTAACCACTTGATACTGTCTATTTTGTTTCATTTGTATCCTCCTTTTTCTCTACCTTATTAGCTTCTTAGGAACAATGAGTACATTACCGACGGCATGTATCCCAAAGACACTACTCGATATCTTATTTAGTGATAGTCTCATCAATAAGCCCTCTTCATTCACGATGATGTTATAGTTCTTGTTACTCGTGGGATAGTACTCAATATATCCTTCTACTAAGTCCTGAAGTTCTTTTAGTGTGAACTTATCAGCTTTAGGCTTGATAATCTTCAGTTTGAAGTCTGGACTCATGAGTAGGGCTTCTTTAGTATTGTTTCCTAGATTGTAGATTCTCATAGGGATAACGACGTTATCATTACAAGTGCTACAACATGGTTCTACAGCTATAGGTAATGCATTGTGTTCATCACCTTGTATTTCTTTACTACAAATAGAACATTTCATTCTTATTCCTCCTTGTTTTAATGTATTAAAAAAGCACTCGATGTATTAGCGAATGCTGTTGTTTTTAGTGTTTCTTTGAATGGTACATATCATCTTTTATATTTGTTGATTAAGTGCTCAAACTCTTCATCAATCGTTGGTGATATTCCTTCTTTAGCAAGCTTCTTAAGTCTATGAAAGTTTGGTGCTAAGGTATAGAATCCAAAGTCTGGATGTGTGCCTTCGAATAGATTCATCGTTGTTTGATCGTAAAAGACCTTTTGTAGTAGCTCATTGTTTTCTTCATTTACTGTATCACTAGTGTCTGAATCATTTTTAATGTTTCGCCATTGATTGATGTTAGCATCCAATAGTCTTTTTACATATAGTGTTGTATGAAATAGTTTTTCTTGTTCGTCTGTTTGCTCATTGATTTGAAATGTCCAGTCATGGCTGAATATGTGTTGTTCAATCTTGAAATACACTTTTAAGCCACAAAGAGTATTGTTGTTTTCTTTTCTAAAGATAGCACATTGATATGGGAAATATTGGTCACTCCAAATAAATAGTGTTGTGAACAAGAAATCATTGGATTTAATCCATTGGATATCTTCTCTAATTTTAGGCATGATCCTGCTCCTTTTCCTGTTATATAAGTAAAAAAGAAGATACGTTTTGTATCTTCTCATTTTTGCTAATCTATGAAGGTCTATAGGATTTCATCGTACCTTGGGTTTATAAAGATTTTCAACATGTATCAAAAATATAATATATACTTATCTATTCGTATATTCCAGAAACTAATTACAAAGCTAATTGTAGTTTTAAGTCAGCAGCTTCTATTTGTTTCAAATATGATTTAAAGTCGAGTATGTCGTTATATTTCAGTATATGTTTCGGTTTGTCGATTGGATATTTCTTCATGAATTCGATTGAATCCAGTATATATAAATCTTTTAGAACATCTTTAGCCACTTTTCTTAATGAAGTATTGTAATCAAAAATATCCCTTATTTCATCTTCATCCAATGTCAAACCTAGAAGTAATAATTTGATAAAATGCTCTTCTTCGACAGGTTTATATGTTTTACTTGAGTTACCTTCTAGAAATAAATCCTTTTTGCATTCAGTTATAATCTTCTTAAATTTATCATTGCTTTTTCTAGATTGGTATTCATCAAAGTTAGCAACAAAATGATTCCAATCTATATCTTTAGATAAAGTATTTATGAATTCTAAAGGCAATTCTTCAATATTAAATGGTGCAAGTTTTAATATTGGAGCAATTTCACTTTTATTTTTGTTTCCAAAATCTATTAGTACATTTTTATCAATATCAATTCTATGAATTTGTAACAACAGAAAAAACAATGGCACACTTTCGTTATTTGGAATTGAATTTAGCAAATATGGGTATCCTTTTAGGCTAACATAATCATTATTGATTGCTAAGTCGATCAATAAAGCTTCAAATTGATCTTCTGCTTCTAAAAGCATTTCACTCCAAAACATAGCATGCATAGTCGCATCTTTTGTATTTCTTAGTTTTTCTTTGTATACACCTAATCCATACTTATCCAATATAATATCTATCATGTATTTTTCCTGTTTAGAAATTGAAATTTTCTAAACCATCACTTTCATCAGATTCTTCTTCAAAAAACTCTATTATTACGGGTTCTTTTGCTAGTCTTGCAAGTAGTGGTTCTATGGTTACTATTATTTTATCGTCAAATCTCTCATTATTTACTTCATGTGTTAATATTCTAGTTCCATCCAACTCTTTATCTCTGTTAATATAGTCCTTAACTAAATCATTGAGTAGAATGTACTTTGCAAATCTCGATGTGCCATTAACTATTGAATCACAAACAAAATCGATATCGAATTGAACACCATACATGTACGACTGAAAAAAGAGAAAAGAATCTGCTGCTACGTGATAGCCACTGTCATTTTCTTCAAATATACTCTTTTGATATTTCTCAATGAGCTTTAATGCATAATGATCGTGATTATCTAGTTCGATCAATAATGTATTAAACAGAATCATATCCCAGTTAAAGTGATCTTTATAATAATCAAAGATAGGTTCTGGCCAATCGGTTAATGACATCATGTTCTCTTTGCTCTTAAAATAATTGAAATATTTATCTTGTGTCTTCATATCCCAGTTTTCCATAAACTCAGTCATTTCAATATCAAGAACTTGCCGTTCCAAACCAAAGTCTTTATCTACTAAAGATTCAATTTTCTTACCTTTCTTAAATGCATTTACTAAATAATCCAAGAAATCAAAAAAATCATCTCGTGAAAATTCTTCATGATAAAAGATTGCTTCAAGAGCTTCAATCATCTCAATGGGAGTAGTGGTTGAGTTATAAATTTCTAATTCTTTTTTATATTTTTTATCAATTCTTTTATTTATTTTCATTGTTCACCTATTTTGTCATTTAATGTAGTTATGCTTTAATAAAAAATCATTGAATTCTTTGCTTCTATTTTTTTCTATATGTAGTTTATTGTTTCTTAAGACTTTACTAAAGGTGCGATGTCCTTTTTCTATAATCTCATACTCTTCTTTCCTATATGTTTTTAATGGTGTCGTTAAATAGAATTTTTTCCCTTCAGCATTTTTTTTATCTTTAAAACCCCATTTTTGAAGATGTTTTTCTTTTACGTATATCTTTTCGGGGCATATGTAAATAAGCTCACCTTGTTTAAATGATTCTTTATCTGGGTGAATTCTTAGAAATTGATCATGGTCTTCAATCTTATTCCATATTACATCTTGAATTGATATTAGAGTTACACCGAAAGATTCATAATCTTTACGATGTATAGTGATATATGGGACTCTATTTTGTCTTTTGATGAAATCTTTTTTAGTTTCACGTTTTTCATCAACCCAAGACCGCAACTTCAAATGATTCTCCATGATATATGCTTCAGTCAAATCGTTTCTTGCGATAATTTTATCCCAGTCAATTTTATTATCTTCATCAAGTGGTTTTATGATATTGTATTTGATATCTGATTTATATTTTTCTACATAACTGTTAATTTGTAATTCAGCAACGCCAAACTGCTCTTTGAGACTTTCATTTGATCGTCCTGCTAAACTTAGCGCTGCAATCAGTTCTTTTTCAAAATCAAGAAAATTTTTCATATGACCTCCGTTATTGCAATAAGAACATAATTCACTTCGCTATTTGGTACCAAAAATGAGAGATAACCCATTGATAGAATAATAGCAATTATTGCAATTACAATTGATATAATTGCGAAAAACAGTGACCAAAGTGATATTCTTAAGTTAGAATTGTTTACAGATGCTTCTAATCTATCATCGAAGGAATCGAATATGTAGTCAAGCGATTTCAATCGATTTTCTGAGTAGTATTTATATAGTTCAAAGTTCCTAGGAAAACCAAAGTGGCCTTCTCTCATTTTATCATCATAGCCAAATTTTGAAGAAAGTTCATTTGATATAGATGAGTAATTGTAATCCGTCAACTCTTTAGCTAAGCGAATATGACTTGACAAATATAGTCTGGTTCTAATGCGATTTTTAAGCATTCTTCTTGTGTTGAATCTTCTTTTTCCAGCATATAGATTTACTTTTCTACTTTCACTATTGATTTGTGAATCTAATAGCCCAGTAATATGATTGATAACAATGTGGTGTGAAAATATGTTCGAAAAATCCTCTTGCGTATATGCCCAATTACTCAATTCTTCTTTGTTTGAACTGTCTATCTCAACAACAACACAAGTTCGAAGCTGTTTTTCTTCAGTAGGTTGTATGGAACTTCCATAATCTATTCTCATTTTACAACTCTTATTAACACTATTGGGTATATTTTGCAGCCCGAAAATTTTGAAAATTTCATTTGAATTATCAAATTTTTGGGTGAAATAGTACGACGTGTATGGCGGAATATACTTATTTTTACTAAATAAATATACATCTTTATGGATAAATTTTTCAAAAAATATAGATAATACTTGTAGTTCTAAATCCCTAACTGCAAATTTCTTAGCGTCATATCCAATATCATAAATACTTGCAGGCGATCTATCAATATTATGTATATTGCTTTTAAAAAGCGGCCTTCTATAGCATTTATTCTTGAGAATTGTATTGAAAATTGATTGTACTTCAGAATTCAGTTTTAAATTGAATTTTATTATATAAAATGTATCGGTGAAGCCGTGAACACTTATTGAATATGCATCAACATATTCTTTTAGTATATCTTCATCATCAATTAAATCCGACGATAAATTGAAAAACCAACCTTTAGAGTTTGCAATTGCCATTTTTGAAAATTGTTCTTCTATGTGCGTTTCATTTTGAGAAAATATAGTTCTTTTTGTATGTGATTTAAATTGAAAATAGTCTTTCTTAAATAAAAGGATATTTTCTTTTGATATTACTTCATATGCTACAATATTGCTAAATTTACATTCTTGATTAATTTGTTTGTCTCTTATCGAGTCTATCCCATGATATTGTAATATATTAAACCAATTTAGTCTCTTCAAGAAAAAGTTAGTGAGTTTAATCTTCTTAGACAAATTAATCATCCAATATCTTTTATTCGATAATTTAATATTTGTCTTACCGTCGGCAAGTTGTATATATTTATTCATGAAATTTGAGATATAAATCTGATTATTTAAGTTATCTTCATCGCTGAATGTGTCTTTAGTTATTTTTTTTGCATTTTGATTTTCTATCGATTTATCATTTGTCTTACTCCCAGTATCATTCATATAATAAATTTACACTCTATCATCTTTCACGAATTGAGTGCACCCCTTTTCTTAAATTTATGATTCCTAATCGAGATACTTAATATAGTTATAACTTTATATTCCCTTCAGTATTATTCCTTTATAATGTTGTATCTATTAAATACACTAGCCTTAATCTCATCTGGTATCATTACTTCAACATCAAATAACTCTTTCATTTGCTGGTATGCAAAAGTAATCGCATCAATTTCGATGCATTGTTTCAAGTATGAACTATCATCAATTGGAGTATTCTTTCCTGATGGTTGATTGTATTGATTGAATTCTTTTTCCCAAGTTTCTATTGTTTTTATATCTTCTCTAGATCTCGTATCAATACAATACTTTTGATATGCATGTCTAGTCTCATGAAGTGCAGTAATCATAATTTCTAATTCATTACTTCGATTGACCCAATCTTCATTGAATATGATTTCATTATTTTTATGCCGATAGATACTTGATATTTCTGGATTAGGAAAATTAGAAGAGCTTGCGAAGAACACTTCTGGTATTGGGATGTTGAGGATTTTGGATGCCGCTTGTATGACAATGAGCGCTACCTGTGAATTATTCATTATATTCCTCAGTCATAGTTAATTTTTGAAATCATTATGCCTATTAATACCGCGAAAATTATGATTGTAAAAACAGATATAATTATATATATCCAGTTGTCTCTTAAGAAAATCAACGCCTGAATTGTTAACCACATTATGCCATATCGTATGCCCCAATGTATTATACTACCTATATCTCTACCTTTAATAAAGCCACTTTTATATAAACCTCCAACAATTCCAAAAGCAAAATCATATAACATGAAAACTATAAATGCTGGAAACAACCAATCCAATAAGAAATCATTAAACAAAGGTTCTGTTTGAAAAAGAAAATCATATATATGTTTATACCAAATGAAAATCCCTCCCCATTTGAAAAATCAATCAGTCAAAATGCTATTATGTAAGTAACTGATAACTTGTAATAAGACATTAACCTTATCACTAAACAATTCAACAACATCTATTTCGTTGAATGGAGATGTTTCAACTAAATCTTTATTAGTAATATCCCCATTTTGCTGAACAAACGCAATAATGGATTTAACAAACTCCTGCTGCTTACCATTGAGTATGTTTGTATTTAGATAATTATTGAACTTTTCATTAATGGCTGATTGTTCAATACCTACAATACTTCTTATGAATGCAGCAAGATTTTCTTCTTTAGTAACATTAAAGTAATCATCTTTTGTTCCGAGTTCTTCCCAAAGTATTCTTTCAAGTTCTTGCAAGTCATTAGTTGTAAGTTTATCGAGCATTTTGATTTTTATAATTGTTTCATTTCCTGAATTTTTAATGATGTAATCTATTATTTTTTCTTCATATGACTTGAAGTCTTGGATATTGACGTCTTTATTACCTTGATCTATGAGGTCATCTTTAAAATCGGTTGAATAGAGATCGGGTTCATCTTTGAGATATTGAATTAAATATCTTATTTCACTTCTTAATTCCTCTAATTTTTTAATATTGATATTGTTCCAATATGTTTGTGTCACCAATTGTAATAATAACTCTTTTTTTTCAGCTACTTGAGGAATTGTCAGTCTTTGTAATAAGCCTTGTGCAATGTAGACGATTTGCTGTGTAGCTTTTTTTGCTACTACATCTTCCACTATCAATGCTAACATGACATAAAAAACTTTTAAGTCAAATGATTTGGCTGATTCTATATCACCATCAGTATCAACAAGTAAGGTGAGATGATGTTTGATTTCTTGAAGATCATACTTAGAAATATATTCCCATTTTTCTGTTACAGAATACTTATCAACGATTGGTCTTTTGTCTCTAACGAGAATTCTATCTCTATTGAAATTCTTAACTAGATTCATCAAATACTCTCTTATCTCAAGATAATAAACTTTATGAAATTCATTTAGTTGATGTTCTTGTTTTTGGAGCTCAAAAAGTAAATCCAGTTTCATCTGAAAAATCTTTTGGGTTAAAGAATAACCTTGATTGACTTGCTTGCCCTCTGGGTTTAGTTCAAAGTAGTTAAAGTTATCACAAAAATCAAAAATATAAAATAATCCTTTATGTTGCTTTGGCCCAAAAATATCATCTGACTTTCTTGTGCCTCTACCAATCATTTGAATAAATTTTATTTTAGAATAAATGCGCTTAAAAAATACTAGATTTAAGATATCCGGTACATCAATTCCTGTGTCTAACATATCCACCGATACGGCAATTTGCGGCATTTTCTCACGAACCGTAAATGTATCAATGATATTTTGAGCATATGTCACATAGTTATCTACTAACTTGCAATACTCTGATCCCAATTCCGGATAGAGTTTTTCAAATCTTTTGACGATAAGTTCTGCATGTATGTGATTAAATGCAAAAATGATCGTTTTACCTATCTTTTCGCCCCCATCAACACGTAAACCTTCATTTATAAGTGTTTGTAATACAAGATCAACAGTATTATCATTATAGATTTTTTTAAAAAAATCCGCGCCACTAAGTTCAGTTGGAAGGTCTCCTTCAGGTGTAAGAAAGAGTTCTTCATATTGTTCTTTTTCATCTTCTGACAAATCTGAGTATTTTACACCTTGTTTCAAGAACTTGGTTGTTCTATCTAAAACTGTATAACCTACTAAGTATTTATCTCTCACTGCTTCTTCGATTTCATAATGAAATGTTGGTCTGCCTTCTTCAAGATCGAATGTTGAATAGGTAGATCTTTCGATTTCATCTCTTGGTGTAGCAGTTAAACCAACAAGCAGCGAATCAAAATATGTGAATATAGCTTTATATTTATTGAATATCGATCTATGTGCTTCGTCGATTATGATGAGGTCAAATCTTCCAATACCAAATTCTCTTGAGTCACCATCAATCAAATTAATCATTGTTTGATAGGTCGAAAAGACCAACCTTGCATTAAGGTCTGGTTTCTTTTCTTTATCTGAGAGTACTGATATTGTATAATCTGGTAATAACTTATTAAAATTACGCTTGGCTTGAGTAACAAGTGCAGTTCTGTCTGCTAAAAAGAGTATATTTTTTATCCATTTATTTCTTTGTAATAATTCTACTAATGAGATAGATACTCTCGTTTTTCCAGTACCTGTTGCCATAACAAGCAAGGCTTTTCTACGATTTCGATTAAACGCTTCACAGACTCTTGTAATTGCCATTTTTTGATATGGTCTATCTGTGATATCTTGTCTTATAGTTAAATCTGTGATTGGACCACGATTTCTGTTTTGTTTTAAATATTCAAGCTCTTTTACTGAGTGAAATCCAAAGACTTGTCTTGCTGGATATCCCAATTGATCAATAATCCAAATTTGATAACCATTTGTATAGTAGATGATAGGAAGATAGCCATATTGTTTTTGTAAGCAATTTGCATAAAGTATTGCTTGTTCTTTACCTTTAATCGGAGAGACACTTGTTTTTTTAGCTTCCACAACAGCTAATGGTTTAGCATCATTACCGTATAAAACATAATCAACAAATCCGATTTTTTCCTTATTTGGCATACCTGTGACTTTAATTTCAACTCCAGCTTTTGCCGGTAAAATAGTATTTTCTTGATCAAGGACTTTCCATCCAGCTTCTCTTAAATAGAGATCAATGTATTGTTTTCTTGTTTCTTTTTCACTGATACTTGGACTAACACCAAGTGTAGTTTGTCTAGTAATCTTTGCTTCTAAGTGAGTCACAAGTTGAGCAGGAACTTCGACATCTTTTTGGTGGTGCATGTCTTTTTTGGTTTTAACCAGAAGTGCTTCATCAAATTGAGGGTAAGACTCAATAAACTCTAGTTTGATTAGAAGTTCACCAGTAAATGTATGTAGTTGTTTTAGAGCAAACAAAGCTTCCTTTTGACTCACTTCTTCATTATGAATCGCTATATTACCTACTTTTCTAATGTAGTGAAGTGATGAAAGCATTGCTGGGCTGTTGATAAATGATGTAAAATCTTCAGATGAGACAAGTTCAAAAAGTGAACTTCTTTGAGGGACATATGCATTTCTTAATTGATAAACTAACTTTACAAGGAACTCTAAAGCTTTTCTAGCTTGAGAAGCACTAAGATCTGGACGCGATAAAACGAACTCTTCAGCATCTTTGCAGAACAGATTAAGCTCACTCAGTTCTTGAGTTTTTGATAGATATTCAAAATTCATATAAGTCCCCCTTTACTTATCCAAAGTATTTTTGCATCAAAGAGTCAAACAACGTTTGTGTTTCATCAAGTGATTTCTGAATAACAAATTTCAATTTGTCGACTTGTTGAACAAATTCTGAAAATTTGTTTTGTTCAGTCAATATCGGTAAAAATAAATTCGTTTTCTTAATGTTATTTACAGAAGTAATGTTTGCAATTCCAGAGCCTTTACTCTCAATAGTAGAAATAATTAAGTACATTGATTGAAGAAAATACTCATGATTAATTAAAGATTCATTGAGTTTGAAGTTTAATAAAGCTTGATTGATTATTCCTGGTTTTGCTTTTCTCGGTATAACAAAGAACTTGCCAATTGTACCAGAACAGCTCATTATGACATCACCTGGTTTCACTTCAAACCTTTTAAGTTCATTAAATTTCTGACTATCTATATAATAATCGCCTATGTTTATTTCTCTATTTATTGCATGCTTCTGTTCATAAACCTTGTATGTAGTACTTCCCTCTGGTACAAAATATTCCTTTTTTAAACTACTACCGAACGGTCCTCTTACCATTTTTTCGCATACGTCATTTAATGTGAAGCCATTTTCCTTTTGTGAAACATCCCCAAACATTTCAACAAATCGGGATTTGATGAGTTGATCATACGATGATAATAGTTGTTGTTTTTTTGCAATTATATCTTCTAATTTTTCTAATGATAATGAAATCATTTTTTGCTTATCACCAGAATATAAAGGCACTAATTCCTTCTTGTAATCCTTGAAATATATATGGGGTATAGTTGCTCCTGAATAATATTTAGATAGATTCATAGCCCTAACTGCATAATACAGGTACTTAGGATCTACATTATTCTTAGGAATGAGATATTGCATGGTTCCAATAATTGAAGATTTCGGTGGTAAGAACATTGTTCTCCCAATTCCAGCTCCATCTTTAATAACTGCGATATACGCATTTTGTTGATGGAAAAAATTAACATTTTTAATAAAACCACTCGCACCGTAGACTGGATAATTTCCATGATTCTCAAGAATATCTTTCTGAGCTAAGTTGGAAGACTTGGGGGTACATAATTCATCTAATTTCACTTTATCTATCATATCATAACCCTACAAATCTAAATTTAGAAGTGATTTTAACTCATTTTTCAGAGTCTCAATCTCTGCGTCTAAATCATCAATTTTATCCAATATAACCTTCGGTGGATCATACTCAACTTTTTCATACTTTGTTTCTAAATATTTATTAATAGACAAGTCATAGTCATTATCAATTATTTCTTTCTTATCTACAAAAAATGATTTTTCAAGTTTAGTTCTATTTGCTTCTTCCTCCAAATTATGAAACCTGTTTATAATATCTGTTATGTCATTTTCTTCAATTTGATTACGTTTATCATCTAGTGAAAATCCATCTGCTTTCATATTATAAAACCAAACTTTATCGGTTCCACCTGTGTTAGTTTTAATAAACACTAAAATCGCAGTAGAAACTCCAGCATAAGGTTTAAAAACTCCGCTTGGCATTGAAATAACTGCAACAAGTTTTTGATTATCGACTAATTCTTTTCTAATTGATTTATGTGCACCGCTAGATCCAAATAGTACGCCATCTGGAACTATTGTTGCTGCTCTTCCTCCAATTTTCAACATTCTTAAGATTAATGCCAAGAAAAGAAGTTCAGTTTTTTTAGTTTTACTCACTGCTAAAAGATCTTTTGACACGGCTTCATAGTCCAAACTACCTTTAAATGGTGGATTAGCAAGCACAAGAGTATATTGATTTGCAGCTCTATTTTCTTCTGATAATGAATCTTGATATTTGATGTCTGGTTGATCCACGCCATGAAGCATCATATTCATAGCTCCAATTCTAAGCATGGTTTGGTCTGTATCATAGCCACTAAACATTGTTGTAGTGTATCTATCTCTATTTTCAGATTTAAGTAACTCATTCGAGTAATTTTCATTGATATATCTAGCTGATTCAACGATGAAACCAGCACTCCCCATCGCGG
Organism: Tenericutes bacterium MO-XQ; assembly: GCA_002838185.1. Classification (GTDB taxonomy): domain Bacteria; phylum Bacillota_I; class Bacilli_A; order Acholeplasmatales; family Acholeplasmataceae; genus Mariniplasma. The sequence goes on along the minus strand of CP017948.1, from coordinate 82,202 downwards.
GATCTGCTATGACATCATTTAGAGTTGGTTGCATCATTTCAACCATCATTCTAATGATGTGTCTAGGTGTTCTAAATTGGCCATTTGTTCCACTTGAAGCAATCTTAGCTAACAGATACTCATAAACATCACCCATGATATCTTTGTTATTCAAATCCAAAGCGTCTAGTCCATCAACAACCTTTACCAATACACGAGGTGTAGGAACCATAAAAACAGCATCCTTCATATATCTAGAAAAAGCAGTATCCTTACCATTATTGATTTGCTTAATAAACGGAAATACCTTGTCCTTTACAGTTGTAAAAAGCAGTTGTGGTTCAAAATTTTTGAAATGACTCCATCTAAGATTTTCGTATGGTTCATTGATATTTTCTTTTTCATCGATGTAATTTCCCTCTTTGAAAAGAAGGCTTTGGGGCTTGACACCTAACACTTCTGCATTTCTTTCTTTCTTAATTTGGTTGTCATCTAATAATTTAACAAAAAGCAAGTATGTAACCTGCTCAATTACAGATAATGGATTTGCTAGTCCCCCAGTCCAAAACGTTTCCCAAATATTATCAATTTTGCTTTTAATTTCTCCAGTAATCATTGTTCCCTCCAATTTTTGATAAAATTTTGTAAATTTATAATTATTATATCATTATTAGCTCATTAAGTATATGTTTAACCACGCATGCCACACGTACTACTTTAAAATTTGTGGTAATTAAAATCGATTAATTCAGTTCGTCTACATTTTCGTAATATCTAGTTCTTATGATCGCATGTTCAAAATTAGTTTTTGTTATTTTTAATTTGTTGTTTGCTACCATTTCAATTAATCTTGGATATTCCTTAGGCGATTGCTTAATAGTAGCTAAAAAGCTAGATGTGTTCCCCATAGAATTTTGGCTATGAGGAACAGGTCCAAATAAAATATCAGAATATTCTACTGAATTTTTTAGTTTGGCAACTGGATATTTCTGTAATTCGTGATAGTTATCAATAAAATGCACATGGTCTGGATTTATACCCATCTTTTTTACAGCTAATTGATAATCACTTTTCTTACCAGATAATACACCAAATACTAATATTTTCATAGTTCTAGTATCTACTGGAATAGTCCCAAATTCCTCATACACTATATTATACTTTTCTAAAATGCCTCCAACTGTACCGTCAAGATTTGCACGATCAACTTCTCTTGAAATCTTATTGATAATCTTTAGTTTTATTTCTGAGATTTGTCTGCTGGAGTACATCATTTACTCTTTTCACCCATTTCTTCATAGTAAAAATTATTCAAATCATTCTCTATTTTCTCAATTTCATTTTTAAATGCTAATAATGATGATAACTTATCATTATATTTCCGTGCCATTTTTTGTTGATTCTGAATATTGATAAGCGGAACAATGATATCTTTTAGACTATTTGCATTAATCGTAATTATCGTAATACCTTTTTGAATACTTCTTAAAACATTTTGTCCCTGTTCAGATTCTAAGTATATCTTTAAGTATGTTGGATTTAGTCTAGTATAATCAGGCCTTACTATTATCATCCCACCTGTGACAATAATGTGATCAGTTGGAGTAAAATCTACAACAGCCATCTTTATTTTAGAAGATTTACTAGTTATGATTAGATCATTATATTTTATAGAGAACTTATCCAACTTAGTATCTTTTACCTCAATATTTTGCAAATTTCTCCAATCAACTAATCCATCATTGATGTCACTTGAGGTTAATATTTTATATTTTGTATCTTTGTCAACAAATCTATCTTTAAACTTACTTATTGTATATTGCGAACCTGTAAATACTTCTGCTACCTCTTCTAATTTGATTCCATTTTTTGGTTTTTCTATACTTAATAAAGCATTTGACGGCATCCAATTTTGAAGTTCTTTCATTTCTTTGAGCGATTTTGTACTGACAGAATCACTTTGATACATCTTAAAAATAATATTTGAAAAAGTATTCGATTGATTATTTTTATCTAAAGTCGTTACTACATTTGAAGCGTCTAGTAGACGAACTTGAGAGTTATTTGTGCTAAAAATCAATAAAAATAACTTAATCGAAGTGTTTTCTAAAATATTTTGTGGAAGTTCAATGATGCCTTCTAGTAAACCACTATTTGCAAGAGCTTCTCTATATTCACGATCCGCTACATTAAATAAGGTTCTTCCTGTAACTAAAGCAACCCCTCTCTTATTTTCCCCCTTGAGGTTTGCTAAAAGCTTATCTATGAAAACTAGTTCAAATGAATTTTTTGCTGTCAAAATAATTTCACTAAAAATAGTTTTGAAATAAGGATCAGAACCAATAAATCTCATACCTAATGGTGGATACACATATCCTTTATTATATGTGATTAAAAGGCTATCTGATAGTATGTTTGCGTAATCAATATTATATACAGTAGTTCTATCTTCTAGCAATATCTCCATTATCATTCTTGAGATGGAGAGATGATTAAGATTAATCTCTATTCCAGCTAATTCTTTTACATTTATATTAGCTTTATTTGCATAGTCTGATGCAATAGACAAGAAACTACCTCTTCCGGAACCAAGATCAAACAGCACATCATCTTCCATTAATTCTAACAGTTTACAAGACAAATCTCCTAAATCCTTAGATGTTTTATCAATAAATTTATCATCAAATAGTAGCGTATCCATAAGAGTAGTTTTTATCTCTTCTTTTGATAATTGATCAAAATGTTCTTTTAAGTCATAAATTATGTCTTTAGGAATTCTCTTTACAGTTTCATCAGCAATATTCAAAAGTTCTGTTGATGCACCACCAAAAAAATCATTCTCGTTTCCATAATCATAGAGAAACGATACGATAAACTCAGTTACTTGTTCTCTAGGTATTCTACTTCTCATTCTATTTGCTAATTCCCAAAATTTTTCACTATACTTTTCCAATTTAAGTTCCTCCAAATTTTATTTTCAATTTAAGTTTATCAAAACGTAATTTATTTGTCAATAGTTTTTTTGCGTTTTTATAAACTTAATTTTGAATTTGTGTATGTCTTACATGTCATTTAGATGATCCTGAAAAAATATTCTTACCTTATATGCCATAAATCATAGGACTTTTACAAAATTAATAATCCTATGTTACCACGCATACCACGAGAACCACGCCTAAAAAATGAGAAAGCCCCTAAAACTTATATCAACATAAGTTGGTATTTTTACACTATTTTTGAGACTTAACATTGACTTCCTTTTTTGGGTTGTAATTTTGCTAATATTGTCATAAGTTTTAGAAAAACAGGTGTTGACACCCTAAATTAGGAAAAATGAGATTGATTTTTGATTTTTTGCTTGCTTAAATCAATGATTTTATATCAGAAAACACTCTTTATTTCCAATGCTTTTAATGCCTTTACAAAGACAAAAAAAGCCCATATCTCTACATGAGATAAGGACACTGATAGCGATGGTGACCCGTAACGAATTCGAGCCCCTAATTTATAATGGGATCTCTATATCTTTTGCGCAAAAATCATCTCTAACCCATTTAGTTTGAGCTCACAAATATCTTTTATTTTCAGTCTATAATGCTTGTTTAGCTTTGTTTAGTTCTTCCATAATCTCAATAAATGAAAAATCTTTAATAGATATAAATTCCTCATGATTCTGTCTAGAATAGTGTTCCAATCTCCCTACTCTATTAGAAGTCTTAATTCCATATTCATCACAAAGTGATGCAATGTTATTAAACTTCATCCTAATACTACCTTCAGTCTTATCCACACCAAAATGCTGAGCTTCTTGTATTGATATTGATAAATCTAATTCATTTAATACATGATTTTTAATAAATACTAAACTGCAAATCTTATCTTCATTTGTTTTCCATCTCATTACTTTATCTCCTTAAGTTTATATTTATATAAATTATAACATTTATTTAACTGAATTCTTATTTTGATTTTTTTAATTGACATCTTTTTATAGCATTAATTATACATTATTTTTCTATACATCTAATTTCTAAAATATTCCAATACTAAATAATAATCTTCTTACGCAATTTCTCTATTGCTTTAATTTTAATTTGTCCTACACGCTGCTTTGTGATATCAAAATGTTGGCCGATTTCTTCTAAAGTTTTTACATCAGAATCTATTCCAAATATCATTTTAATAATAGTTCGTTCTCGTTCATTTAATTCTTGTAAACTTGCAATGACGAATTCCTCAAGTTCTTTTACTTTATTATGTTCCTCAGGATTTAAGTTGCTTGTATCTTCAGTTAAATCGCTAAGCGTAGAATTTCCATCTCCAACAGACTGATCTAATGATAAAATATCATTGCTGTAAAGACTGATTGTCTTTAGTGAAGCTGTTGATATTCCAGTTATATTAGAAACAGTTTCAATGCTTGGTTCTATACCGTGTTTATCAAAATAATTTCTCTTAACTCTTCGAACTTTTAACAACATATCACTAAAATATACTGGAACCCTAATGGTTCTAGAATTGTTAGATATTGAACGTGATATGGATTGTCTAATCCACCAAGTCGCATATGTCGAAAATTTAAATCCTCTTTCAACTTCATACCCATCTACAGCCTTCATAAGACCCATTGTCCCATCTTGAATAAGGTCCATAAATGGAACATTGGACTGTGTATATTTCTTAGCTATACTCACAACTAATCTAAGATTAGCAACAATTAATTTGTCTCTAGCTTCTTTTCCTAGTCTAATTACGTTTTCTTCTGTAGAATCACGGCTGAATAATATCGTGTTAGCAAGTTTAATCTCTTCTTCTCTTGTCAGTAAATCAATTTGACCAATATCATTTAAATAGATACTCACTGGATCACTTGAATTGAAATGCTCTTTGGTATTTGATAATTCTTCTTCAAGTCTCTCCAAATCAAAATTGCTTGGTTCTTTTTCTGGTTTCAATTAGTTCCTCCTAATTTATTTTATAGATTATATATGCATTATACACATCTAAATAACTATGTCAATTGGTTAAAGTGTTTTCATAATACTAAAAAATACAATAATAATTTGAAATTAGCTATATAAATTAAATACTATATAAATAATGCCTTGATTGTTTCTTGTACGCCATTAAATAATTGATTATAAATCCCTTCATCCATACTTTTAATTTTATTAATCAATGTTTTTACTTCATTAGAAATTGTTTTATTCGAATCTATTGCTCTAATCTTTATGTTGATTTCTAGTATTAATGAAAGTATTAATACAACTCTTTCTTTATAAGAATCAGGCGATTTTATTACTTTAAAAGTATCAGGTGATTTTATTGCTTCAATAAGTTCATTTAGGTTAACTTTCAGAGTGCGATTAGTTTTTTTGATACTTGTAGGAGTCTTAAGTTCAAATCGGTCAGCCATTGGTTCCAATTGGTCTTCTTTAATCTGAAATGCTTGTAAAACAACCTCGTCATAACTCTCATGATATTCAAAACAGTCTACTACTATATCACGATCAAAACTGTGTTCAATAAGTGTTTCTTCAATTTGTGGCATATCATAAACTTTATCATCTCTTTCATTAATTGCTAAGAATGCCGTATGTTTTGAATCGATTTGATTTTCGATAGCTATTTCAACAATTAAATCTTGATACCCTTTAGTTTTATTGAAGTTTCTACTCATCAATGATTCATAATATCCTATTTTACAGGTAGCGAAAACTTTATTCAATTCAAGATCTGTAGCAATAATTTTTTCGTTCTTGATGACTATTGGTGTATCATCAATTGTTATAACGATATCTTCTGTAAGGCTTTCAAGTTTTAATATAGCTGTCCAATATTCATAATTAAATAATGTGTCGGAATAAATGTAACGATCTAACTCTTTATTATTTGTTGTAAGTTTAACTTTAGATGAAATTACACCATTAATATTGGAAAAAGTTCTGATAAGTTTTTTTGTAAAATTATTTTCGTCGGATGCAAAATAATAGGCTTTACCGTGTCCAACTTTTGCAATTTTATCTAAAAATGAAGCATTAACATTCATATCTAAACCAAATAAGAACAAATGGTTATTTTGTATTATATTTGCAATCCGATTACAAATATAATCTTCATTTCCTACTTGACCATCTGTAATTAATATAATATCTGCATCATTTGAATATGACAGTGACATTTCCAATGCACTTAGTAATTCCGTTCCTCCCATGTTTGCATAGAGTGTACTTATATAATCATTTAATTCTGCTCTTACATTACGGACAGTTTTTAATGAATTAAACAGAGAAACATGATGATTTCCAAACGAAATTATTTCGATTAAGTCATCTGCTTCTAATTGTGTTAACACAGCTTTCAGCAAATCTTTTACTGCGTTTATATTTCTTCCGCGCATTGAACCTGATCTATCAATAACAAATACGTATTTTTTTTGAACTCTTTCCTTTGGTTCTTCTAATTTGGGCATTAAGTCAATTAATAAATACTGTCCATTAACAAGTGCAGTTGTTTTAAATTCTTTGTTTAATTCGATCTCTAATTTAAAGTCACGATTCAAACGATTGTTTAAACTAACGACTTGTTTATTGTTAATAACTTTAATCTTATGTGAGCTTGAGTTGACATCTTTAACTGATAAATTCTCCTCAATATTCACAATGAAATCGCAAGTATAGCTTACTTTGTCTTCTCTTGCTAAACTATTTGAAACAACATCGTTATATCTTTGCCCCACTAGAGTTGGTACTAATATATCAATTTGATTATCATATACATCACACATTTCAATGTAACTGATCGAGATTTTAACAAGTTCATCTGGCATTACACGACCCAAAGATAATTTAAAAATATTAGAATCGAATCTTTCCATCATATAAGCAGAATCACCTTTTGCGATTGCATGTTGATACTCTTTATTAGCTTGTTGTTTTTCCTTGACTACTCCTTTTATGACTTTATCACCAATGGTTGCTGTGAATGATGTTACAGTTGCACCAGCTTTTAAAGGAAATGTATAATATATTTCAACAGATTTATCCTTATTTAAATTTAAATACTCTTGTTCAACTTTCCAAGTATTAAATTTACCAACTATATTGCCTGCATAAATAACTTTGGTAAGTGATATATTACTTTCTTCATCTAAAATGTTATATAGTACTTCTCGTTTATTTACTTCATTTTCCATTGATTTCCTCCAATTAGATATTATTGATTATTTTTTTAATGTAGTTGACTAATGTTTCAACTTTATCTTTATCTAATACATCTTCTCTTACGCTTAATTCTATTCCTGGTACAACTAGCACTTTTCGATATAAAAACTCTGTGTCGTTTATATGTTTGTCTACTTTTGAATCTACATCAACATCCATCTCCCCTTTGAGTAGTTTTTCTCTGATAACATCAAGTGGTAAATATTTTTCTTGATATGCCTTAATTAGTTTTAGTTCTTTCAGGTTAATTTCTGAATAGTAACTATACATACCATCTTCTTTAGGTGGTGTCAATAAGCCTTTACTCACATAATATCTAATTGTTCTTACAGTTACACTAGCAGCTTCGGCCAGTTCACTGATTTTATATTTTGTTTTATCCATGCTTTTACCTCACTTTCAACCGATTCCAATTCTGCTCATAACCTAATTATACACTATTACGTAACAATGTCAATACCCTTTTTTTATTTTATTTTGAATATACGGTTATCTAAATCAAAAAATTCAACTGACTCACAAATAGTATGAGTACTTTTTGTTATTTAACCAAAATATATATATGATATACTATAATTACGAGGAGGTATGCTAATAATGGATAAAGATAAAATCATCGGACTTACTATTCTATTGTTTATAGTAGTGGGTATCCCGACAACTATCGCAATCTACTGGGAAATTATCGCAACATTTGCTTCAGCTATTTGGCAAAGCGTTATAAATAATCCAACTATGCAAGGCTTACTCACTCAGATGTTTGTCGATAAAGGCAAAGAATACCTAATAGGAAATTTTACATATTTTATAGTTGGAATACTACTCAATTTGTTACCATTTAAGATTAACGGAAGCAAAGCATTTTGGATCATCTATGGAATATTCCTACTTGTATTAAACGGAATTATTGCGGCAATATAAAAACAGTAAGTTCTTTCCAAAGAAATGCTGTTTTATTTTTATATCATTTTTGCTTTCTTTGCATTATATTATCATTAGTCTGATTCTTCAACAAAACACTTAATTTCTCAAAATCATACCATATGCATATATTCAATGAAAAAAATACATTTGTCACTATGATTACCACGCCTACCACGCTTATCACAGCAAAAATAACAAATATTCCTAAAACTTATATCAACATAAGTTGTATTTTTAAGCATATTTTGCAGACTTGTTATAGACTTTCTTTTACAGGTGGTAATTTTGCTTATGTTGTCATAAATTTTACAAAAACAGGTGTTGACACCCTAAATTAGGATTTTCGAACTAATTTGATGTTTTTAAACACTCATAAATCAATACCATAACGACATCAAAACACATTATATTCCAGTGTTTTAACAGCTTAACAAAGACAAAAAAAGCCCTTATCTCTACACGAGATAAGGACACTGATAGCATTGGTGACCCGTACGGGATTCGAACCCGTGAGTGCATGCGTGAAAGGCATGTGAGTTAACCGTTTCTCCAACGGGCCAAATAACGATGGCGGAGCAGGAGGGATTTGAACCCTCGCACCAGTCTCCTGGTCTACACCCTTAGCAGGGGCGCCTCTTCAGCCACTTGAGTACTACTCCAACCGTTATGTTTACGCGTTTTCGCGCTTATATAGAATAACGTATTTTTGTCATTTTGTCAACCATTTTTGATGAAAGTTTATGATAAATACTTCATTTAACATACTCATTTAAAATAATTATTTTTTTAAGATTGCATGATTATTATAGATATAGTGATTTTCTTCTTTCTTTAATATCTTGATTTGCTAAATAATCATCCAATCGCCCTTCATAACTATATGATCCATGATTGCCTATCTCTACTATCTTATTACAAACAGTTTGTAGTAAGACATGATCATGAGATGCTACCATCAAAGATCCTTTAAAATCTTCTAGCCCTTTATTAACAGATTGAATCGCTTCTAAATCAAGATGAATAGTTGGTGAATCAATAAGAAGTGTATTAGCTCCTGATAACATAAGTTTTGAATACATACATCTCATTTTTTCTCCACCCGATAGGAATTTCACTTCTTTTAAAGGTTGTTCACCACTAAATAACATTCTTCCAAGGAATCCTCTAATATATGATTCGGCAGGTTCTTTTGAATACTGTCTTAACCATTCAATCAGATTTTGGTTTTTTTCATTAAAGTATGCTTCATTGTCGCTTGGTAAATATGATTTAGTCACCGTTTGTCCCCACTTGATGGTACCTGTATCAGCTTTGAGTTCACCAGCGAGTATCTTTAATAAAGCAGTTTTTGCTAAATCATTATCACCAAATAACGCGACTTTATCATCACGATTGATCACAAATGATACATTATCAAATAGCTTAGTCCCATCTAGAGAGTAACTTAAATCCTTTACCTCCAATACATCTTTACCTAATTGTTTTTCTATATCAAAACCGATAAAAGGATATTTTCTAGTTGATGGGATGATTTGATCTAACTCTATTTTTTCTAATGCTTTTTTTCTAGATGTTGCTTGTGATGATTTAGATAAATTTGCGCTAAATCTCGCGATAAAAGTCTTTAACTCTTGAATGCGTTCTTCTTTTTTCTTATTCTTATCTGCCATAAGCTTTTGAACAAGTTGTGATGATTCCATCCAAAAATCATAATTACCCACATATAGTTTTGCTTGAAAATAGTCAATGTCAATAATATGCGTACATACATTATTTAAAAAATGACGATCATGGGATACAGTGATCACTGTATGTTCATAGTTGATCAAGAAATTTTCTAACCAGTCAATCGCTTCAAAATCAAGATTATTGGTAGGCTCATCTAACAATAAAATATCTGGATTACCAAATAATGCTTGAGCAAGTAAGACTTTAACCTTGTTTTTTGGTAATATGTCCCTCATCTTTTTATAGAAATCACTTTCTGGAACATTTAATCCATTGAGCAATTTCTCAGCGTCAGGTTCAGCATTCCATCCATCAAGTTCAGCAAAATCTGCTTCAAGATGAGATAAATAAAACCCTTCTTCATCAGTGATTGTTTCTTTTTGGTATAAAACATCTTTTGCCTGCATAATTTCAAACAACTTCTTATGTCCCATAAAAACTGTTTCGATAACTGTATAATCATCAAAAGCATTTTGATTTTGATTTAAGAAAGCTAAACGTTTATTCTTATCAATAATGATACTTCCAGAAGTTGTTTCTTTCTCTCCTGATAGTAGTTTTAGAAATGTAGATTTTCCAGCGCCATTCGCGCCTATAACTCCATAACAATTTCCCGGTAAAAACTTTAAGTTAACATCTTCAAAAATCTTTTTATCCGGAAATATTAAATTAACATTTGATACTGTAATCATTGAACTTCTCCTTTGCAAATAAAAATGGCCTATATGTAATACACTGTGGCCATATAACCTCCTTACTTTAACTTAAATAAGTGTTTTTGTCAATGATATTATGCTTAAAAGAAAAAAGAAAATGCTTACTCATAAATGAGAAGCATTTTACTTATATTTATATAGTATTTATTTCGATGATTGGAGTGTATCTTGTAACATCGTTAAACCGACTTTACCTCTATTTTTATCGATGTTTAATACATATACTTTAACGATATCTCCAACGTTTAATACATCTTTTGGATGTTTGATATAACTCTTTGATATTTTAGAAATATGAAGGAGTCCATCTTCTTTTAATCCGATGTCAATAAATGCACCGAAATCAACAACATTTCTAACTGTACCTTCAAGTTCCATACCAACTGTTAAATCTTCTAATTTTAAGATATCACTCTTTAATATTGGTGTTTGGAATTGATCTCTAGGGTCTCTAATTGGTGCGATAAATGCATCTAAAATATCATCAAGTGTATATTTATCTACATTTAATTCTTGTTGCAGCTTAGGACGATCCATATGTTCAACGATTAATTTCACTTCATCTTTACCAAACATATCTCCTGTAATATTAAAGCGTTTCATGATCTCTTTTGCTACTGGATAACTTTCAGGGTGAACTGCAGTCACATCAAGTGCTTCATCACTTTCAGGAATTCTTAAGAATCCAATGGCTTGTTCATATGTTTTATCACCAAGTCTTGGAACTTTAATGATATCTTCTCTATTATTAAATTTACCGACTTTATCTCTAAATTTAACAATATTCTCAGCACTTGTCTTATTTAAACCAGATACATACATGAGTAATGCTTTACTTGCTGAATTAACGTTTACTCCAACACTATTAACAGCTTGAGTAACGACAAAGTTTAAGCTATCATTTAATTTCTTAGGGGTAACATCATGTTGATATTGACCAACCCCAATACTCTTAGGATCAATTTTTACAAGTTCTGATAATGGATCTTGTAATCTTCTAGCAATTGAAGCTGCTGATCTTTCTTCAACGCTAAAATCAGGGAATTCTTCTCTGGCAAGATCACTTGCAGAATAAACTGAAGCACCTGCTTCATTAACGATTACGTATTGAACTTTCATTTGGAATTCTTTAATGAGTTCTGCAATGAAACTTTCTGTTTCTCTACTTGCAGTACCATTACCAATAGCAATAATTTGAATCTTATATTTGTGGATAAGTCTAATAATTTCACGTTTAGAATCATTAACTTGTTTATCTGTAACTGTACCGCCTTTAGTTTTCTCATGTGGATAAATAACGCCTTTATCTAAAACCGTACCTTGTTCGTTACATACAGTAAGTTTACATCCTGTTCTAAAAGCTGGGTCAACACCTAAAACAACTTTACCCTTAAGTGGTGGTTGTAAGAGGAGCTTTTGAAGATTGTCTGAAAATACTTCAATCGCTTGTTCTTCAGCTTTTTCAGTAAGTTCGCTTCTAACTTCTCTTTCTAAAGATGGATAGATAAGTCTTTTTAAAGCATCTTCAATCGCTTCTTTGATAAAAGGTGTTGCGGTTGAACTTTCATTTTTAATAATCTTTTTCTCTAAATAAGACGTCATTCTTTCTTTATCTAAATCGATTTTTACTGAAATAACTTTTTCTTTTTCTGCGCGATTGATTGCTAAAACTCTATGTGGCTTCATTTGTCTTACAGGTTCACTGTAATCATAATACATTTCATAAACTTTTCGTTCATCTTCTGCATTCTTTTTAACTGAAGTTACGACAACACCAGCTTTAACCATTTCTGCACGCAGTGATTTACGATAGTTGGCATCATCAGATATCATTTCTGCAATGATATATTTAGCGCCTTCAATCGCTTCTTCAACAGTTTCAACTTTATCATTTAAAAATTCTTTAGCTTTTTCTTCAACAGAAGTATCTGGAAACATCACCATAAAATTAGCTAGAGGTTCCAAACCTTTTGCAACAGCTTCTGTAGCTTTTGTCTTTTTCTTTTCCTTAAATGGACGATATAAATCTTCGACTTCAACAAGTTTATCTGCTTTTAAGATCTCTTTTTTTAAGTCATCTGTAAGCATACCTTTTTCGTCAATTAAACGAATGACTTGTTCTTTACGATCAAGAAGATTATTTTGGTACTCCCAAGTCTTATGGATTTCATTGATCTGCTCTTCATCAAGACCACCAGTAGCTTCTTTACGATATCTAGCAATAAATGGAATTGTATTGCCTTCATTAAGCAAATCAAGAACACTTCTAACCTGTTTATCTGCGATACCTAACTGTTTTTTAATCTCACTAATTATTTGTTCATTCATGTTATTTTACTCCTTTATATAGCACAAAAGGGCAATGCCCTTTTAAATGTTTTGTAATGCTAAGATAATATCATCTACATCTGTTTCTAATTCAAAGAAACCATCCACTGAATCTGGTTGCATATCATAAATCAGCAACATATCGTCTGCTTCTGCATCTAAATTTAGATGAGTAAGACTGGTGTTTGTAAGTAATTCTGTATTATATGGTTCTGATAGATCTACAAAGATTAGAGGTAATTCACTGATGTTTTCTAACCCTTCAATAGTCGTTTGAATTTCTTCGTTAATATTATTGCCATCATAGAAATAGAAATAGAATACATCGTTATCGTTTAAGATGACTCTAAACTCATCATAATCTGATTTACCAACAAAATAATCTAAATCACCATAAGTGGTATCATTAATCTTTTGAGTCATTGCAACTATTTCTTCAGTAATAAAGTGTTGATAATCATCATAAGGACCAACTTCTTCTTGTCCCATATAATAATTGACAATCATTACAATTGCTGCAACTACTAATCCAAGAGCAACAATGGTAACTCCAACTCTAAAGAATAAAATTTCGTTTTTTGAAAGACTACGTTTATCCTTTAATTTTGTTTCTGGAATGCTTTGTTTTGGAGCAATCTTTTGATTCTTATTTTGTGTAGATTTTGCTTTATTTTTTGACTTTTTGTTTTGTTTTTTCGCCATGTCTGTTCACATCCTATCATAGAAGATTATACCTAAAAAACCTTTAAATTACAACTAAATATGGAAATATGGTATTCTATCGAAAATTAAGAACTTTACACCTTTTCAATCACACAATAACTAGATGCATAATGTTTGGTATGCGTAATTGAAATATGGATGACTTCACCTTGTTTAAAATAATCTGTATGAACATAAGGTTTTCCATTTTCATCTTTTAAAATTGAAAAATCTTTATAGTTCGTTTTTCCATGTCCTTTAGATATTGCTTTAAAGATTGCTTCCTTTGCTGCAAATCTTCCACCAAAAAACTCTAATTTTGTTTGTTCATTTGTGATGTTATCATAAAGTTCTTTTTCTAAATCACTTAGAAGTCTATCAATAAACTTATCAGTTAATAATGTTTTTAATCGCTCAAGTTCTACAAGATCTATACCTATACCTAAAATCATGATAGACCCCTGCTTTCTCTAATTTGTTCAGCAAGTTGTTTTATTTTAGTAAGTCTATGATTTAATCCTGATTTGCTTAACGGTTCTTTATATGTTTGTTCATATAAATCACTTAATTCTCTTAATGAAACATCAGGATGATCTTTTCTAAGATTCATGATGTGAATAAGTCTTTCATCTAGATCCTTTTTTTGCATATATTTTTCAATGAGTTTAATATCTTTGATTTGCTGGTTTGATGCAACAATCGTTTTCTTCTCATTAGCAATCTCACAGTTCATCACACGATTGATTGAATTGTTGAAATCTCTTTTAATTCTGATATCCTCAAATTTAAATACACTATTTTGAGCACCAACAATTTGCATGAAATCACTGACGCCTTCAGCATCTTTTAGATATGCAATGTATCCATTTCTTCTTTTAGTGATTTTCGCGTTTAACTCAAAATGATTCATCAGATGTTGAATAAAAACAATATGATCTGGGTTAGTTGCAAAAATCTCTAAATGATACTCTGCAGTCTTTGGATGATTGACAGAACCACTACTTAAGAAAGCTGCTCTTAAATAAGCTTTTTTAGCATCTGGTGATTGCGTAAGTAATTCTTGAGACTCAATTGCGTTTTCTAATAAGCTATGTTCACTAACGATATCATCAACTTTAGATAAAACTCTAATGATGACTGTTTGTTTTTGTTTAAGCTTGTTTTGCTTTTGAGTCATTAAACTGGTTTCCGCTTGATATAGCGTTTTTACCAACTGTAAAAACCGTTTTGCAACGGTTGGATTATTTGTTTTGAAATCAAGCATCTTATGTCTGTTTTCAATATGAAATTCTGTGTGAAGATTCAAGAATGCTGAAAATTCAGCAAGTTGTTCTTCTAATCCGATAGGAACTGAAACCAGTTCTTCTTTTACAGTTTTAGCAAAACTCATATTACTTCCAAGTTTCTAAATATCTTAATACATTTTGTACAGCAATTGCACCATCTGCAGTTGCAGTAACAACTTGTCTAATTTGTTTAACGATAACGTCACCTGCAGCATATACCCCAGGTACTTTAGTTTGCATTTTTTCATCTGCTTCAATATAACCATACTTATTTGTTATACCTAAATCTTTAACCATGTCAGTAACAGGTGTTAATCCAACATATTCAAAGACACCATCTGCTTCAACAGTTTCTTCTTTTCCATCTGCAGATTTAATCACTACACCAGTTAATCCTTTATCGTCTTTTAAGAACTTAGATACAACTGTTGAGTATTTAATATCTACATTTTTCATAGATCTTAAAATATCTTGAGCTTTTGGATCAGCAGTTAAGTCAGCTAAATTTTGTACAACTGTTACATGTGTAGCAAGTGTTGCTAAATAACTTGCTTCTTCAACAGCAGAGTTACCACCACCAACAACGACAACTTTACGTCCCTTATATAATGGTCCATCACAAATTGCACACCAGCTAATACCATTCATTGCAAGTTCATCTTCGTTTTCCACGCCTAGTCTTCTAGGTACGTTTCCTGTTGCAATAATTACAGCTTTTGCTTCATACGTTTGGTTTGGTGTAATTAATTTTTTAACGTTTCCGTCTAATTCAACTTTTGTTACATCATCATAGATGACTTCCACGCCTAATTCATAAGCATGATCAATCATCATTGTTGCAAGTTCATAACCTGCAACTTTTTTTGCACCAGTGTAATTTTCGATTTCATTGTATTTTGAAAGTTGACCACCTGGTGTATCTTTTTCAAACATCGCTACTTTCAAATTTGCTCTTTGAGCATAGATAGCTGCAGTAATCCCTGCTGGACCTGCACCTACAATTAAAACATCATATAACATTTTTAAAACTCCTTTTTTATCTCAATTTTTATATTATATCCCTTAGATTATCTAAATCATCAATCACATATTCTGGTTGTTCAAATAACATTTCTCTTATACGATCAGAATAAGTGACTGCACAACTTTCAATCCCTGCTTTTTTAGCAGCTTTTATATCATTTTCATGATCGCCGATATATATCGTATCATGTTTTTTAGCATTAAATAGTTCTAACGCTTTTAAAATCGGTTCCGGATCCGGTTTATGTTTTTCAGCATCCTCATAACCAATAATTCCATCTATGTCTTCAAATAGATTTGTAAGTTTTAAATGGTATGCTGCAACATCTCTCATTTTAGAAGTTACAATACCAATCTTACATCCATGTTTTTTTAAATATTGGATTGTTTTTTTAGCATTAGGATATGTTTCTAATCCCATTTCGATCATTTGATTAGATATCTCTCTATAATAAGCAACCATTTCATTGACTAACGATTCGTCATTTGTATAAAATCCAAATGTTTTCCAAAGTGTTTGACCCAAAAAATTCGTTAGTTCAGATGGTTCTAGTTTAACTTCTGGTAAATGTTTTTCAAAGGTTAATTTAAAAGACTCTAAGATGATTTTAGGTGTTTGTATCAAAGTGCCGTCTAAATCAAAGAGGATCGTCTTCATGTGTCACCAACATTTCTACATAATATTTTTGATCTTTAAATAAAACGCGTTTAAGGATGAGTAATAAAGCTCCACCACCAGCAAATAGTGTTAGTGATAAGACGATATTAGCTTTAAGTCCAAAGATATAAAGAGGATCTTGTCTAAGTGGTTCAATGATTAATCCTCTGCCTAATCCATACCATATGAGGTATAGTGCAATCATATCTCCAACTTTAAACAATTTCATTCTTCTTGTGATGAGTAATCCAGTTAAGCCAACAAAGTTCCATAATCCTTCATAGAAGAATGTTGGATGATATGTAATGTTTGTTACTGGATTTGTCATGTTTGTCTCAATAAAATTTGGTAATAATCTTAAGATAAACTCACTAGTTATTGCTGGTCCATGTGCTTCACCATTCATGAAATTACCCCAACGACCTATAATTTGACCTACCAAAAAGCCAACAGCAATAATATCGGCCATCACCCAAAAATCAATTTTCTTTTTCTTCGTAAAGAAAATCAAAAAGATAATGGTTACAATCACAGCACCGTGGATTGCTAATCCACCTTCTGTGATATTGATTACATCAATAAATGAATTGTAATTTGGAGTTGGATCAAAAATGACATAATATAATCTAGCTCCAACGATTGCAAGCGGTACTGCATATAATAATCCATCAAATAAGATTTCAGTATCCCATCCAAGTTTCTTAAACTCGAAATATGATAATGTAGCTCCTATGGTAATACCTGTTAATATGAATGTTGCATACCAAGTCACTTGTGCAAATCCTAAATCTAATGCGGTTTGATTGTTAAACTGATTAAGTGAACTATCCATAGGTGACCCGTTAAGCGATGTTACTGCGATTAATATTACAAGCATGAAAGCAAAGAGTGCTCCTCCGTATAAATAAATTAATTGTTTATGTTTTTTTATTGTATCAATCATCTTCTTCGTCCTTTCTTTGTCCTCTAACTTTTTTTGATACTGCTTCAGTTAAATCTTTAGCAGCATTGTATCCTAAAAATTTAAGTTTTTGATTCATTGCTGCACTTTCGACAAGTGTTGCAACATTTCTACCTGGTAATACTGGAATTGTCACTTTTGCGATTTCAGTGTTAAAGTATTTAACCATTTGGGTTTCTATACCTAAACGATCGTATTGTTTTCCTTTTTTCCAATGCTCTAATTCAACAACGAGTCTTATTTTTTTGTTTTCTCTATACGCACCTGCTCCAAACATAGATACAACATCGACAATACCAATACCTCTAACTTCGATGTACTTCTCTAATATTTTAGGTGCACTTCCGATTAAGACGCCATGAGCAGCTTCAAAAATATCTACACGATCATCACTAACTAATATGTGACCTCTTTTAATAAGTTCAAGTGCTGTTTCACTTTTACCAATACCAGATTTCCCCATGATGAGTGTTCCCATCCCGTGGATATCTAATAAAACACCGTGAACACTAATTCTTTGAGCTAATTTTGCATGTAGGTATGCATAAAGTGTAGAACTTAATGCAGTCGTTCTATTATGACTTTTTAGAATTGCTACATGATATTTATTGCCTAACTCTATAAACATATCTTCAATTTCAACATTCACAGAAAAAATAATTGCAGGAGGTTTTTGTAGCATGATATCTTCAATGCGTTTTCTTTTAACATCTGGTGGAAGAAGATTCATGAAATGGTGTTCTTTTGAGCCAATTAAAATCAGTCGTTCTTTGTCAAAAAACTCTAAAAACCCTGCGAGCTCTACACCCGGTCTAGATAACATTTCTACTGTAACTGAATTTTCCAATCCTTCTTTTCCAGATACAAGTTTTAAATCTAAATCTTTAATTAAATGTTTAACTTTTAATTTCATGACTTACTTGCCCTCCAAAAATCTTATTTTCTTCATAAACAACCATCGTCTTAAATAGGTTGATAATACAAATCTTAATATCGTAAATATAAATGCAAAGATGATCAAATGCTCTACATCAATAAAATGAAAACCTTCGATCAGTATCATATCAATAAAAGCCAAAATCATAATTTGTACTAATATCGATAAAAGACCCAAAGATAAAATCATAGCCCTCATAAAGAACTTAAACATGAGTATTTTAACAAAATTCTCAATTAATGCAAGTAATATAATTGCTAAAACATAACCAATGACATGTAACTCTACTAATGGTTGATTAATACCACTTGCAAGTCCAATGACAACAGCACTAATTAAAAAATTAATGATTAGAGAAAAAGTCATATGAACTACATAATTCTTATGGAGTAAAAATCCAAAGCTAACAGCTGTATTTTTACTACTTTTCTTCTTATTTAATTGTTCAATTAACTTCTTAAT
This sequence comes from Tenericutes bacterium MO-XQ, assembly GCA_002838185.1. GTDB lineage: Bacteria > Bacillota_I > Bacilli_A > Acholeplasmatales > Acholeplasmataceae > Mariniplasma. Next base: position 63,275 of record CP017948.1, on the reverse strand, counting down.
TTCTTCGTCGCTTGGTTTTTTTGGATCTTTATCGTTCATACGTACCCCCACGCACATTTAATATTATAACAAAAATAGTTTAGTTTTTACTATTTTAAAACTTTTTTTAAATATTGACCTGTATAGCTTTCTTTAACTTTTGCAATCTCTTCTGGTGTGCCTTGAGCAACGATGTATCCGCCCAAATCTCCACCTTCTGGTCCAAGATCAATGATATGGTCAGCATTTTTAATAACATCTAAATTATGTTCAATAACAACCATAGTTGCTTTTTCATCAACAATTCTATGTAAAACCTTAAGTAGTCTACCTACATCATCTGTGTGAAGACCAGTTGTCGGTTCATCAAGAATATAAATGGATCTTTCTGTAATTCTACGGTAAAGTTCGCTTGCGAGTTTAACTCTTTGAGCTTCACCACCAGAAAGAGTTGTTGCTGATTGACCTAATTGAATATAACCTAACCCAACATCATGGATGATTTTGAGTTTATGATATATTTTTGGATGATTTTCAAAGAATTCCATCGCATCATCAATAGTCATTTCTAAAACATCTGCGATATGACTACCTCTATATTTGATTTGAAGCGTTTCATGATTGTATCTGAGACCTTCACAAACTTCACAAGGCACATATACATCTGGTAAGAAATGCATAGAGATTTTCTTTACACCGTCACCGCCACAAGCCTCACAACGTCCACCTTTGACATTAAATGAAAATCTTGATTTCGTATATCCTCTAGCTTTCGCTTCATTAGTTTTCGAGAATAAATCTCTAATATCATCAAACACACCTGTATATGTTGCAGGATTTGATCTTGGTGTTCTACCAATCGGTGATTGTGAGATTTCAATGACTCTGTCAATTAACTGATGATCATTGATTGCTGTATGTTCTCCTGGTTTATCTTTAGATTTGTAATATTTTTGTTGCATCCCTTTGAGTAAAACTTCATTGACTAATGATGATTTACCGCTTCCTGATACACCAGTGACAACTGTTAACTTACCTAACGGGAAAGAGACGGTTATATCTTTTAAGTTATTGGCTTTCGCGCCCATAACCATGATATCTTTACCTAATCCTTTTCTGCGTTTTTTAGGGATTTCAACTTCTAAGTCACCTCTTAAGTATTTACCGGTAATACTTTCTTCATTTTGCATCACTTCTTGTGGAGTACCTGCAACAACTACTCTACCTCCAGCTTTTCCAGCTCTTGGACCAATATCAATTAGATAATCACTTGCTAGCATGGTTTCATGATCATGCTCTACAACGACTAGTGTATTACCTAAATCTCGCATTTTATGTAGTGTATCAATTAATCTTTGATTATCTCTTTGATGTAGACCAATTGATGGTTCATCTAAAACATATAAGACACCTGAAAGTTTAGAACCAATTTGAGTAGCAAGCCTAATTCTTTGTGCTTCACCACCAGATAATGTTCCAGTTTGTCTATGGAGTGTTAAATATCCTAAGCCAACATCTTGTAAGAATGTTAAACGGTTGATGATTTCTTGAAGTGCAAGTCTTGCGATTTGTTTTTCTTCAACGCCTAACTCTAAGTCAATTAAAAACTTAATTTCATCATCAATAGATAGTCTGGTAAATTCATCAATGTTTTTTCCACCAATTTTAACTGATAATGCACTTGGATTAAGTCTTGCCCCATGGCATGTATGACATTCTGATTCAACCATGAAGTTTTCAATCCATGTTCTAATCCAATCACTTGTTGTTTCTCGATATCTTCTTGATAGATTAGTGATCATTCCTTCATAGTAATCATGTGTTTCATGTTTTCTTCCTGATGAAGATTTCAATTTGAAATGAAGAGGATCAGGAGAACCGTATAAAACGATATCTAAATCTTCTCTTGATAATTCTTTTACCGGTTTATTTAAATCTATTTTATAAAACTTACATACTTCTTCAATCATTTGTGAAGTTAAGTTTTCTTCATCATTATTTTTATATGGAATTAATCCACCTTCTAATAATGGTTTTTCAGGATCTAATACTAAATCTTCTGTGATTTCTAAACGATACCCTAAACCGTTACATGATGGACATGCTCCAATAGGAACATTAAATGAAAAAAGTCTAGGTTCTAAATCAGGAATCGTAAAATCAGAATCTTCACAACTATAATTTTGACTAAACGATACCATCGCATCATTATCGACTAAAACTTTAGTTTTTCCACCAGCTAATCTTGCGGCTAACTCTAAAGCGTCATATAACCTAGAACGAATACCATCTTTAACGATTAATCTGTCGATAACTAAGTAAAAGTCATGATTTTTGTTTTTATCTAAATCTGGAAACTCTTCTAAAAGATGAGTTTCTCCATCAATATAAGCTCTTGTAAATCCTTCTTTTAAATATTGCTGAGCAGTCTTTTTAAGCGTTCCTTTTTGTCTTTCAATCACTGGAGACATGACGATGATTTTACTACCTTCTTTAAAGTTTATAACACGCTTCGTCATTTCTTCGATGGTTTGCTTTGTAAGTGGTTCATCTGAATCTGGACAATAAGGAATACCAATTCTTGCATATAAAAGTCTTAAATAATCATAGATTTCAGTGACAGTACCAACTGTTGATCTTGGATTATTTGATGTTGTTTTTTGATCAATACTAATCGATGGAGACAGTCCATCAATACGATCGACATCTGGTTTTTCAAAATTACCTAAAAACTGTCTAGCATATGCAGATAAACTTTCCATATATCTACGTTGCCCTTCTTGGTATAACGTATCAAATGCGAGTGATGATTTACCACTACCTGAAATACCTGTCATGACAACAAGTTTATTTTTAGGAATATCGATATCTATATTTTGTAAGTTGTTTTCTCTTGCACCAAATACTCTAATTTTATCATCCATTAATTTTCACCTTAAACGTTTCCTCATCAAGCACTTGGACACCTAAATCTTTTGCTTTTTGTAACTTAGATCCAGCATCACTTCCTGCTAAAACAAAATCTGTTTTCTTGCTTACTGATGAACTTACTTTACCACCTAATTTTTCAATGATGGCTTGTGCTTCATCTCTTGTATAATTTTCTAGTTTCCCTGTTAAAACGATGGTTTTACCATTAAACTCATGATCGATGACCTTCGTTGATTCATAACTCATGTTTAATCCGTAAGCTGATAATCTATCAATTAACTCAATATGTTCTGGTTTTTCAAAGTAACTTACAATCGATTGAGCTATCATTTCACCAATTTCATTAATTTCTATTAAATCCTCATAAGTTGCTTGTCTTAAAGCATCCATAGAAGGATAATTAGAAACTAAAACTTTAGCTACTTTAGCACCTACATGTTTGATACCTAAACCAAAAATAAGTTTATCAAAACTTTGATTTTTACTATCTTCTATCGCAGCTAATAATTTTTCAACTTTTTTATCTGCAAAACCAGGAAGACCTTTTAAATCATTCTCATGATTTTTTAATGTATATATATCTGCAATCGTATTTAAAAATCCTAAATCATGTAGGGTTTCTACGACTTTTTCACCAAGTGTATCAATATCCATTGCTACTCTTGATGAGAAGTGAATTAAACGATTGATATGTTTTCCTGGACATTGATCATTTGTACAATAATAATCAGCTTCTCCATCTTTTCTTTCTAATGGTTCATGACATACTGGACAATGATCAATCATTTCAAACGGCGTTTGTTCTTTTCTTTGTGACATATCAACTTCAACAACCTCAGGGATGATTTCTCCAGCTTTATGTACAACAACATAATCCCCAACGCGAATATCTTTCGCTTTTATATAATCTTCGTTATGAAGTGTCGCACGAGAAACTTTAGATCCAGAAATGAATACTGGTTCTAGTTCAGCAACCGGTGTGACTACACCTGTACGTCCTATTTGGAAAGTAATATCTTTTAGTTTTGTAGTTTGTTGTTCAGCTTTAAACTTATAAGCTGTTGCCCATTTTGGATATTTTGCTGTATATCCGATATTTTCATGTAAATCAAATTCATTAATTTTGATGACGACACCATCTGTTTCATAGTTTAATGTTTTTCTTAAATCATCATATATGTTAATTTGATTGATGAGTTCATCTAGGTTTTGATTAAGTTTATAATTCGGATTTACTTTTAGTCCAAGTGATTTTAAAAATTCCAATGCTTCTTGTTGTGTACTCACGTAATCTTCCGCATTAACGATTTGATATAAGAATATATCTAAATTTCTTTTTGCAGCAACTTTAGAATCTAGTTGTCTAATTGTTCCTGCTGCAGCATTTCTTGGATTTGCGAAAAGTGGTAAGTCTTGTTCCATACGCTCTTCATTTAGTTTGTTAAAACTCTTATGAGGCATGAAAATTTCACCACGTACTTCGATATCTATATCTTGATTTAATGTTAATGGTAAACTCTTAATCGTTTTTACGTTCTCTGATATATCTTCACCAATTTGTCCATTTCCTCTAGTTGCTGCTCTCACAAACTTCCCTTGTTCATATCTGATGCTTACAGCTAAACCATCAATCTTTAATTCTGACAAATATGTATAAGAATCAGTGACTTTTCTGATACGTTCGTCAAATGCTATAAGTTCATCTGTGTTAAAGACATTAGATAAACTCATCATAGGTACTTGATGTGTAACTTTTTCAAAACTATCTAAAACAACTCCACCAACTTTATCTGTTGGAGAGTAATCTAATTTATATTCTGGATACTTTGTTTCTAAATCAACTAATTCTTTTAAGCGTTGATCATATTCATAATCAGTTATGGTTGGTTGATCTAAAGTATGGTAATCGTAGTTAGCTTGATTAATTAAGTCAGTTAGTTCTTTTATTCTTTGTTTATAATTCATCTAGTCATCACCCAATCATATTATAACATTATTTAGGTGATTTCAAATGTGTTAAACCTTGTGAATTTTTATCCTAGAAGATATACCTTCTAAAAGAATAGTAAAGTCATCATTCATCATTGTAGATTTTAGATTTGATCCCTGCTTCTTTGATGAACAAACTTGGTTTTTGTCTTTGCATATAACTATTATATCGAACGTGAGTAAAGATTAAATGTTTTTTAGCTCTGGTCATTGCAACAAACATAAGTCTTCTTTCCTCTTCTAATAGCTCTTTTTGATACGTGTGTGATGAAGGAAATGTATATGCTTCTAATCCTAGAATGATAACTACCTCAAACTCTAAACCTTTTGCTTGATGTATGGTTAACAAATTTATATAGGTTTGGTCATATTCAAAAGATTTTTCTTTAAAATAGGTAAAGCCTTGTTGTTTTAATGTTTGGATAAGATAAAAACATCTATGATGCTGCCTAAACAAAATCGCAATTTCTTGTGGTTTTATGCCTTGATTGATATATGTTTTAATCCACTTAAATATCGCAAATGCTTCTTCCTCAATGTACATAAACATATAACTTTTTATTTGTTGTGTCGATACATCATAAGGAATGAGATCTTTTTTTAAAGTTCTGTAATTTCTCTTAATTAGGCGATTTGCGTGTTCTACAATGGTTGCGTTAGAACGATAGTTGATCGTTAGTTTCATGACTTTCGCTTGATAGTCTTTAATGTATTGACTAATGATTTTTGCTTGTGCACCACGAAACTGATAAATACTTTGATCTGGGTCTCCGACACAAAGCACATGTGTCTCTTTTCCGATGAGTTTTTTTAATATCATGTATTGAAGATAGTTCGTATCTTGAAACTCATCAACAAAGATATATTGATAATTAAGTTTCCTCGAATGTTGATCAAGTAAATGATAAAAGTCTATAAGTATATCATCAAAGTCTTTTTTATGATAGGTCGATAGTTTCAATTGATATTCGTCGTAACACTTCGGCTTTTTGGTTTTAAAATAACTATTTTTATATTTGGTAATTGCTAAGTGTTGATCTTTACTAAACAATTGGTCTTCTTCATTGTATATTTGATAAGGATAGTTACTCATATTTTTAAGCGACTTTAATGCAAACTGATGAAATGTATAAAGTTGTACTTCTTGTTGATTGATTCTTTCTTGCATCTCTTTAGCTGCCTTATGTGTGAAAGTTAATCCAAGAATTTTATCAACTGGAACACCACTATGAATTAAATGCTTTATTCTTTCAATAATTACTCTTGTCTTGCCACTACCTGCACCGGCTAGTAAAAAAAGAAATCGCTCATTTGAGTAGACGACTTCTTTTTGCATGTCATTTAATATCATTTGATCACCTCAACTCATTTTATGAGTACGGGGATGAAATTACTTTTTAACTTTTTTTATAGATGGATGACTTTCTAAAATTTGTTTAATGCCATGTGGCATCGCAAATGCAATTTTAGCAATCTCTCCATCAACTGAAACGACAACACCTCTACCAAAGACTTGATGTTCAACATGGTCTCCAGTTTTTAGAATATGCGATGTTTGGTCATAGACAACATCTGGTTGTTTTTGAGGAGTAGATAATCTTGATTCTTTGATAAATCTTGAAGGATATCCTAGTCTAATTTGACCGTATACCATCCGTCTTTCTGAGTGTGTCATGTATAGTTTTTCTTGAGCTCTAGTGATACCAACATATGCCACTCGACGTTCTTCTTCAAGTTCATATGTACTCATTAAAGCGCGATCAGAAGGGAATATCCCTTCTTCTAAGACAACCATAAAGACAGCTCTAAACTCTAAGCCTTTGACTTGATGATAAGTCGCAAGTTTTACATGATTTTCTTCAGTAACATCTTGATCTAAATCTGAATATAATGCAATTTGGTCAAGTTGCTGATTTAGTTTCTCATAAAACGTACCTTCATAATAGATATCGCCTCTAGTGAATACAGATTGAAGTTCTTTTAAGTTATCGATTCTATCTTCAGCTATTTCTGTATCTTCTGTCTTTAGCATTGCCATGTATCCTGTTTTTTGCATGAGTACAGGCATAATTTGATATAAATCTTCCATACCATCAAATGCTTCTTTAGTTTCAATAATCATTTTTTTAAACTCTAAGAGAGATGATTTTGCTTGTGATCTAAGATCGACATAATCAATAGCATCAAACATAGAGATACCTAAGGTTTGAGCTTTTTCTTCTAAGACTTGAATACTTTTTAAACCGATAGATCTTTTTGGTACATTAACAATTCGTTTGAAATAGAAATCTTGATTGTGATCGTTGATCAATCTAATATATGCAAGAGCATCTTTGATTTCTTTTCTTTCGTAAAATGATATACCACCATAAATGATATATGGTATACCTTCTTTAATCATCGCATCTTCAAACAATCTTGAGAGCGCATTATTACGATATAGGATTGCTATATCATCATAGTTATATCCTTGTTGTATCAGTTTATTGATTTCATTAATGACATAAAAAGTTTCTTGATAATCTGATTGTGCAGTGTGATAGGTAATTGGGTTTCCAAGTCCTAAATCACTTTCAAGATTCTTTTGAGAAGGTCGATTTAAATTGTTTGCGATTAGTTTGTTTGCAGCTTGAAGAATGTAATTTGTTGAACGATAGTTCTTATCTAATATGACTTCCTCAGCTTTAAAATCTCTTATAAAATATCTGCTGTTATTGTAGTTTGCACCTCTAAATCCATAGATAGATTGATCAGGATCTCCAACGACAAATACGTTTTTATGAAGGTCTCCTAAGATTTTTAATATCTTATATTGAATAAGATCAGTATCTTGAAACTCATCTACTAAAACGTGATCAAATGCAGTTTGGTATTTCGCTTTAATGTGCGGATAACTATCTAATAACTCATGTGTATAAATCAATAGATCATCGAAATCAACAAGTTGATTTTCTCTTAAATATTGTTGATATCCTTTATATATTTTTTCTTCATCAGAACGTTCAAATTCTTCCATACGTTCACATTTAAAAAGAGAGATTAATCCTTTTAATGCTTTTACTGAAAACATCTTTATATCAAACCCTAATGATTTGACGACATCACTAACAATCTTTCTTCCATCTTCTTCATCAATGACTGTAAATGATGGTTTATAACCATATGGAAGTTCTTGAATATGTCTTCTTAATATTTGTAATCCAAACGCATGAAATGTATATAGCCATACATCCATTGCATGTGGACCTGTCATATCAATTACTCTTTGTTTCATTTCACGTGCAGCTTTATTGGTGAAAGTTACTGCTAAAATTCTTTTAGGGTTAACCCCTTCCATGATTAAATATGCGATTCTTGCGGTTAAGGTCCTTGTCTTTCCAGTACCTGCACCGGCTACAACAAAAAGCGGACCACTAGGGTGGATCACCGCTTTTAATTGAGATTCATTTAAGGTTGCTAGCCAATTCATGGCTCACCAACTTTCTATTTATAACTGCTCTTTAGTGGAACAACTTCATTAAAAATAAGATTTTCTTGAGTTGAATCATCATCAACATTGAAATATCCGTTTCTTACAAATTGATATCGATCTTGTGGTTTAGTATCTTTTAATGCTTCTTCTACAAATCCTTTTTTAACATGCCATGAATCATCATTAAAACGATCTAAAAGTGGAAGTGATGTATCATTGTTAATGAGTGGTTCAAAGAAGTTAAATGTTGCAGGAACTGCGTGTGTTGCTTCTACGAAATGAATGGTACCATTTGGTTTTCTTTCATTAAATCCAGATCCTGATTTTGTTTCTTTGTCATAAGTTGCTAAAACTTCTATGATTTCGCCTTGCTCATTATACTTCACATCATAAGCTTTAATGAAATATGCATGGAACAATCTAACTTCAACATTAAGTGCTAAACGTTTATATTTTTTATTTGGTTTTTCTAAAACAAAATCATCTTGTTCAATATAAATATGTCTTGAAAATGGAATATTTCTTCTGCCCATCTTTTCATGATCAGGATGATATTCAACATCTAAATATTCAACTTCATTTTCAGGATAATTAGTAATGGTTACTTTAAGTGGATTGATAACACCCATTGCACGATAGGCTTTGTCTTGTAGGTCATCTCTAACTGCTGCTTCTAACATATCTGTTGATACTGTAGAGTTCACTTTTGATAATCCTGTTGATAAGATAAAGTTTTTGATTGCATCAGGTGTATAGCCGCGACGGCGCATACCAGCAATTGTTGGCATTCTTGGATCATCCCAACCAATCACTTTTCCATCTTCAACGATCGCTCTTAAAAATCTTTTACTTAATACAGCATTTTCAATATTTAAGCGACCAAACTCGATTTGTCTAGGTACTTTAGGCATTTCTGTTTCCTTAACAAACCAATCATAAAGTGGACGATGATCTTCAAATTCTAATGAACATAAAGAATGCGTGATACCCTCAATCGCATCTTCAAGTGGGTGTGCATAATCATACATCGGATAAATACACCATTTATCTTTAGTGTTGTGATGATGTGCATAAACGATACGATAAATGACAGGGTCTCTCATATTCATGTTAGGACTTGCCATATCTATTTTCGCTCTTAAAACACATTCACCTTCCTTGAATTTTCCTTCTTTCATGTCGTTAAATAATTTTAAGTTTTCTTCGACAGAACGATTTCTATAAGGTGACTCTATACCTGGAGTATTAACGTCTCCTCTTGTTTTTTGAATTTCTTCCGGTGTTTGATGATCAACATACGCTAATCCTTTTTTAATCAAAAGAACAGCTCTTTCATACATTTCATCAAAATAATCAGATGCAAAAAGGATATTTTTTGGTTCATATCCGAGCCATCTAATATCTTTGATGATTGCTTGTACATAACTATCATCTTCTTTAACAGGATTTGTATCGTCAAAACGTAGATTTGTGTACCCACCATATGCGATTGCACTTTCAAAGTCAGTTACAATAGCTCTTGCATGTCCGATATGTAAGTGTCCATTTGGTTCGGGTGGAAATCTTGTGACGATTTCGTCATGTTTTTTAGTTGCTAAATCTGTTTCAATAATGGTTTTTATAAAATTTGAATGATTTTCCATTTTAACTCACCTCAAGTCCTCTTTATTATATGATAATATCATATAAATCTCAAGTTATAATCATTTATTTTTTTCTTGCTTTTGTTGCGAAAAAACTAGGAATATTTAATTCATGTAAATATCCTTCTCCATTCGTATCTTCGTACAAATCTAAGATCTCAAAACCAGCTACAAGTTGTCCTTTTATTTGGTCTTCTAATGTATGAGAAAACTGCATACCGCTATCTGTTTGGATAAGTTTATCATACTGGTCTTTATTGGTCGTTGGATCAAACGGCAAATGATTTACAATTTTAGTTTCGTCTGGATCGTCTACAATAAAGTTTATGCCATTATCTAATCCAGCTAATAATAATCCATCTTTTCTCAAAACTCTAGCACATTCTTTAAAAACGTGGTAAACATCTTTAACATAAACATTTGAAACTGGATGAAAAATTAGGTCAAACGCTTCATCTTCAAAAGGTAGTTTTTCTGTCATATCTCCTTTAATGATGTTGATCTGATAACCCTCTCTATTTGAAACTAAACGTTCACCTTTTAATTGCTCATCTGATAAATCAAATACAGTGCAATCAGCACCTAGTGCCGCAAATATCGGCATTTGCTGACCACCACCACTCGCAAGACCTAATATTTTTAAACCTTTAAATGGTAAGAACCAATTTTTTGGAACAGGCTTTGTTGGTGTTAAAACAACATCCCAATCTCCTTGGGTTGCTTTGAGATATGTTTCATGATCTATGGGTTTTCCCCATATCCATCCTTCTTTGACCCATGAATCTATCGTTTTTTCATTAATTTTTACAAACTCTTTTTTCATATTTATCACCTGATACTATTTTATCACTCATTTGAAGATAAAAAAAAGCCTAATCATCAAATGATTAGACTTTCTTGTTATTTATTTATCATTCAGGAATTAATCCTAAAATTTCATCTAGTGAATACTCACTATTTTCAAATTCATCTTGTAAAGCGTCATAGACAACTTGTTGTTCTTCTTCATCTAAACCTTCAAATGTTTCCATGAAATCTTCAACAGCTTGTTCTGGATCACCTGATGGATCTGTTAAACTATTTAAAACATCATCAACAGCTGTATCAATTTCTGCAGGTATATCAGGATTATCACTAATACCTGTTAAAACATCTTCTATAGCATCTTGAATATCTCCTAAAGGAATTTGATCACTCAATTCAACATACATTCTAAGTTTACTATTAACCACTTCGACAGTATCAATAGACATACCAGCTTGATTCATTTGTTGATCAAAATCTTGGATGACAATATTTCCATCAACGATTAAATCAGTATCCCCTAATAAAGTTAAAATATTCGCAAGATGCTCATTTGTTACTGATACTTCACCTGCTGTAAGCTGATTTAATGTAATCACTAAATCACTGCCTGACATAGAAGGTGTTGCATCTATCTTAATGATGGTTTGGAAAGTATTTGTTGGTTCAGCAATAGATGATATTTTTAATGGGATATTAACAACAAACACTGTATCTGTCATTGTTACATATGGCACATATGCTCTCATGACATAATTTTCAAACAAGACGACTTCTTGTAAAACACCAGGAGCGACTTGTTGGTCTCTTAACATATAATCTAACACTTTATTTAAAGTTAACTCACCAAACTCAATATATGGATTGGTTGTTGTAGATAAAGTTGATAAAATAAGTGAAGTTGCTTTTGATTCAAGCATCGCTGTTAAATCAGCTTCTGTCATAATTCTATCTGTTGCATCTAACTCAAATGGTGGTGTATCATCTTTAGTTTTACCAAGTGCTAAATTTGCATCAAAACTGCCATCTGTAAATCCAATATCAAATAATTCATTTTCATCAACAAATGCCATTAAAGAATTAACTAATGCCGCTTGTTGTGGATCATCACTTAATTGTGAATCAACAAGTGTTTGAACATCTACTCTGATTTCTCTAGTTGTAGGATCAAAGGTTGCAACTCCATTTAATTGATCATTAATGGTTGCTTCTAGGTCATTACCAGTTATTTGAGTAACTGCCCAGTCTGCTGCACCAAATGCCCAAGCAAGTGGTAAATTACCAATGGTTAATTTATCTAAGGTTAAAACAATCTCTTCAGTATCCGCTTCTAATTTAAACGCAATAAGTAATCTTGTCTTATAAGTGAAATTTGCAACAAAAATATGAATACCAGACTCAATTTCTACCATATCCTCATTAAAGTCTACCCAGGTGCCTTGATACCCATACATGTCTTCTTTTAAAACATAATTTTTATCATCACTAGCGGCATTTTCATCTAAGTATTGATCATTAATTGATAAAAACGTTTCTTTTAATAATAAGTTTGCTTCTTTTTGAGCAACACCTAGTGATATTACAGAATCACTATCGTTGTTTGCTAAAAATGCATCCATTTCTTCAGTAATCATATCAGTTAATACAACTGTATTTCCATCTGAAGTGAAATCTTCTACAGGTATTTCAACGCTCTTATAAAGTACTGCTAATGTAATTAAAGGTATAGCAACAATCGATAAGATAGGTATTACAATCACTTTGAATAAAAATTTCATTTTCTCACCTCTTTATTTGTCTATATATTATTACATTTATCTTAAAAACACAATATGGTTGCTTTGATATACTAAATTATAGATAAGATTTGTTTATATTTATTGTTTTTTTAAGAAATTCAGGTATTTCATGGTTATTGAGGTATGTATCATATCTAATAGAGATTAAGTCCTCTATGTGTGGCTTTTTTGCATCTTTGTCCATTAAGTGTAATGGATAGTTGATGTACTCACCAAGTTTATCGATATGTTGATCATAGAGTTTTTCTACATACAAAGAAAATACAAGTTGATGATAAAAAATACGATATAACGGGTTTGACATGATCATTTGATAGATGCTTTGATCATGAAAAAGATTAGTTAAGGTTTGATAGGTTTTTTCAAACAATCCCCGATGTTCTCTCACATATACCATACCTATGTTGTAATATAGATGTATTACTTCATTAGAAACCCGAGTCGTGACATAATGATCAAAAGAAGTCATTTTCAAATGCTTCATGGTTGTTTCCCATACATCAGAGATTAGATGATCTTTTAAAACACCTATGTTTCTTATATCAACTGGATTTACTGCTATGTCTTTAGAAAAGTTAAAAAATTGATCTGCTGGTTTTAAAAAGATAGTATCTATATCAATCCAAAGATAAGGCGTTGATATAGTTTTTTCGAAAATAGATGCAGCATGAACTTTATCTACAAAGTATAAGTCATTGTGAGCCGTAATTTGATCGTTGATAATTGTACAATCACTTAAGTTTACATCATGCTTTGTGACGATATAAATGCATGATTGTTTGATATTTTCTTTTATAGATTTAATGAGTATCTTTGCTTTCTCAACATCATCTATATTTTCTAAATAAAATCCAATATTCATAAGTTATACCTTCTATTCTAGTGATACTTTATTATATCATCTTTTATTTTTATAAAAAATATGATAAAGTTACATTGAAAATAAAGGATGTGAATTAAATATGAATAAAGCTATCGTCTATTATTCAAAAACTGGCAATACTGACATGGTTGCTAATAAATTTAAAGATTTTGATCTATTAAGGATTACTGCGGAATCCGATGATCCAAATATCAAAGATCCAAAACTAACCAATATACCGAAAATCGATTCATACGATTATATTGTTTTTGCATCACCAGTGCATGGATTTCAGTTGAGTAGAGTCATGCGCAGTTATTTAAACCAAGTTCAACACCTTGAAGGAAAACTCATTGACATTTTTATTACCCATTTCTTTCCTTTTGCTTGGATGGGCGGCGATCAAACTCTTAAACAAATGAAAAAACTAATAAAATCTCGAGGCGGTGAAGTTAGATATAAAACTTCGATTAATTGGTCAAGAAGAAATCGAGAAGCTACGATTGATGAGATGATTAAACTATATCACGAATAAAAAAAGGTTTTGCAATATCTCCAGTGGAGTTGCAAAACCCTTTTTTTTATGCGTATGTTAGTCCATATCCATATGGAAATTGAACTAAATTTTCATCATAATCTTCACGATTACTATTATATCCTACATATGCTATAGATTTTGGCCATGTATATGATAATTTCCCAGTGAAATCATAATCACCAAAAATCACATCAGCAATACCTAAACCACCTTCACTACCAGGTAACCAAGCAGCAACAAAACTATCAAAATACTGTAAGTAATCTCCAAGTAATAACGGTCTTCCACTTATTAATATACCAACAACATTTTTTCCATTTTGATGAGCTTGTTGAGCTATATTTAATGCGTTTAAATTGTTCGGATCAGCATTTCCACCAGTTAATGTTAAGATTTGGTTATCCCCAACACCTTCTGAATAAGGAAGCTCAGATAAAACAACCACTACCGTTTGTGCATCATTTATATTGTTTACAATTTGTCCACTATTTTCATTTAAAACATTAGTTATCGCATTTTTAATTGATGTTCCAACACCTATATCTGCACTTGTGTTTCCTTGCCAATATGTTGTCCATCCACCAGACATGTATCCTACATGATCACTTGCAGTTCCTGTTAAGTATATACTCTCATTCTTTTCTAAAGGTAAAGATTGATTATCATTTTTAAGTAATACAAGGCCTCTTCTTACAGCTTCTCTTGCTAAAGCTTGATGCTCGTCACTGTATAAAACAGCTGTGTCTTCTCTTGCATAAGGATTATCAAAAAGTCCAGATTCAAGTTTCACTCTAATAATTCTAGATACTGCATCATTAATTCGATCCATAGAAATGATATTTGCTTCTACATTAGTTTTAATAGCTTCGATAGCATCTCTCCAAGTATAAGGTTCCATAAGCATATCAACACCAGCATTAATGCTTTTAGCGACTTGCTCTTGATATGAACCGCTTAATTGTTGAATAGCATTCCAATCACTTACAACAAAACCTTCGAATCCAAGTTCATCTTTTAATACATCTTGAATCCAGTATGCTTGCTCATGCATTTTAACACCATTGATACTACTATACGAGATCATCACAGTATCAACACCTGCTTCAATTGCTTCTATATACGGTAATAAATAAATATCTCTTAATGTTTGCTCACTTAAATTTACATCACCTTGATCGATACCATTTGTGGTTGCACCATCAGCAAGATAGTGTTTAGCTGTTGCACTTACACCATTTTCTTCATAACCTTTGATTGCACTTTGTGTAAGTGATTCAAAAATTTCAGGGTTTTCACTATAACCTTCATAACTTCTACCCCAACCAATATTTTGAACGATGCTTAAAGCAGGTGCAAAATTCCAAGTGATTCCAGTGGTTAACATTTCTTTAGCAGTTGCTTTAGAAATTTCATAGACAAGTTCAGGATCATTTGCAGCGCCTAAACCAATATTATGAGGGAAAATAGTAGCCCCATACAGGTTGTTATGTCCATGGACAGCATCTGTTCCATAAATCAATGGTATGTTTGCTCCACTATTCATAGCTGCATATTGGTAATCATAAACCATTTGATACCAAACGTCTGCAGAATCATTAAACGCAGTTGGATGACTACCTCCACCACTTAATATTGAACCAATATAATAAGTACTTACATCTGTTGGTGTCACACTTGAACGTTCAGCTTGAACCATTTGTCCTACTTTTTCTTCTAAACTCATTTCAAACAAAAATTCTTGAATTTGTTGATCTATATCTTCATCATAAGGTAATTGATCACATGTTTCGTCATCAGGATTGATTATACATGGATCAGTTGGTTCTGGATTTGGATTTATTTGTTCACATCCTATTAAAAATAAAAAAAGGACTAGAATTATCATTATTTTCTTCATAAATACCTCGCTTCATAAATATATTACCATGATAATAAACTCTATGCTCAATTTTATAAAAAAAGTTCACGCATAAACGTGAACTTTATTCTTCTTCCATTATTTCAAAAGGAATGGTTGAAACGCCACCTAATAAATAATCCGGGTGTGCTCCTTCTTTTTTAAATTTAAAGTATGCAGCAACACCAATCATCGCAGCGTTATCTGTACAATATTCTATACTAGGGACTAATATTTCTAAGTCTTTTATGTTTTCATTTAAAGCTTTTCTTAGTCCTTTATTTGCGGCAACTCCACCAGCAACAATAAGTTGCTTCACATCATAAGTTTCTATAGCTTTTTTAGTTTTAGCCACTAAAACGTCAACTACAGATGCTTGAAAAGATGCACACATATCATTAACTCTAATGTCGTTACCTCTTTGAGTCTCGTTATGTACTACATTAATTACTGCACTTTTCAATCCAGAAAAACTGAAATTAAATCCATGTTGTTCCATATAAGGTCTAGGTAGGTCATATGTATCTTTACCAAGTGTGGATAACTTATCAATGACTGGTCCTCCGGGATAAGGAAGTCCTAATGTTCTTCCAACTTTATCATATGCTTCACCTACTGCATCATCTAAAGTTGTACCTAACATTTTTATATCCATATGGTCGTTTATATATAAAAGTTCTGTATGTCCACCACTCACAAGTAATGCAATTGCTGGAAACTTTAACTCATGTTCAATATTTGATGCATATATATGACCAATCAAATGATTGACACCAATGATTTTCTTACCATGTGCAAATGCAAATGCGGTTGCTGCATTAATGCCCACAAGTAAACTACCTATAAGTCCTGGTCCTTCTGTAACCGCAACTAAATCAATATCATCAATGGATAGTTTCGAGTCTTTAATGGCTTGTTCAAAAACTCTTGTCATGTGAACAACATGATTTCTTGATGCGATTTCTGGAACGACACCACCAAACACTTGATGAATATCGATTTGTGATAAAACAACGTGACTTAAAACTTCTTTACCATCTTTTACAACGGCAACACTGGTTTCATCACAACTACTTTCAACTGCTAAAATGTTCACATTTTCACCTCTTTTACTAAAACATAACCATCTTCATTCTCATAATATTTCTTTCTGATATGAGATAGTTTAAACCCCATTTTCTCATAGACATGTTGGGCTTTTTTATTGCTTTTTCTAACTTCTAAACTGATGGTTTTAACATCTTTTTTTTCTAATTCATCTAAACAATACGATAATAACTGACTACCATATCCTTCGTCTTGATGATCGAGACTAACAACAAAGTTCATCATTTCTGCTTGATCATCATAAACTCTAAATCCGATATATCCAATCACTGTTTTATTCAGTTCATAGACATAATAAAAACTAAAAGGATTATCATTTAACTCTTGAAGTAAAAATTTTTCTCCAAGTGTTGTTTTAAATGCACTTTTTTCTAACCTAACCATATGAAATATGTCGTTAGGAGTCGCTTTTCTGATCATGTTTACTCTCTGCTTCAGTTTTTCTTAAATAATTAGGTACTAGATCATGAATGTTTTCTACTAATACACTTTTTTCAATGACATATTTTGGTGATACCAAGAAACTTCTATCATCAATGAAAATAGTTTTTGCGCTTCTATAAATGCTGTTTGTTTGTAAATCTTTTAAATCTCTATATCCATCTTCAAGTAAAATATTATTTTGATCATGAACCATGGAGAATACAAATCCTCTTCTAGCGTCAATTAAAGCTGCAACTCTTTCTTCATAACCAGATGTCATGAAAAATAAGCTACTTACAGTTCTTAACGGTATATTTTTAGTCCAAGCTAACATCTTACCAACCATCACAGCAATCCTTAAACCAGTATAACTACCTGGTCCAATACCGATGATGATTTCATCAAGATCATCTAATTTTACACGATTTCTTCTAAGTACTTGTTCTATACGATCCACTAAATATTTAGCATGATCTCTTTTAGCGATACGAATAGAAAAATCAGTTAACATATAATCCTTTGTAAATCCAACAAACATCACATTTGTTGAAACGTCAAACATTAATCTTCTTTTCATACGTATTCCACCGCTCTTTTACATGGATAACCAACACACTCGAGTATAAACTCTCTTTGATTGTCTCCTGTTTTTCTAATTCTGATCATTAAATAATCATTTGGCAACAAATCTTCGACTTGAAAAGGCCATTCGACAACAACTAATCCTTGTCCATCGATATACTCTTCTAAATCAAAATCTGAACCAACATCAGATAATCTATATAAATCTAGATGATAAAGTGTATGTTTTTTATCTTTTGAGATATATTTCTTTAAAATGGTAAAAGTAGGACTGTTAACGACCTGGTCAATACCTAAGCCCTTAGCAATCCCTTGAGTTAATGTGGTCTTACCTGAACCTAAATCACCATCTAGTAAAATCACTACATGTGGTTCATCTTTTAAGAGAAGACCTATTTCATATCCTAAATTTTGTGTTTCTTGTGCTGAATTTGAATATTTTTTCTTCATATAACTCCTATTTTAATATGTTTTCGTATCCTTTTTTACCTAGTAATGCAAACATGTTTTTCTTATACGCTTCTACACCTGGTTGATTAAAAGGATTGACATCGATTAAGTATGCGCTCATTGCACATGCTTTTTCGAAGAAATAAACAAGATAACCAAACGTATAACTATCAAATGATGGAATAGATAATAACATATTAGGTACTAATCCATCTTTATGAGCCATCATAGTTCCTTTTAAAGCTTGTTTATTGACATATGATAATGTTTTTCCAGCAAGATAATTAAGTTGATCTAAATCATCTTTTGTTTCTGGAATAATCGTATCTTGATCTGTGCTTTCTACTTGGATGACTGTTTCAAATAAATGACGTTCGCCATCTTGGATATATTGACCTAAAGAGTGAAGGTCAGTTGAAAAACCAGCGCTAGCAACAAATAAACCCTTATGATCTTTACCTTCTGATTCACCATATAATTGTTTCCACCATTCATTTAAGAAAAGTAGATTTGGTTCATATCCTACAAGCATTTCAATTTTATAACCTTGTTTGTATAACAAATAACGAGTAGCAGCATATAAATATGCTTCATTTTCTTCTAAATTAGGATTAGAAAATCTATCTTCTGCGTCTTTCGCGCCTTTAAGCATAGCTTTTACATCAAGTCCATCTGCAGCGAGTGGCAATAATCCTACAGGTGTTAAGACACTAAATCTTCCACCTACATCATCAGGAATAACAAACATTTCATAGCCTTCAGCTTTGCTTAAGGTATATAATGCACCTCTTTGTTTATCAGTAGTTGCGTAAATTCTAGTCTTCGCTTCTTTTTCTCCAACTTTAGCGATTAATAAATCTTTTAAAACTCTAAATGCGATAGCTGGTTCAGTGGTTGTGCCTGATTTAGAAATCACATTAATACTAAAAGATTTATCTTTAAGATAACTTGTTAAATGTTTCAAATAACTGCCTGACATATGATGTCCAGCAAAAACGATTTCTAATGTTTTTTCTTCAAAAGGAACTTTTAAAAATTCAAGACCAGCTTTTGCACCTAAATAAGATCCTCCAATACCGATCACAACTAAAACTTCACTTGTTTCTCTAATGCGTTCAGCTGCTTGTAATACACGGTTAAACTCATCTTTATCATAGTTTGAAGGTAAGTCTAGCCAACCTAAAAAATCATTGCCTAAACCTGTCTTATTATGAATCATTTCATGAATTTGATTTACTTTTTCTTGTAATTTTTCTGGTTGCTCGCTCAAAAATGAGCGTGCGTCATTAAGCACGATATCTACATGTGCCATATCAAACACCTCTATTTCTTTGTTTTTTCTATCCAAAACGGTAACGCTTTGTATAGGGATTGGAATCCAATTGTAATTTTTACCATTTTTTGTATTCTTGGGTGAATAGGATTAGCCTTTTTATAACTAAGTTTTAAACGTTTTTGTTCATCATCGATTTCTAAAACTGATGCTTCAACTTCATCTCCAACACACAACATATTCTCAATGGATTGGACATATTGATCAGACATTTCAGAGATATGGATTAAACCAACATAATCATCGTATGAAACAAATACGCCATAAGGCTGTATGCCTGTGATTTTACAGACGATAATATCATTTATTTTCATATCAAAAACCTCGTTGTCATTATATCATATTTCAATATTTTTTAAATCATTAAGCAATATATTTCATGATGTAAGTGTTTTTATATTAGTCACTTATAAACGATATGATTTCTGTAATGATTAAATCCTGTTGTGTTATCGTATCAATTGTCGCTTGGCCATCGCCTTTTTGATCGCCATACCAACCAAACCGAGCATGATTTCCACCAGATATTTCTAGATTTTGATAGTTTTCATCAAGAAAATCGACATTTTCTTCGATTTTTGATGTATCTAGGATCAGATCGTTATTCGCTGTGATGATTAATGTCTTTTTATCACTAACATCTTGAATTGGGTAACTTGCAAGAAAAATAACATGAGAAACTAGATCATTTGAGTTACTAATCATTGATCCAACAGTACCGCCTAATGAATGACCGATAACAACATTATCTAGTGTTTCTGATAAAAATCTACCAAAATAATTTGGTGTCAATATTGCAAGATTAAATAATGGTTTTGCAATCGTAACGTTATAGCCGTTGATTGCAAGTGAAATAGCTAAATATTCATAGCTTTCAGGCTCAACTTTTCCTCCAGGTAAAAATAAAATATGCATTTTTGGTTGATCCACTGTAAATGAAATTTCATCAAAATCTTCAGTTCTTACATATGATTGGTCTATTTGGTCAATCGCTTCTTGCATTTCTGTCAGCGGTTCATATGAATCCATCGAATAAATCCAAAGTCCAACAAACATCACAACAAAAAGTGCAGCAATAATTAAACCTATTTTTTTAAAAATACTTATTATTTTTTTCATAGTCATCACCTAAAGAAATAGACTCATGCTGAGTCTACTCTTCATAAGCTAAATATATACCTAATCCGCCAAGTCCAACGTGTGCTGATATCACTGGTGAAATAATACCTGTAAGTTTAACATGGACTTTATCACCCAATTGAAAAAGTTCATGTTCTAATTCTTTGGCTTCAGTTGCTCGATCGACATATGCAATTCTTACAACCACATCTTTACCATATTCAAGCATCATTTCAACTTGTTTTTTTAGGTATAAAATCACATTATGGAAGCTTCTTACTTTATGCTCAACATCTAATACACCACGTCTAAACCTTAAAATCGGTTTGATTTTTAAAATATTACCTATGAAAGCTGACATTTTACCGAGTCTACCATTTAAATGTAGTGTTTGCAGATTATCTACGGTAAAAATTAAAGATCCTTTTTCTTTCAAATCATCTAAATAGCTCACTGCTTCGCTTGCTGTGTGACCTTCGTTGATATACTCAACAACTTTTTCAGCTAAATAACCCGATCCATTAATGGTTGATTCTGTATCAACAACAACTACCTTTGGATGATCTAAAATTGTCTTTGCTAAACCAGCACTATTAATTGTACCACTCAGTGTCTTTGAAAGTGTTAAGCATAATACTTCATCATATTTTTCTAGATGCTTTTCATATGCTGCCTTAAATAGATCTGGTGAAGGCTGTGATGTTTTCACTTGCTTTTTTTCTTGAAGAGCTTTAACAACAGCATTAGGATCTAATGTGCCATCAACATACTCTTGATCATCAATCATAACCTTCAAAGGAACGACTATGATATCTTCTTCTTTTACAAACTTGTCTTTTAATCCAAATGTAGAATCTACGACTAACCCAACTGTTTTTTTCACTACATCATCTCCGTTTTTATAATATTTAATGAAAATAGACGGTCAAAAGACCGCCTATATATTAATCAACAGTAACAACTGCAATAATGTCAGGCACATTTTCTAATAACATGGTTTCAATTCCTTGTTTTAATGTGACATCAAGTGCGACACAACCATCGCATGCACCCATCATTTTTACATATACAATGCCATCTTCAACGTTTAGGATTTCAATATCACCACCATCGCGTTGTAAGTATGGTCTAACTTTATGAATTAACTCGTGAACTTGTTTTGTTGTTTCATCCATATATTTCACCTCTTTTTACATAATAAGTATATAACAATATGCTATAACTTTCAAATGATATATTAATCATTATTTTTAATGCGTTTTAAAATGTAATATCCACAATTAAAATTACATGATTCACTTAAATAATCCGGAATTCTTTTGAAGCCATTTGGACTTTTAGGATCAGAATTGAAACCTTTAATTCTTAGTTTTTCAGATGACATATCACCTACTAAATATGTGTATCTATCGAAAGCAACATCGACATACTTATCGATAAATAATTGTAGATCAAAAGCTTCTTTATAATCTTTAATTAATTCGAAATTCCCGAAATCTGTTTCTATAATCATCATTTTACTCCTTCTTTAAAAGTACAACTGCTTCAGCTGCCATCGCTTTTTCTTGACCGATTGCGTCCATTTTTTCATAAGTAGTTGCTTTAATGCTTATATCTTTAATATCTATATCAATTGTTTTTGATATGTGCGTTCTCATTTGATCAATATATGGAGCTAGTTTAGGTAATTGAGCATAAATAGTTGCATCTATATTTCCAATTTTATAAGACATTGTTTTCATTTTTTCATTGACTTGTTTCAAAATCTCTACTGAGGACATATCTTTATAATTTTCATCAGTATCTGGGAAATGCTTTCCTAAATCTCCGAGTGCAAGTGCACCTAAAATTGCTTCTGAAATAGCGTGCAATAAAACATCTGCATCACTGTGACCATCTAAGCCTTTATCATGTTCAATTTCAATCCCGCCAAGGATCAATTTTCTACCCACCTTTAATTGGTGGAGGTCAAAACTGTGCCCAATACGCATGTCAGTTTTCCCTTCTATTAGAATCTTAGTTTGTTCAAAATCTATTGGATATGTTAATTTAGGATTTGGATCTTCGTTCATAATCACATGAATATATTCATCTGGGTAAAATGTTTGATATAAACTGATGTCGTCATCAAAAGTTTCTTCATTTCTGATATATGCATATCTGATTTTTTCAGTCAAAAACGCTTGTGGTGTTTGTGCCATGATATGTTTATGACGATCTACAGTTTTTAATTGATTTTTTTCATGATACTTTAATGCTGATACAACTGGTTCACATAAAACCACGGCATCGTGCATTTGCAAAGCTTTTTCTACATCTAAAATAGCTTTAGTTGTGATGAGTGGTCTTGCTGCATCATGAATAAATACATATGGTGTAGTTACTTCTTTTAATCCTTTTTGAACGCTTTCGCTTCTTGTTTTACCACCGATGACGACTTTCACTTTTGGATCAACATAATCCATGATTTCACTCAAATCACCTTTTGATACAACTAAACAAACATCATATCCTAAGGCTAAAAACGCCTCTACACTATACATAAAAATAGGTTTCTTATTGATTTTATATAGAATCTTTGATTCTTTGAGTTGTGATCTGCTGCCTGTGCCTGCAGCAACAATTAATGCTGTGTTCATAAAGACCCCTTTATGTAGTCATCTAGTTTTTGATCAAATGATGATGTTACAATCTGATCTAGTTCTTGAAAATCATAGATAACTCCAAGTGTAAATTTAATATTGTGGTTAGAAATAAATCTATCGTAAAATCCTTTGCCATAACCTATTCTATCTTTTTCTTTTGAAATTGCAAGTGCTGGCACGATGACTAAGTCATAAGATCCTTGATATTTAACTTCTTTTTCATTTGGTTCCATCACACCAAAAGTACTTTTATGAAAAGCCATAAATGGTCGATATTTATAAAAGTCTAAGTGATCACCTTGAACTCTAGGAAAAAGAAATGTCTTATGATCTTTGAGTAGTTTTAATAGGTCAATTTCGCCATTCATAGGATAAAACAATGTAACTGTTTGAGCTTGCTTATAATATGGATGGTTTTTAATTTTTTCAATTAAGTCTTGATCTCTTTGTTTTTTTTCTTTAGGTGTTTGTTTAAGTCTTAAATCCATCATGAGTTTTCTAATCTCAGTTTTTGTCATGACACGATGTCCTTATAATAACATCCATGAGATGAAAACTGAGGATTTAAAGATATCTTTAATGCTTGATATGCTGCTTGATAAAGCTGATGTTCATCATGAGCATCGCTACCACCAATCGCAATACCAGCAAACACTTCTAATGTCTCTGAAATTGAACCATATTGCATATTAAGGTTTAAGAATGTTGGATTAGATTTTATGCCATTTGATAAAACTTCCATTTTTCTTGGATCAGTAATGGTCATCGCAAATTCAATACCTGTGATTCTAAATAAATCACCTGATTCTGAAATGAATGATGACTTCATTTTCTTAATATACTCAGCCATGAGCATATTACCTACTTCTCTACCATGATTTTCATTGATTTTAGGTATGTTTTGAAGTCTAAAAACGACAAGTTGAAAATAACGATTATCGTTAAACAATTGATGCATATGTGCCATAAATTCATTTCTATCTTTTAATAAATCTAAGACATCGATATGGCTTGATTGGAAATGTTTGGTTTGCATCTGATTAAGTGTTCCCATAATAATTGCGCTATGCGTGTCTTCAAATAAACGTTTCCCTTTTTCTCTAAACCAAACATATCTACCATTTACTTTAATTCTATATGATGTTTGATATTGAGTCTTATTGATGGTTAAATCACCTAAAATAGCCAAATATTTCTTTAAATCTTCTGCTTCAATAAGTCTTCTAAAATCTGTTAAATCTAAAAGATTGCTTGGAAGATTTAAAGATTTAACCAAACTGTCTGAAGCCCAAATTGTACGTTCATCTAAGTCAATATAAAATAAACCTTCTTCACTTAACTCAAGTGTTGCAATAAACTTATGACGAATACTTTCTAATTCCGTATTTCTTTCATTGAGTTCTTTTTCAACTGCTAATAAATCAAAATCAGTCTTCTTTTCGCCAACGCATATTCTGCCTTTGTACTTCCCAAGTGAAAACACGGGCTGCATCACTAAATGAAGTAAGACTGGTTGTCCTGATTCATTTAAAAATTGTAATTCTTGAATTTCTTGATCATTATGTTTTGCAGTTTCTTTATAGTTTAAGTAAAAGTTTTCTAATTGTCTGTTATTAATATCTAGTCCATTTAATTTTGTAAATCTAATGGTTTTATTAAAAATAGAGAATAGTTTTTTACCGATTAAATCTTCTTTATCCATACCAAGTTCTTGTAGTAAACTTTGTGAAATATCTTTAATTCTTTCTTTTTTATCTACAACATAATACGCATTCCATCTACTATTCTTGATAGACTTAACAAACAATTGATAATGGTTTGCTTTAAGTGTTGAAGTTTTGAATGCTATATACAAGATCAAGATAAACATTAAGTAAATATAAAAATTAAAAGCAATATAGATTTCTTCATAAAGTTGATTACCTAGGACAATAGAGTTATACACAACAAAAACCATCACTGAGATGGTGATGTTAAAAAATGCAAGGATTAATCTGTTCTTTAATACTTTTTCACTTTGAATACTTTGCATAATCACTAATATTAATGTAAACAAAGATATGATCAAAGGGTAAATCGGATGTTGCAACAACATATTATAAACCACCTGCGTACATAAATAAGACAATAAGAACCGCAATCACTAATGATACGATTGCATAAAGCACTTTATGTCTATTAAAGAATTTACTAATATTATCTGATATGTTTCTTCTAGATATCACTTTAAATGGTTCAATAAAAAATTCTAATATTTTCTTCATGTGAACCTCCTATTTCATGAACATATTGAGATATTCTAATAATTTTTCACGATCATTCATCTTAAGAAGAATACCTTCAATAGCTACTGATATATTTCCTGTTTCTTCTGAAACTAATATAGTCATACTATCTGTGATCTCACTGATACCTAAACCAGCGCGATGTCTTGAACCCATGGTTTTATCATAATTTTGATTATCTGATAAAACAAAGTATGCGCCAGCACATAAAATTTGATCACCTCTAATAATGACTGCACCATCATGTAAAGGTGTATTTGGTGTAAATATATTTACTAAAACTTCTTTAGAAACATCACTGTTCATCATGATTGCACGTTCTGCATATTGATCTAATGTGTTATGTTTTTCAATTGTAATTAAAGCACCTATTTTTTGAGATGCTAAAACCATAACAGCATCAATGATGTGTTGTTTAGTGCGTTCAGATCCCATTTCAAAATCTTCTCTCACTTGTTCATTTTTCCAAACAATCTCAAGTGCTCTTCTAATATCAGGTGCCATGACAATAATGATAATCACAGGAACCCATTCAACAACATAAAGTAATAGTGTTGAACTTGCTAAGATATCTCCTAAGTTAGTTAAGTAATAGATGATATACACAAAAAGAACCGATAAAGAAATACTAAATATTTTCTTATTATTGATTAAAAATTTTAATAGGAAATATACCAAAATCCATACAATATAAACGTCGATGACAAATTTCCATATGGGTTGACCTAAAATCATCGTATCAGCTCCTTTTTTGTTAACTTCATTATAACACAATTATTATTGTGTTGACATCTTGAAATGCTGAATGTATTGATAAAAAAAGCTAATGATATTCAAGATTAAATCACATCATTAGCTTTATCAAATATTTATAAAAATTTCATGATGCGCTTTGGTAGACCATCGATTTCTTTTAACGAGATGCTGCATAGCGCAATTCTTATTCCTTTTTCCATAGGGACAACGTAAACACCATCTTGAGCAAGTTTTTCATAAACTTCCATCGGATGATCCGTCAATACGATCACATAAAATCCTGATTTGAAAGGATGAGTCTGTAATCCAATCTCTTTGGCTTGTTTGATAAATGACTCACTTCGTTTTTGAACTATCTCTTTGATTTTTATAAGATCTTTAGCAAATGCTTCAAAATTTTCTTTTTTAGAAAAGTGATTGAGAAGTTCTATAGATATCGTTGGAGTTGCTGACCATGACCCTCTAGCTTCATTAACAAATCTTGGTCTAAAGTTTTCAATATGTTTTTTATTTTTGCTGAGTCCGATTGCTGCACCTAATCTAAGGCCATAAACACCAAATGTTTTTGAACCGCTAAATGCTAAAACAGTCATGACATGTTCTTTAAGTGTTAATAACTCTAACACTTTTATTCGATTGTCTGTTTCACTTGTATATTCCAAGTAGGCAACATCATATAAAAATACAATATCGTTTTGATCATATTTGTTTAAGATATCAACGATTCTTTTAAACTCATAATGACTGAGTGTGTATCCTGTTGGATTATGACATGGATCATTTACAATTACAATGACTTGTTTTTGAATCTTGCATAGTTCTCTAAGAGACTCATCAAAGCTTTCTAAATCAAATCCTTCATCTTTAAACATGTTATGCTCATAAAGTCTCACATGCGCTCTATCCGCAAATCGATCATATTGCCATCTAATGTTTGAAACAAAGATATAATCATTTGGTTTTGAATAAACTGAGAATGTCGATGCGATTGCTCCACTGCCTCCCGGTGTTGCACAAGCATCAACATACATTTCTTCTCGGATACGTTGTTCATACTCTCCAAAAGTCCATGAAATTACGTTGTCCTTAAATGCTTTTCCCCCATCAACTGCTGGATAAGGCATTACACTCATATCCGGTAGTTCTCTTAATGCTTTAGATACAGCAGGCATACCACTGATTTTTCTATCCTCATCAAAAAACATACCGATAGATGCATTAATCACACTTGGATCTTTTTTCTGATGTTCTAAAGCGTTTCTAGATATTTGTAAAATATCAATTGCCATCCTAAATCACCTCTACTATTTTATTTATTGATATATGTACGTTTCTAAAAATTGATCAAATACATAAAGCCAATGTTGTTTTAAATTCTTTGTTACAAGTTGTATATGTACATGTCCTTTTAGATAACTTAATCTAACCTTACCTTGTTTAAAACTTTCTGCTTTTTCAAATAATTTCTTTCCATCAATTTTTTGAGATGCTTCCATAGTAAGAACTAGTGTCGTTTGATATAAATCAACAATGGTTTTATGAGCACCGATTTTTGATGATAATTTTTTATATAGTTTTTCATACATGTATAAAAGTAAGTCTGCATCCAAATCACCAAATCGATCTACCAATTCTAATTTCAAATCTTCAACATCTGAAATGGAATTTAGTTCACTAATGCGTTTGTGAATTTCAATACGTGCACTGTCTTGTGAAATATATTCAGGATCAACATGTCGTGGCGCATAGACTTCATCAATTTGTGTTGATTTAGGTTTTTCAATAGATTCACCAGTGACTGCTTCTTCTAGTAATTTCATATAAAGCTCAATACCAACACTATCAATAAACCCAGATTGTTCAGCACCTAAAATATCGCCAGCACCTCTGATCGATAAATCTCTAAGTGCGATTTTATAGCCACTGCCTAACTCTGTAAAATCTTCAATGGCTGATAATCTTTTTTTAGCTTCATCATTGATATTTTTATGTGGTTCATATAAAAGATAAGCATAAGCGATTCGGTCTGATCTTCCGACTCTTCCTCTGATTTGATATAGTTGTGATAACCCTAGTTTATCTGCGTCATGAATAATCAGTGTATTTGTGTTTGGAATATCTACACCTGTTTCAATAATAGTTGTTGATACAAGTATATCAAACTGGTGATCAATAAAATCCGAGATAACACTTTCTAATCCTTCTCTATTCATTTTACCATGAGCATAGTTGATTTTCGCATTAGGAATGAGTTTTTGTAATCTTTTAACCATACCCTCTATGCCTTTAACTTGATTGAATAAATAGAAGACTTGTCCTCCCCTTGCAATCTCTCTTGTGATTGCTTCTTTGATCAGTGCATCTTGTCTTTCAACGACATATGTTTGTACCGGATAACGGTTAAGTGGAGGGGTTTCTATCATAGAAAGATCTTTTAATCCCATCAGTGACATCTGTAAAGTTCTTGGAATTGGAGTGGCTGATAAAGTGAGTGTATCAACGTTATTTTTGATTTCTCTAATCTTTTCTTTGTGCTCAACACCAAATCTTTGTTCTTCATCAATAATGAGTAGTCCTAAGTCTTTATATTCAACATCACCAGATAATAATCGGTGTGTACCAATGACGACATCAACATATCCTTTCGCAAGCTTCTCAATGATTTGTGATTGTTGCTTTTGAGTAACAAAACGACTTAGTAATGCGACATTCCCGCCATACTTATCAAATCTCTCTTTGAATGTATAGTAATGCTGTCTAGCTAAAACTGTAGTAGGCACAAGGTATAAAACTTGCTTTTGATTTAAGACTGCTTTGAAGGCTGCTCTTAGTGCAACTTCGGTTTTACCAAACCCTACATCCCCACAGATTAATCTGTCCATAGGTCGTGGTTGTTCCATGTCATGCTTTGTCTCGATAATCGCCTTATACTGGTCTTTTGTTGTTTCGTACTTAAAGTCTCGTTCAAAGGCTTCCATCATTTCATTGTCTTTTGGAAATTGATGTCCAACAGCATGATCTCTGGTTGCATAAAGTTTAATTAAACGATCACTTAAATCCTTAATTCTCATTCTTACGTTAGCTTTTGTCTTGCTCCAAGTCTTTCCACCTAGTTTAGATAATTTAGGTTTGTGTCCTTCGTAGCTGCTATATTTTAGGACCATATCTATTTGATCCATAGGGACATATAAAGCTTCATCATTAGCATAGATAATATGTAAATAATCTCTTTTCTCGGTACTTAATTCCATGGTTTTTAGTCCAACATATTGACCAATACCATAATCATAATGGACGACATAATCACCAACTGATAAGTCGTCAACATGTCTGATTTTTGTTGATTGTGATAAGACACTTCGATATCTAATTGCTTTTCTAATTTTATAAGTAAATAGTTCTGATTCATCAATCACCATAATCTTTTCATCGTGTGATATAAATGATCCATAACTAGAAATATCTAACACATAGACTTTTTTATCAGATCCTATTTTTCTATCAAATGGTATTTGTTTTTGATTCAAGAAAGTTTTGAGTTCTTCTAAGTAGTGTGTTGTTTTTACACATAAATAGATAGAATACTTACCTACTAAATCAATCATATCTGAATAAAACAATTGAAGATTAGATTGATAATTATTCACTTCAGACACATTAAGATCAAAACCTTTTTCTTGATTGAAACCATAATTATCAATCTCTATATGTCTATGTTTAAGAATTTCTTTTAAATCTAATCGATACTTTATAGATAAGAAAGCTTGTCCATTCATAGTTGTGGCATATGTATCTAAATCATCTTTGATGTGATCTTGATTGACTTCCATTTTTGCAACATCAATCATGTACATTTCATAACTCTTTGAAAAATCAAGAAGGGTTGTTTCTTCTTGATTAAAAAATGGTATGTATAAACTTAAACCATCTAATTTTTGTCTAAGGTCAATATGTTCCATATCACTATTTAATTTTTCTTGTTCTCTTTCTGATAAGTCAAAAGCATCAAAATGTTTTACTATTTTTTTAATTGCCTGATCTTTCATTTGATCTGTATAAAACAACTCATGGATCGGTGCAATTTCTATATGTTCGATTTCCGCAAAACTTCTTTGATCCTCTACTTTAAATATTTTAATTTGTTCAAGCAAATCATCAAAAAAATCTAACCGATATGGATGTTCTGTATTCAGCGGAAAAACATCCAAGATGTTTCCTCTTACAGAAAACTCTCCTGGTTTTTCAACTGTAAATGTATTTTGATAACCACTATATACTAAAAACTGAGTAAGATCTGATAAGTTGTACGTCTGCTCTTTATAGATATGTTTAGCAGAGTTTTTGTAATCTTGAGGCTTTAACTGTCTTTGACTTACACCTTGCATGGTAGTTACAACTATAAATGCTTCTTCTGTCATTAATTGCTTTAACGTATATAATCTTTCGCTTTTAAACTCTGGAGATCCTAAAGCCATCATTGATGTTAATGTTTCATCTGCAGGATAAAAAAGCACATCATCAGGATCATTAATATTTGATAAAGTATCATAATATTTTTGTGCTTCATATAGATTTGCGGTAACAACAAAAATGGTTTCTTTTTCTTCTTGATATCTCTTTGATATTAAATAGCAATTATAGACATCCGTTGAAGATTTTAAATAAACCGTTTTTTTCTTTTGATTTAGTTCTTTTAGTAGTTTTGCATCAAGTTTTAATAAATCAATCATGTGCCCTCCTGAGAAAAAAACCCAAACTTATGTTTGGGTGTTAAATGCTGTCATGATATCTGTAAATGATACACCATCAATAAATTGCTCGATAATTTGTATGGACTTATCTATAGCTATAGATATTGTAATCATATCATCTTTAGAAAATTGACTTAAAACATAATGGTCTAGTGGCAATTTAGTATTGAGTCCAACACCAATTCTTACACGCTTAAATGCATCCGAATGGCATAAACCAATAATGTTTCTTAATCCATTGTGTCCGCCATGCCCACCTAATGCTCTAAGTCTAAGACGACCAACCTCTAGATTGATATCATCTACAAAAACGATGATTTCATCTAGATCGATATCATAGTATTTCATGACTTTGGTAATGGATTCACCAGAAAGATTCATATAAGTTGTTGGTTTTAACAACATATATTTTTCAGAACCTTTATTAAACATTGCGGTTTCACCATTGAATTTAGTATCTAATTTAAATGATGCATGATATTTATGGGCAAACTCATCTAAGACCATATATCCAACATTGTGCCTTGTCTGATGATATTTGCTACCTGGATTACCTAAACCTACAATTAATTTCACTCATTATCATCCTTATGTGTTATACGATCAAAAATTTGACTAATTGGTTCATCGTTAACAATATATAAAATAGCTTGACCTAGTAGTGGTCCAATAGATAATTGTTTAATTTTTCTTGAACAACATTCATCTCCAAGCTGAATTGTATCTGTTACAACAACTTCTTTTAATACTGATTTATCGATTTTATCATTTGCATCTGCAGAAAATACAGCATGTGTAGCACAAGCATATACTTCTCTTGCACCAGCATCAATTAATGCTTGAGCACCAGCAACTAATGTACCTGCTGTATCAATGATATCATCAACCATGATTGCTGTTTTTCCTTTAACCTTACCAATAATGTTTTGAACTTCCGCTTTATTAGGTTCAGGGCGTCTTTTATCAATGATTGCCAAAGGTGCTTGGAATATATTAGCAAAAATTCTAGCTCTTGTCACACCGCCATGATCAGGTGATACAACAATAACATTTTCTAACTTTTTTTCATGTAGAAAATAATCAGCTAAAAGTGGTGTAGCAGGGAAATTATCAATTGGTTTGTCAAAGAAGCCTTGGATTTGAGCTGCATGTAAATCAATTGCAATAACTCTATCAATACCAGCTGTTTGAAGCATATCTGCAACCAATTTTGCAGTGATTGGTTGTCTTGATTTTGACTTTCTATCTTGTCTTGAATACCCATAATAAGGCATAATCACTGTTACTGATTTTGCAGATGCTCTTTTTAATGCATCTGTAAATATGAGCAGCTCCATTAAATGTTCGTTAGCTGGAGCTGATGTTGATTGTACAACAAAAACATGATGACCTCTAACGCTTTCTTCGATGTTGACTGATATTTCACCATCAGCAAATTTCACAACATCCACATTAGAAATTTCAATTCCAGAAGTTCTTGAAATCTCTTCTGCAAGCTTTCTATTAGAGCTCAACGCAAATAATTTAATCTTTTTTCCATAAACGATAGACATCTGATTCGCACCTCTTCATTATTCTCATCTCTATTATACATGATTTAGAGTTATATTTTTAGTGATTTCATTAATAAAATTAATTATTTTTTTAGTTTATTTAAAATTTAAATAGACAAATCAAAAGTCACCCTAAAGAGTGACTTCCTATATGTTTTTACTTAGCTTCAATAAGTTCAATTCTCATCCATTTTCTATGATACCATCTAAACACCATAGATAATCCTCTAAAAACTTCATCCATAGATAAAGCTATAAATACACCAATAATACCTAATTCTAATCTAATTGCTAAAATATATGTAAATAAAACGGCAACACCAAACATTGATATAACAGCCATAATAACAGGGAATATTGTATCTCCTGCTGATCTTAATGCTGCAATAAAGATCATATTCATAGCGCGTCCGATTTCGATAAATATCGCAATGAATAAAACTTTTCTTACCATTTCAGTGATGACTTGGTTATCAGTAAATAATCCAATCATCGGATATGCTAAAACATTTAACAGACCTGTAATGATTATAATTAAGATAAATGCAATTTTTGTTGTTTTAAATGTATGCTTAAACGCTACTTCATAGTCTTTTTCTCCAATATAATACCCTACAATGATAGAGTTCCCGCTTGCTAAGGCAAAACTAAAGATAAATACATAAGATAATATAAGCATAATATATGACTGAGCGATAACTGCTTCAGGACTTATTTGATTAATGAAAAATAAGATGAGCACTTGAGCAATATTGTACATAACATTTTCAGTTGCTCCTGGTATGCCTACGTATAATATCTTTCTAAGTTGAATCACGTGAAATCTTAGTTTATGTAACTTAATCTTTAATAATTTATACGAGTAATATATTAATAATAAAACCATGACAATTCTTGCTACTAAGGTACCAATTGCTGCTCCTTGAACACCTAATGAAGGTGCTCCAAATAAGCCATAGATAAGTACTGCATTAACAACAACATTAACTAAATTACCAACACCCATAATCATCATGACGACTTTTGGATGACTAAAACTTCTAAATGCGTTAGATAATCCAACGCGAATGGATACGAATAAAAGTGAAAATCCAACAATTTTAATATATGTTGTTGCATCTTCTATAAACACATCATCTGTTCCAATTAAATGTATAAAACTTCTACCAAAAAACATCACGATAAGAGAAAGTATAATACCTAATACGAAGTTACCTAACACTCCTGTTACAACAGTATCTTTAGCTTTTTGTTCTTGATTAGCTCCTAAATATTGTGCTGCTACAACACCAATACCTAACGCTAACACATTAACAACAATTGCAAACAAGAATAAAATTCTATTGGCTATCCCAACGCTTCCAACTGCTGTATCTGAATAGTTTGATAGCATAATTGTATCTACTGTACCTAGTAAAGTAAAAAACAATAGTTCTATAAAAATTGGCCATGATAATTTATATATATTTTTTTCTAATTTTTTCATAAACAAACACCTGATTTCCAATGTATTATATCACTATTTTTACTAAAAATCTTCATGAAAAATTGTAAAACGATTTCATGTGTTAATTTATAAAATTAGTTGAATTGTTTTGAAATTCTAATTTCTTGATAGATATAGTAAACTATGATAAAATTAAAGAAATTTTATAAACAAAGGAGTTTGATTATGGATTCTGCAAAAACAGTTAATGATAAGTTATCATTTCCAAGTTTAATTCGTTTTAACAAGATCATGGGTTCTGTGCATCTAGCACAAGGTGTTCTCATGATGTTATTTGCTTTCTTGATTTATCCTAATTTAGATGGTACTGGTACGCAAACATTTACCATTCCAGTGATTGGAAATTATTTAGAGTTTGTCACAGGTCAAGGTTTAGTTCTTACACCAACTGATACACTATTCGAACTACCTTTCTTACCTCTTACAGCTAGTTTCTTACTCATATCAGGTATTTTCCATTTCATTATCGCTTTCCCTTATAAAGAAAAATATGTTTCAGACCTTAAAAAAGGTATCAACAAACTAAGATGGTATGAATATGCATTAAGTTCTTCTTTAATGATCGTTTTAATTTCTTCTTTATTTGGCGTTAGAGATATTGCAGTATTTGTTTTAATTGCATTAGCTAATGCTGCTATGAACCTTTTCGGTTTAGATATGGAACTATTAAATAGTGGTAAAAATAAAACCGAAAAGAAAACAAACTGGTTACCATTCATCTTTGGTTCAGTAATCGGAATTGCACCATGGTTAGCTATCGTGTTCTATATTGGTGTAAATCCAAACTTAGATGCTGTTCCTGGATTTGTATGGGCTATTTTAGTGACTTACTTCTTAGCATTTAATACATTCCCTGTCAATATGTATCTACAATATAAAGGTATTGGTAAGTTTAAGAATTACTTATATGGTGAACGTGGATATATCGTTTTATCATTAGTTGCTAAAACAATCTTAACTTGGTTAGTATTATTCGGTGCTTTCCAACCTTGATAAAAGAAACTTAACTCATAAAAATAAAAACTCAGTTCGAAAATATCGAATTGAGTTTTTTTAATCTATATTTTAAAATCGTTCATGTGATCATATATTAATTATTATCACCTAATAAACCTTCTGTCACTTCGACTTCCCCCATTAATGCTTCACACATTGCATTAAAAGACCATATTTCATAAACATAATTACCTTCTAAATTCATATATTTGATCTCAATATTTGCTGATGAAGTGTCAATACCAAAATTAAGAGGATACATCTTATAATCATCTCTAAATTGATTTAAATCTTGAGGTATACTCATCCCTGATAAGCCACCAATAGCCAAATCAGTTTGCGCAATATTTATATAATCATAATAGACTGAAGGGAATGATACCGGATTTAATATAATATCCACACCAACATGTAACTGATCATCAAACAAGTTTGTTTCGAGTTGTGATGCTAAAGATGCAATCAATTCGTTGTAGTGCAAAATCTCTACTTCACTGTATGTGAGTTCAATGTTTATATAAAACGGATTTTCTTCTGAAGCGTTTTGTATGCCTTCTGCATAATAACCATCTAAAATCGATTTTTCAATTGCTTCATGGAAAAATTGTTGAGCTTTTTCTACATCAAAACTATTCTGGTTATATAGGTTAAGTAAATCCTCTCCTGTTGATCCTTCGTATATTGATGTACCATCAACATCTAAGATATAGTGATTTGGGAAATAAGTATATGCTGGTGAATAAATATTACTAAACTGAAGTCGATCAATACTATAATAGAGCGCTTGTTTCATTTCTTTGTATTGTAATATAGGTTCTAACTCCCAGTTTCTATAATTTTGTGGGAGTTCATCAAAATTAAAGTAATCATCTCTTTCTTCGTTTGAAGAGAAGCCATTAATCAATAATCTAAAAGTTGTATAAGTTTCTACACCTTTCATCCTGTGATCATCTAAATAATCACTAGCTAATGTCCTAGGTACATGGGCCATATCTAGCTCATCATTTAAAAATGCTAGAAACGCTTCATCTTCATCCATTAATCTCAGTTGAAGTCCTGTGTAATGATATGAAGCTTCATATACATAATTTTCGTTTTTAATTAATTTTACTGTTTGATTTGAGTCAATCTCATCAAGAATATACGGTCCTGAACTAGCGATTGTTTGAGGAGTTGTTCCAAAAGGTGATGATGTATGATCAATTACATAATCATAAAGTTCTTTATTTAATGGACTTTTATCTTTTTGTGCAAACATATAGATAACTTCATCATAAGTTTTAGCTTCTTCAAACTCAATTTCTAATGTGTTATCTTTATCTAAAGCTAAGCGTAAGCCAACTTGATTTATATCAGTCAAGAGTCCCATATCATAATCTTGTGCATTCAAGATACCACTAGAAATAAAATCATTTCCTCCAGAGATAGCTCTAAACCAATCATTTTTGATAGCTATTTGCCATGTCCATAAGAAATCACTAGCATCAAGCTCTTGATATTGATTTGGTAAAAGCGATGTGTTTGTATCTGGATGAAATGACCAAACCAAATCATCTTTGACAGGGATTTGCCAAGTGTTAGCGTATGTTTCACCATCGATTGTTAGACTATTAACTGCAATCGGTAATGTTTTAGCAAGTTCTTCTTTGTAATTAAAACCTGATAATGATTCATCAATTTCATAAGTATATAATGATCCATGAATATAATCAGATATACCGTGATACATTTCTGATTCATATGGATTCCACATGTCACTTTCCATATCATATACATAAGTTGATCTGAAAGTGAACTCGTTTTGCTCTCCGTTGTTTAGAGCATCCATAAGTACATGAGAGTCATCTTCAAGTAATCTTGAAAAATCATGTCCAAATCCATAAACTGCATTATATGTATCGCTAAATAAATCTACTCTATCTGAATACATATAAAACTCCGTCAGTCTATAAAGAGGAACTCCACCAATCATATGTTCAAGTAGATAATTTTCCATAGCATTATATATGATAGCTTTTGATGAACCATCTAAATGTGATAAATCATATGAACCTTGTGCATATTGATATTCAGGCATGATGACATCTACTTGTAAAGTAAACATAGATGCATTGCCATCAGAGTCTTCAACAGTATAAATCACATAATAAGTGCCTGCTTGTGAAAGATTTACATCCGTTGCGTCAATCATTTCATCAGTGACTAAGATAGTTCCGTCTTCTTCATCTGAAATTGTAATAAATGATTTCCAATCTGGGTAAGTTTGATTCTCTTCAAGAGTTATGATTTCATCACCGACAATGATCGGTGCGTTACTGATATTATTAGAAAATAACCCACATCCCTGTAGTAAGTATAAAATAATACCTATTTGAATGAATAATATAACCTTTTTCATGTAAAGACCCCCAATCACATAAGATTCATGCATCTTATTTATAATTTACATAATTTTACCACTTTTTAAAATTAATGCAAGTTTTTTTGATAATAAAAAAACCTATACTATCTTTGTAAAAGATGTTTTAGGTTTTTATATCACATAACTGTGCATACAAAAAAATACACCTTATTAACTAAAGTGTATTTGTAATTTAAACATACTATTCTTCTTGTCCGTTTTCTAATAACTCGTTATAAGCTTGGACAATTGCATCTTCGATGAGTTTTCTCATTTCACCATGGATTGGGTGTGCGATGTCTCTAAAAGTTCCATTTGGAGTCTTTTTACTTGGCATTGCGACAAACAAACCATTCTCACCTTCGATGATTCTAATGTCATGCACAACAAAACTTTCATCAAAAGTAATTGTTGCTACTCCTCTTAATCTACTTTCGCTTTGAACTGCTTTAACTCTAACATCTGTTATCTTCATTGTGCCCTCCAAGACGCTATATTTTATATCTAAATTATAGCACAATCAACCATTGATATAAAGTTTTTTTACATTTTTATGCTTGTTTTGATGCTTTTTACACCCATTTTTTTAGCTTTCTTAATGATTTTATGTATATTTAGATTGGAATTGATTAAGAAGAAGGTAGAACCGCTTCCACTCATCATCAAGTGTTCGTCTAACTCTTTTAGGCTTTGATAAACACTATTTAGATCTGGATAGCACTTTAATGTTGTTGGTAATAAGTCGTTATATAGTGACTCATAAAATAAGCTCCAGTCTTTGTTTTCGTATAAAGATAATACTTTTTGAAAATCTTGATTTTTCTCAGTGATGTGATGATTTTTGAAAATATGTTGTGTGGATACATGCACATCTGGACAAAATAAATATATGTTTTGAATGTGAGGCGTTTCTAAAAATTTAATATATTCTCCTCTTCCAGAAACATAAGCAGGTTTTTCATATAGACAAAATAATGTATCAGATCCAAGCTCAAGTGCTATATTTTCTAATGATTCATTTGGCAA
This sequence comes from Tenericutes bacterium MO-XQ, assembly GCA_002838185.1. Taxonomy (GTDB): domain Bacteria; phylum Bacillota_I; class Bacilli_A; order Acholeplasmatales; family Acholeplasmataceae; genus Mariniplasma. Next base: position 24,427 of record CP017948.1, on the reverse strand, counting down.
ATTTAAATCCCATAACTTATTTAATCCTCTAATGGTTGCTGCTATATCTGCAGATCCCCCAGCAAGACCAGCACCAATAGGTATGCGTTTTTTTAAAATGATATGAACACCTCTTTTAACATCATATCTTTTTTGCATGAGTTTTGCAGTTTTAATAATCGCATTGTCTTCAATATCTACATCGCTTGTTAAATTAATATCATCTGCAATCTCAAAAGAAAGACGATCATGAAGATCTATAGGTATCATAATCATATTTAAGTCATGATATCCATCATTTCTTTTACGATCAACATCTAAAATAAGATTAATTTTTGCATGCGCATTTTCATAAATCATATGGCCACACCTTTGCAATTGCTAAAAATTCAGCAAGTGTTACTTTTTCAGCTCTAATATTTACATCTAATTGATGTTCAGTTAAAAAGTTTTGTAAATCATTTTTGGGAATTTGATAAGCTTCAAACCAATTATTAACAAGTGTCTTTCTCTTTTGTTTAAACGCTGTTTTAACGATATCTAAAAAAATCTTTTCTTGTGCATCATTTAATAATGGTTTTTCTCTTTTTTCAATTCTAATAACAGCACTATCTACATTTGGTTTTGGGACAAACATATGTCTTTTAACATCCATCATTTTATAAACCTTTGCGAAATAACTCATTACAACTGATAAATTATTGTATGCTTTAGTTCCTGGAACAGCAATTAAACGATCACAAACCTCTTTTTGAATCATGAGCGATGCTGTTTTGATTTCTTTGGTTTCAATGAGTTTAAAAATAATCGGTGTTGTAATGTAATATGGTACATTCGCAACCACATGAAGTTCATTCCCATAGGCTTTTAGGTCTTGTTCCATAAAGTCAGCGTAAACAATATCTAAATGATCATATGCTTCTTCTATAGGATCTAAAATAGGTTTTAAAGATTGATCAATTTCGAAACAAGTTACATGCTTTGCTTGTTCAGCCAAAAAAGAAGTTAAGGCACCTTGACCAGGCCCAACTTCAATAACATTTTTATCTTTAATATGTGATTCGTTAACAATTTTTTTAAGTAAATTTTTATCTCTTAAAAAGTTTTGTCCGTATCTTTTTTTGGCTTGGTGTTGCATGATATAACCTCACAAACATCTTTTTTTAATATACCAAAAGCTTTAAGTCTTTGATACAGAGTTTTTCCGTTGACATGGCCTATGTGTAGTTCTTTTGATAGTTTGTCTCTTAAAGATTTGCTATCTTTATGACCAACAAGTTTAATGTCATATAAGAAAAATGGATCTATATCTGTTTTTAAAACATCATTTGGTTGATATATTTTTTTAAGTGCATCTTCAATATCTTCTTGACTTGCGTGTTCTACACCTAATTTTTTGAAATTTTTACTATGTGCCTTTTCTTTTTCAATAAACGCATGATAAACATGCTTTAGTTTTGAAGATAGATGATCTCTAATGCGTTTACCTGGATAATCCGGATCTAAGAATAAAATAATATCGTGTGTTTCATCTAGTTTGATGAGTGCATCTAAAGTACTCTCTAATATTTCAGATCCATTAGTCGTTAAAATAAACATATTTGGATAGAGTTGTTTTAGCTTAGCATAATCGTTTTTTCCTTCTACAACATATACTTTGGGTCTCATATATTTCTATAGAAGAACTTTGGATCTTCCTTAACTCCTGTTAAAACTAATCCTTTAATTAATTTAGATTGTTCTTTCAAAGTTGATAAAGTGCCGTCTTTAAGTAAAATTTTAATCTCTTCACCAAAATGCATTGAATCATCTTGATAAGCAAAATTAGAGACCGTACGATATGCAGTAAAATACTTTTTATCTGTCCCGTATTTTTCTTCGATTGCTTTAATTTGCTTTTCAGTGGTAATATCATCATCCAAATATTTCCATATATGTCTATTTAAAAAGTCATCGGCTAATGTTTTTAATATGTCATCTTTAGATCTTGTAAAACTAGAAATAAGTCCATTCATATAAAAATCATCAATTCTAATATAACTTTCTAAATCATCTGGGTTTTCGATGATTTTCTTTAACGCATCGACGTCTGCGTTAAATTGAAATCCAGCTAGACATAAATCTTTGACGCGTAGATATATTTTTTCCAAAATGGTTTCATAAGATCTTGAGACTGGATGATAATAAACTTGCCAGTACATATGATATCTGCTAATTAAGTAATTTTCGATTGCATGAATACCTGATATATGAAAAACAATTTTACCGTTATCAACATCTAATACTCTCATGATACGGTCTAAATCCACATGACCATAAGCAGTTCCTGTAAAATAAGCATCTCTTTCTAAGTAATCTAAACGGTCAACATCAAGTTGGCTTGAAATGAGTTGCTCAATTAAAGGAAATTTCCCATCTTTTAAAATGACGCTTGCTACATCTTTAGCAAAATCATCATCAATCGTTTTTAAAATATCTCTGATTTCATAACGATTGGTGATCATACGTGCACCTATTTTTTCATGGTCAACACCAAAAACATCCTCAAATGCATGAGAATATGCGCCATGACCGATATCATGAAGTAATGCTGCAGTTAAAAAGATGAGTTTCGTTCTTTCATCTAAAATATCTTTTAGGGCTTTGACTGAAGAAAATCTATTTGCCAGTTCATAAACACCTAAACTATGGGAAAATCTTGAGTGTTCTGCACCATGGAAAACCATTTGAACACCACTTAATTGTCTGATTCTTCTTAGTCTTTGAAAAAGATTTGAATCAATCAATTTTTTAATGACCTCATAATCGACATGAATATATCCATAGATTGGATCTTTTAATACAAGTTGTTTTTTTAATTTATTCACCATAACCCTCCTTATGGTAAAAAAGCACCTACAGGTGCTTATTCATTGATTGTATATGATTTAACAAGTTCGACTTCATCACCAGTCACAAGCATAAACGCACTACCATCATCTGTATCTAAATGGCAATCAAGTGCATATTTTGGACTGACACGGCATAAAACGTTATCTAAGATACCCGCTTTAACTCCGCTCACTTTTAAGCTAACAACTTGTCCGTTTTCTACACCAAATGTTTTCGCTTCTTCATCTGAAAAATGAATGTGACGATCGGCGATAATGACACCTTCTGTTAATTCCACTTGTCCTTTTGGACCAATCAAAGTACATGGACCTGATCCTTTAACATCTCCTGATGATCTTACTGGAGCTTCAAATTTAAATCTTAAAGCATCGCTTCTTGAAATCTCTACTTGAGATGCTGGACGCACTGGACCTAAGATACGTACGCCTGATAAAAGTTTACCTTGTGGACTCATTACGTCTACTTTCTCGTTAGCAGCGTATTGTCCTGGCTGACTTAAATCTTTCATCTGTGTCAACTCGTAACCTTTACCAAATAGTATTTCTAAATGTTCTTGTGTTACATGGAGATGACGACCAGATATTCCTACTGGTATTTTTTTCATATTCTATTCCTCCTACATACGAAATGATTATATCATTTTTTGATATGTTTTTCAATGAAATTATGATAGAATAAAGCCAAGAAAGAGGTGTATTTATGTCGACAATATTTGAGAAAATTATTTCCAGAGAAATCCCAGCTCATATCGTATATGAGGATGAATCAGTGATATCGTTTTTAGATATCTCACAAGCAACTTCAGGACATACGCTTGTTGTGCCTAAAAAAGCATATGCCAATATTTTTGAAATGCCTGATGATTTATTAGCTCACAGCATTAAAATTACAAAGAAAATTGCAGATGCATGCAAAAAAGCCTTTCCACTTCAGGGTTTAAATATCTTGAGTAATAATGGAGAAGTTGCTGGACAAACTGTTTTCCACTTCCATTTCCATGTTATCCCTAGATATGAAACATCTGATGTATCATTTAAATTTACAAATCATATGAATGAAACGTCAAAAGAGGATTATAAAAAAAGAGCACTCCAAATTAAAGAGGCTCTATAATAAATTCTACACCTGGATTTACATTTCTAACTGATAACTGTAAGTTAAAATGTTCACACGTTTTTTGAACAATACTCATCCCTAAACCAAATTGGCCTTTGCTGCCTTTTTCGTATGGCTTAAAGAGTTGTTCAATAAATTTATCACTAATTGGCTCACCATCGTTATAGAAGGTGAGTTTTTTATTTTCTAATGTTATCTTAATCTCTTTTTTTGCGTATCTAAGCGCATTATCAAGAATATTGCTAAATACGGTTAATAAGTTTTCTTTTGTTGCAAAATACGTTGAATCATCAAGTTCTGTTTTAATCTTGATGTTTGTTCTATATTTTTGTTGATGAATAATATTTTTGATTAAATCTCTAATCCTAATCACTTCAAATGTTGATGGGTCTTTTAAATACTCTAACTTATTAAGTTCTAGAAACTGCTTAACTTTTTGATTTAAAATATCAGCTTGTTTAATCACAATCTTAGCTTCTTTAGGGTCTGATATACCGTCTGTGATTGCTTCAGCATATGATCTTATCACCGCAATTGGTGTTTTAAAATCGTGGGAAATATTTTGCAACATTTCTTGTTTAATGTTTTCATTTAACTCGATTTCTCGTCTCATCTTTTCAATAGTTCTTGCTAAATCGGTGATTTCATCATCTCCACCCATTTTAATAGGTACCTTGTAATTATTTTTTGTAAGGAGTGCAACTTCACCTTCTAGATGTTTTACACGATCAACTGTGATTCTAGACCATAATAAAATCGTAATATTTCCTAAAAGAATAATGGCGACCAAACTGACTAAAACTACTGCTGAAAACCGTGTATTTGTTACAGATAAATAATCATCTCCAGTAAATACGATGACAAAATCAGAATCAGATCTTCTTTGGAATCTAAAATAGTATGTATTTCCATCTTCAATATCTTCAGCTTCAAATCCTGGTCTTACACTAAACATTTGATAAAGTCTACTAGTTGTGTACTGATTATCTAAAACTTCGCTAAAATTACTTGATGCATATAATAATCTTCCGTTTTGATAAACTACATAACCGTTATATCTATGATTAGTTGGTCTAGATAATGCTGGCATTTGAATGACTTCATTAAAATAAGCATTTAATTGGTCTTTATTTTGTTGTATTCTTGTTTCTCTAATAACTTGAGTTACAGCAAACAAAAAAACGAAACTAGTGAGCACAGTTACAATCGTAAAAATAAGATTTATTTGTGTCGATAATTTCAGTTTTTTAAGTCGTCTCATAATAATCGATATCCATATCCATAGATGGTTTCAATTTTTAATTCAGGCATTTTATGTCTTAATCGTCTAAGAAGGTCATCGACAACTCTGTCGCTACCATAATAGTTATCTCCCCAAACATGCTTTAAGATATCCTCTCTTGAAAAAGCTTTATTCGGATTTTTAATGAAAAAAGATAACAATTCAAACTCCTTATTTGTTAAGTCTATCATACCATCATTTGCTTTAATTTCACGTTTCGTAATATTGATTTCATATTGATCATAATGAACAATTTCCGATACTTGAAAATGACTTTGTCTTTTTAAGACAGCTTTAACTCTTAAGATAAGTTCTCTTGGAGAATAAGGTTTTGCTAGATAGTCATCACTACCAAGTTCTAATCCCATAATCTTATCTAAGTCTTGATCTCTTGCGGAAGTAAATATTACTGCTGCATCAGATTCATTTGCTTTCAAAGCTTTGATAATATCATATCCACTTACATCTCCAGTAAGCATGATATCTAAAATCCATAAGTCAACTTCATCTTCGATATGTTCCATTGCGGATTCTCCATCGAAAAAAACAGTGACATCAAAGCCCTCTCTCATGAGATATTTTTTTATTATTCCTGCTAAATCTTGTTCGTCTTCTACATAATATATTTTCATATGAGCACCCTCCTATATAGTAAAATAAGTGTGCTTGCGCACACTTATTATAACATAGAGTCTATAAATAAAGAGAAAAATGAAGTACCTATAGTATAACAAAACACTATGTGAAGTCTATGTTTTTTTAATGTGAAATTATGTTATTTAATTACATCAACTTTCATATAAGGTACCAATGCTTTTGGAACAGTAATTGTTCCATCTTCATTTTGATAATTCTCGATAATCGCAATCATCGTTCTACCAACAGCTAGACCTGATCCATTGAGCGTGTGTACGTATTCAGTTTTACTTTCTTTTGTGCGTTTAAACCTAATGTTTGCACGTCTTGCTTGAAAATCTTCAGCATTTGATATAGATCCAATCTCACGATACTTATCTTGCCCTGGTAACCATACTTCTAAATCATAAGTTTTTGCCATACCAAAGCCCATATCTCCACTACATAAAGCAACCACTCTGTATGGTAGTTCAAGTTGTTTTAAAACTTCTTCTGAATTTAACAACATACGTTCTAACTCATCATAAGATGACTCAGGTGTAGTAAATTTAATGAGTTCTACTTTATTAAATTGATGCTGTCTTAAAATACCTTTAGTATCTCTACCAGCAGAACCTGCTTCAGATCTAAATGCAGTCGTATAACTACAGTATTTAAGAGGGAGTAAATCACCATCAATAATCTCATCACGATAAAGGTTGATTGTTGGTACTTCAGCGGTTGGATTTAAATAGTAATTTTGGTCTTTAAGTTCAAGTTTAAAACTATCTTCTCTAAATTTAGGAAATTGTCCTGTAGCGAACATACTCTTATCATTAACAATGAATGGTGGAATCACTTCTTCGTATCCGTGATTTAACGCATGCATATCCATCATAAACTGAATGAGTGATCTTTCAAGTCTCGCACCTAATCCTTTATCAACAACAAATCTAGTCCCTGTGATTTTCGCAGCTCTTTCAAAATCTAGGATACCTAATTGTTCACCAAGTTCAACATGATCTTTGACCTTGAAATTAAATGTTTTAGGTGTACCTACTTTTCTAATTTCAAAATTTTTTGATTCGTCTTCACCATAAGGCACTGACTCATGTAACATATTTGGTGTGATTGCAAGTATATCAAAGATCTTCTCTTCAATCACCTTAAGTTTATCATCCATAGTTTTGATTTCATCACCTAAATCTTTGACTTGTTCTAAAATATGGGTTGCATCTTGCTTGTTTCTTTTAAGCTCCCCAATTTTTTTAGAAGATTCATTTCTAAGTGCCTTTTTAGATTCCACATCAACGATGATATTTTTTCTTTCTTCTTGCAAGATTTCCAGTTCTTTTAAATAACTAAAATCCCCTTGTCTTTTTGATAAGTTCTCGATAACCTTATCCATGTTCTCTGTTACAAATTTAAGATCTAACATATTATATCCTCCTTTAAAATAAAAAGTCCCTAGACATGATGTCTAAGGACGAAAGTTCGCGGTACCACCTTAGTTCTAGGTTACCCCTAGCACTTTAATTTAATCTTTAACGCAGATTTACGGATGTGATTAGCATCACTAGGAAAGTAGATTCATATACTTTTGTTTAAACACTTTCACCAACCGTGTTCTCTCTATCAAACAAATGATATATTACTTATCTTTCTTACGTGTTACTTATATTATAGAGTTTAAGCTTTAAAATGTAAAGTCAATTATAAGTCTTTTGCTTTTTCTTTGATTAATGCCTTCAAACCTTCTTTTAAATCATCTTTTTGTAGACCAAAATCTAAGATTGCTTCTACATAATCAAGTTTATTACCAACATCATAACGTTTTGCATCAATATCATATGAATAAACTTTTTCTTTTTTCATAAGTCTTAAGATTGCATCGGTTAATTGAATTTCATTACCTTTGCCTTTTTGTTGATTTTTTAAGTATTCAAAAATCGTTGGTGTTAAGATATATCTACCGCCGATTGCGGATCTAGATGGTGCAACCTCAATATCTGGTTTTTCGACAACATCTTTAAGTTCCACAAGTGGACCTTTCTTTTCTTCTTTAGGTGTACAAATACCGTATTTATACGTATCTTCATAAGCGACTTCCATTGTCCCTAAAATTGATTGCTTGGTTTTATCAAATGCATCCATCATTTGTTTGATCGCTGGAGTGCCTTCTGTGACATACATATCGTCACCTAAAAGAACTGCGAATGGTTCATTTCCGATAAATGCTTCAGCTTGTAAGACTGCATGCCCTAAACCAAGTTGTTCTTTTTGTCTAATGAAATGAAGGTTGGCACCTTTAGCGATATTTCTTACTAAATGATATTCTTCTTCTTTTTGTTTTGCTAGAAGAATGGATTCTAGTTCTATATTGTAATCGAAATAATCAATGATGGCATTTTTATTGCTGCTCACAATCAGTAAAATATCTGTGATGCCTGCCTTTATTGCTTCATCAACGATGTATTCAATAGTTGGTCTGTCAATAATTGGTAATAGTTCTTTCGGTAATGCTTTAGTAATCGGTAAAAATCTTGTGCCATACCCCGCTGCTGGAATTACTGCTTTTCTAATCATAAATGATCTCTCCTTTTGGCTCTTCTTTTTTATTTGATAAACTAAATGTAATCATAATCCCTATAATAAATAATACTGCACCAAGTAAATAAATCCAGATATTTGCTTGAAATACATTATCTGTTGTATTTTCTTGAAGTGTAAATAAGATATTGAATGGTGATATAACGACGATGCCTAACACCGCTAAATAGAAATGCGTTTTAAAGTTATGTAGTAAGTAATGCATGAGCTTACCTACTAAAATTAAACCAATAAGTGCACCTAATATAAGTAGTAACAACATTGGTAATTGTGATGCGATTTCGGTGAAATTTAGAGTGACGAAAGCTTTTGCGATATCATCAACTAATCGTATCAGTAATTGGAAATAGCCAAATGCCATGAGCATTGTCGATCCGCTAAGCCCTGGAATGATTAACGCAACCGCATAAATTACACCTACGAAAAATACAGATATATAATAAAATAAACTATCAGGGTTGTTTTCTGATTCTTTAATAAATATAAATCCGATCATTGCTAAAATCGCTAATATAAATGTTAAGTAGTGATGCCACTTATATTTCTTTGATTTCACTTCTTTGATGAGTGAAGGAATCGCTCCTAATATAAATCCGATGAATAAGAATGTAATTGGAATCGGGGCAATATCATAAAATAAATCAATAAACACAAATCCGATGATAAACCCTATGATAACACCTACAATATATTGCCATACAGATAAAATAGATTTAATTGGTTTTCTTAAAAAATCATTTAAAGCGTCAATTAAATATTGATATATTTTTAAGATGGCTGCGACCATGGACCCAGAAATACCTGGAAGAATACTACCCATGCCGACAAGGCTACCTTTGATGATTTTAACTAGATGTTTCATACGCACTCCTTGTGTCTAATGATTGATATTATTTTAACATATTTTTTAACTTTCATCTATGCTATAATAAGTTTGGTGATAACATGTTAGAGATTATAAAATACATTATATTAGGTATTATCCAAGGGATTACGGAAATTTTCCCGGTATCCTCAAGCGGACATTTGACATTGTTTAGTTATTTGCTTGATATAGATCTTACAAATTTAACGATTTTTTTAATGATTACGAATACAGGTTCTTTTCTTGCGTTACTTCTATTTTTTAGAAACGACATTAAAGAATTGATTGTTGGAACTTTTAAGTTTTTATTTAAAAAAGAAGAAAACTATAAACCAGATTTTGAATATGTCGTTAAACTCATTATTGCAGTTATTCCTATAGGTGTATTTGGATTATTGTTTAAAGACATGCTTCCTGAGGATTTATTATCTGTAGGGTTTGCGCTGATCGTGACATCAGTATTATTATTTTATGTCTATATGGTTAGAGATATTGAATGGAAAAAAGACATTTCTTGGAAAAATGCATTGATCATCGGATCATTTCAAATGTTTGCGGTGTTCCCTGGAATATCAAGAAGTGGGATTACGATGAGTGGTGGTTTGATTCAAAAAATCGAACTCAAGAAAGTCTTAAAATTCTCATTTCTTAGTTATATTATGGTTTCAGTGCCTGTGATGTTATTAGGCTTTTACGAAGCTTTAAATGCTAGTGAATCCATCCATGTCATTGGTTATAGTCTGGCATTTGTCATGAGTTTTGTATTTAGTTTTATATCTGTTCGTATTTTATACAAATATGTTAAAGTTCAAAACCTCATATACTTTGCGATTTATTGTTTAATTGTTGGTGGTGTATCTTTAGTACTACATTTTATATAAAAATATAGGAGATTGATTTTATTCAATCTCCTTTTCTTTAAATAACATATAGATCAACGCATGAATGATCGTAAATAAGATGATAAACATCATAAAAAATCCGAAATGATCAAAAATGCCTGACATGATTGATCTAACATCCAATATATTCCATGAGTTGAGTCTAATAAATCTACCGAGATAAATAGCGATGCTTGATAATAAGAATAGAATACCTAGCCCTAAATACTCATACTTTTGATACTTTGCAGGTATCATTTTTTTTATGTTTGCTATGGATAATAACCCAAGCTTAACACCTAACATCATTGCAACTGTAACAATAAAGAACACATACCAATCATAAATTTCTAGTTGATAGATATTCGGATACATTTGGAAAAAATCATAATTTTGAAAATGTATGGTATCAGTTAAAAGATAAAAACTATTAGGGAAAAACAAGACCCACAAAATACTTCCAATCCAAGGTATGAATTTATAGGTTTGTTTTTTGTGATATAAATAAACGATAAAACTTAACCAATAGACAAAAATGGCTAAAGCAATGTTCCATGATAAGAAAATCACTAGACCATTTGATAAAATAACTCCAAATATAAATGTGAAAATCGAAAATATAACAGATACATAAAATGCAGGATGAATCTTTTTAAGTATATGATCCTTATTCATGGTTAATCTCGTTTAAAGTTTTTTGCAGATCACTTTTAGATAGTAAATAATCACTTAATAATTTATATCTCATGATATAGTTATAAACTTCATCTGATACTTGTTCATCATCAGGATAAATGCGATTTCTATTTCTAAGTGAAAAGAAATATGGATCTAATGCAACATCTGTTAAGCGGTTGTCTAATGCATATGTTGGTTCAACACTCATGCCATGTACACCAAAATACATATCATCATGAGCTGGTAGATCAAATAATTCAATAATTGTTCTATATAAATCAATTTGAGAACGCACCATATCTTGTTCTCCAGTGATTAACCCTTTTCTTATCGTATAATTTCCATGTGTCACATAAGTATCATTACTTGGTGCGTAGATGAAAGCTGTTACTTGTTGTAGCATTCTTCTTTCTTCCATAGCTGTTAACTCTTTATCAAATAAAATAGATAAATCCCCGTTTTTTATGCCTGAACCATGATCGCTGTAAAATACATAAACTGCATCATCTAACGTTTGATCATTACCGTATTCATCCATAAAAAATCTTTGGATGATATCATTATAATATTTACTATAATTAATGTATCTTAAAGTAATGTTTTGAATAAGATCTACATATTCAGGAAACTGGTCTTCTCTAAGCCCACCATAAGGATCAAAATCATAAGGTGTGTGTCCCATCATAGTGATTGGAAATAAGAAGTAAGGGTTTGAAGATGTCTCTAAATTTTTACCTACGTCATAAGTATAATCAGCCAAATGGAAATCACTAATCCATGGAGAATGGTGAACAAGATTATTCTCTTGATCAAATACATATCCATCTTCAATGACATATCCATCTTCTATAAAATCTTCTATAGCATAAAAATCATCAAACCCATAAAGCTCAGGATAAATCACATCTCTATTATAAAACACTTCTTTATCTCCGTGGATTGCTTTTGTATAGTAATTTTCTAGATTAAAATACTGAACTAAAGATGTCAACTCATAAGGCGTTTTGTCGTATTCCCAATAAAGTGTTTCATCTCCAGAAGGGTTTAGTCCTGTAAGCACTGCTAACTCACCATCTGAGCTTACACCCATACCAACATTGTTATAAAAGTTGTTAAATACAAAGCTTTCCGCAAAGATTGCATCCATAAAAGGCATAAAAGACCTAATCTCTGGATGATCTAATAAAAATTGGTTAAATGATTCTAGATGGATTAACACAAGATTTTTATCTTTGAATATACCTGTAAGATCAGAATTTGTTGATAATTCTGGATCTACATAAAGATTGTCAACCGCATCTTCAATCATCAGATGGTTGCTATAAGTATTTCCATCAAAGAAATTCACATAACTAGCTTTATTTTTGTTGTACTCATTAAATGCTTCATATAAGTCTTCATTATCTTCAATCTCTAGTATTTCTTCATAATCTGTATCAAACTCAACGCCTAATAACTGTCCTAAATAATAGGGATAAACTCCTAAATTTTGAATCGCATAAGTGGATGTCATCGATTCCACTGGTGCATCTATTGCTTTCATATTAAAATAATTATTAAGAGAAACAAAGAAAATAGAAATCAATGCAATCAATGTAATTAAAACCTTTTTGATATTGTTAGTAAATGTAAGTTCTGCTAAAGCTTTTCTAGATGATATTAAAAATAAAACAAATAAGACAATTGTTGGTAAAAAGACTACAATTCTATAATAAGTAATTAACTCTAATAAAGTTTCTAAAACAATGCCAAAAGCAAACCCGTCTGCTGGGTTTTTAAGCATAACAATCGCATCTCTTGAAAAAGATGTCCCATAAAATTAGTTAAATACACCAAACGTATAGATCAAAAAATTAAGGACTAACGATATATATATGAGTGCTTTAACTCTCGTTTTAGCTTTTTTAAATAGAAGCGTTGTGATAATAAAAAGCAAAAACAAAATTACAAAATTACCAAAAAATTGGTTAATTTCACCAACAAAAGTATGTGTAAAAGGCTCAATATATCTATTGAGTTCTCTAACTGTTAAAAAATATGTATTCATGATATTCAAAAAAATGAATACCAAGATAAACATCAAATATTGAATTTTAATATTTAGTGTTTTCATATAGTCACCTAATTCTAATTTGCTAGTTACTATTATACACTATTTCAAATACTTATTAAACTAATGTATAAAAGAAAAAAAGCCCGAAAGGGCTTATGAAGGAATAACCGCTCCACCATATGTTTCTAAGATGAATGCTTTTACTGCTTCAGACTCTAATACTTCAACTAATGCAATAATCTTTGGATCCTCTAATCGATCTTCTCTAACTGCAACCACATTAACATATGGATTGTTTTCAGCTTCTTCGATATAAATAGAATCTGTAAGTGGGTCTAGTCCACCTTCTAAAACATAGTTAGAGTTGATGATATACAAATCAGCTTCTTCATTTTGATAAGCTGAAATCATAAAGTCTGGTGCTACATCTGTTCTAAAGACTAAGGCTTTAGGATTTAATTCAATCGCTTCACTAATATCAAAATCTGAAGCAGTGATATCAACGTCATCTTTAAGTGTGATTAATCCTGCTGATTCTAATAATTTTATTGCACGACCGTGATCTGAAATAGAATTAGATAATAAAACTTCAGCTCCATTTGGAATTTCAGATAATGAATCATATGCGTTTGCGTAAAGTCCAATAGGTTCAATATGAACTCTGGCAGCTACAACTAATTCAAAATCTGGATTATTTTCGTTATATAAATCTAAGAATGGAATGTGTTGGAAATAATTAGCATCAGCATCTTTAGCAGCAATCGCTGGGTTTGGAAAATAATAATCTGATGTTGTTGTTATCTTTAATGTATATCCTTTTTCTTCCAAAAGCGGTCTTGCAAATTCCAAAATTTCTGCATGTGGCAATTGAGTTGCAATCACTTCAATTTCTGTATCATCAGTTGATGAGCATCCAGTAAGTGTAATTATAGTAATGATTAGTGTTAATAAAGTAAATAATTTTTTCATGTTTTTGTCTCCTATTTATGGTCTAATTTTCTTGAGAGTTTATCTCCTAATATTTGTATAATAAAAACGAGTGCGAGTATCGTAAATATGGATAGATACATCAGTGCATAATTGTTTCCAAATTTACCATATTCATATGCTAAAAATGCGAGTCCACCTGCACCTATAACAGCTGCTGCAGACATAAAGCCTATCAGTGTAACAAGTGTTAATGTATACCCTGAAACAAGTGAGGGTAAAGCTTCTTTAAAGATTACATACATTAAATGTTTAAATGATGCACCCATAGACCTTGCTGCTTCTATTGTATCATTAGATACTTCAAATAGTGCCATATGAACGACTCTTGCAAAAAAAGGTGTAGCACTAATAATGAGTGCTGGAAGTGCAGCTTTTGGTCCTAACATAGTTCCAACAATAAATCGAGTTACTGGAATTAGCATAATGAGTAAAATAATAAATGGGATAGATCTTGCGACATCATTAATGCTTGCAATCACTCTGTGAAGCACTTTGATCGATTTTGTTTGTTTGATCATATAAGGATTCTGTGTGATATATAATAGAAACCCTGTCATTAAGCCAAATACCAACACAAAGATTCCAGTAATACCTACGATATAGATCGTTTCGTATAATGCGTCTAGATATTGTTTGATTTCATATGAATTAAACATATAATCTCACCTTGATTTCTTTTGATTTTAGATAAGTTAAAGCATCATCAATTTGACTACCAAATAGTTCAATATATAAATATCCAATCAGTTCTTTATGTATGGATAATGTCTTTGCATAGACAATATTCACATCTACGTCAAATGTTTTTACCATGGAGCTTAATATCTTATCATCAACATTATCATGTGCATAAATTAATTCATAATAATGTTTATCTTTTAAATGAACTGGTTCATCGATCACTTGTTTAATTAACTTTTTTGTTGTATCTTCTTTTGGATCGATAAACAATGATTTTGTAGGTTGATCTTCTATGATACTACCTTTGTCCATAACAACAACTCTATCACATAAATCTTTGACAATTTCAATTTGATGAGAAATAAAAATGATCGTTAGATTTGTTTTTTCGTGGATATCTTTAAGTAGTGAAACAATCTCGTAAGCTGTCTTTTGATCGAGTGCAGATGTTGCTTCATCACATAACAAATATTTAGGATGATTTGCGATTGCTCTTGCAATACCAACTCTTTGTTTTTCTCCACCAGATAAAGCTTTTGGATATCTATGTTTTTTATCTAAAAGACCTACGAGGTCTAAAACTTCATCTATCCTTTTTTCTATTTTTTCTTTAGGATATTTTTTAATAGATAAAGCAAGTTTAATATTGTCATAAACTGTTAGATTACCAACAAGATTAAAGTGTTGAAATATCATAGATAGATCATAACGCATTCGGTTTAAATCCTCTTGTTTTAAATCATGGATAGATACACCATCTATGAGTACATCACCTTTGGTTGATTCAATGAGTTTATTGATAAGTCCAATGAGTGTAGATTTACCTGCACCACTATATCCAACGACACCTAAAATTTCATGATCATTTATGGTTAAATTAATATTTTTAAGTGCATGAAAAGATTCTTGTTTCGATGTGTATGTTTTTTCAATATTTATAAATTCAATCATTGTAATAACTCCTTATAAACATAAAAGTCTCTATCTTTCGACAGAAACCTTTTTATGATTTATATTTCCATCGTTTATAGCATTACCACCTTGTAATTAAACCGGTTGGTAGACGTTCATAGAGCTATATCTCTCCCGTCTTCTTGATAGTTCGTTTTATTAAATTATTTAAATTGTAACATAGATTAATTTGATATACAACAGTTTTTTTTATGAAATCGTTTTATATAAAAAAAGGATTGTATCAATTGACACAATCCTTAATACTATTCATCAAATAAACTATCTGTAACTACAGTTTCTTCTTTATCTTCTTCAGCTTCTTCAGGAGCTAAATTAATCGCTTCAACTGTTTTCTTTTGTTCTTCTACTGGAATAGTTTCTTGAACAAATTGTTCTTGTTCGACTTCAATTTCTTCTTCATCTTCTTGTCTTGGAACAAGCGCAACGGTTGCAACATGATGATCTGGTCTAAGTTTAATGACTCTAACACCTTGTGTTGCACGTTTTGTTTTAGAAATTTGATCAACGTGTGTTCTAATAACGACACCTTTATCTGATACAACAATTAAATCATCTTCATCAGTTACTGCTTTAAGTGTAGATAACTTACCGTTTTTAGCTGTGATATTTAATGTTTTAACACCTTTACCACCTCTAAGTTGTATTCTGTATTCATCAACGTTTGTACGTTTACCATAACCGTTTTCTGTAATGACAAGAATTTCTTGTTCATCAGACTGAACAATTGCTGCACCAACAATTTCATCTTGATCAGCAATCATCATTCCGCGAACACCTGAAGCAGTACGTCCCATGGTTCTTGCATCTGATTCTGCAAATCTAATGGCTTTACCATTTGATGCACCTAAGACGATATCTTGTTGTCCATCAGTTAACTTAACAGAAAGTAATTCATCATTTTCTCTTAATGTTAAAGCAATGATACCATTATTTCTAATATGTTGATATTCAGAAATATGTGTACGTTTGACAACACCACGTTTTGTAACAAATGTTAAAAATGAGTTTTCATCTTCAAAGTCTTTAACATTGGTAAAGTTTGCGAGTGTTTCATCTTTATCAAAATCTAGGAAGTTAACAATTGGCATTCCTTTAGCAGTTCTAGATCCTTCAGGAATTTGATATCCTTTAAGTTTATAGACTCTACCTTTGTTTGTAAAGAATAAATGATAATCATGAGTAGATGTCATTAAGATATGTTCTACATAATCATCTTCATGAACTTTAATACCTGACATACCAACACCACCACGATTTTGAGTCTTATATTGATCGACTTTCATGCGTTTGATATATCCATTATTTGTAACTGTGATAATTACATCTTCAACTGGTATTAAATCTTCGTTTTCAATACTTAAATCTTCGTGAAGGTTAATTTCTGACATTCTATCTTCATGATATTTTTCTTTAATAACCATAAGTTCTGATTTGATAATTTCTACTTTTCTTTCATGTGAACGAATAATATCTTTGAAATCATCAATTTTAACAACTAGATCAGCTGCTTCAGCTTCAATCTTATTGATTTCTAAACCTGTAAGTCTTTGAAGTCTCATATCTAAGATTGCTTTTGCTTGTATATCAGATAAGTCATAAGTTGACATTAAAGCTTCTTTTGCTTCATCACCAGTGTTTGCTTTTTTGATGATTTCGATCGCATGATCGATATCATGTAAAGCTTTAAGTAGACCTTCTAAAATATGAGCTCTAGCTTCCGCTTTATCTAGATCATAAATCGTTCTTCTTTGAACAACTTCAATTTGATGTTCTACATAATTTGTTAATACATCTTTTAAAGTAACCATCATTGGTTGCCCTTTAACAAGTGCAATCATGTTGATACCAAATGAAGATTGTAGTTGTGTGTATTTATATAAGTTATTAATCATCACATGAGGGTTCACATCACGTCTAAGTTCTATAACAATACGCATCCCTTTACGATTTGATTCATCTCTTAAATCTGTAATACCATCAACAATCTTATTTTTTGCGATTTCCGCAATACGTTCGATTAATGTTGTTTTGTTCACTTGATAAGGAATTTCTGTCACGATGATACTATTTTTGTTCTTATGTTGAACAATCTCTGTAGTTGCTCTAACAGCGATAATCCCTTTACCTGTTTCATAAGCTTGTCTTAAACCTGTGAGTCCTAGAATTTGGCCTCCTGTAGGAAAATCCGGACCTTTAACATATTCCATTAACTCAGCAATCGTGATATCTTCATTTTCTATATAAGCTAAGATACCGTCAATGACTTCTGTTAAATTATGTGGTGGAATATTTGTTGCCATCCCTACTGCAATCCCTGTAGATCCATTCACCAAAAGGTTTGGATATCTTGCAGGAAGTACACTTGGTTCTTTTTCTGATCCATCGTAATTATCAACAAAATCTACTGTATTTTTGTCTAAATCTTGAACAAGTTCTCCAGCGATTTTGCTCATTCTAGCTTCGGTGTAACGCATCGCTGCTGCACCATCACCATCGACTGAACCAAAGTTACCGTGTCCGTCGATTAATGGCATTCTATAGTTGAATGGTTGAGCCATACGAACCATCGCATCATACACACTTGAATCACCATGTGGGTGATACTTACCAATAACTTCACCGACGATTCTAGCTGATTTTTTATGAGCGCTTGAAGCAGTCATATTTAAATCATTCATTGCATATAATATACGTCTTTGAACTGGTTTAAGTCCATCTCTAATATCTGGTAATGCACGTGATACAATAACACTCATCGCATAGTTTAAAAATGAAGATTTCATCTCAGTTGAGATGTTGATCTCTTTAACAAAACCTTCGGTTGTTTTTGTAGTTTCTTCCATCTGTCATATCCTCCTATGCGTCAATATTATCTGCATAAATTGCATTTTCTTGAATGAAGTTCTTTCTAGGTTCAACTTCCTCACCCATAAGCATACTAAATACCATATCTGCATCTAAAGCATCTTTTAATGATACTTGTAGAAGTGTTCTTGTTTCTGGATTCATGGTTGTTTCCCAAAGCTGTTCAGGGTTCATTTCTCCTAGACCTTTATATCTTTGAAGTGTTGGGCGTCCACCCATCTCTTCTAATAATGTGTTTAGTTGTTGGTCTGTATAAACATATTCAACTCTGCGTCCTTGTTGTACTTTAAATAGTGGTGGTTGAGCAACATAAATATATCCTAAATCAATGAGTGGTTTCATGTATCTAAAGAAGAATGTTAAGAGTAGTGTTCTAATGTGTCCACCATCTGTATCGGCATCGGTCATGATGACGATTTTATGATATCTTGCTTTTGAAGCATCGAATTCTTCACCGATACCTGTTCCAATTGCTTGAATCATTGATAAGATTTCTTTGTTTGAAAGAATTTTATCTAATCTTGCTTTTTCAACATTTAATACTTTACCTCTAAGTGGTAAGATTGCTTGATATTCGGACTCTCTGCCTTGCTTAGCTGATCCGCCGGCAGAGTCCCCTTCGACAATGTACATTTCTGAAATTGCAGGATCTTTACTTCTACAATCTGCAAGTTTAGATGCAAATCCTAGTTGATCGAGTGGTGATTTTCTTCGTGTTGCTTCTCTTGCTTTTTTAGCTGCAAGTCTTGCTCTTGATGCTAACAAACATTTTTCAACGATTGCTTTAGCATCTTGAGGATTTTCTGCTAAGTATCTTTCTAATCCTTCACCAACGATTTGACTTGAAATCTGACGAACTTCAGGGTTTCCAAGTTTTGTTTTGGTTTGTCCTTCAAATTGTGGATCAGGATGTTTGACAGATACTACAGCTGTTAAACCTTCTCTTGTATCTTCCCCAATTAAACTATCATCTTTTTTAAGTTGATTATTATCTGTAGCATACTTATTGATAACACGAGATAATGCTAACTTAAATCCATCTTCATGCATTCCACCTTCATGAGTTGGAATGTTATTTGCAAATGAATAGATATTTGTAGAATAAGAATCGTTATATTGTAAAGCAATTTCTAAAGTGATTCCATCAGCTTCTTTTTCTGTGTATAAAATATCTTGGTTCACTTTACCTTTGCCTTTATTTAAAAACTCAACATATTCGACAATCCCACCTTCATAATGGTATGTATTTTCAACAGGTTGATCACCTCTTGAATCAATAATGGTTATTTTGATGCCTTTATTTAAGAAAGCTAATTGCTGAACACGGCTTCTTAGAATTTCATAATCATAAACTGTTGTTTCTGTGAACACTAAGTGGTCTGATTTAAACGTAATGACCGTTCCTGTATGGATACTTTCTCCAATTTCAATCACTTCAGTCATTGGAACACCGCGTTCATATTTTTGTTCATAAATTTTATTATTTCTATGAATTTCAACGATAAACCATTCAGAAAGTGCATTTACAACTGATGCACCTACACCATGTAACCCACCTGATACTTTATATGATTTACCATCAAACTTACCTCCAGAGTGAAGTGATGTCAAAATCGTTTCTACTGCTGGACGATTTGTCTTTGGATGAAGATCTACTGGAATCCCACGACCATCATCTGTGACTTTGATAATATCATCTTTGAGAATTTCAAGTTTGATATTCGTCGCATATCCACCTAAAGCTTCATCAATTGAATTATCAATAATTTCCCATACTAAATGGTGTAATCCACGTGAACCAGTACTACCGATATACATACCAGGACGTTTTCTTACCGCCTCTAATCCTTCTAATATTTGAATATTCGATGCATCATAATTTGACATGTTCATTCTCCTTTATAAGTTCGATCATTTGAATATGATCCATTTTTATCTTATGGACACTATTCATGATAATTTGGTGTTCTTTTGGTAATGCTTTTAAAAATATTTGTTGTTTATCTTCATCAAGTTCAGAAAGTACATCATCAAGTAGACATATAACTTTCTTTTTTGTTCTAAGTTCGATCCATTCTAATAGCGCTAATTTAAGTGCTACGACGATTAATCGGGTTTCCCCTTGTGATGCATAAGATTTTGCATCAAAACCTCTAAAACCAATAAAAAAATCGTCTCTATGGGGTCCTGCAAGTGTTGTCTGGTACAAAATATCTTGTTTTTGTTGTGTTTCTAAATATTTCTTAAACGCTTTTTTGTTTTGATCTGGTTTATATTCAAGATATACCTCATAAGGACTAAAAGCTTGATATTGTTTAATAAATATCTCATTAATCTCTTTAATAAATTGTTGTCTTTGATCAATCAGTTTAATGCCTGCTTCATAAAGTTGTTGTCCTAAAATATCTAAAAACGTATAATCGTCTTTTAAATCTACTTTTTTTAATAAACTATTTCTTTGTTTTAAGATTTGTTTATATGTATTTAAATCATGTAAATAGTTTTTATCGACTTGAAGTAGTTCAAAATCCATAAAATTTCTTCTAAATCCTGGTGCACCTTGGATAAGTTCTAAATCATTAGGCGCAAACATCACTACATTTAAATGACCTACAAACTCACTGATTTTTCTTTTTTCAATATGATTAATTTTTGTATGTTTACCTGCTTTTGATATAACTATCTCAAATGTATTTTCATCTGTTTTTAATTTCACTTGAGCAAAAGGCTCATTTTTTTTAATTAATTCTTTTTCATCAGACGTCCGGTGTGATTTAGTTGTTGCACAAAAATAAATACTCTCTAATATACTTGTTTTTCCACTACCATTTTCACCATAGATATATACAAAGGGTTGATTTATATCTAACGTGTATTGGTTGTGATTTCTAAAGTTTTTAAGTTGTACTTGTTGAATCATAAACTAAATAATACACAGTATCAAATATCATAATTTGATCTCCGTGAAATAATTTTTTTCCGCGTTCAGTTCTTCTTTCGTGATTCACAAAAATCTCATGTTGCAATAAAAAAAACTTCGCTTCTCCACCTGAACCGATGTAATCTGTTGCTTTTAAAAATTGACCTAAAGTTATAATTTCTGTGTGCATTTTAAATTTTTTCATTTATTAATCCCTCTGTATTCTTTTATATTATATCATAATATAAAGAAAAAAACATCTATTTTCAACAATTTAAAGACACATAAATGTCCATATCATGGTGATATAAAAAAAAGCCTTAAAATGGAAATTTCGGCTTTTTTTATTTTTTATATTTTTTATAATTTTATGGATTAATCGATACGAACAGGTAAAATTAAATGTAATAAATCTTGATCTAAATTACCTTTGATCACAAATGGTTTTACTTCTCCAGCAAATTGAATAATAACTTCATTTGATGTAAAAGCTTTAAGTGCATCTACTAAATATCTAGAACTAAATGCAATTTTTATCATAGGTCCAATCACATCAGATGATGGAATAATTTCTTCTAAAGCATCCCCTACTTCTGTATTGGTTGAACTCATTTCAACGATGTGATCTTCTCTAAGTGTCATTTTAATGATATTGTAATTTGTTTCTCTATCTCTTGGAGAAAGTAATGATACACGTTCTACAGCTTGTAATAATTCCTCTTTGTTAAATGGAATACTTACAGGAAATTCTGTAGGGATGATTCTCATTGTATCTGGATATGTACCTTCTAGTAATCTTGTTTGAAATAAAGTGTTATTCATTTTAAATAAAACTTTATTTGGATTGATATATAACTCAACATCATCGTTTG
This sequence comes from Tenericutes bacterium MO-XQ, assembly GCA_002838185.1. Classification (GTDB taxonomy): domain Bacteria; phylum Bacillota_I; class Bacilli_A; order Acholeplasmatales; family Acholeplasmataceae; genus Mariniplasma. The sequence goes on along the minus strand of CP017948.1, from coordinate 2,153 downwards.
AAGTATCTAAAATTTTATTAAGTTCATCTAAACTTTTATTTGGGATAACAATATCAAATTCTTTAGAATGTGTTCTTAATTTAACATTTTTTTGACTTAAACGATAACTATCTGTTGCAACACAATATAAATGATTATCACGATATTTAAAATTTACACCTGTTAAAATTGGGCGTTTTTCACTTTGTGCTGTCGCAAAGTTTGTTTCTTTAATAATGTTTTTAAATAACTGAGCATCTAATGTAATTGGATCATCTAAATCTAGAAAATCAACTTCTGGATAATCTTCCACATCCATTAAACGTAATTTAAATTCTGAACGATCTGCTTTAATTACAATTAAACGATCTTCGATTAATGCGAATTCAACACGTTGTGATGTTATTTTTCTCATAATTTCAATTAAGTAACGTCCTGGAATAGCTACCTTTCCAGTTTCTTTGATTGAAATTGATTGCTCATCAATTAAAACTTGGATTGCAACATCAGTGTTACTTGTTGTTAAAATAACATGATCTTCATTCACTTCAAATTTAACAGCATATAAAATTGGAAGTGGTGTTTTAGAAGGTAACCCTTTTTGAACAGTTAGTAAATGATTTAATAATACATCTCTATCGATATTAAATATCATAGCGGAAGCTCCTTTATTTTATTTATTTAATCTTTAATTATTGTTGTTAGTCATGGTGGATAAGTGGGAAAGTATAATTAAAGGCTTAACACTGCTATTATTATACCATATTTCCAACATTTTATAAACATTATTTTTGTGTAAAATGATCGATTTTTTTATTGATAGTTTCAATAGCTAATTTAAGACTACTATCTTGTTTTATTTCGTTTTCAATTTTCTCACAAGCGGCTAATACAGTTGAGTGATCTCTACCACCAAAAAGTGATCCAATTGTCTTATAAGGTATATTATATTTTGATTTAATTAAGTACATTGATATATGTCTTGGAAGGATATATTTTAAATGTCGTTTTTTACCTATTAAATCATCAATTGTAATTCCATAAAAATCACTGACAATACTTTGGATTTTATCATAGTTATTTTCGTTTAATGAATCACTCTTTCTCTTTGTTTTTAAGAGTGGTTCTAGCGCTTCATTAACAGATTCTAATGATAAATCTAAGTTGTTTGCTAGACAATAAAATAATACACGTTTTAAAGCACCCTCAAGTTCTCTAATATTAGTCACAAAAGACGATGCAATAAACTCTAAAACATTGTTTGGAATATCATGAATATCTGATGATTCTGTAGCAAGTTTTCTCTTTAAAATTTCAATACGATGTTCTAAATCAGGAACTTGAATATCTACTGTTAAACCAACTTCAAATCTAGAGGTCAAACGAGACATAATATTCTTTAATTCTGATGCTGGTTTATCACTTGTAATTACAATTTGTTTGTTTTGATGATATAAGAAATCAAAAAGTTTAAAGAATTCCATTTGGGTTTTAGTCGCTCCACCCATAATTTGGATATCATCAACTAATAAAACGTCAATATCTCTATATTTTTGATTAAAATCATCCATTTTTTCTTTTCTTAATAGATTAGCAAAATCCTCGATAAATCCATCAGCTTTTACATACATGATCTTCTTATGAATATCATTATCTAAGATATAATTACCGATAGCCTGCATTAAGTGGGTTTTACCAAGTCCTACATCACCAAAGATGTATAATGGATTTGCAACCATACCAGGTTGATCAGCTACTTTCATAGCCATTCTAAATGCAAAATTGTTACTTTTACCAACGACAAAATTATCGAATGTATAACTTCGATTAAGGTTGCCTGGTCTGTATTTTAAATTAAGGTTTCTTTCAGGACTAATAAGTGTTTCTTCTGGGATTAATTCAGCCTCAGTCACGAATTTAAAATGAATCTTATCTTTATGATATTTTTCAGCAAGCTCATTGATCTTGTTGATATAAAAACGATTGATTCTATTTTTGATAAATTCATTGGGGACTACGACATAAATTTGACCATTAGAAAACTTGTGTGTCTTTTTAATAGGTTCAAAGACATCTACAAATAGTTCCTCTGAAAAAATATTCTCTAAGTCATTTAATATTTTCTGCCATAATTGATCATATTCATTCATATTTAATTACCCTTTCATCACTGT